>CAVYBJ010000017.1:0-384946 GCA_963766685.1 uncultured Chloroflexia bacterium
GCTCGACGCGCACCTCGAAGCCGAGGTACACGACACGTTCCACGACGGCCAGGCGGCTGCCCTCCTCGGGTGCGAGGAGGATCTCGATGTCGTGCGGCCGCACATACGCGTCGCCGAGCCGGGTGACCGGGCCGATGAAGCTCATCACGAACTCGTTGGCGGGGTGCTCATAGAGGTCGCGAGCCGTGCCCTGCTGCTCGATGCTGCCCTGATCCATGACCACGATGTGGTCGGCCACGTCCATGGCCTCCTCCTGGTCGTGGGTCACGAAGACCGTGGTCACGTGCGTCTCGTCGTGAAGGCGGCGCAGCCAGATGCGCAACTCCTTGCGGACGCGGGCGTCGAGCGCACCGAAGGGCTCGTCGAGGAGCAGCACGGAAGGCTGGATGGCGAGCGCCCGGGCGAGCGCCATGCGCTGCCGCTGGCCGCCGGAGAGCTGCGCGGGGTAGCGGTCGGCGAGGTGCGCGATCTGCACCAGCTGGAGCAGATCGCCGACAGTGCGGCGGATCTCGTCCTTGGGCCGCTTGCGGATGGTCAGGCCGAAGGCCACGTTGTCCCAGACGGTCATGTGCTTGAAGGGCGCGTAGTGCTGGAAGACGAAGCCGATGCCGCGGTCCTGCGGCGGCACGCGCGTGACGTCACGGTCGTCGAGCAGGACGGTGCCCGTGTCGGGCACGTCGAGGCCGGCGATGATGCGCAGCAGCGTCGTCTTGCCGCTGCCGCTGGGGCCCAGCAGCGCGGTCAGCGAGCCGTCCCTGATCTCCAGCGAGACGTCGTCGAGAGCGACGAAGTCACCGAACCGTTTCGTCAGACGCTGCATGCTGATGGCCACGCCCGATCCTCCTTCCCAACCAGCCGGATTGATAGACGGTCATGGCCAACAGCACCAGGAGGGCCATGCAGGCGAGCACGATCGAGGCCGTGTAGGCCCCCACCAGGTCAAAGGCCTGGAAGCGCTCCTCGACGTGCGTGGTGAGGGTCTCGGTCTTGCCCGAGATCTTGCCCGAGACGATGGCCACGGCCCCGAACTCGCCCAGCGAGCGGGCCGTGGTCAGGATGACGCCGTAGATGACGCCCCAGCGGATGGACGGCAGGGTCACCCGCCAGAAGGTCCGCCAGCCGGAGGCACCCAGGGTGTAGGCGGCCTGCTCCTGGTCGGTGCCGATCTCGCGCAGGACCGGCATGACCTCGCGGACCACGAAGGGCAGCGACACGAACATGGTGGCCAGGACCATGCCGGGCATGGCGAAGATGACCTGGATGCCGAGGTCCGAGAGGAGCCCGCCGAGCCAGCCGTTCTTGCCGTAGACGAGCACCAGCGAGAGGCCGATGACGACCGGCGAGATGGCGAAGGGCAGGTCGATGAGGGCGTTGAGGAGCGAGCGGCCCGGGAACCGCCGGCGCACCAGCATGAGGGCCGCCAGGATGCCGAAGGCCGTGTTGATGGGCACGGCGATGGCCGTGATCTGGAGCGTCATCCAGAAGGCCGACTGGAAGGCGGGCCGGCTGATGGCCTTCAGGACCGGCTCCAGGCCGTCCTCGAAGGTGCGCCAGAAGACCATGAAGACGGGCAGGGCCAGGATGAGCGTCAGGTAGGTCAGCACGACGAGGCGCAGGCAGAGGCGGAGGACGCGGCCCCTGGTCGTGGCGATGGGGGCGCCGCGGGCCGCGGCCCCCTGGGAGGCGCTGGCGGTGGTGGTCACGCCGGGGCCTCCTCATGTCGCGAGATGCGCCGGCGCAGGACGTCGAAGACCGCCAGCACAGCCAGCGAGACCACGAGCAGCACCACGGACACGGCCGAGGCCGAGCCGGGCTTGTCAGCCTCCACCTGGCCGTAGATGTAGACCGAGGCCATCTCCGTGCGGTACGGGATATTGCCCGCGATGAGGATCACCGAGCCGAACTCGCCGATGCAGCGCGCGAAGGCGAGCGCTGAGCCGGTCATGATGGCCGGCAGCAGGTTGGGCAGGACGACGCGGCGCAGGACGGTCGGCGACGAGGCGCCCAGGGACGCGGCCGCCTCCTCCATCTCGCGGTCGAGCTCCTCGAGGACCGGCTGCACGGCGCGCACGACGAAGGGCAGCGTGATGAAGAGGAGCGCCAGCATGATGCCCACCTGGGAGTAGGCGGCGTTGATGCCGAAGGGGCTCATGGGGCCGTAGAGCGCCAGCAGGGTCAGGCCGGCCACGATGGTGGGCAGCGCGAAGGGCAGGTCGATGAGGGCGTTGATGAAGGGCTTGCCAGCGAAGTCGTCGCGCACCAGCACCCAGGCGATGGCCGAGCCGATGAAGGCGTTGATGACGGTGACGACGGCCGAGAGCGTGAAGGTGAGCTGCAGGGCCGCGAGGGCCTGGGGCGAGGTGACCGCCTCCCAGAACTCGCCCAGGCCATCGGAGACGGAGCGCCACAGGATGGCCGAGATGGGGATGAGGACGAGCAGGCTGAGGTAGGCCGCGGTGATGCCGGGGCCCAGGAGGCCCCGGCCGTCATACCGCAGGGATGCCGGCCCCCGGACGGCGGGCGCTGTCGGGGAGCTGACGCTCATGCCGCGTCGCGGCCCAGCTCGGAGAAGATGCCGGCCACGATGCCGGTCTCAGGGTCGAAGAAGCGGGGACGGGCCTCCGCCCAGCCACCCAGGTCCTCGATGGTGAAGAGGTTGGCGATCTCGGGATAGTCGAACTCGGCCAGGACCTCCGGAACGACCGGCCGGAAGCCCTTCTGGCCGAAGACGCGCTGCGCCTCCGGCGAGTACAGGAAGTCCACGAAGGCCGTGGCCGGCACGAGCGCGTCACCCACGGTCGTCACGGCCACGGGGTTCTCGATGAGCATCGTCGAGGACTCGGGGATGACGAACTCGATGGGCTGACCCATCTGCTGCGCGAAGATGGCCTCGTTCTCGTAGCCGATCATGACGTCGCCCTGGCCGGCCATGAAGGTGGCCAGCGACTCGCGCGCGCTGCGGTCCATGACCGAGGTGTTGGCGACGAGCTGCGTGAGATACGCGAGCGCCTCGTCCTCGGTCTTGCCCGCTTCGAGCTGCGCCTGGTAGGCGGCCAGGATGTTCCACTGCGCCCCGCCCGAGGTGAAGGGGTTGGGGGTGATGACGTCGACGTCCTCGCGCACGAGGTCGTCCCAGTCAGCGATGCCCTTGGGGTTGCCGGGGCGGACGACGAAGACGACGACGCTGTCGTGGACGATGCCCTGGTACTCGTTCTCGTCCCAGTCGGCCGGGACGAGGCCGGGTTCCACGAGGCGTTCCACGTCCGGCCACAGCGAGAGGGCCACGAGGTCGGCCGGCAGGCCGGCTTCGACGGCCCGGCTCTGGTCGCCGGAGCCGCTGTAGGACTGCTCGAACTCGATGCCGGCGCCGGCCTCCGTGGCCTGGAAGAGCGGGATGATCTCCTCATACGCCTCGCGCGGGGTGGAGTAGGCGACGAGGGTCACCGCGCCCGGGGTCACCGCGACCGGCGACGGCGAAGCGTCCTGGGCCAGGCTCCCGACGGGGGTGGCAAGGAGGGCGGAGGCCGCCAGCGCGGCTCCCGCGAGAAGCGTGACAAGGGTCCCGTGACGTCCACGCGTCGTGGGGTCGGCGGAGGTTCCCCCCGCCACGGATCGGCCAGCGTCCATCAGTGCACCCCCGTGAGCTATTCCCTACATTACCTATATTGTCGATAAGAACGACCGACAATGTGGGGAGCCTAGCGGCGGGTCAGGGACCTGTCAAGCCGGAGTGCGGGACGGGCAGGTGTCCAGCGGCGTGTTCGGGCCGCCCGGCCGGGCCGGCGTCACAGGCATGGCAGAATCGCCGGGCGACGTCACGGCTTCCCGACGGCCTGACCGCCTGGACCACCGCCGACCGGAACAAGGAGAGCCCCATGGATCTGCTGCGTCTCATCGCTCCCACCAGGAGCGCCCACGCCCACTGCGACATCCCCTGCGGCGTCTACGACCCCGAGCAGGCCCGCATCGAGGCCGAGTCCTGCTACCGCATCATCGAGCGCTACCACGCCTCGTCCGACGAGGTCTTCCGCGCCCGCTGCATCGTCGTCAAGGAGGAGCGCGCGGAGCTCGTCAAGCACCACATCGACGTCCTCTGGCACGACTACTTCAAGCCCGAGCACGTCGAGCAGTACCCCGACCTGCACGACGTCTGCTGGCGCGCCTCCAAGCAGGCCTCGGCCGTCAAGCAGGGCGTGGACCTCGAGGCGGCCAAGAAGCTGCTGGCCCTGATCGACCAGGTCGACGAGATGTGGAAGGGCAGCGGCGGTCCAGCCAAGACGCGCATGGCGGCCTCGTAGCCGTCCCTGACCCCAGGTCGGCGGACCAGCGCGGGATGACCCGTCCTCGCCCGCTGCACACGCGGATCGCCATCGCGGCGATCGTCATCGAGGCGAGTGCCGCGATGGCCTGGCTGGGGGCGCGTGCCGCACGTTTCCTGGCACGCTCGTGGTCGCACCGGGTGGCGGTGGTGGGAGCCAGCATGGCCCCCACGCTGCTGCCGGGCGACTGGCTGCTGGCCGACCCGGATGCCTACCGGGAGCGGCCGCCGGGCGTTGGCGAGCTGGTGCTGGCGCCCGACCCGCGGGAGCCTGGCCGCCTGCTCGTGAAACGCGTGACCGCCCTCGATGAGCGGGGCTGGCTGCAGGTCGGCGGCGACGACCCGACCGGCTCGACCGACTCACGGGAGTTCGGCGCGGTCGACCCGACCACGGTCGAAGGCCGGCCGTGGTTCCGCTACTGGCCCCTGGCGCGGCTGGGCCGCGTGCGCTGACGCGTCGCTCGCGAACGGCCCAGCCCCCGCTGACGACCCTCACAGGTGACCGCCCGACAGGCGGCCTCCGCGTCCGTCGCATGGGACGGCACAAGCTTCGGCCGAACGAACGGCCGCGCCCGGTGAGGGTCGGTCGAGGACGTCTCGGTCGTCGTTCGTGCCGTGGGGCGGCACGAACATCCGTCGAGGACCGTGGTGAAGGAGTCGGACGGGCGCTCCCGGACGTTTGTGCCGTGGGACGGCACAGGACTGGGAGGCTAGGACCCGGACAGCCCGGCCAGCTCCGCCATGAGCGCCACGTGCTCGAGGTCGCGCGGCAGGAAGTCCTGGAAGAGGAGGCGCTCGACGCCGGCTTCAGCGTACTCGGCGATGCGGGCGCGGGCCGCGTCCGGCGTGCCCAGGATCCAGCGGTCACGGCGGGCGTCGAGCCAGGCCGCCGCCTCGTCACCGGCGTCGCCGAAGATGGCCACCTGGGCCTCCGTGCGACGCGCCATGTCCTCATCGTCACGGCCGACCAGGGTGCCGGCCATCACCGATCGCGCCAGGCTGGCGGGGTCGCGCCCGATGGCCTCGCAGGCCGCGTCCAGGCGGGCCATCGTCGTCGCGCACCTGGGCCGGTGCGGACGAGCTGACGTTGTACTCGTCGGCATAGCGGGCGGCGAGCCGGATGGAGCGCGGCTTGCCGGTGCCGCCGATGATGAGGTTGGGCCGGCGGCCCTTCGGCCGCAGGAGCGAGTCGCGCACCTGGTAGTGGACCCCCTCGAACGACCAGCCGTCCGGCTCGTCCCAGAGTCCGCGCAGGATGGCCAGCTCCTCCTCCAGGCGGTCCACCCGCCCGACGGTGTCCGGGTAGGGGATGCCCAGGCGAGCGTGCTCGGGCTCGTTCCAGCCGGCGCCCACGCCCATCTCCACGCGACCGCCACTCATGTCGTCGACGGTGGAGATGACCTTGGCCAGCGAGCCAGGGATGCGGAACGTCACGGGCGACACCATGGTGCCGAGACCGATGCGCGTCGTCTCCCGGGCCAGGCCGGCCAGCGTCGTCCAGGCGTCCGTGGTCGGCAGGTCGGGCTCGCCCGGAAAGCTCGAGTAGTGATCCGAGCGGAAGAACGTCTCGAAGCCGAGCCGTTCCGCGGCCAGGGCCGTGTCGAGGATGTCCTGGTAGCTGTAGCCCTGCTGCGGCTCGGTCATCAGTGCGAAGCGCATGGCGGTCGGTCTCCTGGCGGGGGCTCTGGCTGACCTGCGCATCATGCCGCAGCGGCCGCGTCAGCCCCCTTGCGCCGCGCACGCCGCCGGACGAGGCCGACCAGCAGGAGCAGCGCCAGCAGTGGCAGGAGGACGAGCGGCAGGAGGACGACGGCGAACCAGACGCCCACGCTGACGAGCCCCTGCAGCGCCTCGACCGTCTGCGCCAGGGCGGTGTCGACCTCGCTGCCGAGGTCCCAGCCCTCCTGTGCCGCGGCCACGGCGGCCACCGGCGTGTACCAGTTGACGGTCAGCGTGGAGAGCGCGGCCTGGTCGGCGAGGTAGGCGCGCTGGGCGGCCAGCTGCTCGATCTGGCCGCGGACTTCCTCGAGGCGCATCTGCACGGAGAGCACGTCCTCGATGCGCCCGGCGCGGTCCATGATCTGCACCAGGGCCGCCTCCGAGGCGCGCAGGTTGGCGATGCGGGCGTCGAGGTCCATGACCTGGCCGGTGACCTCGACCGAGCCAGTGGCTTCGCGCACCACCCGGTCGGCCTCGCCGCGCAGGGCGTCGATGGCCTCGTTGAAGTGCTCGACGGGCACGCGGTACGTCACCGTTGCCCAGCGGCTCTCGCCCTGGTCGTAGGCGTCCGAGCCCGGAGACGTAGCCGCCCAGGCCGGCGATGGCGGCGCGTGCGGCCTGCAGCGACGCGGCCACGTCCTGGACCTCCAGCTCCAGGCTGGCGGTGCGCACGATGTGCGCGTCATCGACCCGGGACTCGGCCTCAGCGGTCACCATCGGCATGTCGACGCCCGCCTGGACATCCGCGACGGAGACTTCGGCTGGCGGGGCTGCCAGCGGCGCCTCCACGAAGACATCGGCCGCGCCGTCACGTGACTCGACCAGGCTCGTGGCACCGGCGAGGCTCGCGTCGAAAGCGGAGCTCCTCGTCGGCCATCGATTCCCGGTCGGCGCGCGGCTGCCCAGCCAGACCGATGGCGAGCGCCAGCGTCACCACCATGGTGACGAGCGCGAGGAACACGTGGAGCGAGGTCGGGCGCGCGCGGCGGGAGCCGGCGGTCAGGGCGTGCATGGCTGGTCCTCCGAGTCAGATGCGGGTCGCCGGAGGTCGTCTCGGCCGATGCCGGCGGTAGGATGCCGTCATGACGTCGCCAAGCCCGCAGCCGTTCCCTCCCGGGCTCCAGGTGCCCGGCACCTCGGCCTCGCCGTACGAGGCCGTGGCGGAATGGCCGACGTCCCGCCCGGCACGATGCTGCGCATCACTCGCGGCGACCTGGACGTGCTCATCGTCCACGGCGAGGCGGGCGTCGCCGCCATCGAGGACCGGTGCCCGCACATGGCCGCCCCGTTCAGCGTCGGGCGCCTCGAGGGCTGCCTGATCCACTGCCCGCTGCACCGGGGCTCGTTCGACCTGCGCGAGCGGTGAGGTCGTCAGCTTCCCGACCACGGGTGGCCTGGATGCCGATGGCGGGTCGCACCCCGCCTGGACGCCGGAAGGCGCCACGCCTGCCACCCCGCCGACCGACGCCAAGGCCCGGGCGCGCGCCCTCACCCGGGTGCGGCGCCTGCGCTACTTCCCGCTGCGCATCCGGGACGGCCGCGTGGAGATCGCGCTGCCGCGGTGAACGAGCCGCGCGAGCGACGCCGCGCCGTGGCCCGCTGGCTGGCCGTGGCCGCCTGGATGGGTCTGATCTTCGCGCTGTCGTCGGTCAGCGGGCTGCGCGTCAGCGAGGACGCTGAGGTGGACCGGCCCCTCCGCGCGCTGGCGCACATGGCGGCCTTCGGCATGCTGAGCGGCCTCATCCTGCACGCGCTCAGCGCGAACCGCCGGCCCAGCTGGTCGAGAGCCGCCCTGGCCCTGGTGTTGACGGTGCTCTACGCGGTCAGCGACGAGCTGCACCAGTCGCTGGTGCCGAACCGCTCGGGGCGCCCGCAGGACGTGGCCATCGACACGCTGGGCGCGCTGGCGGGCCTGGTCGCGGCCTGGCTCATCCTCGCCAGTCGGTCGAGTCGGCAGCTCGGCCGGTCGGCGGGCGACGGGTCGGCGGGCGACGGGTCGGCGGGCGACGGGTCGGCGGGTTCGCGGCCGGGCTAGTCGTCGACCGTCCGCAGCGGGGCAGCCGTGGCTTCCACGCCCAGCGCCACCACGCGCAGGCCGGCCGCCGAGGCCGCCGAGACGTCCACGATGCGCCGGCCGTCCACGACGAGGTCACCGGCCATGGAGGGCGCCAGCGAAGCCCAGTCGAGCGTCCCGAACTCCGGCCACTCGGTGGCCACGACCACCGCTCCTGCCCCACGGACGGCATCGGCAGCGCTGCTCGCGGCATCGAGCCTGACGCCCGAGGATCAGCCTCGGCCCCACCGGCGCGGAGCAACGCGACCCCGCGATCCAGGGCCAACGGGTCGAAGACCGTCACGTGGGCACCGCGCTCCAGCAGCGCACGGCCGATGCGGATGGCCGGCGATTCGCGCAGGTCGTCCGTGCCGGCCTTGAAGGTCAGACCAAGCAGGGCGACCCGCATGCCTGACACCGTGCGGCCGGCCGCACGCTCCAGGCCATCGATGAGCCAGTCTGCCTGCCGCAGGTTCGAGGGCCAGATGGCGTCCATGAGCGGCGTCTGCACGCCGTGGCCGTGCGCCAGGCGCGGCAGCGCACGTGCCTGGGACGGGAAGCAGGAGCCGCCGAAACCGGGCCCCGGCGAGAGGAAGCTGCGACCGATGCGGCGGTCGAGCCCCATGCCGTCGACGACGGCCTGGGCGTCCGCGCCGGTGGCCGCGGCCAGCCGCGAGATCTCGTTGGCGAAGGTGATCTTGGCCGCCAGGAAGACGTTGGAGGCGACCTTGATCGTCTCGGCGCTGGTCAGGTCGGTGACCAGCACCGGCGCCTCCAGCGGCGCGTAGACCCGTCGCAGGCTCTCCGCGAGGGCGCTCCCGGCAGCGCCGTCGTCGTGGCCGTCCACGCCGATGACGATGCGGTCAGGCGACAGGAAGTCCGCGATGGCGACCGCCTCGCGCGTGAACTCCGGGTTGTGGGCGATGCGCACGGAGGCGTCGATGGCGCGCGCCTCGCGGGCGATGTCGGCGGCCGTGCCCGGCAGCAGCGTGCTGCGGATGACGATGGCGCGGGGAAGCGTCGCGTCGGAGGCGATGTCGCGCACGGCGGCCCGCACGGTCGCGTCATCCCACTCCTCGTCCGGGTCGAGCGTACCCACGCAGACGATGACCAGCTCCGCGCCCCGGATGGCCCCGCGGTCCCCGGCGAAGCGGAGTCGTCCAGCACGGAGGCCCTCCGCGACCAGCTCGTCCAGGCCCGGCTCGTGCACCGGCAGGTCGCCCGCGTGCAGGCGCGCCACGCGCGCGGCATCCACGTCCAGGCAGACGACGTCATGCCCCAGGTGCGCCAGGCAGGCGGCGGTCACCAGGCCGACGTAGCCGGCGCCCACGATGGCGATGTGCATCGGCCGAGCGTACCCGATAGCGCCCTGCGCCGAAGGTCCTGGTGCGTGGAGGCACCACCGGATGACTGGCATCACGCTCGAGGTGCGCTACCGTTCCGCGTGATGCGCCGCCCCCAGTCGGCGTCAGGCCTCGCCGCCGTGATGGCGAGCCTGTTCGTCTTGAGCCTCGTCGCCGCACCCGCGACCGCCGCCAAGGCGCCCGGGACGCGTTCGCATGGCCATGCCTGGAAGCAGGCCGCCGCGTGCACCCCGTGGACCAGCGAGTACGTCCCGCCGCCGACCATCCGTGTCCTGCGCAGCCAGCGAGACCTGGTGGCGCCGGAGGTCGTGGGCACCGTGCAGGAGGTCGACTTCCGACAGTACGTGGCCACGACCATGGCCGTGGAGTGGCCCGACGGGTACCCGCTCGAGACGCTCAAGGCGGGCGCCGTGGCCACCAAGCAGTTCGCGTGGTACCACGTCATCCACCCCCGTGGCGGCGTGGTGGACCTGCCAGACGCCACGCAGGCCTGCTACGACGTGGTCGATACGACGATCGACCAGTACTACTACCCGGAGAAGTACGGCGTCGGCCTGCCCGATGGCCCGGGCCGCAAGATCATGGCCGCCCTGGACGAGACCTGGGGCGTCACCGTGCGCAAGTACAGCCCGGCCGACCGAGCCAGCCGCTTCTTCCTGACGGGCTACCGGGCGGGAACCTCCACGGTCTGCGGGGCGGATGCCAACGGCTTCAAGCTCTACCACCACAGCACGCCGCGCCTGCGGGCTGGATGGCCTGCGCTACCGGGAGATCCTGCGCCGCTACCTGAGCCCCAACCTGGAGATCGTGACCGCGGGCCGGCACGACGTGCTGGGCTCCCGGCACGGCGATCCGGCGGCGATGGTCCAGAACACCGACGGCCAGCAGGTGGCCCACGTCTGGACCTCCGCCGACACCGCGGCCGGTGCCGGCTCGCGGGCCGGCGTGCGACTGGCCGGTGATGACCTGGTGGGCTTCGCGGCGGCCGATGTCAACGACGACGGCCACGAGGACCTCGTGTGGCTGAGCCAGACGGGACCGCGGACCGGTCAGCTGCGGGTGTCCCTGAGCGACGGGAACGCCTACGGCGGAGAGCAGACCTGGTACGACGGCGGGATGCTCGTGCCGCTGGCCGGCGCGAAGCTCCTGGTGGGTGACTTCCATGCCGATGGGCGAGCCGACGTCGCCGTGCTGGGCCGCGGTGAGGCGGAAGGCAGCGCCCAGCTGGTGGTGCTCAAGAAGAAGCCGGGGGACGGCTTCCTGCGGCCCGTGCCGTGGTGGTCCGGCCCACAGGACATGAGCACCGTGACGGCCGCCTGGGCGGGCGACGTGAGCGGCGACGGTCGCGCGGACCTCATCCTGCGCCAGAACCCCGAGGGGGGCGGCGTCCTCATCAAGACGGCCATGACCGGCAGTCCCCTGCCTCCTGCCCCCGAGCGCATGGCGAACCTGCACGTCCGCTATGAGACCGCCCTCGATCCGAGCAAGGTGAAGGTCGTTCCGGGCGATGGCGATCGCGACGGCCGCGAGGACGTGCTGCTGCTCACGGTCAGCGGCGGGCGTGCCAGCCTCGACCTGCTGCGCGGCCAGGCCATGGGCGCACTGCGGCCGGTGCGCCTGTGGGCGGCTCCACGGACGGATCGTGTCGCCGTGGAGAAGACGCGGCTGGGCGCGGCCGACGTGGACTACGACGGCATGACCGACCTGGTGCTCTTCAGTCGGGACCCGAACGGGACGCGCATCCGCGTCCTGCTGGCCGCCTACGGCGCCGTACGTCCCGGCCCGGACTTCGTGGAAGGCCTCGACTGGCTGAGCCTGCGCCCGTACTGAGCGGCGGGTCGCCGCCTCAGCAGGCCGGGCGGCGGCGGGTCGCCGCCTCAGCTGCCGGGGATCAGGGACGCGGCTGCCAGCGACGCCACGTCTCCTCGTCGACGCCCACGGTGACCTCCTGGCCGTTGCGCACGAGGGGCAGGCGCAGCAGTCGCGGGTCGGCCAGCAGGCGCTCGAGGACCTCGTCGTCAGTCATGCGCAGGTAGCCCAGGCCGGCGTCACGGTAGGCCTTGCTCTCCTCGTCGAGGAGGGCACGAGCACCGTGGCGCTGGCTGAAGCGGCGCAGCTCACCCGGTGCCGGCGGGCGTCGCGCCACGTCCACGAAGCTGATGGCCATGCGGCGCTCCTTGAAGAAGCGCAGGGCGCGGCGCGTGGCCTGCGAGTCGTTGCGGCCGAAGACCTGGATGACGGCCTCGCCGCTCACGGAGCGAGTTCAGGCGGTGGGAGCAGCCTTGCGGGGCCGGCCGCGCCGGGAGGCGCGCTTCGGCGTCAGGAGGCCGAAGTAGAAGCCCTCCGGCGATCGCTTGACGGCGAGCTCCACGCCGGCCAGCTTGGCCGCGCGCATCAGCTGGGCACGCACGGTGGCCGGCTTCTCACCGTCCTGGATGACCGCCTCGAAGACCACGGACTCGTCGCTGATCTGCTTCATGCGGTTGATGAGGGCCTGCTGCTCAGGGCTGATGGGCCGTCCGCGCGGCTTGGGCTTGGGCGGGTTGTCCATGAGCTCGGCTTCGACCTTCCGGTACTTGGGCATGCGCGAAGTGTAGCCTCGCGCGGCGGCGCTGCTACGCTGCGGCGGCGATGTGGACGAGGAGGGGGATGCGCGGCGCGGCCACGCTCGTGGCGCTGCCGCTGGCAGGGCTGCTGCTCCTCCCCGCCGCGGCCAGCGCCCATGCCCTGCACGGCGACGTGGACGCGCCGCTGCCGCTGGCGGCCTACCTGGTCGGTGCCGCCATCGCGGTCGGGCTCTCCTTCGTCTTCGTGGCCATCAGCGACGGCAGCCCGCCCCCCGAGCGGCCGCCCGGACGGCTGCGCACGCTGCCGACGTGGGCGCGTCTCGGTCTGCGGGCGCTGGGCCTGGCGGCCTGGACCTGGGTCGTGCTGCAGACCGTCGCCGGCGGGAACAGCGACGCGGAGGTCGCCTCGCTCATCCTGTGGGTCTTCGGATGGGTCGGCCTGGCCCTCGTGAGCGCGCTGCTGGGCCCGGCCTGGTCGTGGCTGGATCCGTTCAGCACGCTGCACGACGTTGGCGCGTGGCTGGTCCGGCGGCTGGGGCCGCGTGGTTCGGCGGGGTCGGGCGGCACGGTGGTGGACGACTCGGCAGCGGCGGTCGCGACGGGTGGCGCGACGCGGGCGGCGTGGCTTGCCCGGCTGGCGGCGTGGCCGGCGGCGCTGCTGCTGGCCTTCTTCGTCTGGCTGGAGCTTGCGGCGAGGGTGAGCGCCGGGCGTTCGCTGGGCATCGTGCTCATCGGCTACACGGCCCTGACGCTGGCGGGCATGGCTCGCTACGGGCGCGACCGCTGGCGCGACGGCTGCGGAGGTCTTCAGCGTCTGGTTCGGCCTCCTGGGGCGGCTGGCACCGTACGGCCTGGAAGGCCCGGCCGAGGCAGGCCGACTGCGGCGCCGCGGCTTCGGGAGCGCGCTGGCGGACTCCCCATGGTCGACATCGCTGCTGGCCGTGGTGGCCATCGGCGCCGGCTCGGTCATCTGGGACGGCGTCTCGCAGACCCAACCCTTCGCCGACCTCGTGGGCCGGCCCGGCCTGCCGGGAGACACGCTCCTGCTCGGCGCCTTCCTGGGTGGCCTGGTCTGGATCGTCCTGCTCGTCGCGCGGCGGGTGGGCCTGGCCGCGATGGGTGCCGGGCTGGTGCCAGTGGCCACGGGCTACCTCGTGGCCCATTACCTGGGCTTCCTGCTCGTCGAGGGCCAGCGCATCGTGGTGGCGCTGTCGGACCCGTTGCAGCAGGGCTGGGACCTGTTGGGGACCGCCGCCTGGGAGCCGCGCGACGACTGGCTGGCCGCCTCCACGCTGTGGACGATCCAGGTCGGGGCAGTCGTGCTGGGCCACGTCACGGGCGCCTGGCTGGGCCACGCGGCCGTCCGGCGCGAGCACCGTGAAGGCCGGCAGGTGAGCCAGTGGCCGCTGGCGGCGCTCATGGTCTCGCTGACGGTGCTGGCGCTCTGGTCGCTCGGACAGAACCTCGTCTTCGTCTCGGAGATGGGTCGACCGTGAGCGGTGGCGCCTGCCGCGGGCCTGGCCCGGGGCATGAGCCAGCCGCTGCCGGGTGGACCGGAGGCCGCGCCGGCCGTCGACCGGGTGGTGAGGCTGCCCTTCGAGGTGGACGCGCCGCTGACGATGGCGCCACTGCAGCACGGGCCACACGATCCCACCATCCGCTTCGAGGGACCGGTGGCTTGGTGGGCGGTGCGCACGGCGGACGGGCCAGCCACGCTGCGCCTGGCTCCCGCCCAGGCTGGCTGGCGTGTCTCGGCCTGGGGGCCGGGAGCCGACCGGGCCGCCGCGCAGGCGCCGGGACTGCTGGGCGCCGAGGACGAGCCGGCGGCCCTGGTGCTGCCCGGGCGGACCCCTGCGGGACCTGGCGCGCAGCCTGCCGGGCCTGCGCTTCGGCCGCAGCGACGCCGTCCTGGCTTCGCTGGTGCCGGCCATCATCGAGCAGAAGGTCACCGGGCTCGAAGCGAAGCGCACCTACCGGCGGCTCGTGCTGCGCTACGGGGAGCCGGCACCCGGTCCTGGGAGGTTGTACCTGCCGCCGGCGCCCGACCGGCTGGCCACCCTGCCCTACTTCGAGCTGCACCCGCTGGGGCTGGAGCAACGGCGCGCGGTCACCCTCATCCGCGCCGCCCGGGAGGCTGCCCGGCTCGAGTCGGCAGTCGGCCTGCCACCGGAGCAGGCGCTGGCCCTCCTTCGATCGGTCCCCGGGGTCGGTGCCTGGACCGCGGCCGAGACCGCGCGGGCGGCCTTCGGCGACCCGGACGCCATCAGCGTGGGCGACTTCCACCTGCCCCATCTCGTCAGCTGGGCCCTGGCGGGGGAGCCGCGTGGCGACGACGCCCGCATGCTGGAGCTGCTGGAGCCGTACCGCGGCCAGCGTGCGCGGCTGGTGCGCCTCCTGGAACTCTCCGGCATCGTGCCACCGCGATACGGCCCACGCCTGGCGGCGAGGTCCATCGAGCGCACCTGAAGACGCTGCGGACGCAGCAGGAGCGTCCCGCGACGTCTTCCGCGATGAGGGGGTTGACAAGGTTGTGAGTAGTCACTAACCTGCGGGCATGAGCACTGCCGTCGCCACCCGACACACCGCCCAGGAGCGCCGCGAGGAGATCCTCCAGGCGGCCGTCGTCCGCTTCGGCGCGACCGGGCTGCACGGCACCTCGACGGAGCTCATCGCTGCGGACGTGGGCGTCTCGCAGCCGTATCTCTTCCGCCTGTTCGGCACCAAGAAGCAGCTCTTCATGGCCGCCATCGCGTGGGCCTTCGACCACACGGTCGAGCGCTTCCGCGAGGCTGGCCGGGGCGCCTCCGACCGGCACGACGCCTTCAGGCGCATGGGCGAGACCTATGGAGAACTCGTCCGCGACCGGCGCTACCTGGCCATCCAGCTGCAGGCCTATGCGTCCACGGATGACCCGGAGATCCGGGCCGTGGTGCAGGAAGGCTTCGGACGGCTGGTCCTGGAGATCGTGCGCCACACCGACGCCGACCCGGCCGAGCTGGCGGCCTACCTGGGCCGCGGCATGCTCCTCAACGTGGCCGGGGCGATGGGCCTCCTGGAGGCCGAGACGGGCTGGGCGGCCATGGTGCGCGACGGCTGCTTCAGCCAGATGGAGGGCTAGCCATCGAGGCCCCCTTTTTTCGGCGCGGAAGTTAGTTAGTAATCACTACCACTTCTACTACACATGAGGGGCAAGGAGGAATCAGGATGCAAGGACGCTCACTGGCCATCTGGACGTTCGCGGTGACGTCGGTGGCACTGGTCATGGTCATGCTCGACAACCTCGTCGTGTCCACCGCTCTCAATGTCATCCGCGAGGAGCTGGGGGCCACCATCGAGCAGCTCGAGTGGACCGTCAACGCCTACACGCTGACGTTCGCGGTGTTCCTGCTGACAGGCGCGGCGCTGGGCGACCGCTTCGGGCGCCGCCGCATGTTCGTCATCGGCGTGGCCATCTTCACGGCCGCCTCGGCCTTCTCAGCCATGTCCACCAGCGTCGAGATGCTGCTCATCGGGCGCATGGCCCAGGGCATCGGCGCGGCCATCGTGACACCGCTCACCCTGACGCTTCTTTCGGCGGCCGTCGTCGCGGAGCGACGCGGCGTGGCGCTCGGTGCCTGGGGCGCCGTAGGCGGCCTGGCCATCGCCATCGGTCCCCTCGTCGGCGGCGCCATCGTCGAAGGCGTGTCCTGGAACTGGATCTTCTGGATCAACGTGCCCATCGGCATCGCCCTCGTGCCCTTCGGCTGGTTCGCCCTGCGCGAGAGCCACGGCCCGGCCAGCCGGCTGGACCTCCGGGGCGTGGCGTTCGCGAGCGTCGGCCTGCTGGGCATCGTGTGGGCCCTCATCAATGGCAACAGCGAGGGCTGGACGAGCCCGACCATCGTGGCCTCCTTCGCCATCGGCGTGGCCTTCCTGGTCGCCTTCCTGGCCTGGGAGCGGCGGGCGCCGGCGCCCATGCTGCCGCCCCGCTTCTTCCGGGACCGCTCCTTCAGCCTCGCCAACGTGTCCTCGATGCTCATGAGCTTCGGGATGTTCGGCTCCATCTTCCTGCTGGCGCAGTTCCTGCAGTTCGTGCGCTTCTACTCACCGCTGGAGGCCGGGGCGGCCATCCTGCCCTGGACCCTGGCGCCCATGTTCGTGGCGCCCATCGCAGGCGCCCTGTCGGATCGCATCGGCGGCGGCCTGCTGATGGGCGTGGGCCTCACGCTGCAGGCCATCGGGCTGGCCTGGCTGGGCCTGGTCTCCAGCACGACGGTCGAATACACCACGCTCGTGCTGCCCTTCCTGATCTCGGGCATCGGCATGGGCCTCTTCTTCGCGCCGGTCGCCAACGTCCTGCTGAGCTCGGTGCGGCCGGAGGAGGAAGGCCAGGCCTCCGGCGCCGGCAACGCCATCCGCGAACTCGGGGGCGTCTTCGGGGTGGCCGTCCTGGCGGCCGTCTTCGCCCGCAACGGCGGCTTCGGCAGCCCGCAGGCCTTCGTGGACGGCATGGTCCCGGCCATCCTCATCGGGGCGGCCTTCGTTGGCCTCGGCGCGATCGCAGCCTTCGCCATCCCGCGGACTCGCCGCGTCACGGCCGAGCTGCCGGAGTCGCGAGCCGTTCAGCCCGCAGCGTGCCCTGGCAGCGGGCGACCCGGCACCGGTCTACGTCCGCATCGACGAGTAGGACGGGCTGGCAGCGGCCGGTCATCGAGCGGCGGGTGTCCGTGGGGCATCCGCCGCTTCCTCGTCGGTCGCCTCCGAGTCCCTGTGCTGGGTCTCGGGCTGCGCCTCGGGCGGCTGGCGTTCCCGCTGGGGGAACGGATGGGCCGCCACGGGTCGGGGGAGTGGCTGGCGCGCCTCTTCGGGCCGCTGGCGTTCCCGCTGGGGGAACGAATCGGCCGCCGGACGTGTCCGGTGGAGTGGCTGGCACGCCCCTTCGGGCCGCTGGCGTTCCCGCTGGGGGAACGGCTGGGCCGTCAGGGGTCCCACAGGAGGTGCGCAGGGGCCTGACCGGCGGATCCGTCCCTCCACGGGGAACGGGACGTGGGCGACGGTGGCGTCGGGGTCGGGATGGGCACGGCAGCTCGACCTGCCATGGCTGCGGATGCAGCGATCCTCGTCTGCGGAGCCGCACTCGCGGAGCGGGCGCTGCGATAGGCTACCGGTGAGGCGCGCCGGGTCGTCCCCTCGAGAGACGCGGGGTCTCCCGGCAGCAGTAAGGAGGCTTGAGCGGGACATGTCCAACCGACCATTCGGGGTGCTCGTGCTCGGGGCGCTCGCCGTCGCCATCGCCGTGGTCAAGCTGGTCATCGGCTTCCAGCTGGTCTTCGGCGGGCTCTTCAGCGACAAGCTCGACGGGAGTGGCGTCGGCTGGGTCGGCCTGATGACCATCGTCGTGGGCGTCATCTACCTGGCCGTGGGCTGGGCGCTCTGGTCGATGCGGCCCTGGGCCCTCCTCTTCACGATGATCATGGCCATCTTCGGTCTCGTGGACGCCATGTTCGTGATGCTTGCCACCAACAACATCGCCTACGGCGTGGCCGCGGCGGCCATCCCGGCCTTCCTGCTCTGGTACACCAGCCGCGAGGACATCCGGGCCGCCTTCGGCCCCGACGCCGACCGGGTCTAGCGGCTCGCGACTTCGCATCGACTCAGGGGCCGGGCCACGTAGCCCGGCCCTGGCGCATCCGGCAGCACACCACGGGAGGAAGAGCATGACCCGCACCATCGTCTGCTTCGGCGACTCGAACACCCACGGGGCCCATCCCGACCCATCGGTCGGAGGCCGCCACCCGCGAGACGTACGCTGGCCGGGCGTCATGCGCGCCGCCCTGGGTGAGGGCTTCGAGGTCATCGAGGAGGGACTCAACGGCCGCTGCACCGTCTGGGACGCGCCCATCGAGCCGGGACGCAACGGCTCCGACTACCTGGCGCCGTGCCTGCTCTCGCACCGGCCGGTGGACCTCGTCATCATCATGCTCGGCACCAACGACCTGAAGGGCATCTACGGCCAGACCGCCTCGGAGATCGCCTGCGGTGCCGGCGCGCTCATCGACCTGGCCCGCGGGACCCTGGCCGGACCCGACGACACGCCGCCCCGCGTGCTCCTGGTGTCGCCGGTGCCGGTGATCCTCACGCCGCACAGCGAGATGTGGGGCTTCGGGCACAGCATCGAGGAGGGCCATCGCCTGGCCGGCATGTACGAGCTGATGGCTGCCGGCAAGGGGGTCGGCTTCTTCGACGCCGGCTCCGTGGCCCAGGTCAGCCCGCTGGACGGCGTGCACCTCGACGAGGCCGGGCACGCCGCCCTGGGGGCGGCCATGGCGGAGGCCGTCCGCGGGAGCTGGCGCGCAGCTGACCGCTCTGCGCCTCCGCCCTGACGCAGTCGGGCCGCATGGCGGTCAGCGTGCGGGCCGCAGGCGGAAGGCCGACCAGGTCTCGTCGATACTCAGCAGCCCCAGCGGGCGCAGGTCCAGGCTGCTCGGCGACGGCCCAGACGTCGTCGCGGCTCATGTCCAGGCCGGCCGCGCGCGAGCCCTTGCGGTAGAAGACCCAGATCGTCGCGCCGGGCGCCAGCGCTGCCACGGCTGGCGGCATGCGCGCCTCCAGCTCCGCCCTCGTGGTGACGAAGAGGAAGACGAGCTGCGCCTGCGCCGGGTCGACGAAGGCGGTGTCCGGCGGCAGGCCGAGCGACTCGACGACGCCGGGGACGGGGTTCAGCACCGCGATGGCGGTGCCCGGCTTCAGGCGCGCCTTCTGGGCGACGGTCTTGCTGGTCACTGGTGGCGCCTCCATCCTTTACATGCTGGCCCCGGCGTCCCATCATCACCCGACGCGCGGGCACCCCCGCCCGCGGGCATGACACGGAGGTCACGACGTGGCGAAGTATCTGCTCATCTATCACGGCGGCAACCAGCCCCAGGGCGAGGATGAGGGCAAGGCCGTCATGGCAGCCTGGATGGCCTGGTTCGAAGGGCTCGGCGCGGCCGTGGCCGACGGCGGCAACCCGACCGGTGCGGCGAAGGCAGTGGCACCTGACGGCAGCGTGGCCGACTACGACCCGGCGAGCCTGACCGGGTACTCCATCCTGGACGCGGAGTCGCTCGACGCCGCTGTCGCGATGGCGAAGGGCTGCCCCCATCTGGCGGCCGGCGGCACGGTCACCGTGCACGCGACCTTCGAGGTCATGTAGGGCCGGGCGCGACCGGCCCGGGGGCGCGCGGGTCGGCCGGGCGCGGCGGATGCCCGGCCGCGCGGGTCGGGCCGAGCGCGGGGCGGATGCCCTGCCGCCCGGCTACAGGCCGGAGTGCAGCCCGATGCGCTCGCCGTTGACGACGCCCGCAGCGTCGCTGAAGAGGTAGCGGATGGCGGCCGAGATCTCCGCCGCTGTGGTCATGTGGCGCCCTTGCCGTGCGGGTCGGTCGTCCGGATGCCCTTGGTGTCGATGGTCCGAACCCTCACCACGTTGGCCGTCACGCCGCTCCCGGCCACTTCCCGGGCGAGGGCCGCGAAGAGCGTCTCCTCTGCGGCCTTGCCCACGGCGTAGGCACTCATGCCGGCGGCGGGCGAGGCCGCCATGGGCGAGGACACGGCCACCAGGCGTCCGCGGCCGGCGGCAACCATGCGCGGCACGAGCGGCCGCACGACGTTGAGGGTGGACCAGAGGTGCTGGTCGAGCATCGCGGCGTACGGCTCGTCCATGGCATCGACGACGTTGGTGCCGCCGGTCCAGCCGCCCACGAGGTGCGCCAGGGCGTCGACGCGACCGAAGCGCTCGTAGACAGCATCGATGGCGGCGGACGCCGCGTCCGACCGACGCAGGTCGACGGGCAGACCCAGCACGCGGTCTGGCTCCAGCCCCAGCTCGGCTTCAAGGTCGGCCAGGCGTTCGGCGCTGGTCCCCAGGAGCGCCAGGTCCCAGCCATCGGCCGCGAGGTCGGCCGCCAGCACGCGTCCCAGGCCTCCGGCGGCACCGCTGACCAGGGCGACGGGTCGGTCGGTCACGACCGTGACCCCACGGCGTCGAAGGCTTCCAGCGCCTCGACCAACTCGGGTTCCATGCCTTCCAGGATGGGCCGATCGATCTGCTCGAGCAGGTGCTCGTGCCCCTCGACGTCGATGAGGTGCCCGGAGCGCAGCGCCTTCGTCTCCAGGTAGGAGCGGTTGTGGTCGTTGGCCGGGATGACGAGCGGGATGCGCCCGCTGACCCGGATGCCGAAGCCGGCCAGCCCGTCCAGCTTGCGCGGGTTGTTGGTCATGAGGCGGATGGAGCGCACCTCGAGCAGCTTCAGCATGTGCGCGGCGATGCTGTAGTCGCGCTCGTCGTCGCGGAAGCCGAGGGCCAGGTTGGCGTCCACCGTGTCCAGGCCCTCGTCCTGCAGGCCGTAGGCGCGCAGCTTGTTGAGCAGACCGATGCCGCGGCCCTCCTGGCGCAGGTAGAGCACCATGCCCGTCTCCAGCTCGCCGATGGCACGCAGGGACGACATGAGCTGGTCGCGGCAATCGCAGCGGAGCGAGCCCAGCGCGTCACCCGTCAGGCACTCGCTGTGCAGGCGCACCGGGACGTCGTCCTTGCCGAAGGGGTCGCCCTTGACGATGGCCACGTGGTCCTTGCCGTCGCGGTCGTTCCAGAAGCCCACGATGTGGAAGGTGCCGAAGATGGTGGGCAGGTCGGCGACGGCGGCGATCCTGACGCAGACGTGGTCGCGGCCGATGCCGTCGCACTCGTGGTCGGCCGTGGAGGCCACGAGCTGGTCGTACGCGAGGTGCCGGATGCCCGGCTCCTGATGGCTGTCCATGGAGGGCAGGCTACGCCAGGAGTGGTAACAGTGCTGTGACCGCGTCCGGCGGGCGGCCGTCGGGCGCGGTCACCGTGGCAACCGCCGTTGTCCATGATGAAACTCCCTTGACCTCCGCGTAGCGAGGAGGACAATCGCGTTGCCATGAGTGGCCAGCCAGGGGCCTCCGGCCCTGCCCAGCGCGGCGCGCTCGCAACAGGTCTGCGGATGCTCGAGTTGCTCGTGTCCGCGCATGGCCCCCTGGGCGTGACGGAGATCGCCGACCAGCTCAGCCTGGACAAGGCCAACGCTCACCGGACCCTGGCCGCGCTCGTTCGCCTCGGCTACGTGGAGCAGGACCCATCCACGCGGCGCTACGGAGCCACGGTGCGCATCGTGGAGCTGGCCCGCTCCATCCTGGACTCCAAGGACCTCACGGTGGTCGCGGCGCCGCATCTCAAGTCGCTCTGGGCAGCTGCCGGCGAGAACACGCACCTGGCCGTCCTGGCCGGTGACCATGTCGTCTACGTGTCAACGCTCAACGGCACGACCCTCCTCTCCGCCAATGCCGCCATCGGCCAGTCCGGTCCCCTGCACTGCACGGCGACCGGCAAGGCCATCGTCGCCAACCTGCCGCGTGGCACCACGGAGGGCCTCATCCAGGGCCTCGACTTCGAGTCCTTCACCCCCCGCACCCTGACCAGCCCCGACGCCCTCCAGAAGGAGCTGGCCCAGGTCCGCGTGACCGGTTACGCGGTGGACGACCGTGAATACCACCCCGGCGTCCGCTGCATCGCCGCGCCCATCTTCGGGATCGGTGGCGTCATCGCCTCGCTCGGCATCTCCGCCCCTGCCGACCGGATGGACAGCGATCGGCTGCGCGTCCTGGCGCCGATCGTGGTGGACACCGCCGCGCGTGTCAGCCGTGAACTGGGTGGTCCAGCATCGAGGATGGCTTCATGAGCAACCTGCGAACGGGCGGACAGGTCATCGCCGACCACCTGGCGGCCAACGGCGTGCCCTACGTGGTGGGCATCCCCGGCCACGGCTGCCTACCCATGGTCGATGCCTTCGTCGGCCGCAGCACGCCCACGTTCCTGCAGGTCCGCCATGAGCAGTCGGCCGCCCACCTGGCCGACGCCTACTTCCGCGTGGCGCGCAAGCCCCTGGCGGTCATGACATCCATCGGCCCGGGTGCTGTGAACACGGCCGTGGGCATCGCCACGGCGTACGTCGATTCGTCGTCCATGCTCGTCTTCACCGGCGACGTGCACACCTACATGTTCGGGCGCGGCGTCCTCCAGGAGGTCGACCGCAAGGCCTGGGCGGACCTCACGACGCTCTTCGAGCCCATCACCAAGCGACTGTGGCAGGTGACGCGCGTGGACCAGCTGGCGCGCATCCTGCCCCAGGCCTACGCGCTGGCGGCCGGCGGACGGCCGGGCCCCGTGCTCATCAGCGTGCCCATGGACGTGCAGGCGGATGCGGCCGACGTTCCCGAGGCCCGCGCGGTCGAGCTGCCCGAGCCACCCGGGCCCTCCGCCTCCGCCGTGGCCCAGATCCGGGCCGCGCTGGCCGATGCCGAACGTCCCGTCCTCCTGGCCGGCGGAGGCGTCGTTCAGAGCGGCGCCTCCGCCGTGTTCCGGCGCATCGCGGAGCACCTTGGCCTGCCCGTGGTGGCCACCTACCAGGCCAAGGGCGTGCTGCCGGAGGACCACCCGCTCTACGGCCGCTACCCGGGCTCCAAGGGCACGGACACCGGCAACGCCCTCTGCCGCGAGGCGGATGTCATCGTGGCCATCGGCTGCCGCTTCGCCGACGAGGCGGCCTCCTCCTACGTGCCCGGGGTGACCTTCTCCATCCCGCCCACGAGGCTCTACCAGGTCGACATCGACGAGTACGAGATCGGCAAGAACTACCCCGTGGAGCTGGGCGTCGTGGCGGACGCCAAGGCCTTCTGCGAGGCCCTCTGGGCGCTCGTCCGTGACGAGCCGCCGAACGAGGCGCGCGGAGCCACTGGCAGGGGCGCATCGCCGACCTCGTGGTGCCCTGGAACGCCAAGCTGGCGCCCGGCCGCACGGACCGCAGCCTGCCGCTGCGCATCTCCGCGGTGCTGGACATCGTCCACGGCGCCGTGCCGCCGGACACCATCGTGCTCACCGGCGCGGGCCACTCGCAGGCCCAGTTCCTGCAGGAGTACACCGTCAACGACGCCTCCCAGGTCATCTCGCCCAACGGCTTCTCCACCATGGGCTTCACCATCCCGGGCGCCATCGGCGCGCGGCTGGCGGCGCCGGACCGGCCCGTGGTCGGCTTCGCCGGGGACGGCGACTTCCTGATGACGGTGCAGGAGCTGGCCATGGCCGCCCAGTACGGCCTCGACGTCGTCTACGTCGTGGTCGACAACGCGGGCTGGCAATCCATCCGCGATCTCCAGATGGACGCCTACGGCGAGGAGCACGGCTTCGCGGCCGAGTTCCGCACGCCGGCTGGCGCCTCCATCACGCCGGACCTGGTCACGGTCGCCCGTGGCTTCGGCGTCAAGGCCAGTGAGGCGACCGACGAGCCGGCGCTCAGGGCGGCCATCGGCCGGGCGCTCGCAGAGGGAGGACCGACGGTCATCGTCGTGCCCGTCCGCCGCGAGTATCCCGAGTCGGCTGGTCCCACGAGCGGCTGGTGGGACGTTCCCGTGCCGGCGTCGCTGCCGGAGCGTCGAGGGACCTACGAAAGGGAGGTGGCACCCGTCCGACGAGATGCTGTCAAGCGAGGCTGATCCGCGAACGACGTTCGAGTGAACGTCACACAGGAGGACAGGGAATGACCAGATTCGGGACGATGTGGCGCAGGGGGTTCGTGCTTGCCGCGAGCCTGGCACTGCTGGCGAGCGTGGTACCGGCCGCGACCTTCGCCCAGGACGACGCGCTGGCGAGGTCACCGTGATGACCTACTTCAGCAAGGACCTCGGCGAGACGGCGCTCAAGGAGCTGCTGGCCCAGTTCGAGGCCGATTCCGGCATCACGGTCAAGTTCGTCGATGTCGGCCACGAGGACTTCAAGACCGGCATCCTCATCCAGCTGGCCGGTGGCAATCCGCCAGACGTCCACTCCAACTGGGCTGGCGCGCGCACCGCCTTCCAGGTCCAGAACGGCATGCTGGCCCCCATCGACGAGATGTGGGCCGCCAACGACCTCGATAGCCAGTTCCCGCAGGGCCTCAGTGCAGCCCGATGCGCTCGCCGTTGACGACGCCCGCAGCGTCGCTGAAGAGGTAGCGGATGGCGGCCGAGATCTCCGACGGAGTCGTCATCGAGGCGCCCTTGCCGTGCGGGTCGGTCGTCCGGATGCCCTTGGTGTCGATGGTCCGAACCCTCACCACGTTGGCCGTCACGCCGCTCCCGGCCAATTCCCGGGCGAGCGCCGCGAAGAGCGTCTCCTCTGCGGCCTTGCCCACGGCGTAGGCACTCATGCCGGCGGCGGGCGAGGCCGCCATGGGCGAGGACACGGCCACCAGGCGCCCGCGGCCGGCGGCAACCATGCGCGGCACGAGCGGCCGCACGACGTTGAGGGTCGACCAGAGGTGCTGGTCGAGCATCGCGGCGTACGGCTCGTCCATGGCATCGACGACGTTGGTGCCGCCGGTCCAGCCGCCCACGAGGTGCGCCAGGGCGTCGACGCGCCCGAAGCGCTCGTAGACAGCATCGATGGCGGCGGACGCCGCGTCCGACCGCGCAGGTCGACGGGGAGGCCCAGCACGCGGTCTGGCTCCAGGCCCAGCTCGGCTTCAAGGTCGGCCAGGCGTTCGGCGCTGGTCCCGAGGAGCGCCAGGTCCCAGCCATCGGCCGCGAGGTCGGCCGCCAGGACGCGTCCCAGGCCTCCGGCGGCACCGCTGACCAGGGCGACGGGTCGGTCGAGTCATGAGCGTGACTCCACGGCGTCGAAGGCTTCAAGCACCTCGACCAACTCGGGTTCCATGCCTTCCAGGACGGGCCGGTCGATCTGCTCGAGCAGGTGCTCGTGCCCCTCGACGTCGATGAGGTGGCCGGAGCGCAGGGCCTTGGTCTCCAGGTAGGAGCGGTTGTGGTCGTTGGCCGGGATGACGAGCGGGATGCGCCCGCTGACCTTGATGCCGAAGCCTGCCAGCCCATCCAGCTTGCGCGGGTTGTTGGTCATGAGGCGGACCGAGCGAACCTCGAGCAGCTTCAGCATGTGCGCCGCGATGCTGTAGTCGCGCTCGTCGTCGCGGAAGCCGAGGGCCAGGTTGGCGTCCACCGTGTCCAGGCCCTCGTCCTGCAGGCCGTAGGCGCGCAGCTTGTTGAGCAGACCGATGCCGCGGCCCTCCTGGCGCAGATAGAGCACCATGCCCGTGTCCAGCTCGCCGATGGCGCGCAGGGACGACATGAGCTGGTCGCGGCAATCGCAGCGGAGCGAGCCCAGCGCGTCACCCGTCAGGCACTCGCTGTGCAGGCGCACCGGGACGTCTTCCTTGCCGAAGGGGTCGCCCTTGACGATGGCCACGTGGTCCTTGCCGTCCCGGTCGTTCCAGAAGCCCACGATGTGGAAGGTACCGAAGATGGTGGGCAGGTCCGCAACGGCGGCGATCCTGACGCAGACGTGGTCGCGGCCGATGCCGTCGCACTCGTGGTCGGCCGTGGAGGCCACGAGCTGGTCGTAGGCGAGGTGCCGGATGCCCGGCTCCTGATGGCTGTCCATGGAGGGCAGGCTACGCCAGGAGTGGCAACAGTGCTGTGACCGTCCCGGCCCGTCGGCGGCTGTCACCGTGAGCCGGCGGAGCGGACGGTGGCTGTCACCGTGAGCCGGCAACCACCGTTGTCCATGATGAAACTCCCTTGACCTCCGCGTAGCGAGGAGGACAATCGCGTTGCCATGAGTGGCCAGCCAGGGGCCTCCGGCCCTGCCCAGCGCGGCGCGCTCGCAACAGGTCTGCGGATGCTCGAGCTACTCGTGTCCGCGCATGGCCCCCTGGGCGTGACGGAGATCGCCGACCAGCTCAGCCTGGACAAGGCCAACGCTCACCGGACCCTGGCCGCGCTCGTTCGCCTCGGCTACGTCGAGCAGGACCCGTCCACGCGGCGCTACGGAGCCACGGTGCGCATCGTGGAGCTGGCCCGCTCCATCCTGGACTCCAAGGACCTCACGGTGGTCGCAGCGCCGCACCTCAAGTCGCTCTGGGCAGCCGCCGGCGAGAACACGCACCTGGCCGTCCTGGCCGGTGACCATGTCGTCTACGTGTCAACGCTCAACGGCACGACCCTCCTCTCCGCCAATGCCGCCATCGGCCAGTCCGGTCCGCTGCACTGCACGGCGACGGGCAAGGCCATCGTCGCCAACCTGCCGCGTGGCACCACGGAGGGTCTCATCCAGGGCCTCGACTTCGAGTCCTTCACCCCCCGCACCCTCACCAGCCCCGACGCCCTCCAGAAGGAGCTGGCCCAGGTCCGCGTGACCGGTTACGCGGTGGACGACCGTGAGTACCACCCCGGCGTCCGCTGCATCGCCGCGCCCATCTTCGGGATCGGTGGCGTCATCGCCTCGCTCGGCATCTCCGCCCCTGCCGACCGGATGGACAGCGATCGGCTGCGCGTCCTGGCGCCGATCGTGGTGGACACCGCCGCGCGTGTCAGCCGTGAACTGGGTGGTCCAGCATCGAGGATGGCTTCATGAGCAACCTGCGAACGGGCGGACAGGTCATCGCCGACCACCTGGCAGCCAACGGCGTGCCCTACGTGGTGGGCATCCCCGGCCACGGCTGCCTGCCCATGGTCGATGCCTTCGTCGGCCGCAGCACGCCCACCTTCCTGCAGGTCCGCCATGAGCAGTCGGCCGCCCACCTGGCCGACGCCTACTTCCGCGTGGCGCGCAAGCCGCTGGCGGTCATGACCTCCATCGGCCCGGGGCCGTGAACACGGCCGTGGGCATCGCCACGGCCTACGTCGATTCATCGACCATGCTCGTCTTCACCGGCGACGTGCACACCTACATGTTCGGGCGCGGCGTCCTCCAGGAGGTCGAGCGCAAGGCCTGGGCGGACCTCACGACGCTCTTCGAGCCCATCACCAAGCGACTGTGGCAGGTGACCCGGGTGGACCAGCTGGCGCGCATCCTGCCCCAGGCCTACGCGCTGGCGGCCGGTGGACGGCCGGGCCCGTGCTCATCAGCGTGCCCATGGACGTCCAGGCGGACGCGGCCGACGTTCCCGAGGCCCGCCCCGTGGAGCTGCCCGAGCCGCCCGGGCCCTCCGCCTCCGCCGTGGCCCAGATCCGGGCCGCGCTGGCCGATGCCGAACGTCCCGTCCTCCTGGCCGGCGGAGGCGTCGTTCAGAGCGGCGCCTCCGCCGTGTTCCGGCGCATCGCGGAGCACCTTGGCCTGCCCGTGGTGGCCACCTACCAGGCCAAGGGCGTGCTGCCGGAGGACCATCCGCTCTACGGCCGCTACCCGGGCTCCAAGGGCACGGACACCGGCAACGCCCTCTGCCGTGAGGCGGATGTCATCGTGGCCATCGGCTGCCGCTTCGCCGACGAGGCGGCCTCCTCCTACGTGCCGGGCGTGACCTTCTCCATCCCGCCCACGAAGCTCTACCAGGTCGACATCGACGAGTACGAGATCGGCAAGAACTACCCCGTGGAGCTGGGAGTCGTGGCGGACGCCAGGGCCTTCTGCGAGGCCCTCTGGGACGCTCGTGCGCGACGAGCCAGCCGACGCGCGCGGCGAGCGCGCACTGGCAGGGCCGCATCGCCGACCTCGTGGTGCCCTGGAACGCCAAGCTGGCGCCCGGCCGCACGGACCGCAGCCTGCCGCTGCGCATCTCGGCGGTCCTGGACATCGTCCACGGCGCCGTGCCACCGGACACCATCGTGCTCACCGGCGCCGGCCACTCGCAGGCGCAGTTCCTGCAGGAGTACACCGTCAACGACGCCTCCCAGGTCATCTCGCCCAACGGCTTCTCCACCATGGGCTTCACCATCCCGGGCGCCATCGGCGCGCGGCTGGCGGCGCCGGACCGGCCCGTGGTCGGCTTCGCCGGGGACGGCGACTTCCTGATGACGGTGCAGGAGCTGGCCATGGCCGCCCAGTACGGCCTCGACGTCGTCTACGTCGTGGTCGACAACGCGGGCTGGCAATCCATCCGCGATCTCCAGATGGACGCCTACGGCGAGGAGCACGGCTTCGCGGCCGAGTTCCGCACGCCGGCCGGTGCCTCCATCACGCCGGACCTGGTCACGGTCGCCCGTGGCTTCGGCGTCAAGGCCAGTGAGGCGACCGACGAGCCGGCGCTCAAGGCGGCCATCGGCCGGGCGCTCGCCGAGGGAGGACCGACGGTCATCGTCGTGCCCGTCCGCCGCGAGTATCCCGAGTCGGCTGGTCCCACGAGCGGCTGGTGGGACGTTCCCGTGCCGGCGTCGCTGCCGGAGCGTCGAGGGACCTACGAAAGGAGGTGGCACCCGTCCGACGAGATGCAGTCAAGCGAAGCTGATCCCGATCGACGTTCGAGCGAACGTCACACAGGAGGACAGGAGATGACCCGACTCGGGATGACATGGCGCAGAGGGTTCGTGCTTGCCGCGAGCCTGGCGCTGCTGGCCAGCGTGGTGCCCGCCGCGACGTTCGCCCAGGATGCCTCACCGGCGCTGGTGGCGAAGTCACCGTGATGACCTACTTCAGCAAGGACCTGGGCGAGACGGCGCTGAAGGACCTGCTGGCCCAGTTCGAGGCCGATTCCGGCAACACGGTCAAGTTCGTCGATGTCGGCCACGAGGACTTCAAGACCGGCATCCTCATCCAGCTGGCCGGCGGCAACCCGCCGGACGTCCACTCCAACTGGGCCGGCGCGCGCACCGCCTTCCAGGTCCAGAACGGCATGCTGGCCCCCATCGACGAGATGTGGGCCGCCAACGACCTCGACAGCCAGTTCCCGCAGGGCCTCATCGACTCCGCCGCCACCTATGACGGCGCCAAGTACCTGCTGCCGCTGGGCTACCACTACGCGGGCATGTTCTACAACCCCAAGACCTTCGAGGCCGCCGGCGTGGCCGTTCCCACCACGTGGGACGAGCTGAAGGCCAGCTGCGACGCCTTCAACGCGAAGGGCATCGTGCCCATCTCGCTGGGCTCCATGAACAGGTGGCCGGCCCAGTTCTGGTTCGACTACCTGCTCCTCCGCACGGCCGGACCCGGAGTACCGCGCCAAGCTCATGGCCGGCGAGGCCAAGTACACCGACCCCGAGGTCGTGCAGGCCATGGAGCTCTGGGCGGAGCTCGCCAACGCCAAGTGCTTCACGCCAGATGCCAACGCCTTCGACTGGACCGACGCCGCCGACCAGGTGGCCAACGGCGAGGCGGCCATGAACCTCATGGGCACCTGGATCACCGGCTACTGGAACGGCAACGGACTGACCCCGGTCACCGACTACGACTTCTTCGAGTTCCCCGTCATCGACGAGGGCGTGAAGACGGCCGTCGTCGGACCCGTGGACGGGCTCGTGACCGCCGCCGGCGCCAAGAACCCCGAAGGGGCCATGCAGCTGCTGGCGGCCCTCGCGACGCCTGAGGTCGCAGACCGCATGGGCGGTCGGCCAGGGCGCCCTGCCGCCCAACGTCAACGCTGACAAGTCGCAGTTCAACGAGGTCATCCTCAAGGCCCTCGACGTGGTCGCCGCGTCGGAGACCTACAACTTCAACTACGACCTGGCCACGCCGCCGGCCCCGAGCGAGGTCGGACTGGACATGTTCCAGAAGTTCGTGGCCGACCCGGGGCAGGACATCAACGCCCTGCTGACCGAGACCGAGACCGCCATCGAGGCGGCCTTCGCGAACCAGTAGACGACGGGGGCCGCAGCCTGCCTGGCGGGAGGCGGCTCCAACATCTCGATGCCGGGGTGGCGCTCGACGCCATCCCGGCATCGGCACCCCACGTGAGGGCTACCATCGGGCATGGGGAGACATGAGGACCGACAGACCGTGACCGGGACGCGCTGCTTGACCAAGGGCAGTCGCTTCTCGCTGGTCCTCATGGCCGCCGGTCCGCTGGCCTTCTACGCCATCTTCGTGCTGCTTGCCGCTGGCGCAGTCGCTGCAGATCAGCACCTGGAAGTGGAACGGCCTCGGCGAGCCCGTCTTCGTCGGCCTGGACAACTACACGCGGGCGCTCTCCGACCCGCTCTTCCTGGGTGCCTTCCGCAACACGGCCGTGTGGCTCCTGGTGGCCGTCACGGTGCCGACCGTCCTGGGCCTGCTGCTGGCGGTGCTGCTCGATCGACCGCTGCGGGCCAGCCGCGTCTACAAGTCGGCGTTCTACATGCCCATCACGCTGTCGCTGGTGGTGGTGGGCCAGGTCTGGATCTGGATCTACCAGCCCGACTGGGGCCTGCTCAACAGCGTCCTCACGGCGCTCGGCCTGGGGGAACTCACGCGGGCCTGGCTGGGTGACCCAGAGACCTCGCTGGCCGCGGTCATCGTGGCCTGGTGCTGGCAGCAGACAGCCCTCTCACTGATCCTCTACCTGGCGGCCCTGACCACGGTGCCCCGCGACCTCCTGGAGGCGGCCGCCATCGACGGCGCCAGCGCCTGGCAGCAGTTCCGCCGGATCATCGTGCCCCTCCTGCGGCCGGCCTCGGTGGTGGTCATCTCACTGGCCGTCATCAACACGCTGAAGGGCTTCGACATCGTCTTCATGCTGACCAAGGGCGGACCCTTCCACACCTCGGACAACCTGGCCATGCTCATGTACTCGGAGACCTTCTTCAAGTACCAGGTGGGCTACGGCGCGGCCATCGCGACGGCCCTCTTCCTCCTGGCCATCATCGTCATCCTCGTCTACTTCCGACAGGCGCGCGCCTCGGAGCGCATCTATGGCTAGCCTCACCGGCAGCGGTCGCCGCACCGGGTCCCGGCGGCATCGCCGCCGCGCCGCTGACCGTGAAGCCCGGTCAGCAGTGAGCGTCGCGCGCGGCCGATGAGCCGCTCGCTCCTCCTCCACGGCTTCATCCTGGCCATCCTGGTCGTCTACGCGGCACCCGATGATCGGGGTCGTCCTGACCTCGCTGCAGAGCAACGCCGAGATCGCGGCGCGCGGCGTGTGGCACATCCCCGAGAACGCCTCGCTGGCCAACTTCGCGGACGTCATGGCCAACACGCCCCTGCCACGCTACCTGCTCAACAGCTTCCTGGTGACCCTCCCCGCCACCTTCTTCTCGGTGCTGGGCGGCGTGCTGCTGGGCTACGTCTTCAGCCAGTTCCGCTTCCCCTTCGCGGAGCTCCTCTTCCTGCTGGTCATCGCGGGCATGTTCTTCCCGCCCCAGGCCATGCTCATCCCGCTCTTCCGGTTCTTCAACGCGCCCATCGAGATCGCCGGCTTCCAGGTCCTGCCAGCCCTCTACGACACCGTCTACCCGATGATCATCATCCACATCTCGTTGGGCCTGGCCATCACCACGCTGCTGCTGCGCAACTTCATGAGCGCGCTACCCTCCAGCCTCCGTGAAGCCGCCATCGTGGACGGCGCGGGCGAGTGGTCGGTCCTGTTCCGCGTCATCCTGCCGCTTCTCGCTGCCGGCACTGGCCGTGCTGGCAACGCTGCAGTTCACCTGGATCTGGAACGACTTCCTGTGGCCACTCGTGCTGACGCGCTCCGAGGAGGCCAAGACGGTCATGGCTGGCATCAACGCCCTGAAGGGCCAGTACAACGTGGCCTGGGCCAGCCAGGCCGCCATGGCCGTCGTGGCCAGCATCCCCACCATCGTCATCTTCGTGCTCTTCCAGCGCTACTTCATCGCCGGCTTGACCATGGGCTCGGTGAAGGAGTAGCGCTCGGATCAGATCCGGGCAGCCGCCAGGTCGCCAGACAGGGTGGCGCCGCCAGGCCAGCACAGCCAAGCCAAGCCAGAGGAGGGGGTTCGCGTGACCGCAGCCGTCGAACGCATGAGGGTGGCCATCATCGGGCCCGGCCGCATCAGCGACCTGCACGCCATCGAGTACGTCAAGTCGCCCTACACGCAGATCGCGGCCGTCTGCAAGCCGGACACGGCGGGTGCGCTGGCGCGGGCACGTAGCTGGGGCATCGAGCCGGAGAAGGTGTACGCCGACTGGCGGGAGTGCCTGGCGGACGACTCGATCGACGCCTTCGAGGTCCTGCTGCCCCACCACATGCACCTGGAGGTGGCGCTGGCGGCGCTGGCGACGGGCAAGCACCTCTCGATCCAGAAGCCGGTGGGCTTCACGGTGGCCGAATGCCAGCAGTTCGTCGAGGCGGCGGACGCGGCCACGGCGCGCGGGCAGGTCGTGCGGGTCTTCGAGAATTTCCTCTTCTACCCGCCCGTGGCCCGGCTGGTGGAGATCGTGCGCGCCGGCGAGCTCGGCGACGTGCTCTCCATCCGCCAGAAGTCCCTCTCCGGCGACCCGGCCTGCGGCTGGGAGGTGCCGGCCCGGGCGGCCGAGTGGCGCTTCGACCTGGAGCGCAACGGCGGCGGCCCGCTCGTCTTCGACGACGGCCTGCACAAGTTCAGCATCTTCTGGTCGATGCTGGGCGTGGCCGACCAGGTGCACGCCTGGATCGGCTCCACGCCGGTGGATGGCGGGGCACTCGATTCGCCGTCGGTCGTCTCGATGCGCTGGGCGTCCGGGGCCGTGGGCGCGCTGGAGGTCGTCAACGCGCGTGAGCTCCAGGTGCAGTCGATCTTCTACTCGCAGGACGACCGCGTCGAGGTCAGCGGCACGAAGGGCGTGGCCTGGGTCAACCGCGGTCACGGCAAGATCCAGGAGCTGCCAGCGCTGCAGGTCTACAAGGACGGCCGCACGACCGACTTCGAGGACCTGCCGAGCGAGTGGGACAGCAGCTTCATCCTGGCCACGCGCGACTTCATCGAGGCCGTGCGCGAGGGGCGCAGCTCCCTGCTGACCGCGGCCCAGCACCGCGAGGTGCTCTCGACCGCCCTGGCGGCGCAGATCTCGGCCCGCGAGGACCGCGTGGTTCGTCCGTCCGAGGTGGGCTGACCGGGACTGCTCCGGGGCGCCGGGGCTGCCCGGGGTCGCACCGGCGTCTCGGTGCGGCGGGCGTTCGCCGCAGGCCGTGGCGGCTGCGACGGCCGGCGATGGCACGACGCCGGTCAGCGTGACGCGACGCCGGCCCGAGTGGCAGTGCACTCGATGACGTGACGGCCAGGTGGACGGCCCAGCGCTGACCGCGCGGGCAGGCTACGCGGCTGACACGACCGGTCGGCGCGCCTGGAGGGCCGCTCGCAGGGCGTCGTCGGCGATGGTGTCGACGTCCAGCACGGCGGCCGCGGCGGGGTGGGTCAGGGCCGGCAGCAGGATCTCGTCGGGCAGGTCGGCCACGATCTCGGCCATGGGCCGGTGGGCCAGCCGGGAGATGAGCGCGAGGCGCTCGCGGGACGCGCGCTGCGGCTCCTGCCGATGCGCCGGGAAGCCCTGCCCGCGAGCATCCGTGAAGAGCTGGTCGAAGAGCAGGCGCAGGTTCTCGTCGCCGGCCCAGCCCCAGCCCTGGTTCAGCGACAGCGAGATGACATTGCCGGCGTTGATGCGGGCGAAGAGGAACGCGTCCAGCGACGTGAGCAGGTGCCCGCAGGTGACGCCCGGGTACTGCATCACGGCGTTCATGTAGCCCTGCCCCGTGCCGCACCCGCCGACGACCATGTCCACGCGGCCGGCCGCCAGCAGCAGCGCGGAGATGAGGCCGGTGTGGATGTACTGCAGCTCCGGCTCCTCGCCCTTCTCCGCCATGCCGGCGTTGACGACGTCGAGGCCGCGGCCTTCCAGGGCGGACATGATGTCAGGGTGCTTGTCGACCGCGCTGGTCTCGTTGACCACTGCCACGCGCATCGTTCAGGGCTCCTTCCACGGGCTGAGGGATCGAGCTGTCGGTCGGCCATCGACGGTGGTCGGCCAGTGGTCGGCGACGGTGCGGTCGCCGACGGGCCGAGCGCGGGCCGAGCATAGCGCGGTGATAGGCTCGCCGACGATGAGCGACACGCACTGGCCCGACTACTACCGGGTGACGGCGGAACGACCCGCCTGGGGGACCGTGACCCGGGCCGTCGAGGCCTTCCTCGACCTCCCGGCCGGGTCGCCGCCGAGACTGGCCGTGGACCTCGGCTGCGGCGCCGGACGGGACACCCGTGAATTGCTGCGCCGCGGCTGGCGCGTCATCGCCGTGGATCGCACGCCGGAAGGCATCGAGACGCTCCGTGCCCTCACCCCGGAGCAGGACCGCGAGCGCCTGGAGCTCCACGTGGCGGACGTGGCCGACTTCGCCATCCCGCCCTGCGACCTGGTCAACGCCAACCTCATCCTGCCCTTCCTCCCGCGGCCGCGTACGCGGCGACGTGGCAGCGCATCAGGCACGCGCTCGGCCCTGGCGGCCGGTTCAGCGGCATGCTCTTCGGCGACCGAGACCAGGCGGCCAGCGAGGAGCCGGACATGACCTGCCCGGCCCCGGAGGTCATCCGCGGGCACCTTGCGGGCTTCCCATCGAGCACTGGGAGGAGAAGGAGGAGGACGGCCACACCGCCCTCGGGGAACCGCATCACTTCCATCTCATCGAGGTCGTGGCCGTGCGCACTGGCTGAGTTCCCTCCGCGGTGCTCTGAGTCGCCGCGTCGGGTAGCATGCCGTCGATGTCAGACATCACGCCCGCTGCGCCAGCCGGGTCGCCCGAGCCCGCTCGATCACCTGCCGCCGGGACCGGCGCGCCCGCGAACGAGGCTTCGCCGCTGGCAGTGGCGCTGCCGGCGATCGCGCCGCCGGCCCTGCCGGTCGCCGATCGCGTCGCCCTGACGGAGGCCGCGCCCGGCATCGAGGAGCTCTTCCGCTTCGCCCGAGAGGCGGAGCTGCGTGTCCGCAGCCTGCGCATGACCATCGTGGAGCAGGTCGAGTCGGCTCGCGGCCCAGAGTCGCTCCGCCACGAGGTCTGGCTCCGCCACCCGGGCCAGGCGCGCGTGACGACCCGCCGCGACGACGCCATGCCCTCGCGCGACTACGACGTCTGGCTCCTGGACGATGGCACGGTGACGACCTACCTGGCGGCCCGCAACGTGGCCAGCCGGCGGCCGCTGGCCCGTCACGTCGTCGGCGTGGACGGCCCGGACCTTCCCGCGTACGCCCGCCAGCGCGAGCCGCTCACGGCGCTGCCGGCGGGCAGCCTGGCGGACACCTTCGTGCATCCCCACGGGCTCTTCCGCAACGTGCTCGTGACCGGACCGCTGGCCGTCGCCGGCACGCGCTCCGTCGGCGGACGGGAGGCCATCGTCGTCCGCTCGGACCACCCGCGCGCGTCCAAGGTCCTGGTCGACCGTCCGGACCGCAGCATCGAGGTCGGGATCGACCGCCAGCTGGGCTTCCTGCTCCTGCTCCGCGAGACCATCGCGGATCGGGTGACACGCCAGGCGGAGGTCACGGAGCTGGCCGTCGACCCGGCCGTCCCGCCATCCGCCTTCGAGCTGCGCCTGCCGGCCGACGTTCGGATGCTCTACTGAACGACCTCGTCCGCGGCGAGGGCCTGGCGCGCTGCGGCTGGGCCGGCGACGACCCGCTGATGGTCGCCTACCACGACGACGAGTGGGGCCGGCCGGTCCACGACGAGCAGCGCCTCTTCGAGATGCTTTGCCTGGAAGGCGCGCAGGCGGGCCTCTCGTGGGCCACGATCCTGCGCCGCCGCGATGGCTACCGTGAGGCATACGAGGGCTTCGATGCCGAGCGCATCGCCACCTGGGACGACGAACGCCAGCAACGGCTGCTGACCGACACGCGCATCATCCGCAACCGCGCCAAGGTGCGCGCCTTCCGCGACAACGCCGTCGCCGTGCTCCGCCTTCGCGAGGACGAGGGCGGGCTGGACGCCTGGCTCTGGTCGGCGGTCGGCGGTACGCCCATCGTCAGCCGGTTCCGAGACGCTGGCCGACGTGCCTGCCCGGACCGCGCTCTCGGACGGCCTGTCTCGCGACCTGGCGGCGCGTGGCTTCCGGTTCGTCGGCCCGGTCATCGTCTACGCCTACCTGCAATCGGTCGGCGTCGTCAACGACCACCTGCTGGGATGCTTCCGACACCCGGAGTCAGGATGCCGGGGACGCTTGCGGCACCGCTAGGATGGAACGGGCAGTCGAACCCGCCACTGCCAGCTTGAGCGTGGGCCATCGGGGACGTCGATGGGCAAGCGGTCCAAGGAGAAGGTCAGCAAGAAGGAGCGTCGGCGACTCGAGGCCGCCGCGCTGGCCAGGTCCACGTGGCTCACGGAGGCCGCCGGCCTGACCACGGCGCCCGGACGGTCGGCCGCCAGGGCCGCCAGGGCCCCCGCGGAGCCAGGGTCCCTCGCGCGAGCCGGGGTCTCTCACGGTACGGGGTCCATCCCGGAGGCCGGGGTCCATCTCGGAGGCCGGGCCCGCCGTGGCGACAGGCCCGGACGTGCGGCCCGCCGGCGGGACCCGATCGAGTGGTGCAGCTCGCCGGACGGGCGAGGTCGAGGCTCCGCCGACCACCGTCGACGCCACGGAGCTCGCCGCCCGGCTGGCCGGCCTGAGCACCATCCTGCAGCGCGACCTGGGGCGTGCCGATGCCGGGGACGGCCTGACCCGGGCTCGCCTCTCCGCCCTGTCGCTGCTCGTCCTTGGCGGTCCACGCACGCTGGGGGACCTGGCCGCCGCGGAGCACGTCCGCCCGCCGACCATGACCCGCCTCGTCCACGCCATGGAAGCGGACGGCCTGGTGGTCCGCGAGCCTCACCCGACCGACGGCCGCTCCATCATCATCCGCGCCACCGCCAGCGGCGAGGGCCTGCTCGGTCACGGCCGTGCGCAGCAGATCGCGTCGCTGGCGGGAGCCATCGCCGACCTTGACGACCTCGACCGGATGCGCCTCTCTGACGCCGCGGACCTCCTTGGCCGTGTCCTGCGGTCTGCGGGCCGGGAGACCTCCGACCGGGGGACCTCCGACCGACCGGCGTGACGAACGCCACTGACTCCACTCCGCGGGGTGCTTCCACCGGAAGCGACCCGGCACGCCGCACCGAGCTGGTCGTCTGGCTGGCGCTCATCGTCGCCATCGTTGGACTGCTCCAGGCGGGCACGCCGCCACGCGTCACGGTCCTGTCGCTCATCGTCGTGGCGGCCACGCTGGCAGCCTCGCTGCGCTGGCGGGTCGGCGGCGTCGCCGTCCTGGTGCTGTTGGCCGTCGGCGTCGCGCTGCGCCTCTCGCCCGCGACCGGGTCCAGCGATGTGCTGCTCACGACGGAGGCCGCCATCCGGGAGATGCTCGCCGGCGGCAGCCCCTACGGCCACGGCTTCGCGGAGTCGATCCCGCCCGGCGCGCCGTTCGCCTACGGGCCGGTGGCGCTCCTCTGGTACCTCCCCAGCCTGGAGCGGCCGGGGTCGATGGAGCTCCTGGCGTCGCTCGTCGTGCTGGGCCTGCTGGCCCTGCGCGGGCGGCCGCTGGGGCTGGCCATCTACGCCGTGACACCGGCCTTCGTGGTGTCCGCGAGCGACGGCTCCAACGACACCACCGCCGGCCTGCTGTTGCTCGTGGCACTGCTGACGGCGATGCGCCGGCCGGTGGCCGGGGCGGTCCTGCTGGGCGTGGCCGACGGCCTTCAAGCCGTACGCCCTGGCCTGGCTGCCCGGGCTCATCGGCTACGCCGGGTCCGTCTGGCCCCTGGTCGCCTTCCTGGGCGCGTCAGCCGTGGCCTGGCTGCCGGCGGCCGTGGCGTGGGGACCGGAGTCGCTGCTGTGGTCCTTCCGGCAAGCGGACGAGGTCCACGCCCGGCCCTACTACTCGCTGGCGTATGGGCTGGGCAGCCCGGAGAACGTGCCGAAGGCCGCCTGGCAGGCGCTGCGGGTGGCAGCCGGCGTTTTCCTCGCCGTGCTCAGCCTGCGCCTGGTGCGCTCGGCCGCCTCGCTGGTCATCGTGGGCACGCTCGTCTTCGGTGCCACGCTGTTCCTCGGCTACTGGGGCACCTTCGCGTACCTGGCCGCCGTGGCGCCCGTGCTCTGCTGGCACCTGGACGACTGGCTGGGCCTGGCGGAGCAGCGCATCGCCTGGCCGGGCGACCCGGTGCGCGCCGTCACCAGGTGGGCCGATCGGCGCTGGCCGATAGCCCATCCGGGTCATGGCGAGGCTGTCTCGATCGTGATTCCGCGCTAGAATCGGGGCCTCCGAGCAGAGACCTGCGGCGTGCCGTGCGCTGCCTACGCCCCGGAGGGTGCCATGTCCGCCATCGGGATCGCCCTGCTCATCATCGCCAACGCCGCTGACTACCTGACCTTCCTGCCCATGGTGGCGCGCCACGGGCTGGAGTGCCGAGCTGAACCCCATCGTGGTGACGCTCCTCCGCGACCACGGCCTCCTGCTGCTGACCCTGGCCAAGGTCTCCGTCGTCCTGCTGGCGGCATCGACATTCGTCATCCTGGGGCGCACGCGGCCGCGGCTGGCGGGCGCCCTGCTGGCGGTGGGCATCGGCCTGGGCAGCCTGGGAGCCATCTCGAACATCGCGACCCTCTGAGCCACCCCGGGCACGGGCAGGGTCGAACCCGCTAGCCCTCCGCCAACCCCGCGCAGGTGGTGTCCACGTCGAGGTCCGGCCTGACGCCGCGGACCCAGTCGCGCACGGCCCAGAGCGTCGTGCAGAAGGCCAGGCCGGCCCAGGGGATGTCGTCCACGCGGAAGGGCCGCACCTCCAGGGACTCCTTGGTCACGGTCATGGCGCCACCGACGATGGTCGCCTGGAAGACGACCACGACGATGGCGGCCTGCGGCCGCGAGTAGATGCCCACGATGCGCTCCGGCTCGACGATGAGGCCGGTCTCCTCACGCGTCTCGCGCACGGCCCCCTGGATGACGGTCTCGTCAGCCTCCAGGAAGCCGCCCGGCTGCGCCCAGGCGCCGAAGCCCGGCGGGATGGCGCGGCGGATGAGGACCAACTCGCCGGCCTCGGTCACGGGCAGCGTGGTGACCACGACCCGCGGATTGACGTAGGTCACGCAGCCGCAGTCGGCGCAGTGGTGGCGGTCGCGGTCCTCGCTGGGGACCGGGCCGAAGGCCAGCGACCCACCGCAGCGGGAGCAGTTGCGCAGCGCCGGGGCCAGCCAGTCGGGCGCACCGTCGATGAAGCCGTGCAGCGGCTGCCGCGCCCCCGGGTCCTCCAGTCGGGTCATCGGTCAGGCCAGCAGGACGACGAGCATGATGGCAGCCACCACGATCAGGGTGCCAGCCAGCACGGCGACCCAGACCAGCCGGAAGGCGGCCCGGCCGGCGTCGACCGGGCGCCACGCCCCCACCGAGCGCCAGACTCGGACGAGCGCGTCGGCCGTGACGAGCAGGAGCACGGCGCCGCCGACGAGCACGGGGATGCGGACCAGCGGCGACGACATCGGCGTGCCCAGCTCGAGAGCCATGATGGCGACGACGCCGCAGATGAGCACCACGATGGAGAGGTAGATGAAGGCGCCCTGCAGCGGCGTCGGCTTGAGCTCGGGGACGCGCTGGGGCACCAGCGGCCGTCCATGGGCGTCGACGGTCGATGCCGGCCGCGCCTGGCGGTCGAGCCGCGGAAGTCCCTGGAGATCGTCAGCGTCCACGCAGCGGAGTCTAGACGTGCGCGCAAGCCGGCCCCCGACGGTTCGGTGGTGGCTGACGGTCCGTCAGTCGCCTCCCGTCCGGTCGGTCGCCTACTGCCCCTGGGCGCGCGTGTAGCCCTCTTCGTCCCCGTACGTGCGCAGCTTCTGGACGTGCACCCAGGGCAGGCGCTCGCCGATGCGGCCCAGCAGCCGCAGGATGGCCGCGTCATCCACGCTGCCGCCCTCCGCGGCGGCCACGAAGCGGCAGCGCCACCAGCCGACCGTGTCGATGTTGGCGTTGCCGGCCGGGTACACGACCGTGCCGCGCGCGGAGACGAAGAGCAGGCGGAACTCGGGGCCGGCGGCGGCCTCCAGGGCCTGCGCCCACCGGCCTCGGGCCTCACCGTCCTGCTCGACGAAGACGTCCACGCCCACGAGGCGGATGTCCGAACCGGCCGACGCTGCGCACCTGCCAGCGCGGGAGCGGCGCCGGCGGGCTGGCCGGGGCGCCCTGGGACTTGGTCGGGTAGCGGATGGACGGCGCACGGCCGAGGTTGGCGATGATGGCGTCGGCGAAGCCGGACGTGGAGGTGGCGTGCTCCACGTCGCCGGCCTGGCGGGCCACGTCCAGGGTCACCGCCTCGCCCTCCTCGAGGGTCACGAAGACGGCGTCCTCGATGCGCTGCGCGGCCTCTGGCTCGCCGATGTGGCGCAGCATCATGACCGAGCTGAGGATGAGCGCCGTGGGGTTGATGACGTTCTTGCCGGCGTACTTGGGCGCGGAGCCGTGGACGGCCTCGAAGATGGCGGCCGTGTCGCCGTAGTTGCCGGAGGCCGCGAAGCCCAGGCCGCCGACGAGGCCGGAGGCCAGGTCGCTGATGATGTCGCCGGCCAGGTTGGTGGTGACGATGACGTCGAACTGGGCAGGGTCCTTGGCCATCTGGTGGGCCACGTTGTCGATGATGAGGTGCTGCGCCTCGATGTCCGGGTACTCCGGCGCCATCTCCTCGAAGATGCGCTTGAACATGCCCTCGCTGAGCTTGAGGATGTTGGCCTTGGTCGCGCAGGTGACCTTGCGGCGGCCCTCCCGCCGGGCCAGCTCGAAGGCGTAGCGGATGATCTTCTCCGAGCCGCGCCGGGTGATGATCTTGAGGGCCACGGCCACGTCGCGCGAGTCGAGGTACTCCACGCCGGCGTAGAGGTCCTCGATGTTCTCGCGCACGACGATGAAGTCGATGCCCTCGCCGTCGTAGCGGGTGGGCACGCCGGGGATCTGGCGCGCCGGGCGGATGTTGGCGTAGGTCTCGAAGAGCTTGCGGAGGGTCACGTTGGCCGACTTCTCGCCGAAGCCCACGGGCGTCTCGAGGGGACCCTTGAGGGCCACGCGGGTGCGGGCGATCGAATCGGCCGTCTCGCGCGGCACGCCGGTCGTGTCGCCGCGCTTGAAGACCTCGGCGCCGGCCTCGCCTCCTCCCACTCGATGGCCACGCCGGCAGCGTCGATGACGCGGCGCGTGGCGAGGGCGATCTCCGGGCCGACCCCGTCGCCGGGGATGAGGGTGATTCGATGGCTCATGGTTCCTCCGGGGACCGTGCGGGTCGCGATCTGCAAGGCGTTCGGGGGCCCGCGGCGCGACTGGTTCGCTCGCGGTGGGGCGGGCCGTCGAGAATGCTACACGGGCTGCGCGTCCTCCCACGGGGATGATGCTCGCGGCCACGCACCACGTTCACCGTACGATGGACCGTGCCGCTGTGCTGAGACCGCCGACTCGAGTCTCCTGCCACGTCGTGTCCGAGAGACGCGGGCGGCGCTCGTCCGATCGGCAAGCCCTCGATGAAGACCGCAGAAGAAGCCCAGGAAGGGGAAGCAGGCATGACCGCGACGACTGCGCCCACCGGCCCGTCGGCCGGGTCCGCCATGACCACGCCGGATGTCGCGTGGTACGCGCTCGCACCTGACGAGGTGGCGAGCCGCCTGGGGGTCGATCCGGCCGCCGGCCTGACGTCGGCCGAGGCCGGCGCTCGGCGCTCGAAGTACGGGAGCAACAGCTTCGCCGAGACGAAGAAGGCGTCGCGCTGGCAGGTCTTCTCCCGCCAGTACGCAGACCCCATGCAGATCGTGCTCCTCGTGGCGGGCATCGTCTGCCTCTTCCTGCCCGGCCAGTTCTACACGGGCGTCTTCCTCATCCTGCTGACCCTCTTCAACGCCTGGATGGCCATGAACCAGGAGGGCAAGGCCGAGGCGAGCGCCGCCGCCCTCCAGGGCATGATGGTCGTCAAGGCCAAGGTCCGCCGGAACGGCGAGCTGGCCGAGGTCCCGATGGAGGAGCTCGTCCCGGGCGACATCGTGAACATCGAGGCCGGCGACCTCGTCCCCGCCGACGCGCGCATCCTCTCCGCGGCGACCCTCGAGATCGACGAGTCCGCGCTGACCGGCGAGTCCGTCCCCACCCCCAAGCAGGTGGACGCGGTGGCCGCCGACGCCGCCCTCGGGGACCGCGTGGACATGGCCTTCATGAACTGCCAGGTCACCCGCGGGTCCGGCACCATCCTCGTGACGACCACGGGGATGGCCACCGAGGTCGGCCACATCAGCGGCATGCTCCAGGCCACGACCGTCGAGAAGACCCCGCTGACCAAGCAGCTGGACGCGCTCACGAACCAGATCCTCATCATCGCCGGCGTCGCGCTCGTCGTCTCGACCGTGCTGGGCCTGTACCGCAACGTGGAGCTGCAGGAGCTCTTCCTGAGCGCCGTCGCGTTCGCGGTGGCAGCCATCCCCACGGCGCTCCCCGCCGTCACGACGGCCATCCTGTCCAAGGGCTCGCAGATGCTTGCCGAGGCCGGGGCCATCATGAAGCGCCTGCGCTCGGTGGAGACGCTCGGCTCGACCTCCGCGCTCAACTCCGACAAGACGGGCACCCTCACGCTCAACCAGATGACCGCCATCCAGATGGCCATCCCCGGCCGGCGCTACACCATCTCCGGTGACGGCTACTCGACGAGCGGGCAGATCGCCCACACCGGCGGCCAGCCCGACGTCCCACTCGAGCAGTACCTGCTGCCGATGGCCCTCTGCGCCGACGCCGAGGTCCGCGACGGGGCACTCGTGGGCGACCCGACGGAGGGCGCGCTCGTCGTCCTCGCCGCCAAGGGCGGCGTGGACCCGGGACTCACGCGGGAGCAGTACCCGCGCGTGGCGACCCTGCCCTTCGACGCGGCCTACAAGATGATGGCCACGTTCCACGCCATGAAGGACGCCGCGGGCAAGGACGTCGTGCGCGGCTACATCAAGGGGGCCCCGGACCAGCTCCTGGCCCGCGCCGTGAGCGCGCACGGACCGGACGGCACGGAGGTCCCGGTCGCGCAGCTTCGGGACACGTACCTGGCGGAGAACGAGCGCCTCGGCACGATGGGCCTGCGCGTCATGGCCACCGGCCAGAAGGACTTCGACCCCGCCGCCTTCGACCCGGACGCCGACCTGCTGTCCGCCATCGATGGGCTCACGCTCCTCGCCATGGTCGGCATCGTCGATCCGCCGCGGCCGGCCGCGAAGGACGCCATCGCCATCGCCCACGCGGCCGGCATCCAGGTCCGCATGATCACCGGCGACCACGCCGTCACCGCTGAGGCCATCGCCCGCCAGCTGGGCATCGAGGGCCGCGCCATGACCGGCGCCGACTTCCGAGCGCTGAGCGACGAGGAAGCGATGCGCCAGATCGACGACATCGGCGTCCTCGCCCGCGTCTCGCCCGAGGACAAGGTCCACCTCGTGGACATCCTGCGCAAGAAGGGCCACGTGGTGGCCATGACCGGTGACGGCGTGAACGACGCGCCGGCGCTCAAGAAGGCCGACATCGGCATCGCCATGGGCATCACCGGCACGGAGGTCAGCAAGCAGGCCGCGGTCATGATCCTCACGGACGACAACTTCGGCACGATCGTGAAGGCGGTCGGGCTCGGGCGCGCCGTGTATGACAACCTGCTGCGCTTCATCCGCTTCCAGATGGCGGGCCTCTTCGGGTTCATCGCCACGTTCCTGGGCTCGTCGCTCCTCAACATCCTGGGCGGCATCCCGTTCCTGCCGCTCCAGACCATGTGGCTCAACTTCACCGTCAACGTCTTCCAGGCCATCGGCCTCGGCTACGGCAAGCCGCGGGAGGGCCTCATGGAGGTCCCGCCGCGGCCCAAGGAGCAGCAGATCATCCCGCGAGCCCTGATGACGTGGCTCGTGTTCGTCGGGCTCGTCATGGCCGCGGGCACCCTGGGCGTGCTCTGGTGGGGCAACGACAACTACGGCGACGTGGTCGCCCGCACGATGGGCATCACCACGTTCTCGCTCTTCCGCCTCTTCTCCTCCCTGGAGACCATGGATGAGCGGGAGTCGCTGTTCGGCGGCTCCATCCTCGCCAACCGCGCGCTCCTGGTGGCGACGGGCCTGTCGGTGCTGACCATCATCCTCGCGACCGAGCTCGGCTTCCTCCAGCGGCTCCTGGGGACGGTGAGCCTGACGATCGACCAGTGGGTCATCTGCATCGTCGTGTCGCTGTCGCTCATCGTGGTCGAGGAGGTGCGCAAGCTCCTCAGGAACCGTGCCGCTGACCAGGGGGCCGTCGCAGCCGCTCCGGCGGCGGTCGCGGCATAGGCAGGGCGAAACCACCAGGACCAGATCGAGACCGAACAGAGCCGAAACCATTCACGGACGCAGGGAAGAAGAGGGACGAGCGTGGCGAAGAAGAAGGACAGGAAGGCCCAGAAGGATCGGCCGGTCAAGCCGCAGGACGACACCGAGTCGGCGACTCCGTCACCCGAGCCACAGCCGAAGATGAAGACCAAGGAGTACGAGCGCGAGATGCGCCGTCTCCACGGCGAGCTGGTGGCGATGCAGGAGTGGGTCAAGGCGACCGGCGCCAAGGTCTGCATCGTGTTCGAGGGTCGCGACACGGCCGGCAAGGGCGGCACGATCAAGCGCATCATCGAGCGCGTCAGCCCGCGCGTGTTCAAGGTCGTGGCCCTGTCCGCCCCGACGGAGCGCGAGCGGTCACAGATGTACGTGCAGCGCTACATGGCGCACTTCCCGGCCGCCGGTGAGGTCGTCATCTTCGATCGCAGCTGGTACAACCGCGCCGGTGTCGAGCGAGTGATGGGCTTCTGCACGCCAGAGCAGACGGAGCGGTTCCTCGAGCAGGTCCCGACCGTCGAGAAGGCCATGGTCGACTCGGGGATCATCCTCATCAAGTACTGGCTGGAGGTCAGCCCCGACGAGCAGACCCGCCGCCTCGAGGGTCGCATCCACGACCCGCGCAAGGTCTGGAAGCTGACCGACATGGACCTCAAGTCGTACAGCCGCTGGTACGACTACTCGCGGGCCCGGGACGCCATGCTCATGGCCACGGATACGCCCTGGGCGCCCTGGCACATCGCCCATACGGACGACAAGATGCGTGGACGGCTGAACATCATCAGCCACCTGCTCAGCGCGTGCCATACGAACCGCTGAAGCCGCGGGAGATCACGCTCCCGAAGCGACAGAAGGCCGGCACGTGACAGCGAGCCGGACCTGCCGCTCAAGCTCATCCCGACACCGTTCTGACGAGAGCGATCGCGCGGGCTGCGACGCAACTTCTCGGGTCCGTACTCTGCGAGCGGTCCCTTCGATGACCGATCGGCCCGCTGGCGACGACGCGGCTGGCCTGCAGCAGCCCTGCCCTCGACACACAGGAGCAGCAGGACCTCGTGGCGCTGCAGAGCGTCGCGACGCCGTTCTGACGGTGCGACCCTCGCGTCGGGCCAGGAGATGCGGAAGGTTCGCGGGGCCAGCGTGCGGCCACCCGAGTCCATACTGGCGGCCACGATGCACCCCTCGAGGAGGCTGACGACCGCCTGGCAGTCACGGTCTCGGTGGCGAACGCTGTTGCCGCTCATGGTGGCGCTGCTGGCGGTCGTGACGGCGCCGGTCCAGCGATCGGCAGGATGCCGTGGCCATGGCGGACCCGGGCCCATACGAGGTGCTGGCGAGCGAGGTCAGCGTGCCTCGGACGCGAGGCGGCGAGGGCAGCTTCGAGGCTCGCCTGTACGTCCCGCTTCCGCGCCAGCCCCGGCGCGTCCAGCCGCCCTCGCCCGTGCTGGCCTTCGGGCACGGCTACCAGGCCGTGGTGGACTAGTACGAGTCCACCCTGGCCCACCTGGCATCCTGGGGCATCGTGGTCATCGCGCCCCGATCCGCGGGGGAGCTGTTCCCGGACCACGCCGCCTTCGCCGACGACCTCCTGTCGGCCCTGGACTGGGTGGTGGCAGAGGCCGGCCCCGAGAGCCGCGACTGGCCCGGCGGCCCCGTCGACCCGCAGGCCCTCGGCCTGTCCGGTCATTCGATGGGCGGCGGGGCGGCGCTCCTGGCCGCGGCTCGCGAGCCAGCGATCCGCGCCGTGGCCACGCTGGCGGCCGCCGAGACCGACCCCAGCGCCATCAGGGCCGCGGCAGCCATCGCGGCCCCGGTCCTCTTCGTGGCCGCTGGCGATGACGCCATCACCCCGCTGGCCGAGCACCAGCGACCGATGTTCGAGGCCAAGGCGGTCGGACCAGCCGAGCTGCGCACGATCGTGGGCGCCAGCCACTGCGGCTTCCTCGACCTCGAGACCCCGCTCCTGAGCCTGGTGTGTGACGAAGCGGCCATCGGGCCGGACGAGCAACGGCGCGTGACGCGCGCGGTGCTGGCGGCCTGGCTGCGCTACGAGCTGGCTGGCGATGCCTCAGTGGCCGCGCTGGCCTGGCCGGCGGCACCTGACGAAGCACCCTGGTCGAGGTGCGCTGAGGCGGGGGAGGGGGGGTCGGGGTGGGGAGCGCGCCGCGTCCGTTCAGGACAGCCCTGGATCGTCCAGGCGCTCGAGCGCGGCGTCGATGTCGTAGCCCAGGGCCCGCGCCAGCTCCGGCGCGATGGCCACGGCCCGGTCGATGCCGATCGTCGGCGCCAGGGCCGTCAGCGCCTCCACGATGTCATCGAACCCGAGCCCGCTCTCCAGCGCCTCGGTGACGCGCTGCTGCCAGACGGGGCCGGCCATGCCGGCCGTCATCGTGGCGCCCAGTCGCAGGAGGGCCAGGCTGCGCGCATCAAGGTGGTGCGACACGCCCGGCACCTCGTCGGCCAGCAGGCTCCGACAGTAGGCGCGGTCGCCGATGGTCAGTCTCCGGAGGATCTCCTCGCTCTCGATCATCGGGCTGTCGCCTCACGTGGCCGGTGGTGCGGGTCGGACACCAGTCCATCACCAGCCCGCGTCGGCCGCATCCTCCACGACGGGGGAGACTGGGCCGGTGGCCGGGAAGGCGTCCAGGAGACCGGCCTCTACGGCCAGCTCCACGGCCTCGCTGCGCGAGGAGGCTCCGAGCTTGCCGTAGATGGACAGGGCGTGCGTCTTGACCGTGGTGCCCTTCACGCCGAGCCGCTGCCCGATCTCCTTGAACGAGAGGTAGTACGGCAGCATCGCCAGCACGCGCAGCTCGGCCGCGGTCAGGGTGGAGGCGCCGCCAAGGCCCGCCGGCAGCAAGGCGATGGCGGTCCGCAGGTCAGCCACCTGCGCGGGCAGGACACCGAGGTCGGGGCGCATCCGGATGATGTCCTCGGCTTGCCGCAGCAGGGTGCGCGCGCCGGCAGGATCACCCACCGCAAGGTGCGCCCGTGCCAACCCCAGCAGGAAGATGACCGAGACGGCCGGGCCATCGATGCCCATCGCAGGGCGCAGGCTGACGGCACGGGCGAGCTCTCGGCGGGCTGCGCCGACGTCACCCCGATGGACGAGGATGCGGATGTGCGCGATGACAGCCGGGATGGAGGCCAGGAAGCCCTCGACCAGCGCTGACACGCCGAGGTGCTGCGCTTCGTCCATGAGGCTGACCGCGGCGGCCCAGTCGCCCCGCTCGGCGGCCCGCTGTGCGCGATGCCCGAGGATGCAGTACGTGAGCGGATCGTGGCCGGCGCCTCGCGCTGCCGTCAGCGCGTCGGCGATGGCCTGGTCGCCAGCCTCCGGTTCGCCGTTCGTGAGCAGCGCGAACGAGAGCATCCAGAGCGCGAAGTCCCGCCAGGGGCTCGCCTCCGGCTCCAGCTCCACCGCGCGCCGCGCATCCCTGAGCATCTCCTCCGCCCCGTGCCGGCCCATGCGTCGCGCGCAGCATCGCCCGGCTCGACTCGAACGAGGCGGTGCCATCCGGCGGGCGACCGGCGAAGGAGCCCCGTTCCGCGATGTCGGCGAAGCGAAGGGTCCGCGAGGCATCGCCGGTGCCGATGCACTCCCAGGCCGCCAGGATGGCCAGCCACGGCCGCTCCTCGAGCGCGGCGTCGCTGTAGCGAGCCAGCCACGCCTGGGTCATGGCGCGCCGGCCGGACCAGTGGTTGTCCAGCATCATGCGACCCACGAACGAGGCCGCCAGGTCGAGGTCTCCGGCCGAGAACGCCTGGTGCGCCGCGAGGTCGATCTCACCGGCCTCCGCGTACCAGGCCGCCGCGCGCCGATGCAGCTCGGCGACGTGGTCGGGCTCGCGTGCCGCGGAGCTCCGCGGCCAGGAACTCGCGCAGCAGGAGGTGGTAGCGGAACCAGCCGCCGTACTCGTCCACGAGCAGGGTCGACCGCGCGAGATCGGCGAGATGACCGGCCGACCCGCGGCCGCCGGTCACCGCGTCGCAGAGGGGGCCGTTGAGGCGCTCCAGGATCGAGGTGCGCGTCAGGAACGCGACCTCCTCCTCGGAGCGTCGGTCCAGGAGCTCTGCGCGGAGGTAGGCGGTGACGGCCGGGTTGCCGTGGGGCAGGAGGTCCGCGTCGACCGGGGCTGGCTCCCGGGCCGCCCTGGTCGCCAGCGCCAGCAGGGCCGGCCAGCCTTCCGTGCGCCGGGTCAGGCGCTCGATGACGTGATCGGGCAGTCCGGGTCCGAGCCGGCGGGCGAGAGCGTCGGCCTCGCGGGCGTCCATGGCCAGCTCGGCCGGGCCGAACTCCAGCAGCGTGGACCCCTGCGCGCGCCAGCGGGCCAGCGGCAGGTCGACCGGCTCGCGACTGGCGACGGCCACCTGCGAGTCCGGGTGGCAGGTACGTGACGAGCTCGGCGAGCGCGTCAAGGGAGGCGCGGTCCGTGAGCCGGTGCGCGTCATCGAGGGCCAAGAGGACCGGGCGCGGACGACCGACGATGGCCGACAGCAGGCGCCCGATCACGGAACGGGCGATCCACGCTGCGAGCGTGGACGGCTCGGAAGACGGACGGGTCCAGCGGCTCGATGCGGTCGAGGGTCGCGGCCAGGTAGCCGAGGAACACGCCCGGGTCGTTGTCGAAATCGTCGAGCGTCAGCCAGGCCGCCTCGCGCGGCCCGTCGGTGGCCCACTGCGCGAGCAGCGTCGTCTTGCCGTAGCCGGGTGGCGCGACGATGGAGACGAGCCGGCGGTCAGGTGCGGCCCGGAGGCGTCGCAGGATCCTACGCCGTGGCACGGAGGCCTCCGTGCCGCTCGGGACGAGGAGCTTGGCCGCGATGAAGTCGGTCGAGCCGCTGCGGATGGTCACCTGGTCGATCGCCGCCTTCGACCGCAGGCCGGCAGATCGGCTCAACGGTCCGCCCCGCACGGAGGTCGCCGCCTGATCGGGCCGAGCATCGTCCTTCCATGGCTGACAGCCTACCGGCTCCCATTCCGCCTCGCCATCGGGACGGCCCGTCTCACCGCTTGCGGCGTGAGGGTCTACCAGCAGGCAGTCCGCGTCGTGTCCCCCCACGCGGATGAGGCACCGTCGGACGAGCGGAGTGCTTCACTCCCTCGAGCGGGTGAAGCGGCCACCGTGGACACGCACCGCGGGTCGGGGCGACCGCTTCGGGCGACGCACGACCAGAGAGGAGAACGGGATGATCCTGCTCGGATGTCTGCTGGCCTTCGGGCTGGCCGTGGCGCCTCGCGCCTTCCTCGTCCTGGCCTGGCTGTTCAGCGAGCGCTGGCCGATCGTATGGGGCGGCGACTTCCTGTTGCCGTTGTTGGGCATCATCTTCGTGCCCTACACCACGGTCATGTACATGCTCGCCTGGTCGCCCCAGGGTATCGAGGGCTGGGACTGGATGTGGATCGCGCTGGGGCTCTTCCTTGACGTCTCGCACTGGGCCCAGACGGCCGCCAACCGCAAGCAGGTCCCCGGCTACACGGGTCCCTAGGCCGGAGAGGCGTCCGCCACCCAGAAAGCCTGGACCCCCGGCTGGTGGCCGAGGGTCCAGGTGGCGGCTCCCGACTCGCGTCGGAGCGACTAGAAGCGGCGGCGGCCGGGTGTGACGGCGGCGCCGACGACGGCGGCCTTGGCGACGGGCGAGGGGCCGGGGCCCACCGCTGCGCCGACGACGGCGGCCTTGGCGACGGGCGATGGGCCGGGGCCCACCGCTGCGCCGACGACGGCAGCCTTGGCGACGGGGGCGCCGATGACCCCGACTCCGGCACGACCTGGTCCGAGTGGCATGTCAGACTCCTTCGGCTTCAAGGGCCGCGTCGGCTTCGACGGCGGCGATGATGGCCTGGATGGGGATGCGGCCGTTGGCGATGAGCTGGCCACCGGCCCGGCGCATGGCCGAGGCGAAGGGTGCCGCCCAGAGGTTCTCGTAGACGAGCACGCCGGCGACGCTGCCCGGGTCCATGGCCGCCGCCAGGTGGTCGACGTCCTCCTCCGCGAGGGTCTGCACGAGCTCGGCCTCGAGCCGCGCCAGCTCTCCGAGCTCGGCGAGGTCGCCCAGCTCCTGGGCCATCACCGAGCCGTCCTCGCGCCTTCTGGAGGATGAGCACGTCCATGAGGCGGATGATGCCGGCGTCGTGGAGCCGGACGAGCTCCGCGGCGCCCTCACCCGTGAAGTGCTGGCCCCCGGGCGGGAACTCCACGATCAGGTAGTCGACGGGCCCCAGCTCGTCGATGGATCTCTCGGTCATCATGCCTCCATCCAGATACGGTGTGTTGCAGCGCCACTATGGGCCACAGCGCGGCGCGCCGCATCCCCCGGGGCGGATGAGCCGGCGGGCGTCCTGCGACCGGCACGAGGCGCGCCGGTATCAGTCGCCACTCGGAGAGGCGCTCCTGGCGGGCGCGGGCGTGGCACCCAGTCCGGCGATGAGCCCGGGGCCGAGGACGTCCCGATGCCGGCGCCCGCGGCGGCCTGTAGCTCCAGCACGAGGCGCCGCTCGATGGCGTCCAGGGTCTCGACGGCCTCGCTGGACGTGCCCGGCCGCGTCCGCCGCTCGCGCACGAAGGTCAGGACGTCATCGATGATCGCGACGCGTGCGGCGGCGCCGGGCGAGCGCAGCGCGTAGGCGAGGAGCCCGTCGGAGGTGCGCGCGTAGACGCGCTCCCGGCCGATGGACTCGAAGACACCGGCACGTTCGAGCGTGTCCCTGGCGCCCGGCCGCAGGTGGCTCAGCCAGAGCTCCACGCCGGCGGTCGTCGAGGTGCTCGTGGAGGCGCTCCAGCACCTCCACGACGGGCACGTCCACCTCCGGCGTCAGCGAGAGGTCGAGCAGGACGACCGAGCAGGGGGGCTCGGCGTGCTCGGCGGCCTCCAGGATGCCGTCACGGATGGAGGCGGCGTTGGCGAAGTAGAGCATCTCGTCCGGGCGCACGATGATGAGGCCCGGGACCGCCGCCTCAGGCGACGTGCGCAGGTCGAGGGGCTCGAGGCCGCCGCTGGCTCGGCCCAGGAACGTGAGACGCGGCTCGCTGGTGCGCCAGATGAGGACGCCCAGCGAGGCCACGACGGCGATGCCCAGCGCCTGCAGGGTGGGCACCACCAGGACGCCCACGAGGGCGATCATGGCCAGCCAGAAGTCGGCCCGCCGCAGCTCCCAGAGCTGGCGCATCTTGCCGACCTTCATCATGCCCATGACGGCCACGATGACGATGGCCCCCAGCGTGGCCTCCGGCAGCGGCTCGAAGAGCGGCGTCAGGAACAGCGCCACCAGGGCCGTGGCCGCCGCGGCCGTGACCAGCGAGGCCGGCGTGCGAGCGCCCGCGCGGTCGTTGGCGGCCGACTTGGAGAGCGAGGAGCCGATGGGGAACCCGGAGAAGAGGCCGGCGCTCGTGTTGGCCGCCCCGATGGCGACGAGCTCCCGGTTCGGGTCGATGCGCCCGCCGTGCCGGCGGGCGAACTCGTTGGCCGGACCGATGGCCTCGGCGAAGGCCACCAGGGCGATGCCCACGGCACCGACGAGCAGCAGCGGCACGGCATCCAGGCCGACGCCCGGCAGCGAGGGCGCGGCCAGGCCAGCGGGCAGGTCGCCCACCACGTGGACTCCCGCCGCCTCCAGCCCGAGCACGATCGAGGCGGCGATGGAGGCCAGCAGCACCACGAGCGCGGCCGGCACGCGCGGCAGCCGGTGCTCCAGCAGGAGCATGCCGGCGATGCCCGCCAGGCCCACGGCCAGGGTCAGCAGGTCCGTCTCGCCGACCTGCCGGACGATCTCGACCAGCAGCTGGACGGCCGATTCACCATGCGCCTCGATGCCCAGGAGCTTGGGGATCTGCTTGATCGAGATGAGCAGCGCCAGGCCGAAGACGAAGCCGGTGAGCACCGACTCCGAGAAGAACTGGGCGATGCGGCCGAGCTTCAGGACGCCGGCCGCGATGGAGATGAGGCCGGCCAGGATGGCCAGCGCGGCCGTGAGGGCCACGAACTCGGCGCTGCCCTCCACGGCGATCTCGCCGATGGTCGCGGCCGACATGATGGCGATGGCCGACGAGACCGCCACGACCAGCTGGCGCGACGTGCCCAGCGCCGCGTAGGCCAGCAGGGCGGCCGGGGCCGCGTAGAACGCGTACTCCGGGGGCACGCCCGCCAGTTCCGCGTAGGCCATGCCTTCCGGGACGAGGATGGCGCAGACGGTCAGGCCGGCGATGACGTCGAGGCGCAGCCAGCTCCGCTGGTAGCCCGGGAGCCAGGAGAACACGGGCCACGTACGGGGCGTCGATGCGGTGGTTGCGCGATGGGTCATGTCGGTCTCAATCATCGCGCGTCGAGGACCGGCCCGCGAGGCCGGCGGATCGGTCCGTGAGGGTTCAGTCGGCGTCGTTGCCCGGCTGGAGCTCCGTCGCCTCGCGCTTCGGAAGCACCATGCGCGCGCGGTCGATCTCGTAGGTCCAGGGCAGGCCGGAGTTCTTCCAGCCGTTCTTCATGCGCATCCCGTCGAAGACGCTGTCGGGGTCCTTGACCTGGTCGCCCTCCATGCCGTCGACGATGTTCCAGGCGTTCGTGTAGCCGTTCTTCGCGAGCAGGTTGATGGCCATCGCGCTGCGGCCGCCCGAGCGGCAGGAGACGAGCAGCGTGTCGCCTGGCTTGGCCCAGGCCTGGACCGCGGGCAGGAACCCGGGGTTGAGGTCCCAGTGGAAGCCCTTCTTCTCGGGGTCCCACTCGAAGGACTGGAAGGCGAGCGGGATGTTGGTGGCCATCGGCGCGTGGCCCACGAAGACGTACTCCTCGGGCGTGCGGACATCGAGGATGCGCACGCCCTCGGGGTCCGCCTGCCAGCGGTCGTAGGCCTCCCTGGCGGTGACGTACAGGCCCAGGCTCGTCTGCCGCTCCTTGGCGAGGGTGGTGGGATCGACGGTCATGGCGGCCTCCGTGCCGGTGCTGACGCGCGGGCCGGGCCCGCTCACGGCGAGCAGACCCGACGTGCAGCGGTCGGTGCGCGTGGACGGCTACCCGAGCCGGGTGCCTTCGACCTCGAGCCCGCCCCCTGCGGGCAGCTTGCTCCAGCTGCGGCGCTGCCCACTCCTCCTTGAGGACCTCCTCGGCCGCCTTCTCCAGGAACTCCGGGCGGGCCCACGCGTGCACGTCGAAGTCGTTCTTGATGTAGCCGTGGCTGAACATGAAGTCCTTGCCGATCTCGACGCACGCCAGGTTGCGGGCGCTCAGGCTGGGCACCATGTCGACGTCCTTGATGCCCTGGTAGGTGTCCTCGGCGTCGAGGTAGAACGTCTGGCGGTTGAGGATCGCGCCGGCGGCGCGCTTGTTGTCGTTGGCCCAGCGGCCGACCTTGATCATGGCCTTCATGTAGGCGATGACGAGCTCGGGGTGCTCGTCGGCCATGACGTCGGTGCAGGTGATGACGGCCGGGGTGTTGGCGACCTGGATGCGCCAGTCCGCGCGCTTGGACAGGTCCTCGATCATCGCGATCTTGCCGGTCGCCTCCTGGAGGTGCTGGAAGACCTTGCTCTGGGTGTAGATGGCATCGACGGTGCCGGCCAGCAGCGCCTTCTCCAGCGGGCGGAAGGCGTAGTCGTGCTTGTGGTCGCGGCGCATCCACAGCTCGGACGGGTTGTTCATCGGTGACCGGAGCATCTCGGGCTTGTCGTACCAGTCGTCCGGGTAGGGGAACTCGACGAGCTCGATGTCGTCCATCGTCATGTCGTTGAGCATCAGCATGGTCTCGATGCCCATGTGCTCCTGGATCCGCCACCAGTCGTTCTTGATGGTGTTCAGGCTCTTGCTGATGCCGATCTTCTTGCCCTTGAGGTCCTGCATCCGGAAGAGCTTGTCGTCAGCGCGGACCGCCATGCAGCCGCCCTCGTGGACCCACGTCGCGCCCAGCAGCACGGTGCGGCGGATGTCGGCGTTGACGTGGATGGGCGGGTAGAGGCCGCCGAAGCGGATCAGGTTGTCGAGGTTGTGGATGTAGTGCGGGTACCAGTTGTTCTCCGGCGCGTGGCGGAAGTAGGCGTACTCGACGCCGATCTTCTTGAACTCCTCGCGGCACCAGCCCAGCTCCTGGTCCACGTTGTTGGCGGACACCATGGGGCAGTTGGTGAACCAGACCTCGTTCCAGTCCAGGGGCACGGTCGTGGAGACGCGCCTCGGCGCCTCGTTCTCGGTCGTCATGGGTGGTCTCCCTTCATGCGGTCGTGCGGGCGGGCGGACGGGCGACGGCCTGGGTCGGTCACGACCGTCGAGCCTCGCCTGCGATGCCAGGACGAGTGGACCACCGTCGACCTCGCCGCCGCATCCTCCGCGGCGGTGGAGCCTCGACGAGGACGAGCCGTCGCGCTCGGGCTAGTCTGCTGCTGGTGATGACGACGCCCGCCCAGGTGCCCTTGCTCATCGATTGCGACACGGGCATCGACGATGCCCTGGCGCTGCTCTATGCGGCCGCCTCGCCGGAGGCCGAGATCGTCGGGGTCAGCTGCGTGGCCGGCAACGTGGAGCTGCCCCACATCGTGCGCAACACGCTGGCCGTGCTGGAGCTGGCCGGTCGGCCGGACGTGCCCGTGGCCGCGGGGGCCGCGCACCCCCTGGTCGAGGCCGCTGCGCACGGCCGCCGACACGCACGGCCCCACGGGGCTGGGCTACGCGGTCATCCCGGCACCCAGCCGGGGCATCGTGGCCGAGGATGCCGCGGAGGCCATCGTGGCGGCCGCCCGCGGCCGCCCCGCCGAGCTGACGCTGGTGACGCTCGGACCGTTGACCAACGTGGCCCTGGCCCTGCAGCGCGAGCCCGGGCTGCCGCACCTGCTGCGGCGCCTGGTCATGATGGTCGGCTCGTACCGCTCGCCAGGAAACACGGCGCCGACCATGGAGTGGAACGCCGGGGTGGACCCGGAGGCCCTGGCCGCGGTGCTGGCTGCCTGGAGCGCGGCACGGGTCGGCGCATCCGGCCGTCCCACGACCGGTCGCCTTCGGCCTGGACGTCACCGAGCGAGCCAAGCTGACCCCCGCCCACCTGGAGCGCCTGGCAGCCCGGGCAGGCGGCGGGACGGAGAACGCCGTGGTGCGCTTCGTGTCCGATGCCCTGCGCTTCTACTTCGAGTTCCACGGCCGCTACGACGGCTTCTACGGGGCCTTCATCCACGACGCCCTGGCGCTCGCGGCAGCGCTCGACCCGGGCCTGGCGCGGACGGAGGCGCTGGCCGTGGAGGTGGAGCTCGAAGGTCGCTGGACGACCGGTGAGACCGTGACCGACTGGCGGCGGGCCTGGGGTCGCGAGCCGAACCTCGACGTCGCCGTCGAAGCCGACATCGGGACCTTCTTCGAGCGCCTCATCGAGCGCGTCGGCGGCACTCGCGGCGCAGCGCTCGGGGGCGCGGCCCGACGACAGGGACCACGCTTCGGCGGCCACCCCGGAGGACCGCGGCTGATGCCGCGGACGTGGCTGCGGGTCGGCGGCGGCCTCCTCGCCTTCCTCGTCGTCGGCCTGGTGGGCGTGCTCGTGCTGCGCCAGATCGACCCGGAGCAGGCGGCCGATTCGTGGTCGCTGGTGACGCTCCTGGCCATCCCGGCCGGCATCGCCGTCTACGCGCTCATCGAGCACCGCCAGACGGGCCGCCTGGACTCGATCACGCGCCAGTTCGACACCCGCACGCTGGTGCTGATGCCGGTGGCCATGGCCCTCAACATCGTCCTCGGCACGGCCGTGGCGAGCGCACTCAAGATCCCCATCTACCTCGATTCGATCGGCACCATCCTGGTGGCCGTCCTGGCCGGACCGCTGGCCGGCGCCATGACCGGCTTCCTGGCCAACCTCGTCTGGACGTACCTGGCGCCGCCGCCCTTCGCCAGCCCCTACGCGGCGCCCTTCGCCCTCGTGGCCGTCGTCGTGGGCCTGCTGGCCGGCACCTTCGCGCGCTGGGGCTGGCTGCGGCCCCGACCGCACGCCTCGGGGCGGCAGCTGGCGATGGGGGCCGCCACGGCCATCGGCCTGCTCGCCCTGATGGCCGTGCTGGCGCTGGGGGTCTGGCAGGTCGCATCGCTCGGCAGTGAGCTGGCGCCGTCGAGCGACGAGCTGGCCTTCACCGCGCTGGGCTGGCTGGCCATGCTGCTCGTCGTGGGCACGGGCATCGGCCTCGTCTGGCTCCTCGTGCGCCAGCGCGACCTGGCCGCGGCCTACATCGTGGTCGCCGGTGCCGTGACGGGCCTCTGTGCGGCTGTCGTGGCCGCGCCGATCGCCGCCAGCCTCTTCGGGGGCGTGACCGGTTCGGGGGCGGACTTCGTCATCGCCGCCTTCCGCCAGGCCGGCGCGGACCTGCAGCAGGCGGTCCTGGGCCAGAGCCTCGTCTCCGATCCCATCGACAAGGTCGTCACCTACTTCGTCGTCTACCTCATCCTGGGCACGCTGGCGGTGCGCACGAAGGCCCGCTTCCCGCAGGGCGAGTGCCTCATCGAACGCGCGACCGACGAAGCCGCGGACGGGACGGATGGAGCGATCCCCGCTGCGCGCTGAGCGGAGCCTGCCGGCCGGCGTCGGCCGTGCGCGGACCGACGGCCTGGCACCGGCTGGACCCGCTGACCAGGCTGACCCTCTCGCTGGGCACCGTGGTGGCGGTGGTCGTGCTGGGCGGGGTCGCGGGCCCGCTGCTCCTGTGGCTGCTGGCCGTGCTGCTGCCCGCGTCCCGGGCACGCGTCCTGCCCGAGGTGCTGCGAGTGTCCGTGCTCCTCTCGCTGCCGCTGGCGGTCAGCGCCGCCATCGTCAACGTGCTCTTCACTCCCGGCGGCGCGACGGTCGTGGCGCAGGTGGGCCCGCTCACGGTCACCGGGGAGGGCATCGGGGTGGCCGTCGAGGTCGTCGTGCGCGTCCTGGTCATGTCCGGCGCCGTGACGCTCTACTACCTCACCACGCGGCCGGCCGAGCTGGTGGCCAGCCTCCAGGCGCACGGCGCGCCGGCGCGCCTGACCTTCGTCATCCACAACGCCGTGGCCATGATCCCGCGCCTGGCCGAGCGCGCGGCCGAGGTGACCGCGGCGCAGCGGGCACGCGGCCTGGACAGCGAGGGCAGCCTGCTGCGGCGCCTGCGTGGCATGACCGCCGTGGCCGGGCCCACGGTGAGCGGCGCCATCGCAGAGGCCGAGGCGCGCACGATGGCGCTGGAGATCCGTGGCTTCACGCGACCCGGGCGCCACACGCTGCTGTGGGCACCGCGTGGACAGCGAGGGCCAGCGCCTGGCGCGCTGGGGCATGGTCGCGGGCGCGGTCCTGCTGGTGGTGCTGCGGCTGGCCGGCTGGCGGTTGCCGTGGTGACGTCGGCACCCCGGGGACGGGCGCCGAGCCACCCCGGGGCCCCCGCGGGGATGCGCGCACGCCGGGCCGCCCGATGCTGAGCCTCAGCGGCGCCACGTATCGCTACCCGGGCGCAGCGGCGGACAGCCTCCGGGACGTCTCGCTGGTGCTGCCGGAGGGCAGTGTCACGGGCGTCGTGGGTGCCGCCGAGTCCGGCCTCTCCACGCTCTGCCTGGTGCTGAGCGGGCTGGCACCGCGCGTCGTGGGCGGTCACCTGCGGGGTTCGCTGCAGGTCGATGGCCAGGACGCGGGCGGCTGGCCCATGCACCGGCTCTGCGAGTCCGTCGTGCTGGGCGTGGGGCGGCCGGCCGGGCAGCTCTCCATGGTGGCGGAGACCGTCTTCGAGGAGGTCGCGTTCGGGCCCTCCAACCTGGGGCTGCCGCGCGACGAGGTCATGGCACGCACGGAGGGCGCGCTCGAGCAGGTCGCCATCGAGCACCTGGCGAGCCGCGACCCGCGCCGGCTGTCCGGCGGCGAGCAGCAGCTGGTGGCCATCGCCGGCCTGCTGGCCATGCGGGCGCCGCACCTGGTCCTCGACGAGCCGGTCGCCCACCTTGACTCACGCGGCCGCGAGATGGTCATGGCGGCCATCGCAGCGGCGGCCGCGGCCGGCACGGCCGTGGTCCTGGCGACGCGCTCGAGCGACGTCGTGGCCCGCAGCTGCACGACGGTGCTGGTGCTGGCCGGCGGGCGGATCGTGGCGCAGGGTCCCCCGGCCGATGTGCTGGCCGACCCGGCGACCTGGGCGCTGGGCATCGCCGAGCCTTCCGGGATGCGCCTCGAGCGCCTGCTGGCGGCAGCCGGCACGGCGAAGCCCCCTGGGGGCCGCTGATGGACATCGAGCTGCAGGGCGTCAGCTTCGCCTACGCGTCCGGTGCCCCGGTCCTCGACGGACTCGACCTCGTCATCCCGGGCGGCCAGGCGGTTGCCTTCGTCGGCGCCAACGGCAGCGGCAAGACGACGCTGGCCCGGCACCTCAACGGCCTGCTGCGCCCGACACGTGGGCGCGTGCTACTGGACGGCGCCGACATCGCGACCCGCCGCGTGGCCGACCTGGCCGCGAGCGTGGCCGTGGGCTTCCAGGATCCCGACCGCCAGGTGTTCTCGCGCAGCGTGCGGGCCGAGGTCGAGTTCGGCCCGCGACAGCTGGGCTTCTCCGCCGAGCGTCGTGAGCGGGCCGTCGCGGAGGCGCTCGTGGCGACCGGGCTGGCCGACGTCTTCGATGTCCACCCCCACGACCTCGGCGAGAGTCGCCGCATGCTCCTGGCGCTGGCCTCGCTGCTGGCCATGGAGACGCCCGTGCTCGTGCTCGACGAGCCCACGGTCGGCCTCGACCCTGCCGGGTGAGGCCCGGGTGGCCAGCGTGGTGGCCACTGCCGGCCAGCGCCAGGACCGTCATCGTCATCAGCCACGACATGCGCTTCGTGGCGCGAGACCTGCGAGCGCGTCGTCGTGCTCGAGCGACGGCCGCGTCGTCCTCGACGGCAGCCCGGCCGACGTCTTCGCCGAGCGCTCCTGGCCGCTCCTGCGCGGCGCCGGGCTGGAGCCGCCAGAGGCCGCCCTCCTCGGCGCGCGACTGGGCCTCGGCTCCACGCCCACGGAGTCGGCCCTCCTCGGGGCCGTGCAGCATCTGCACGTGGCGCGGTGACCCCCCGCACGGCGTCCGCACCCAGATCGCGACTGCACAGCCACTTGACACGGCTTGGCGGATGACAGGTACGATGACTCCTCGAGCGAGTGGAGGCCGGGACATCGCCCGCCGGGTGCGCCTGCCTCCCGGCGCTGGAGGGTTCCTATCGATGGTCAGGCGTATCTCCGTGTGCGCGGCCGCAGGGCTGCTGACACTCACCGTGACCGTGGGCGGTGCCGCGGCCGTCGCCCAGGACGAGCCCCTCAAGGTCTTCGGCGCCTACGCGACGCAGATCGAGGAGCCCTGGGACGGCGTCATCCATGCAGCGCTGCAGGCCGAGGCGGACGCCGGCCGCATCGACTACACCTTCTCGGACGACCTGGGCTATTCCGGGGACATGGAGCTGACCCTGCGCGAGGTCGCCGAGATCGACGTGCCGGACATCATCTTCGGTGACGCCTTCGGCAACGAGGAGGCCGTGCGCGCCGTGGCCGCCGACTACCCGGACATCGCCTTCGTCTTCGGCTCCGGCGGCGGCCCGGCCGACCCGAACCTCTCCGTCTTCGACAACTGGATCCACGAGCCCGCGTACCTGGCCGGCATGCTCGCCGGCGGACTGACCGAGACGGGCGTCATCGGCGTCGTCGGCGGCGTGCCCGTGCCCGAGGTCAACCGCATCACCAACGCCTTCGTGGCCGGTGCCCGCGAGGTCAACCCGGAGGTGGAGGCCAAGGTCAGCTTCATCAACAGCTGGTTCGACCCGGCGGCGGCCAAGGAGGCCGCCCTGGCCCAGATCGACGCCGGCGCGGACGTCCTCTACGCGGAGCGCTTCGGCGTCATCGAGGCGGCCGACGAGAACGACGTCATCGCCGTGGGCAACATGAGCGACCAGTCCGTCGCTGGCCCCGGACAACGTCGTCACCAGCGTCACCTGGAACATGACCCCGACGGCCGAGTACGTCATCGACCAGGTCGCCGGGGGCACCTACACCGCCCAGGACCTCAAGGACTTCAGCATGGTGGCCAAGGGCGGCGCCGCCCTGGCGCCCATCAACACGGCGCTCGTGCGCGAGGTCCCCGCGGAGCTCGTCGACCAGGTCACGGCCAAGGAGGCCGAGATCGTCTCCGGCGTCTTCCGCGTGGACATCAACGAGTCGACCCCGCCCGGCTCGGACATCCCGCCTTCCGAATAGCCGCCCTCCCCTCGATCCCATGATCGGCGACGGCGGCCAGGGTGACCTGGCCGCCGATCTGCGAGGCATCACCAAGCGCTTCGGCGACCTCGTCGCCAACGACGCGGTGGACCTCTCGCTGGTTCGTGGCGAGGTGCACGCCCTGCTCGGCGAGAACGGCGCCGGCAAGACGACGCTGATGCGCATCCTGTACGGGCTCACGCGCCTGGACAGCGGCACCATCCGCATCGGCGGGCAACCCGTCAGCATCGGCTCGCCCCGTGATGCCATCGCGGCCGGGGTGGGCATGGTCACCCAGCACTTCTCGCTGGTGCAGCCCATGACGGTCACCGAGAACGTCATCCTGGGACGCGCCAGGGGCGCCCGACTCGACCTGGCTGCCGCGCGGCGGACCGTGGAGGCCGCCTCGGAGCGCTTCGGCATCGCCGTGCGTCCGGACGCCGTGGTGCAGGGCCTCTCGGTCGGCGAGCAGCAGCGCGTCGAGATCGTCAAGGCCCTGGCCCGCGACTGCCGTGTGCTCATCCTCGACGAGCCCACGGCCGTGCTCGTGCCTCACGAGGTCGAGACGCTCTTCGAGACCCTTCGGCGGCTGGTCGGCCGAGGGTCTCTCGGTCGTCTTCATCAGCCACAAGCTGGGTGAGGTGCGCGCCATCAGCGACCGCGTCAGCGTCATGCGGCGCGGACGCATGGTGGGCACCGCGCCGGGCTCCACCGATGAGCGCGAGCTGGCCCGCATGATGGTCGGCCGGCCGACCTTCGGCGTCGGCCAGCAGGAGACCATCTGGGGCGGCGGCGAGGCGCGCCTCAAGGTGCGCGGCGTCAGCGCCCGGGGCAGCCACGGCCTGCCGGCGCTCCACGACGTCTCACTGGAGGTCCACGCCGGCGAGATCCTGGGCGTGGCCGGCGTCTCCGGCAACGGGCAGACGGAGCTGGCCGAGGTCCTCTCCGGCATGCGTCCGGTGACGGCCGGCTCCATCCTCGTGGACGAGCAGGAGCTGGCCGGGGCCGAGCCGTCCGCGGTCATGGCCGCCGGCGTGGGCCGCATCCCGGAGGACCGCCACGCCAGCCTGGTGCTGGACCTGCCGGTCTCGCTGAACCTCATCCTCGAGCACATCGACGACTTCACCCGTGGCGGCCGGCTCGACTCGCCGACAGGTCGAGCAGCACGCTCGCGAGCTCATCGAGCGCTACCAGATCAAGGCCCAGCCGGACGACCGCGTGGCCACGCTGTCCGGCGGCAACATCCAGAAGGTGCTCCTGGCACGGGTCCTCTCGCGCGACCCGCGGGTCGTCATCGTCTCGCAACCGACCCGCGGCCTGGACGTGGGCGCCAGCGAATACGTGCGCGAGGAGCTCCTGGCGCGCCGCCGCGACGGCGCCGCCATCCTGCTCTTCTCGGAGGACCTCGACGAGCTGCTCTCGCTCTCCGACCGCATCGTGGTCCTCTACGAGGGCCGCGTCGTGGGCCGCATGGCGGCGCTGGCGGCCGATCCCGAGCAGCTCGGCATGCTCATGGCCGGCCGCGGCCAGGCGGCGGCGTGACGCTGGAGGCGCGGCGGGCCGCCGAGACGCGCTTCGGCCGCACCGGGGCCATCGTGGTGGGCGCCATCGTGGCCGTCCTGGCCGTGACCGGCGGCGCCTTCGCCATCGCCGGCGCCAACCCGCTGGACGCCTACGTCGCCTACTTCGTCGCGCCGCTGACCCGCGAGTTCACGCTCTGGGAGGTCCTCAACGTCTCCACGCCGCTGCTCTTCGCGGGGGCCGCGGTGGCCATCGCCTTCCGGGCCGGCTACTGGAACATCGGCGTGGAGGGCCAGCTGCTCATGGGCGCCGTGGCCGCGGCGGGCATCGGCCAGGTCGTGCACGGCTGGCCGTCCATCGTGGTGCTGCCGCTGATGGTCGCGGCGGGAGCCCTGGCCGGCGCGGCCTGGGCGCTCGTGCCGGCCCTGCTGCGCGTGCGCCTGGGCATCGACGAGGTCGTCACGACGCTCCTGCTCAACCCCGTGGCGCTGCTGGTCGTGGAGGCGCTCCTGCACGGTCCGTGGACCGACCCGGAGACGGGCTTCCCGGAATCGCCGCGCATCGCGGAGGCCGCCGAGTTCCCCAAGCTGGCCACGTTCCTGCCCTTCCTGGGCAAGTCCCGCCTGCACCTCGGCTTCATCATCGCCATCGTCATCATCGTCGCGGCCTGGTGGATGCTCAGCCGCACCTCCACCGGCCTGCGCGTGCGGGCCGTGGGCCTGTCGCCGCATGGCGCCCGCTTCGCCGGCATCAAGGTGGAGCGGACGCTCCTGCGCGTGGCCCTCATCAGCGGCGCGGTCGCCGGCGTGGCCGGCGTCAGCGAGGTGGCCGGCATCCAGTTCCGCCTCACGGCGGGCATCTCGCCCGGCTTCGGCTACACGGGCATCGTGGTGGCCATGCTGGGCGGGCTCACGATGCCGGGCGTGCTGCTCGCCGGCCTGCTGCTGGCCGACCTCGTCGGTGGGGGCCTCCTCGGCGGAGCGCAGCCTGCAGATCCCCTCGCAGCTCGGCGCCGTCGTGCAGGGCACGCTGCTGCTCGTCGTCATCGGCGCGCTGGCGCTGCACCGGGTTCGGGCGCGGCGCGAGGACGAGCGCCCGGCCGATGAAGGGGAGCCGCCGCCGGATGAGCCCAAGGGCATCCCCGCGGAGGTCCCGCCGGCATGACCTTCCTGATCGACATCATCGAGGCCACCTTCCGCGACGCCACGCCGCTCGTCTACGGCACCGTCGGCGAGACCTACACGGAGCGTGCAGGGGTGCTCAACCTGGGCATCGAGGGCACCATGTACGCGGGGGCCTTCTTCGGCTTCGCGGTCGCCTACCAGACCGGCGACCCCTGGCTGGGCCTGGCGGCCGCCGTCGTCGTGGGCCTCATCGCGGGCGCCATCATGGGCCTGCTCACGGTCACGCTGGGCGCCAACCAGCACGTCAGCGGCCTGGGCCTGACCATCGGCGCTCATCGGCGTCTCCGAGTTCGCCAACCGGCTGCTCTTCAGCGGCTCCAGCCTGGCGCGCATCGAGCCCATGCCCATCTGGGACCCACTGGCCGGCCTCGGTGACATCGGCGGCATCGCCAACCAGTACGGGCTGACCTACCTGGCCTTCCTGGTCGTCGTGCCGGCGGCCTGGTGGGTGCTGGCGCGGACGCCGCTGGGCCTGTCCATCCGGGCCGTGGGCGAGAACCCCGAAGCCGCCGACGTGGCCGGCATCAGCGTCTTCCGCATCCGCTACGTCGCGCTCATGATCGGCGGCGCACTGATGGCCGTGGGCGGCGCCTTCATCACGCTCGCCATGCTCGGCTCCTTCACCCTGGACATCATCGCGGGGCGAGGCTGGGTCTGCATCGCCCTCGTCATCTTCGGTCGCTGGCGCATCTTCCGGGGCGTCCTGGGGGCCCTCGTCTTCGCGGCCGTGACGTCCCTGGGCCTGCGACTGCACATCACGCCGGGCTTCGAGGGCGTGCCCAACGAGCTCATGCTGGCGCTGCCCTATGTCGTCGTCATCGCGGCCCTGGCGCTGTCCGGGCGCAACGTGCCCTACCCGGGCGCCTACCTGAAGGCGTACCGTCGCACCTGAGACCCAGGCGCGCACCAGGCGCCCCGAGCGCCGTCAACGACAGTCACAAGGAGGGGACATGGACGACCACGACTTCATGAAGATCGCCATCGACGAGGCCGCCAGGGGCCTGTCCGAGGGCGGCGTGCCCGTGGGCGCGGCCCTCGTGGCCGACGGCAAGGTCCTGGGCTCGGGGCACAACCGGCGCGTCCAGCAGGGCAGCGCCATCCGCCACGGCGAGACGGACTGCCTGGAGAACATCGGCCGGCTGCACGCCTCGGTCTACCGACGGGCGACGATGTACACGACGCTCTCGCCCTGCGACATGTGCACGGGCGCCATCCTGCTGTACGGGATCCCGCGCGTCGTCGTGGGCGAGAACGAGACGTTCATGGGCGGCGAAGACTACCTGCGCTCGCGGGGCGTGGAGGTCGTGAACCTCGATTCGGCCGACTGCAAGGCACTCATGGCCGAGTTCATCGCGCGCTACCCGGACATCTGGAACGAGGACATCGGCGAGGAGTAGCGCGTCGAAGCGGCCCTGCGCGCGGACGGGGTCGTCCGAGCCGGGCCGAAGGTCCGCAGCGTGGGGCGGCGCGGACCGGCCTACCCCTCCTGGGTTCGGTCCAGCGCGGCCTGGATCTGCGCCTCGGCCTCCGGGTCCAGCGTGGTCTGGTAGACCTTGCCCTTGTAGGGCTCCAGGGCGCCGACCACGGCGGACGCATTGCCGGTGCCGAGCACGAAGAGGGCGGACGTGTCCGGGGTCAGGTCACGGGTGACATCCTCGACGAGCTTCTTGTCGACGTTGTGGTGCAACGAGCGGCCGATGACCCCGCCGATGGCAGCTCCGATGGCGAGACCTGCCACGGGGAAGAAGACGATGTCCAGGAGGAGGCCCAGCGCTCCGCCGACAACGGCCCCACCGGCGGTCGTACGGTCGAAGCCGTGGTGGACGTGGACCTTGCCGTCGGCGTCCTTCTCCACCACCGCCACGTCGTCGATCTGCGCGCCGTGGGCGCTCTGCAGTGACTTGAGGCGCTCGCAGGCCTGCCCGGCACTCTCTCGGTCCTCGAAGGTGATGACCAGCAGTTGACTCATGGAGGCGCTCCTTTCTCTTCGTAGGCTACCCGTACGACAGCACATCCAGGCCGGGCACGCGCCGGAAGTGGCTCACGTTGCGCGTCACCACGGGCATCCCGTAGGCGATGCCCGTGGCGGCGATCCACAGGTCGTTGGCGCCGATGAGCAACCCATTGACCCGCAGGTACCGGTACGTCTGACCGTAGTGCCACGCCACATCGTCGGTCAGCGGCAGCACGATGAAGGGGGAGATGAAGGCCGCCCATCGCTCTCGGTCCTGGATGGACGACCCGGCAGCCAGCTCGCCGGCGATCGTCGGCGTGATGTACAACAGGTTCTCGCCATGAAGCTCCAGCAGGCTCTGTGCTGCGCCCCTGCCTCGACCTGCCTCGCGCTCGAGGTCGATGAGGAAGGTCGTCTCGAGGATCAGCGGTTCGCCCACTTGTCGTCCGGCGGTCGGTCACTGCGGTCGGCCTCTTCGATCGAGACGAGCTGCTCATCAGTCAGATAGGGGCCGTGCTCTCGTATCCTCTGCAGTAGCTCAGCCCCGGAGATCGTCTGCTCCGGCCACTGCGCCCGAAGCACGACTTGGCTGAACGACTCGCCGGGGTAGCGTCGTGCGGAACTGAGGCGCTCGTATGCCTCGATGCGCAACGACACCGTCTTGATGGCCATGTGCACAATGTACTTTGCACACGATCAAGTGGTCAACAGCGGCACGCGGCGGCCTCAGACCGGTTCCAGCACGACCTCGTTGACGGCGCCGTCGACGATGGTCCAGGCGCGCACCTCGGGCGGCTCGCCCAGGAACGAGCAGAGCACGTACAGCGCCTCGGGGTAGGCGGCCAGGCCGACGTCGGTGGCCGAGGGACGCGGCGGCGAGGCGACGTGGGAGTGGACGATGGCCCAGACGACCTCGTCGGCGTCGTCGATCTCGAGCATGACCCGCAGCTGCTCGTCGGGGTCCATGAGGTAGCGGTAGGGCGAGGCGGCTGCGTTGCGCATGCCCACGAAGCGCGTGGGCACGCCGCCGTCCTCGGCGGTCCGGTCGGAGACGAGCAGGCCGCAGCCCTCGTTGGGCAGGGCATCGCGCAGCCAGTCGACGAGCTCGTCGCGGATGTGCAGCGGCATCGCGGCCGAGGCCGGCGTCCAGGGCGGGCCGGCACCGCGACCGACGGCACCCCAGTCGGACAGGTAGCGCTCCTCCGCGACGGCGCCCAGGTCGGCCGCCTGCTGCCAGGCCGCGACCCCGGGGACGGTGGCATCGCCGGTGACGGCCGGGCTCGCGGACCGAGCCGCCGACGCCGGAGCCGTGCCGCCCAGCGGACCCCGGGCCGTCGGCTCGGTCGCTCTCGCTCACCACAGGTTCAGGCTGTCCACGACGTCCTCGTCGGCGTCAAGGTCACGCGTCCAGATGGCCTCGCTGAGGTACTTCCAACCGCCGTCGGCGAGCAGCGCCACGATGGTGCCACGCTCCATCTCGCGCGCCACCTGCTTGGCCGCCACCATGACCGCACCGCAGGAGACACCGGCGAAGATGCCCTCCCTGTCGGTCAGCTCGCGCAGCGCCTCGATGGCCTGCGCGTTGGAGACGAGGAGCCGGCCGTCCAGCACGGAGGCGTCGAAGATCTCCGGGATGAAGCCCTCCTCCAGCGAGCGCAGGCCCTGGACGCGCTCGCCGGGCAGCGGCTCCGCGGCGTAGATGCGCACGTCCGGGTTGTGCCGCCGCAGCCGCCGGCCGACACCCATGAGCGTGCCGCCCGTGCCGAGACCGGCCACGAAGGCGTCCACCTCCGGGCAGTCGGCGATGATCTCCTCAGCCGTCGTCTCCTCGTGCGCCCGCGGGTTGGCCTCGTTGCCGTACTGGTAGGGCATCACGAAGCGGGCGTCCCTGGCCACGAGGTGCTTGGCCAGCGCGATCGCCCCGTTGGAGCCCAGGTGGCCCGGCGAGTCGATGACCTCCGCGCCGAAGAGCGCCAGCAGCTGGCGCCGCTCCATGGTCACGTTGTCCGGGACCACGACAGCCACGCGATAGCCCTTGCGGCGCGCGATCATGGCCAGCCCGATGCCGGTGTTGCCGCTGGTGGGCTCGATGATGATGGAGTCCGGCCGCAGGCGGCCAGAGCGCTCCAGGTCCTCGATGAGGTACTTGGCGACGCGGTCCTTGACCGACCCCGTCGGGTTCATGAACTCCAGCTTGGCGTAGAGCCGCACGTTGGGGTTGGGGCAGACGTTGGGGACCTCCACCAGCGGCGTGAAGCCGATGGCGTCCACGATGGACGGGAAGCGGCCCCCGTGGCGCGCGTTGCCGCCGTGGGCATGCGGCCGCAGGGCGTCGACCTCGACCCCGGACGGCCGCTCCGACGTCGCCGTCACGAGCGTGGCGCCCTACCGGCCTCCGGCCATGGCCGGCAGCAGGATGACCTCGTCGGCAGCGGCGACCGGGGTCTCCAGGCCCTGCTCGTAGCGCACGTCGCGGCCGTTGACGTAGACGTTGACGAAGCGGTTCAGCTCGCCGTCAGCGGAGAAGACCTGCTCGCGAAGGCCGGGGTGCTGCTCCAGAAGCGAGGTGAGGGCCTCGCCCACGGTCGCGCCGCTCACCTCGACGCGCTTCTGGTTGCCGGCCTGTGCGCGCAGCACGGGCGGGATGCGGACCGCGGTCATGCGCTCGCCTCCATCGTGGTCGTGGTGGGGTGCAGGGGGAAGGTGAAGACACCATCGGCGGACCCGGGCGCCGGCGGCTCGCCGTCGCCGCAGGCCGGGCAGTGCGGATCGCGCCGCAGCTGCAGCTCGCTGAACGAGCCGTCCAGGGCGTCGTAGATGAGCAGGCGCCCGACCAGCGAGTCGCCGATGCCGAGGAGGACCTTGATGCCCTCCGTGGCCTGCAGCAGGCCCATGACGCCGGGCACGACGCCCAGCACGCCGGCCACCGAGCAGCCCGGAGCCAGCTCCGGAGGCGGCGGGGTCGGGTAGAGGCAGCGATAGCAGGGCCCCTCGTGGGGCGCGAAGACCGTCAGCTGACCCTCGAAGCGGAAGACGGAGGCGTGCACGACGGGGATGCCGGCGCGCACGGCGGCATCGTTGAGCGTGTAGCGCGTCTCGAAGGTGTCCGTGCCGTCGAAGATGAGGTCGGTGCCGGCGATGAGACGGTCGACGTTGTCCGGGCCGAGCATCTCCTCGTAGGTCTCCACGCGAACGTCCGGGTTGAGCTCCCGGATGGTCTGCGCCGCCAATTCCGTCTTCTTCATGCCCACGCGGTCGGCGCGGTGGACGACCTGGCGCTGCAGGTTGGAGGCGTCCACGACGTCGAAGTCGACGATGCCGATGGTGCCCACGCCGGCCGCGGCCAGGTAGAGCATGGCCGGCGAGCCCAGGCCGCCCGCGCCGATGAAGAGCACCCGTGAGCCGAGGAGCTTGGCCTGGCCTGCCGCGCCGACCTCCGGGATGAGCAGGTGGCGCGAATAGCGCTGCTTCTGCTCGCCGGTGAGGACCACGGGCTGCGCGAAGGGACGACCCTCCGACTTCCAGGCCTGGAAGCCGCCCGCTCATGGAGGCCACGTCGGTGTAGCCCATGGCCTGCAGCGTCTGGGCCGCGAAGAGGGATCGGATGCCGCCCGCGCAGTAGAGGACGACCGGCGCCTCGCGATCCGGGGCGAGGCCCTCGATCTCCTGCTCGATGAACGACTTCGAGACGTGGTGGGCGCCGCCGATGTGCCCCTGCTCCCACTCGCCGGCCTCGCGGACGTCCACCAGGACGGCGCCCTCCCGCACGGCGCGCTCCGTCTCTGCCGTGGTCACCTCGCGGACGGCGGCGCGGGCCTCGCGCAGCAGGTCGCGGTACGACTTGCTCATGCCGATGCGATCGCGTCGGGCGCGGGACCCCCGTGGGTCGGGCCTCCGCCACCTGCCGGGGAGACCGGGGCATCGGTGCGGCCGTGGAGGGCGTGGTGCAGCGTGTCCAGCGAGAGCAGCGCGCACTTCAGTCGCGCCGGGCTGATCTCGATGCCCAGCAGGTCCAGGACATCCTGGTTGGTCGAGGCCTCGACGTCCACCAGCTGGCGGCCCTTCACCTCGTCGGTGAGCAGAGAGGCGGAGGCCTGGCTGATGGCGCAGCCGCGGCCGCTGAAGGCCACGTCGCGGACGGTGCCGTCGGCGCCGAGCGCCAGCATCATCGTGATGCGGTCGCCACAGAGTGGGTTGTTGCCCTCGTAGCATGGCATCAGGCGCGTCCAGCGTGCCGAAGTTGTGGGGCTGCCGATAGTGCTCGAGGATCTCGTCGCGGTAGAGGTCGTCCATGGGAGTGTGCAGGGTACCCGATGCGGTGGCGTGGATGGCGAGGCTAGGGGTGGCTGCCGCCGCTGGGCGACACGGCCGGCATGGGCGAGCGGCTGAAGATGGCCTGCACCTTGCGCAGGCCGGCCGCCAGTCGATCGACGTCGTCGCGGCCGCTGTACACGCTGAACGAGGCACGGCCGGTGGCCGGCAGGCCCAGGCGCTCGTGGAGAGGCTGGGTGCAATGGTGCCCGGCACGGATGGCGACCGCCTCGCGGTCGAGGAGCGTGGCGATATCGTGGGGATGCGCTTCCGGCAGGGTGAACGTGACGATGCCGGCCCGCTCGGCGGCCGTGCGCGGCCCGTGGATGCGGATGCCCGGCACCTCGCGCGGCAGCATCTCCAGCGCGTACTCGGTCAACGCTTCCTCGTGCTGGGCGACGCGCTCCATGCCGATGGCGGTGAGGTAGTCGACCGCCGCGCCCAGGCCGATGGCGGCCCCGATGTCCGGCGTGCCGGCCTCGAACTTGTGGGGGATCTCGTTGAACGTGGAGTGCCGCAGGTGCACGGAGCTGATCATCTCGCCACCGCTCATGAAGGGTGGCATGGCCTCCAGGATCTCCGACCGCGCCCACAGGGCGCCCGACCCGGGGGGCCCCAGGACCTTGTGACCGGAGAAGACGTAGAAGTCGGCACCAAGGTCGGCCACGTCCACGGGCAGGTGGGGCACGGCCTGGGCGCCGTCCACCAGCACCAGCGCGCCAGCGTCGTGAGCCTGGCGCACCATCTCGCGGACGGGCAGCAGCGTGCCCAGGCCATTCGACTTGTGGGTGAAGGCCACCAGCCGCGGACGCGTGCGCAGCAGCACCTCCCAGGCATCCATGTTGAGGTGTCCCTCGGCGTCGAAGGGCACGAACTCCAGGTCGGCGTCCTTCTCCTGGGCCAGCAGCTGCCAGGGCACCAGGTTGGCGTGGTGCTCCAGCTCGGTCAGGACGATGGTGTCCGCCCGGCCGATGTTGCCCCGCCCCCAGGCGTAGGCCACCAGGTTGATGGCCTCCGTGGCGTTGCGCACGAAGACGATCTCGCGAGCGTCGGGTGCGCACAGGAAGCGCGCCACCTTCTGGCGGGCACCCTCGTAGGCAGCCGTCGCCTCCTCGCCGATGGTGTAGATGCCGCGGTGCACGTTGGCGCTGTAGCGGCTGTGGTAGGCGTCAACCGCGTCGATGACCGAGCGCGGCTTGAGGGCCGTGGCGGCGCTGTCCAGGTAGGCCAGCCGCCGCCCACCGAAGTCGCGCTCGAAGATCGGAAAGTCGCGGCGGATGACGTCCGGGTCGAGCGGGGGCTGGTCGTGCACGGGTGCCACGTCGGGTTCGGGCCAGGCGCCCGGCCCGCTCAGCCTGCCTGGACCTCGAGGTGCTCCACCTCGGGGTCCTCGTCGAGTGCGTCGATGTCGAAGCCGGCCTCGCGCAGGATGGGTGCGTAGCCCTCGTCCTCCAGCCGCAGGGCCAGGTCCTTGCCGCCCGAGGCGATGATGCGGCCGTGGGCCAGGACATGGACGAGGTCGGGCTGGATGTAGTTGAGCAGGCGCTGGTAGTGGGTGATGAGGAGCACGCCCAGATCCGGGCTGAGCTGCGCGTTGACGCCTTCGGCCACGATGCGCAAGGCATCGATGTCAAGTCCCGAGTCGGTCTCGTCGAGGATCGCGAACTCCGGCTCGAGGATGGCCATCTGGAGCATCTCCAGGCGCTTCTTCTCGCCGCCGGAGAAGCCCTCGTTGACGTACCGACCGGCGAAGGCGTCGTCCAGCTTGAGGAGCGCCATCTTGTCCCGCAGGAGTCGGCGGTAGTCGGCCATCTTGATGCCGCCCCGGGTCGGGTCGGACGGGTCGATGTCACTGTCGCCGCCCTCCAGCCCGCGCCGGCGCGCGTTGAGCGCGGTGCGCAGGAAGGAGGCCACGGAGAGCCCAGGCACGGCCGTGGGGTACTGGAAGGCCAGGAAGAGGCCCAGTCGGGCGCGCTTGTCGGGGCTGAGCTGGAGGATGTCGAGGCCCTTCCAGATGACCTCGCCCTGCGTGACCTGGTAGGCGGGGTGACCCATGAGGGCGTAGGCGAGCGTCGTCTTGCCCGAGCCGTTGCGGCCCATGATGGCGTGGACCTCGCCCTTGCGGACCTCGAGGTCGATGCCGCGCAGGATCTCGCGCGAGGGGTCGGCGGCGGGGACGACGTGCAGATCCCGGATGAGGAGGACGCGGTCGGCGTCGGCGGCTGACGCGCTCGCGGCAGACGCGCCGTCGGTGGCAGAGGCGGGGCCGGTGCTGGTCTGGGGGTCGCCGGGCAGCGTGGCGGTGTCGCGGTTCATGGCTGGACGATGGGCTCCTTGGCGGGACGGTCGGAGAGTGGTCGGACGGTCACGAGGACCGCGTCATCCTGACCCGGCCGAGTGTCGCGGCCGGAAGGCGTGGGGTGCGAGGGGTGGCCAGCGCCGGGCTGGGTGAGCTCGGCCAGGGAGGTGGACTCCAGTGCCTGCACGACGGCGTCGCGGACACGGCGCCAGAGCAGATCGACCGTGCAGAACCCGCCCCGGGAGCAGAGCTCGCCGGGGTGCGCGTCCCCACTGGCGCAGATCATCGGCGCGATGGGGCCCTCGAGCGCGGTCACGACCTCCGCCATGTGGATGCGGGAGGGGTGCCGCGCGAGCTCGTAGCCGCCGTGCGCGCCGCGGGTGCTGGTGACCAGGCCGGCCTCGCGCAGGCTGACCACGAGTTGCTCCAGGTAGGGGCGCGGCAGGTCCTCGTGCTCGGCCATCTCCGAGAGGCTCACGGGGCCGCTGCCGTGGTGGCGCGCCAGCTCCACCATGAGGCGCACGCCGTACTCCCCACGCGTGGAGAAGTGGAGGGCTCCCGATGGCGGGGTGGTGGTGCGCACGAAGGTCTCCTGGGCCGGGCCGATGCGTCGCCGCGAGCTGCGGCGCCGGCGCATAATCCCGACTGATTTCGTCAGGATTGAGTCTAGCCCGCGGGCCGGACCTCGTCAACGTGGGCGCCTGCCGCTGCGGGAGGCGGGCACGGCCGGCGCCGCGTGATCAGGCGGGGCGCTGTGCTCGTTGCGCGACCCTGATCTCGTGGCGACGCGGCGTGCGCCCGTCCACGGACGCACGCAGCACGACCTGCCCCTCCGCGGGGATGGACACCGGGATGTTGAAGGCCATCGGCACCAGCATGTCCATGCCAGCCATGCCCGGCGGGCGACCCGTCGTCAGCTTCGCCTCGAAGCCGACCAGGCGCTGCTCGTCCTGCTGCATCTCCACCGCCACCGTGTGCTGGTCGTCGGTGTGGGCGAACGGGATGCGCACTCCCAGGGCGATGCCCACGATCATGCGATGCGGGAATGCGGACGGCTGGATGCGGTCCCACGCGCCGCCCATGAGGTAGAGCTTGCCGTTGACGACCTCGGCCCGGTCGGCCACCAGGAGGTAGTCGACCTCAGGCTTGCGGGAGAGGGTCGCTTCCGCCGCCTCCAGGGCGCCGTCAAGCTCGTCGGGCGCGTGGGGCTCCGCGGCTGCGTCGGGGTCGGGTGTCTGCGCTCGGGTGTCTGGGCGGGGTCGGTCACAGTCGTGGGTCGTCCTCTCCGAGCGAGAAGGGCGGGTAGCGGTCGACCATCAGGAACTGATAGGCGAGGACCCGGAAGTACCAGCGGTTGTAGCCGCCGACGATGGTGTAGATGACGTCCGCCTGGTGGCCCGTGAAGAGCACCGGCACCCAGGTGAACCAGATGAGGAACGTGGCCAGGATGTTCAGGAACGAGAGCACGATGTAGTGCGGGATGAGGATGATGAAGCGCACCCAGATGCCGATGAGCGGGATGCCCCAGAGGCGGTTGATGCGCACGCCCTCGTCGAAGCGCACGGTGACTGGGTGCTCCTCGCCGGAGAGGGAGAAAGGCGGATAGGTCGGTGTCAGCAGCTCAAGGTAGGCCTGCACGCGGACGAACCAGCCCATCAGGCCGCCGATCCAGCGGTAGCCCCAGCCCGGGAAGCGGCCCAGGATGAGCACGGGGATCCAGGTCACGAGGCTGAGCAGGGCGGCCACGATGGCGATGAGCGCCAACAGGATGAAGTGCGGGATGAGCAGGATGGTGCGGACGAGGATGCCGACGACCGGGATGCCCCAGAGCCGGTTGATACGCGCCAGGCGGTCGTAGGAGATGTTGACGGGGTAGGCGTCAGGGGCGAGGGGGTAGGCCGGAGGCGGCTGCCAGACCGGCTCGGGCGGGAGATAGCCGGGGGGCTGATAGCCGGGCGGGGGCGGAGGGTAGCCACCGGCGGGCGGGTAGCCGGGTGGCGGCGGCTGATAGCCGGGCGGGGGCGGAGGGTAGCCACCGGCGGGCGGGTAGCCGGGTGGCGGCGGCTGATAGCCGGGCGGGGGCGGAGGGTAGCCGCCGGCGGGCGGGTAGCCGGGTGGGGGCGCCTGCCACGGCGATGGCTGCTGGCCTTCACTCCATCGCGGATCCTGTGGAGTCGCGGGGCCCTGGGATTCCCACGTCATGTCACGACCTCGATGTGGTCTGAACGTCGCTCACAGCGTACACGCATCCAGGCCCCTCGGACGCGAGCCAGCCCGCCGGAGAGCCGGCGGGACACGGCGGCCTGGACGCGATTCAGCGGCTGCTGCCGAAGATCCGCAGCATGAAGAGGAAGAGGTTGACGAAGTCGAGGTAGAGGGTCAGCGCGCCAAGGACGGTCGCCGAGTCCTTGTTGATGCCCGGGATGGCGCCGTTCTTGAGGCGCTGCACGTCCCAGGCCGTGAGCCCCGTGAAGATGCCCACGCCCAGCAGGCCGATGAGCAGGCTGGCCATGCTGCTGTCGGCGAAGAAGAAGATCTGCAGGAACATGACCACGATCAGGCCGATGAGGCCCATGAAGAGGATGCCGCCGAGGCTGGTCAGGTCGCGCTTGGTGACCACGCCGTAGAGCGCGGCGCCGCCGAAGATGCCGGCCGCCCCCGCGAAGGCTGAGACGACGCCGGAGATGCCGATGGTGCCGACGTAGGCGAGCACGATGACACCCAGCGTCAGGCCCATGGTCAGGGCGTAGACGAAGAAGAGGCCGAGGGCGATGACAGGCGAGATGCGCTGGATGAGGAAGCTGATGGCCATGACCAGGCCGAGCTGGGCGATGAACAGCAGCAGCCAGAGGTCCTGGACCTGCTCCATGAGCTGCTCGTTGCCCATCACGAAGGCGGCCGCGACGGCGGAGAGCAGCACGCCGACGAACATCCAGACGAAGCTGCCCGTCAGGAAGCCCTCGCGGGGCGCGGTGGCAACGATGGGCTGGCCTCGCACGACGCCGGAGGCGGCGGGTGTCCCGGCGCTCACCTGGTTGGAGGGCGCCTGGGCGCGGCTCAGGGGATCGCTGTCGTTGGCGTGCACGGTTCTCGTTCCTTTCAGGGGCGCCCGTCCCCGGGCGTCGTGGCTATCAGTCTAGCGAGCGGTCCATGACGAGCCTGCGACAGGCTCGCAAGGCTCACGACGCGGGCATGGATCAGTCGGAGGCGGCGCCGCGCGAAGGCTCGCTGGCAGCGCCCTCGGCCTGCTCGGCGAGGCGCGCCAGCACCCAGAGCAGGTCGGCCAGGCGGTTGAGGTACGGCATCAGCCAGGCGCCCGGCACCATGCGGTCGTGGTCGAGGGCGATGACACGTCGCTCGGCACGCCGCACCACGGTGCGGCTGACCTCAAGGGCGGCGGAGAGACGGCTGGCGCCGGGCACGATGAACTCGCGGGGCATCTGGACGGCGTCCTCCGCCGCCCGCAGGCGGTCCTCGAGGGCGATCAGCATGGCCTCGTCGACGCGGGTCTCGCCGTCACGCAGGCGATCCCAGGCATCGGGATTGGTGGCCAGCTCAGCACCGGCCACGAAGAGGTCGCGCTGCAGCGAGAGGATCGTCTGGCCAAGGTCCTCCAGGGAGGGCGGCACTCGGCCAGACGCGCGCATGACGCCCAGCTCAGCCCGGGCCAGGCCGAGGCAGGCGACGGCTTCATCGATGGTCCCGTAGGCCTCCGCGCGGGCGTCGTCCTTGGCGATGCGGCCGCCGTAGAGCAGGCCCGTCGTGCCGTCGTCACCCTTGCCCGTGGCGACGGCGCTGCCAGCGATGCGGACCCTGGACGGTCGCGGGGCGGTGTCGCTCACCAGGTCAGGCCGGCGTCACGCGGGTCCCAGCGCTCAGCCAGCAGCGTGACCTTGACCTCGTGGCCCTCGGCCTCCTCGGCCGCTTCCTTGACCTGCTGGATCATGGAACCGGCGTAGGGGCAGAAGGGCGTCGTGAGGATCATCTTGATCTCGGTCAGCTCGTCGCCCAGGATGACCTGCCTGATGAGCGCCAGCTCCACCACGTTCATGCCGATCTCCGGGTCGACGACGGCCCGCAGGGCGTCCAGGACGGCCAGCTCACGGGAGCGTGCCACCGGGTCGAAGGCCGGTGCGGCGGAGGGGGCGATGGTCGGGCCGAGGGCGTCCTCGGATAGTGTCTGGTCGGACATCGTCGGGTCATCCTACACCGGGCTCCGCAGCGAGCCCTCCCAGGGGGTGCCTGGACTACACCGTCTGAGGCGACGACCTCCGCGGTCACGGACGCCTCGACCATGCCGGGCACGGCCCGCAGGTGGTCCGGCAGACTTGCAGCGTCAGCAGGCGAGAAGCCCGGCCCCTGGAGGGCTCCGTCCGGCCCCAGCAGGCCGGCGTAGCGCTGCGGATGCTCCGTGGCGTAACGGAAGGCCTCGGCGATGCCGACCCGGCGCAGCTCAGGGTGCTCGGCCAGCATGTCAGCCGGCGTGAGGCCGTGTGTCCGCATCTCCAGCAGGTTACGCACGGTCAGTCGCGTGCCGTAGCAGAAGGGCTCGCCGTTCATGACCAACGGGTCTGACTTGACCCACTTGATGGTCATCAGACGACCGTGTCGTCGCCAAGGCCGGCGCCCTTCCAGATGAAGCGGACGGCCCGGTTGCCGGCGTGGTCACCGGCGAGGCGGCGGTGGCGGCGCAGGCAGGTGATCCAGGCCGCCATGGGCGCACGGATGACCTCGGCTTCCGTTGACGGACCGGCAGCCACGGCGGCCTCCTCCAGGCCGCGCAGCAGCGACACGACGTCATTCATGCGCACCTTGCGGCGGCGATAGCTGGGCACGAGGTCCTCTCCGTAGACGACCACGTAGCGCTCCTCGCCGCTGGCCACGGCCCGTGCCAGCTGCTCGATGTGGCGCTCGTAGTCGCGCAGGAAGCGGCGCAGCATCAGGTCGTCATGACGGTCGCGCAGCGTGGGGTCCACGCGCAGGGCGGCCTCCAACGCCAAGGCCGGCAGGCGCTCGGTGGCGCGCAGGCGCGCCGCGACGGCCGGGTGGCCGGCGCCGTGATCCGAAGGCGGCAGTCCGAGAGCGGGGTGCGGCATCGACGGGCCCAAGTCTAGCGACTGCCGCGCAGGCGGCGCGGCTACATCGGCGGCGCGGCTACATGCTGCCGCGCAGGCGGCGCGGCTACAGTGGCGACGTGCGTGAACCTGGAGACCGACGCGTGCCGAGCACGACGGGACCGACCGGCGAGGCGGGGCGCGGCTGGGGTGCGCCGCGGAGCAGGGATGGTGGCCGGCCGCCTCGCTCCCTGGCCGCGACCCTGCTCCTCGCCGTCGGCGTGCTCCTGCTGACCGCCACGGCCTGGGCAGTGCTGCGCGGCATCCTCGAGCTGGGCTTCACGGCCCTGGCCGTCTGCGCGCTCGGCGGCTGGGGCATCGGGGCCGTCCTGCGGCCGTCGCGCTCACCCGTCCTCCTGGCGGTGCTCCTGGGCGTGGCGGCCTGGGTCCTGGGGCTCGTCTTCAGCTGGCTGCTCGCCATGGCCCTGCTGCCAGGTTCCAGCCGCACGTTCGTCGAACGCCTGCAGGGCACGCCCTTCCTCGACTGGCTGAGTCCGCAGCTCGGGCTCCTGGAGGTGACTGCCCTCCTCGTGATCGTGGCCGCGGCAGCCTACGGCGCGCGCCCATCAGCCAGACCCGCGATCTGACCCCGGGGGCCTCAGCGTCCGCCGAACCCGGAACTGATCTGGGCGCCCGACCTTCAGCGACCGCCGATCGACTCCTGCCCGACGAAGGGCATGCCATCCTCCTCGACAGCCCTGAGGCTCATGCGCAGGGCCGCCGACTTGGCGGCGGCGACCTGTCGGACGTAGGTCGCCTCTTCTTCGTCCGTCATGGCCCGTCCGCGGATGGCATCGGCCGGGCGGCCCACCATGAGCCAGGAGAGGTGGTAACGGTCCATCGACCCCCAGGCCTGCCGCAGCAGGTCGTCGGAGACGGCGATCCAGGTGCGCAGGGCACCCAGCGACGGGCGCGACTGCAGCCGCTCGCCCTCAGCCAGCAGCTGGCGGACCTGGCGCACGTACTCATCGCGGGTCACGTCCCTATCATCGGCTGACATGACCGTCCCCGCAGCATCCCTGGACGTGACGACCCTCGACCTGGCGGAGGCGCGTGCTGTCACAGCCCGATATGTGCAGGCCGGCACTCTACCCTGCGCGAGCTTCGGGCTGGTCGACGCCGCCGGGCGCACGGCGATGCGGATCGTGGCCGCACCGGGACTGCGCGTCACCGAGGATTCGGTCTTCTTCCTGGCATCCATCAGCAAGGCCATCGTGGCCACGGCGGTCATGCAGTATGTGGACGAGGGGCGCCTCGACGTGCACGCGCCGCTGGTCCGCTACCTGCCCGAGCTCGAGGGCGGCGCCGACGGCGTCACGGCCTGGCACGTGCTGACGCACACCTCCGGCCTGCCGGACATCCCCGTGGAGACGCTGCGGCGCGAGCGGCCGGCCTATCGCAGCACCGTCGCGTTCGTAGCCGCCAGCCGGCCCGCCTGGCCTCCCGGCAGCCGCTACGAGTACAACTCGGCCGCCTGGGTGCTGCTCTCCGAGGTCATGGCGCGGCTCAGCGGGATGCCCTTCGCGGAGGCGCTCGCGCTGCGCCTCACTCGGCCGTTGGGCATGGTCGACACGAGCTTCGACGCCCGCCCGAGACGCTCGCGCATCGTCCGGGTGCGGGGCTCGCGGATGGACAACCGACTGGTGCAGGAGCTGCTGCTGCGCTTCCTGGCCCGAGCTCAGCTTCCCGGCGGAGGGCTCTTCGGCAGCCTGCCGGACCTCCTGCGCCTGGGTGGCGCACTGTTGCCGGCCGATGGCACCTCGAGCGGCCCTCGCGTCCTGAGCCAGGCGGCCATCGACGAGATGGCACGCAGCCAGGCCGAGGGTCTGACGCACCAGGGCGAAGACGGGCGCATCCACGAGATCCGGCAGGGCCTTGGGTGGCGCAAGCCGCAGCCCGATTGGCCCGGGTCGGAGCGGGCGTTCACGCACGGCGGCATCTCCGGTGGCCGCCTCTGGGTGGACCCGGAGGCCGGCTTCGCCTTCGCCTTCCTCACCAACCTCTGGCAGGCGCCGCTGACGCCGGCCATCGAGACCCTGGAGGCCATCTACCGGGCCCGCGGCTGAGCTCAGGGAGCGGCGCCCTCGTCGGTCGCGAAGGCGCGCAGCTGCTCCAGGCAGACGGCCCGGCGGCGCTCCACCTGGCGCACGATCCAGGGGTCCACGCGGGCGCTGTCCTCGATGCGCAGCTCCGCTCCGGCGGGGCCGTCCTGCAGGAGGATCCCGTCGCTGGTGCGGTAGTCGGAGCGCCAGTCGGCCTGCAACTGCACGACGGAGGCGACGACCACCGCCCGCGAGAAGGACCAGTCGAGGTGCTCGGCGTTGAGACGGTCGACGATGTCGCGGACGCGGATCAGCTCCGCGCGCGGGATGCGTGCCACCAGGTGGACGACGCGGAGGTCCGCGAAGGGGTCGCCGGGCGTCGCCACGACGGGTGGCTGGAGGCCGGCGTCGGGCAGGCCGGGAGGCTCCCTGAGCCGCATCAGACCTCCTCGCGATCCTCGCCGCTGCGAGCCGGTCCGCGCCGCACCGCCAGGTAGCTGCCCGGCGGGGCGTCGGTCAGGAGCGGCCGCACGACGCCCAGGACGGCGTCAGCGTCGCTGCCCACGAGACGGATGGCCAGGTAGCCCGCCTCGAGCGAGTTGGAATCGTGCTCGCCCACGCCAGAGGCGTCGAGAGCGCGCATGAGACGCGTTCTCCAGCGCGAAGAGCCGTTGCTGCTCGCGGACGGACTCGAAGGCCGGGTCCGCGAGTCGCAGCCAGACGGTCACGCGGTGCTTGTCGGCAGTGGCGTCGAAGGTGGCCTCGTGGGCGGTCCGCCACTCGGCCTCGTCGTCCCCGGCTGTCGCCGAGGATGCGAACGCCTCGCCATCCCCGGACCCGCCGAAGAGCCGACGCAGGAAGCCCACCGAAGCTAGAGAAGCTCCCCGTGCGCGGAGGCCGTGGGTTCGCCCTCGCGGGGCCGCGGCTCCTCGCCTGGGCCGTAGTCGGCGGTGTCACCGTCGCTGCCGTGGCCCTGGGACCCAGCGCCGGTGCCGAGCTCCGGCAGGGGCCGGCCGGCCTGGCCCTCGATGGCACCCACGCCGTAGGGCACCCACTTCTCGGGCGACTGCAGGCGGTGCTGCTCCTCGTTGCCGCGGGCGTGAAGCTCCGCGAAGCCTGATGGCTCGATCCACATGGCGTCGCCCTGGAGGAGGGCGTGCACGCCGCCCTGTCCCGGCTCGGAGCGCTCGGAGCGGCACCAGGCGCAGCTGGCGCGCTGGTGGGGCTGGTAGTCCGTGGGCTCCTCGTAGGTCGTGATGTAGCCCTCGTAGTTGCGCAGGATGACCTTGTGGTCCGAGTAGCTGATGAGGTAGTTGGGCATGACCGGGATCTTGCCGCCGCCGCCCGGCGCGTCGATGACGTAGGTCGGCACGGCATAGCCGCTGGTGTGACCGCGCAGGCCCTCGATGATCTCGAGGCCCTTGCCCACCGGCGTGCGGAAGTGCCCGGAGCCCTCCACGAGGTCGCACTGGTAGAGGTAGTAGGGACGGATGCGGTTCTCGACCAGCTTGTGGACCAGCGAGCGCTGGATGTGCACGCAGTCGTTGACGCCGGCCAGCAGCACCGACTGGTTCCCGATGGGGACACCGGCGCGGGCCAGCATGTCCACGGCTCGCGAGACCTCCGGGGTGATCTCGTTGGGGTGGTTGAAGTGGAGGTTCATCCAGAGCGGGTGGTAGCGGGCGAGCATCTCGCAGAGCTCGTCGTCCACGCGCTGCGGCAGGAACACGGGGACGCGGGTGCCGATGCGCACGATCTCGATATGGGGGATCTCGCGCAGGCCGCGCAGCACGCGCTCCAGCAGCTTGGGGGCCATCGTCAGCGGGTCCCCACCGGAGAGGAGCACGTCGCGCACCTGGGGCGTGCGGCGCAGGTAGTCGAGCTGGGCCTCGAAGTCACGCGTGTTGAAGTTCTGGGCCGCGTCGCCCACGATGCGAGAGCGGGTGCAGTAGCGGCAGTACGAGGCGCACTGCGTGGTCACCAGCATCAGCACGCGGTCCGGGTAGCGGTGCACCAGGCCGGGCACGGGCGAGTGGCGGTCCTCGGCCAGCGAGTCCTCCATCATGGCCGTGAAGGCCTCCTGCTCCCGACCGAGCGGCATGACCTGGCGGCGGATGGGGTCGGCCGGGTCGGCCGGGTCGACGAGGCTGATGAAGTAGGGCGTGATGTCCACCCGGAACTTGTCCGGGGCGCCCAGGCCCTCGCGCTCCTCGTCGGTGAGCTCCAGGATGCGGGCGAAGGTCTCCAGGTCGTTGACGCGGTTGGAGAGCTGCCAGCGCCAGTCGTCCCACTGCTCGTCGGGCACGTCGGCATAGAAGGGGGCGCGGCGGCTGCGGGCCGGGCGGCCATCGGCACCCAGGGCGCGCGCAGGGTCTCGCGGGTTGACCCAGTCGTCCTGACCGGGTGCTCGTTCCATGGTGGCGTGGGTGGCGTCCTGCATGGGCCGCGATGATACCCCCGACACGGCGTTTCACCGGTGCGGCCCGGTGGCCTGCCGCACCGAACCCGTGCCTGCATCCTGTGCCCGGTGTCTTGACACACCGACCCCAGTGGCTCATAAGTGCCATACCGTCAGCGGACCCGGCGCGGTACGTTGTCGTTGCCTGGACCCGCGTGGCCGTGAAGGCCCCGGTCGCGGAGCAGGCGCATTCATCCATCCTCGGACAGCCGAATACGAAGGACGGGCACCGACCGAGCGGCGCCCGGGCCCTGTCCCACGGCATCGCATCCTGAGCAGGCACGCGCATCATCATCATCCTCGCGGTGGCTGCCAGGAACGGTCGCTCGGTCCCAGCGGATCGAGGGCCGGCGGCGGGCCGGCGGCCAGGTTCGTGAGCGACCTGTCCACCATCGGAGACACTGACGATGGAGACGCTTCGGAGCACGTTTGGCGCCCTGGCCGACTGGGCCTCGCGCCGCATCGTGTGGCTCAGGACCACGCTGGATGCCACACTGGCAGGCCGGCGCGACGCTGAGGGCGGACAGGGCCTCGCCGAGTACGCGCTCATCCTGTCGCTCATCGCCGATCGTGGCGATCGGCGCGCTTGACCTTCTTCGGTCAGCAGCTGCAGTGCTGTGTTCCTGGACTCCGATCAGCAAAGACATCGGCGACGTCCTCTCCGGCCTCTGAGCCGTCGGCGTCTCGATCGTCGATCGCCGCGGCACCGGAGCGCGGCGTCAGCCGCACGGCCACGGCTCGACTGACGAGTCTGCACCGGAAGCCAGCCTTCCCGGCGACACCGGCCGTTTGCTAGACTCCGGGCGCCATGACTTGGGACCGACTGCGAACCTTGGGCTACGTCCTCGCCCTGCTCCTGCTGGGCGTGGTCGTCTTCTCGCTGTACGGCGCCTTCCGCACGGAACTGGAGAAGAGCCACTTCATCGGCTTCCTCGGTGGGGTCGTGCTGGGCACGATCATGGTGAGCCTCATCGTGACCATCCTCATCGTCCCGGAGCGGCGACGCACCGCCTGGGTCCAGGCCATCACGACCGTCAACGCCAAGTACCTGTTCCTGGCGCTGATCGTCGCCTGGGCGCTGGCGATGGGCCTGCTGGCCAGCCTTCAGCTCGAGGTCAACACGGTCGGCGTCCCGGCACTCATCGGCCTCTTCGCCGGCATCTTCATCTTCATGGGCTTCATCTGGTCCGTCATCGGAGAGTAGGGATGGGCCGGGCCGGCGGGGTCAGGTCGCAGCGCACCAAGGACCGCCGGGCCGTGCCGGGCAAGATCGCGGGGCACCGGGCCCAGCGGGACTGCGCAGGCTCGAGATGAGGCCAGCCAGGCACTACCTCGACCGACTCCTGGGGCATGGCAACGGCGGCGACCACCTGCTCGAGTACGCGTTCATCGCCTTCCTCATCGTCGTCGTGGCCGTGCTCGCCTTCGTCTTCCTGGGAGACGCCGTCGCGGAGTTGATCTCGCTCATCGGTGGCCGGGTCGACGAGGTGACCGTCACCAAGTAGGACCCACCGTCCCAGCACCCGCCGGACCGCACCCGGTCGGCGGGGGCTGAAGGTCCCGGGCGGAGACCCCCCAGAGGTGCCATCGACGGCCCCGCACGCCCAGGACCATCATCCCGCCACTGAGGACGTGCGGCCATCCTGCTGGTCGTCCCAGTGGACAGCTTGCGGCGGGGCTGTACCATCCGCCGTGCACGGGTGCTTCATGGCCCCGAGCGCATTCATCCATCTCGGCGCCCGGCTCCGCCGGATCGCCACTAGGAAAGGGAGGACCATCCGCATGGTCGATTTCCTGCTTCGCCGCTTCGTTGACGATCGACAGACGAGGAGGGCCAGGGCCTGGCTGAGTACGCCCTCATCCTGGCGCTCATCGCCATCGTCGCGATCGTCGCCCTGGTGTTCCTGGGCGGTCAGATCTCGGCGATCCTCTCGAACATCGGCAGCGCGCATCTAGCGCACCGACCGGCAACGAGCCGATCGACGGCCCGTCCCCTCGGGGACGGGCCGTTTCTCTTGCCTCGCGGACCACGCCCGCCCGGGTGGACGGCGCCCCAGGTCCCCGCCATCGCGCCCGCCGCCTATCATGCGGCCGATGCCGGACCTGCAGCACCCTGCCACCCCACGGAGGCGCGACCGCGACGGCTGAGCCTGCACCCCGGACCGCCCGACTACGTGGGAGTGGGGACGGCACGCTCGGGGACGGGCTGGTGGGACAGCCTCATCAACCAGCACCCCAGGGTCTTCCGCCACGCCGGCACGCCAGCGGCGGTCCACTTCTTCGACGGGCTCTGGGCCGGCGGCCTGCGGGCCGCGGACATCGAGCGATACCACGCCCTGTTCGCGCGGCCGGCGGGCACCATCAGCGGCGAGTGGACGCCGGGCTACATGCTCGACGCCTGGACCCCGGCACTCCTGCGGCAGGCAGCCCCGGAGGCGCGGCTCCTGGTCCTGCTGCGCGACCCCGTGGAGCGCTTCCGCTCCGGCATCACGCTGGCGGAGAGCCACGCCACGGTCGGCTCAACGGCGCGCGCGGCGGCCAACGCGGCCTTCAGCCGTGGCCTGTACGCGGACCAGCTCCTGCGCCTCTGGCGGGCCTTCCCGCGCGAGCAGGTCCTGGTTCTCCAGTACGAGCGCTGCGTGGCCGACGCCCTCGCGCAGCTGTCGCGCACGTTCGCCTTCCTCGGTCTTGGGACCGGACATCCCGCCCGGCCTCGACCTCGCGCGGCGCGTCAACGAGAGCCCGCGGGCCGAAGGTCGAGCTGAGCCCCTGGCAGACCGACGTCCTGGTGCGCCGCTACGCGCCGGAGAACGAGCGACTGGCGAAGCTGCTGCCGGACCTGGACCTGGCGCTCTGGCGGATGCCGTGACCCGCAACGGCCCGCCCTCCCCGCCCGCCGCGTCCCAGCGGCCGACCGAGCCATGACGCTGCGAGCCCGGACCCGGCGCCTGCTCGTGAGCGGCTCACGCACGTGGCACCGCTGGCGCGGCCCGCGACCACCCGGGCCGCCAGGGCCACCCCGCTGCCCGCCGGGCTGGCACACCGGCCCGCCGCACTACGTCGGCCTGGGTGCCCAGAAGGCGGGCACCTCGTGGTGGGATGCGCTCATCGGCCGGCACCCGTCCGTCGTGCGGGCCGCCGGACTGCCCAAGGAGCTCCACTATTTCGACCAGGCCTGGGAGCTGCCCTTCTCCACGGACGACGCGGCGCGCTACGCGGAGTACTTCCCGCGCCCCGACGGCGCCATCACGGGCGAGTGGACGCCCGGCTACCTGATCGACTTCTGGACGCCGGAGCTGCTGGCGGCCGCGGCGCCCGAAGCGCGCGTCCTCATCCTGCTGCGCGACCCGCTCGAGCGCTTCCGCTCCAGCCTCAGCCACCAGCTGGCCACCTCGCGCCAGCCACTCGTCGACCGCGACATCCAGGGCGCCTTCCAGCGCGGCCTGTACGCGCCGCAGCTGCGCCGCGTGCTACGACGCCTTCCCAGCCGAGCGGGTCTTCATCGGCCAGTACGAGGCCTGCCGCGCCGATCCCGCCCGCGAGCTGGCGCGGACGTTCGCGTTCCTGGGCCTGGCACCCTTCGAGCCGGACGCCGGCCGCCTACCGGGGCGAGGTCAACCCGACGACCGGACCGCGCTTCGAGCCGTCAGCCAGCCTGCGCGAGGCCCTGGTCGAGGGCTATGCGCCCGACCTCGAGCAGCTCCCGAGCCTCGTGCCCGGCCTGGACCTCTCGCTCTGGCCGACGGCCCGCGAGCTCGGCCTGGCGTAGGTCGACGCCGGCGCGCACGCTGCGCCTGTGGCGCTCCGCGGCTCACGTGCGCGCTGACGCGCCGGCCGCCACCGGACCGTGCCGCTACCAGTCGAGCCAGTCGGCCGAGGCGGCCTGGACCTGCCTGCGCAGCGACTTCCCTTCCCCGGTGGCCGGGTCCAGGAGGTTGGGCTGCGAGGTGTCGTGGATGAGGTAGGGCACCAAGCTCCAGGCTGACGAGCGTGTCGCCCTGGAAGGTGGCCTCCACGAGCATCGACTCCATCGTGTTCGTGGACCAGTGCTGGTCGAAGATGAGGTTGCCCAGCGAGTAGAGCACCGGGACGCCGTCGATGTCCTCGATGGCGCCGGCGACGTGGCTGTGGCCGCCGAGGACGAGGTCGGCGCCGGCCTTCACCCAGCGCGCCGCGTGCTTGCGCTGGGACGGCATCGGCAGGCGCGTGTACTCCACGCCCCAGTGCGGATAGACGAGGACGACGTCCGCCTTGCGCCCGGCCGCCTTGATGTCCGGCACCAGGTATCGGTCCAGGCAGGGCGTGCCGCCGCTGTCGTCCGGTCCAGCCCACGAGTAGGGCACCACGCCGACGCAGGGGATGATGGCCAGGGTGGCGGCGCCCGGGCCGCTCTCCTTGCCCACCGTGAGGTAGCTGATGCGGCGGGCCTGCTCGAGGTCCTTCCCGGCCCCGCCGGACGCGATGCCGTAGCGGCGCAGGATGCGGCGTGAGTCCGCGATGCCCTCCGTGCCGTAGTCCTTGATGTGGTTGTTGGCGAGCGACATCCAGTCGATGCCGGCCCGCGAGAAGATCTCGGTCAGTTCCGGCTTGCCCGAGAAGCGCAGCCCGGAGCTGTGGAAGCCCCAGGCGTCCGTGACGGGCATCTCGTGGTTGGCGATGGCCAGCTCAGCGTCCTTGAAGAGCCGGCGCACGACGCCCTTGTCGCCGGTCAGCTCGTAGCGGGGCACGACGTTGTCGTTGAAGACGGGGTCGCAGCAGCCATGTCCCGTGACGCGCGCGGTGCCGCCGTCGAACGGGTAGTCCACGCCCTTGCCGCGGCGCACGACCGTGTCGTAGACACCGCGATCGGTGAATGAATCGCCGCCGGCCACCAGCACCCAGGTCCGCGACTGGTCCCAGCCACGACCATCGGTCCGCATCTGCGTCACCGTCAGCGGCCAGGCGTCGGCCGAGCGGACGCGCTCGTTGCCCACCAGCGTGCGGCCGTCGATCGCCAGCGGCCGCATGGAGGGCACCAGGTCAGCGGCGGCCACGATCCCGAGGGCGCCGTGTCGGATGGCGCGGCCGACCGCCTCCGACGTCGCCTCCCTGGACGTCTGCGTGGATGGCCACCCCGAGCGCCTCGGCAAGGGCCGCACGGATGCCGTCCTCGACCACGATGCGCCGGAAGCCCGGCAGCTCGCCGCTCTCCAGGGCCCGGACGATGTCACGCCGCGTGAGGCCCGTCCGCATCGGACCAGAAGCGGGCCACGGGGACGACGGGCATGACCTGGTCGGTGGCGGGGCGGCTGCGGTCGGCCGCATCGGAGTCGGCGGTCGGGTCGACCGGGTCTGCCAGGCTGGAGGCGGTCGACGGCGCACCGGTCGGGTCGGACCTGCCCGGCTCGGCGGTCGAGTCGGGCTCGGCGGTCGAGTCGGGCTCGGCGGTCAGGGTCAGTCGGGGCGGTCGCGGCGCGACGGTCGACGGGCGCGGTCGGTCCGGTCAGCCATGGCCAGCAGGACGCGCGGCGCCTCCCGGACCCCCGGGGCACCCGCGGGCAGCGCGGCCTCAGCGGGGAGGGAGGGAGACAGGAAGGGAGGGCGGCGCAGGCACACCCTCGTCCTGGTCGGCGTCCAGGACGGCCACGAGCGAACCCGAGCAGACCCAGGAGGAAGAGCCCAGCCAGAAGCGCCACCAGGAGGCGGGACGCCATCTCGGTGCGGCGGGTGTCGATGGGAGCGTCGCTCATCGCGTCGGGGCGCCTCTCCTCGCGTTCGTCGACGGCAGGAGGAACGAGGGTTGGTCAGAGAGACTGGCGGACCCGACCGGATTCGAACCGGCGATCTCCAGCGTGACAGGCTGGCATGTTGGGCCGCTACACCACGGGTCCCGCGGAGAGGGAGAGTAGCAGGCCGCGACGCAACACGCCGGGAAGTGGCGTCACCTATGCTCGGGCCATGCTCGACCACATCGACCTGCGATCCGACACCGTCACCAGGCCCACACCGGAGATGCGCCGCGCCATGGCGGACGCGGAGGTCGGTGACGACGTCTTCGGTGACGACCCCACCGTCAACGCCCTCCAGGAGCGAGCCGCGGAGCTGACCGGCAAGGAAGCCGGCCTCTTCGTGGCCAGCGGCACCATGGGCAACCTCGTGGCCCACATGGCCCACGTGCCCCGCGGCGGGGAGATCATCGCGGCCGCGGAGTCGCACGTCATCCTGGACGAGGCGGCCGGCCACGCCGTCATCAGCGGCGCCAGCACGTGGCCGCTGCCGGCCGGGCCGGACGGCACCATGGACCTCGACGCCATCCGCGACGCCATCCGCGACCCGGGCGACCCCCACCAGCCCATCACGTCGCTGGTCATGCTCGAGAACACGCACTCCATGAGCATGGGCCAGCCCCTGTCGGCGGCCTACACGAGTGCCGTGGCCGCCGTGGCGCATGAGCACGGCGTCCCGCTGCACGTCGACGGCGCCCGCTTCTTCAACGCCGTCGTGGCGCTCGGCACCCCGGCCCGCGAGCTGCTCGCGGACGCGGACAGCGCCACGTTCTGCCTCTCCAAGGGCCTGGCCTGCCCGGTCGGCTCGGTCGTCGTGGGCAGCGAGGACTTCATCTGGCGGGCGCGGCGGGCGCGCAAGCTCGTCGGCGGCGGCATGCGCCAGGTGGGCGTGCTGGCCGCGGCCGGCCTCGTCGCCCTCAGGGATGGCTCGGCGGGCATGATCGAGCGCCTCGCGGAGGACCACGCCAACGCGCGCAGGCTCGCGGAAGGCCTCGCGGAGCTGCCCGGCATCACGGGCCTGGACCCCGCGCGCGCGGTCACCAACTACGTGCTCTTCACGGTGCGCCCGCGACCCGGCCAGCCGCCCCTGGAGGCGCGTGCCGCCTTCCTGGCCGAGTGGCGCGCCCGGGGCGTGGACCCCATCGAGTACAGCCACGGACAGGTCCGCGCCCTGACCCACTACGGCATCGAGGCCGCGCACATCGAGCGGGCGCTCTCGGCCGCCAGGGAAGCCCTGGAGGCGGCCGGCCTGGCGCCGATCCGCGCGTGATCAGCGGCGAGGCGCCCGTCATCAACGGCCGATCACGCGCGAGCGATGCCGGTCCGACGCGTGAGCGACGCCCGTCCAGGCCCGAGCGACGCCGCGCTGGAGGCGCTCATCGGGGCGCGCTTCGACGCGCTCATGGAGACGTGGCCGAGCCACGCCACCTACCTCGGCATCCACGCCTACGACGGTCGGCTGGCCGACCTGAGCCGGGCCGCCACGGAGGCCGACATGGCCGCCGAGGCGCGCTTCATCAGCGACCTCGAGGCGGTCGAGACGGTCGGCCTCTCCGAGCGCGCCCGTTTCGAGCGTGACGTGGCACTGCACGGCGCCCGCCTGCGGCACTTCGAGGCCGAGGTCGTGCGCGGCTGGGAGCGCCGCGCGTCGGCCAGCCACGAGATCGGGGACTCCCTGTTCCTGCTCCTGGCCCGCGACTTCGCGCCGCTCGAGGAGCGACTGGAGTCGATGACCCAGCGCCTTGAGGGTGCGCCCACGGCCCTGCTCCAGGCCCGCGACCGCCTGGGCGACCACCCGGTGCGCTCCTGGAACGAGCTGGAGGTGGGTGCCGCGGCCGACCTGCCCGTGCTGGTCCACGAGATCGTCACGGCCGCCCGGGAGCGCTGGCCGGCCGGCAGTCCGAGGCTCGTCCGGCTGGAGAAGGCGGCCCGGGCCACGCGTGACGCGATCCTCGACTACACGGCCTGGATCGGATCGACCCTCGGCGAGGCTGATGGTGACTTCGCCCTCGGGCGCGAGGCCTTCGACGAGCTCATCGCGCTGCGCGCCTTCGACGGCCTGGATACGGACGCCATCCTGGCCATCGGCTGGCAGCAGCTCGAGGAGCTTCACCGCGCACGCGCGGAGGCCGGCCGCGCCATCGACCCATCGCTCACCGAGACGGAGGCCGTGGACCGCGTCAAGGCGGATGGCCCGCCCGACTTCGAGGCCGCCCTGGCGGGCTACCGCGAGGCCATGCTGCGGGCGCGCCGCTTCATCGCCGACCACGACCTGGCCACCCTGCCGGTGGACGACGCCATCGAGGTCATGCCCACGCCGAAGCACATGCGCAGCCTCATCCCGCTGGCGGCCTACTTCGAGCCGGCCGCCTTCGACCGGCCCATCCGGGGCGTCTACATCGTCACCCCGTCGGTGGACGGCGACCCGGGTGCCATGCGCGAGCACAACTGGGCGTCCATCGTGAACACCAGCGTCCACGAGGCCTACCCGGGCCACCACCAGCAGTTCTCGGCGGCCCTGGCCTCACCCACCCCTGCGCGCCTGCTCACGGATGCGCCGGAGTTCCACGAGGGCTGGGGCATGTACTGCGAACAGATGATGCTCGAGGCGGGCTTCGAGGACACCCCCGCGCGGCGCGTCATCGTGGCCACGGACGCCATCTGGCGAGCGTGCCGCATCATCCTGGACATCGGCCTGCACCGGGGTGAGATCGGCGTGGAGGAGGCCATCGACTTCCTCGTCGAGCACACCCGCTTCGAGCGCCCGGTGGCCCGGGCGGAGGTCCACCGCTACACGCAGACGCCGGGCTACAACCTGTCGTACCTGCTGGGCAAGGTGCTGATCCTCCGCCTGCGGGCCGTCGAGCAGGCACGCCTCGGTCCCGACTTCTCGCTGAAGCGCTTCCATGACGCGCTGCTCTACTCGGGCAGCCTCCCGGTCTCCTTCCATCGCCGGCTGCTGGCGGGCGAAGGCGGCGGGCCGACCCTCCCGGGAGCCCTGCGCAGGCCCTGATGCTGGTCATCCCCAGCCTCGACCTCCGGCAGGGCCGCTCGCGGCTGGTCTGGTGGCCGGGGGCGTCCACGGGCGTGGGCACCCCGACCGACCGGCCGGCCGCCATCGCCGAGGCCCTGGTGGCGCAGGGCGCACCGGCCATCCACCTCGTGGACCTCGACGGTGCCAGGCAGGGGCGACCGGCCAACCTGGAGGCCATCGGCGCCGTGGCGCGCGCGGTGGCCCGGCCGCTCCAGGTCGCCGGCGGCATCGATGGCCCCGAGCAGATCGAACTGGCCTTCGCCGCGGGCGCGACGCGCGTCGTCATGCCGCTCTGGGCCGTGGCCGAGGATCGCGACGTGCTGGGCGCCTGCCTGCGCATCGGCGGCGACTGGCTGGCGGTCGGCCTGGACGCCCGACCGGAGAGCCTGCGCGACTATCCGTGGCGGCACCGTGCGGCACCGAGCATCGACGAGCTGGTGCTGGAGCTCGCCGCGGCGGGGGTCCGTCGCTTCGTCTTCTCGCACGTCAGCGCGGCCGGTGCGGCGTCGATCGCGGGCAGCCTGGTGGCCGGCGTGGATGCCGACATCCTGGTGGCCGGCGGAGTCACAGGCCTCGACGAGCTCCTGGTCCTGCGGGAGGCCGGGGTGGCCGGCGTCATCCTGGGCGAGGCGCTCTTCGACGGGCGCATCGACCTCGCGGCGGCCCTGCGGGCGGTCGCCTGACGGACGCGTGGACAGGCAGGCGTTTCGGTCGGCAGCGGCGGCTTCTGCCGCCGCGACGGACGATGCCGACTGGCGGTTATGTTACGGAATCTTCAGCCGCGCGGCGTGTGATCGGGCTTGAGTTTGCGGTGGCGCTGCCGTAGTCTCTGGTGAGTGCTGCTCGTCAGCACATACTGACCTAGGCGCAAGGTCATGGGTAGGTTGGGTTAGGGTAGCCGGTGAAGCCGGCGTCATAGATGCCCTTGCGACGTGGCAGACGATCGGGAGCTCGCTCCCGGTCAGCCGGGACAGTTCAAGCGACCCCGCTTCGGCGGGGTCGCCTCGATTCTGGGCAGCACGCCACGCAGCCGATCCGCAGCGTGCCCGATCGGCGCGCGTCAGACCATCTGCTCGGGGCGCACCAGCTCGTCGAACTCCTCGGCGCTGACGTAGCCCAGGGCCAGGGCCGCCTCCCGGAGCGTGGTGCCCTCGTGGTGGGCCTTCTTGGCCACCTCGGCCGCGCGGTCGTAGCCGATCCTGGGGCTCAGCGCCGTGACCAGCATGAGCGAGCGCGCCACGTGCTCGGCGATGCGCTCGCGTTCGGCCACCAGGCCCTCCACGGCGAACTCGCGGAAGCTGTCGCAGGCGTCCGCCAGCAGGCGCGTCGAGCGCAGGACGTTGGCGGCCATCACCGGCTTGAAGACGTTGAGCTCGAAGTTGCCCTGCGAGCCGGCGAAGGTCACCGCAGCGTGATTGCCGAAGACCTGCACCGCCACCATCGTCAGGGCCTCCGACTGGGTGGGGTTCACCTTGCCCGGCATGATCGAGGAGCCCGGCTCATTCTCCGGCAGCGAGAGCTCGCCGAGGCCGGCGCGCGGCCCGCTGCCCAGCCAACGCAGGTCGTTGGCGATCTTCATGAGGCTGGCGGCCAGCGTGGCCAGGGCGCCGCTGGCGAACACGACGGCGTCATGGGCGGCCAGCGCCGCGAACTTGTTGGGAGCGCTCACGAAGGGGAGCCCGGTGAGCTCCGCCAGTCGCGCTGCGACGGCTTCCCCGAAACCCGCCGGCGCATTGAGGCCGGTGCCGACGGCCGTACCGCCGATGGCCAGCTCACAGAGCCCGGGCAGCACGGCATGGAGCCGCTCGAGGCCGGCGTCCAGCTGGGCGACGTAGCCGCCGAACTCCTGGCCCAGGGTGAGCGGCACGGCGTCCTGGAGATGGGTCCGCCCGATCTTGACGATGTCCGCGAACTCCCGTGCCCGGCGCGGCCAGCGCGTCGCGCAGCTGGGTCACCGAGGGCAGGAGACTGGCCGTCACGAGCGAGACGATGGCCACGTGCATGGCGGTCGGGTAGGTGTCGTTGGACGACTGGCCCATGTTGACGTGGTCGTTGGGGTGGACCGGATCCTTGCTGCCGAGGACGCCGCCCACCAGCTCGATGGCCCGGTTGGCGATGACCTCGTTGGCGTTCATGTTGGTCTGCGTGCCGGAGCCGGTCTGCCAGATGAAGAGCGGGAAGTGGTCGTCGAGGCTGCCCCCGGCGACCTCCTCCGCGGCGCGCACGATGAAGGGGCCGATGCCCGTGTCCAGGCGCCCGGCCGCCAGGTTGACCTCCGCGCACGCCAGCTTGAGGAGGCCCATGGCGTGCACGATCTCGACGGGCATGCGCTCGGCGCGCGGGTCGCCGATGGCGAAGTGGTGCAGGGAGCGCTGTGTCTGGGCACCCCAGTAGCGGTCGGCGGGCACCTCGACGGCACCCATCGAATCGGTCTCGACGCGCATCGTGGAGGGGGTCGGTCCGCTCATGCCGAGACTGTAGCGTCCGCCGCGCGACCGCGGGCCGTTACCGCTGTTGTGGTTAATGCCGCGCATGCCGACGCGCCCCTCCCTTCGTCCGGCCTCTTCCTGCTCAGCGCAGCCGTCCTCGTTGGCGCGGCGGCGACGCGGCGCGGTCCGAGGACATCGTGAACCTTGAGCCCGGCGACAGCTGCACGTTCAGACTGACGCGGGGACCTATCCGATACCGTGACGAGCGCGACGACTCCGACGGCGGCCTTCGTCGGGACCGTCGTGGTCGGCCCTGCCGGGGGCGCGGCCGGTGAGGCGGCCGAGCCATCCAGCGTCGCGCCAGAGCGCGTCGGGCGCTGGCCGGCGCTGCGTCGACGAGCGCCACCAGCGTGGCCATCGTCGATCGTGCCTTCGCGCCCCTCGACGTCGTGGTGGCGGCCGGCGACACCGTCGAGTGGACCAACACGGACGGCGAGGGCCACACCGTCTCGGCCACCAGCGGGGCCTTCGACAGCGGCATCTTGCCCGAGGGTGCCACGTTCTCCCAGGTCTTCGAGACGCCCGGTACGTACGACTACGTCTGCGCCATCCATCCCGAGATGCGCGCCACCGTCACCGTGACCGAGCCAGGCAGCCCGGCGGCTGCGTCCGCGATCCCAGCTCCGGCGGCGTCGTCCGCCCCGATCACGGAGGCAGCGGTCGCCATCGCGGACATGGTCTACGACCCCGCCAGGGTCGAGGTGTCCGCGGGCGCCATCGTGCGCTGGACGAACGACGACGCGGTGGTTCACACGGTCACCGCGCGGGACGGCAGCTTCAACTCGGGCGTCATGAAGACCGGGGACGAGTTCAGCCTGACGTTCGATGCGCCTGGCACGTACGACTACTTCTGCGCCATCCACCCGCTGCAGGGCGGCCAGGTGGTGGTGACCGAACCCGGCGCCTGATGCCGCGTGGGACGGCGAGTGTCGGGCATCCTGTCTGCGCTTCCGGGCCCGCGTGTCGGAGGCCATTTGACGGTTCGCCGCGCGACCGCGAGACTTCAACAGCGGCGCCCACGGCGCCGACCAGGGCGCCCGTAGCTCAGCGGATAGAGCGTCTGCCTCCGGAGCAGAAGGTCGTGGGTTCGAGTCCCGCCGGGCGCGCCAGCTCTTCCGTGGCGACCATTGCCCTGCCAGAAGGGGGACCGTCCGGGTGCGCCTGGAGCTCGTCGAGTTCGGCGTCATCGAGATCGAGGGGCGGCGCTACCGAGCACGACGTGGTCATCGAGGCGGGCGTCGTGCGCAAGCGACGCAAGGGCCCCTCGAAGGCCTTTCGCGACGATCTCGGCCACACTCCCCTGTCGGCGCTCGAAGACCTCCCCTGGTCCGGGACGCGGCTCGTCATCGGGACCGGGGCGGCGGGCCGCTTGCCGGTCAGGGACGAGGTCGTCGCCGAGGCGGCGCGGCGCGGGGTGCAGCTGATCTGCCTGCCCACCGCGGAGGCCTGCCGGCTCCTGGCGGGTGACCCTGACGAGCGCGTCTTCGCACTCCTGCACGTCACCTGCTGAGGCCCGTGCGACGGACTACGCGCCGAGCTCTTCCAGGCGGTCGTCGCGGCCCAGCAGGATGAGCTCGTCGGTGGCCCCGATCTTCTCGTCGCGGTGCGGGATGACGGTCACCTTGTTGCCGCGGCGCAGGGCGATGGGCGTCAGTCCGAGGCGCCCGGCCAGGTCCAGCTGGCTCAGGGTCCGGCCCACGAAGGAGGCCGGCGGCGTGACCTTGACGATCCCGAAGTTCGGGGCCACGTCCAGGTAGTCGATGGCGGTGGGCACGTTGAAGACGTGGCTCACGCGATTGCCCATCTCGCGCTCGGGGTAGACGACCCGGTCGGCGCCCACCTTGGTCAGGATGGCGCCGTGCAGGTCGGTGCCGGCCTTGGCCACGACGTTGCGCACGCCCAGGGACTTGAGCGCCATGGTGGCGAAGATGCTCGTCTCGAGCGACCCGGTGATGGCGATGATGGCGTGCTGGAAGTCGGCCGCCCCGATCGACCGCAGGTTGGCCTCGTCGCTGGCGTCGACCTCCACGGCGTGCGTGACCATGGGGGCCATGCGGTTGATGCGCGTGGCGTCATGGTCGATGGCGAGGACCTCGTGGCCGAGCGCCATGAGCTCCAGGGCGGCCGCCGATCCGAAGCGACCCAGGCCCACCACCAGCACCGAGGTTCCCATGTCCTGCTCCTTTCGCGTTCATCCGATGCGCAGCGCTTCCGTGGCTGGCTGATAGGGCAAGGGGCGGGCGCGCGCCGCCAGCGCCAGCACGAGGGTCAGGGGTCCGAGGCGGCCGGCGAACATCGTGAGGGCCACGAGCACCTGGGCCGGGTCCGAAAGATCCGGCGTGATGCCCGTGCTCAGGCCGACCGTACCGAAGGCCGACGTGGCCTCGAAGGCCAGGTCAAGGATGCCGAAGCCCGTCGCCAGGGAGAGACCGACCGAGACGCCGAACACGAGCAGGCCGGACAGCATGGCCACCGCGACGGCGCGGTAGACGATCTCGTGGGGCACGCGCCGGCCATAGGCGGTGGCCATGGCGTCTCCGCGGATGGCCGACCAGATGGCGATGAGCAGCAGGCTGAAGGTGTTGACCTTGATGCCGCCGGCTGTCGAGCCAGACGCCGCGCCGATGAACATGAGGGCGATGAGGATGGCCAGCGACGACTGCACGAGCCCCGCGGTGTCGATGGAGTTGAAGCCCGCGGTGCGCGCCGTGGCGGACGTGAAGAAGGCGTTCAGGATGCGGTCCAGGGGCGGCAGCTGCCCGAGCGTGGCCGGGTTGGACCACTCCAGGAGCCCGATGGCGACGCTGCCGCCGAGGAGCAGCATGACGGTCGAGACGACGACGACCTTGGTTTCCAGGGCCAGGCGGGTCCAGCGGCGCTTGTAGGCCACGTCACCCACGATGGCGAAGCCCAGGCCGCCCAGGATGAAGAGCCCGGCGACGGTACCCAGGACCAGCCAGTCGGAGGCGAAGCCGGTCAGGCTGCGGAAGTCGCCCGTGATGTCCAGGCCCGCGTTATTGAAAGCCGAGATGGCCGTGAAGAGGCCCCACCAGAGGGACGTCGGGAGGTCCTGGCCGCCGCCCAGGAAGGCCAGCGAGAGGACGAGGAAGCCGCCCATCTCGACGACGGCCGTGAAGACCGCTACCCGCACCAGGACCGCCGTGGCACTGGCCAGGTCCGGCGTGCCGATGGAGGCCTGCACGAGCATGCGGTCGCGCAGGCCGGTGCGGCGCCCGACGAGCACGAAGAGCAACAGCGTGGAGGCGGTCATGAAACCCAGGCCACCGAGCTGGATGAGGACCAGGATGACCACCTGCCCGAAGGCGGTCCAGGAGGTGCCGGTGTCCACGACGACCAGGCCGGTCACGCAGACGGCCGAGGTAGCCGTGAAGAAGGCGTCGACGAGGGGGGTCACCTGGCCGTCGGTCGCTGCGAACGGCAGCATCAGCAGCAACGTGCCGATGGCGATGAGCATCACGAAGCCGCGGACCAGCACGAACGCCGGCGAAGGCGGCCGGCGCACGCGCTTGGGTGGTGAGATCTGGTACTCGCGGGGTTTCTCGCGGCCGACACGGACGCGCCGGTCGCCGGGCTTCTGACCGGGCAGGATGGGTCCGGCGCTGCCGCGGCCACTGGTCGTCACCACGACGTGGTCCGCTTCGCAGGGCGGCGGCACCTCGGACGGGTCAGACGGTTCGGTGGACGCATCGACGTCCAGCAGCATAGCCCGGCGCATGGCTGCTGGACCCATGCAGGTCGCTGCCCGTCGAGCCGATGTGGCCCCGACGACAGCACGTGCCCGGATCGGCGCTCGGTCGCACAGGACGAGGTGCTCCCGTGGCACACTCGGGCCGATGCACGGAGAGGCGGCCACCACGACCATGACTCGACAGCCCAGGGCACGGCTCGCCGCATGAGCGTCCTGCGACGCATCAAGCGGCTCGTGCGTCCCGGTACCGCACCGTCTGCACGCCGGAAGCGGGCCAACGCGCCCACGGGAAAGCCCCGGAGCGCCATGGGCAAGACCCCGCCCCCGGTGCCGGAGGGCTGGCGCATCGGCCCGCCGGACTACATCGGCATCGGGGTCCAGAAAGCCGGCACGACGTTCTGGTGGAAGCTCATCGCCCGGCATCCGCAGGTGGTCGGTGAGCTCAAGGAGACGCACCAGCTCACCCGGCTCGGCTGGCGGCCCATGTTCGAGGCCGACCGCGAGTCGTACTACCGCTTCTTCCCCCGTCCGGAGGGCGCCATCACCGGTGAGTGGACGCCGCGCTACATGAGCGTGCCGGGGGTCGCGGAGACCATGAAGGCGGTGGCGCCGGAGGCCAGGCTGCTGGTCCAGCTGCGCGACCCGGTGGAGCGCTACCGCTCCGGCGTCGGCCAGTGGCAGAAGCGCAAGGAGAACCGCGGCAAGTCCCTCAACCTGTGGGCCGGCCGCAAGGACGCCTACGCGCGCTCGTTCTACGCCTTCTCGCTGAGCCGCTACGTGGAGGCGTTCGGGCGGGACCGCGTGCTCATCCTGCAGTTCGAGCAGTGCCTTGCCGATCCGGCCGGACAGTACCTGCGCACGCTGGAGTTCCTGGGCCTCGACGAATGGCTGCCCGATGAGTCGGTCCTGGGCAAGCCCGTCAACGTGAGCAAGAAGCGGCCCTCACCCAAGGCCCTCGACGAGCCGACCGACCTGGTGGAGACGTTCGAGCAGGACGTTCGCCAGCTCCTGGCCATGGCGCCCGACTTCGACCTCTCGCTCTGGCCCAACTTCCGTCACCTGGCCTGACCTCCCGACTGACGGGATCCGGACGCGCCGAAGCGTCCCTGGCGGTGGCCCGAAGAAGGACGACGGCCCGCCCCTGCTGGGACGAGCCGTCGTGGGGTCGCGACTGCTCCGAAGGTTACGGCGTGATCTTGACCACGCTCCCGGCTCCGGGCGCCAGCGTGTTGAGCGAGGCGTAGATGTTGCCATCGCCATCGACAGCCAGACCGCCGGGTGCCATGAACGACTCGTCGTTGATGAGGATCGTCGGCTCGCCGCCGCCGGGCGGCACGCTGAGGAGCGCGCCGATGGGGGCAGCGCCCGCGGCGAAGACGCCCATGAGGCCGTCGTGCACGATCTCGGCCACGTAGAGCGTGCCGTCCGGGCCGAAGGCGATGTCGATGATGTTGGTGAAGCCAGTGGCGTAGGTGCTGGTCTCGCCGGTCGCCGGGTCGACCCGCAGCACGGACGCTCCGCCGACGGGGAATGGACCGCCGGTCAGCTGACCGACGTAGTAGGCGCCGTCAGGTCCGACGACGACGGAGGTGGGCACCCACTCGACCGGCAGGGGCACCATCTCACCGGCGGCCGGAGCGCCACTCGCGGCTTCGACGGGTGCCTCGCCCTCGGCTGGTGCGGCACTCTCCATGGCCTCGGCGTCCTCGGGAGCGGAGCTCTCGGAGGCCTCCGCGGGCGGGCCGCCTTCACCCTCCGGGGGCGGGCCCATGGCCGCCAGCACCTCGGCCGGGAACATGGCCTCGAAGGGCGGGAACGTCGCGATGAGCGAGACGGCACCGCTCTCATCGACCATGAGCAGGTCGTTGCCGCCGGCATCCGCGATGACGAAGCCACCATCGGTGGCGGCCACCGAGTAGGGGTTCGAATCGACCATCGCGGGCTCGGGATCGTTGGCCGTCTCGAAGGCCGCCACGTCCGCGAAGGGCTCCGTGGTCCCGTCGGCGTTGGCCTTCAGGAGCCAGCCGGCCGTCGCGAACTCGGGCGGCATCCCGGCGCGGACGGCAGGATCGTCGCCCAGGTTCATCAGCAGGTAGAGCGAGCCATCCTCGGCCAGGGCGATGTCAGAGAGCCCTCCGACCTCGGGCCCGGCGCCAGCCGACGTGATGCCCTCGATGACCCGTTCGACGCTGCCGTCCACGATCTGGGTCACGGCGCCACTGGGGCCGTAGCAGGCCTCGCCGCGCGGGGTCTCCATGCACGTCTCGCCGGCGGCGCCCGCCTCGGCGACCCAGATGCTGCCGTCCGGTGCGACCAGCAGGCCGCGTGGTGCGTTGAGGCCCTCCGCGAGCACCTCGACCGTGGGACCCTGCGCCGCGGCCGGCGCACCGAGCATGGCGATGGCTGCGATCGCGGTGGCGACCGCGAAGCCGTTCCTGTTCCTCATGGGCTCTCCTTACCCTGGGGCGGCCGTTCCCCCCGGAGCGAAGAGCTCCCTCTCCGTCTGCGTGGCCGAGTATGCCCACCCGTCGCGAAATTGTCACCTCCGAGATATGACATCGTGCACGTGCGGCCGCGCGACAGGCGCCGAGCCGACAGACATGTCCGTCAGGACGAGTCGGTCAGCTCCCGGGCCCGCGCCAGGATGTCGTCGAGCATGGCCGGCGTGAGGCGGCCCGTGAAGGTGTTCTGCTGGCTGGGGTGGTAGCAGCCCACGAGCGTGTAGGGGCCCACGACCGCCTCCGCGCCGTGCCCGAAGCGGGGTCGGGGTCGGGTCCGGTGGCCCAGCTCGGCCAGCGCCAGCAGGGCCGCCGTCCAGGCGTACCCGCCGAGGGCCAGCACGACCCGCAGCTCCGGCAGAAGGCGAAGCTCGCGGACGAGGAAGGGCAGGCAGGCGTCCCTCTCGGCCGTGGTCGGCTGGTTGTCCGGCGGCGCGCAGCGCGTGGCCGCGGCGATGTAGGCGTCCCGGAGCCGCAGGTCGTCGCCGGCTCCCAGCGAGCGCGGCCGGGGAGAGTAGCCAGCCTGGTGCAGCGCCGCGAAGAGCAGCTCGCCCGAGCCTCCGGGGTTGTCCCCGGTGAAGACGCGGCCCGTGCGGTTGCCCCCGTGCGCGGCCGGGGCCAGGCCGAGCAGCAGGAGTCGGGCGGCGGGGTCGCCGAAGCCCGGCACCGGCCGACCCCAGTAGACATCGTCGCGGTGTCGTGCCACGCGGCGTCGGGCGACCTCTTCGCGCCAGGCCACGAGCCTCGGGCAGCGACGGCAGGTGGTGACGTCGGCGACCAGGTCGCCGAGGCGGTCCACGCTCAGGCCGGCGATGGGGCGACCGGGCCCTCGCTGGTGTCGCCAAGGCGGTAGCCTGCTGCGGCCGCGCGTCGCCTGAGCTCGACGACGGCCGCCCCGGCACCAGCCGGCGCGCCGGCCTCGCCTCCGACCCCGGCGCCGGCCTCATCGAGCAGCGCGTCGCGCGCGCCGAGGGCTTCGAGGAGCTCGGACCAGGCTTCCTGCGAGAGATAGTGGGCACCCTGCCACTCGTTCCAGCCGACCGCAGCACGGACGGCGGCCTGCTCGAACCAGGCGTCGGGCAGCCCGGGCGCGGAGGCGGCCTCCACCAGGGCGCCGGGGGGCAGGACCAGCAGCGCGCGCGCCACCTCCACGGACCGCCAGGCCTGGGCATCGCTGCTGCCCGAGCTCCGTGCCGCCTCGTCGATGGCGGCCGCCATCTCCCAGTCATCGAACGCGACGGTCGCGCGTCCCTGGTCGTCGCCGAAGGCGACCTCGCCGATGGCGGCGGCCACGGTCGCGCCCGCCACGGCCTGGGCCACGAAGCGGGGCTGCACGCCACGGACGCGGCGGGCCAGGCGGGCCGTCCGGGCGACCACGTCGGCAGGTGGGCGCTCGGTGCCGGCCGCCACGGCCAGCCGCTCCAGGGCGACGCGCAGCTCGGCCTCGTCGGGTCCTTCGGCCGCGGCTCCCGGGCGCGTGTCGGGCAGGACCGCCGGCGGCGGCAGGAAGGCGTCCCGTGCCAGGCGCGTGGCGAAGACCGCCGCCACCGCCGCCCGCAGGGGCTCCTCGCGCAGGCGGCGCAGCGCCCGATGGGCATCGGGCACACCACCGAGCCCGAGGCGCATGGCCAGCTCGCCCCAGCCGGCACCGGCAGCATCGGAGACCACCTCGAAGCCCAGGAAGACGTGGCAGGCGTAGCCGTCCAGCGACAGCTCCAGGCCGTGCTCACGCAGATCGCGCAGGCTGCGCAGGTAGTCGAGACCGCTGCGCTGGTCGCGCAGGATGAGGTAGTCGTCCGCGCCCTCCGAGAGGCCCAGCGCCTCGGCCACGCCGGGGATGCGGACGTGGGCCCGAGGGTAGCGGTTCAGGTAGACGACGAGGGAGCGCCGCTCATCTGCGTCGGCCGGACCGTGCTGGGCGCGGTTGGCATAGGCGAAGACGTCAGCCACCTCCGTCCCGCCGTCGAAGGCCGTCAGCTGCCGGAAGTGGGTCGCCCCGGCGAAGCGCCAGCGCTGCCGCAGGAGCGGGAAGATCTCCCGACGGTGGCGCTCGACGAGCCCGTCGTCCGGCGTCTCGTCACGCTGGGGGCGGCGGAACTCCATGCCGTACTGCTCGCTGAAGCCCTCCACCTGCCCGTGCCCGAACATGGGCAACCCGGGCAGCGTGGCCAGCATGGTGGCCACGCCGAAGTACTTGTCGTGGCGGCCGAACTGGTCCACGGCCGAGCGCTCGTCGGGGTTGTTCATGAAGTTGACGTAGCGGCCCAGGATGCGCGCATCGAAGGCCACGGTCTCGCGGATGACCTGCTGGTAGCCGGCGTTCTTCTCGTCGCGCAGCATGTGCATGAAGGCGCTGTTGTAGACACGGTGCATGCCCAGGGTGCGCACGAAGTAGCCCTCCAGCAGCCAGAAGGCCTCGGCGAGCAGGAGGGTGTCCGGCACCTCGGCGGCGACGCGGTCCACGACCTCGCGCCAGAACTCGGCCGGCATGCGGCGGGCGAGCTCGGCTGCCGGCAGGGCGGCCGACGAGCGTGACGGGATGCCCGCCTCGTGCCCCGGCAACGGGTACCAGAGACGCTGGATGTGACGGCGTGCCAGCACCATGGCGGCGTCGAAGCGGATGACGTGGAAGCGCCGCGCGACCTCCAGGATCTGGCCGATGACGGCCTCGCGCACCTCCGCCTGGAGGTAGTCGAGCTGGGCCGTGTCGTTCCAGGGGAAGCTCGTGCCGTCGTTGCCGTGGTAGATGTAGCGCGCCTCGCCAGCTGGCCCGGTCGATGCGCTTGAAGACCACGGCCGCATCCGAGGAATCCCAGTAGTGGTCCTCCAACTGGATGATGACGCGGTCGTCGGAGGAGAGGTCCGCGCCGTTGAACGAATAGGCCTCGAAGGGCGGGTACGGCGATGAGATGAAGCGCTCCGGGTGCTCCACCACCCAGCGCGAGTCGATGCCCATGTGGTTGGGCACCATGTCCGCCGCGAGCCGGATGCCCCTCGTTGCCGCGCGGTCGCGCAGCGAGCGCCAGGCATCGTCGCCGCCCAGCTCCTCGGCGATGCGATAGTCGAACACCGAGTAGGCGGAGGCCATGGCGTCGGGATTGCCGCGCATCTGCTTGACGCGACGCGAGGCGGGGCTGCGCTCCCAGAGCCCGATGAGCCAGAGGCCCGTGAAGCCGCGCTGCGCGCAGCTCGTCGAGCTCCTCGTCGGGGACCTGGTCGAGACGGTCGATGTCACGCCCGTACGTTCGCGACAGCTGGGCCAGCCAGACGTAGGTGGACTTGGCCACCAGCACCAGCTCGGCCATCCAGTCGCGGTCGGCGCTGAAGGCCTCGACCTCCTCGTCCAGCAGGCGCAGCCCGGCCAGGGCCGTCGCCTCGTCGGCACCGCCGCCCGGGCGCGCGCCGGGCGCGCAGCCAGGCAGCCCGCTCGATCTCGTCGAGACTGCCGAGCGAGCGATCGATGATGCGCAGGTCGGCGTCATCCAGCCAGCCCGCCCAGTGGACGCGGATCCAGCGCAGCTGGGCGGCCAGCGACTGGGGCGCGGCCAGGATGGGCTCCCGGAGCCGGCTCATGAGGCGGCGGGCGGGCGCGGCGCGGTCCGGGTCCGGGTCGTCGGCGGACAGGTCGGCGCCGGCCAGGGCATCGACCAGCCGTCGCTGGGCGACCTCCGCCAGGCAGGCGTCGTCGATGAGCTCGCGGTAGGCGGCGGCGGCCGGGTTGCTGCGCGGCGATCGACGCCAGGGCGAGCTCCTCGAGGGCCGCCTCGCGCCCGGGCACGACGCCCTTCGTGCGCGCCAGCCAGTCGCCCGCCGCGCAGCTCGTCGCGGTAGACGGGCAGGGAGGGGAAGGCCGTCTCGAAGGCCACCAGCCCGCCGTCGACGGGGGCCTGCCCGATGCGCCCGTCCAGGGACGCGAGCCCTCGCGCCATGGGCCCCCCGCCGCGCGGGTCGTTGCGGCGTTCGACGGCCACGGCGCGGTGCGCGAGCTCGTGGAGGAGGCCGATGGCCGCGATCTCGGAGGCCGCCCGCGCCAGCGCGTCCGGCTCGCGCACGAACCGTTCCGCCAGCGCCGTGGCCTGCGACTCATCCAGGGCGATGGCCTCTCCGTCCGTGGAGAAGAGGCGCTCCTCGAACCCGTAACGGTCCCGTGCCTGGCGGGCGATCCGGAAGTCCATCTGCTCCACGATAGCAGCGGGTGGTCGCGTGGCGTCGGTCGCCGACGCTCCAGGCGGGGGCGGCGTCAGTCGCCGCGGTGGGCTCCCGTGCGGATGCTGAAGCCAGCCATGTCGCCGCGGGCGGGCTCGTGCCCGACCTCGACGTCCCTGACGTCCGCGCCCGAGGGGCCTTCCCGAAGGGTCGCGACCAGGAGCTCGAGGTCATCGGGCGCACCCTCGGCGACGACCTCCACACCACCGTCGGAACGGTTGGCGACCCAGCCGTCGAGGCGCAGGCGAGAAGCCTCGCGCTGGACGAACCAGCGGTAGCCCACGCCCTGCACGCGACCCCGGACGATCGCCACGAGGCGTCTCGATGGACCGGAGGGACGGCTCACGCGGCCGCCCTCGAGGCCGGCCCGACGGTCCGCGGCCAGGCGAGCAACAGGTGGTCGAGCGTCAGCTCCGGGTTGGCGTAGCCCTCGATGGCCAGCATGAGCCGGTCCAGGCGGTCGAGGAACGCGCGCAGCGCCGGTCGGTCGGTCGCGCGGCCCAGCGCCAGGAGCTCCTCGAGCTGGTCGAGGTCGCGGATGCCGCGACCGTCGTCGCCGCTGGCGCTGGCGGCCACGGCGAGGTCGCGCCCCAGCTCACGCCAGGCATCGATGATGACCAGCACGGCGCGGCGCCGCTCCACCGGCTCCAGGCGCGCCGCGGTGGGCGCGACCGTGCCGCGCAGGGCGGCGTCCACGCTGGCCGCTTCCGCGATGAGGCCGGCGGCGGCGGCCAGCCGCTCGCGCCGGTCGGCCGTGACCAGTGCCAGGAGCGTGCGACCGATGCGCGCTCGTGCCAGCAGCGGCCTCCGGGCGTCCCGCGAGCGTGCGTGCGACCCCGGGTCGCCCACCCGCTGCCAGTGCCAGCGCGCGTGCCTGCGAGGCCTCCGCCCAGCCATTCTCGGCAAGCAGGCGCGCCAGCGTCTCGACGGCCAGGGGTGCCACGCGCAGCCGCACGGCGCGCGAGAGCACCGTGGGCAGCAGCGGTGCCGCGTCATCCGCGCAGAGCACCAGGCAGGTGGCCGGTCCAGGCTCCTCCAGCGTCTTGAGCAGCGCGTTCTGGGCGTCGAGGTTGAGACGGTGCGCGGCCGTGATGACGGCCACCCGGAAGCGGCCCTCCATGGCCGTCAGGGACAGGTCGGAGATGAGCTGCTGCACCTGGGAGATGCGGATCTGCTCGCCGGCCCCCTCGGGCTCGATGAGGTGCAGGTCGGGGTGGTTGCCGGCCGCCACCTTGTGACAGGCGACACAGGCGCGACAGGGTCGCGCGGATGGCGTACCCGCAGCTGCAGAGCAGTCCCGCCGCCAGGTCGAGGGCGAGCGTGGATTTGCCGACTCCGCGCGGTCCCACGATCAGGAGGGCGTGAGGCGGGCGCTCGCCGTGGACGAAGCTGGCGACGGCGGCGAGCGCCCCCGGATGACCCCGGGTCAGGAACAGGCCGCCGTGCATGGTCGCGTCGGCGGCGCTGCCCACGGGTGGGGTCCTCAGGCCTCGGTGGCCTCGGCGGGTGTGGTGCTGCGCTTGCGCGGGGCACGCTTGGGCTTGGCTTCCTCGGCCGGCGCGGTCACCGTTGCCGGTGCCGTCTCAGCCGGGGCGGTGTCCGCGGGGGCGCCAGCCTCCGCCGACGCGCTGGCGGCTGCCGTCGAGCCACTGCTCCGCTTGCGCGGGGCACGCTTGGGCTTGGCCTCCTCGGCCGGCGCGGTCACCGTTGCCGGTGCCGTCTCAGCCGGGGCGGTGTCCGCGGGGGCGCCAGCCTCCGCCGACGCGCTGGCGGCTGCCGTCGAGCCACTGCTCCGCTTGCGCGGGGCACGCTTGGGCTTGGCTTCCTCGGCCGGCGCGGTCACCGTGTGCCGGTGCCGTCTCAGCCGGGGCGGTGTCCGCGGGGGCGCTGCCGCCCTGCGCGGGTGGCCGTGGCGCGCGCCTGCCGGTCGTCTCCGACCGACCCCCCGGCTGGCCGCTGGCGGCCTGCCGACGTGCCATCTCGGCGCGCAGCATCTCCTGCACCTCCGGCGGGACCTCGCTCCAGGGGTCACCCCCGGGGGTCTGCTCGATGGGCTCCATGGACTGCGCCGAGGCGCGGCCTCCGCTCACGGGGCGCCGGGCACCCGTGCCGGGACGAGCCGGACCCCGCTGGAATCCTGGCCGCGGGCCAGAGCCATAGCGCTCGCGGTCGATGGCGGAGCGATAGCCGCCAGTGCGGCCGCCGCGTCCGCTGCGCCGTCGATCCTGTTGCCGTCGCTCGGCGAGCAGGTACTCGGGCACCTCGGGCTCGCCCTCGACCTCGAAGTCGTCGACGGGCTCCTCGATCCGCGATGGGACGACCGGGGCCGCGCGCCTGGCAGGGGCCACGCCGATCTGGCTGTCCCAGACCGAGCCGAAGCCCGAGTGCTGCGGCAGCGGCGGAACCTCGTCCGCGAACTCCGGGAGGTCCGCGTCAAACTCATCGGACACCGCGTCAGCGGCGTCAGCGGCCTCGTCGGCCTCGCCCGCCGAGCCGGCTTCCGCGCCGCGGCCACCGCGACCTCGGCCGCGACCCCCTCGGCGGCGGCGACGGCGACGGCCTTCCTCGGGTTGCGCCTCGGCCGCGGTCTCGGGAGCTTCCGCCGCCGCGTCCAGTTCGTCATCGATGTCCGCGGGCGTCACGACCTGGACCGGCCCCCGCGAGAGGCGCTCGCCGGGCAGTGCCACGAGCGCCACGGCCGGGCGCTCCACGTCCGCGTGGACGACATCCGCCTCGCGCGGGGCCGCAGCCGGGCTGCCGCGGCGGCGCGACGGCCGCTCGGGGCGGTCGCCCTTGTCGTCAGCGTCGCGGCGGCGACGGCGCGGCACGACACCCGATTCCTTGTCCGGCACCTCGGTCATGGAGAGGTCGCCCTCCGCCGCCACGCGGCGGCCGCTGCGCGCGCCCTTCTCGACCTTGGCCACGGAGGCGATGTCGATGAAGATGTCCGCTGCCTCGATGAGGTCGCTGCTGGTGTTGCCGCGGAAGCTGATGACCTCCACCCGCACGCCCTGCTGCTGCACGGCGTAGATGGCCGGGGCGAAGTCGCCGTCACCGGAGACGATCACGGCGACGTCCAGCTTCTCCGCCATGCGCATGAGGTCCACGACGAGCTCGATGTCCAGGTTCGCCTTGACGCGCCCGTCGCCGTACTTGCGGATGTCCTTGCTGACGACCTTGTAGCCGCTGCGGGCCAGGAAGCCGTGGAACTGCTTCTGGTTCTCGTTCTCCGGGTCGAGGCCGGTGTAGGCGTAGGCGCGCACGAAGTCGCGGCCTGCCGTGGCCGACTTCAGGAGGGTGACGTAGTCGATGTCGACGCCGGCGGCCTTGGCCGCATAGAAGATGTTCGCCACGTCTACGAAGACGGCGACGTTCTTGCTCACGCAGGACTCCTGTGTGTGGCGAGCCGCTGGTCGCGGCCCGGCATGGGGGGACACTCGGCGCGACGGTCGCGTCCTGGGGCATCGCCCATCGCGCATCGCGGGTGTCGTGTCCGGTCGTTGCTGATGTGTCGGTCTCCTGTGACAGCCGACGGCCATGGGTGGCACTGGCGTCTGATCGCGACTGGACCTCTCCGAATGGAAGCGGCCGGTTCACCCGACAGGCTTGCGGACCGACCTCGAGCGCGCCGCACCGGGTGTTCCAGGGCCACCGCTTGGGGCCACAGTCCGCACGCGCCCGGGGCGCTCGGGGCGTCTTGCATTCGAACGACGCAGATGGATGATACCCGAGGTGCGCCCCCCGTGGGCGCGCCTCGTGGGCGCACCCTGGCCAGCCGGCCGAGGTGGCACCGTGACCCCGCGCAGTCAGGGCAGGGTGGTGCGTCCTGTCACCGGCCCCCGCCCGGCGAGCGAGCCCGACGCGTGACGGACGCGTTCGACGTAACCGAATCGCAGCCGCACAGCCACCTTGCAGGCTCTGGCGAGCGGTCTATCATGTCGCAACGCTTGAGCGGCCACGCGTGCGGCCCGCTCGTAGGAGGGTGTGTCCGGGAGGAGCCCTGCGCCGGCGCATGTGCCAGGCCCAGGGCGGACGACCTTGGCTGGCCCGACGACGATCCGGGATCGGCACTCCGTGGACAGGACTGACCGGCGTCACGTGGCGCGGCAGACACGAAGGAGGAGATGCAGGAACCATGATGAGGAAGAGCCTTGGCGTCTTCGCCGCGGCGGGCCTGCTGGCCGTCGCTGTGGCAGGACCCGTTTCCGCACAGGCGCCGGAGGATCCGCTTGGCGTCGTCGAGATCCCGGCGGGCGAGCCCGTCGTCATCGCCGGCTGGGGCGTCCTGTCCGGCCCCAACGCATCGCTCGGCCAGGACTGGGTCAACTCGATGCTCATCGCGGCTGACGACCGCGGCAATGAGCTGAAGGGCCACCCCATCGAGATCATCACCGAGGATGCCGGCTGCAGCCCTGAGGGTGGCGCATCGGCCGCCCAGAAGCTGGCCTCCAACCCCAGCCTCGTGGGCCTCATCGGCTCGGCCTGCTCGGACGAGACCGTGGGCGGCATCGCCGCGCTCACCAACGCCGGCCTGACGACCATCTCGCCGTCCAACACCCGCCCGGCCCTGACCGCTCCTGACCGCGGTCCCGAGTTCGCCGGCTACATGCGCACCGCCTTCAACGACGCCTCCCAGGGCAAGGCCGTCGCCTCGTTCGTCTACGACGAGCTGGGCCTCACCAAGGCCGCCACCATCCATGACGGCTCCGCCTACGCCGAGGCCCTCGTGGGCGTCTTCGAGGAGGAGTTCGCGGCGCTCGGCGGCGAGATCGTCGCCTCTGAGGCCATCCAGGTCGGCCAGACGGACATGAAGCCGGTCCTGACCTCGGTCGCGGCCGCCGGCCCGCGAGGCCATCTACTACCCGATCTTCACGGCTGAGGGCGGCTTCATGACGGCCCAGTCCAAGGAGGTCGCGGGCCTTGAGGACGTGGCCCTGATCGGCTCCGACGGCATGTTCTCCGCGGACATGGTCGCGGGCGCGGGTGCGGCCGCCAACGGCCTGTACCTCTCCAGCCCTGACTTCAGCGCCTTCCAGGCGGGCTACCAGGACCTCCTGGACAAGTACATGGCCAAGTTCGGCATCAACCCGCCGCAGGCCTTCCATGCCCACGGCTATGACGCCGCCAACATCCTCCTCGCGGCCATCGAGAAGGTCTCGGTGGAGGGCGAGGACGGCACCCTCTACGTCCCCAAGGGCGCCCTGCGTGACGAGCTCTTCGCCACCAAGGACTTCCCGGGCGTGACCGGCTCGCTGACGTGCACCCCGACCGGTGACTGCGGCGCCCAGCTCATCGCCGTCTATCAGCTCGGCCAGGCCGAGGTCGACGGCGCCTGGCCGCCGGCAGCACCCATCTGGTCGTACGGCGGCTAGCTGCTGGCACAGCAGGTAGCTGACAGGCAGCGAGCCGGGCGGGCATCCGCCCGGCTCGCTGCGACTCACGCCGGGACGCCGGCACGGCAACGGACAGCGGGGATCCAGGGGAGATACGGCCGCACGATGACAGGCCAGGCCATGCCGAGAGACTACGGCGCCGCCGCGCGCACCAAGACCAACGAGCGCGCCCTCGACGCGGCCATCGCCGCGTTCCTGTGGGCGTTCCGCATCATCGTGGTCCTCGTCATCGTGGTGGGCTCGTACCTGACCCTCTCGTCGGGCAAGTACGCCGTCGACACCTGGGTGGACCTGCTGGTCAGCGGTGCGTCGCTGGGCGGCATGTACGCCCTCATCGCCCTGGGCTACACGATGGTCTACGGCATCCTGCGCATGATCAACTTCGCCCACGGCGACGTCTTCATGATCGGGGCCTTCGCGGGCTACTTCACGGCCACGTTCCTCAAGAACATCGGCTTCCTCAACGCCAGCCCCATCGCCTCGATCATCTCCATCGCGCTGATGATGCTGGTGGCAGCCATCGTGGCCGCGCTGGTGGCCGTGGGCATCGAGCGGGTCGCCTACCGCCCGCTGCGCAACTCACCGCGACTGGTGCTGCTCATCGCCGCCATCGGCGCCTCGTTCTTCCTGCAGTACACGATGAAGGGCATCGTCGGCGTGGGCGTCTTCGCCTACCCCGTGCCCACCATCCTGTCGGAGCCGGTGATGCTGCCCATCGCGGAGAGCCTGCGCCTGCAGTGGCTGGACGTGGTCGTGGTGGGCTCTGCGCTCCTGATGATGGTGGGCATGTATCTCTTCGTCATGCGCACCAAGCTGGGCACGGCCATCCGGGCCGTCTCGGAGGACGCTCCCACGGCAGCCCTCATGGGCATCAACGTGGACCGCGCCATCGTCATGACCTTCGCCATCGGCGCCGCACTCGCGGGCGTGGCCGGCGTGCTCTTCGGGCTGATGTTCATCCAGATCAACTACTACAGCGGCTTCCTGCCCGGCATCAAGGCCTTCACGGCGGCGGTCCTGGGCGGCATCGGCAACATCCCCGGCGCCATGGTCGGCGGCATGTTCCTGGGCGAGGTGGAGTCCGTGGGTCCCATCCTGTTCCTCGACGGCCTGGGGGTGCCCTCACCCACCCAGCTCAAGGACGTCATCGCCTTCACGCTGCTCGTCCTGGTGCTCATCTTCCGACCCCAGGGCATCCTGGGTGAGCGCCTCTCGAGGGCCCGCGCATGAGCGCCGGCGCCCTGCCCGCCGCGGCCGCCTCCAGGCCCCTGGATGCCTGGCGCGGGGTCATCAACGTCGGGCTCATCGCGGGGGCGGTGGCGATCTACCTGTGCGTGGTGGGCATCGTGCCCATCTTCAGCGGCCAGCCGCTGGTCGTGGACGTCATCTCGCTGGGGCAGCTGCCGCTGGTCGTGACCTTCCTGGCGGCTGGCTTCGCGGCGGCCCGTCGCGGACCCCGCGAGCCACTGCCCGGACTCCTGGCAGGCACGCTGGCAGGCGTCATCAGCGGCGCCTTCCTCTCCGCCTTCATCCTCCTCAGCACCGCGGTCAACCTGCGCACCTTCCTGCCCAACGCCTCCCCGGAGCTCTTCGAGGTCCTGACCCTGGGCAGCGACCCGGTCGTGGACGGCTTCTGGATCCCGATGCTCGTGGGTGCCATCGGTGGCGTCCTCGGAGCCGTGCTGGCGCTCCTGCCTCGCCGGGCGCGCGAGCTCGTCGTCGTCAACCTCACGGCCCTTGTCCTCCTGGGGTTGTTCGCCGGTCTGGCGCGGCAGCGCATGCTGAGCGGGGACTTCGGTGACATCGCCGACCAGACGCGGGCCATCTTCGCCTCCAAGGGCCTGACCGTCGCGGGGGCGCTGCTGACGATGGCCGTGGCCTCCCTGGGCTACCTCGCCTGGACCGGCCTGCGCATGCGTTCGCGCATCCATGCCATGCCCGCGGAGCGGCGGAGGGTGGCCATCGTCCCCCTGGCCGTGCTGGCCGTGGTGCTCGTCCTGGCCATGCCCTGGCTGGGAGGCGCCTTCGTGGCCCAGACGGTGGCCATGATCGCGCTCTACATCCTCATGGGCCTCGGCCTCAACATCACGCTCGGGTTCGCCGGACTGCTGGACCTCGGCTTCGTGGCCTTCTTCGCGGTCGGCGCCTATACGGTGGCGCTGCTGACGTCCACGGGCGACTTCGGGCTGCTTGGCCTGCCCTGGTGGGCGGCGGTGCCCTTCGGGGTCGTGGCGGCGATGGTCTTCGGCGTCTTCCTGGGCCTGCCCATCCTGGGCATCCGGGGCGACTACCTGGCCATCGCGACGCTCGGCTTCGGCGAGATCATCTCCATCCTCATCAAGTCGGACGTCCTGAAGCCGTGGCTGGGCGGCCCGCAGGGCATCACCAACATCCCGCCGCCCATCCCGACGGCGCCGGCCGACTTCCTCTACGGCCCCACCCAGATCTACTACGTGGCACTGGCCATCGCGGCCTTCATCGCCTTCGCCGCGTGGCGGCTGCGGGCCTCTCGACTGGGGCGCGCCTGGATGGCCATCCGCGAGGACGAGGACGTCGCGGAGGCGCTGGGCGTCAACCTCGTGCAGTCCAAGACCCTGGCCTACATGCTGGGCGCCGCGTTCGCGGGCCTGGGCGGCGCCATCCTGGTCGGCCTGCTCGGCTCGGTCTTCCCGAGCACCTTCAACATCGTGGTCTCCATCAACGTGGCGGCCGTCGTGGTCGTGGGCGGCATGGGCAGCATCCCGGGCGTCATCGTCGGCGCCATCGTGCTCATCGGCCTGCCGGAGCTCTTCCGCGAGTTCTCCGAGTACCGCTACCTCTTCTATGGCGTGGTGCTCATGTTCATGATGCGCTTCCGGCCTGAGGGGCTCTGGCCCTCGCGCATCGGCCGGCGCGAGATGCACGGCGCAGAAGCCACCTCCGTGGCCCTGCCCGCGGAAGCGACCGAGGCCTGAGCGTGGCGCTCCTCGAGGTCACCAAAGCCACCAAGCGCTTCGGCGGCCTGCTGGCCGTCAACGCCCTGGACTTCAGCCTTGACGAGGGCGCCATCGTCAGCGTCATCGGCCCCAACGGGGCCGGCAAGACGACGTTCTTCAACTGCATCGCGGGCTTCTACCAGATCGATGAGGGCAGCATCACCCTGGGTGGCCTCCCCATCCACGAGCTGCGGCCCGACCGCATCGCCCACCTGGGCCTCTCGAGGACGTACCAGAACATCCGCCTCTTCAAGGGCATGACGGCGCTGGAGAACGTCCTCGTGGGCGCCCACCAGCACCTCGTCTCGGGCTGGATCCGCGCCATCATCCGCACCCGCGGCCAGCAGGCAGAGGAGCGGGCCGCCGTGGCCGAGGCAGAGGAGTTGCTGGCCTTCGTGGGACTCGGTGGCAAGGGCGACATCCAGGCCTCCAGCCTGCCCTATGGCGACCAGCGCCGCCTGGAGATCGCCCGTGCCATGGCCACCCGGCCACGCCTGCTGCTGCTCGATGAGCCCACGGCCGGCATGAACCCCAACGAGACCGCGGAGGCCACCGAGCTCATCCGGCGGCTGCGCGACGAGCGGGGCACCACCATCCTGCTCATCGAGCACGAGATGCGCGTCGTGATGGGCATCTCCGAGCGCATCACCGTGCTGGACTATGGCCAGCGCATCGCGGAGGGCACGCCGGCCGAGATCCAGCGCGACCAGCGCGTCATCGAAGCCTACCTCGGCAAGGCCGCGGGAGCGGCGGCCGCCGAAGCTGCCGCCACCGAAGCTGCCGCCGCCGAAGCTGCCGCGGCGGGAGGGGCCTGACCATGGCCCTGCTCGAGGTCAGCGACCTCCATACGTACTACGGCAGCATCCACGCCCTGCAGGGCATCTCCCTCACCGTGGACGAGGGCGAGATCGTCACGCTCATCGGCGCCAACGGCGCCGGCAAGACGACCACGCTCAACACCATCAGCGGGCTGCTGCGGCCTCGCGCCGGCTCGGTCATCTTCGACGGTCGGGACCTCACCACGGTGCCCTCGCACGAGGTCGTGAGCCTGGGCGTCGTGCAGGTCCCCGAGGGTCGGCGCGTCTTCGCCCGACTGACCATCGAAGAGAACCTGCGCATGGGCGCCTACTCGGTCAACGACAAGGCAGCCGTGGCGGCCGGCATCGAGCGCGCCTACACGATGTTCCCGAGGCTGAAGGAGCGGGCCGGGCAAGTGGCCGGCACCCTCTCCGGCGGCGAGCAGCAGATGCTGGCCATGGGCCGGGCGCTCATGGCCACGCCACGCATCCTGCTCCTGGACGAGCCCTCCATGGGCCTCGCCCCGAACCTCGTCGAACTCATCTTCGAGACCGTCGTGGACATCCACCGGGCGGGCACGGCCATCATGCTCGTGGAGCAGAACGCCAGCCAGGCCCTCGCCATCGCCGACCGCGGCTACGTGCTGCAGACGGGTCGCATCGTCCTGGCCGACTCGGCCGCCGCGCTGGCCGCCAACGAGGACGTGCGCCGCTCCTACCTCGGCGAGATCTGAGCGCCGGTCCGGCCAGGGTCCGGGCGTGGCCTCAGAAGGGTGACAGCGCGTTGGGATCGTCCGCCGTCGGGGCGCGCGCACCTTCGCTGAGGAAGCGCCGCAGGAACTGGCGCGTGGCCTCCTGGCGTGGCTCGTCGAGGACCTGCTCCGGGGGGCCCTCCTCCACCACCACGCCGCCCTCCAGGTAGAGGACGCGGTCGGCCGCCTCCCGCGCGAAGGCCATCTCGTGCGAGACGACGATCATCGTGGAGCCCTCGTGGGCGAGCTGCTCCATGACCACGATGACCTCGCCGATGAGCTCCGGGTCCAGGGCGCTGGTGGGCTCGTCGAAGAGCAGCACCTTGGGCTCCATGGAGAGGGCCCGCGCGATGGCGGCCCGCTGCTGCTGGCCGCCGGAGAGGCGCGGCTGGATAGGCGTCGCGCTTGTCGACCATCTGGACCTTCTCGAGGTAGCGCTCGGCCGTCTCGATGGCCTGCTTGCGCGGCACCCCCTTCACCGTGATGGGCGCCTCGATGCAGTTCTGCAGGACCGTCATGTGCGGGAAGAGGTTGAAGCCCTGGAAGACCATGCCCATCTGCGTCCGGATCTGGCGGATCTGCGAGCGGCGGGCACGGCCCTGGCGCTGCAGCGGGTCCGCTTCGACGCGCAGGTCGCCCAGTCGCACCTCACCCACCGTGGGCTCCTCCAGGAAGTTGAGGCAGCGCAGGAACGTCGTCTTGCCCGATCCGGAGCGGCCGATGAGCATGATCGTCTCGTGCTGGCGCACGGCCAGGCTGACGCCACGCAGGACGTGCGTGGCGCCGAACCACTTCTCGATGTTCGTGGCCTCGATGACGATCTCGCCCAGCGCCACCATCAGCGGTCGCTCCGGGCCATGCGCCGCTCGAGGCGCTCCTGGAAGTAGGAGAAGACCATGGTCAGGACCCAGTACACGGCCGCTGCCAGGAGCAGCGTCTCGAAGTTGTGGAACTTGGACTTGCCCACCGTGCTGGCCCGCCACATGAGCTCCTGGACGCCCATGAACGAGACGAGCGCGGTGTCCTTGATCATGGCGATGAACTCGTTGCCGACGGCCGGCGTCACGATGCGCACCGCCTGAGGCAGCACGATGCGGGCCATGATGCGCCGCTGCGTCATGCCCAGCGCGGCGGCTGCCTCGCGCTGGCCGCGTGGCACGGCCTGGATGCCGGCCCGGAAGATCTCCGTCATGTAGGCGCCGTAGTTGAAGCCCAGCGCGAAGATGCCCAGCCAGATGAGGTCGATGGCGGATGCCGCGGGCCAGATCGTGGGCAGGGCCAGCCAGACGAAGAAGATCTGGACGATGAGCGGCGTGCCGCGCACGAGCGAGACGTAGAGGGTCGCCAGGGCGTAGACCGGTGCCACCGTCGAGATGCGGCCCAGGGCCCCCAGGAGGGCGAAGACGACGGCCAGGGCGATGGACGAGACGGCGATGAAGATGGTGATGGAGACGCCACCGAGGATGAACCACCACCACGGCTGCAGCCACGCCAGGTCCACGGCTCCGCCGGCCACCAGGAGCGCCACCAGGCCGCCGATGACGAAGACCCAGGTGAGGACGAAGACGATCCGGAAGCGCAGCCTGCGGCGGGCGTCAGCGGCCGCGATCCGGCCGACGATGGCATCGGCCTCGGGGGCCTGCGCAGGGCCGCGCGCGCCGGTGCTGGAGCTATCGGCGGCCATCGTCACGAAGTGACCTCGGTGGGGTGAAGGGGGCACCCGGCCCCCTTCACCGGTCAGGTGTGGGCTACTCCGCCGGCGGCTCGGTGAGGTCCAGGCCGTACCACTGCTGGCTCAGGGCCGCCAGCGTGCCATCGGCATGCATCTCGCCGATGATGGCGTCCACCGCGGCCACGAGCGAGTCGTTGTCCTCGATGTTCTTGTCGAAGGCGGCGGCCAGGGGCTCGTGGAAGACGTGGTCGCCGATGGCCACCACGGGAAGGCCCTCGGCGATGGCGCCCTGGACGGTGGGCTCGGCCGTCAGCCAGCCCTCGAAGTCGTTGCGTCCGGCCGCCCACGACTCGGCGCAGTTCCGGTCGGTGGGCAGCGTCGTGGCCACGGATCCCTCCGGCGGCACCGTGTCCGGTGTCGCCGTGCCGAAGTCGAGGTCGCCGTTGAACCAGTCGAGGTACGTGGTGCCCTCACCCATGCAGACGGTCTTGCCGATCAGGTCGTCGAGGCTGTCGTAGCCGCTGTCGGAGCGCACGGCGAACTGGGCCGGCGTGTAGTAGTAGGGCTGCGTGAAGTCCAGGACCTCCTGGCGGGCCGACGTGATGGTCACGGAGCCGACGCTGAAGTCCCAGCGGTCAGCCCAGTTCCCGGCCGAGACGAGGGCGAAGTCCGGCGTCTCGAAGGTGATGTCCACCCCCAGGCGCTTGGCGATCTCCGTTGCCGACGTCGATGTCGAAGCCCTTCAGGGTGCCGTCGGTGTCCAGGAACGACTGCGGCGGATAGGCCGGGTCGGTGGACATGCGGATGACGCCTGCCTCCAGGATGCGGGCCAGCTGACCATCGGCCGCGGCCGGGCTGGCGTCGGGAGCCGGGCTGGCGTCCTGGGCGGCGGCGGGGGCCGCCAGACCGAGGACGAGCAGCGCTGCTGTGCTGATGGCGATGGCTCGCCTGTTGGTGCCCATCGAACGAACATCCCCTCCATGTGTGTCTGGGTCGCATCGGTATACCACGCTCGGGAAGGGCCCGCGACGCCCGCCCGACACTCCCGGGTGGCCCCGCGGGAACGTTCCAGGAGCATCTGTGGTGCATGCGTTCGACCCGCTGCTGGCTCGCAGCCCGGCTCGCAGCCGGCTCGCATCGGCGGCTCTACACTGGGCGCATGGATGCCGAGGGCTGGCTGACGAGCGAACTGGCCGCCTTCGCCTGCGCGGCCTGCGGGCAGCCCTACGGCGAGGGGCACATCCGCCTCCTCGCCCGGCGCGAGGAGCTCTGGTTCGTGGACCTCTCCTGCCCACACTGCGGCTCGCAGGCGGTCGCCATCGTGACCGTCCAGCTCGAGGGTGAGGCCGTCGAGGGTGCTGGCGGAGTGCCACATGAGGCCGCGCCGGCCGGCCCGCAGCGGGTCCCTGCGCCGCCTGCCGTGAGCATCGACGACGTCATCGACGCCCACGTCCTGCTGCGCGACTTCGAGGGTGACGTGCATCAGCTCATCGCCCGCTTCGACGGGCAGCGACCTTGAGCGAGGCTCCCCGCTTCGCCCACGCCAGCGAGGCGGAGCTGGCGCGCATCCTCGACTACTACAAGGTCGACTGGCAGTACGAGCCGCACGTCTTCCCCATCCGCTGGAACAGCGAGGGCGTCGTCGTGGAGTCCTTCGCGCCCGACTTCTACCTGCCGGACCTGGAGCTCCACGTCGAGCTCACGACCCTCAAGCAGAGCCTCGTGCGCAAGAAGAACCGCAAGCTGCGCCACCTGCGCGAGCTCTACCCGATGGTGCGCATCAAGCTCTTCTACGCACGCGACTTCCGGGCCCTGCTGCTCAAGTACGGCCGACTGGACGCTGCCGCCTCGCTCATCGGGATCGACGGCCAGCCGCCCCCAGGGCGCGGCGTCGCTGCCGTGGCCGCGGGCGACCGAGCCACGGACTGACCGTCACGCCTTCCACGCACGCAGGAGTACCGAGGATGCCCGTATCGCCACTGGAGAAGGACGTCGCCGAGATCCTCATCGATGGGGCGACCCTGCAGGCCAAGGTGGCCGAGCTGGGCGCGCGCATCTCGGCCGACTACGACGGCCGCCAGGTGACGCTGGTGAGCGTGCTCAAGGGCGCCCTGCCCTTCATGGCCGACCTGATGCGCTCGATCTCGCTGCCGGTTCGCATCGACCTCATGGAGGTCTCCTCCTACGGAGGGGCCACGGAGACGTCAGGCCAGGTGCGCATCCTCAAGGACCTCTCCTCCCCGATCGAGGGCGAGGACGTGCTCATCGTCGAGGACATCATCGACACCGGCCTGACCCTGCACTACGTCACCGAGTACCTGCGCGGCAAGGATCCGGCCAGCCTGGCCATCTGCACGCTCCTGGACAAGCCGGCGCGACGGCTGGTGGACATCGACATCACCTATCGCGGCTTCGAGATCCCCGACCGCTTCGTCATCGGCTACGGCCTGGACTACGGCGAGATCTACCGCAACCTGCCCTACATCGGCGTGCTTCGCCCGGAGGTCTACGGCGGCGAGTGAGGCGCGGCCTTGGGCGCGGGCGATCGCTCATCGCCATCGGCGCCGTGGTGACCATCGCGTCCATGCCCCTGGCTTGGCTGAGGGTCGGCGGGGTGGTGCTCTCGGCAGAGACGGCCAGCGGCTTCGAGGGCGCGGGCGTCCTGGTCTTCGTGGCCTGCGTGGCCATGCTCGCCCTGATCGTGCTGCCCTACACGACCCGGCACCGGCGGGCCGCACTTGACCGGCCCATCGCCTACGTGGCCTGCTGGTTCGTGGCCCTGGGCGGCATGGTCAGCACGGTGGCGAGGCTCCTGGGCACGGAAGGCAGCCGCTTGGCGCCCTCCGAGGCACCCGGCCTGTGGCTGGCTGTCGTCGGCATGGCCATCGTCACCTGGGGCCTGCTCGAGCTCATCGCCGAGCGATCCGACTCCGACCTGAGACCCGCGGTGTCGGGCAGGCAGGCCGGCCGCGCTCGAGCGATGGGGTCGGATGGCCGGGCGCCTATACTCCCTCTGAGTATGCGATGCGGGCAGGTGAGGCATGGGTGACGAGGCTATCGGCGGGGCACGCCGAGGCGGGCCGTCGCGCCGAGGCGGCGCGACGGGCGAGCCGCGTCCGTACGCGCGCGATCGGGCGCAGCTCCTGCGGCGCCTGGCGCGCATGGAGGGGCAGGTGCGCGGCATCGCCCGCATGATCGAGCGTGATGAGGGCTGCCTCGACGTCATGCAGCAGACGGCGGCCCTGCGCGCGGCAGTCGACTCGGTGACGATGCTGGTCATGGAGGATCACGTGCACGGATGCCTGGCGCGGGCCGCCACGTCCGGCGACAGCGAGGCCGTCGCCGACGAGGTCATGGACGTGCTGCGACGCGGCATGGGCCGCCCCGGACGCGTGGCCCGCGTCGCGCCGGAGGGTTGAGGGCGTCGCACAGTGCCGGCTGGGCGTTCGCTGGCCATCGCCAGAACGCGCGGGGCGGAGGGATGGCTCGGGCGGAGGGATGGATCGGCTCAGGGCCCGGTTGTCCACCACCTGCCCCCGGTTGTCCACAGTGGTGACTCCGCGCACCAGGGTTGGTGGATAAGCGGCTTGACGCACGCCTCGCGGCCGCTTGACACTGCCCGCCCCTGCACCACGCGGTGCCCTACGTGGTGTCGTGCAGAGGCGGAGTACGGTAACGCGGCCGGGATGATGCGCGGAGAGATCTGCGCGCGACGACCATCCCGGCGGCGGAAGACTGAAACGCCGAGGGTGCGAGGAGTGTTCCAGCGCCGGGAGCGGCTTTGGCCCGGGTCACGTGTTCGCGACGACGACCGCGAGCCGGCCACGAGGAGGGTCGCTTCCGGCGCACTTCGTTGTCCCGGACGGGAGCAGCCAGGAGGGGGAGTCGAGGTGCCTGACGGCACCGGCCACGAGCCGGATGGACCAGCCGGGATGGACGAAGCGCCGGCGGAGGACGCGAGCGTCCGCGACAGGCGGGCCGAGAACGCCCGGGGCGCGCCACGACGCGAGCTGCCGCGCGACGCCGAGGGCCTGCCCCCGATGGGTGACGTCTTCAGCGACGCGCTGGAGGCGGGACTCCGGGAACTGGGTCTCTCCGCTGAGCCGGCAGGCAGGCCTGAGGCTCTGCACAGCTACGAGCTCCACGCCCGGCTTCTGCGCGAGTGGGGGGCGGCCATCAACCTGACGGCCGTCCGCGAGCCGGCCGAGGTCGCCCGGCGCCACGTCTGTGACTCGCTGAGCGCGGTCCCCCGGCTGACTCGGCTGCTGCGGCCGGGCGCCACGCTCCTCGACGTCGGCAGCGGCGCCGGCTACCCGGGGTTGCCCCTGGCCGCGGCCCTCCCGCTGGGCCGGGTGGCGCTGCTCGATTCGGTCGGCAAGAAGGCTCGCTTCCTGGCCGTGGCCGGGGTGGCCGTCCGCGGAGCCCTGGTCACCAACGCGGCCGTTGGGCCCCGGTCCGAGGTCGCCGCGGGGGGCGGTGCGGCGGCCGTGCCGGTCATCCCGGTCATCGAGGCCGTGGCCGAGCGGGCGGAGGACCTGGCCGAGGAACCCGACCACCGGGGCGCCTGGGACATCGTGACGGCCCGCGCCGTGGGGTCGCTGGCCGAGGTGCTGGAGCTGGCCATGCCGCTCACCCGCGAGGGCGGCTGCGTGGTGGCCTGGAAGCGCGAAGAGGAGCAGGGCGGCCTTCGGGCGGAGCTCCGCGATGCCGGCTCGATCATCCGCGCCACCGGGGGCGGCCGGCCGGAGGTCATCGTCGTGCCGGCCACCAGCCTGGCCGGACACCGACTGGTCATCGTGCCCAAGGAGCGGCCAACGCCGGCCAGCTACCCACGGCCGGCAGGCGTCCGTCGCCGGCGTGAGCGACGAGCGCACGGTCCCGGCTCGGCCTGACCGGCCTCAGCATCGATCCTGGGCGAGCCGACCGAGCTGCTGGCAGCCCCGGTCGATGCTGCTGACGACGGGTTTCGGTCGAGTCGCCCACGCACGCGCGTCGAGCGCTCCGGAGCCCTGCTACGCTCGGCCTGATGCGCGTCGCCGTACTCTCCGACATCCACGCCAACGGTCCGGCCCTGGAGGCCGTGCTGGGCGCCGTCGGCGAGGTGGAGCAGGTCTGGGTCCTCGGTGACATCGTCGGATACGGGCCGCATCCGGACGAGGTCGTGACGCGGCTGCGCGAGGTCGACGCCGTCGCCGTGCAGGGCAACCACGACGCGGCGGTCCTGGGCCGCATCCCCACGGGGACCTTCAACGGCCAGGCTCGCAGCGCGGTCGAGTGGACCGCGGCCACGATCTCGCCGGCCACGCGGGCCTGGCTCACCGGCCAGCCGGACAGCCGCGTGGAGGGGGACTTCACGCTCGTGCACGGCAGCCCCCGCGAGCCCCTCTGGGAGTACCTCATCTCCATCCCCGTGGCGCGCCTCAACCTGGCGGCCTTCGCGACGCCCTACTGCCTGGTCGGGCACACGCACTACCCGCTGACCTTCCGTGACGACAGCGGCCGCGTGGAGGTGCTGACGGCCGCTGACGGCACCCGTCTGGCGCTCGACGAGCGGCGCGCCATCCTCAACCCCGGCAGCGTGGGCCAGCCTCGCGACGGCGACCCGCGCGCCTGCGCCATGCTGCTGGACACCGAGGCTCGCGAGGCCGAGTGGCGACGCGTCGAGTACCCGGTGGCGGAGACCCAGCGGGCCATCCGGGGGTCCTTGCTGCCGGCGAGCCTGGCCGACCGGCTGCTGGTCGGTCGCTGAGGCCGCCGAGACACGTGCCCTCGACCGGCCGGGTGGTGGCTCGCGGGCGGCCTGACCTGGTGGTCGGAGTGGGCACCGGCCGCGCTCGTGTCAGGGCGCCCGCACACGGACCCACTCTCGCACGTATGCTCCCCTGTGCCAGCGACGTGCGCGACCGACCTGCTTCCGCGCGCACGCGCGTGACCACATGACCGGCCAGGCGAGCGCACGGCCCGCGATCCGCGGGACCCGAGACCGCCGCCTTGCCGCCCAAGGCCCAGCCCGAGACCGATGACCGACGAGCAACCCCCGACCCCCAAACCCCCCAGACGGACCTCGCGCCTGCGACGACCGACCGCCGAGCCGACACCGGAGCCGACCGCGGAGCCCGGGAGCGCGCGCGAGCTGCGGGGCCAGAAGCTGGGCAACCGGCGGGTTCGCGTCGAGCGACCCCAGAGCCAGTACTTCCGCTACACCCCCACCGGGGCTCTCGAGGCGCGACCCAAGGCCCACGAAGAGAGGGGTGCGCTGGCCCGCTTCCGGGCCACCGGCCGCCACGTCCTCTTCGGGCGACCCCTCGCCTCGACGGAAGAGATCGGCGAACGTCTCTCCAAGTTCAAGGCCCTGGCCATCTTCAGCTCGGACGCCATCAGCTCGAGCGCCTATGCCACCGAGGAGATCCTCCGCGTCCTCATCGTCACGGGAGCCGTGGCCTTCACGCTCAGCCTCGAGGTGGCCATCGCCATCGGCATCCTCCTGGCGGTGGTCTCCACGAGCTACCGGCAGATCGGCTACGCCTACCCGAATGGCGGCGGCGCCTACGCGGTGTCCAAGGAGAACCTGGGCCGCTGGGCGGCGCTCATCGCGGCTGCCGCGCTCCTCGTGGACTACGTCCTCACGGTGGCGGTCTCGACATCGTCTGCAGTGGCCCAGATCACCTCGGCGCTGCCTGAGCTGCTGGCCTGGACCGTGCCCCTGGGTGTCTTCTTCATCGTCCTGATGACCCTGGGCAACCTCCGCGGCATCCGGGAATCCGGCAACATCTTCGCCTTCCCCACCTACCTCTTCGTGGGCTCCGCACTGCTCATGATCGCCCTGGGGGCCTACCGGATCGTCTTCGAGGGCGCCGGGGTCGAGGCGGTCAACCCGGTGCCGGGCGCCCCGTCACCGCTCCAGGCCGTCACGATCCTGCTCGTGCTGCGCGCCTTCGCCAGCGGCTCGGTGGCCCTGACCGGCGTGGAGGCCGTGGCGAACGGGGTGCCCGCCTTCAAGCCCCCTGAATCGCGCAACGCAGCTCAGACGCTGACGATCATGGCCGTCCTGCTGGGCACGCTCTTCATCGGCATCACCTTCCTGGCCGACAACTTCGCCATCGTCCCCAACGACGACGTCACCGTGGTCGCACAGGTGGCCGGCATGGTCTTTGGGATGGATACGATCGGCTTCTACCTCTTCCAGACCTTCACGGCCCTCATCCTCATCCTGGCCGCCAACACGTCCTTCAACGGCTTCCCCCGAGTGGCTGCCATCCTGGCCGAGGACTTCTACTTCCCCCGCAACTTCGCGTATCGGGGCGACCGGCTGGCCTACACGGCCGGCATCGTCGTCCTCGCTGCGCTGGCGGCAGCGCTGCTCATCGGCTTCGGAGGCGACACGCACGCCCTCATCCCGCTCTACTCGGTGGGCGTCTTCATGGCCTTCACGCTCAGCCAGGGTGGCATGGTGCGGCACTGGCTGAAGGACCGCGTGCGCGGCTGGCGCTGGCGCCTGAGCATCAACGCCGTGGGGACCGTGATGACAGCGGTCGTCCTCGTGGTCGTGCTCGTAAGCAAGGCTCCGCAGTCGCTCCTGGTGGCGGTCATCATCCCCGTCCTGGTGGGCATCATGTGGTTCATCCACCACGAGTACGAGACGGCGGCCCGCGAGCTGCACGTCGACCGCGACAAGGTCTTCAGCAAGCCGAACAAGGTCAGCCGCGTCATCATCCCGATCCCCACCATCTCACGGTCGGTCATCCGCTCCGTGCAGTTCGGGCGAGCGCTCTCGGACGACGTGCGCGCGGTCCACATCACCATCGACTCGGAATCCACGGAGCGCCTGCGGACTGACTGGGAGCACATGCTGCCGGGCGTGCCACTGGTCATCGTGGAGACCCCCTTCCGGTCGCTGGTGGTGCCCTTCCTGCACTACCTGGACGTCATGGCGCCTTCGTCACCGGACACCATCACCATCGTGGTCCTGCCCGAGTACGTGCCGCGGCACTGGTGGGACCGCTTCCTGCACAACCAGAAGTCGCAACGCATCCGGCAGTCGCTCATCGGCCGGCCGGACACGGTCGTGGTGCAGGTCCCCTACGGGGCTGAGCGGGACCGGACACCCTGGACAGCCGAGGCGCTCGCACTGACGCAGCCCTGGTCGCCACCCCTGCTCCCGCGCGACCTGCGTGCGCCGACCGACGCCGCCAGGGCCAGCCGCCAGCGCAGATGGCGGTGGGACGCCGACCGACCGAGCGGCGGTGGGACGACCGACCGCCAGCGTCACCGGCGGAGCGGCGGTGGTAGGCTTCGGCCGTGCCCGTTGACACCCCGTCCGACCAGGTCAAGCGCGCCGTCCTGCACCTCTCCGGGGGCCCCGTCGACAGGGACGTCGTGGAGTTCGGCTGCAAGCTGGCGCGGGCCGACCGCGCGGAGCTGGTGGCCGTCTACGTCGTCGAGGTGGACTGGCGTCACAGTCTCGATGACGACCTCGAGGCGGAGCGCGAGGAAGCCTCCCGGGCGCTCGACGTGGCCGAGGGTCTTGCCGAACGGGCAAGGGTCCAGCTGGACACGCAGCTGCTGCAGGCACGCGACGTGGGCGCCGCGCTCGTCGACGAGGCCGTGGCGCTCGGAGCTGACGCCATCGTCCTGGGCCTGCCCTACAAGGTCCGCTTCGGCGGGGACTTCGCCCTCGGCCTGACCATCCCCTATGTCTTCAAGAACGCTCCCTGTCGCGTCTTCGTCATCCGCGAGCCGGTGGCCAGGAGCGAGATGCGTGAAACCCCGACCAAGAGGTTCTGATCGATGCGAACCATCATCGTCGGCTGCGGGCGCGTAGGCGCCGGGCTGGCCACACAGCTTGCCGACGACGGCCACGAGGTCGTCATCCTGGACCAGACGAACGAGGCCTTCCGGCGTCTCTCGCCGACCTTCCCGGGCCAGGCGCTGCGCGGCGACGGCACGGACGAGTCGGTCCTCCGCCGCGCCGGTGCCGAAGGTGCCGACTGGTTCCTGGCGCTCACCAACGGAGACAACCGCAACATCCTGGCGGCCCAGCTGGCCTCGCAGACGTTCCGCATCCCGAACGTCGTGTGCAAGATCAACGACCCGGTGCGCGCACAGGCCTACGCCACGCTCGGCGTCAACACCGTCGACCGCACGATGATGATGATCGACTCCATCGGGCGCTTCATGGGCCAGCCAGCCATGCCGGGCGCCACGAACGTGACCCGGGCGGTCACGCGGCCGACGGCAGGCGTGGACGCCGGAGGGCACCCGGACGTCGCCGCGCTCGACAAGACAGGAGGTCGCTGACGTGTTCGTGATCGTGGTGGGGGGCGGACGCATCGGCTTCTACCTGACCAAGGAGCTGCTGGCCGAGGGCCATGAGCTGGTGCTCATGGAGAAGGACCCACGCAGCGCGGAGCGCATCCGGGACGACCTGGGCGCCGTGGTCGTCAACCGCGACGGCTGCGAGGGCACGCACCTTGCGGAGGCCGGGGCCAACCGCGCCAACATCGTGGCGGCCGTGACCGGCGACGACGCCGACAACCTCGTCGTCTGCCAGATGGCCAAGCACCACTTCGACGTGCCGCGCACCATCGCCCGTGTCAACAACCCGCGCAACGAGGTCCTCTTCCGGCACCTCGGCGTGGACGAGATCATCAGCCCCACGCGCATGGTGCTGGCGGCCATCGAGCAGGACATCCCGGTCCATGAACTGCTCCACCTCGCGCAGCTGGAAGGCGGCGAGCTGGAGCTCATCGAGGCCCAGATCGCGGCCGATTCGCCGGCCCTCGGCCAGCGACCGTCGGACATCGACCTGCCGGACGGCTGCACGCTCTTCGTGCTCATCCGTGACGACAAGGCACAGTCGATCCGCCCCGACACCGTCTTCACCGAGGGCGACAAGGTCATCGCCATCTCCCGGGCGGAGTGCGAGACCGACCTGCACCGTCAACTCATCGGCGAAGCGCCACAGCTCGGCGCCTGAGGTATCCGCCCGCCCAGGCCACCCGGCGGGCCGAGCCTTGGCCTCCCCTGAGCCGCCGTCAACGCGCCGGCAGACCCCATCGGCCCGGGCCGGCCGTCCTGGTCCGCCCTCCGTCCCGCGCGTCTTGCATGACGGTTCGATGACAGGACACTTATCTGTCATCAACACATCAGACTTGACAATGACATTGTCATGGTACTAGCATCCCGAACAGACAGGGTCACCAGTGGCTCGGGCGCCTGAAGACAGGGCCCCGGGCCAGGTGGCACGAGACAACGGAGGACACACGCCATGACCATCATCCGCAGGACGGTCCCGAGCCGGGCCGACTTCACCGCCTTCCGCGGCGCGTTCGACCGCCTCTTCGACGAAGCCGTCTTCCGACCTTCGACGTGGGGCAACTTCGCGGAGTCGCGGCTGCCCCTGGACATCACCTCGACAGAGGACGCCATCACCATCGAGGCGGCCCTGCCCGGCATCCGGCCGGAGGACGTCGAGATCACGGTCCACCAGGACACGCTGACGATCGCCGTCAAGGAACAGGTCGAGCGCGAGAGCCGCGAGGGCGAGCGCGTCTACCGGGAGGTCCGCCGCAGCAGCGGCAGCCGCACGCTGACACTGCCGTCGGGACTGGACATCGACCGAGCCGCGGCCGCCTTCGAGAACGGCATGCTGCGCCTGGACATCCCGCGCGCCGAGCAGGCCAAGCCGCGCCAGATCCCCGTGACGGCGGTCACGGAATCGCACGCCCAGCCCACCGAGGCCCACGTGGCCGAGGTCGGCTCGGGGACGGTCGGCCGAGCAGGCCTGATCCGGTGCGTGAACGCACGGGAGAGCGGGACCGCCCGGGGGGGCGGGACGCCAGCCGGCCGGTCTACGTCATCAGCGTGGCCGCGGAGCTGGTGAGCGTTCACCCGCGAACGCTGCGCATCTACGAGGGTGAGGGGCTGGTCCGGCCAGCCCGCACGCCCGACCAACATCCGGCTCTACTCGGAGAACGACCTCCGCCGCATCCTCTGGATCCGGCATCTGACCCAGAACCTGGGCGTGAACCTGGCAGGGGTGCGCGTCCTCTTCGAGCTCGAGGAGCGTCTTGGCATGCGCATCCTCGAGCAGCTCTACAGCGAACGCGCAGCCGTCCACCGCGACGACGGTGACGCCGCCGAGTCGACCCGCGGGCACGCAGCCCGCGGGTCGACGGCAACCCTGGAACCCCGACCTGATCAAGGAGACCTGATGGCCAGCCGAACCCGGAAGTCCGCCGACACCAAGGCCGCCGACGAGGCGGAGGCCGCCGCCTCGGCGGCTGCCGACAGTGCCAAGGCCGCGGCCGCGGCCCTGGAGGCCGATGAGCCCCGTGTGTTGCCTCTCGTCGCCCTCCGCGAGACCGTCATCTTCCCGGAGATGATCGTGCCCCTGCAGGTCGGTCGCGAGAAGTCGGTCAAGGCTCTCGACCGCGCGGTGGCGTGCGGATTCGCTCATCGCCCTCGTCACGCAGCGGCAGGCTGAGCGCGAGGACATCGAGAACGCCGAGGAACTCTACGAGGTCGGCACGCTGGCCAAGATCGCGCAGGTCGTGCAGGCCCAGGACGGCACCGTGCGGGCCATCGTCCAGGGTCAGCGCCGTGTCCGGCTGCTGGGCTTCGAATCGACGGAGGGCTACATCGCGGCGCGCATCCAGCCGCTGCAGGATGAGACTTCCACCGACCTCGAGGTGGAGGCGCTCGTGCGCACCGTCCAGGGCCAGATCGAGCAGTACGTGCAGTCCGGCGCCCCCGTGCCGCCGGAGGCCGCCGTGGCGGCGCGCAACATCACCGAGCCGGGCCTGCTGGCGGACATGGTCGCCTACAGCCCTGACATGACCACCGAGCAGCGCCAGGAGCTCCTGGAGACACTGGACGTGGTCGAGCGCCTCAGGATCGTCTCCACGTTCCTGGCGCGCCAGGTCGAGATCCTCGAGCTCAAGGGGCGCATCCAGTCGGAGGTCAAGTCGGAGCTGGACAAGAGCCAGCGCGAGTACATCCTGCGCGAGCAGCTCAAGGCCATCCAGCGCGAGCTGGGCGAGGACGACCCGCAGCAGGCGGAGGTCGCCGAGCTGCGCGAGAAGGTGGAGGCCTCCGGCATGCCGGAGGAGGTCAAGGAGCGGGCGCTCAAGGAAGTCGACCGCATGAGCCGCATCCCCACCGCTTCGCCGGAGGTGGGCGTCATCCGCACCTACGTCGACTGGCTGGTGAGCCTGCCCTGGAACACCTCCACGCAGGACAACCTGGACATCAAGCAGGCGGCCATCGTGCTCGACGAGGACCACTCCGGCCTGGAGAAGGTCAAGGAGCGCATCCTGGAGTACCTCGCCGTGCGCTCCCTCGCGGACACCATCCGCAGTCCCATCCTGGCCCTCGTGGGGCCTCCCGGCGTGGGCAAGACCTCGCTGGGCAAGTCCGTGGCGCGGGCCATGGGGCGCGAGTTCGTGCGCATGAGCCTGGGCGGCATCCATGACGAGGCCGAGATCCGCGGTCATCGCCGCACCTACATCGGTGCGCTGCCCGGCCGCATCATCCAGAACATCAAGACGGCCGGCTCCAACAACCCGGTCTTCATGCTCGACGAGATCGACAAGATCGGCATGGACTTCCGGGGTGACCCCTCGTCGGCACTCCTGGAGGTCCTCGACCCCGAGCAGAACAACACCTTCGCCGACAACTACCTGGAGGTGCCCTTCGACCTCTCGAAGGTGCTCTTCATCGCCACCGGCAACCTCATCGACCCCATCCCCATGGCCCTGCGCGACCGCATGGAGATCATCCAGCTGCCGGGCTACACGCAGCGCGAGAAGGCCGAGATCGGCACGCGCTTCCTGGTGCCCAAGCAGATGGTCAACCACGGCCTCAAGCCGAAGCACGTGACCGTCACGGACGAGGCCATGACCACCCTCGTGCAGTCCTACACGCATGAGGCCGGCGTGCGCAACCTCGAGCGCGAGATCGCCAACGTCATGCGCAAGATCGCCCGCACCGTGGCCGAGGGTCGCACCACGCGCACCAACGTGACCACGCGCAAGCTCACGGAGCTGCTCGGTCCGGCGCGCTACGAGTACGGCGAGCTGGAGCCCGAGGACCAGGTCGGCGCGGCCACGGGCCTCGTGGTCACGGAGGTCGGGGGCGACGTGGTGGCCGTCGAGGTCACGCGCATGGAGGGCAAGGAGGACTTCATCCTCACCGGCCAGCTGGGTGACGTGATGCGCGAGTCGGCCCGTGCCGGACTCTCCTGGATCCGTGCCAACGCCAGCCGCCTGGGCATCGAGCGCGAGCAGTTCGAGAAGAACACGATGCACATCCACGTGCCCGCGGGAGCCATCCCCAAGGACGGCCCTTCGGCCGGCATCACCATGGTCACGGCCATGGTCAGCTCGCTGACGGGCATCGCGGTGCGCAAGGACGTGGCCATGACCGGCGAGATCACGCTGCGTGGCCGCGTGCTGCCCATCGGCGGGCTCAAGTCGAAGATCCTCGCCGCTCACCTCTCGGGTGCCAAGATCGTCATCATCCCCAAGCGCAACGAGAAGGACTTGCGGGACATCCCCGACGAGGTCCGCAACCAGATGAAGCTGGTCCTCGTGGAATCCATGGACCAGGTGCTGGCGGCCGCGCTGCGGCGCAAGCCTCGACCGCTGAAGGCCTCCCCTGCCAGGCCAGACGGCCAGGGACGAGGGCGGGGCGGGTGCCGTCGGCGGCACCAAGACGCCTCTCTTCCCGCCGCAGCAGCCGCCAGCGGTGGCCTAGCCGGCCAGGGAGCCAGGATGGAGTACCGCGACTACTACGCCACCCTCGGCGTGGACAAGGGCGCCACGCAGGCCGACATCAAGAAGGCCTACCGGCGTCTTGCCCGCAAGCACCATCCTGACGTCAACAAGGGAGACTCCGCTGCCGAGCAGCGCTTCAAGGAGATCAGCGAGGCCAACGAGGTCCTCTCCGACCCACAGAAGCGCAAGGCCTACGACCAGCTCGGTGCCAACTGGGCGGCCTATGAGCGGGCCGGCGGCAGCGGGGCCGACCCCTTCGCCGGCTTCGCCGGAGCCGCCGGCGGGCCCGGCGGCATGCGCTTCGAGTTCCGAGGCGACGCCACCGACCTGTCCGGCTTCAGCGACTTCTTCCGCGCCTTCTTCGGGGGTGGCGGAGCCCGCGGCGCAACGGCCGCAGCCAGTGCCGGCGGGCGCGCGGGGACGGCCACGTCCGGCGACCCCGCGGGCCTGGGCTTCGAGCCGCTCTTCGGCGGCCTGGGCGGGGACAGCGGGGCGGGCTACGCGGCATCCGGGTTCGGCACGGGCAGCCCACGCGGCACGCGCCGGCCCGCGTACCGGGCGCCGGCCGATGCCACGGCGGACACCACGGTCAGCCTGGAGGAGGTCCTGCGCGGGACGGAGCGCCACATCGATGTCGGCGGCAAGCGACTGGAGGTCAGGATCCCGTCGGGCGTCGCGGACGGTCAGCGCATCCGTCTCTCCGGCAAGGCCGAGGGGGGCGGTCACATCTACCTCACCGTGCACGTCGCGCGACACCCCGTCTTCACGCGCGATGGCGATCACCTGGGCATGGACCTGCCGCTGACGCTCGGCGAGGCGCTGCTGGGCGGCCAGGTCAGCTTCGAGGCCCTGGGCGGCAAGCGTCTCCTGCTGACCATCCCGCCGGGGACCCAGAACGGGCGACTCTTCCGGCTGGCGGGCCAGGGGCTGCCGCACTTCGGCGGCGGCGATCCCGGAGACCTGCGCGTTCGAACCAGCATCGTGCTCCCGGCAAGCCTCGACGAAGAGGGGACGCGCCGCGCCCGTTCCCTCGTGGACCACATCGCCCAGCCCGACCCGCGTCTCGCGATGACCGCCAGGCGCCAACCACAGGGATCCCCATGAAGCTCGACCGTTACACCCAGAAGGCCCAGGAGGCCATCCTCACCGCCCAGCAACTGGCCACGCGGGCGGAGAGCCCGGTGCTCGACGCGGAGCACATCCTGGCCGCGTTGCTCGAAGATGCCGAGGGTATCCCGGCCGTGACGTTGCGCCAGCTCGGCGCGGACCCCGCGCGCGTCAGTGTCGACCTCGGGGCGCTGCTGGCGCGGCGGGCCAGGATCCAGGGTGGGCAGCTGGCCCTCGACCCCCGGGCGCGCGCGCTCCTGGAGCGTGCGGAGGAGGAGGCCCGGCGCCTGGCCGATGAGTACGTCTCCACCGAGCATCTCCTGCTGGCCGCGGCGGAGGCGGGCGGAGATGCCCAGCGATCGCTGGAGGGTGCGGGTGCTGACCACGAGGCCCTGCTGCGGGCGCTGGAGGCCGTGCGCGGCAGTCAGCGCGTCACGTCGCCCAACCCGGAGGCCACCTATCAGGCCCTCGAGAAGTACGGCCAGGACCTCACCAGAGCGGCCCGGGAGGGCAAGCTGGACCCCGTCGTCGGACGTGACGAGGAGATCCGGCGCGTCATCCAGGTGCTCAGCCGACGCACCAAGAACAACCCCGTGCTCATCGGCGAGCCTGGCGTGGGCAAGACGGCCATCGTGGAGGGCCTCGCCCAGCGCATCGTGCGCGGCGACATCCCGGAGGGCCTGCGCGATCGGCGCGTGGTGGCCCTCGACCTGGGCGCCCTCATCGCCGGTGCCAAGTTCCGCGGCGAGTTCGAGGAGCGACTCAAGGCCGTGCTCAAGGAGATCAAGGACTCCGATGGCCAGATCGTGCTCTTCATCGACGAGCTCCACACGGTCGTTGGCGCCGGTGCGGCGGAGGGCGCCATGGACGCCTCCAACCTCCTCAAGCCGATGCTGGCGCGCGGTGAGCTCCACACCATCGGTGCCACGACCTTGGACGAGTACCGCAAGCACGTGGAGAAGGACGCCGCCCTGGAGCGCCGCTTCCAGCCCGTCTACGTCGACCAGCCCAGCGTGGAGGAGACCATCTCCATCCTGCGCGGCCTGCGCGAGCGCTACGAGGTCCACCACGGCGTGCGCATCACCGATTCGGCCATGGTCGCCGCGGCGGTCCTCTCCGACCGCTACATCAGCGAGCGCTTCCTGCCCGACAAGGCCATCGACCTCGTGGACGAGGCCGCCAGCCGGCTGCGCATGGAGATGGACTCCATGCCCGTCGAGCTCGACGAGCTGGAGCGCCGGCGCATCCAGCTGGAGATCGAGCGGGAGGCCCTGCGCAAGGAGAAGGACGACGCCTCGCGCGCCCGGCTGGAGGCCCTGGAACGGGAGCTGGCCGACCTCTCCGAGCGGGCCGGCGCCCTCAAGAGCCAGTGGCAGCAGGAGAAGGACGCCATCGCCGGCCTGCGCGCCACCAAGTCCGAGCTGGAGCAGGCGCAGCACGAGGTGGAGACGGCCGAGCGGGCGGCCGACTACGGGCGTGCCGCAGAGCTTCGCTACGGGCGCATCCCCGAGCTGCAGGAGCGCCTCAGGGCAGAGGAGGCCGCCCTGGCCGGCGGCGAAGGTGGCCCCGGTCGGCTGCTCAAGGAGGAGGTCGACGCGGACGACATCGCCCGCATCGTGGCCTCCTGGACGGGCATCCCGGTGGTTCGCCTCATGGAGGGCGAGCAGGCCAAGCTCATCCACATGGAGGAGCGCCTCCACGAGCGTGTCATCGGCCAGGACGAGGCCATCGCCGCCGTCTCGGACGCCGTGCGCCGCGCCCGTGCCGGCCTCAAGGACCCTCGCCGACCCATCGGCTCCTTCATCTTCCTGGGCCCCACCGGGGTGGGCAAGACGGAGACCGCTCGGGCCCTGGCGCAGTTCCTCTTCGACGACGAAACAGCCATGACCCGCATCGACATGAGCGAGTACATGGAGAAGTACGCGGTCAGCCGACTCATCGGGGCACCCCCCGGCTACGTCGGCTACGAGGAAGGTGGTCAGCTCACCGAAGCGGTCCGCCGACGCCCCTACCAGGTCGATCCTGCTCGACGAGGTCGAGAAAGCCCATCCCGATGTCTTCAACGTGCTCCTGCAGGTCCTCGATGACGGCCGCCTCACGGACGGGCAGGGCCGCACGGTCTCCTTCAAGGACACCGTGCTCATCATGACCAGCAACGTGGGTTCCCAGCTGACGGGTGCCGAGCGTGCTGCCGGGCTCCCGGAGGAGCAGCTCGAGCGCACGGTGCGCGAGGCGCTGCGGGCCACGTTCCGGCCCGAGTTCCTCAACCGCATCGACGAGATCATCGTCTTCCACAGCCTGGACGAGGCCGCCCTGGGCGCCATCGTGGAGCTCCTGGTGGCTGACCTTGCCCGACGCCTCGAGGGCCAGGACCTCCGCCTCGTGGTGACGCCGGCGGCCAGGGCGCTCATCGGCCACGAGGGCCACGACCCGCAGTACGGCGCACGGCCGCTCAAGCGGGCCGTGCAGCGCCTCCTGGAGAACCCGCTGGCTCGCGCCCTCCTGGAGGGTCGCTTCAAGCCGGGCAGCACCATCACCGCGGACGCGGACCCGGTCAGCGGCACGATCGTGTGCACGGGCTCGGAGGGCGAGACCATGGTCAGCGGACCGGCTGATCGCCGGGACCCGCGCGATGCCAGCCGCACGCCGGGCGGCCAGGCGGTCGGCGCCGGCCTGCGCCCGAGCCTCCTGGACCTGCCTCCCACCGAGCCGAGCGACGAGCGCAAGGAGCGCCTCAACTAGGGTGCGGCCGGAACGGGCGGCCAGGGTGGCACGTGGCCGCTGACGCCGAGCCGCCGTCGGATCCCCGCTGGGAAGGCAGCGAGCCGCGGCTCGTGGCGCTCCTCCGCGACGAGATCCTGGCGGCGCCGGGGCAGCGCATCACGTTCGCCCGCTTCATGGAGCGCGCCCTGGCCGAGCCCGGGCTGGGCTACTACGCCAGCAGCGAGCTGCGGCCGACACGGGAAGGCGACTTCATCACCGCCCCGGAACTGCACCCCTTCTTCGGGCGCTGCCTGGCGCGCTTCGTGGCGGCCGCCTGGGAGCGAGCCGGTTCGCCGGGGCGGTACGTCGTGCGCGAGCTCGGGGCCGGGCGGGGCACCCTGCGTGAGCGTGCCCTGGAGAGCCTGCGGGACGAGGCATCGGAGGTCCTGGCCGCTCTCGAGTGGCAGGCCGTGGACCTGCCCGAGCGGACGGAAGCCGCGCCGGGCCCAGCCGACCTGGTGCTCGCCAACGAGCTGCTGGATGCCCTGCCGGTCCACCGGCTCGTCCAGCGGGACACCCTGCGCGAGGCCTGGGTGACCTGGCAGGAGGGCTGGTTCGCGGAGACGCTGGCGGATCCTCCGAGCCTGCCCTGGCCAGCCCAGCTGGCAGCCGGTGGCGTCGAGCTAGGCCCCGAGCAGCGAGCGGAGGTCTGCCTGCGCGCGCCCGAGCTGGTCGCCGGGGTCGCGGGCCAGCTCGCCCCGGGCGGCCTGCTGCTGGTCATCGACTACGGGCACGAGGCGGCCGAGCTCTACGGGCCGCGCCGCATGGCGGGATCGCTGCTGACCTACCGTGGTCACGCCGTGTCGGACGATCCGTTCCGGGCCGTCGGGCACACCGACCTCACGGCCCACGTCGACCTGAGCGCGCTGCGGCGGGCGGCGGCGGCGTGCCGGTCTGACACTCCTGGGCCACACGACGCAGGCGCGGTTCCTGGCCAGCCTGGGTCTCGGCGAGCTGCTCGTGGAGCTCGGTCGCGACCCGGCCACGGACCTGCCGACCTACCTGGAGGCCCGCAGCTCGGTCGCGCGCTTCCTCGACCCGCGCCACCTGGGTGGCTTCGCGGTCATGGCCTGGGGCCGCGACCTACCCCCCGGAGGACCTCGTCCGGGGGCGCCACTGAAAGGTTTCGACGCGGCCGTCTAGCATCCGCCGATGCGGTTCGACGTCGCCCTCCAGCGCCTCAGCCACCTGCCCTCGCCGCTGCCGCCGCCGCGGGCGGACATCGAGGCACACGTCCTGCGGGCAGCGCCCCTGCCGGCGCACCTGCGGCGCACCCTGGCCGGGCCCGTCCGTGAGGCGGCCGCCCTGGTGCTCCTCTACCCCGCCCCGACGGGGGAGGCACACATCGTGCTCATGGTGCGCCCCGATGACGACCACGCCCACGCCGGCCAGGTGGCGCTGCCGGGAGGCAAGCGCGAGGCCGGCGACCGGTTCCCGGACGGGACCGCCCTGCGCGAGGCGGCCGAGGAGGTCGGCCTGGACCCCGTGGCGGCCGGCGTGCAGGTGCTCGGCCGGCTGGACACGGTGGACATCCGCGTCAGCGGCTTCCTGATGGTGCCCGTGCTGGCCGTGGCCGAGCGCGAGCCACGCTTCGAGGCCGACCCTCGCGAGGTGGCCGCGATCCTCACCGTGCCCGTGCGCCACTTCCTGCCCGGGGCCCCGGTCGAGGTGGTGGAAGAGGAGCGTGACGGCTGGAGCCTCCGATACGGCGCCTACCGGGTGCAGGGCCACCGGGTCTGGGGCGCCACGGGCCGGGCTCTTGGCCAGCTGGGCGCGGTGCTCGGCACAGATGCGTTCGGCGGGCCGACGACGCTCGGTCCTGGCTGAGCCCGGGCCGGCCCGGGCTCAGGCGGCCGCGATCGCTACCAGGGCTCCCCTTCCGTGGGGTCGTGATCCTCGGGACGGACCTCTCGAGCGGCCAACCCGCCCCGCGCGGCCGGGCCGGAAGACGCGGATGGGGGATCCGACGCAGGCCGCTCGGGCAGCCGTTCGTGGTGGCTCTCGAGGGCGTCATCCGGCACCTCCACGAGGAGGGCGCGCATCGTCGAGCCGTCCGTCCAGGCAGCGTGGCCCAGGCCCGCGGGCCACTCCACGGCCTCGCCGTGATGGATGGGCGTGCGCTCGTCCCCTACCTGCACCCAGCCGCCACCGGCGATGACCACGAAGAGGCCGTCATCTGGGCTCGACTGGGGTGCCAGGAGCGCCCGCCGCGAGAAGGACAGCTCCGTGACGCGCGCCCGGGGATCGCTCCAGATGGCCTGCGCCTCCACTCCCTGGGCGACGGCCGGCGGCTCGGAGCGCCGGAGGCCAGGACCGAAGCGCAGGATCTCCACGCCGGCGGGCGCTCGCGCGGGGTCAGCGTCGCTTTCGGGCGCTGGACTTGGACTTGGCGCGACGGATCGTGGAATCCGGGTCGCGATAGCGCTTCTGGCTCAGGAAGCGCTCCCGGCGCAGTGCCTGGTTGTACGCCTCGATGAGGGGCGGGAAGCGCACGAACCGGATCCAGACGAAGACGGCCAGGCCGATGATGAGCGTCACCAGCACGAAGGCGAAGTAGAACTTGAAGGTGCAGTAGACGAGCAGCAGGCCAAAGACGGCCAAGCCGGTCCAGAGAAGCCACTCCTGCAGCGCCACGAGCGGCGGGTGGCGGTGCAGCCGGCGAGTCTGCACGTTGTAGAGGATGACGGTGCCCACCAGGAAGACGAGGGCAGCCACCGCGACCGGGTAGAACAGGTCGCTGAAGTTCTGCGGGCTGAAGCCGCCGTCCATGAAGAGCGAGCCGAGGAAGTCCACGCGGGCAGGGTATCAGACCGCAGGGGGTCGGCTCAGGGCCTCCCCGCAGGAGCGTCCAAGGGTCGCTCACGAGAGCGTTGATATACTCGGTGACCCGCGCCGGCAGTCGCCCGGGCGCAGTCTCACGAGGGAGGAGGGGACCGAGTGCGAGCCCTGCTCTCGGTCGCGGACGGGGCCGGCATCGCTGAGCTGGCGCAGGAGCTGCTCGACCAGGGGGTCGAGGTCTACGCCACCGATCCCTCGCGCGCGGCGCTCGCGGAGGCCGGCGTCGAGACGCGGCCGGTCACGGAGCTGACCGGCGGGCCGTCCCTGCTCGGCGGCCAGGTCCGGACCCTTCACCCTGCCGTCTACGCCGGGATCCTGGCGCGCCGTGACGTCCCCGCCGACATGGCCGACCTCGTGGCGCGCGACCTGGTCAGCATCGACATCGTGGTCGTCGAGACTGGCCCCTTCGGGCCGCAGGTCGGCCGCGGCCTGCCCATCGACGAGGCCGTGGGGCTCATCGACGTGGACGCCCTCGCCCTCCTCGCCGCTGCGGCGCGCAACGTCGGCGGCGTGGCTGCCATCTGCGACCCGGCCGACCACGCGCTCCTCGTCGACGAGCTGCGCCAGCACGGGCACGTCTCGGCGGAAGCCCGCCAGCGCCTGGCTGCCAAGGCCTTCGCCGCGCTGGCTGCCTACTACAGCGAAGTGGCTGCCTACCTCGAGCACATCGGCGGGGTGCGCTTCCCGGAGCAGCTCAGCATCATCCTGCGCAAGGAGCGCGACCTGCCCTACGGCGAGAACCCGCACCAGCGTGGCGCGCTCTACCGCGAGTCCACGCACCGGGCGCGCTCCCTGGCCGATGCCGAGCGGCTGCAGGGTCCAGCAGCCGACCTTCAACGACCTCATCGACCTCGACGCCGCCTTCCGCATCGCCTCCGACTTCGCCTCCCCCACCTGCGCCATCGTCAAGCAGCGCAATCCCGTGGGCCTCGCCTCCCACGATGACGGCCGGGAGGCCTTCCGGCGCGCCCTGTCGGGCGACCCGGTGACCGCCTACGGGGCAGTGGTGGCCGTCAACCGCGAGGTCGACGAGGCCATCGCCCGGGAGCTCGCGGCCAACCCCTTCGAGGGGCTCGTGGCACGCGGCTTCAGCGAGGGCGCCCGGGCGCTGCTGGCGGGTCGCCCGGAGCTGGCCGTGCTGGCCGTGCCGGCCCTGTCGGCCGACACCCCGCCCGACCACGGCATCGCCGACCTCGACTTCCATCGGATCGAGGGCGGGCTCCTCGTGGAGACCCGCGACCGGCTCGACATCGACCACGCGCAGCTGCACGTGGTGACGCGGCGCCGCCCCACCCTGGACGAGCTCACCGACCTGATGTTCGCCTGGCGCGCCGTGCGCCACATCACCAGCCTGGCCGTCGTGGTCGCCAAGGGGGCGACGCTGGTGGGCGTGGGTGCCGGACAGTCGAGCCGCCTCACGGCCACGGAGATCGCGCTCCACCGCGCCGCCGAGCGCGCGCCGCGCAGCGTCCTCGCCTCGGACGCCTACTTCCCCTTCGGAGATGCCATCGCCCTGGCCGCCGAGCGCGGCGTGACCGCCATCATCCAGCCCGGCGGCAGCGTGCGCGACGAGATGGCCATCGAGATCGCCGACCGCCACCACCTGGCCATGGTCTTCACGGGCCGGCGCCACTTCCGCCACTGAGCGGCGCGCCCAGGTCGCGCCAGGCGGCGAGGGCCGGGTCCCCGGCGGCCACGGCTGGCGGGTCCAGGGCGGCCCAAGGGGCCACTGGGGATGGCGCTCTCCGATCGCCGTGCCTGTCGCTCAGCGTCGGCCATGCTCGCTCCGTTCGTGAGCTCCGCGTTGGGACAAGCCGGCTCAGGCGTCGACCCACCATCCAGCGCGGGCATCCCAGGCGGCGATAGGGCGCACGGCGTCGTCGCCCTCCCGTGCGCGGGCCGCGTCCCAGGCCGTGCGCACGGTCGCGCCCCAGCCCGGCGGCTCGAGCTCGGGCAGCAGGTCGGCAAGCGGCGCCAGGACGAAGGCCCGCTCGGCCGCCTGTGGGTGGGGCACCGTCAGCCACTGCGGCCCACCGCGGGCAGGGTCGTCGCTGCGCGCCGTGTCCGCGCGTTCGACGTGCAGTTGGTGCGGCCCGAAGAGGAGCAGGTCAAGGTCCAGCTCACGCGGTCCCCAGCGCTCCCGCTCCTGCCGGCCGAAGGCCCGCTCCAGGCCCTTGAGCGCGATGAGCAGGGCCATGGCGCCTTCCTCCGGCGAGCGGCCGGCCGGCACGCGCAGGGTCGCGGCCGCGTTCCAGAAGTCGGCCTGGTCCACGACGCCCACGGGCCGCGTCCGATACAGCCGCGAGACGCCTTCCAGGGTCGTGCCCGGCAGGGCGCGCAGCGCCGCGACCGCCTGTTGCAGCGTCTGGCGAGCCGCGCCCACGTTGGCGCCCATGCCGATGGCCGCCAGCTCCAGTCTGCCCACGGCCCCATGATGCACGGGAGACCCGCGCCGATGGTGCGCCCGGCGCAGGGTGACGCGGGGGCTCGCTGGGGTACACTCGGGCTGCGCTCAGCTCCCTCCCACGGCGCGTCGGCTTCGGGCTAGTGAGCGAACGCCCGACACTCGGCTCGAAGAGGAATCGATGTGACCGCTCCGCTCTGGTACGTGCTCGGGTTCGCCTTCGCGGGCTTCACGTTCGTCTTCCTGACCATCGGCGCGTCCTGGTTCATCACGCATCGCCACAAGGGCGACCGTCACAAGGGCCTGCCCTACGAGTCGGGCATCGACACCTTCGGGGACACGCGGGGTCGCTTCGGCCTCTCGTTCTACCTCTACGCCCTGCTCTTCGTGGCCTTCGACATCGAGATCGTCTTCATCGCGCTCTGGGCGCTCGTCTTCAACGACCTGCTGCTGGGGGGCTTCCTGGGCATGCTCCTCTTCGTGCTCATCATGGAGCTCTCGGTCCTCTACGCCGCACGCAAGGGCATGCTGACGTGGAAGTAGGCGGACCTGACACGGCCGCCACCGGGAACCTCCCGGCGGCCGGCGCGGCGAGCCCTGCCCCCGGGAGCGCCCTGCTGCCCGCGGCCGGCACCCGTCAGCCGATCGTGGTGCCCAACACGACCTGGGTCCCTGCGGACCCGGGCGCCTACGGAGGCCAGCCAGCCAGCATCGACCACCTCAAGGAGCTGGAGCTCGCGGACAAGTCGGACAACGCCCGCTGGGGCGCCCTGGGCGTGGTGCCCACCACGGCCGACTACGTGCTCGACTACATCCGCGCCAACAGCCTCTGGCCGCTGCTCTCCGGCCTGGCCTGCTGCGCCATGGAGATGATGTCCGCCGCGACCCCGGTCAACGACATGGACCGCTTCAACATGTTCCCCTTCCGGGCCAGCCCACGGCAGGCGGACGTGCTCATCGTGGCGGGCACGCTGACGACCAAGATGGCCGGTCCGCTCATCCGGCTCTGGGAGCAGATGCCGGAGCCCAAGTGGTGCGTGGCCATGGGCGACTGCACCTGCTCGGGCGGCCGCTACAAGCGCTCCTACTCGACCGTGGAGGGCATCGACCGCCTCATGCCCGTGGACGTCTACGTGCCCGGCTGCCCGCCGCGTCCGGAAGGCCTCATCTACGGCATGCTCAAGCTCCAGCAGATCATCCTCGAGCGGCGCGGCAGCTGGCCGGAGCGCCGGGTCGGACCGTCGGTCCCGGCGGGCGTCTAGCAGAGCGCAGGAGTCAGAGCCACGGACACGCTGCAGTTGCGCCGCATCGATGAACGCCTCGCCGGGCATCTGCTCGTGCCTGCCGCCGCCATGGGCGACACCATCGAGGTCGTCGTGTCGCCGGCCGCCCTGCCGACCGTCATGCGCACCCTGCGCGAGGACGCCGACCTGCGCTACGAGATCCTCTCCGACCTCTGCGGCGTGGACACCGGGCTGACGATGCAGGTCGTCTACCACCTCTGGTCGCCGCTCAGCTCGGACTGGCTGCGCGTCATCGCGGACGGCCTCTCGCGCGAGGACCCGCGCGTGCCCTCCATCACCTTCCTGTGGAGCGGCGCGGAGTGGGCCGAGCGCGAGGCCTACGACATGTTCGGCATCGAGTTCGAGGGCAACCGCGACCTGCGCCGCATCTTCATGCCGCCCGACTACCTGGCCTTCCCGCTGCGCAAGGACTTCGCCCTCGCTGACGACGCCTCGCGCGGGCCCGGCGAGGGATCCGCCCCATGGAGATGCCGCACCGCCCGGCAGAGGTGCGGGTCGCGGGAGCGCTGCGCTCGAGTCCCGGCGCTGGCGCGGTGCTGGGCCCAGGGGGCGAGCGCCTGCGCGTGGGTCCCGGGGCCGCCGCAGCGGTGACCGCCGAGGGCGGGGTCGCCGGGACCGTCACCGCCGAGGGCGGCGGAGGCCAAGCCATGAGCACCGAACAGACCCGCATCCGCTCGCTCGACGACCCGGACGTGCTCGTCCAGACGCCGGCCACCATCTACGACGCCATCCCGCCGCTCACGCCGCGCACGGAGCGCGAGGCGGAGTTCTACACCCTCGGCGACGGCGAGATGTTCGTCAACCTGGGCCCGCAGCACCCCTCCACGCACGGCGTGCTCCGCGTCGTGCTCAAGATCGACGGCGAGCGCATCGTGGACCTTGACCCGGTGCTGGGCTACCTGCACCGGGGCGTCGAGAAGATCTGCGAGCACGGCGACTGGCACCACGCCATCAGCAACTGCGATCCCCTCGAGTACGCCGCATCGATGTTCAGCGAGGCGCTCCCGGTGCTGGCGGCGGAGAAGCTGCTGGGCCTGGAGGTGCCGCGTCGCGCCGACTACATCCGCGTCCTGGCCTGGGAGCTCAACCGCATCTCCAGCCACGCCCTCTTCATCGGCTGGCTGGCGCTCGACCTGGGCGGCCTGACGCCCATCCTCTACGGCTTCGCCGAGCGTGACGAGATCGTGGAGATGCTGGCCGCCCTGACGGGCCAGAAGCTGCTCTTCAACTACCTGCGCATCGGGGGCGTCAACGGCGACCTCAACCACGAGTTCCTGAGCCGCCTGGGCGACTGGATGGGCCGCGCCGGCAAGCAGATCGACGGCCAGGCCACGCTCATGAACGAGAACGAGATCTTCGTCAACCGCACCAAGGGCCTCGGCGTCGTGGACCGCGAGACGGCCCTCCGGCTGGCCATGTCCGGCCCGCCGCTGCGCGCCTCCGGGGTGCCCTACGACGTGCGGCGCGCCCACCCCTACAGCGTCTACCCGGAGCTGGAGTTCGAGGTGCCCGTGCGCAGCGAGGGCGATTCCTACGCCCGCTACCTGCTGCACATCGAGGAGATCAAGCAGTCCCTGCGCATCATCGACCAGGTGCTGCACCGCATGCCGGACGGCCCGGTCATGGCCAAGTTGCCGAGGCTCCTGCGGATCCCGCCGGGGCGGGCCTACATCGCCCTGGAGAGCCCGCGCGGCCAATACGCCGCCTACGGCATCAGCGACGGCACGGACCAGCCCTTCCGCTTCCGCATCCACGACCCCTCGTTCTTCAACCTGCAGGCGGTCGGCTTGCTGACACCGGGGCACCTCGTGGCTGACATCATGGCCATCATGGCCAGCCTCGACCCCATCATGGGCGGCATCGACAAGTGAGCAGCCTCTCCGACCCCTGGAAGCACCTCAGCACGAGCGGCAAGGTCATCCTGCCGCTGGTGGCCCTCATGGTGCTGGGCACGGTGGCCCTCACCGTGCTCTGGGTGGTGGGCATCGGGCCGCAGTTCGTGCAGGGCTTCCTGGACACGGCCGGCGCCAACATCGGCATCCTGCGCTTCCTGGCGGCGGCCACCGGCGTGCTCCTCTTCACCGTGCCGGCGGCCTTCGTCATCATCTTCATGGAGCTCAAGATCATCGCCTTCATGAACCTGCGCATCGGGCCCAACCGCATCGGCCCGTGGGGCACCCTGAGCTCGACCATCCACGGACTCAAGGTGCTGGCCAAGGAGGACTACACGCCCAGCGGGGTGGACGTGCCGGTCTTCACGCTGGCGCCGGCGGTGGTCTACCTGGCGGCCGTCCTGACGCTGCTGGTCATCCCCTTCGCGCCCGGCATGCTGGGCTACGAGATGGAGCTGGGGCTGCTCTACTTCTTCGCCGTCGGCGGCTTCGGCGTCATCGGCCTGATGATGGCCGGCTGGTCCAGCTTCAACAAGTACTCGCTGCTGGGCGGCCTGCGCGCCGCAGCGGCCATCATCAGCTACGAGCTGCCGCTCATCCTGGGCGTCATGGGCATCGTGCTGCTCTCCGGCACGCTGAACCTGGGCACCATCGTGGAGAAGCAGTCGGGCTGGATCTTCAACTGGTACGCCTTCCAGCAGCCGCTGGCGCTCATCATCTTCTTCATCGCCGCCACGGCGGAGGCCTCCCGCACGCCCTTCGACTTCACCGAGGCTGACTCGGAGATCGTGGCCGGCTTCGCCACCGAGTACAGCGGCATGCGCTTCGGCTTCTTCTTCTTCGCCGAGTACGTCAACGTCTTCATCCTGTCGGCGCTCACCGTGACGCTCTTCCTGGGCGGCTGGAACGGCCTCTTCGACATCGACCCGCTGCTCGAGGCGGTGGGCATCGCGACGCCCGTCTCGCTGTCCCTGGACATCGCTTCGCTGGGACCGTGGCTGATGGCCATCCCGGTGCTCGTGCTGCCCATCCTGGTCGCGGCGCTCACGCGGCCTGGTGTGGATGGTGAAGACCTCGTGGGGCTTCGTGCAAGTCGCTGCTGGTGGGCTTCGTGCTGGCCAACCTGCTGGTGGTCGGCGCGCTGAGCCTCTGGTCGCTCTTCAGCTTCGATGCCCTCATGGGCATCAGCTGGTTCCTGCTCAAGTCGTTCGCCCTGGTGGCCCTCTTCGTGCTCATGCGCGCCACCTTCCCGCGCGTGCGCATGGACCAGCTCATGGGCTTCACCTGGAAGTGGATGATGCCGGCCGCCCTGCTCAACATCTTCGTGACCGCCGGCGCCATCCTCATCGCCAGGGAGCTGGGCTCGTGAGGACGGACCGCGTCCCCGGCCTGGCCCTCGTGAAGGGCCTCTGGTTCGCCTTCCGCCAGGTGCTGCGCCCCAAGCTCACCGTGCAGTACCCGGAGGTCCAGAACCCCATCGCGCCGCGCCATCGCGGCCGCCTCATCCTGCTCTATGACGAAGCCGGCACGCTCAAGTGCGAGACCTGCTTCCAATGCGCCGCGGCCTGCCCCATCGAGTGCATCGACATGGGCGGCGTGGACACGCAGGGACCGCTTCCACGTCCACTGGGGGCCCGCCGAGCAGTACGCCGAGCGACGCGAGGAGAGCGCCCTGCGACGCTCCGGGCGACCCGTGCCGGATCGCACCTTCGACCCCTTCGCGCCCATCGACCTGGCGCCGCTCGACGCCATCCTGGCCGAGGAGGGTCACCAGCCACGCCGCGCCCTGGCCATCATGGAGAAGACCCAGGCGGCCTACGGCCACCTGCCCGTGGCGGCGCTGCAGCACATCGCCCACCAGACGGGCGCCTGGTACAGCGAGCTGTACGGCATCGCCAGCTCCTATCCGCACCTGCGCTTCGAGCCGCCCAGCGGCCACGTCGTGCGCGTCTGCCGCTGCCCGCAGTGCACGATGCTCGGCGGAGGGCGCGTGCTGGCGGCCTTCCGCGAGCACCTCGGCACGGACGTGGGCGGCCTGAGCCCGGATGGCGCGGTGCGCCTGGAGACGACCGACTGCCACGGCGCATCATCGGGCAGCCCGCACGTGGAGGTGGACGGCGAGGTCCTGCCGCGCTCGTCCGCGGAGGATGCCGCGCGCATCGCAGCCGCCCTGCGAACGCCACGTATCCTGGGGGCGGGCGGCATGAGCCTGCCCATCCTGCCCGGCGCTCCCGACTGGCCGTCGCTGCTCCTCGAGCGCGCCGGCCAGGTGGACCCGGAGGCCGGCATCGAGGCGGCGGAGGCCGCCGGCGCCTGGGAGGCCTACCGGAGCGCCGTCGCGAACCTCTCGCCCGAGGCGCTCATCGCCATCGTCAGCGAGTCCGGACTCCAGGGTCGCGGCGGGGCCGCCTTCGAGACCGGTCGCAAGTGGCGTGACTGCGCCGCCCAGCCCGGATCGCAGCGCGCCGTGGTGGCCAACGGCTTCGAGGCCGATCCGGGCGCCCAGGTGGACCGCACCCTCATGGAGCTCGACCCGCACGCCGTCGTGGAGGGGGTGGCCCTGGCCGCCTTCGCGGTCGGCGCGGAGAGCGCCGTCATCGCCGTGCGCGCCTCGGCGGTCACGGCCGCTGCCCGGCTGCGCCGCGCCATCGTGGAGGCAGAGGCGCGCGGTCACATCGGCCCGCAGGCGCCCGGCGGCGGCCTGCACATCGAGGTGCGCGAGGTGACGGGCTCCTTCGTGGTGGGCGAGGAGACCGTGCTGCTGCGCGCGCTGGAGGGCCGCCGGGCGCAGCCCGACCAGCGTCCGCCGTACCCCTCGCGGCAGGGCCTGTGGGGCCGACCGACCGTGGTCAACAACGTCAAGACGCTGGCCGCGGTGCCCTGGATCGTGCGCCACGGCGCGGGCGCCTTCGCGGCCATCGGCACGCCTGCCTCGCCGGGCACGACACTCGTGCAGCTGGGCGGCGTCGTAGCCCGGCCGGGCATCGTGGAGGTGCCCCTGGGCGCCACGGTGCGCCAGGTCATCGACGGTCCGGGCGGCTCCGTGCAGGGCACCCTGAAGGCCGTCCTGGTGGGCGGGCCCACGGGCGGCTTCCTGTCACCCGAGGCGCTGGACACGCCCCTCGCCGCTGACGCCCTGGCGGCGGCGGGCGCGCTGGCCGGCTCAGGCACGCTGCTGGCGCTCGACGACACCGCCTGCCTGGTCGACCTGGCCAGCCTGATGACCCGCTATCTCTCCGACGCGGCCTGCGGCAAGGCCATCCCCTGCCGCATCGGGACACGCCGCCTCTCCGAGCTGGGCGAGGCCTTCTGCGGCGGCCACGCCCGCCCCAGCGACGCGACGCTCTTCGGCGACCTCGCCCGCGACATGCGCGACGCGGCCCTCTGCGGCCTGGAGGCGCAGGCCGCGAACCCGCTCCTCTCGGTGATGCGATCCTTCGCCGCGGAGTTCGAGGACCACGTCCTGCGGGGTCACTGCCCGGCTGGCGTCTGCCAGCCCGTCTCGCTGGCCGGTGCGGCACGATGACCATCACGAACCGACCGGGGGGCACGACCGGAGCGACCCAGACGCCATGACCGACACCCTGCCCCAGACCAGCCCGCCCGCCGACCGGCCCCTGCCGGCCAGCCCGCCGCCGGCCGTGCCGGCGGCGTCCGACGACGTCGTGGAACGCCTGCTCACGACGCAGTCGCCGCAGCGCCGCCAGGTGGCGCCCGAGTTCAGCATCGAGATCGACGGCCGCACCGTCACCGGTCGTGCCGGGCAGACCATCCTGGAGGTCTGCCGGGACAACGGCATCGAGGTGCCGACGCTCTGCTACGAGCCCAAGCTGCCGGGCTTCGGCGCCTGCCGCATGTGCGTCGTGGAGGTCGAGGGCGAGGAGACGCCGCCCATCTCCTGCTCGCGCCAGGCGGAGCCGGACATGAAGGTGCAGACGCAGACGCCGCGCCTGCGCCAGATCCGCAAGACGAACCTGGAGCTCATCTTCAGCGACCACAACGCCTACTGCCTGCCGCCCTGCCAGAACAAGTGCCCCAGCCACATCGACATCCCGGGCTTCCTGAAGGCCAACACCGAGGGCGACTTCGTCGAATCGGCGCGCATCTTCAAGCGCACCATCCCCTTCCCCTCGGTCCTCGGCCGCGTCTGCCCGGCGCCCTGCGAGGAGCACTGCCGGCGTGACGAGGTGGAGGAAGCCATCGCCATCCGCGACAGCCACCGCTACGCGGGCGACCAGGTCCTCAAGGCGCAGGCCTCCGGGACGCCGCCGCCGCGGCCCTTCGACCAGCGGTCGGCCACGGGCAAGCGGGTGGCCGTCGTCGGCTCCGGACCGGCGGGCATGTCGGCGGCCTACTACCTGGCCCTCAGTGGCCACGAGGTGACCGTCTTCGAGCGCGACCCGGCGCCCGGCGGCATGCTGCGCTACGGCATCCCGCAGTACCGCCTGCCCAAGGTGGAGGTCCTGGAGGCCGAGTACGAGGCCGTCTGGGACCTCGGCGTGAAGCTCGTCACGAATGCCGAGCTGGGGGTCGACTTCACCGTCGACGACCTCCAGAACCAGGGCTTCGACGCCGTGCTGGTGGCCATCGGCTGCTACGACACCAACAAGCTGGGCATCCCCGGCGAGGACGCCGACGGCGTCATCGACGGCCTCGAGTACCTGCGCATCGCCACGCTCGGCCTGCCCTACCCGGGCCACGCCGGTACGCGCGTGGTGGTCATCGGCGGCGGCTTCACCTCCATGGACTGCGCGCGCACCTCGGTGCGCCAGGGCTGCTCGGAGGTGACGCTCGTCTACCGCCGCGACATGAAGGACATGCCGGCCGCCAACGAGGTCCACGAGATGCTGGAGGAGGGCGCGCGGGCCATCTTCCAGGCCTCCCCCACGCGGGTCGTGACGGACGCCGCCGGCAAGGTCACGGGCGTCGAGTTCCAGCGCATGGCGCTCGGCGCGCCCGATGCCTCCGGCCGCCGCCGGCCGGAGGCCGTGGCCGGCACGGAGTTCATCATCGACTGCGACCGCGTCCTGTTGGCCATCGGCCAGGGGCCGGACCTGCGCTGGCTGGGACGCGGCTCGGAAGGCGTGCGGGCCAGCTCGCGGGGTCGCCTCGATGCCGATGCCGTGACCTTCGCCACCGGGCGAGCGGGCGTCTTCGGCACGGGCGACGTGCGCACCGGCGCAGCCACCGTGGTGGCCGCCATCGCGGAGGGCCGGCGCGCCTCGTACGCCATCGACGCCTGGCTGCAGGGCCAGGACCTCGACGCCATCAAGACCCGCCAGACGCTGGCCGAACCGCAGCCGGAGTTCCTCGCCATCGTGCCCTTCACGGGTGAGGTCAAGGAGCCGCGCCTGCGCCTGCGCTCGATGCCGGCCGAGGCCCGCAGCACCTCCTACGTGGAGTACGAGATCCCCTACTCGCAGGCGGAGGCGATGCGCGAGTCAGCGCGCTGCCTGCAGTGCACCTGCGAGGCCATCGGCTACTGCGACCTGCGCCGCCAGGGCATCGAATACGGCACCACGCTGCGCACCCTGGACCCCGCCCGCAGCGGCCTGTCGGTGCGCAGCGTCTCCGAGAACCGCTTCACGGGCATCAACCACGACTACCTGCGCGACGACAGCCACGCCTTCATCCTGCGGGAGCCCTCCCGCTGCATCGACTGCGGCCGCTGCGCCAACGTCTGCAAGGAGATCGTGGGCGCGGCCTGCTACGACTTCATGCGCAGCGGCTTCGACACGCTGGTGACGACGCCCCTGGACATGAGCCTCAACACGACGCCCTGCGTCTCCTGCGGGCGCTGCGCGGAGACCTGCCCGACGGGCGCGCTCATGCCCAAGCCGCGCGTGCTCGAGAAGTACGAGGTCGACGAGTCGCGCTGCATCCTGTGCGGCATCTGCGTGGACGCCTGCCCCTATGATGCCCTTCGCTGCGGGCCCGACTTCGAGCTGGCGCACGAGTCGCGCGAGGAGCCCATGATCGACCTCATGGCCATCGCGGCCCTGGAGCGGGACACGGAGATCAGCTACGTGCGCCGCGAGCGGGACTGGCTGGCCCGGGCGCAGGCCCAGGGCCGGGACATCGCACAGGAGAGACTGCTGCCCATGCTGCCGGCGGGGCTGGCGCAGACGAACGGGACGTCGCCCGCGGGAGGGGCCGGCACAGGCGCCGGTGCCGGCTCCGGGCACGCCCACCACAGGTAGAGCACAGGGGGACGAGGGGAGAGCGTGGAGCTGCCGCAGACGGTTCCGTACCTCGAGTGGCGCTGGGACGACCTGGTCTTCCTGGTGCTGGCGGGCGTCATGCTGGGCGCGGCGCTGCTCGTCGTGCTCGGCCGCGACATCATCCGCTCCGGGCTCTGGCTGGTCCTCTGCTTCGCCGGCCTGGCCGGCATCTACGCGCTGCTGGGCAGCACCTTCATGGCGCTCACCCAGGTGCTCGTCTACATCGGCGCCATCAGCGTGCTCATCCTCTTCGCCATCATGATCACGCAGTCGAAGGCCGGCCCCAACCGACTCGTCTTCCAGCGCCAGTGGTGGGCGGCCGCCATCGCGGCGGTCATCCTGGTCGGACTGCTCCTGACGGCCGTGCTGCTGACCACCTTCCCGCTCGCCGCGGACCTCGTCCCGCAGCCGGCGCGGGACATCGCCCTGCTGCTCTTCGGGGACTACCTCTTCGCGGTCGAGGTCGTGGGGGTCCTGCTGCTGGCGGCCGTCATCGGCGGCCTGTACCTGGCCCGCCGTGACCCGGACATGCCGGAGACGAACCGCCTGGGCGGGCCCGGCGGGCTGCCGGCTGCTCCGGCCGCGCCGGCTGACGAGGAGGAGGCCGCATGAGCCACTCGCTGGAGGCCTACCTCGTCCTTTCGGTGCTGCTCTTCGGCATCGGCGTCTTCGGCTTCCTGGCCAAGCGCAACGCCATCGCCATGCTGATGTCCATCGAGATCATGCTCAATGCGGTCAACCTGGCCATCGTGGCCTTCGGCGCCTTCACGCCGGAGCTGGCCGCGCAGGCCTCGACCATCGCCCTCTTCGTCATCGCCGTGGCGGCCGGCGAGGCCACCGTCGGTCTCGCCATCGTCATCGCCATCTACCGCAACCGCAGGACGCCGCTCGTCGACGAGTACGCGTCGATGCACGACTAGGCGCCGGCGGATGGGCATCTTCGACGCGGAGGGGGCCGGAGAGGCGCTGCGCCTCACGCAGGCCAGCCCCGAGCAGGCCGCCGCCATGCTGGCGCTGCTGGTCCTGCCCATGGCCGGCTTCCTGCTGACCGGGCTGCTGGGGCGGCGCCTGGGCGAGCGGCCCTGGATCATCGCCGTCACGGCCATCCTCATCACGGCCGCCATCGCCACCGTCCTGGCCTTCGGGGCGCTGTCCAGCCCGGAGCCCACGGCGGTGGGCTTCACGCTCTACACCTGGATCCCGGCCGGGGCCCTGCAGGTCGAGTTCGGCTTCCTCTTCGACAACCTGACCGCGGTCATGCTCATCGTGGTCACCTGGATCGGCACGCTGGTGCACATCTACAGCATCGGCTACATGGCCCACGACCCGAGCAAGTGGCGCTTCTTCGCCTACCTCAACCTCTTCATGTTCAGCATGCTGCTGCTCGTCCTGGCGGCCAGCTACCTGGTCGTCTTCGCGGCCTGGGAGCTGGTGGGCCTCTCCTCGTACCTGCTCATCGGCTTCTGGTACAAGCGGCGCGCCCCGGCGCTGGCCTCGAAGAAGGCCTTCCTCGTCAACCGCGTCGCCGACCAGTCGTTCGTGGTCGGCATCATGGGCGTCTTCCTGCTGACCGGGACGATGGACATCCTCGACTCGTTCGGGCCGTTCCAGGCCGTGGACCCGCTGGTGCGCAACATCGTGGCCGTGCTGCTCTTCGTGGGCGCCGCCGGCAAGTCGGCGCAGTTCCCGTTCCACGTCTGGCTGCCCGACGCCATGGAGGGCCCCACCCCGGTCTCCGCCCTCATCCACGCCGCCACCATGGTCAACGCCGGCGTCTACTTCGTGGCGCGCACCTCGCCCATCTTCGCCAGCGCCCAGCAGGCCATGCTCATCGTGGCCGCCATCGGCATCTTCACGGCCATCCTCTCGGCCAGCATCGCCCTGACCCAGAAGGACATCAAGCGCGTGCTGGCCTACTCCACGCTCTCGCAGCTGGGCTACATGTTCGCGGCACTCGGGGTGGGCGCCTTCGTGGCGGCCATCTTCCACCTCATGGTCCACGGCTTCACCAAGGGCCTGCTCTTCCTTGGCTCGGGCTCGGTCATCCACGCCGTGGACGGCGAGCAGGACATGGACCGCATGGGCGCCCTGCGCACGCAAGATCCCCATCACCCACTGGACGTTCCTCATCGGCGCCCTGTCACTGGCCGGCATCCCGCTCCTGGCGGGCTTCTTCTCCAAGGACGCCGTGCTGGCCGAGTCGTTCCTCTTCGGCTACGGCTGGGTCTTCGTCATCGGCCTCATCGTGGCCGGCCTGACGGGCTTCTACATGTTCCGGCTCATGGGCAAGACGTTCTACGGTGAGAGCCACGTGGACCCGGCGGTGGAACCCCACGTCCACGAGTCGCCGCCGTCCATGACCGTGCCCGCTCGTCCTGCTGGCCATCCCGACCGCCTTCCTGGGCCTGCTCATCGGCCCGCTGCTGGAGCCCATCGACCACCTCGCGCATCTTCGGCTGGCTGGAGCCGGTCTTCCGGCAGGCCGACGAGATCCTGGGCATCCACCCCCACGAGTACGAGCTCTTCGGCATCGACGGCGCGCTCATCCTGGCCTCGGTGGCCGTGGCCGCCCTGGGCATCGGCGTGGGCATCTGGCTCTTCGGCTTCTTCGGCCGGCGCGGCCGGCCCGAGACTGGTGGAGCGACACGCACGCGAGCGCAACCGCCTGACCCGCGGCGCTGTACGCGGCCTCCTTCAACAAGTGGTGGTTCGACGACCTCTACTCGCTGCTCTTCTACCGCTTCGGCGGCATGGTCGCCAACGCCGTCATGTGGTTCGACGTGCGCGTCATCGACGGGGTCGTCAACGGCGCCGGCAGCGTCACGCAGGCCACGGGCGAGCGGGTCCGCCACCTCCAGACCGGGCGCGTGCAGAACTACGCGCTGGGCATCGCCATCGGCCTGGTCGTCATGATCGCCGTCTTCATCCTCCTGGCACGCTGATGCTCGACGACTTCCTGGCCCGCCCGGACCTCCTCTCGCTGCTCATCCTCACGCCGCTCGTGGGTGCCATCGTGCTGGGCTTCGTGCCCGGCTCGAACGTGCGCCTGGTGCGCTCGCTCGCGCTGACCACGGCCGGGGTGGCCTTCGGGCTCTCGGTCCTCGTGGCGGCCAGCTTCGACAGCAGCCAGCCGGGCTTCCAGCTCGTCCAGCAGGCCGACTGGATCGCCTTCCTGGGCATCCAGTACAAGATCGGCGTGGACGGCATCTCGCTGGTGATGGTGCTGCTGACCACCGTGCTCACGTTCATCAGCATCCTGGCCAGCTTCGGGCCCATCCGGGTGCGGGTGAAGGAGTACATGATGGCCTTCCTCGTGCTCGAGGTGGGCATGCTGGGCGTCTTCCTGGCCCTCGACCTCTTCCTCTTCTACGTCTTCTGGGAAGTCGTCCTGGTGCCGATGTACCTCATCATCGGCATCTGGGGCGGCGCCAACCGCATCTACGCCACCATCAAGTTCGTCATCTACACCCTCGTCGGCTCGCTGCTCATGCTGGTGGCCATCCTGGCCATCGCCTGGTCCTACCAGGTGGCCACGGGCAGCTGGGCCGGCGCCTTCGACTACCAGACGCTGCTGGCCGAGGGCGTCGACCCGACGCTGCAGATGTGGGCCTTCCTGGGCTTCTTCCTGGCCTTCGCCATCAAGGTGCCCATGTGGCCCTTCCACACCTGGCTGCCCGACGCACACACGGAAGCACCCACGGCCGGCTCCGTCATCCTCGCCGGCGTGCTCCTCAAGCTGGGCGGCTACGGGCTCATCCGCTTCAACCTGCCGCTCTTCCCGGAAGCCTCGACAGACCTCGCCCCGCTGGTCATCGCGCTGTCCATCATCGGCATGCTCTACGGGGCCATCGTGGCCATCCGCCAGCCCGACCTCAAGCGGCTCATCGCCTACTCCTCGGTCAGCCACATGGGCTTCGTGACGCTGGGCATCTTCGTCCTGGGCGAGCAGGGGCTCCAGGGCGCCATCTTCCAGATGGTCGCCCACGGCGTCATCACGGGCGCCCTGTTCCTGCTCGTGGGCGTCATCTACGAGCGCACGCACGACCGCACCATCGCCAAGATGGGCGGCCTGGGCGGACGGCTGCCGGTCTTCGCCACCCTGATGGTCTTCTTCAGCCTGGCCTCGGCCGGCCTGCCCGGCCTGGCCGGCTTCGTGGGCGAGTTCCTGGTGCTGCTGGGGGCGGTCGACTACCAGGCCATCGTCGGCTTCGTGGCCGCGCTGACCATCATCTTCGCGGCCGTCTACCTGCTCTTCATGGTCCAGAACACCATCTTCGGCGAGCTCAGCGACTTCCTCAAGGGGCTGGGCAGACAAGCTCACGGACGTGGACCGCGTGGAGGCCATGACGCTGGCCCCGCTGGTGGTGCTGACGGTCGCTGCTGGGCCTCTTCCCGGCCCTCGTGCTGGACCTCATCAGGCTGCCCGTGTCGGAGATCCTGGACGTCGTCGGCGACGCAGCGCTGAGGCCGCCACCGCGGTCCACGCGGGCTCCTGCCATGACGCAGACGGAGATCCTCACGCTGCTGCCCTTCACGCTGGTGGCCGCCAGCGCCATGCTCGTCATCCTCGTGGACCTGGCCTGGCCGCGCCGCGACAGGCCGGTCCTGGCGGTGGGCCTCGGCGGGCTGCTGGTGGCACTGCTGGCCAGCTTCGTCATCGGGCCGCTGCCCGGTGGCTGGGGGCTGCTCAGCGAGCCGGGCACCATCGGTCAGCCATCGCTCTACACGCTGGACCTCTTCGCGGTCCTCATGAACGTGGCGCTCATCTTCGTCGGCCTGCTGACGCTGCTCTTCGCGCCCGACTACCTGGCGCCGCGGAAGCTGCCGCTGCCGGAGTTCACGGCCACGCTCCTCTTCGCGGTCAGCGGCGGCATGCTCATCGCCGGCGGCCAGGACCTGCTCATCCTCTTCCTGGGCCTGGAGCTGCTGGTGCTGCCGGGCTACCTGCTGGCGGGCTTCGCCAAGCGTGACGGGCTCTCCACCGAGGGGGCCATCAAGTACTTCCTGCTGGGCTCCTTCTCCAGCGCCATCCTCCTGTTCGGCCTGGCCTTCGTGCTGGGTTACACGGGCTCCACGCAGCTCTCGGCCATCGCCGGTCAGCTGGCGGCCATCTTCGACGGCAGCCAGCCACTGCCGCTGGCACTGGCCATGGGCCTCGGCCTGCTGGCTGTCGGGGTGCTCTTCAAGATCGCCGCGGTGCCCTTCCACTACTGGACGCCGGACGCCTACCAGGGCTCGCCCACGCCGGTCACCGGCTACCTCTCCACGGGCCCCAAGATCGCCGCCTTCGCGCTCATCCTGCGCCTCTTCGTGGAGGCCCTGACGCCGCTGCGGGGAGAGTGGGCGCTGGTCATCGGCGTGCTGGCGGCCATCACCATGACGGTCGGCAACCTGGCCGCCCTGGGCCAGGACAACATCAAGCGCATGCTGGCCTACTCGTCCATCGCCCACACCGGCTACATCATGGTCGGGCTCGTCGTCTTCGCCACCGCGCCCACGGAGGCCGTGGCCGAGGCGGGCGTCCAGAGCGTCCTCTTCTACGCCGTCGCCTACGCCTTCATGAACCTGGGCGCCTTCGCCGTGGTAGCCGCGCTGCAGCGGCGGCCGGGCGTCACCAGCCAGATCGCCACCTTCACCGGCCTCGGCTACCGGGCGCCGGTGCTGGCCCTGACGATGACCGTCTTCCTGCTCTCCCTGACGGGCATCCCACCGCTGGCCGGCTTCTTCGCCAAGGCGCTCGTGGTGCTGGGCGCCCTGGAGGTCGGCCGGCCGACCTCGCTGCTGGCGGTCATCCTCATGCTCAACGCGGCCGCGGCGGCCTTCTACTACCTGCGCGTCGTCGTCGTCATGTACATGCGCCAGCCGGCGGAGGGGGCGGCCCCGGTCAGCATCGGCCTGCCCACGCGCGTCGGTCTCGTGCTGGCTGCCACGGCTACCATCGCCATCGGCCTGGTCCCGCCCGTCACGCAGGCCGTCATGGACTGGACGGCGGCCGCGGCCGCGGCGCTCACCTCGCTCTAGGACCGCGGACCGCCCAGGGCGCCGCGCGTCGGCCAGGAGCCCCAGGAAACGGGCCGCCTCGCGCGGGGAAGCCAGCACGTGGTCGGCTCGTGCGGCAACGCCGGCCCGGGTGTCGGCGTGCCCGGCCACGGCGATGGCGACACCATCGACGGACCCGCGTGAGCGCGCCTCACGCAGGGCCTCGAAGGCAAGGGCGTCGGTGTGGTCGTCGCCCAGCATGACGACCACGCGAGGCTGATGCTCCGCGAGGAGCCGCAGCAGCGCGGTGCCCTTGTCCGTGGCACCGGAGGGCCGCAGCTCCAGTGAGCGACGGCCACCGGAGCGGGCGAGGGCGTGGTCGGGGTCGAGGCGCATCCACAACCGCCACGAGGCGAGCCCGCGCGGCCTCGATGTCGGGCGCGGCGCGGAAGTGGAAGGTCAGGGCCGGGCCCTTGGCCTCCACGACGAGCCAGGCCTCCTCGATGACTCGGGGCACCTCGCGCCGCAGGCGCTGTGGCCATGGCGGCCTCCGCAGGGCGTGGCCGGCTCGCGCTGGACACGAAGGGCAGCGGGCCGGAAGCCGCGCGAGCGCGGTGGCCCACTCGGCACCGTGGTCGCCGAGGTAGTGGATGCCACCGACCCGGGCCCGGCCGGCCAGGTCGAGGACGGTCCGCCCGGACAGGAGCACGACCTGGACACCGGGCGCGACCGCAAGGCGTCGCAGGGCACGACGGGCAGCTGGGACCATGTCGGCACCCCAGGGGTCGGAGACCAGGCCGGAGAGCGTGCCGTCGAAGTCGCTGACCACGAGCAAGCGGCCGTCGCCCACCAACGCCACCACGTGCCGCGCCAGGAGTGCCGCCGCGACCGGCCGCCCGTCCTCAGAAGCCAGCGCCGATGCCCTCCGCTTCTCGTCGCTGTCGGCAGGCTGGTCATCCGTGCCCGGCGGTCGGGCGTCACGGCCGGACGATGCCGCGCCCGGCTCGCTCGACGTTCCAGCCCTGGCCGTGGCGTCCGTGCCCGCGGTGCGCCCGCGTCGACCGTGCATGAGCCAGGCCGGGATGGCGGTCACGAGGAGCACGATGGCCGCCACGATGAAGAGCTGCCCCAGGACGTCGGCTGCCTGTGCGGAGGCCCAGCGCTCCAGGGCGTCCAGCACCATCGGGTCGCCCAGCGGAGCGCCGACCAGCTCGGGGGGCAGGATGGTGTCGCGGAAGGCCTGGTCCTCGATGGCCACCGACACCGTGTCGATGCGGGTGGTCGCGAAGGCCGTGAGGATGGCCATGCCGAGGCCCATGCCCACCATGCGGGCCACGGTGACCATGCCGCTGGCCATGCCGAAGGCGGCCCGGCCGGCGGCCTCCACGGCGGCCGTGGTGCGCGGCGTCACGGTCAGGCCGAAGCCGAGGCCGAAGAGCGACACGGCCAGCATGGGGACCGCCAGCTCCGTGTCGATGCGGACGGTGGACAACAGCAGCAGGCCGACGATGCTGATGGCGAGGCCGGCCATCGTCACCAGCGTGGCGTCCACGCGGCGCGTCGCGAAGCCAGAGACGAAGGCGCCGGCGGCCATGGCCAGGGCCAGCGGGCCGAGCAGCATGCCCTGCTCCTCCGGGCCCGAGAAGCGCACCCGGTCGACGAAGGTGGCCACGCCGATGATGGCCGTGGCCAGCGCGTAGCCGGTCAGCAAGCTCACCAGGACCGCACCGCTGAACACGCGGTTCGCGAAGAGACGCAGGTCAAGGAATGGCTCCGGCGTGCGCAGCATGCGCCGGGCGGCCAGGGCACCGGCGAGCAGGGCGATGACGGCCGCCACGGGTGCCAGCGGCAGGCCACCGCCGTCCGCCTGTTCACCCACGAGAGTGATGGCCAGCAGGCCGCTCGTGAGGGCCACGGTGAAAAACGTCGCACCGATGGCGTCCATGCTCGAGCGGCTGGGCTTGACATCCCAGCCTGGCGAGGCCGCCCAGACGTAGATGAGGGCCAGGGCCGAGAGCGGCGCGGTGATGTAGAAGACCCAGCGCCAGCTCGGCGCCAGGAGGTCCACGAGCGCGCCGCCCCAGATGCCGACCGAGGCCAGGGCGTCGCGCAGTTGCAGGTTCTCCAGCACGAGCGCGCCAAGGACCGGGCCGACGGCCATGCCCAGGAACGTGGCGGCGCCCACGAAGCCCAGGGCCCGCGAGCGCGCGTGGCCGGTGTAGAGGTGGCTGGCGCCGGCCGTGGCGAGGGGCACGATGGCGCCGGCGCCGACGCCCTGGATGGCGCGCGCCACGACCAGCTGCTCGAGGCTCTGCGCAGCCCCGGAGAAGAGGGAGCCCAGCCCGAAGAGGGCCAGCGAGGCCATCATGAGGGCCGGCAGGCCGAAGCGGTCGGCCGCGCGTCCGGCCAGCGGCGTGGCCGCGATGTAGGCGACCAGGTAGGCGGTGATGATCCACGACGCCCGCCGCAGGTCGGTCCAGCCGGAGAGGTCGACGATGATGCGCGGCAGGGCCACGGCCGTGATGAAGAGCTCGATGCCGACCAGCAGGACACCCAGGCAGAGGGCCGCCAGCATCACCGCCCGGGACGCTGAGCTCATGGCCGCGCTGACCCCTCAGCCGGGACGCGCGGCCCGGACGACAGGCCCACGATGGTCAGGCACCGGGCATCGCCAGGAGCCACGCGCCCTTGACCAGCGGAAGATGGGTGGCCTGCAGGCCGTCGATCTCCAGCTGCCAGCGGCGCACCATCTCTTGTTCGTCGGGACGATCGCCGTCGTCCACGAAGACGGTGGCACCGGGCACCAGGCGGTCGCGCAGCAGCGGCAGGGCCGGGTACCGGGCGAGCGAGCCCGTGCCGCCGGGCGGGCCGTCCACGAAGAGGGCGTCGATGACGGCGGGCACGCCGGGCCTGAGTTCGTACCAGCTCCACGTCGCGGGTCCCACGGACACCTCTTCGAGCGGCGCGTCAACGACGGTGGCGACGTCAGCGAGCCCCTGGGAGGCAAGCTCCGCGCGCGTGCGCTCGGCATGCTCGGGCAGGTGCTCGAGGGCCACGAGGTGGCCGTGGCCGAGCTGCTGCAGACGCCGCGCGATGACGATCGTGGAGACGCCGCTGCCCAGCTCCAGGACGGTGGCCGGTGCCACGCGGTCGATGATGCGCACCAGCTCGACGAGCGCGTCCGGCGCGGCCGCGTAGCCCCGCGTGGCCGGCAGCGGATGCGCCAGCCGCAACTCGGCATGCAGCCAGTCGAGGGCCTCCAGCTGGCTGAAGAGCCGCGCCTCTGCGGACTCGATGGCGTCGATGGTGCGACGCCCCTGGATGCGCACCTCCCGCTCCGCGGCGTGCGGCCCTCCTGCTCCGCGGCGCTTCCCACCCGCGCTGCCGGCGCCAGCCCGCGCACCCTTGCCTCCGCCCGCGATCGGTGCGGAGGCGCCGCTCGCGGCGCCGCGATGCGGCCGGCTGTTCCCGTGCCGGAAACCACCAGGACGACGAAGGCAACCGCAACGACGGCCGCCCCCAGGGCGAGGCTGACCACATCGGCGCCCAGGGCCAGCGCGGCCAGGGCCGCCAGCAGCAGTCCGACCAGCACCATCATCGCCATGACTGCGCGCCTGCGGTAGAGCCGTGCCATGTGGCAATGATGGGCCAGCAGGGCCGGAGGTGCTGGGCAGACGGGCAGGGCCGTTGACCGAAGCGCGGGCTGGTGGGTCGTGACACCATGGCGTGACCTCGGCCGGACCGGTGGGCGGCCGCCGGACGGGTGGGCGGCGGGCCGACACTCGGCCGCACCGCCATCAGCCACATCTCACGCGTGGAGGACGGACCCATGAACCCCCAGGCAGCCCTGACCCCCACGGAGATCGCCGCCCTGGTGCGCGCCTCCACTGACGGCGCCGTGGCTGAGATCCGGGCGCTGGCGGATCGCTCCCGGGTGGTTCCGGCACCCGGTGAGTGGAGCGCCAACGAGGTGCTCGGCCACCTCGTGGAGGCGGACCGGCGGGGCTTCGTGGGCCGCATGCGCCTGGCCCTGCGGGAGGACCAGCCCGACCTTCGAGCCGTGGGACCAGCCGGCAGTGGCCGCTGCCCGGCGCGATCAGGAGCGCGACCCGGAGGACCTGGTGGCCGAGTTCCTGGTCGACACGCGAGGACGGCCTTCGGTTCGTGGCCGCGCTCACCGAGGCCGACTGCCGACGCGTGGGGCTCCACCCCGTGGTCGGCGACTTGAGCGTGTCCGAGCTCCTGCACGAGTGGGCGCACCACGATCGTGAGCACCTGGCCCAGATGCTGGCCGTGAGCCAGTCGCTGGTCTGGCCCGCCATGGGCAACGCGCAGCGCTTCTCCAGGCCGGCGGGGTAGGCGCGACGTAAGCCCCGCGGCTTGACAGCCCCACCACCGGCAGCGTAGCATCAACGAGCATTTATATAAAGACTCGTTGCTATGACGAGCCTCGCAGCGGGAGGACCGCAAGCGGTGCCCAGCCCGGCGCGCATCCGCTCCACCATCGCCACCATCACGGATCCGCCCGCGGAGCTGCGAGAGCTCGTCGTCATGCACAAGGTGCTGGCCGACCCGACGCGCCTGCGCATCCTGCAGCGGCTGAGCCACGGCGAGGGCACCGTCGGCGACCTCACGCGGCACGTGGACCTGAGCCAGCCCCTCGTGTCGTGGCACCTGCGCAGCCTGCGGGCAGTCGGACTGGTCGAGACCCGTCGGGTCGGCCGCGAGGTCATCTGTCGCCTCGACCGGGGAGCACTCGAGCGATACCACGAGCAGGAGCGTCAGCTCCTCGGAACGGGAGGGTCATCGTCATGAGCAAGGGGTCGTTCATCTCCCCGGAGCAGCGCTCCGGCATCCGCGCCAAGGTGGAGCCGCTGGCCCTGGCCATGTCGCGGGCGGGCCTCACGCCCAACATGCTCACGCTCATCGGCTTCGGCATCGCCTCGCTGGGCGGGGTCATGGCGGCCCTCGAGTGGTGGCTGCTGGCCGGCATCGTGGCCACGGTCGGCGCGGGCTTCGACATGTTCGACGGCGCGGTGGCCCGTGCCACCGGCCAGGTCAGCAAGCTGGGCGCCTTCATGGACAGCGTCTTCGACCGCTGGGGCGAGGGGGTCGTCTACGTCGGCATCGTCATCGGCTGCACCCGGGCCGGCTTCGACCTGGGCGCCTGGCTCTCCGCGGCCGCGCTCGTCTCGGCCTTCATGGTCAGCTACTCCCGCGCCAAGAGCGAGGGCCTGGGCTTCTCCAGCGGGACCGGCATGGCCGCCATCGGCTTCGCGCCGCGCGAGGTGCGCACGGTCATCCTCGGTGTCGCACTCGTCGGTGCCGGGTTGCTGGGCGGGGTCACCCCCGACCTGTCCGACCTCGGCAGCCTGGTCCTGGCCGCCGGCCTGGCCCTCATCGCCGTGCTGGCGACCATCACGGTCATCCAGCGCGTCCTCTTCGTCACTGCCCAGCCGCCGAACGGCTGAGCGCTTCGCCACCGGGACAGGTCCCCCCGGGGCCAGGAAAGGAGACCAGCATGGCTGAACTCGCGATCGGCGGCCTCAACGGCCATGGACCGACGCCCGCACCGAGGCCTGCGCGGAAGGTCCGCGTCGCCATCGTCGGTGTGGGCAACTGCGCCAGCAGCCTCATCCAGGGCCGCTACCACTACCAGGACGCGTCGCCCGACGCCTTCGTCCCGGGCCTCATGCATGTCGACCTGGGCGGCTACCACGTCCGCGACATCGACTTCGTGGCTGCGTTCGACGTCAACGCCGACAAGGTCGGGCGGGACCTCTCGGAGGCCATCCTCGCGGCTCCCAACAACACGTACCGCTTCGCGGACGTCCCGCGCCTGGACGTGGCCGTGCAGCGCGGCCCCACGCATGACGGCCTGGGCAAGTACCTGAGCCGCATCATCGCGGAGTCGGACGCTCCGGCCGTCGACGTGGCCGGCGTGCTGCGCGAGCGACAGGTCGACGTGCTCGTCTCCTACCTGCCGGTGGGCAGCGAGGTGGCCACGCGCTGGTACGCCGAGCAGGCCCTGAAGGCCGGGGTCGGCTTCGTGAACGCCATCCCCGTCTTCATCGGGCGCGAGGCGGAATGGCAGCAGCGCTTCGCCGCGGAGGGCCTGCCCATCATCGGTGACGACATCAAGAGCCAGGTCGGCGCGACCATCTCGCACCGCGTCCTGACGCGCCTCTTCGCCGACCGCGGCGTCCGCGTCGACCGCACCTACCAGCTCAACTTCGGCGGCAACACGGACTTCCTCAACATGCTCGAACGGGAGCGGCTGGAGTCCAAGAAGATCAGCAAGACGAACGCCGTGACCTCCATGCTCGACTACGAGCTGGGCGAGGGCAACGTCCACGTCGGGCCGTCGGACCACGTGCCCTGGCTGGAGGATCGGAAGTTCTGCCACATCCGCATGGAGGGCACCACCTACGGTGACGTGCCCCTCCTGGTCGAGCTCAAGCTGGAGGTCTGGGACAGCCCCAACAGCGCCGGCGTCATCACCGACGCCATCCGCTGCATGAAGCTCGGTCTCGATCGCGGCCTGTCGGGTACCCTCGTGGCACCCTCGGCCTACTTCATGAAGAGCCCGCCGCGCCAGCTCCACGATGACGTGGCGCACCAGCGCGTGGAGGCCTTCATCCGGGGCGAGGACAACGAGACGCTCACCGGCCGGCCGGCCGATGAGGCAGCGATGGCTGAGGCCACGACCGGCGCGGCCGCGCCAGGGCTGGAGGCGATGGCCATCGCCTAGACAGGAGGGACGTGTCAGGCGTCGACTACGCACCACACCGCCGCTCCCAGCGCCGCGGGCTGAGCCGGGCGCTCAGCCGAGCCTGGGAGCGGCTGGTCGTGACGCTCTATCGCGGCGCCTCGTGGCTGCTGGCACGCGTGCCACTGCGCCTCTCCGAGCCGGTCGCCCGAGCCCTCTTCCTGGCCGGCTTCCGGCTCTGGCCGACCAAGCGCCGCATCATCGTGGCCAACGCCTCGCACGTCCTGGGGCTGCCGCCGGACCACCCTCGCGTGGCACGACTGGCGCGCGGCATCTACGCCACCTACGCCCGCTTCGCGCTGGAGCTCATGCGGCTGCCGAGCCTGCCCGCGGACGAGCCCCAGCGCCTGCTGCTCTGCGAGGGCGAGCACCACGAGCGCTTCATGGCCCTCTGGCGGCGCTGCCGGGCGGAGGGGCGCGGCATCATCGCCGTGAGCGGCCACATCGGCAGCATCGAGGTCTTCGCCGGCGCCTATGCCCAGCAGGGCATCCCCGTCTTCGGCCTCGCCGATGACTCGGCCTTCCCGGAGCTCTTCGAGCTGCTCACCCGCTCCCGCGCCCGCTGGGGCGTGACCATCATCCCCTGGCGGCGCCTGCGCGACATCTTCCGAGTCATGCGCCAGCCCTGCATCCTGGGCATGGTCGTGGACTGGGGGTACCGCAACGATGACGTGCCGGTGCGGCTCTTCGGGGCGTGGACCACGCTGCCCGCCGGACCGGCGCTGCTGGCGTCACGGACGCGGGCGGTCATCGTGCCCGTCGTGGCGCGCCGCGAGCCGGACGGTCGCTATCGTCCCTTCATGTCAGAGCCCATCGAGGTCGCCGACGGCTCCACGGCGGAGCTGGCGCGCGCCACCCAGGCCGTCGCCGAGGCGTTGGAGGCGATGGTCCGCGCAGCCCCGGAGCAGTGGTACACCTTCAAGCCCATGTGGCCGTCGAGCGTCCAGGAGGGCGCGGCGCTGGCGGCACGAGCCGCGGGCGCGGAGCAGGCTTCGTGAGCGCCGCAGCCGACTCCCGGGCCGGCGTTCCCGCCCGCACCGCCGCTGAGCCTGCCCCAGGCCATCGCCTTCCGCGGCACTGCTGGGCGCGCTGTGGGTGGCGCGGCACCTGCCGGACAAGCCGCTCTACCGCGTCGCCTACGCCATCGGGGCCGGGCTCTCGCTGCTCATGCCGGAGCGGCGCGAGCAGGTGCGCAGGAACCTGGCCCGGGTCTGCGAATGGCTCGTCGCCAACGACATGGCCATCCCCCGGGTGCGCGCCGCGGCACGCGACCCGCGCGCCCTCGACCGGCTCGTGCGCGCGACCTTCGGGCACTGGGTGGTGAGCTACGCAGAGGCCGCCCTGGGGCCTCGCTACAGCGGCCCGGAGCTCAAGGCGCGCTTCGTGCCAGCGACCCGGCGGCCACGCGCGAGGCCATGACGGCTCGCGCCCCCGGGCGAGGTCGGGCCCATCCACATGGCCATGCACTTCGGATCGGTGGACCTCTCCGCGCTCTACGGAGCGCGGGTCGGGGAGCTGCCGGTGACGGGGCCCATGGAGTTCGTGACCTCGCCGCTGGCGCGCGCCTACTTCGACCACGTGCGCTTCGAGCTGGGTGTCACCATCGTGCCCCTCGGAGACGCGGCCAGCTCGCTCATCGCGGCCCTCGAGCGCGGTGAGGCCGTGGGGGTCGTGGCCGACCGCAACATCGTGGGCAGCGGCGTCGCAGGTGGAGCTCTTCGGGGCGCCAGCGCGGCTGCCCATCGGGCCGGCCGTGCTCTCCGTGCAGACGGGCGCGCCCATCTACCTGCAGGCCATCGAGCGGACGGGCCCTGGCGAGTGGCTGGGCCACACCGTGCGCATCCAGCCCGAGCCCGGCCTGTCAAGGCGGGAGGCCACGCGCTCCATCATCGAGCAGGAGGCGCGCGCCTTCGAACGCATCATCGCACGCGCGCCGGAGCAATGGACGACACTGTTCTTCGCCATCTGGAGCGACGAGGGAGAGCGGTGAACGACGAGCGAGCGCCAGGGTCGTCCGGGTCCGAGGCAGCCACGCCTCGGGCCGGAGGCCGCGACGCCCGGTCAGCCGGCTGAGCCCTCGCCGACCACGACTGGCGCCCCGAGCCTCGCCGGAGCCCCCCTGCTGCGCATGGACCCGCACATCCACACGCTGGCCTCGGACGGGGTGTCCGACGTGGAGGCCATCCTGGAGGCGGCCCTCGCCCGGGGCCTGGATGCCATCGCCATCACCGACCACGAGCGCATCGATGCCGCGGTCGCCGCGCGGGCCATCGCCGCGGGCCGCGGGCTGCCCATCGACGTCGTCGTCGGCGAGGAGGTCACCACGCGCAACGGGCACCTCGTGGGCCTCTGGCTGACGAAGCGCATCGGGCCCTGGTATTCGATGCGGCGCTCCATCGCCATGATCCACGAGCAGGGCGGGCTGGCCATCGTCGCCCACCCCTTGCCGCCCTACCCGCTCTGCGCCAGCGAGCGCACCATCCGCACGCTCATGGACGAGGCCGACCCCATCTACCACCCTGACGCCCTCGAGGGCTTCAACCCCACCACGGCCCGGATGCGCTGGAGTCGCAGGGCCCCGGCGCTGGCAGAGGAGCTGGGCATCGCGGCCGTGGCCGGCTCGGACGCCCACCAGGCGGCCAAGGTGGGCAGCACCGTGACCCTCTTCCGAGGCCGCTCGGCGGCCGACCTTCGCGCCGCCGTGGCTGCGCGAGACACGGCCTGGGAGGGCCGCCCCTACACCTGGCAGGAGCAGCTGCACATGTTCGGCCGGCAGCAGCGCAAGAACGTGGCCGCCGTCCGGGACGAGGTGCGCGGCAAGGTCCTCCGCGACGGCACGGGTCGCGACCTCGGGTACCCGGGCGGCCGAGCACGACCGGTGCGCTTCGACCGCGCCGCGGCCGGCCTGGCCGAGGAGCCGGACGCATGAAGATCGGGCTGGTCACCCCCTACATCTTCCCGCTGCCGGGCGGCGTCAACGCGCACGTCGGCTACCTCTACGAGAACCTCGTCAAGCGCGGGCACGACGTCCGCATCATCAGCAGCACGCATGGGCCGCAGCGCTCCAGCGAGGGCGACATCATCCGCCTCGGCTACGGCTGGAGCGTGCCCACCAACGGCTCCATCGGCACCCTCACGGTGTCGCATCGCTACGGCCAGTTGGTGGCGGAGATGCTGGACCGCGAGCGCTTCGACATCATCCACTTCCACGAGCCCTTCGTGCCCTTCCTGTCGCTCCAGATCCTGCGCCACTCGAAGGCCGTCAACGTGGCCACCTTCCACGCCTACTCGGGCTTCAGCCCCTCGTACGAGTTCGGGCAGCGCATGATGAAGGGCCTCGCCAAACGGCTCCACGGGCGCATCGCCGTGAGCGCCGCGGCGCGCCACTTCATCGGCCGCTACTTCCCGGGTGAGTACAAGGTCATCCCCAACGGCGTGGACCTCTCGCAGTTCGAGGGCGTGCCGCCCTTCGCGCGCTGGCGGGACGGCATCCCCAACATCCTCTTCGTGGGGCGCTTCGAGAACCGCAAGGGGCTCATGTACCTGCTGCGCGCCTACTACCAGCTGCGCCTGGAGGGCCTCGGCTGCCGGCTCCTGGTGGTCGGCAACGGCCCCCAGCTCGGCGAGGTGCGTCGCTACATCACCTCGCGGCGACTGGGCGGCGTGGAGCTGCTGGGCCGGCTCTCCGAGCACGACAAGGCCCGCGCCTTCGCGACCGCGGACATCTATGCCTCGCCGGCCACGGGCCAGGAATCGTTCGGCATCGTCCTGCTGGAGGCCATGGCCGCGGGCGTGCCCATCGTCTGCAGCGACATCCACGGCTACAAGGGCGTCGTGCGCCGCAACGAGCAGGCCGTGCTCGTACCGCCGCGAGACGTCGAGGGCCTGGCCGCGGCGCTGGGCACGCTCCTGCGCGACCCGCAGCTGCGCCAACGCATGGGCGAGTCCGGGCGGGAGCGAGCGCAGCAGTTCAGCTGGGAGGCGGTGGCCGCCAAGGTCGAGGAATACTACGGCTTCGTGGTGCGACGCCTGGCGTCCTCCGGCGGCCTGCCGCCCGATTTCCGCGCGCCTGTTCCGGAGGCCCCCAGCCGGCCGCTGCCCACACCGGGGTTCTGGTCGGGCCGGAGCTGACCCTGGCGCCCGGGTGCGGCCCACGCTGATGCCGGCGCTCGGGTCGGGCCCCTCCTGACCCCGATGCCCTGGGCGGGTCCGCGCTCAGCGCGGCGCCGACCCGGTCGTCCCCCAGGAGGCCGGGGGCGTGCCCGCAGCGCTGGATGCCGGGGGCGATGTCTGCGGCGGTGTGGGCGGGGGTGTCGGCGGCCCGACCCAGGGTGGCTCAGGCTGGGTCCGGGTCGCGCGGCCCCAGCGCCTGGCGACCAGCGCCACACCGACGACGGCGACCACGGACACCGCGGCGACCACGAGGGTCACGGCGTCCACCAAGCTGCCCCCGGTGGCAGGATCCATGTTGACCGCGAACTGGAAGTCCCAGTTCCACGTCGGCAGCAGGCCCTGGTAGAGGCTGGCCAGGTCGGCGGGCATGGGCAGGCCGGAGAGGTTCGGGTAGAAGACCAGCAGCCACAGCACCGCGGCCGCCAGTACCCCCAGCACGAAACGCCGCGGATCGCGGGCGCGCAGCACCAGCCAGGCGGGCAGCGCGAGCACCATCAGCCCGAGGAGCGCCAGGAGGTCGGACGAGAGGGTCACCGCGGTGGTCGTGCCGGTGTCCAGGAAGGCCAACGCGGCCACGACGCCCGCCAGCGTGAGGAGCGCGACCACGATCGACCAGGCCAGCGAGGTCGCGCGTGCCGGGGCGCCGGGAGCGCGGTTCGGGTCGCGGGCGGCCCGGCGACTGGATCGCCAGGCGAGTCCGATGGCGACGGCCCCGCCGAGGGCCAGCACCGCCAGCGCCGCCACACCGCCCTCGCTGAGCTGTGCCGTCCGGGTCACCTCCGAGGCACAGGCCGCGCCCCCGGCGTGGGCCTTCTCGGTGCCGGCGAGCAAGCACAGCGGGGTGCGCAGCAACCACATGAGCGGCACCCCCAGGATGGCCAGCGCGGCCGCGGCGCGCGCCAGGAACCAGGCCCGCGGGCTGGGGCCGTGCCAGAGATCGGCCAGGAAGTAGGCCAGGGCCAGCACCACGAACGGCAGGCTGGCGTAGACGTGGTACTGGAACGTGGCCCGGTCGATGCGCACCCAGGGCAGCCAGAGGACGGCCCACAGGATGACCACGAGCGTCAGGGCCAGGCTGCGGCGGAACCAGGCCGACACGGCGGCGAAGCCCATGCCCGCGATCCCCAGCCAGAAGACCACGAGGCTGCCGGTGTCGTAGATGAGGCCGGTGGACGAGGCCGCGTAGCGCTCGGAGAAGAACCACACCGGCTTGAGGTCCAGCGGCCACGCCCACCACGGTGACGACGCTGCGTGCGAGGCGCGCAGGCTGTCGTGGTACTGGTACATCGACCGGGTCAACTCGGCCAGGGTCTGGCCCGCGTCGCTGCCCGCCGGCAGGAAGGGCAGGCTGCCCAGGAGCGGCAGGCCCCAGGCGTTGCCGAGCCCGACCCAGGGCGCGTAGCTGATGACGTAGACCCCCAGCGGCAGCAGGACCAGGCAGAGCAGCGTGAAGAGCCAGGGCAGGCCGGCAGACCATCCGGGCTGCAGCCAGGCGCTGGAGGCGGCCTGCCGCTGATCCCGGCCTGCGCCGGTCGCCAGCGGCCCGAACCCGAGGCGGCCAGCCAGCCAGGCGACGGCGCCGGTCGCCAGCCCCAGGAGGATGGAAAGCACGCCAGCGGCGTCCGCACCGGAGACGGGGAGCAGGAGGCCGGCTGCCACGAGGGCCGCGCCCGCGACGATGGGCGCGCTGACGGCGAGGCGAAGCTCGGGTCGGGTCACGGGTAGCGGGCGGCGCACCATGGCCGCCGCCAGCAGGCAGGTCAGCACGAGCATCAGGGCCAGGAAGAGCCAGTTCCGGGAGGGATCGTCCACGGGCGCTGGCCGGATGGCCAGGGCGCCCAGCACGGCGGTCAGGGCGACCATGCCCAGCAACGCCAGGACGCGCCCCAGGCCGGATCGGAAGAGGACCACCAGGGCGAGGCCGCCGATGGCGTAGAGGGCCACCCACTTCGAGGCCAGCGCCAAGCCAAGCGCGAGGCCGGTGCCGACCAGCAGCGCGACAGCGGTCCATGGACGCCGCGGGCCCAGGTACAGCGGCGCGAAGAGGAGCGCGGCCAGCACCAGGAAGGTGGTCACGTAGACGTCGTTCATGCCGATCCGAGAGTTGGCGAAGGCCATGCCCTCGGCGACGACCAGCACACCGGCCAGCACGGCCACGCTCCGCCTCGAGAAGAGGACACGGGCCAGCAGGTACAGCAGGCCTGCCATCAGGGCCCCCAGGAGCATCCCGGGCAGGCGCCAGCCGAAGGCGTTGCCCTCGATGCCGACCCTGGTCAGGGCTCCGTCCGAGCTGATGGCCAGCAGGTCGCCCCGGTCCTGGTCGGGGAAGTCCGGCTGTGTGTCAGCCAGCAGGACGGCCGGCTCGGTGGGGAGCGGCACATCGGCGAACACGGCGTTGCCGTGCGGCTCGACCACGTAGACCGTGGGGCCGCCCGCCGGGGCGTCCCCCAGCACGTGGACCAGGTTGGCGGGCTCGTTCCAGGCCACGCGCGCGCACGGCGCCGGGCATCGGCGAGCTCGTCGGGGAGCCCGGGCCCGTCGTCCCGGATGGGCACGATCTCGAGGCGGTCGCCGGCGGCAGCGTAGAGCGTCGGCTCGTCGAGGCCGTCCGAGACCAGCGCCAGCGAGGTCACGGCGGCGTCGGTCGGAACCTCCGCGACGAGGTCGAGGGTCCAGGCGTCCAGGACGGAGATGCCGCGGTGGTCCGAGACCGCCAGCAGGGGCGCCGATTCCACGCGCACCCCGGGCAGGTCGCCTGCCTCGACGGCCTCCTGGACCCGTTTCAGGGCGTCCTCGCCAAGGTAGGCGTCGGCGACCACGAAGCCATCGGTCTCGAACAGGCGCTCGAGGCGAGCCACCTCCCCGGCCGGCGCCTCCCCGGTGGCGGGCCGATCACCGGCTGCCTGGGTCCCTGCCGGGTCCATCGCCGAGCCGGACGCGCCGGAGCCGCCCACGGCGCTGTCGTCCGTGGGGCCGGCGATGGCGCGCGCCAGGCGCCGAGCGACCTGTGTCGGATCCCTGAGCTCACGGGTATCCACGACGACGCGCTCCTCCCACGGCAGCGCCAGGGCGTCGGAGGCAGCGAAGGCGAAGCGCTCCGAGAGCGGCGCGCCGCTCTCGGTGTCGAAGGTGCTGATGGAGCCCGCGCTGATGGCCACCACGGACGTGTCCGTGACGACGAGTCGCTCGACTGGGGTGCCCGGCCCGGCCGAGAAAGCCTCCAGCCCGGCGTCGTCGGCCTGGTCATCCGGGCGGACCTCGACCTCCGGGCCGGCCTCGAGGCCGGTGGTGTCCAGTCGCGACAGGCTGCCGTCGGGGCCGGCCAGGTACAGCCTGTGGCTCTCGTCGTCGAGGGCGAGGGCCGTGGCGGCCACGGGCAGCTCCCGGAGCAGCGAGTCTGTGGCCAGGTCGTAGACCTGCAGGGACTCGCCCGTGGCCACGTAGAGCCGGTCGCCCGCGCTCGCCGACGTCCCGCCGGAGGGAGACCAGCGCCCGCTCGATGACCGCGTCGAGGACAGGGCCTCCGACGCGTGCCTGGCCGGTGATCTCATTGCCACCGGCCAGCCGGATCCCCCAGGCCATGGCGTACTTGGCCAGGTGGGGGTGGGTGAACTCGTAGATGGCGTGCGGCTGTCCGTACTCCCAGTCCTGCAGGAACTCGGTCGCCGTGCGGGCGTGGTAGACCTCGTCGAAGTACATGCCCACCGGCTGCTCGAGGCGGTAGCCGCGGACCAGGACCGCGGCCACGACCAGGCCGGCCACGATCAGCAGGTCGGTCCGGTCCAGGCGGCCGCCTCGCTCGCCGGCCAGCGAGGCGCTCCGATCAGCCCGGATGGACGGTCGAGAGAGCCGGTGAACGAGCCAGTCCACGACGCCGGGCCCGCGAACCCAGCCCGAGTCGTCCTCGTCCTCGGCGAGAGCGACGGGGGTGGCGGGAGACGTCACCCCACCGGCGGGATCCGCCCGCCGTGGGGCCGTGCCAGCGACGGGCCACGGCTGGGCCGCCCCCGGACCTGGCGCCCAGGCAGCGGGGCGCGCCTCTTCATCGAAGCCGTCCGGCCTGCTGCGCAGCGAGGGGCGCAGTTGCCAGGCCGCCCATAGACCGACCCCGGTCTGCAGCAGCGCCGAGGTGGCGACGAGCGGGCCGCTCCTGAACCACTCCCCGAGCGGAAGGCTCGTGACGTTGTCCGTGCCGTACAGCGGCAGGGTCAGGATGGCGTGCAGGTTGATGAAGGCGCCCACGCTCAGCAGGAGCAGTGCCACCGCCCAGCGCCCGGAGACGACGGCCAGGAGCGGCATCAGCGCCACGGCCGGGAAGATGTATCGCTCGTGGACGCGCGTGGGTAGCACGAAGAAGGCCACGGCCAGGAAGGTGAGCGCCACGAGCAGCGTCCAGCGGTCGTCGCGGACGGCCCCTCGGACGGTGCCCCACAGGAAGCCAGCCACGAGGAGCGCCGCCCCGATGGCGACACCCGGAAGGGGTCCGAGCAGCGGCACGCTGTCGTCCGACCAGGCCAGCGACCCGGCCAGGGGCGGCGTGCCGCCCGATCCGACGAGCGCCCAGGCGTTGAAGGCGTTGACGCTCAGGTAGCCGTAGCCGCCGGCCGTGCCGAACATCCGCTCCAGGTACTCGAGGGGGCCCATGCCGAAGGGCAGCGCCAGCATGAAGAACACGGCCCCGGCGGCCAGGGCCGAGGTCAGCAGGCGCAGGGGCCCCTGCTGCCGGGCCAGGTGCGCGGCCAGCGCGCGCGGGCCCCAGGGCGGGTGCCGCGGCCCCGAGCCGACCCGGAAGAGGTGCCGCTTGACGAGCACGAAGAGCACCAGTGGCAGGAGCACCACGCCGAACTGCGGCTTGACCAGCGCGGCGGCGACGGCCAGAGCGGCGGCACCCTCGCTGTTGCCGCGGATGAGCGCGGCCGCGCCCAGCAGGAGGACCAGGGCGCCGGCAGCGTCACTCTGGCCCCAGAGCGCAGAGTCGTAGAAGGAGACTGGGTTGAAGACGTAGAGGGCCGCGGCCGCGAGCGCCATGGCTTCCGCGCGTCGGCCGGGCCAGGCCCAGCCCAGCACCAGCCGATAGATCGTGTAGCCCACGGCCAGGTCCAGCAGGATGGGGGGCAGCTTGAGCAGGTCCGCGGCCATGGTGGCCGGGTCGGCCGCCTGGCGAGCCAGCAGGCCGATGGGCCAGAGGAGGTACAGGTAGGCGGGAGGGTAGTCAGCGAAGCCTGCGTTGGCGTAGAAGCCCGCGGGGCCGTGGTCGGCGAGCGTCAACGCCCAGGAGGCATACGTCGCCAGGTCCGTCTCGAAGCCGGAGGACGGGAAGAGCACGTATGCGATAGTTAGGCGCAGTGCCAGCCCGCCGAGCAAGAGGACGAGGAGCGCAGGGCTCACGGCGAGCGCTCGGAGGGGGCGGACCGACTCCCCGGGGCTGCGGCCGACCCCCTGCGCCAGGGTCGATGTCACCGGCGACGTCCTGCCTCCTGGGGAAAAGAGCGATGAGGTGAGCGCGAGTATATCAACGGGCTCCGCCCGTCCCCCTGCCGCGGCCGACCGATCCCTGGCGCCCGACGAGGAGGCAGCCCGACCGGGTCGTCTGGAGGGCGCCCTCCAGCGGATCGGGCCTGCCTGGGTGGGCGTGGCGCTCTTCCTCCTGGCCCTCGTCGTCTACCTCGGCTCGAACCCGGACCGCGGGGGCGTCTACGACCACTTCGTGTGGCAGGCCGATGCCTTCCTGCACGGGCGCGCGGAGATCGCCTACCCGGTCTCGGAGGGCCCGCACCAGAACGGCTACTTCCAGGATGTCCTGCCCGTTGGCGAGGGCCTGGCGCAGATCCCGTTCCCTCCCCTGCCTGCCCTCCTGCTGCTGCCCCTCGTGGCGGTCTTCGGGCTGGGGACCAACGGGGCCGCGGTCGCCGCGGTGCTCGGCGCGCTCAACGTGGCGCTCTGCTGGGTGATGCTGCTCGGCGTCACGCGGCGGCGATCGGCAGCGCTGCTTGGCGCCCTGTTCTACGGCTTCGGCACGGTGGCCTGGTACGCGGCCATGCTGGGCACGACCTGGTACCTGGCCCACGTGGTGGCCTCCACCTTCCTCTTCCTGGCCATCAGCGTGGCCGTGCGCGCCGACCGGGCCGCCCTGCGCGCGAGGGCCGTGGCCTGGTCGGATGACGGCGAGACCGAGGGGGCCGCTGCCGCCCGTCCGGTCGCGCGCGGCGGACGCGATGTCGCGCGGCAACTCGGCGCGGGGATGCTCTTCGGGACCGCCGGGCTGGCGCGGCTGACGACGCTCTTCGGCGCGCCCTTCTTCGTCTTCGTCGGCGGCGGGGGCACGTGGTGGCGACGCGGCCTGGCGGCCGGGGCCGGGGCCCTCGTGCCCGTGAGCCTGCTGCTGCTCTACAACGTGGCCACCACGGGCCACCTCTTCCACCCCGCCTACGAGTACCTCTACCGCGTCGAATACCGGCCGCACCCGGAGATGGTCAACGAAGCCTGGGGCATCGAAGATCCGCGCTACATCCCGCAGAACGCCGGCGTCCTGCTGGCCTGGCCCCCGGAGCGGCCGCTGCTGGACGACCCTGCCTGCGAGGGCCGGCCCCTGGACGCCGGTGCGCTCCTCGACCAGGACTGCCCACTGCTCCGCCCCGACCCGATGGGCATGAGCATCCTGCTCACGAGCCCGGCCTACCTGCTGGCGCTGCCGGCGTTGTGGCGCTCGTGGCGCCGACGCATCGTGGCCGGCAGCGCCCTGGCAGTGCTGTCGATCGCCCTGATCGACCTCATGCACTTCAGCCAGGGCTGGGTCCAGTTCGGCTACCGCTTCAGCAACGACTTCGCGCCCTTCGCCATGATCCTCGTGGCGCTGGGCATCGCCCGGCTCGGCGCGGGCGTCGTCAGCGTGGGCCTCGTGGCCCTCTCCGTGGCCGTCAACGCCTGGGGCGTCTACTGGGGCGTGGCGCTGGGGTGGTGATCGGAGCGAAGCGGCAGCGGATGGCGAGCCGCAGCGGATCGGGCGAGGCGACGGCTCTGGGTGGTGCGGTCTCCGTCGAGGCCGGGCGCGGCTCCCCGACCAGGGGTCGCCTGGCGCTGACCTCCGGCCTCGTGGCGGGCATCGCCCTGGTGCTCTACCTGCCCACGCTGATGCCCGACGTGGGCACCTGGGACACGGCCGAGTTCCAGGCCATCGGGCCGGTCCTGGGCATCGCCCACCCCACCGGCTATCCGACCTACACGCTGCTGGCCTGGCTGGCCTCGGTCGTCCTGCAGCCCTTCGGCAACGAGGCCTTCCGGGCCAATCTGCTCTCGGCCTTCCTCATGGCCGGGGCGGCCGCCCTGCTCTCGGTGCGCGTGGTGCAGGCCACGCGGCGGTGGCCGCTGGGTGTCCTGGCGGGAGTCGTCTTCGCCGTGACGCCCATCGCCTGGCGCCTCTCGACGCGTGCCGACGCGCATGCCCTGCATGCCCTGCTGGCGGCGCTCATCCTGGTCCTCCTGGCCTGCTGGCAGCAGCGTCAGCAGCGCGGCGACCGGCGGGCGGGCTGGTGGCTCGTGGCGGCCGCCCTCGTCTACGGGCTGGCGTTGGGCAACCACGCCCTGACCCTGCTCCTGGCGCCCGGCATCGCCGCCTTCGTCCTGCTCGTGGCGCCACGCATCCTGTGGCGCCAGTGGCGGCTCGTCCTGGCCTGCCTGGCGGTGCTGGCCCTGACCACCGCGGCGGTCTACGCCTACCTGCCGCTGCGCTCGGCGATGGACCCGCCTCTCGACTACGCGGACGCGGAGACGTGGCGAGGCTTCTGGTACCTCGTGCTCGGGCAGCAGTTCCAGGGCTCCGTGGGCGGGCTGCCGCCGCTGGCGGACATCGTGGCCGCGGCCTGGGACATGGTGGTGCGCAACCTCGGGGTGCTGGCCGTCCTCGTGCCGGCCGGGGCCATCCTCGGCGCGTGGCGGCACCCGCGCCTGGTCGTCCTGACCGGCCTCTGGTTCGTCTGCACGTGGGTCTTCGCCATCGGCTACCCCAACGCCGCCATCGAGCGCTACTACCTGGTGCCCCTGCTGGCCGCGGCGACCTGGGTGGCCCTGGCCGCGGACGTCGCCTGGGACGCCCTGCTGGGCCCTGCTGGCCACGACGCGGACCGTCCCCGAGCGACCCGGGGTGGCATCGGACCTGGCGGACGCCGCCGCGGGCCCTCCCACGGGCAGGCCGTCGGGGCGAGCGGCGCGGTTCGTGCCCGCTCGCGCTCGTGGCCGCCCTGCTGCTGGTGAGCCTGGCTGCCCTGCCGGATCGGCGAGCCGAGGCCGACGCCTCCGACGAGACCTTCGGGCGTGACTGGCTGGAGGCGACCCTGGCCGCCCTGCCGCCGGGCGCGACGGTCGTCTCGTGGTGGTCCTACTCGACGCCGCTGTGGTACGCCCGCTGGGTGGAGGGGCGCCGGCCGGACGTCGTCATCGTGGACGACCACGATGTCCGCGAGGCAGGCTACGGGACGGCCGAGGGGGCTATCGACCACTTCCTGGGCCGCGGCCCCGTCTACGTCATCCGCCTCGAACGCGACCTGCCCGCCCTGGCCGAGCGCTACGAGCTGGAGCGCGTCGCGGGCGTGCCCAGCCCGGGCGACCTCTACCGCGTGGTCGGGCGCCGCCCGGAGGCCCAGGCGGCCGCGTCCCCGGAAGGATGGGCCGACCACGCCTAGGATTAGGGCGTGCCGAACGCGAAGACCGATGCTCCCGGGCCTGGTGCCGCGCTGGCGCCCGTCCTGCGCGTGCCTGAGCTGTCCTACTTCTTCCCCGCCCACGACGAGGCAGAGAACGTGGAGGCGCTGGTGGCCGAGGCGCTCCAGGAGCTGCCCGCCATGGCGGAGCGCTTCGAGGTCATCTGCGTCGACGACGGCAGTCGTGACGGCACCGCCCAGATCGCCGACCGCCTGGCGGCCGAGCACCCCGGCGTCGTGCGCGTGGTCCACCACCCCGTCAATCGCGGTTACGGCGCCGCGGTCCGCTCGGGGCTGGCCGCTGCGCGCTATCCGCTGGTGTGCTTCACCGACGGCGATCGCCAGTTCCGCGTGGCCGACCTGGCCTCCCTGCTGCGCCGACTCGCGGACGGCCAGCCCTCCGGCCCGGCGGCTGACGTCGTGGTCGGCTACCGCATCCGCCGCGCTGACCCACCCCTCCGGCTGGCCTACGCGCGCGTCTACCGGGCCTGCCTGCGGCTCTTCTTCGGGCTCGCCGTGCGCGATCCCGACTGCGCCTGCAAGCTCTTCCGCCGCAGCGCGCTGGAGGGCGTGCGTGTCGAGTCTGGCGGCGCCTTCCTGTCGGCGGAGCTGCTCATCAAGATCGGCCGGCAGGGCGGGCGCATCGTGGAGCAAGGCGTGCCCCACTACCCGCGCACGGCCGGGCGAGCCTCCGGCGCCGACCCGCGCGTGGTGGCCCGGGCCGTGCGGGACTTCTGGGCCCTGCGCCTGCGCCTCTGGGCCGACCAGCGGCAGGCGCTGCGGCGCGGGACGGCCATCCTGTCGGACGAGGAGCCGGCGGCGGACTGACCCGCCTGTCAGCCCGGCGGTCCGCCTCCAGGACGCCGTTCGCCAGGGGGCCGGTCGTCTCGAGGCCGGTCGTCGAGCGGCACGTCGAAGGGGCCGCCCGGGGCCCCGCCCTCGCCCGCCGGCGGGTCGAGGTCGGTGCCCAGCGAGTTGACGAAATCGCGGAAGACGCTGAGGCGCTCTTCCTCGTCGGCCTCGGGGATGACGGCAGCCCGGTCGAGCACGGCGTCCGTCGCGAAGATGGGTGCCGCCACGCGCACGGCCAGGGCGATGGCGTCGCTGGGGCGCGCGTCGACGTCGAACTCGGCCTCCGCCCGGGCCAGGATGATGCGGGCGCGGTAGGTCTCGTCGGCGAGGTCAGAGACGACGATGCGGCGCACCGCGACCCCGAGCTCATCGAGCACGTTCGCCAGCAGGTCGTGGGTCAGGGGGCGCTCCGCCTCCACGCCCTGCAGGCGCATGGCGATGGCCTGCGCCTCCCAGCTGCCGATCCAGATGGGCAGATATCGCTCGCCGCTCGCCTCGCGCAGGATGACCACGTGCTGGGTGGAGAGCATGTGCACGCGCACGCTGTCGACGACCATCTCCCGCATCCCCTGGGGCATGGGGTCGATTTTAGCGGCCGCCCGGTCGTCGTCGGGGCCACTGGTGGCCCCGGACGGGGGTCACCCCTCGTTCCGGGCGACCTCGGCCGTGGTCAGGACGGAGGAATAGATGCCCTGCGGCGTGATCCACACGAGCGTGTCCGGCTCGCGCTGCTTCTTGGTGACCTTGCCGGGGATGACGTACATGCCGCGCACGTCCTTCATCGGGTGCTCATCGGGGCCCGGTGCCCACTGGCCGATGTAGGCGCCGTCCGCCTTCGCGAAGCCCACCACGCGGCCGTGGAGCGCGTCGTAGAGGTAGGCCCGCCCGCCCGTCGCAGCGCTGCCCGAGCCGGCCACCAGCTGGTAGTCGTGGCCCGGTCGGATGTCACCCGCGTCGGGCGGGTCGTCGAGGGCGAAGCCGCCGTCGTACTTCTCGAGTCGGTAGCGCCGCAGCGTGTTGTCGAGGAGGGCGTAGACGTCGAAGTCGACGTAGATCTGGCCGAAGTCGGCGACCTCCGCGCTGGGCGTCGCGAGGTAGGACGAGGGCGGCGAGAAGGCGCTGCCGTCGAGCGTCTGCTGGTAGCGCATGATCTGGTTGCGCGAGGGCTCCGCCACGTAGAGCCGGTAGCCGCCCGTGGAGGGCGAGTAGGCGGCCACGTCGCCGTGGTCCTCGCCGAAGGTCGGGACGCCCTGCAGCGTGAGGCGGTTGAGCGTTCCCGCGCCGGCCGAGTTGGAGGGCCGCCATCGCCACGGCCGCGCCTGGTCGTCGACCACGACGATGTCCGGGCCGCCGGCCTCGATCTGGACGGGCCTGCCGATGGTCGAGCTGCCGCCCGCCGCGGGGGTGTCGCCCTGGTGGACGACGGTGGCCGACCGGCCCGTGGACGCGTTGACGCGGGCCACGACGGACGAGGCCCGGTCGATGTAGTAGGCACCGCCGCGCGTGTCCTCCACCAGCCCCACGGGGTCGGTGCCCTCGGGCAGGTTCGCGATCCGCTGGGTGACCGGCGTGCGCGCCAGGTAGAGGCCGTCCAGCCCGGCGCGAACACGCCGCTCGAGCTCGTCGAGGGCGGGCGCGGAGAGGCCGGTGTTGCGCGCCCGAACGATCTCGGCCCAGGCCTCGCGGTAGTAGTCCAGGGCCGCGGCCGGGTCCGTGGCCACGAGGTTGTCGGCGCGGTCCGTCCGGTCGAGCGCCACGGACAGCGCGGAGTCGCCGCTGGCGACCTGCTCGATGCGACCGGCGTCACCGCCTCGGGGCACGAGGACGACGGCCAGCCCAAGGAGGAAGACGACGGCCACGATGGCCAGGAAGCCGATGGCCGCCCGCCGCTGCGTCTCCGCCCGGGAAGCCTGTGGTCGCACCTGCCCTGGGCGCGGCTGCCGGCGCGGCATGGCCTCCCAGGCGCGGTCGCGCAGCGCGACCAGCCAGGCGCCGGGGCCCATGCCGGCCGGGGAGGCCCCCACCAGCGGCGGCGTCGCCCCCCGGAGGTCGTCGTCCGCGGTGGCCGCGCCGCTCGCGCTGACCCGGCGGTGGGTGCGCGTCTGCTCGCTGGCCTCCACGACGATGAGGCCGTCGGAGCCCTCGCCGCCCATGGCCACGAAGAGGTGGTGGAGGTGGTCGGCCGCGGCCTGCGGGTGCAGGGTCAGGGCCGCGGACTTCAGCTCCTCCGTGCCCACGGTCTCGGTCACGTTGCGCGACACCAGCAGGAGGGCGTCGCCAACGTCCAGCTCACCACGCCAGACCTCCACCGGGCGACTGTCGTCCAGGGGCAGGCCGCCGGGAGCGCTGCGGTCGGGGACCAGCAGCCGGGCTCCGCGCAGAAGATAGGCCTCGACCGGTCCCACCGTGGCCAGGTAGAGCTCGTCGTTGCGGACGACGGCCGCGGCCACGCCGATCGAGCCGGGAACGAGGCCCGCGCCCTCGCGCGCGCCCCGCAGGCGCCGGTCCGCGTTGCGCACGGCCCGCTCGAGACAGGCGGCCACGCCGGCGGATTCGTCGTAGTAGTACTCGTGCCGGATGGTCTCGGCCACCAGGGCCGTGGCCTCTCGGACGCGGGGGCCCGGCGCCGACGAGCCGGCCACGATGAAGAGCACGCCCTTGGTGCGGGTCTTGGAGCCGGTGGTCGGGCGCGTGACGCTGAGGGTGTCGCTCGACGTCGGGAGGCGGTCCCGCTCGGCGCTCAGGCCGTGCGTGATCTCGAGTCGGCTGGCCATGGGCGGTCCAGTCTAGCGCGGCCGCCCCGAAGGCCCCGGGCGCGCGGCCGCAGGCCCCGGGCGCGGAGGGCGCACGACCACCGTGAGCTCCAGGAGGCGACTGCCGCCGGGCGCCTGGGCGAAGGCCTCCAGCAGCGTCGCCGAGCAGAGGCGCAGCTCCTGGCCCCCGGCCGCATCGGCGGCCGAGACCACCAGCGCCGGCGGCCGCAGCTCGATGATGTCGGAGGGCCCGGCCGCGGGGGCGTGGGCCTCGACGACGCGCCGCCAGGTGGACATGGCGGAGGCCGCTCGCAGCTCCTCGTCGAGGCCGAGCCGTGAGGCCAGGCCGGGCAGCAGCTCCCCGATGCGCTGCGGGGGGCGTCGGCGCGACGGTCTCACGGGATCACGGCCTGGTCGTCGGCTGGCCGCGGGTCGCGCTGGCCGGGGTCGCCCAGGTCCGAGGGGCGAGCGCGATCCGCGCTGGACCGGGGTGCCGGGTGGGACGCTGCGCGCGCGACGCCGGGCTCGACCTGCCAGAGGCAGGAGGCGGCCACGAGCGCCGGGTCAAGGTCGTCAGGGGTGGTCGTCGTCACGACGGCCTGTGGCAGGCTCCCGATGCGCCGGACCAGGTGGGCGCGGCGTTCCGGGTCGAGCTCGCTGAAGACGTCGTCAAGGAGCAGGAGCGGGGGGCGGCCGTCCACGCGGGTGAGGACCTCCAGCTCTGCCAGCTTGAGGGCCAGGATGGCGGTGCGCTGCTGGCCCCGGGAGGCGAAGAGCGCGTAGTCGCGGCCGGCGGCCTCGAAGGTGATGTCGTCGCGGTGCGGCCCCACCAGGGTGGCCCCGTTCCAGATCTCCTTGTCGGCGGTCTCGTGCAGTCGCCGGCGAAGCGCCTCCGCCCAACCCTCGGCCGCGCGGGGCACCGTGCTGGACACGTAGCGCAGGCCAACGGGCGGCTTCCCCGGCGCGATCTCCCGGTGTGCCTCCGAGAGTGGCTCCGCGAGGGCCGCGAGGGCCGCCTGGCGCCAATCGAGGATGTGCCCGCCGCTCTCGCAGAGGACACCGTCCCAGTAGGCCAGCTCGGCCCGTCCGGCGGCCTCCTCTCGGATGCGCTTCAGGAGCGAGTTCCTCTGGGTGAGCGCGCGGGCGTAGGTCGCCTGCGTGGTCGCGGCCGTCACCTCCTGCTGCGCCACCAGGTCGTCGAGCAGGTTTCGGCGCAGCGACGGGGGGCCGCTCACGAGCAGCATGTCTTCCGGGGCGAAGAGGACCGACGCGCAGGACCGCCGCCAGGGCCCCGGGCCGACGATTGACGCCGTTGACCCTGACGCGCTTGCGCCCCCCGCCGCCGGTCGCGGTGGCCAGGACGACGACCTCCAGCTCCTCGGTGCGGCCACCGCTCTCGACGACGGCGCTCACCCGCGCGAAGTCACTGCCCCAGCGCACCATGTCGGTGTCGGCGCCGCCGCGGTGCGAGCGGCCGGACGAGAGCAGCACGAGTGCTTCGACCAGGTTCGTCTTGCCGGCCGCGTTGCGACCGACGATGACGTGCGGTCCGCCGGCCAGCTCGATGTCGAGCTGGCGATAGCTTCGAAAGTCGGTCAGCGCGAGCGTCAGGACGGGCATCCGGTCACTCGGTCCGCCCTGGCGCGGCGAGCGGCGCCCTCGGCGGGGCGGCAGGCTCGCGTCGCCGCGGCCAGCCTCAGGACGGCGTGCGCACCGGCATGATGACGTGCACGTAGGCGGGGTCGTCCACGGGCTTCAACACGCCTGGTGAGAGGGGGCCGCTGAGCTCGATGGCGAGCTGCTCGGCATCGAGGTTCTGGAGCGCCTCGACGAGGTAGCGGGCGTTGAAGGCGATGGTCACGGGGTCGCCTTCCAGCTGGATCTGGACCCGGCCCTCCGCGTCGCCGATGTCCGCGGCGGCGGCCACGCTGACCGAGGAGGGGTCCTCCTCCTCGCCGAAGCCGAGGCGTACCACGTTGGCAGCCGAAGAGGCGATGAGGGCCGAGAGACGAACGGCCTTGAGCAGGTCGTCGCGATCGACCAGGGCTCGCGTGCTGTGGGAGGTCGGCAGGACCGACTGGTAGTTGGGGAACTGGCCGTCGATCAGGCGGCTGACCACCTCGGTCGTGTCGACCCTGAAGATGACCTGGCTCTTGGCCGGCGCGATGATGATGTCCACCGGGTCTTCGGTGTCCCCGAGGACCCGCATGAGCTCGACGTACGAGCGGGCCGGGATGACCACGCTCGTCTCCTCGACGGACCGCAGCAGGCTGAGCGTCTTGACGGCGATCCGGTAGTTGTCCGCCGCCGCGAGGGTCAGGATGTCCCCGGCGAACCGCGTCAGGACGCCGGTCAGGATGGGGCGCGCCTCATCGGCAGCCGCCGCGAAGGCGACCTCTCCCAGGGCGCGACGGAGGGAGCGCTGGCTGACCTGGGTGGTGGGTCGCTCGCCGGCGTTGGGGATGACCGGGAACTCCTCCGCCTCGATGCCTCGCAGGTGGGTCCGGTAGGTGCCCGCACGCATGAGGAGCGTGTTGTCCTTCTCCATCTGGAGGTCGACGCGCTCCCCGGCCGGCAGGCCGCCGACGACGTCGGTGAGGAGGCGGGCCGGCACGGTCATGGCACCGTCCGCCTCGATCTTGCCAGGCACCCACGCGGAGATCCCGATCTCCAGGTTGGTGGCCGTCAGGCGAAGGCCGCCGTCCTGGGTCTTGAGAAGGACGTTGGAGAGGACGGGCAGCGTGGCCCGGCTGCTCACGGCCCGGCTGACGAGGGACAGGCCCCGGGCCAGGTTCTCCTGCATCAACGACAGCTTCACGAGCGGTGTGCTCCCTGCGGAATGGACACGGGTGAATCTAATCTTCTCATCTCATCATCTTCTTCATGGTGTGGATTGTGCGGAGAACCCGCCGCGTCCCAGCGCGGGCCAAGCGCGGCGCAGGCCGCCTGGCCCGGCGGACAGGCGGTGGGGCGGGCGTGCACGACCCGCTCACCACCTGTGGACGAGACGGCGAACCGCCCACCAGCGACCCACAGCCGCACCCCGGCCGCCCACCCTCGGAGGGCACCGCGCCAAGCGCGGCGGGGCGACCCTGTCCACCGCTGGTCCACGGCGCGATCAACCGGAGAGGGGCAGGGCGGAGGCAACGGACGGCCCTCCTCGTGCACAGCCGCGTAGCGTGCTGCGGGGCGCACGAGGCCGACGGCGCGCCCGGGCCGCCCGTGCGACGAAGCCTAGGGCTCGGAGTAGATGGCCTCCCGGACGGCGGCCAGCTCGCGGCGCAGCTCCTCGTTGCGCGCGGCTTCCTGGTCGATCTTCCGGCAGGCGTGCAGCACGGTCGAGTGGTCACGGCCGCCCAGCTCCGCCCCGATGCGCAGGAGCGAGACGTCCGTCTCCTCGCGCATGAGGTACATGGCGATCTGGCGCGGCACCACGATGGCCCGGTCGCGCTTCTGGCCGCGCAGGGCCTCGAGGTCCACGTCGTAGTAGTCCGAGACGGCCGCGGCGATCCGTTCCGGGGTGACGGCACGCTTGCGCGGGCTGTAGAGCACGTTGGAGAGCACGGCCTGGGCGAGGTCGACGCTGATGGGCATGCCCTGCATGCTGGCGTAGGCGACGATGCGGTTGAGGGCGCCCTCCAGCTCGCGGATGTTGGAGACCACCTTGCGGGCGATGAACTCGAGTGCCTCCGGCCCGACGCGCACGCCCTGCTCCTCCGACTTGGTGCGCAGGATGGCGATGCGGGTCTCCAGGTCCGGGGCCGTGAGGTCCGCGATGAGGCCCCACTCGAAGCGGCTTCGCAGGCGCTCCTCCAGCGTCGTGATCTGCTTGGGCGGCCGGTCGCTGGAGAGCACGATCTGCTTGCCATCCTCGTGGATGGCGTTGAAGGTGTGGAAGAACTCCTCCTGCGTGCGCTCCTTGTCGGCGATGAACTGGATGTCGTCGATGAGCAGCAGGTCGATCCTGCGGTAGCGGGCGCGGAAGTCGTCGATGCGCCCCTGCTGGATGCTCGTGATGAAGTCGTTGGTGAACTTCTCGCTGGTGGCGTAGACGACGCGTTTGCGCGGGAAGCGGGCGACCACGGCGTTGCCGACGGCGTGCATGAGGTGCGTCTTGCCGAGTCCCACGCCGCCGTACAGGAAGAGCGGGTTGTAGGCCTCGCCCGGGCGCTCCGCCACCGACAGGCTGGCGGCGTGGGCGAGGCGGTTGGCGGAGCCCACGATGAAGGTGCGGAAGGTGTAGCGCGAGTTGAGGTTCACGCCGCCCCCCTCGCCTCCGACGCGACCGGGCTCGACGCGGACCCGTGGGCTGGCCGTGGCAACGGCGCTCTCCGCCGGCCGCTCCTCGACCGCCGTCTCCGACACCCCCTCGCGCACCTCGAACTCGACGTTGACGCTGTAGCCCACGATGCGGGCCAGGGTCTGGGCGATCAGCGAGCGGTAGCGGTTCTCCAGCCAGTCCTTGGCGAAGCCATTGGGCGCTGCGACGCAGAAGCGGTCCCCGTCGACACCGACGAGGGTGGTGTCCTTGAGCCACGTCTCATAGTTGGCCGGGGACAGCGACACCTGGAGCTCACCGAGGGCGGCTCGCCAGACCTGTTTCGCGTCCATCGATGGCAACGTGACCCGTACTGCGCACACCTACCGCGCCCGTGAGTGACGCCACCCGGCACTCGTGACCAGCGCGCTCGACCTCCCGAAGGCCCGTGCCGACCCCTGTGCGGTCGTCGTCGCGTGGCCTCCACCCTGGGCACCCGGGCGCTCCGAAGGGCGCCGGGGCGGCATACGTTAGCACCGCCTTCCGCCACCCCGCAACGCCGACCTGACATACTCCCCTGGGGTATCCGGGCCCCGTTGGGGGAGTATCGCCAGCCGGGTGGCGCGAGCGCCCTCGGACGGGCCTCGGGGCCTCGGGCCAGCCCGAGGGCCAGGCCGCCGGACGTTCGCGGGTCATCCTCGGCCGATGGCACCGGGGGCGCAGGCCTGTCGCGTATAATCCGCCGAGCACAACGCCTTGCGTCCCCGCGGACGGCTGCTGCCGGCCCATCGACGCCAGGCACCGTTCTCATCCGCAGGGGCGAGCCGGTCCCATCGAGACGCCCGACCGCTTGCCCAGAGGAGCCCAGCCCCAGTGACCAAGCAGACCTACCAGCCCAAGAAGCGCCACCGCGCCAAGGAGCATGGCTTCCGCGCGCGCATGAAGACCAGGGGCGGCCGCAACGTGCTCGCCGCCCGGCGCGCGCGTGGCCGCAAGAAGCTCAGCGCCTGACGTCCGGCAGACCCCACGGGGGACGGTGCCGATGCTTCGATCCAGGGAGGACTTCGCCCGCCTCGGCGCGCGCGGTCGTACCCGCGCGGATCGCCTGCTCGTCGTGCACTACGTCGCCAACTCCCGGCAGCACGACCGCTTCGGCATCTCGACGGGACGGCGCCTGGGCGGCGCTGTCGTCCGCAATCGCCTGCGCCGACGCATCCGGGAGATCCTGCGCGCTGCCCCGCCGGCGAGCGCCCACGGGTGGGACATCCTCGTGGTCGCCCGGCCCGCCAGCACCTCTGCGTCCTTCGACGAGCTGCGCGGCGCGCTGGAGCGCCTCCTGGCCTCCGTGCGCGGGTCTGTGGTGAACCCATCGTGACCAGGCTCGGCAGCCTGCCCAGGCGCGCGGGCATCGGCCTCATCCACGTGTACCAGCGGACCCTCTCCCCGCTCTTCGCGGGCTCGTGCCGCTACGAGCCCTCCTGCTCCCAGTACACCGAGCAGGCCATCGCCAAGTACGGCCTCCTGCGGGGCAGCTGGATGGGCGCCAGGCGCATCGCCAGCTGTGGACCGTGGCGGCCTGGCGGCTACGACCCGGTGAAGTGATGCTCCGTCGCTCGGCGCTCAGGGCGCCATTCCAGCTCCTCGCCATCGACCTGCTGACCGCCGTGTCCATCGCCCTCATGGCGCTGAGCCTGGTGGTGGCGCCGGTGCTTGCCCAGGACCCCAGCGCGGCACCGTCGCCAGCCGCGGTCGTGACCACCCCTGCCGCGAACCTGGCGCCGGGCCCGTCTGCAGCCGCCTCCCCCGTCGTGACGACCTCGTCGGCGCCACTCGCGTCGGCTGCCGCATCCCTCAAGGCTGCCGTCCCACCCGGGGCCTCACCCCCAGCGGTGCTCGGCGCCTCGCCTGAGCCCTCGCTGGCATCGGGCGCGCACTCGGCGCAGGAGCCCTGCCCCGATCCCTATGCTCCCTCGCCCGGGGCGACGCGCGACCCCAAGGCTCCGCCGCCCAACCTCTGTCCGGCCCAGCCGCATGGCGCTGACCCACTGGCCCTGATCTCCTGGGTCTTCACGCCGATCTTCCAGGTCATCTTCCTGGGGCTGGCGTTCTTCTACAGCCTCACCGGCGACATCGGCGTCGCCATCATCCTGCTGACGATCCTCATCCGCATCCTGCTCATCCCGGTCTTCCGCGCCCAGATCGTGTCGCAGCGGCGCATGCAGATGCTGCAGCCGGAGCTGCGCGCCATCCAGGCCAAGTACAAGGGAGACCGGGCGCGCATCTCGGCGGAGCAGATGCAGCTCTACAAGGACCGCGGCGTCAATCCCGCCTCGGGCTGCCTGCCGTCGCTGCTCCAGCTGGTCCTGCTGATGCCCATGTACCAGGTCTTCAGCCAGGGCCTCAAGGCGCCGGACATCAGCTCGATGCTGTCGCCCTTCGGCATCACCCTCGTCAACGTCACCTGCTACAACCCAGCCGACGCAAGCGCCCCGTGCATCAACCCGGACATCCCCTGGCTGGCCTGGCTGCCCACCCTGGTGGGCAACGGGCCCATCATCCCGGGTTACCCCGGCGGCCTGCCGGCCAACGCCCCGGAGATCTTCGTCTACGTCATCTTCGGCTTCGGACTCTCGCTCCTGGCACTGGCCTCGTCGCTCCTGCAACTCGTCCAGACGCGCATGATGACGACACCCAGCGACGACCCCCAGCAGCGCACGCAGCAGCGCATGTTCCTGTTCCTGCCGTTGTTCTCGCTGCTCTACGGTGGCATCCTGCCAGCCGGCCTCTTCATCTACTGGATCACCACGACCATCTTCAGCATCGTCCAGCAGTTCCTCATCAACGGCTACGGCGGGCTGTTCCCGCTCTTCGGCTGGACGCCACGCTTCGCCGTGGACCACACGCCACGCTTCCCGGTGAAGTTGCCGCAACCCAAGCCGCCGTCCGCCACCACCAGCAGCAGCGGCGCTTCGACCCAGACCACCCAGCGCTCTGCCAGTGACAGCGCAGCGGGCACCATCAGGCCGGCCAGGCGACGCAGCAGCCGGCGAGGGAGACGTCGATGAGCGAATACCAGGAGTTCACGGGCAAGACCGTCGAGGAGGCCATCCGCAACGCGCGCGAGGCCTTCGGCGTGGCAGGCCTCCAGGACCTCGACTTCGAGATCCTGACGCAGGGCAGTCGCGGCGTGCTGGGTATGGGCGCCGAGCCCGCCCGCATCATCGCCGCCCCTCGCTCGGCGCTCGGCGGGTCGGCCCCCAAGAAGGAGGCGGCGGCCGCCCTCCCGCCTCCCCCGCCCCCGGCCCGCCCTCGCGACGACGAGCCACGTGAGCCGCGCCCGCGCCGTGACGACCGGCGTGACGACCGGGGCAGCCGCGGTGGGTCGCGTGACGGCGGTCCCGACCGCGGACCGCGCCGCCAGGACCGCGGCGGTCCTCCCCGCGAGCCGAGCCGCGTCAGCAGCACGACCACGGAGGTGCTCGCGGCGGCCGTGGCGGCCAGCAGTGCCGCACCTCGCCGCGAGCCCTCGCCGGACGTGGAAGCGTCGCCGGAGGCTCTTGACGCCGGCCGCGAGATCCTCGAGCAGCTCGTCGAGCTGATGGGCTATCAGGCCCGCGTCGAGGTCAGCCAGGGCCCCACCGCCCGCATCACCGTCTACGGCGCCGACGACGGCGAGCAGGAGGCGCTCGGCGCGCTCATCGGCCGCAAGGGCGAGCGCCTCTCGGCGCTGCAGCACCTCGTCAACCTCATGCTGTCGCGCCGCATGGGCACCTGGACGCGCGTGCTGGTGGACGTCGAGGACTACCGCGGACGGCGTGAGCGCCAGGTCGTGGAAGTCGCCACCCGCGCCGCCGAGCACGTCCGCGAGACCGGCCAGATGCTCCAATTGGAGCCCATGTCCGCTCTCGAGCGCCGCTGGATCCACCTCGCCCTTCGCGACGTGGAGGGCATCGCCACCCAGTCGATCGGTGAGGAGCCGACGCGCCGCGTGGTCGTGCTGCCCATCTGACCCGGGTGGTCCGTGGCCGCACCGGAGCGGCCGCCTGACACGAAGAACGACCCCGCCCACCAGGGCGGGGTCGCTTGATCATCGCGGTGGTGGAGATGGGGGAGAGTCGAACTCCCCGTCCAGAACCATCTGCCGAGGCCCACTACGAGCGTGTCCGATGGTTTGTCCTCGATCCCGCGCCCCGGCATCGGCACCGTGGCCCGAGATCCAGTCACGTCCCCTTGCGGGCTTGACTCCGGGCTACGCGACGCTGACCCGGAACGCATCCTCGCTAGATGACGCTTCCACAGCCCGCGAGGAGGAGGCTGCTTCCACGCTCACTTGGCGGCCTTAGGCCGCGTAGGCGAGAGCAGGCTGGCGGTTGCCAGTTACTTCGTTTTGCCGCCTGTTTTACGAGGCCTGACGGCACCTCGGCTCGCGTTCCCCGGGGTTCGGGCCCTGTCGAGACCACGCATCCCCACGGACAGATCATGATACCAGTGGAACGCCCGTTCGGGCCTCAAGCGGCCTCAGCGGCCCCGGCGCACGTCGGCCAGGTCGCGGTCCATGTCGCGCCGCGCGTCCCGCTCGGCGATGTCGCGCCGATGATCGAAGGACTTCTTGCCCCTCGCCAGGCCCAACTCCACCTTGGCCCGGCCACGGTCGTTGAAGTACACCGACAGCGGCACAAGCGTCAGGCCCTTGGCCCGCACGCGGCCCACCAGTTGGTCGATCTGCGTGCGGTGCAGGAGCAGCTTGCGGTCGCGCCGGGGCTCGTGGTTGAAGCGGTTGCCCCCGGACCAGGGTGCCACGTGCGCACCCACCAGCCAGGCCTCGCCGCGTTCCACGCGGGCGTAGGCATCCTGCAGGTTGACGTGGCCCTCACGGACGGACTTGATCTCCGTCCCGGTCAGGACGATGCCCGCCTCGAGCGTGTCCTCGATGATGTAGTCGTGACGGGCCTTGCGGTTCTGGGCGACGGTCTTGCCCATGGGATGAGTCCTTCAGGGGTGACGGGGTGGTTGGGCGGACCAGCAGCGTCGGTCTCGACGAGCGGACACACGAACGCCGGCCCGGGAGGGCCGGCGTCGTCGTGGCTTGCACCACACCCGGCGGGCTCGACTAGCGCCGAACCTCCGAGGCGGTGCAGCTACGTGAGTGATCTTGCATTGCACACCACCTCCTTTCGTTGCCGGCAACACTACCCCAACCACTCGGGCACCGCAAGAGCGAACAGGCCGGCCTCGTCGCGGGCCGGCGTCCGCTCGCTCAGCCGGGGGGTGAGGCCGCGGGGGGTGAGGCCGCAGGTGGTGAGGCCGAGGGTGCGTGGCCGGGTGCGGCCTCGTCGAGCAGGAGGGTGATGGCGCGCTGGAGCTGGGGGTCTGCAGCCACGGCGGTCTCGTCGACCGCGTCGTCGCCCAGGGTGGGCCAGAAGCGCTGCCCTCCGCTCGTCACCGTCACGTCCGGCGCCAGGCCCACCTCGTGCACCCAGCTCTTGTCGCGCGTCAGCCACTTGGCCACCGAGAGGCGATAGCCGCCGCTGTCGCCGGGCAGCTGCGTCCACTCCTGGACGGTGCCCTTGCCGAAGGTCGGCTGCCCGACCAGCACGGCCCGCCCGGCGTCCTGCAGCGCGCCGGCCAGGATCTCGCTGGCAGAGGCGGTGCCGTCGTCGACGAGCACGACGAGCTCGATGTCCGGGTCGACCGCCAGGCCGCCGCCGCGGCTGTCGATGGCGCGCTGTGTGCCGCTGGCATCCTCCTCCCAGAAGACGGGACCCTCGGCGATGAACTGGCTGGCGATGTCCACGGCCGCGTCCACGAAGCCGCCGGGATCGCCGCGCAGGTCCACGACGAGGTGGCTGAGCCCAGCGTCGAGCAGGCCGCGCAGCTCCGTCTCGAAGGACTCGGCCGCGCTGCCACTGAAGCTGTCGATGCGCAGGTAGCCCACGCGGCCATCCTCGAGCACCGCCGAGCGCACGTCCTGGCTGCTGATGACCCCGCGCGTGACGGCCAACTCGACGACCGCCCCGTCCCGATCGACGGTCAGCCGGACCTCGCTGTCCCGCGGCCCGCGGATGAGACCCACGGCGTCATCGATGGTCTGGCCCTGCAGCCGTCGCCCGTCGACGGCGGTGACGACGTCCCCAGCCAGCAGCCCGGCCGCCAGCGCCGGTGCCCCCGGCAGGACCTCGACGACGCGCAGGCCGCAGGCGTCCTCGATGACCGGGCAGCTGCCGCCGCTGTCGTCCTCCACGCTCATGCGAGCCCCGATGCCCTCGAACTCGCCGCTGATGTCCGCCAGGGTGGTCTGGAACTCGTCGGGCCCCAGGTAGGCGGAGTAGGGGTCGTCGAGCGTCTCGAACATGCCCGAGATGGCGCCCTCGAGCAGCGTGTCGGGCGCCGACGTGCCGACGTAGTCCTGCCTGATCTGGCGGTAGGTCTGCGCGAAGGCCTCCACGGCGGCCTGCTCGTCCGCGTCGCGCCCCACGCCCGCCCCGCCCAGGCTGAGGCCGGCCGCGAAGACCAACGCCGCGCTGATCGCCAGGAGCACGCCCGCGGCCACGGCATTGCGCGCCGACGCAGACTGGGTCGCGGTCGGGTGCCGGTCGAGCGTCCGGCGGGAGCGACGCCGCCGGCGTCACCGCGGCGTCAGGTCGCTCGCCCGGGTCCGTCCACGGTCCCATCACGGGAGCCCCGGGGTCCGGCATGGCGGTCGCGTCTTCACGTGGTCAGCGGCGCAGGTAGGTGCGAACGCTGATCCAGGCGCCCACGCCCCCCAGGCCCAGGCCGGCACCCATGACGATGGTCACGATCTGGATGGTCAGCGAACGGTCGAAACCGAGTGGCACCTGCCCGGCGATCTCGCTGGCGAGGTCGCTGATGGGGCGCGAGGCGAGGAGCAGCAGGAGGAGCGTGAGGACGCCGCCACCCAGGCCGATGAAGACGCCCTCGAAGATGAAGGGCCAGCGTACATAGCGGTCGGAGGCACCCACCAGCCGCATGATCTCGATCTCCTGGGCCCGCGACATGAGCGCCATGCGGATGCTGTTGATGACGATGAGCAGGACCGTGAGACCCACGAACACGAGCACGATGGCGCCCAGGTTGCGCAACAGCGCGGTCAGGCTCACGAGACGGTCGATGCCGGATTGCTGGCCCAGCACGGTGCGCACGAGGCCGGTCTCGCCCTGCAGCATGGACGTCACCTGGCGCGACTCGCGAGGGTCGGCCAGCTCGATGGCGAAGTAGGCCGGGAAGGGGTTGAAGTCCCGGTAGAGGTCGCTGAGGTCCTCCTGGCCCTGTTCTGCGCGGGCAGCCTGGAAGTCGGCCAGGGCCTGCTCCTTGCTGACGTAGGTGATGGAGGCGACCTCTGGCAGGGCCTCCAGCCGCTGCTGGAACTCGGTGACGGAGTCGGTGCGCAGGCCGTCGTGCAGCTCGGCGCGTACCTCGACCTTGGATTCGATATAGGCCAGCCCAGCCTCCACGCCGGAGATGAGGATGACCAGCGTCGAGAGCAGGATGAGCATGAGGACCATCGTGACCGTGGCCGCGATGTTCATGACCCGGTTGCGCCAGAGGCCCTGCAGCGCCTGGTGGACGGAGAAGCGGAGGAAGCGCATCGCCCTAGCCTGCGGCCTCAGTACTCACGGTGGTAGCCGCCCACCTCGTCGCGCACGATGCGCCCGTCCTCGAGGGCCACGACACGGCGACGAAGGGCGGTCACGACCTCCGCATCGTGGGTCGCCATCATGACCGTGGTGCCCATCTCGTTGATGCGCAGCAGGAGCTGGATGATCTCCCACGAGATGAGCGGGTCGAGGTTGCCGGTCGGCTCGTCGGCGATGATGAGGCGAGGGTCGTGGACCATGGCCCGGGCGATGGCGGTGCGCTGCATCTCCCCACCGGAGAGCTGGTCAGGGCGCTGGCGAGCCTGCTCGGTCAGGCCGACCAGGGCCAGGGCGCGATCGACGGATGGCTCGACGAGGCTGCGCGGCGTGCCGGTCACCTCCAGCGCGAAGGCCACGTTCTCGTAGACCGTCTTGCGCGGCAGCAGCCGGAAGTCCTGGAAGACGATGCCGATGCGGCGCCGCAGGTGCGGTACCTCCTTGCGGCGCATGCGGCCCAGGTCGAAGCCGGCCACCTCCACGCGGCCCTCGCTGGCCTTCTCGTCGCGCACGAGGAGCTTGATGAGCGTGGACTTGCCGGCGCCTGACGGACCCACCAGGAAGACGAAGTCGCCCGAGGGGATGACCAGGTCCACGTCGATCAGGGCGGCCTTGCCGTTGGGGTAGGTCTTGGTGACGCCGGAGAGGCGCACCGAGTTGGGGACCTCCGGCTCCGCGACGGGGGCCGGGGCCACGGGCTGGCTGGGGCGCAGCCCCGCGACCGGCGGTGGCGGCACGACCGGCTGGCCCGGCCATCCGGGCGCAGGGGCAGGGGGTCCGGGCGGCACGCGGACGGGCACCGCTGGGGCGGGTGCCCGGGCGGGCCGGGGCATCTCACTGCCCGGCCCGGCGACGGCCCGGGAAACGGCGTCGCTCATCGGCCGGGAGCGTAGCACAGGCCCTCGGGCTCAGCCCCCGGCCGCCTCCCCTGCCAGGCGTGCCAGCGATCCGGTCGTGGAGGCGGCCGTTCGTGGCCAGCACGCCACGCGCCGGCATGTCCGCGACCGCCCGTCAGGTCGGTCAGGCGGCCACCGGCGTGCTCCAGCACGGCGCGTGGACCGGCCAGGTCCCAGGCCTTCAGCTCGGCCTCGACCATGACCTCCGCCGCCCCCTCGGCCACGAGCAGGTAGCCGTAGAAGTCGCCCAGCCCGCGGTCGCGCCACACGGAGCCCAGCAGGTCCACGAAGCCCGGTGCCAGGCCGCAGGCCGTGATGCTGGGCAGCGACGAGTACACGACCGATGCCGCGGCCGGGTCATCCACGTCGGAGACCCGGATGGGCACCGCCGACCCGCGGTCCCAGCCGCCCGGCACGACGTCTGCCGCCCAGGCGCCGCCGCCCTGCCAGGAGAACCAGCGACGGTGGAGGGCCGGGGCGCTCACGGCGCCCACCACCAGCGTCCCGTCGATCTCCAGCCCCAGCAGCGTGGCGAAGAGCGGCACGCCGCGCATGTAGTTGTGCGTGCCGTCGATGGGGTCGATGAACCAGCGCCGGCCGCTGCTCGAGGCCTGCTCCCCGTACTCCTCGCCGACAAGCCCGTGGTCAGGGAAGCGGGCGCCGATGCGCTCCCGGATGGCCCGCTCGACGGCCGTGTCGGCCGCCGTCACGAACGAGGCATCCGGCTTCGACGTGATGGCGATGGTGCGCCGGAAGGAGGCCATGGAGATGGCATCGGCGTCGTCGCAGGCGGCCAGCGCCACCTGCAGCGCGGCGCCCACCTCGGACGCGGGGTCGGGCAGGACGAGGGTCGCGGTCATGGTCTCTCTCCGTTGGCGGCGCCGCGGGTCACAGCAGCGCGAAGCTCATGGGCAGGTAGCGGTCCAGGTGCGGACCGGGCCTGTCGGTGCAGTAGATGGCCGGCGTGCCGTCCAGGCGCAGGCCGCTGGCCATCAGGGGCCGCAGGGCGGCCATGGCGGCACCGGGCACCACGGCCTGCCGGCCTTCCAGCACCGGCACGCTGCGCGCCAGGTGCCCCAGCATGGCCGGCAGTGCGGCGGGGTCCGTGGCGGCGACCGGGCCGATGCGGCCGCTGGGGTGCGCGTACCCGTAGCCGAGCAGGCCGTCCGGCCCCTCGAAGAGCCACCCGCGCCGCCCGCCGCCAGCCCAGAAGGCATGGTCGTGCGGCCGCCGGTAGCCCAGCAGGCGAAGGTCCAGGTCGCCCACGGCGCCGCTCGCCACGAGGGCGTCGCTGCCGATCGGACGTGGCTGCACGCCGCCCGGCAGGCCGGGCAGGGCCGCCTCATCGAGGACGCCGCGGAGCAGGTAGACCGGCTCGCGCGGCGCCAGCCCCAGCGAGGCATAGAGCCCGGTCGAAACGGGCTGGTCGGCCTCCGCGCACGTGGCCAGCCGGCGCACGTGGCCAGCCCCGTGAAGGCAGGTCGAGACGATCGGCGCGGCCCAGTCCCCGCCCCTGCCACGGCGGCAGCACGAAGAGGAAGGAGAGGAACGCGTCACCCTCGCGCACCATGACCACGCCGAAGGCCACCACGCGGCCGCGGTCCTCGGCCACGACGCACGAGCGCGGGTCGGTGGCCAGGAGGTGTCGAAGGTGCATGTCCAGGGCGTTCGGGTCGGCGGGGATGTGCCGGCGCCCACGGCGCTGGTCGAGGTCCTCGAGCGCCCGCCGAAAGACGTCCAGCATGGCGGGCAGGTCACCCGTGGCGGCCTCCCGGAGCTCAGGCAGCGCCACGCTCCCCGGTGGTGGCGACGCGCTCCAGCTCGGCCTGCATGAAGGCGTCCAGGTCGCCGTCGAGGACGGCGCCCGTGTTGCTGGTCTCCACCTCCGTGCGGTGGTCCTTGACCATCTGGTAGGGGTGCAGGACGTAGGAGCGGATCTGGTTGCCCCAGCCAGCCCCGACGTGCTCGCCCTTCAGCTCCGCGAGCTCGGCCTCGCGCTCGGCGATGCGCCGCTCGAGGAGGCGGGCGCGCAGGATCTTCATGGCCGATTCGCGGTTCTGGTGCTGCGAGCGCTCGTTCTGGCTCTGGGCCACGAGGCCGGTCGGGATGTGCGTGAGCCGCACCGCGGAATCGGTCTTGTTGACGTGCTGGCCGCCGGCGCCCTGGGACCGGAACGTCTCGATCCGCAACTCCTCCTCGGGGATCTCGCCGACCTCCGTGGTGTCCTCCACCTCCGGCAGCACCTCCACGAGGGCGAAGGTCGTGTGGCGGCGCTTCTGGGCGTCGTACGGGCTGATGCGCACCAGCCGGTGGACGCCGCGCTCGGCACGCAGCCAGCCGTAGGCACGCCGGCCGTCGACGGCCACGGTGGCGCTCTTGAGGCCGGCCTCCTCGCCTTCCAGTTGGTCAAGGATCTCCGTCCGGAAGCCGCGCCGCTCGCACCAGCGCAGGTACATGCGCACGAGCATCTCCGCCCAGTCGGTGGCCTCCGTGCCGCCGGCACCGGCGCTGATGGTGATGATGGCGTCGCCGTCGTCGTACTCGCCGGAGAAGAGCAGGCTGGTGCGCAGGCGCTCGTAGTCGGCTCGCAGGGACTCGTACTCGGCCTCGACGCCGGCCTCCAGGTCAGGGTCGTCCGAGCCCTCCGTGAGCGCGACCAGCTCTGTCAGGTCCTCGGCTCGGGCGATGAGGCCGTTCCAGGCCCCCAGCTCCTCGCGCAGCCCGTCTGCGGCGCGCAGGACGCGCTGGGCTTCGCGCGAGTCGTTCCAGAGGTCCGGCCGGCCGGCGCGCTCGTCGAGCGCTGCGAGCTCGGTGGTCTTGGCGGCGAGGTCAAAGACGCCCCGACGTCGAGTGAACGCGCGACACCAACTCTCGGATGAGCGCGTGATCCATCGACGGTCGGGGCCGTCCGGCCTAGCTGCGTGCGCGCAGCCCCTGCAGGAGCAGGGGCCGCAGTTCGATGATCCTGAGCGCCGTCTTGCTGCGTGCCACGACGGGGTTCACGCACGGGCAGTAGGCGTGGTGGACGCAGTCGCCACAGTTGCCGTCGCAGTCCAGCCAGGCGGCATAGCTGCAGTTCCGGCAATCGCGCTCACAGGCGATCAGGTCGGTGAACGACTGGTCTCCGATCTCGGTTCCGGGCTCGACCGAAAACGGCTTCACGAATCTCCCTCTCCCTCATCGGTGCGCTGTCGCAGTCAGGCTACAGGCAGCGGCCGTGTACAGGCGACGCCGGAGGGCGGCCTCCGGCGTTTCGACCGAGTGTACCCACTGACCCGGCCGGCGCACAAGGGGGTGTCCTCAAGATCCCGGCGCGCGAGGGCGCCGGAGGCCGTCACGCGGACCTCGGCGCTCAGCACCCTATACTTCTGTCTTCCATGCGCAGCATCCTCAGCCGCTTCATCGGCGGCGGCAACGAATCCCACCTCAGCCGACTGCGTCCCATCGTGGCGCGCATCAATGAGCTCGAGGCCCACTACGAGGCCCTCTCTGACGAGCAGATCCAGGCCGAGATGGCCGATGCGCGCGAAGAGGTGCGCCAGGCCGCGCCGCCCACCGAGCCATCGGAGGAGGAGCGCCAGACCACCGACAGCGAACGACGCGCCGAGCTGCGCCGGCAGCGCCAGCGCGAAGACCGCAAGCAGGTCCAGCGGGCCCTCGACGACATCCTGCCGGACGTCTTCGCGGCGGCCCGCGAGGTCAGCCGACGGAAGCTTGGCATGCGCCACTTCGACGTCCAGCTCATGGGCGGCATCGTGCTCCACGAGGGCAAGATCGCGGAGATGAAGACGGGCGAGGGCAAGACCCTCGTGGCGCCCTTGGCCGCTGCCCTGAACGCCATGTCCGGGCGAGGCGTGCACGTCGTCACCGTCAACGATTACCTGGCCAAGCGCGACCCGCAGTGGATGGGGCCCATCTACCACGGCCTGGGTCTCTCGGTCGGCATCATCCAGCACGACACGGCCTTCCTCTACGACCCGGACTACCGGCCCAAGGACGAGAAGTTCATGCACCTGCGGCCGGTGCCGCGGGTGGAGGCCTACGCGGCGGACGTCACCTACGCCACCAACAACGAGCTGGGCTTCGACTACCTGCGCGACAACATGGTCCAGGACCTTGCCGAGCGGGTCCAGCGCGAGCGCTTCTTCGGCATCGTGGACGAGGTCGACAACATCCTCATCGACGAGGCGCGCACGCCGCTCATCATCAGCGGCGCGGCCGGGGAGTCGGAGGACCTGTACCACACCTTCGCTCGGCTGGTGCCGCGGCTCGAGGCTCGTCCCGACAACGCGGAGGAGGGCGGCGACTACTTCATCGACCTCAAGGAGCACGCCGTCTCAGCCACGGAGGAGGGCGTCGCCCGGATCGAGAAGCTGCTCGGCATCCGCGACCTGTACGGGGTGGAGACGGACCCGCGCCTGCCGCGCCACTTCGAGCAGGCGCTGCGAGCCCACGCCCTCTACAAGCGCGACCGCGATTACATCGTCAAGGACGGCGAGATCGTCATCGTCGACGAGTTCACGGGTCGCCAGATGCCCGGCCGCCGCTGGTCGGAGGGCCTCCACCAGGCCATCGAGGCCAAGGAGGGCGTGCGCGTCCAGCGCGAGTCGGTGACCATGGCCACGGTCACCTTCCAGAACTACTTCCGCATCTACGAGAAGCTCTCGGGCATGACCGGTACGGCCATGACCGAGCAGGAGGAGTTCTACAAGATCTACGGGCTGGACGTGGTGGCCATCCCCACCCACCAGCCCATGGTCCGCGACGACTTCGCGGACCTCGTCTACCGCGACGAGGAGGCCAAGTTCAACGCCGTCATCGAGGAGATCGCGGAGCTCCAGGCGGCCGGCCGGCCCATCCTGGTCGGCACCGTCTCGGTGGAGAAGTCGGAGAAGCTGGCGGAGATGATGCGCCGCACGGGCATCAGGCACGAGGTCCTCAACGCCAAGTTCCACGAGAAGGAAGCGCCCATCGTGGCCCAGGCCGGGCGCAGCGGCGCCGTCACCATCGCCACCAACATGGCCGGCCGCGGCACGGACATCAAGCTCGGTGGCGACCCCCTCGGCCTGGCCTCGCAGAAGCTCCACAACCAGGGCCTCAACCCGGCCGAGGTGGAGCCGGAGGTCTACGAGGAGGCCCTGGCCAAGGCCCGCCTCGAATGCGATGAGGACCACGTCCGGGTCGTGGCCGCCGGCGGCCTGCACATCATCGGCACCGAGCGCCACGACGCCCGGCGCATCGACAACCAGCTGCGCGGCCGGGCCGGCCGCCAGGGCGACCCGGGCTCCTCGCGCTTCTACCTCTCGCTGGAGGACGCCCTCCTCAAGCGCTTCGCCAGCGAACGCGTCACCAGCCTCATGGAGCGCATGGGCCTCGAGGGTGACGTGGCCATCGAATCGCGCATGGTCTCCAAGACCGTCGAGAATGCGCAGACGCGTGTCGAGGGCCACAACTTCGACATCCGCAAGCGCGTCGTCGAGTACGACGACGTCATCAACAAGCAGCGCGAGCGGATCTACGCGGAGCGGGACAAGGTCCTGCACAACGAGGACCTCAGCCAGACCGTGCTGGACTTCGTGGAGCAGGAGCTGGAGCAGACCGTCGACGTCCACCTCGGCGAAGCCACGTCCGACTGGGACCTCGAGGGCCTGGTCGAATCGGTCAAGGCACTGGGCCTGCGGGGCGACGACCTGGACGCCGAGGCCCTCGCGGAGCTGGGCACCCGGACGGCCATCAGCGAACACCTTCTGGACCTCGCCGCCACGCAGCTCGAGGAGCGCGAGGCCACCTTCGGTGAGGAGACCTGGGCGCTCGTGGAGCGGGCCGTCCTGCTGCGGGCCATCGACACGCTCTGGGTGGACCACCTCACGGAGCTCGAGGACTTCCGCCGCGGCGTCGGCCTGCGCGGCTACGGTGGCACCGATCCCCTCGTCGAGTTCAAGCGCGAGGCCTACAAGCTCTATGACGAGCTGCGCGGCTTCATCCGCCACCAGGTGGCAGCCACCATCTTCCGCGTGAGCGTGCAGCGCCGCAGCACCGCGCCGACGGAGCCCACGGAGATGCCGACGCTCACGCCGGAGCAGCTGGCCAAGCTCAAGGCCGCCAGCGGCGCAGAGGCCCAGGGCACGGCCGCGACAGCCGTCGCCTCGGGCGGGAGCGTCACGTCATCGAGCGGGGCCTACGCCACGGCGCAGCTGACGCCCTTGCCAGCGGTCGCCCAGGCGCCGCGGGCCATGCGCCTGCAGCACGGCGACGAGACCATCGGGAGCGCCCCGGGATCGCGCGCCGCGATGCAGCCCGCGGACACCTCTCAGATCGGACGCAACGACCCCTGCTGGTGCGGCTCAGGCAAGAAGTTCAAGCGCTGCCACGGCGCCTGACGCGGCGCTGCCGGCAGGCAGCTCCCAGAAGCCGGTGGCATAGCCGGCCACGAGGATGAGCAGGGTCAGGGCAGCCAGCAGGAGCACGGCCGCGACGGCGATGCGCGGGTCGGTCTTGTCCACTTCCGGGTTCCGCAGGGGTGCTGCGTCCCAGCGGCGTGAGCCCAGCTGGTCGCGATAGTCGCCACCGCTCGACTCGGTCCCGAGCCGCTCATTCGCGACCGGGTCCGGCCGGACAGGGGCCGTCGCGGGCCCGGCGCTCGTCGGGAGGGTGGGCTCGGTCATGACAGCGGCTCCTCGCGGTCGACCCACAGTGGCATGGCCTGGGTGCGCTGGGCCTCCGCGGAGAAGAGGGCCCCGACCAATTCGCCGCGGTGGATGCGCATGATGGCCTCGCCGATGAGCGGCGCCACGGAGAGCACCTTGACCTTGTCCAGTTGGTGCGACGGAGACAGCGGGATGGTGTCGGTGATGACGACCTCGCGCAGGCTCGAGTCGCGGATGCGGTCGATGGCCGGGTCCGACAGGACGCCGTGGGTGGCACAGGCGTAGGCTTCGATGGCGCCTTCCCGCTCGAGCGCCTGCGAGGTCATCATCAGGGTGCCCCCGGTGTCCACCTCGTCGTCGACGATGATGGCGCGCTTGCCGCGCACGTCGCCGATGACGTTCATGACCCGGGCCCGGTCGTCGTTGGCCTCGCGCCGCTTCTCGATGATGGCCAGCGGCGCGCCCAGGAGCTCGGCGAAGGTGCGTGCCCGCTTGGCGAAGCCCAGGTCGGTCACCACGACCATGTTCTCCAGGCCCTTCTGGCGCCAGTAGTTGGAGAGCAGGTGGACCGCCGTCAGCTCGTCCACGGGGATGTTGAAGAAGCCCTGGATCTGGCCCTGGTGGAGGTCCATGGTCAGCAGTCGGTCAGCCCCCGCGACGCTGATCATGTCGGCGATGAGTCGCGCCGTGATGGGCACGCGGGGCTGGTCCTTCTTGTCCGAGCGGCCATAGGAGTAGTAGGGCACGACGGCCGTGATGCGCCCCGCGCTGGCCCGCTTGAAGGCGTCGATCATGATGAGGAGCTCCATGATCGACTTCTGCACCGGGCGACACGTGGGCTGCACCAGGAAGATGTCCTTCTCGCGCACGTTGTCCAGGATGCGCACGAAGATGTTCTCGTTGGCGAACTCGAAGACCTCGGACGAGCCCAGCTCGATGCCGAGGTGGCGCGCGATGCGGCTGGCCAGCAGCAGGTTGCTGTTGCCCGCGTAGAGGCCCAGGATCTCGCCCGGATGGGTGCGCTCGACCTGGCTGAACGCGCTCACCCCGCGGCTCCCCTCAACTCCGTCATGTCAGCGCCGCTCCGTCGTCGTCGGGACCGCTCTCGGCGGCCCCCGGGCTGTCATTGTCCTCGACCGAGCGCCGCTCCGCCAAGCCCTCGCGGAAGACGGCGATACCGGCCACGCTATCACCCGCGTTGAGGCGCATGACGATGACGCCCCTTGCGGCGCTGCCGTAGCGGTTGATGGAGGTCACGTCCGTGCGCACCACCTGGCCCTCCGAGGAGATGAGCAGCAACTCCTCGTCCGTCTCGTCGACCAGCTCGACGGCCGCGACCTGGCCGCTCTTGGCGCCCTCCAGGGAGATGAGGCGCACGCCCTGGCTGCCGCGGTGCTTGGGTCGGAACTCGGAGGCCGTGACGCGCTTGCCGTATCCGGTCTCGGTGAGCACCAGGATGTCGTCGTCGGGGCGGACGACGCCCATGCCCACGACCTTGTCGCCCTTGCGTGCCAGGCGGATGCCGATGACGCCCGCCGCATCGCGACCCATGGGACGCACCTCGCGCTCGTGGAAGCGCGCGATGCGGCCCTGCGCCGTGGCCAGGACGATGTCGTCCGCACCCGATGACACGGCCACCCAGGCGAGGGCGTCATCGTCGCCCACGGTCAGGGCACGGATGCCCGTGGAGCGCACGCGCTCGAAGCGCTCGATGGGCGTCTTCTTGACGATGCCCTGCACCGTGGCCATGACGAGGTTGTGCCCGGGCTCGAAGTCGGGCAGCGTGATGACCGCCAGGACTCGCTCGCCGGACTCCACCTGGACACCCTCGAGGTTGATGATGGGCATGCCCTTGGCCTGTCGCGAGGCGTCGGGCACGGCGTGCACCTTGGTGCTGAAGACGCGGCCGCGATCGGTGAAGAAGAGCGCCCAGTCGTGGGTGTTGGCCACCAGGAGGTGCGCCACGGCGTCCTCCTCCACGGTGCGCGCGCCGATGATGCCCTTGCCGCCGCGTGCCTGTCGCCGGTACGTGACGAGGGGCTGGCGCTTGATGTAGCCCCGCCGCGAGACCGTCACCACGACGTCCTCGTCGGCGATGAGGTCCTCGTCGGAGAGCTCCTTGTCGGCGCTGCCCTCGATGCGGGTGCGACGGTCCTGGCCGTACCTGGCGTCCAGGTCGCCCAACTCGTCGCGGATGATCTGGAGGACCCGCTTGGGATTGGCGAGGATGTCCTCCAGCTCGGCGATGCGCTGGATGATGGCCACGTACTCGTCCTCGATCTTCTGGCGCTCCAGCGCCGCCAGGCGCCGCAGCTGCATCTCGAGGATGGCGTTGGCCTGGACCTCGGAGAGGCCGAAGCGCACCATGAGGTTGGCCCGCGCGCTCTCCACGTCGGCCGACTCGCGGATGGTGCGGATGACCGCGTCGAGGTTGTCGAGGGCGGTCTTGAGGCCCTCCAGGATGTGGGCCCGGTCGCGGGCCTTCTGGAGGTCGAACTCCGTACGCCGCCGCACGATGACCCGGCGCCACTCGATATGGTGCTGCAGGAGCGCCTTGAGGGGCAGCGTCTGGGGCTGGCCGTCGACGAGGGCCACGATGTTGGCGTTGAAGGCCATCTTGAGGGGCGTGTGCTTGAAGAGGTTGTTGAGCACCTTGCGCGGCGCCGCGTCCTTCTTGCACTCGATGACGATGCGCATGCCGTCGCGGTCCGACTCGTCGCGCATGTCGGCGATGCCCTCGATCTTGCCGCCCTTCACGAGGTCGGCGATCTTCTCCAGCAGCGCTGCCTTGTTGACCTGGTAGGGGATGGCCGTGGCCACGATGGCCGTGCGCCCGCTGCGGGTCTCCTCGAAGGCCACCTGGGCCTGCATGACGACGCGACCACGCCCGTGGGCGTACATGTCGCGGATGGCGTCGACCTCCTCCCACTGGCCCGTCACCGGGTTGCGCCGCCGGTCGTAGCGGAAGATCATGCCGCCCGTGGGAAGGTCCGGCCCCAGCAGATACTCGCAGAGCTGCGCCGTGGTGAGCTCGGGGTCGTCGATGAGCGCCTGCGTGGCGCGCACCACCTCGCCCAGGTTGTGGGGCGGGATGTTGGTGGCCATGCCCACGGCGATGCCGGCCGAGCCGTTGATGAGCAGGTTGGGCAGCTTGGCGGGCAGCACGGACGGCTGCATGCGCGAGCCGTCGTAGTTCTCGACGAAGTCGACGGTGTCCTTGTCGATGTCGGCCAGGACCTCGGCCGCGATGGCCGTCATGCGCGCCTCGGTGTAGCGCATGGCGGCGGGCGGGTCGCCGTCCACGGAGCCGAAGTTGCCCTGGCCGTCGACGAGCGGGAAGCGCAGCGAGAAGTCCTGGGCGAGGCGCACCAGGGCGTCGTAGATGGCCGAGTCGCCGTGCGGGTGGTACTTGCCCATGACGTCGCCGACGATGGCGGCGCACTTGCGATAGGAGGCCGTGGAGGCCAGGCCCATCTCGCTCATCGTGTAGAGGATGCGGCGGTGCACGGGCTTCAGGCCGTCGCGCACGTCGGGCAGGGCGCGGCTGACGATGACGCTCATGGCATAGTCGAGGTACGCCGACTTGAGCTCGTCTTCGATGGGGACCGAACGGACGTTCCCGACTGGGTCGGTCATGCGCGACTCCTCGTGCTGCGGTCGCCCTGGCGGGAGGCCGCGTCATGGGCTTCGATGAGCGCCGCGAACGGGCCGGAGCGGCTGGCGGCAAGCGAGGTGGAGGGGGCCCGGCGGTCGCGCCGCAGGCCGGCCAGGCGGGCGCGCAGCTCGGCGGCGAGCTCGGGCGGCTGGTGGGAGAGGGAATCGCGGATGACCCAGGCCCTGGCGCCGTCCGAGTCGCGCACGGCCGTGGCGGTCTCTGCCTCGAGGAAGGCGGCCACGGCGCGCGGGTCGAAGCGGCTCCAGTTGCGCACGGCCCAGGAGAGCGCCTTCTGGACCATCTCCTCGGCATCGCCCATGAGCTGCGCCAGGAGGTCCATCGCTCGGTGGCTCAAGCCGCCCTGCAGCTCCGCCCGGCGTGCCACTGGGACCCGGTGGGGCAGGGTGGCCAGCGTGGCTCCCACGAGGCGCCGCTCGAACGTCCACGGCGAGTAGACGAGCTGCTCGAGCTCCGCCCAGCGGAAGGGCTCGGCGAGGATGGCCACGGCCCACACCTCGGCGAGGCTGTCGACCTCGATCCAGTCCGCCTGCGCGGGCAGCCATGCGCCGCAGGACCTGCCAGGACCGCTCCGGATCCTCTCGCAGCGAGCGGCGCAGACAGGGCAGGGCGTAGAGCCGCAGGTCACGGTGGTCCGCCCCGGACCAGGTGCTGTGCCAGGGACAGGGCGCTGGCGCTCGACCCATGGCGCAGGGCCGCGGCCACGGGCCGCATGATGGCCTGGCGCGTCGGAGCCGCGCACCGCATAGGCAGGGTCGATGCCAGGGCTGACCGTCGCCGTCAGGGCTCGGTAGTCGGCATCGGCCAGCCCCGGGAGGCCGTCGGCCAGCACCTCGAGGAAGGCGTCAGGGTCGTCGACCAGGTCTGCCAGGTGCTCCCCGAGGAGCAGGGCGCGCTCGTCGATCCCCTCGTTGCCGAGGCTGCCTCAGACATCCAGGTTCTGGACCTTGGTCGCCTCGGCACGGATGAAGTCCTTGCGCGGGCCGACCTTCTCGCCCATGAGCGTCGTGAACATGTGGTCCGCCTCAGCGGCGTTGTCCGGGTGGACCTGCAGCAGCGACCGCGTGGCCGGGTTCATCGTCGTCTCCCAGAGCTGGTCGGCGTTCATCTCGCCGAGGCCCTTGAAGCGCTGCACGGTGAGGTTCTTGACCTTCATCTCCTTGACGATGCGGTCGCGCTCGCGCTCATCGGCGGCGTAGCGGGTGACCTTGCCGGTGCTGACGCGGTAGAGCGGCGGCTGCGCGATGTAGAGGTGCCCAGCTTCCACGAGCTCCAGCATGTTGCGGTAGAAGAAGGTCATCAGGAGGGTGCGGATGTGGGCGCCGTCGACATCGGCGTCGGCGAGCAGGATGACCTTGTGGTAGCGCAGCTTGGAGAGGTCGAAGGTCTCGCCGATGCCCGTTCCGAGGGCGATGATGAGGGGCCGGATCTTCTCGCTGGAGAGCACCTTGTCCAGGCGCGCCTTCTCCACGTTGAGCATCTTGCCGAAGAGTGGAAGGATGGCCTGTGAGCGGCGGTCGCGCCCCTGCTTGGCCGAGCCCCCGGCCGAGTCACCCTCGACGATGTAGAGCTCACTGCGCTCCGGGTCGCGCTCCTGGCAGTCAGCCAGCTTGCCCGGCAGGGCGGAACCCTCCAGGGCGGACTTGCGGATGACGAGGTCGCGGGCCTTGCGTGCCGCCTCGCGAGCGCGGGCCGCGGTCAGCGACTTCTCGATGATGCGCCGCCCATCCGCGGGGTTCTCGTCCAGGAACTGGCTGATGCCCTCCCCCACCGCGGCCTGCACCTGGCCCTTGACGTCGGCGTTGCCGAGCTTGGCCTTCGTCTGGCCCTCGAACTGCGGATCGGTCAGCTTGACGCTGACGACGGCCGTCAGCCCCTCGCGCACGTCATCGCCGGAGAGGTTGGACTTGGTCTCCTTGATGACCCCCTGTCGCCGAGCCCAGTCATTCAGCGACGTGGTGAGCGCGGCGCGGAAGCCCGTGACGTGTGTGCCGCCGTCAACGGTATTGATATTGTTAGCAAAAGCAAGGACTGTCTCGCTGAAGCTGTCGTTGTACTGGATGGCGACCTCGATCTGGGTCGGGCCATCGCGCCGCTCCACGGCGATGGGCTTGACGTTGAGGACGTCCTTGCCCTTGTTGAGGTGGCGCACGAAGCTCACCAGGCCGCCTTCGAAGTGGAAGGCCTTCTCGCGCGGCGGGCTGACCCGCTCGTCGACGAGTCGGATGAAGACACCCTTCGTCGAGGTAGGCCGACTCGCGCAGGCGCTGGGCGATGACGTCGAAGCTGAACTCGACCGTCTCGAAGACCTCCGGGTCAGGCTTGAAGGTCGTGGTGGTGCCACTGCGGCCCTCGGCGCTGCCGATGGCGGTGACCGGCCCCGTGGGCTTGCCGCGCACGTAGGACTGCGTCCAGACCTTGCCGTCGCGCACGGATTCCACGGTCAGCGACTCGGAGAGCGCGTTCACGACGCTGACACCGACGCCGTGGAGCCCACCGGAGACCTTGTAGCCGCCACCGCCGAACTTGCCGCCTGCGTGGAGCACGGTGTGCACCACCTCCAGGGCGTCCTTGCCGGTCTGCTTCTGGCGGCCCACGGGCACGCCGCGCCCGTCATCGGAGCTGCGGATGGAGCCGTCGGCGAGGATGGTCACCCCGATGCTCGTGGCGTGGCCGGCCATGGCCTCGTCGATGGAGTTGTCGACCACCTCCCAGACGAGGTGATGCAGGCCCCGACCATCGGTCGAGCCGATGTACATGCCCGGCCGGCGGCGCACCGCATCCAGGCCCTCGAGGACCTGGATGGAATCCGCGGTGTATGCCCCTGGCTTGGCCGTGCTGCCGGCAGCCCCGCCGCTCGAGCGCCGAGGCTTGGCTCCCTCGGGCGTGGCCTGATCGGTCATGCCGTTCCTCCCGTCATCGGTCGAGCGTCGTGAGTCGGTCGACCAGTCGACCGAGGTCTTCATCGTCATACCAGGCGATGGTGATGCGCCCGCCCTTGCGGCCGGGTGTGATGGTGACCTTCGTTCCGAGTGCCTCGCGCACCTGGGCCTCCATGTGTGCCACGTCCGGGTCTATCACCCGCGACCGCGTCTGCCGTGCGGCGGCGGCTCCGTCCCGTGCGGCCGCGACGAGGGCCTCCGTCTGCCTCACGGACAGCCCTCGCGTCGCTGACGGTGGCGAGCAGCGCCTCCTGCTGGGCGTGATCGTGGAGTCCGGCCAGCGCGCGGGCGTGTCCGGCGCTCACCGTACCCTCCGTGACGGCCTGTTGCACCCGCGGTGAGGTCTCAAGGATACGCAGGGTGTTGGCGACCGCCGGACGCGAGCGCCCGACGCGCTGGGCGACGCGCTCCTGGGTGAGGCCGAAGGCGTCCATGAGGTGCTGGAAGGCGCGCGCCTCCTCGACCGCGTTGAGGTCCGTACGTTGGATGTTCTCGACCAGGGCGATCTCCAAGCTGCTCCAACTCGTTAGCATTGCGAACCGTTGCCGGGATGGTTTCGAGCCCTGCCATCACGGCCGCGCGCAGGCGGCGCTCGCCGGCCACGAGGGTGAAGCGATCACCGCTCTCCGTGACGATGATGGGCTGCAGAAGACCGAACTCAGCGATCGAATCCGCGAGCTGCTGCAGGCCTTCCGGGTCGAACGTCCGTCGAGGCTGGTCGGGATGGGGCTGGATCGAGCCGACTGGCAACTCCCGGGTCGACGATATGCCCGGGGGCGCCTGTAGGGATCAGGGCTGCCAGCCCGCGCCCCAGCCCGCCACTGCTCCGCCTGGCTTCAAGCGCCATCGCCGGCTCCCTTCGTCTCACGATCCGTGCGGGGACCCTGGTATCGCGCCATGGCGTCGCGCAGCGCCGGACCCGGCTGGTAGCCGCTCCGACCCAGCAACTCGTGGGTCACGGCCTGATACGCCAGGGCACCCCTGGAGTTGGGGCTGTACTCCGCGATGGGCTGACCGTAGCTGGGCGCCTCTGCAAGGCGAACGCTCCGAGGCACGACCGTTCGGAAGACCTGCTCCCCAAGGTGACGCCGGACCTCTGAAGTCACGTCGGACGACAGGCTCGTGCGGCCGTCATGCATGGTCAGGAGCACCCCCTTCAGGGCAAGGCTCGGGTTCAGGTGCGCTCGCACGAGCTCGATGGTGGCCATCAGTTGACCCAATCCTTCCAGCGCGTAGTACTCGCACTGGAGTGGGATGAGGACGCTCTGGGCTGCCGTGAGGCTGTTGATCGTCAGCAACCCGAGCGACGGCGGGCAATCGAGCAGGATGAAGTCGAATTCCTCGAGGAGGCCGCTCAATCCTCGCTTCAGTCGTCGTTCCCGCCCCGCGACCGGCACGAGCTCCACCTCAGCCCCGGCGAGGTTCCGGTCTGACGGCAGGATCGATAGGTTCTTGAGCGCCGTGGGGACGATGGCGGTAGAGGCCTCGACGTCGGACATCAGCACGTCGTAGACCGATTGGCTCGTGGCGGCCCGGTCGATCCCGAGGCCGCTGCTGGCATTCCCCTGGGGGTCCATGTCAACGAGCAGCACACGCTTGCCGTCCATGGCGAGATACGCGGCGATGCTGACCACTGTCGTGGTCTTGCCCACCCCGCCCTTCTGGTTCGCGCAGGCGATGACCTCGCCCACTATCCTTCGCACCGGCTGCTCTGCACTGCCTTCATGTTACCTCGAACGGCTCCCGACCCCGGCGTGACACCGACGTGTCCATGCCTCGGCTCTGCCGCTCGCCCGACTGCGGCTGCGGGTCATGGAAGGTTGCTCCGCAGACACGTGGGATGCCGCAGCTGCCGGTGCGCGCGATACATGCACGCCGGGACATCGGGCCCCACTTTCCGCGACTCATCGTGCCACTTGTGCACATGCAGTGGGTCGGCCGCCCGACGGCGTCGTGCGCATGTCGATGCCAGGTGAGGGGTTGTCCATTGTTCCACGTGGAACATGCCGCTGCGCTCCGGTCGTGCGACCCGGGCGTCTGTCGTCACGCTCCCCGCCTGCAGCGCTGCGTCGATGCTCACGGGACAGAGTCGGTGCATCAGGTATCCGTTCGACTCGAGGCACGTCGTCCAGGTCGAGGTGGCTGCCGCGGCCGGTGGGGCTCCTGGCCCACGAACACGACCCTCGATGACTCGGATCGCCATGCTTGGGGACTCGAGTCGTTGACGGGAAGGGGAGGGACTCCGTCTTCTCGATCTCGGACCGGCGGGGCGGGGGCTCGGTTTCTGGCGGACACCCGCCTGCGCGACACCCGTCCCAGTGAGCCTTGTTCCACGTGGAACTTCGAGTGCCCCGCCCGAGTCAGATATGCCCGCATGGTGGTGACATCTCGATGCCCCGCATCGCCCTGGCTTGGGCGACCATGAAGCCTGACACGCGCGGGCCGTGTGCTCGTGTGTCGGCGTCGCTCGACCGCTGGTCGTGCCAGCATCGGCGCAACGAGCGACCCACGCTGGATGGGGCTCACGCTCAGGAGACCACGAAGCGGCCTGGGCTATACTGACCGCGAGGTGGCTCGGAGCGCGAGGGGCGACTCGGGCACGGCCACGTCAGCCGTGGACCCCAGAGATATCGACATACCAGATGAGCGTCCTGGCCCCTGCCGTGGGAGCCGTCATCGCCGCCATCGTCGAGTCGAGCGTGCTGACCCATCTCCAGGTGGGCGGCCTCAGGCCCGACCTCGTCTTTGCCGTGGGCGTCGCCGTGGCCATGGTGCTTGGCTTCGAGAGCGGCATGACCTGGGCGTTCGTGGGCGGCCTCTCGCTTGGACCTGCTGCTGCCCGGCCGCTCCCTCGGCTCGACGGCGCTGACCCTGGTCCTGGTGACAGCCGCGGCGCTGCTCGTGGCACGCGCCACCTGGCCGCCTCGGCTCGTGGTCATCGCAGGCACCACCTTCGTGCTCGCCATCGTGTACCAGGTCCTGCTGCTGGCCATCCTGGCGCTCACCGAGGACGTCGCCTTCCTCGGTCTGTCGCCGGCCGACCTGGCCTTCGTGGGGCTCCTCGATGCGGTCATCGCGACGGTGGCCGCGATCCTCGTGCGCGCCGTGGACCTGCGCTTCGGCGAGCCGGAGCGCCTGGCGTGGTGAGGCCGTGAGCACGCCCGTGCTTGCCGCGCGTCGGAGCGCCGGCCTGCCCCGGATGCGCGGCGCATGACGCCTCGCCTCCTGGTCTTTGGCATGGCCATCATCCTGGCCGTCAGCGGGCTGGGCGTGCGGCTCTTTCAGCTGCAGCTGGCGCAGGCCTCGACATTCGAACCTCGCACGGCCATCGGCCAGACGACGACCCGACCGATCCCCGTCTCGCGGGGGCTCATGTACGACCGGCGCGGTCGACTGCTGGTCGAGAACGTGCCCACCTTCGTCATGCGCATCGTCCCGGCCGAACTGCCCTTCGAGCTCCGTCCCGAGGTCGCCGATCGACTCTCGCGCCTCACCGACATCCCGGCGCGCCGCATCATCGAACGCCTCGACGCGCACGTCGGCTCGCAGTTCGAGCCGGTCCGCATCGCGGACGTGGAGACCGAGACGGCCCGCATCATCAGCGAGGACGCTGCCTCCTTCCCCGGTGTCCGCATCGACCTGGAGGCGCACCGCAGCTACCCGCAGGGGCCGCTCCTCTCGCACGTGCTCGGCTGGACTGGCCGCATCTCCGGCCCCGAGTACGAGCGCCTGCGCAGCGACGGCTACTGGCCGGAGGACCTCATCGGCAAGGCCGGTCTCGAGGCCACCTTCGAGGACGTCCTGCGCGGCAGCTTCGGGCTGGAAGAGGTCCAGCTCGACGCTCAGGGTCGCGAGCTGCACGCGCCACGCATCCTGAAGGAGCCGAAGGCCGGCCGAGTCGCTCGAGCTGACCATCGACACCCGCACGCAGGAGAACGCCGAGAAGGCGCTCAAGTGGGCCATGGACTCGGTCGGCATCGACCACGGCGTGGTCATCGCCATGAACCCCCAGAACGGGGAGATCCTGGCCATGGTCTCGCTGCCCAGCTATGACAACAACGCCTTCGCGCAGGGCATCTCGACGGCTGACTACCGTCAACTGCTGCGGGACCCGGCCCGGCCCATGCTCAACGGCGCCATCGGCGAGCAGAACCCGCCCGGCTCCACCTACAAGCTGGTGACCGGCTCCGGTGCCCTCCAGGACGGCAAGATCACGCCCACGACCGTCATCCGGACGGAGCCCTTCATCGAGATCGGCGACTGGAAGTACTGGGACTGGAACAAGGAGGGCTTCGGCCCGGTCAACATCTACGGCGGCTTCGCCCACTCCAGCGACACGTTCTTCTACCGCCTGGCCGGCATGCTGGGCATCGACCGCCTGGCCTACTGGGCGCACCAGTGGGGCTTCGGCAAGCGCACGGGCATCGACCTGCCCGGCGAGGTGGCCGGCATCGTGCCCACCAACGACTGGAAGCGACGAACCCTCAACGAGCAGTACTACACCGGCGAGGTCTACCAGGCCGGCATCGGGCAGGGCTACAACGTGAGCAGCGCCATCCAGGTGCTCAACGCCTACGCTGCCCTGGCCAACGGGGGCACCCTCTTCAAGCCCCAGCTCGTGCGCCGCATCCTGGACCCAGAGGGCAACATCGAGGAGCGCGTCGAGCCGGAGATCATCCGCCAGCTCGACATCGACAAGTCCGTGCTGCGCACGATGCGCGTGGCTGCCCGCCGCGTGGTCACCGTGCGGCACACCTACAACCTCGTGGACCTGCCCATCGTCGTGGCCGGCAAGTCGGGCACCGCGGAGTTCGGCGTCCGGGACAAGCAGGGCCGCCTGCCCTTCAGCAACTGGTTCGTGGCCTTCGTGCCCAAGGAGCCACGCAAGACGGCCTCCGACCCCGAGGGCATCGAGGCCGTGAAGCGCGAGGACGCCGACCTCGTCGTGCTGGCCTACGCACACGACACGCGCACGGCCGGCAACGCCGCGACCGAGATCGTCAAGTACTTCCTGCAGCTCCACTACGGGCTCTCGGTGGACCTCCGCCAGCGCTGGGTGCTCGAACGGGCGAACTTCTATGGCGGCTGATCGATGAGCACCCTGCGCCTCGAGCCGGCGCGCGTCGGCACCCTGGCAGCCCACGACGGCCAGGGACGCTGGTATGGCTTCGACCTGCAGCTGGCCATCTACGCGCTCTCGCTGATCGTCATCGGCCTGCTCATGGCCTTCACCAACAGCGGCGCCGACCCGCTGCAACCCGGCTCGATCTTCACCCGCGGCCTCGTCTGGCTGGCCCTCGCCGCCGTGGTCTTCGTGGCCTCGGCGGCCGCCGACCACCACTGGCTGCGGACCTTCGCCTGGCCCATCTACGGCTTCGCCATCCTGTTGCTGGTCGTGACGCTGGCCATCGGGTCCGGCACCGGCGGCGTGTCCCGATGGGTGTCGATCTTGGGCCTGCAGTTCCAGTTCTCGGAGGTCGCCAAGATCCTCCTGGCCGTGGTCCTGGCGCACTACCTGGCCACGCAGGGGATGGTCATCGCCCGGCCGCGCACCATCGCCGGCGCCGGCCTCATCGCCCTGCCGCTGCTGGTCCTCGTCCTCATCCAGCCGGACCTCGGGACGTCGCTGGTCTTCGGAGCCATCGTCTTCGGCTCGCTCTACGTGTCCGGCGCCAGCCTGCGCTGGCTGGCCGTCTCGGCCATCGCCGTCGTGGCCCTGGTCCCGGTCGTCTGGGCGTACGTGCTCAAGGACTACCAGAAGCAGCGACTCATCTCGTTCATGGATCCTCAGCCGATCCGCTGGGCTCCGGCTACCAGCTGCAGCAGTCCCAGATCACGGTCAGCTCCGGCGGCCTGCTCGGGCGCGGCCTGACCAACGGCATGGCCGGCGAGAACCTGCCCGTGGGAGCCACCGACTTCGTCTTCGCGCGCGTCGGCGAGGAACTCGGCTTCCTGGGCGGCATGGTGGTGCTGGTCCTGTTCGCGCTGCTGATCTGGCGCATCCTGCTGGTTGGATGGCGCTCCGGGGAGACCTTCACCCTGGCACTGTCGGGTGGCCTGGCGGCCATGATGCTCTTCCAGCTCGTGGTCAACGTCGGCATGGTCCTGGGGGTCATGCCCATCACGGGCATCCCGCTGCCGTTCGTGACGCACGGCGGCGCCTCGCTCATCAGCGCTGCGCTGGGCCTGGGCATCCTCGAGTCGCTGGCCATGCGCCGCTCGCGGTCGACCTGAGCCGGCCGGTGGGCACCGGGGCGGCTGGATGACCAGTTGCGTCGCCGGTCCGCCAGGCTCCCGACCATGTCCGTCATCTCGGGACCCGGCGCACGGACGTGGACCAACGAGGCCCTCGCATGGTCGACGCCCTCTCGGGTGCCCGACCGGGCTCAGCCTCGTCGCAGCAGGGCGTCGAGCTCACGGCGGTAATTGCGGCCCATGGTCGTCCGGGACAGCCACTCGAGGTAGTCGCGGTCGAAGCGCGCCACCTGGTTGAGCGTCCAGCCGCGATAGCGACCGAAGGTCAGGGCCGGTCCGCTGGGGGCGGGGCTGGCCGGGGGTGGCCCGGCCTCACCATGAAGTGGTGGCGTCGGCATCGAGCTGCTGCCGTCCTGGGTCGTGTCTCGCTCGGCGGGCGCGTGCGTGGTCCGTGCGGGGCGGAGCCCGAGGGACTCGTCGTAGGCCGCCCGCGCCGCGGGTCGCCCAGGATGGCATAGGCCTCGTTGAGCTCCACCATGCGCGCCGCGGCCTCCGGCGATGTGTCGACGTCCGGGTGGTAGCGCTTGGCCAGGTGCCGGTAGGCGACGGTCATGAACTGGCGATCGGCTCGCGGGCTGATCATGAGCACGTCGTACAGGGTGCGGGCCATCTCACGTGCCACCATAGCGAACCCGGGGACCCGCGGCGCTCCTGAACGATCGACGCCAGATTGACGCCCGACCGCATCTCGGGCTACCATCGCTGTTCGCGCCCAGAGGCTTGTCGCGCCGTGTTCGCCTGCGACTCGCCGCCCTGCGCCCAGGTATCGATACACGGAACGCACGACCAACCGACAGGGACCCCATGTACGCAGTCATCGAATCAGGCGGCAAGCAGTACCGCGTCGAGCTCGGCGCTGAGATCCAGGTCGACCGGCTCGACGTCCAGCCCGGCGACTCCATCACGCTCGACCGAGTCTTGCTCGTCGCCGATGGAGATGCCACGGCCGTCGGACGCCCGCTCGTCGACGGCGCCAGCGTCTCCGCCCACGTGCTGCGCCAGGAGCGCGGCGACAAGATCGTCGTCTTCAAGTACAAGCCCAAGGCCCGTACCCGCGTCAAGACGGGCGCTCGTGCGGACCTCACGCGGCTGCGCATCGCCGACATCGCCTTCGGTGGTCGGAGCGCAGCTGAGGATGCCAAGGCCAGCCAGTCACAGCAGGACGCGGCCGCCCAGGAAGCCGAGAAGGCCGCCGCCGAGAAGGCCGCCGCCGACCAGGCGCTGGCTGCCAAGCTGGCCTCCGCTGAAGCGGAAGCCCCGGCCGGCAAGACCGCCACCGCATCACGCAAGAGCCCCAAGGCGGCGGCGCCTGAGCCGGCCGCAGAGGCCGAGACGGCCGCGGAGCCCGAGACGGCCGCGGAGCCTGAGACGGCCGCGGAGCCCGTGGCGGTCGCGGAGCCCGAGACGGCCGAGGTGCCCGAGACGGCCGACGAGCCCGACACCAGGAAGGACGACTGATCGATGGCCCACAAGAAGGCAGGTTCCAGTTCGAAGAACGGCCGCGACAGCGTCGGCAAGCGCCTCGGGGTCAAGGCCGGGCAGGGCCAGCTCGTGCCGGCCGGCTCCATCATCGTGCGGCAGCGCGGCATGACCTTCCTGGCCGGCCCCGGTGCCGGTCTCGGTCGCGATTACACCGTCTTCGCCACCGTCACGGGTCGCGTCCACTACGAGCACGCCCGACGCGACAAGAAGCGCGTCCGCATCGAAGCTGAGGCGCCCGTCGCGGGCTGACGACAGCAAGGACACCCGACATGAAGACCGACACGCATCCCAAGTACTACCAGGCGAACGTCAGCTGTGCCTCCTGCGGCACGCAGTTCACGGTCGGCTCCACGCAGTCCGAGCTGCGCGTCGATATCTGCTCCAGCTGCCACCCCTTCTACACCGGCAAGCAGACCATCGTGGACACCGCCGGTCAGGTGGAGCGCTTCCAGAAGCGCCTCGAGCGCTCGGCGAAGCTCTGACGGTTGAGCCGGTCAGCAGCCGGACCGGGCGTCGACGCCCTGCCCGGTCACGCTGGCCGCGAGGCTGACTGACATGGCCCGCTTCGCCTACGGAGGCCAGGCCCTCATGGAGGGCGTCTACATGCGCGGCCAGCGCGCCATCGGCGTGGCCGTGCGCGGACCCGAGGGCCAGATCTTCGCCGGCCAGGAGCCGCTCGACAGCATCCTCCACCGCAACCGCTTCGCCCGCGCCCCGTTCTTCCGCGGCGTGGTCGTGCTCTACGAGACCCTCGTCATCGGCACCAAGTGGCTGATGCGCTCCGGCTCGCTCGCCGCGGCAGGGGAGGGTGTGGCCTTCGGCGGCAAGGCCGTGGCGCTGACGCTGCTGGTGACGCTCGGGCTGGCCGTCGGCCTCTTCGTGCTGCTGCCGCTGCTGGTCGCCCAGGGCGGCGTCTCACTGCTCTTCGGCGACGTCAGTGGCGGGCCGAAGGCATTCATCGTCCACCTCCTGGAAGGCTTCATCCGAGTCGCCATCTTCGTCGGCTACCTGCTCCTGGTGAGCCGCTCGGCGGAGATCGGTCGCGTCTTCCGATACCACGGCGCGGAGCACATGACCATCCACACCCTGGAGGCGGACCTGCCGCTGACCGTGGAGAACGTGCGTCGCTTCCCGACGGCGCATCCGCGCTGCGGCACGGAGTTCCTGGTCATCTTCATCCTCGTCAGCATCCTGCTCTTCAGCCTCCTGGCCGGCGTCGAGCTGTGGGTCGCCCTGCTGGGCCGGATCCTGCTCATCCCCGTCATCGCCGCCGTCTCCTACGAGATCCTCAAGTGGGGCGCCAAGCGCCGCGAGCACTCGGTCTGGCGCTGGCTCTTCCTGCCCGGGATCTGGTTGCAGGCCATCACCACCAAGCAGCCGGACGAGGCCATGATCGAGGTCGCCATCTGCTCGATGCAGGAAGCCCTGGCCGCCAATGGCGAGACGGCTCCCGAGGGCAGCTGGGATCCGGTCCGCGAGCCCATCCCCGACGCCGGGGAGCTGGCCCGCAGCGTGGAAGCGCGGATGGCGGCTGACGAGCAGAAGGCCGCCGGGAGCGACACGGAGAAGTCATGAGCCTGGAGGCTCGGCTCGACGAGATCGAGCGCCGCCTGGAGGAGATCGAGGCCGAGTGGTCGCGCCCGGAGGTCGCCTCCGACCCGGAGCGCAGCAAGGTGCTGGGGCGCGAGCAGGCCCAGCTGGCGCCGGTCGTGGACAGCCACCGCCGACTTCGAAGCGTCCGCGAGCAGCTGGCCGCGGCCCGACGCGAGCGCGACACGGAAGGCGACCCGGAGCTGCGCGACCTGGTCCGCGAGGTCGTGGCCGAGCTCGAGGCGGAGGAAGTGGCCCTGGAGGCCCAGCTGCGCCTCCAGTTGCTGCCCCGCGACCCCAACGACGACCGCGACGTCATCATCGAGATCCGCGGCGGCACCGGCGGCGAGGAGGCCAGCATCTTCGCGGCCGACCTCTTCCGCATGTACGCCCGCTATGCCGAGCGCCACCGCTGGAAGACCGAGACGCTCTCCACGAGCGAGTCGGGCGTGCGGGGACTTCGCGAGGTCATCTTCGAGATCAGCGGCGACGGCGCCTACAGCCGCCTCAAGTACGAGGGCGGCGTTCACCGCGTGCAGCGTGTCCCGGAGACGGAGGCCGCCGGACGCATCCACACGTCGACGGCCACGGTGGCCGTGCTGCCCAAGGCCGACGAGGTGGACGTTCGCATCGACGAGGCCAGGGACCTGCGCATCGACGTCAAGCGCTCGTCCGGCCCCGGCGGGCAGTCGGTCAACACGACCGACTCTGCCGTGCGCATCACGCATCTGCCCTCCGGCCTGGTGGTGGAGATCCAGGACGAGAAGAGCCAGCACAAGAACAAGGCCAAGGCCCTCGCCGTGCTCCGCTCCCGTCTCCTTGAGATGGAGCAGCGCAAGGCCCAGGCCGAGGAGGACGTCGTCCGTCGCTCGATGGTCGGTAGCGGCGAGCGATCCGAGAAGATCCGCACCTACAACTTCCCCCAGGACCGGATCACCGACCACCGCATCGGCATGGACCTGCACGACCTGCCCGGCGTCCTCGACGGCGACCTGGACCGCCTCATCGACGCCCTCATCACCACCGACCAGGCCGAGCGCCTGGCCTCGATGGAGTCCCGACCGACCCGCGGCTAGGCCGCGTCGTCGAACCGACCGCCAGCGATCCGCATGAACGCCAGCCAGCTGACGCCACCCACGGTGGGCGAAGCACTGGCGGTCTCCACGTCGCGCCTCCGCGAGGCCGGGTCCGAGACCGCGCGCCTGGACGCGGAGGTCCTGCTCGGCCACGTGCTCGGCGTGGACCGCAGCACGCTGGCGGCACATCCCGAGGCGCGCCTCGGCAGCGGTCAGGCCGAGTCGTTCGAGCGGAGCGTCCAGCGGCGTGCGCGAGGCGAGCCGGTCGCCTACATCCGCGGTCTCAAGGAGTTCTTCGGCGCTGCCATCGTCGTGGACGAGCGCGTCCTCATCCCGCGTCCGGAGACCGAGACACTCGTGGAGCTGGCCATCAGCCGTGCCCGGGCTGACCTGACGTCCCGTCCCCGCCCCGAAGGGGCCGGCCCCTACCTGGTCTGGGATGTGGGCACGGGCTCGGGGGCCATGGCCGTGGCCATCGCCCTGGAGCTTCGCCGGCGCCGCTACGGCGATGCCGTGCGCTTCATCCTGAGCGACATCTCACCCGATGCCCTGGCCCTGGCCACCGTCAACGCCGTCGCCCACGGCCTCGCGGACCTCTTCACCTTCGTCCAGGGCGACCTCACCGACGTGGATCCGGCGCCATCCTCCGTGGACCTGCTGGTGGCCAACCTGCCCTACATCCCGTCCGGCCGGATGGCCGACCTGCCCCGGGCAGCCGCTTTCGAGCCGCGACTCGCGCTGGACGGGGGCCCCGATGGCCTGGGCGTCATCCGCCGGCTCCTGGGTCAGGTCGCGGGCGTCGTGTCACCCGGCGGTGCCGTCCTCCTGGAGATCGGCGGCGACCAGGCCGCGGCGCTGGCGGAGGCGGCGGTCGACGCACGTGCCGGACTGGACATGCCACATCCACGCTGACCTCGGGGGCAGCCCGAGGGTGGCCGAGCTGGAACGAGCCCGTGGCTGAACGAGCGGCCCTTCCAGGGCCCCCGGTCCTGCCTGCCCACGAGCGCGAGTCGCTCGCCGCGGCCGCGGCCGCTCTCGCGGCGGGCGGCATCGTGGGTCTGCCCACTGAGACCGTCTACGGGGTCGGCGTGGTACCTCGGCCGGAGGCCCTCAAGGCGCTGGTGGCGGCCAAGCGTCGGCCCGAGGAGAAGGGCATCGCGCTGCTCGTCGACGACCTTGCCCAGGTGGAGGACCTCGTGCTCGTGGGTGCCGTGGCCCGCCGCCTGGCAGCGCGCTTCTGGCCCGGGCCCCTGACGCTCGTGCTCCCCCTGCGCCGGGCCGACCTCGTGCCCGCGGCCCTCAGCGGCGGACGTGACACGCTCGCGGTGCGTCTGCCCGATCACGCAGTGCCGCGTGCACTGGCCCGCGAGTTGGGGCCGCTGGCCGTCTCATCCGCCAACCTGTCCGGCCGAGCCCGATGCGCACACCGCGGAGGCGCTCGTCGACGCGCTGGGGCCGTCCCTGGCCCTGGTGCTCGACGATGGACCGAGTGCGCGGCGGAGTGCCCTCCAGCGTCGTGGCCGTGGATGCGGCCGGCCGGGTCGAGGTCCTCCGCGAAGGCGCCATCGGACGCACCCTCATCGAGGCCCTGGTCGCCGGGCATGCCTGACGTGGTGCGCGCTGGTGCCTCCTGGGCGGAGCTGGTGGCGGAGCGTCACCGGCCGGCGCGGGTACACTGGCGCACGCGGAGAGGACGAGCAGCGGAGCAGGCATGACCTTCATCACCGATGGCCAGCGGGCGGCCGAACCCATCGCCGTCGTCGACCCCGAGCTGTGGTCGGCGATGGTCGCGGAACGCGAGCGCCAGACCTGGAAGATCGAGCTCATCGCCAGTGAGAACTACGCCTCGCGCGCCGTCCTGGAGGCTGCCGGGTCGTGGCTCACCAACAAGTACGCGGAAGGGCAGCCTGGCAAGCGCTACTACGGCGGTTGCGAGCACGTCGATGTCGTGGAGCGCCTGGCCGAGGACCGTGCCCTGGCGCTCTTCCCCGGCGCCGAGTTCGTCAACGTGCAGCCCCACTCCGGGGCGCAGGCCAACATCGCGGCCTACGTCTCCGTGCTCGAGCACGGAGACCGCATCCTGGGCATGAGCCTCGCCCACGGCGGCCATCTCACGCACGGTCACCCCATCAACTTCAGCGGGCGCTCGTTCGAGGTCCACAGCTACGGCGTCTCGGAGGTCGACAGCCGCATCGACTACGAGGCCCTGGAACGCCAGGCAGTCGAGGTCCGGCCAAGGCTCATCGTGGCCGGTGCGAGCTCCTATCCGCGCATCATCGACTTCGAGCGGATGGCGCACATCGCCCACGGGGTGGGCGCGTTCCTCTTCGTCGACATGGCCCACATCGCGGGGCTCGTGGCGGCCGGACTTCATCCCAGCCCATTCCCGCACGCGGACATCGTGACCACGACCACCCACAAGACCCTGCGCGGTCCCCGGGGCGGACTCATCTTCGGACGCGCTGAGCTGGCCAAGCAGATCGACCGCGCGGTCTTCCCGGGCACCCAGGGCGGGCCCCTCATGCACATCATCGCGGCCAAGGCAGTGGCCCTCCGCGAGGCACAGGGTGAGGACTTCCGGCGCTACCAGCGTCGCACGCTGGAGAACGCCGTCGAGCTGGCCGACACGCTGCGTGATCACGGCGCGGCGCTGGTCTCCGGCGGCACGGACAACCACCTCGTGCTCGTCGACGTCACACCGCTCGGCGTCACCGGCCTGGAGGCGGAGCACCTCCTCGACGAGGTGGGCATCACCGTCAACAAGAACGCCATCCCCTTCGACCGGCTGCCGCCCAACACCGCCTCCGGGATCCGCGTCGGATCGCCGGCCACCACGACGCGTGGCTTCGGCCGGGCCGAGATGCGCGAGGTGGGCGAGCTCCTGGTGCGCGCCCTCCGGGAGCGCGACGACCCGGCAGCCCTGGCCCACGTCTCGCGCGAGGTGCAGGCCATCTGCGCACGCTTCCCCGTGCCGGCACTGGCGAGCGCGTGAGACTGGAGGAGCTGCCGCTCATCCTGCTGGCGCTCGGCGCCGCCGCGGCAGCGTCCTTCCTGCTGACACCCCTGGCGATGCGGGTCGCCAGGTTCGCGGGGGCCATCGACGAGCCCGATGCCGGGCGACGCATCCACAGCAGGCCCGTCCCGCGGGCCGGCGGGCTGGCCGTGGTCGTGGCCTTCGTCGGTGTCGGCGTCGCGGCCATGCTCCTGATCGGCTCGGGCCGCTCCGCGGGTCCCTTCCCGCAGCTCTACGTGTGGGGCGGAGACGCCGTTCGTCGGGACGAGCTGGTGGCCCTGCTGGGCGGGTCGCTGCTGGCCGCCGCGCTGGGCTACATCGACGATCGCTGGCAGATCCGGGCGCGCTGGCAGTTCGTCTTCCAGGTCGTGCTGGCGGCGGTGGCGGTGGCCCTCGGGGTCACCATCACCTTCGTGGCCAACCCGTTCGAGTTCCTGGGCGGCTTCCTGGACAGCTCGACCATCACCTTCGCTGGTCTCGGCGCGGCCCTGGTGACCGGGCTCTGGGTCATCGGCATGATCAACAGCATCAACTTCATCGACGGCCTGGACGGCCTCTCGGCGGGCGTGGCGCTCATCGCGGCACTCACGCTGGGCGTCATCTCGCTGACCAGCGGGGTGGGCTCCTACGCACCCATGGTGGCGCTGCTCTGCGCGGCCCTGGCTGGAGCGCTGGCTGGCTTCCTGCCCTGGAACTTCCACCCCGCCCGCGTCTTCATCGGCACGACCGGGGTGATGGCCGTGGGCTACGCGCTGGCAGTGCTCTCGATCATGGGCACGGCCAAGGTCGCGGTCGCGCTGCTGGTGCTCGGCGTGCCCATCATCGACACGTTCTGGATCATCACGCGCCGGTTGCTCAACGGCCGGTCGCCATTCACGCCGGACCGCGGGCACATCCACCATCGGCTGCTGGACCTGGGCCTGACCCATCGCGGCGCCGTGCTCCTCATCTACGCCATCTGCGCGGGGCTGGCGGTCATGAGCATCGTGCTGGCCGGCGGCTCAGGACCGCTCTACGCCTTCCTGGCTGTCGTCATCGGGTCCGGCCTCCTCCTGCTCCTGGTGACCTTCCGCAGCGGTGCCGACGAGGCCCTGGAGGCCAGCTCGTACCCGGTCGACGACACCCCGGCCGCCTCCGGGCCGGCTGGACGACCCAGGGATCCCGACCCGCGGCGCGGGGATCCCGACCCGCGCTCCCGGCCTCCGACCCCGGGCGGCGAGCCGGGTCGAGGTCGATAGGCGCGCGGGGTGAGCGGCGGTGCGCTGCTATACTCCACGCCGCTCGCGCTGGGAGCCGATGGACGGTTACGGAAAAGCCCTCGGGTACTTCGCCCTCTTCTCGGAGATCGGGCTCGTCCTCCTCATCATGACCCTCGGCGGCGCGCTCGCAGGTCACTGGCTTGACGAGCGGCTGGGCACGGGGCCCCTCCTGGTGGTCCTCGGGTTCCTGGTCGGAGCCCTGCTTGGCGCGGTGGCCGACTGGCGACTGATCAGCAGGTTCCTGGAGCGATTGGAAGACTGACGAGCGTGCCCGACGACCGGGCCCTCAGCACGGGAGCGAGAGTGTCTGACGAGCCCAGGCTGGCAGGCGACGACCTGCGGCCGGACGAGCCGGGTGACCTGATCGAGTACGGGGAAACCAAGCGTGGCGGCCTCTCGCTGCGAACGCTGGGCCTCCTGGTCGGGCTGCTCGTCGTCGTCAATCTCGCGGCTCTCATCGTCGCGCCGCCCCTCAACGAGAAGCACGCCGGCGAGGCCTGCGCCTACCCCGTCTGCTTCATCGAGGGCACCCTGCACTTCCCGCGCCCCCACGAGGTCTGGGTGGCCGGCGGCGAGGAGGCCTCGAGCGGCCTCATCTCGACACAGGTGAGCCTGACCGACTCGCTGCTCACGATGATCCTGCTGACCATCCTCGTCCTGGTGCTCGGCGCCTGGGCGGCACGCCGACGGGCTGACGTGCCCGGCCGCGTGCAGAACTTCCTGGAGTGGACCTACGAGTCCATCAGCGCCTTCGGGCTCAGCATGGGCGGCTCCAAGGCCTCCCGCTACCTGCCCCTCTTCGCGGCCTTCTTCGTGCTCATCCTGGTCTTCAACTGGAGCGGCCTCGTGCCGCCCATCGGCCACCTCGACGGACTTCGCGCCCCCACCAGCGACCTGAACGTGACGGTGGGCCTGGCGCTGGTGGCCTTCTTCACCTTCCACATCGAGGGTGTCCGACGACTCGGAGCACGCAGCTACCTCTCCAAGTTCTTCCCCTTCGGCGAGTTCCGGAGCGGCGTCGGAGCCGGCCTCATCGCGCTCTTCGTGGGTCTCGTGGAGTTCATGCTCGAGTTCATCAAGCCGGTCACGCTCTCGATGCGACTCTTCGGCAACATCTTCGGCGGCGAGGTGGCGCTGGCCGTCGTGCTGGGGCTCTCGGCCGGCCTGCTGGCGCCCATCGCGCTGTACGGCCTGGAGATCATCCTGACCTTCGTGCAGGCACTCATCTTCAGCACCCTGACGCTGATGTTCATCCTCGTGGCCATCGAGAGCCACCATGACGACGACGGTCACGAGCGAGAGGAGGCGATGGCAGGCGCCGCATGACGCAGACGCTCGGTCGCTAGCGACGAGCCATCACCACCGAGAGCACCCAGCCACCCGGACCGGCCTCGCACCACGCTGAGGCCGCGACCACCACGACAGGAGATCATCCATGGACAACATCGCCCTCGGCGCGGGACTGGCAGCCCTCGCCATCATCGGTCCGGCCGTCGGCATCGGCATCCTGGCCGGCATGTCGTCGAGCGCCATCGGCCGCAACCCTGACGCCGCCAGCTCGATCCGCGGACTGGCCATCATCCTGGCCGCCTTCGCGGAAGGCCTCGGCGTGCTCGCCATCGTCATCGGCCTGCTCATCATCTTCCTCCTGCCGGGCCAGCTCGGCGCCTAGGTCGTGCCCAGCCTGGCCCTCGCGCAGGGGGCGTCCCAACAGCTCCTCCGACTGGCCGCCGAGGGCGGCGAGGGCGGCGGCCTGACGATCAACCTCTTCTGGATCATCGTCGCGGCCACCAACTTCGTCGTCTTCTTCTACATCGCCTACAAGCTGGTCCTGGTGCCGGTCGGCGAGCGGCTGGCTGAGCGGCGCGAGCGCATCGAGCAGGGGCTCAAGGACGCCGATGCAGCGCGTCGCGACCGCGAGGCTGCCGCGGACCAGCGCGCCGCGGTCCTGGCGGAGGCCCGCCGCGAGGCGAGCGACATCGTGGCCCGAGCGCAGAAGCTCACGGACGAGCTTCGCGAGAAGGGCGTCGCAGAGACGCAGGTGGAGATCGAGCGGCTGCGCACCAACGCCCTGGCCGATATCGAGGCGGAGCGACTGCGTGCCCTCGCCGACGTGCGCGGCGAGGTCGCCGACCTGGCCCTGCTCGCGGCCGGCAAGGTGGTCGGCGAGACCATGAGCGGAGATCGAGAGAAGCGCCTCGTGGACGACTTCCTGGCCCAGGTCTCGGTGGCCGCGCCGACGCGAGACGAGCGCAACTGATGTCAACGCAGACCGCGGGGGCCCCATGGCGCTGACCCGAAGCACGGCTCGTCGCTACGCGGAGGCGGCCTTCGAGATCGCCGAGCGGGACGACTCGATGGATGCCTGGCTGGCCGCCCTGGCCGTGGCCGAGGAGCGCCTCGGCTCAGCGGAGGCGGTGCGGCTGCTGTCCAACCCGGCCATCCCCGCGGCCTCGCGCATCGAGGTGCTGGGGCGTCTGCTCGGGGACGACGTCAGCGGCGCGCCGCGCAGTCTCTTGGCCCTCATGGTGCGCCGCGGCCGCATCGAGATGCTGCCCGCGGTGTGCCGGGAGTTCCGGCGCCTCCATCACCGCCGCGAGGGCATCGTGGAGGCCACCGTGACCTCGGCCTCCGAGCTTGATCCTGCCGACGCGGAGACCCTTCGCCAACGGCTCGAGGCACTGACGGGAGCGCGCGTCCACATGCAGCGGCTCATCGACCCCGACCTCCTGGGCGGCCTCTCGGTCCGCATCGGTGACCGCCTCATCGATGGGTCCGTGCGCGGCCGCCTGGAGCGGCTTCGGACCGAGCTCTCCACCCTCGCCACCTGACGCCACAGCCCAGAGGAACACGACCCCATGGCCATCCGCTCCGACGACATCACCCAGATCATCAAGTCCGCCATCGACGAGTTCGAGACCGGGTTGGAGACCCGCTCGATCGGCACCGTCGTGGAGGTCGGTGACGGCATCGCCCGCATCTACGGCCTGGAGGGTGCGCTGTCCTCGGAGCTGCTGGAGTTCCCCGGCGGCATCAAGGGCATGGCGCTCAACCTGGAGGAGGAGACGGTCGGCGCGGTGATCCTGGGTGACTACACCCAGATCAAGGAGGGCGACACCGTCAAGACGACCGGGACCGTGGTCGAGGTGCCGGTCGGGCCGGGCCTCGTCGGCCGCGTGGTGGATGCCCTGGGGCGGCCCATCGACGACAAGGGACCCATCGTCGCCGCCGCGACGCGCGCCGTGGAGCGCGTGGCGCCGGGTGTCATCACGCGCCAGTCGGTGGACACGCCCGTGCAGACCGGCATCAAGGCCATCGACGCGCTCATCCCCATCGGGCGCGGCCAGCGCGAGCTCATCATCGGCGACCGTCAGACGGGCAAGACCACCGTGGCGGTGGACACCATCATCAACCAGAAGGGCAAGGGCCTCGTCTGCATCTACGTGGCCATCGGCCAGAAGCTTTCGACGGTGGCCAAGACGGTGGCCGTGCTGGAGCAGTTCGGAGCCATGGAGCACACCATCGTCGTGGTCGCCGGCGCCGAGGACCCGGCACCGCTCCAGTACCTGGCGCCCTATGCCGGCGCGGCCATGGGCGAGTACGTCATGGAGGTGGGCGTCGAGATCGACGGCCAGCCCGTCCGCGACGCGCTGTGCGTCTACGACGACCTCACCAAGCACGCCTGGGCCTACCGCGAGATGGCGCTCCTGCTGCGTCGGCCGCCCGGCCGCGAGGCCTATCCTGGCGACGTCTTCTACCTGCACAGCCGGCTCCTGGAGCGCGCCGCGCGCATGAACGAGGCGAATGGCGGCGGCTCGCTGACGGCGCTGCCCATCATCGAGACGCAGGCCAACGATGTCTCGGCCTACATCCCCACCAACGTCATCTCCATCACCGACGGTCAGATCTACCTTGAGTCGGACCTCTTCAACGCCGGCCAGCGCCCCGCCCTCAACGTGGGCATCTCGGTCTCGCGCGTGGGCTCCGCAGCCCAGACGAAGGCCATGAAGAAGGTGGCCGGCCCACTCAAGCTGGACCTGGCGCAGTACCGCGAGCTGGCTGCCTTCGCCCAGTTCGCCTCCGACCTCGACAAGGCCACGCGCGACCAGCTGACGCGCGGAGAGCGCATCTCCGAGGTCATCAAGCAGCCCCAGTTCAGCCCCCTCGCCGTGGAGAGGCAGGTGGCCATCCTGTGGGTGGTCACCAACGGCTACCTCGACGACATCCCGGCCGCCAAGGTGCGAGACTTCGAGGCCCGTTTCTACCGCTTCCTCGAGGCTGAGCGCCCAGAGGTGCTCACCTCGCTGGCCAGCAAGCTGGCCCTCGACGATGAGATCGTGGACTCGCTGCGCAGCGCCGCCGAGGCCTTCAAGGACACCTTCACCGCCTAGCCAGGAGGAAGGCACCCGCTCGTGCCAAGCCAGCGCGAGATCCGGCGACGCATCGGATCTGTCGGCAACATCAAGCAGATCACCCGCGCCATGCAGTTCGTGGCTGCCTCCAAGCTGAAGCGCGCCCAGGACGCCACGCTTGCGTCGCGGCCCTACAGCAGCAAGCTGGACGAGGTGCTGGCCGATGTCGCGGCCGTGCTGGATGACGAGCATCACCCGCTGCTGGCGGAGGGGCGCCCCGGCTGCGCGCCTCATCGTGCTCTTCACCACCGACCGGGGCCTGGCCGGCTCCCTGAACACCAACACCATCCGCTTCGCCGCCCGCGAGATCGCCGCTTCCTCGGGTGAGCTCAGCGTGGTGACCGTGGGTCGCAAGGGCACGACAGCGATGCGGCGTGCCCACGTACCCATGGCCGCATCCTTCGAGGGCTTCGGCGACAAGCCCACGTTCGCCGACATCCTGCCCCTGGCGCGCCTCATCTCCGACGACTTCCTGGCCGGCACCTATGCCAAGGTGCACCTCATCCACCCGGCCTTCGTCTCGACCCTCGTGCAGCGACCGGAGATGAAGCGGCTCCTGCCCATCAAGCCCAACCCCGACGAGGACGCCATCCCGGGGCGCCAGTTCATCTTCGAGCCGAGCCCGCGGCAGGTGCTCGAGCAGCTCCTGCCGCGATACGTCGCGACGCGCCTCTTCCAGGCCGTCCTGGAGCTCACCGCCAGCGAGCAGTCGGCGCGCATGGTGGCCATGCGCAACGCCACGGAAAACGCGCAGGAGCTCATCGACGACCTCACCCTGACCTACAACAAGGTGCGCCAGGCGAACATCACCCGCGAGATGATCGAGATCGCCACCGGCGCGAGCAACGCCTGACCAGACGACACGCCGGACCGACGGGCCCGGATCACGGAGGAAGCGACCCCATGGCGGTAGTCACCACTAGCAAGCCCGAGCCGCTCGCCGGCGCGGTCGGCCGCGTCATCGCCATCACCGGGCCGGTCGTCGACGTCGAGTTCCCGGCCGGGCAGCTGCCCGCCATCTTCAACGCCCTGCGCATCGAGACCGCCGGGGAGCCGGTCGTCTGCGAGGTCCAGCAGCATCTCGGCAACAACTGGGTGCGCACCGTGGCCATGAGCACCACGGACGGGCTGGCGCGCGGCATCGAGGCGGTGGACCTGGGCGCACCCATCAGCGTGCCGGTCGGCCCCGATACGCTGGGCCGCGTCTTCAACGTGCTGGGCGAGACCATCGACGGCAAGGGCCCCGTGGACACGGCCGTCCGGTACCCCATCCACCGCGCCGCCCCCACCTTCGGGGAGCAGGCCACCGCGACCGAGGTCTTCGAGACCGGCATCAAGGTCATCGACCTCATCTGCCCCTTCGCCAAGGGCGGCAAGATCGGCGTCTTCGGCGGCGCCGGCGTGGGCAAGACGGTCATCATCCAGGAGCTCATCCGCAACGTGGCCCAGGAGCACGGCGGCTACTCCGTCTTCGCTGGCGTCGGCGAGCGCTCCCGCGAGGGCAACGACCTCATCAAGGAGATGGTCGAGTCGGGCGTCATGGCCAAGACCGTCATGACCTTCGGCCAGATGAACGAGCCGCCCGGGGCGCGCCTGCGGGTCGGCCTCACCGGGCTGACGATGGCCGAGTTCTTCCGCGACGAGGGCCGCGACGTGCTGCTCTTCATCGACAACATCTTCCGCTTCACGCAGGCTGGCTCGGAGGTCTCCGCCCTGCTCGGCCGCATGCCCTCCGCCGTGGGCTACCAGCCCAACCTGGCCACGGAGATGGCCGGCCTCCAGGAGCGCATCACCTCCACCAAGCAGGGCTCCATCACCTCGCTGCAGGCCATCTACGTGCCCGCCGACGACTACACCGACCCCGCCCCGGCCACGACCTTCGGCCACCTCGACTCGACCATCCGCCTGGAGCGCTACCTGACCGAGCTGGGCATCTACCCGGCCGTCGACCCGCTGACCTCCACATCGCGCGTGCTCGACCCGCTCATCGTGGGCCAGGAGCATTACGAGGTCGCCCGCGAGGTGCAGCGCGTCCTGCAGCGCTATCGCGACCTGCAGGACATCATCGCCATCCTGGGCATCGACGAGCTCTCCGAGGACGACAAGGCCCTCGTGGCCCGCGCCCGCCGGCTGCAGCGCTTCATGAGCCAGCCCTTCTTCGTGGCCGCCGTCTTCACGGGTCGCGAGGGCCAGTACGTGCCCATCCGCGACACGGTGGCCTCCTTCCGGGAGATCCTGGACGGCAAGGCCGACGACCTTCCCGAGCAGGCCTTCTTCCTGGCCGGCACACTGGACCAGGTGCGCGAGAACGCCGCCCGACTGGAGGCCCGCTGACCATGGTCGGCACGGGCAGGGGAGCCTAGGCATGCCGCTGCTGCTGGAGATCGTGACGCCCGAGCGCCTCGCCTACGCAGACGAGGTCGACGCCGTCTTCTGCCCCGGCATCGAGGGCGAGCTCGGCGTCCTGCCCCACCATGCGCCATTGCTCTCGACCCTGGGCATCGGTGAGCTGCGCATCCGCAAGGGTGCCCAGGAGGAGTTCTTCGCCATCGCGGGCGGCTTCGTCCAGGTTCGGCCGGACAAGGTCGTCGTCATGGCCGAGCTGGCGGACCTTTCGTCCGAGATCGACCTCGAGGCTGCCGAGGAGGCGCGCAACGAGGCCCAGCGGGCCATCGCCCAGGGCTTCGACGAGCCTGCCGACCTGGCGCAGGCCCGCGCCTCGATGGAGCGAGCGCTGCTGCGCATCCGCGTCGCCGAGCGCCGCCGCCGCGAGGGTCCGCGGCAGCGGTCCTGACCGGCATGGCCGAGGCCCGCCCCTTCCACTGGGAGTACCAGGCGCCGCCGGTGCCCCGCGAGGCCATCCGCATCGAGGGCGGCGTCCCGCTGCGCGGCGAGGTCGCCATCAGCGGTTCGAAGAACGCGGCCCTCAAGCTGCTCGCAGCGGCCACCCTGACCGGTGAGCGCTGCCGCTTCACGAACGTGCCCGAGATCGCCGACGTCGTGCTCATGGCGGAGCTGCTCCGCGACCTCGGGGTGGTCGTCGACCACCCCGAGCCCAGCGTCTACGAGGTCTCGGCGGGCGACGTGGACTGGCTCTTCGTACCGCTCGAGGCGGCCGCCAAGATGCGTGCCAGCTTCATCCTGCTGGGGCCGCTGCTTGGCGCGCTTCGGCCGCGTCATCATCAGCAACCCGGGCGGTGACCGCATCGGCCGGCGGCCCGTGGACCTCCACGTGGATGCCATGCAGGCGTTGGGTGCCGCCATCGGCTACCGGAACGGCTACTACTTCGCCCAGGCCCCGGGCCGGCTGCGCGGGGGACACGTGGAGTTCCCGCACGTGACCGTCATGGGCACGGAGAACGCCATGCTGGCGGCCACGCTGGCGGACGGCCACACGACCATCCATCCGGCCGCCCGCGAGCCAGAGGTGGATGACCTCATCGGGTTCCTGCAGGCCATGGGCGCCGACGTCCAGCGTACGGCGGCGGACGTCATCGAGGTCGAAGGGCGGCGGCGTCTCCGCGGCGCCACCCACCACGTCATCGCCGACCGCATCGAAGCGGGCACCTTCGCCGTGGCCGCCGCCGTCACGGGCGGTGAGGTCATCCTGCGCGGCGCCCCCTCGGCCCACATCGGTGCCTTTCTCGACGTCCTCTCGGACGTCGGCGTGGACGTCAGCGCAACGGCCGACGGCATCACCGTTCGAGGTGCCGACCCGGGCAGCGAGGCCTATCGGGCCACGGACATCGAGACCTCGCCCTACCCCGGCCTGGCCACGGACCTCCAGCCGCCCACCTCGGTCCTGCTCACCCAGGCCCACGGCCGCAGCACGGTCCACGAATCGATCTTCGAGGACCGCCTGGAGTGGCTTACGGACCTGCGCCGCATGGGCGCCAGGATCGAGGTCACGGACGCCCACCACGCCGCCATCACGGGCCCGTCGCGCCTCCATGGCCGGGACCTGGAGATGGGTGACCTGCGGGCCGGTGCCTCGCTCATCCTCTGCGCCCTGGCGGCCGAGGGCAGCTCGACCATCAGCGGCGTCCACCACGTGCGGCGGGGCTACGAGGACATCGAGCGCAAGCTCCTCGACCTCGGCGCTCACATCGTGCCCACCACCGCCACGGAGGGATCGGGCACGACATGAAGATCGGCATCGACCTTGGCACCGCCAATGTGCTCGTCTACGTGACTGGCAAGGGCATCGTCATCCGCGAGCCATCGGTCGTGGCCGTCAGCGAGAGCCACCACATCCTCGCCGTCGGCGAGGAAGCGCGAGAGATGATCGGCCGCACGCCGGACAACATCTCCGCCATCCGCCCCATGAAGGACGGCGTCATCGCCGACTACGTCATCACGGAGGCCATGCTGCGCTACTTCATCCGCAAGGCCGGGCGCAGCTTCACCAAGCCGGAGGTCATGGTCTGCGTGCCCTCCGGCGTCACCAGCGTGGAGAAGCGTGCCGTGCGCGACGCGGCCCTGAAGGCTGGTGCCCGCGACGCCTATCTCATCGAGGAGCCACTGGCCGCTGCCATCGGTGCCAACATGCCCATCTCTGGTGCCTCGGGCAACATGGTCATCGACATCGGCGGTGGCACGACCGAGATCGCCGTCGTGGCGCTCGGCGGGATCGTCGTGAGCCGCTCGTTGCGTGTCGGCGGCAACCGCTTCGACGAGGCCATCGCCAGCTACATCCGTCGCAAGTACAACCTCATGATCGGCGAGCGCACCGCCGAGGAGGTCAAGATCGCCATCGGCACGGCGCTGCCGCTGGAGCGCGAGCTGACGCTCGACGTGCGCGGCCGCGACCTCGTGGCCGGCCTGCCGCGCACCATCCCGTTGACCAGCTCGGAGGTCATGGAGGCCATCGAGAAGCCCCTCCAGCAGGTCGTCACTGCCGTGCGCGCGGTGCTGGAGGAGACGCCCCCGGAGCTGGCCAGCGACATCATCGACAAGGGCATGGTCATGACCGGTGGCGGGTCGCTGCTGCGCAACATCGACCGGCTCCTGACCCAGGTGACCGGGGTGCCCTGTCACGTCGCCGAGAACGCCCTCAACTGCGTGGCCCTGGGGACGGGCCTGGCCATGGAGCACTTCGAGTTCTTCAAGAACTCGCTGGTCCAGCGCATCTAGGCCATGACAGCGGCGGCCGGCAGCCCGGCCAGCGGTGCACGGAGCTTCGCGGACCTCCACAGCCACAGCCGGGCGTCGTTCGATTCCCTGGCTGACCCGGCCGCCATGATCGAGCGGGCCCTGCGCCTGGGTCTCACGCACCTGGCCATCACCGATCACGAGCGCATCGACGGCGCCAGGCGAGCCGCCGATCTGGCCGGCGACCGGCTGGTGGTCATCGTGGGCGAGGAGGTGCGCACCCGCGACGGCGACCTCATCGGCCTCTTCCTGGAGCAGGCCGTCAAGCCGGGCCTCAGTGCGGCTGAGACGGCTGCGGCCATCCACGAGCAAGGTGGCCTGGTGGGCCTGCCGCACCCCTTCGACGGTCTTCGGTCATCCGGGGGCAGCAAGGCCGGCGACGCGACGGATCGCCAGGAGGAGCTGGCCACGCTCGTCGACTACGTCGAGATCCACAACGCGCGCGCCTACCGGGATGCCAACCCGCGTGCCGCTGGCTACGCGACGCGGCACCGGCTGCCCGGTGTCGCTTCCTCCGACGCGCACTCCGTCATGGAGGTCGGCATCGCCTACACGATCCTTCCCGGTGCCTTCTCCGATGCCGAGGGTCTCCGCCGGCTGCTCCCGTCAGCGACGGTCCAGGCCGGCCGCGCCTCCTACTACGTGCGCCTCTGGACGCCGGCCGCCAAGCTGGCACAGCGCCTGCGTGGCAACGGCCGCATCCGCGCCGGCGAGCCGCGAGCGCCGGAGCCGGGGGTCCCGGGATGAGCTCCGACCAGCCCCAGGAGCCGCTCCGACCGGCGGACGAGACGCCCCCGACGGACGAGACGCCACGACGGACGGGACGCGCCCGACAGACCAGTCGCCGCCGGCGGCCGAGACCCGACCTCTCCGCGATGCGCCACCCGCCGAGGCGCGACCAGCCCTCGCTGCGCTGCCCCCTGAAGGCCAGCCCATCGAGACTGACGGGCGTGCGACCGCGCTCGTCGCCGCCATCGACGCCGGGCCCGCCCTTGACCCGGAGCCCGTCATCGACTACCCGCTCGTACAGGAGGACCTGGCGGCCGGCGCAGTGCCCATCGGCAAGCGCCTGCGCGACCGACGGACACAGGCCTCCATCATCGTCCCGGTCCTGGTCCTGCTGCTGTTCGTGGTGGCCCTGCCGGGCTTCCAGCTCGACGTCCTCGTGGCGTACGTGCTGGCCGCGGATCCGGCATGGCTCCTGGCAGCCATGATCGTCTACTACGCGGGCTTCCCGATCCGCGGCTACCGCTGGTCCATCCTGTTGCGCGGGATCGGGGCTCGCGTCAGTGTCCGGGACTCCACCGAGATCATCTTCGTCAGCTGGCTCGTCAACAGCGTCGTCCCGGCCAAGCTGGGCGATGTCTACCGGGCCTGGCTGCTCAAGATCAACTTCCCGGTCTCGCTGTCGGCGACCTTCGGCACCATCTTCATCGAGCGCGTCTTCGACCTGGTGGCCATCGTGGTCCTCGGCCTGGGGGCCGCGTTCTGGTCCTTCCGCGACGGTCTCTCGGACACGGTGCGCGTCATCATGGGCATCGGGGTCGTCGTGGTGCTCGGGTTGGCGCTGGCGCTGTTCACGCTCCGCAACTTCGGCCAGCGTCTCGTCCACCGGCTGCCCCTGCCGTCTCGCGTCGTGCTGCTCTACGAGCGCTTCGAGGAGGGGGTCTTCTCCGTCGACCGGCGCCAGGTGCCGCTGGTCGGCCTGCTCACGGGGCTCATCTGGACGACGGAAGCGGTGCGCCTCCTGTTCGTGGTCGACGCCCTCGGGTTCGACATCTCACTGGGCATCAGCGGCGCCTTCTTCGTGGCGCTGGTGGCCTCGCTGCTGACGGCGGTGCCCTTCACCCCGGCCGGGCTCGGGATCGTGGAGGCCGGCATCGTCGGTCTGCTGACCGTCATCTACCACGCCGACCCGAACGAGGCGGCCGCCATCGCGCTCGTGGACCGCGCCATCAGCGTCCTCTCGGTCATCATCCTGGGCTTCTTCGCCTACCTGCTGTCCCCCAAGGTCAAGGGGCGCCAGGCGCAGGAGAACGCTGGAGCGCAGGCAGGGAACAGCGGAACCGACATCCCGGGGCTGAGGCAATCGTCGCGCGCGCTGCGACCCCGTGACCGGGAGAAGCTGGCGACGAGGGCGTCAGTTCTTCTTGTCGAGCGGGCCGGCGGACGCGACCGACCGGACGGCGGCCACCGGGCGCACGGGCGCGTAGCGGCCGGTCTGGCGGATCGACAGGCGCCGCATGCGCAGGGCGAGGTAGTACTCCATGACCTGCCGCACCTGGGGCTCGCTCATGAGGTCGTCGGAGCGAAGGGCGTACTCGACGCGAGCCGTGGGGTGGGTGCTGGCCGACGAGGTCAGGCCGAAGTACTGCGGGGACTCCGCGTCGTCGCGCAGCTCGCGCAGGCCGCGGGCCAGCTTGGTCGCCGTGCCCAGTGAGGGCGTCCGGTCGCCGCGCAGCAGTCGCGAGATGGTGGAGTGGTCGACTCCGGACTGCAGCGCCAGCTGGCGCTGGGACATCTTCTTGGCCTTGAGCTGCGCTCGAAGCCACTCGTTGAAGGCCCGTGGGTTCTGGACGCTCATGGCTCCCCGACCGAATCATCCAAGCACCCGGGTCTTTCGTCCCGGTGCGGCCACCGTTCGGCGGCAGGGCCATCATCGGTGCCTGGACGCGCCGGAGGAATGGTCCATTCGTACGGGTAGCTGTACAGCGCCAGGTCCCTTGGACCGCCTCGCTCCCCATGAGCGGAGGTCAGTCGGACGGCCGGTACGTCCCCCCGATGACCGGCTCGATGAGTCCCAGGCGTCCGTCACGGCGCCGATACAGCACCGCGACGCGCTCGTTCTCCGCATTGACGAAGATGAAGAAGGTGTGGCCCAGCTCCTCCATCCGGGAGATGGCGTCCTCCTCGAACATGGGCTCGATGGCGAAGCGCTTGACCTTCACCACGCGCGACTCTTCGCCCGCCTCGAGCGGAGGCAGCGGCTCGGTCTCGGCGGCAGCCTCGAAGCGAACCTGCTCGGCGCGGCGCCGGTCGCGCGGTCGTTCCTTGGCGTCCACCGTCCGCCGCTCCAGCTTGTCGACCACCTCATCGGCGGCTGCCCGGAAGGTGGACGCGGCCCCCTCGCCGCGCAACGACAGCCCGTCGAGGAGCAGCGAGACCTCGACGATGTGGCTGTCCGCGACCTTGCGGTTGCCCTCCAGCCGAAGCTCGACGTCGGCCTCGCAACGTTCGTCCAGCATGCGCTCGAGGCGCTGTAGCTTGCGCTCGATGTAGGCGCTGTCCTTGTCGGAGACGGTCAGGTTCTTGCCTCTGATCGTGGTTCGCACCGGCATCTCCTCTGCTTTGCCTCGATTCTATGCCCGGCGCCACCGCCGCGGGAGACATCGGGGCGAGCCGCGGTCTGGGCTACCGGTCGCGGGCCACGGTGATGGCCGAGACGGCCAGCGCACCTGCCTCCTGGAGCGCGGCTGCGCAGCCTGAGAGCGTCGCCCCGGTGGTCAGCACGTCATCCACGACGACCACCCAGCGTCCCGCCAGCAGGCCCTGGGTCGGTTCCGGGACGGCAAAGACGCCAGCCAGGTTGCCGGCACGCTCCGTCTGGCCCAGCGAGTGCTGGGCCGTGCGTGCGGCGCCGCCTGGCGAGGCACGGCGCGACGGGCAGACCCAGGTGCTCTGCCGCCGCACGGGCCAGCAGCTCAGCCTGGTCGAAGCCTCGCTCACGCCGCCGTGAGGGATGGACAGGTGCCCAGGTCAGCAGATCGCCGCCTGCGCCGGCGCGCCGCCAGCGCTCCGCGAGGGCTGCCGCGAGGGGCTCCACGAGCCGGCGCTCGCCGCGGTACTTGAGCGCGTGGATGGCCGTCCGCACCGGGCCGCTGAACGTGGCGCACCACTCGACCTGCACGAGTCCGGCCGGCATCGCCGCGGGCAGGCCCAGCGGGCAGCCCGCCGGCTCGTGCAGGCGCCGTCGCAGCGGACGGCGGCACGCCTCACAGAGGACGGCTCCCTCCAGCCCGCACCCGGGACAGCGGGGTGGCACCAGCAGGTCCAGCAGGGCATTGGCCATGTCCCATGATGGCGGGCGCGACCTTACGCAGTCCTGTGCGCCGGCTTCGCGTGACGTTCAGGCTGGCTTCGTCGGGACTGCTCGGAGGCTGGCACGACCTACGAGGGGCTGAGGCCCCGGGCCAGTGACTCGCCCGGCTCGAAGACCACCTCGTCGCCGATCCGGACATCGTGGGTGCGCAAGGTGCCGGCCGGCAGCTCGACGACGCCTCGGGCGCCGCGGACGGGCAGCACCAGCCCGCGCCACGGCGGCAGGTGCTCGCGGATGCCCACGACGCGGCGCGCGCCACTCGCGCCTGGGTCGGTGACGAAGAGGGCGTCGATGGCGAAGCGCATGAAGAACATGTGGATGCTGGAGGTGGCCAGGAAGAGACCCTCGCCTTCGTCGAGCGACCGGCGCCCCATGAGGCCGAGGAAGCGCTCCATGAAGGACTCGCCCAGCGCCAGGCGTTCACACACGATGGCATCGTCACCCAGCCGACGCACCCTCAACGGATCAGCGGGCGCTCGATGCATCACGGCTCCCGGTGATCAGAGGTTGGCGCTGCCGAGGCCCGTGATGATGAGGATGATGGCCGGCCCCAGGATGACGATGAACATCGACGGGAAGATGCAGCCCACGAGCGGGAAGAGCATCTTGATGGGCGCCTTGGCCGCCATCTCCTCGGCGCGCTGGCGGCGCTGGATGCGCAGCTGCTCGGACTGCACCTCCAGGACGCGCGCGATGGCCACGCCGAGCTGCTCGGCCTGGATGATGGCGCTGATGAAGTTGGTGAGCGCGGGCACGTTGGTGCGAGCGACCATCTCGCGCAGCGCGTCCCGGCGTGCCTTCCCGATGCGCACCTCGGCCAGGGTGCGCCGGAACTCGTCGGTCAGCGGCCCCTCCGTCTTCTCGACGACCTTGCCCAGGGCAGCGTCGAAGCCCAGGCCGGCCTTGACCGAGATGGTCAGCAGGTCCAGGGTGTCAGGGATGGCCAGCAGGATGGCCTTCTGCCGCGCCCCGATGCGCCGGCTCAGCCAGTAGTCGGGGATGAAGAAGCCGATGGCCAGGCCGGCCGCCGCCAGCATGAACGCCGGTCCCGGGGTTGCCCATGGCCAGCCCGAAGAGCAGGAAGGCGAGCCCGCTGGTGAGCAGCGCCACGACCACCTTGAGGCCCATGAAGTCGAGGGTTCGCAGGCCGTACGGGTAACCGGCCTCTGCCAGCTTGGACTCGGTGCGGCCGATGCGCTGCGGTGAGCTGAGGCGCGTGCCGATGCCCGAGAGCCGTCGCATCAGCGGGCGCAGGGTGCGGTCCATGATGGGCTGCTGGAGCTCGATCTCCTCGAGGCTGGTGACGCCCTCCAGCGTGCCCAGCTGCGTGAGGCGCGCCTGGACCGGGTCCGAGGAGCGCGTGCCCAGCAGGGCCCAGACGATGAGCAGGACGCCGCCCGCCGCGAGCAGCGCCATGAGGAGCGGAACGCCCATCTCGCTAGACCTCGATGTCCACGATGCGCCGGATGGCCATGAAGCCGATGAACATGAGGATGCCGCCGAAGGCCAGCAGGATCACCCCGAGGGGGATGCCCAGCGACGTCGGGGGGAGCCTGGAACATGGGCTGCATGAAGTTCGGCGAGATGACCGAGAGGATGGCCATGAGGCCGATGGGCAGGCCCGGCCACGACGTAGCCGGACATGCGCTGCTGCGCGGTCAGGACGCGGATCTCACCGATGATGCGGATCCGCTCGCGGATGGTGAAGGCGATGGAGTCGAGGATCTCGGCGAGGTTGCCGCCCACCTGGTGCTGGATGGTGATGGCCGTCGTCATCAGCTCGAGGTCGTCGGAGCGCACGCGCCGGACCATGTTGGAGAGCGCCTGCTCGAAGGGCAATCCAAGGTTCACCTCGCGGATGACGCGGTTGAACTCGGTGGAGATGGGGGGCTGCGTCTCCCGCACCACGAGCTCGATGGCCTGCAGGAAGGAGGCGCCGGCGCGCAGGGCGTTGGCGACGAGGGTGATGGTGTCGGCGAGGTGGTCGTTGAAGGCCTGCAGGCGCTTCGACTTGCGCCGGTTCAGCCAGTAGCGCGGGACCCACCAGCCGACGATGACCGCCACCAGCAGGGCGATCGGATTGTCCAGCCCCGGCAGCACGGCCTTGCCGAGGATGAACGTCACCAGCGGCGCGCCGACCACGGCCGCCGTGCGCATGGCCAGGTACTCCGAGGGCCGCAGCTGCAGGTCCGCCCTGGCCAGCTCCCTGGCCGTGTTGGCGCCCCAGTCGCGGCGCTCCAGGACCCGGTCGACGCCGACCGCGGCCCGTCCGCCGAAGATGCTGGCGCGCAGAGACTTGCGTGCGACGGGCTGGTTGCTGCGGGCCTGCACGGCGGCCTGGGTGACCTGCTCGATGCGCTCGGTGGGGGATGTGCGCCGACCTCCGAAGACGCCGAGGAACAGCAGCATCACGGCGGCGGCGGCGAGGATGGCGACGATGACGGCTGGGTTCATGACCTGGTCCTAGGTGCGGTATCCGAAGAGCGCCGGTGGCAGGCTGATGCCCATCACCTCGAACTTCTCGGTGAACTTGGGGCGGATCCCTGTTGGCCGCAGGCGGCCCTGGATCTGACCCTCGACCACGCCCGTCTGCTCGAAGGTGAAGACCTCCTGCATGACGATGACGTCACCCTCCATGCCCTGCACCTCGGTGATGCTGGTGATGCGGCGGGTGCCGTCCTTGAGGCGCGACTGGTGGACGATGAGGTCCACGGCCGACGCGACCTGCTCGCGGATGGCCCGCAGGGGCAGGTCCACGCCGGCCATCAGCACCATCGTCTCGACGCGCGAGAGCATGTCTCGCGGACTGTTGGCGTGGCCCGTGGACATCGAGCCGTCGTGGCCGGTGTTCATGGCCTGCAGCATGTCGAGCGCCTCGCCGGAGCGCACCTCGCCGACGACGATGCGGTCGGGACGCATGCGCAGCGAGTTGCGCACCAGCTCGCGGATGGGGATGGCGCCCTTGCCCTCGATGTTGGGCGGGCGGGACTCCAGCGTCACGACGTGCTCCTGGCGGAGCTGCAGCTCGGCGGCGTCCTCGATGGTCACGATGCGCTCGTCGTTGGGGATGAACGAGGAGAGCACGTTGAGGGTCGTCGTCTTGCCCGAGCCGGTGCCGCCGGAGACGAAGACGTTGAGGCGCGCCTCGACGCAGGCCTTCAGGAAGTCGAACATCTCCGGGGTGGCCGTCCCGAAGCGGATGAGGTCGTCGACCGTGAAGGGCGAGGCCGCGAACTTGCGGATGGTGATGACGGGCCCGACCAGGCTGAGGGGCGGGATGATGGCGTTGACGCGCGAGCCGTCGGTGAGCCTGGCGTCGACCATGGGGCTGGACTCGTCCACGCGCCGCCCGATGGGGCTGATGATGCGGTCGATGATGCGCATCACGTGGTCGTCGTTCTGGAAGGAGAGGTTGGTCAGCTCCAGCTTGCCGGCCCGCTCGATGTAGACCTGCCGCGGGCCGTTGACCATGATCTCGGTGATGGACTCGTCGCGCAGCAGCGGCTCGAGCGGTCCCAGGCCGACGATCTCGTCGGTGATCTGCTCCAGCATGCGGACGCGCTCGGCGCGAGTGAGGGCCAGGCCCTCCTCATCGACCGCGATGCTGAAGACCTCCTCGATCTGGCGGCGCACCTCCACCTGGTTGGTGAGGTCGAGCTTGGGATCGAGGTCGGCGATGACACGCTGCTGGATGCGGTACTTGGTGTCGCGGAAGGACTCCCGCACGGGCACCTGCGACATCATCCGCGATGGCATCGGCGGGGGTGGCGGGAACGAGGACGGCGGTGCCATGCCCGGCGCGGGCGGAGCCATGCCGGGTGGCGGCGGCATGCCTGGTGCCGGGACGGGCGGACCCCCGACCGACCCGCCCTCGCGGGCCGGCTTGGCGCTCTCGATGCGCTTCAGCAGCGACATGACGACATCTCCCTAGCGAGGATCCACGAGCGACGTTCACCGTCGTCCGAAGATGGACTTGCGGGCCTTCTCCTTCTCCGCCTCGGCCTCGCTGGAGGCGACCTCGGCGACCAGGGCGCGAGAGACCTTCAGGATGTCCTCGCTCACCGGCGCCTGGCTGTTGCTCCAGACGAAGGGCACGCCCCGGTTGAGGGCGTAGACGACGGTCCGGCCATCGGAGACGACCTGGTGGTCGATCTTGCGCCCCACCGAGGATTCGACGTCCGCGACGCGGATCCCGAAGGCCGAGTCCGCCCGGTTGAGCACGAGCTTGATGCGATCGGCGTAGCCGAGCTGGTCGGCAACCTCGAGGAACAGCCGGATGTTCTTGATGTTGGAGATCTCCAGCGTGAGGATGGTCAGGATCACGTCGGAGGCGTCCAGGAGCGCCAGCGTCACGTCGTTGAAGTGCGGCCAGAGATCGATGACCGTGAAGTCATTGGTGGCGCGGAGGCGGCCGATGATGCGGCGGATCTGGTCGACCGTCACCAGCTCGGCCATCTCCGGGCTGGGCGGTGCCAGCAGCACCTTGATGCCCGTGCTGTGGCTGATGAGCGTCGTATCGACGAGCTCCTCATCCGCGGCGCCAGGATCGGCGACCACGTCGATGATCGACTTGTTCTTGGGGTTCAGGTTCAGCAGCACGCCCACGTCGCCGAACTGGAAGGAGCCGTCCACGAGCGTCACGGTCTGGCGCTGCTCGCCCGCGAGGGCGACCGCGAGGTTCACGGCCAGCGTGGTTCGTCCGACGCCACCCTTGGGGGCGAAGAGCGTCACGATGCGGCCGGCCTTCTTGCTCGTGTCGGCGGGCCCGCCCGGCGTGCCGGCCACGGCCATGACCATGCGACTGCGCTTCAGCTTCTCCCGCGCGTGCACCTGGCGGATGGACGTCGTGAGCTCGTCCGAGCTGAAGGGCTTGACCAGGAACTCGCGAGCGCCGGCCAGCATCGAGCGGCGCAGGTAGTCCGCCTCACCCTGGACGCTCATCATGATGATGGACGTGGCCGGGAAGGTCGCCGAGATGCGCTCCGTGGTGGCGATGCCATCCATGCCCGGCATGTTGATGTCCATGAGCAGGATGTCCGGCGTGAGCTTGCCGGCGAGCTCCACGGCCTCATCGCCAGAGGCCGCGGTCCCCACGACCTGGATGTCGCTCTCGAACGAGAGCAGCTTGGTGAGGTGCTCTCGGGTCTCGGAGATGTCGTCGACGATGACGACGCGGATCTGCTCGCTCACGCTCGGTTCCTCATGGCGACGACGACGACTCAGCCGTAGCGGGTGCCACAGGGTAGCCCGGTCTGGGCATCTTGACCAGCCTGCCCATCTCGGGGCAGGACGTCCGGAGGTCCGAGCGCATGTCGGTCGAGACTTGACAGCACGTGCAGGCTCCCATCGGAGATGTGGACAGGTGTCACCGGAATCCTAGGCACCCTTCCCGAGTCGGGCGACAGGACCATCAGGCTACTGCGCATAGGAGGTGCGGACGCGCGGGCAGGTCCTCGCGACCGGGCACGACCGGCTCCGAAGCGTCCACGTCGACGCGTCAGGCGCGCGGTCGCGCCTGCGGCAGCGGGCTATCATGCGTCGGACACCCCCAGCACGCCAGCCTGAGGATCCCGCATGCCGCAGATCAGACTGCGGAAGCTGCGCAGACGACTAGGGCTCTACGAGCCGCCGGCTCCACCACCCAAGCCCATGGACCCCGCCAGCATCCGCCAGCGCCGCAGTGTCTTCGAGACCCTGCCCGCCTATCCCGCCTGCCCGGATGGCTGGCGCACCGGCCCGCCGGACTTCGTCATCTTCGGCGCCCAGAAATCGGGCACGACGTGGTGGTTCCGCCTCATCGAGCAGCACCCCGGGGTCGTCCAACCGGCCCACCAGCGGCCGGAACTGCACTTCTTCGACCGCCTCTGGGGCGAGTGGCCGACGGATGAGGCCCTCGAGCGCTACCACCGCTACTTTCCGCGGCCACAGGGCAAGCTCATCGGCGAGAAGACCCCGGAGTACCTCTCCTGTCCCTGGGCCCCGCCGATGGTCAAGCAGGCGGCACCCGACGCGCGCGCCATCGTCCTGCTGCGAGATCCCGTGGCGCGCTACATCTCCGGTCTCAGCCACTACGACCGTGGCGGCCTCATCGAGGAAGAGGAGGGCCTCGAGCGGCCCTTCGGCGACCGCCTGCGCGTCGTCACGGACGCCATCTCGCGCGGCATGTACGCGACCCAGCTCGAGTGGCTGCTGGAGGCCTACCCGGCCGACCGCCTGCTCGTGCTGCAGTACGAGCGCTGCGCTGCCGACGCGGCCAGCCAGCTCGCCAGGACCTACGCCTTCCTGGGCCTGCCTCCGCACCGGCTGCCGGCGGAGGAGCTGGCACGCCCGCGCAACCAGGCCAAGCTGGAGAAGGTGGCCGTGCCGGAGGAGCACCTCGCGCTGCTGCGCCGCTACTACCGTCCCGAGGTCAGGCGTCTGCTCGAGCTGACGACGGAGATCGACCTCTCCCTCTGGCCGGACTTCCGCGACCTGGGCTGACGCGCCAAGCCGCGCTGGACTCGCGGCCATCGGCCCCAGGGTCGCCGACCATCGGGCGGTGGGTCCGGGCCGCCAGGGCCCGGCAGTCCAGGTCAGGGCCGCCGGCCTCTCGGGGCCACGAGCTCCAGGGTCTGCCCGTCGTCGCGGATGGTCAGGGCGAGGCCCAGGGCCCGGGCGCGCATCCCGATCTCCGGACGCGGTCGGCGGGCAGCGACCTGGTCAGCGTGCGCGCCTCGCGATCCTGCGAGCGGTTCTCCTCCATCATGGCCAGCAGCACCGGCGGTGTCTCGGTCGTGCGCGAGCCGGTCGCAGACGTGGCCTCCGACCCGCCGTCAGGTCGCACCAGCGGCCAGGTGCCGGCCACGGTCACGACCAGCTCTCGCTCGGACCAGTCGAGACGCACGATCACCGATGGCGGCCGCAGGGCCAGGTAGCCAGCGATGGCCTCGTCCACGCTCCGGAACACGACGCTCTCGACATCGGGGTCGAGGCGGCCCTCGATGCCCTGCGAGGCGAAGTCGACGCTGATCCCGGAACGCCGGCTCCGGTCGGTGGCCGTACGCCGGATGGTCGGCCCCAGGCCCAGGTCGTCGAGGACCATGGGCCGGATCTCGAAGATGAACTCCTTGGTGGCGTCCAGGGCCTGTTGCACGAGGCGACGCAGCGCTTCGATCTCATCCCTGGCCCGGGGGTCGCCCTTGTCCATGAGGCGCTCCACGATCTCGGCCTGCAGGCCGATGTTGGCGATCGACTGCGCGGGCCCGTCGTGGAGCTGCCGGACGATGTCGCGGCGCAGCTCCTCCTGGCTGCGCAGCGCCAGCATGGGCTGCTCGTCCACGCGCGGGACGCGGGCGCTTGCGGCGGCCGCCAGCGGACGCAGGCCGACCGAGGCCACGGGCGTCGGACGGCCGCTGGTCCCACCCAGGGCAGCCAGGCTGTTGTCGATCTCGACGAGCCGCTGCAGGTAGCGCGCCAGGACGCGCTGCTTGCCTTCCAGCACCTGGCGCTGAGCGTCGAAGAGGAGCTCCCGTCGCGTCAGCGCCAGCAGGCTCGCTCGCGTCTCGCGAAGCTGTGCGGGATCGGGAGCGTCCGACGCCTCCAGGCTTTCGAGCTCCGCCTCCATCTTGACGCGACGGGCCTCGTGCCGTTCGATCTCGACGAGGACCTGCTCCATGAGCATGTCGATCTCGCCGTTCTCGCCTTCGATGCGCCGGATGTCGGCCTCGAGCTCGGCGCGGACCCCGGCCACCGCCGCGGCGTCACCGCCAACCGTCCTGATGGGGGGTGCCTCGGCCCGACCCGGCCCGCCAGTCGATGGCTCGGGCGGCGACCCGGGCGGCGACCCAGGCGGGTTCAATCCTCGGGGTCCTCGATCCATCCCTGTTTCATGGCGTAGACGACGGCCTGGGTGCGGTCGTTGACCGAGAGCTTGCGCAGGATCGAGCTCATGTGGTTCTTGACGGTCTGCTCGCTGATCGAGAGCGCATAGGCGACCTGCTTGTTGGTCATGCCCTTGGCGATGTTGTCCAGGATCTCGACCTCGCGCGGCGAGAGCGGCGCGAAGATGGGGGCTGCCTCCTGGCCGTAGATGGCGAGCTCGCGGAATTCCTTGAGCACGCGGTTGGCGACCGAGGGACGAGCGAAGACCTTGTCATTGATGAGGTACTCGCCGCCATTCACGCGACGGATGATGGTCACGAGGTCGTCGGGCGCGATGTCCTTCAGGAGGAACGCCGCCGCGCCGGCCTTGATGGCCTCGAAGAGCTGGTCCTCGTCCTCCGTCGCGGCCAGCGCGATGATGCCCGCGCTGGGCACCTCCCGCTTCACCCGCTGCGTCGTCTCGATTCCTCCGGGCGCCGGCAGGGACAGGTCCAACAGCACGATGTCCGGGGTGGAGGCGCTGGCCGCGTCGATGGCCGAGCGCGAATCGTCCGCCTCGGCCACGACCTCGAAGTCGGGCTCTGCCTCGAGGATCTGGCGCATCCCGACGCGGAACAGGGCGTGGTCGTCAACGAGCAGGATCTTGACCCGCTGGCCGGGCGTGCGCCGGTCCGGTCCGCCTCGTCGCCGATCAGGTCCTGTGTACTCGCCCGGGATCATTCGATTCTCCTCTCCCTGGAGCTCGACCCGAGCCGGGGCATGTCGCCACCAGGCTCCGTCACGGCGATCCGTGTGCGTCGGAGTATAGGTGCTGGCGGAGCGACGCCTGGACCCGCTCTCACACGGCCGGGCAGGTCATCCGAGAGGCGGACGAGCCAGGCTGGCGCGCTCACCGGTTCGAGGGGTACCGGCGGGCCGGCGAGGCAGGCGCGCGCGGCGGGCGCGAGCAGGGACGCCGGGTACCGACCCCGCTCGTCCACGATCACCAGCCAGGGCGCCTCGAAGCGTCGGCTCAGGGCCGTGACCGACGCCAGGTCCTCATCCGGCAGGGCGACGGCGTCACGCTCCAGCGCCTCGGCGATCCACACCGGACGGTCGGAGATGACGGTGGCCGGGACAGCCTGCCCCTCGTCTTCGGCGACCGCCTGGATGGCCCGGGCGATAGCGGCGTAGCGCGCTTGGCGATCGCGCGACTGGTCGGCGACCAGGCTGATCTGCAGGCCGCCGAGCGCCGCGGCCAGGATGATGAGCGCGAGCGGCCCGAGGATGACGTTCGGCTGGCGCCAGTGCCGCCACGCCGAGACGCGGGCCAGCAGGGCGTCCATGCCGAGCACGGCCATCACGAGGAGGCCGACCAGGAGCGGTCCCGAGGCGTGCAGGAAGGTGCCCCATCGGGTCGCCACCGGAAAGAGGAGGACGGTGCTGGCAAGGACGAGGAGGCCGCTGGCGAGCAGCGCGGCGAGCGACGTGGGTCGACGCAGGGCCGGGGAGCGGCGCATGGCGACCAGGGCCACCAGGCCGACCGCGCCGACCGGGAAGGCCGGCAGCAGGAGCACCTCCACCAGACCGGCCCAGAGCGCTGCCAGGGGGTTGGTCAGCACCGTCGTCAGGCCCTGGTCGAGATAGCTGGCCAGGTCGGGCCGATGGGCATAGGCGAAGATGTCCTCGTTGCGGACGAGCACCATGTTCTCGAGGGCCTGGCCCGGGAAGGGGCTTCCGAACTCCAGGCTGTTGCGGGCCAGCCATGGGACGACGACCAGGAGCCCCCCGAGCACGACGGGCCAGGTTCGCAGGAGAGCCTCACGCCGCCTGATCGACGGCGGCCTCGAGCGCAGGGCCCAGGCCAGCAACAGGAGGACCGTGAGGCCCATCCAGATGGCCTCCTGGCGCGACAGGTAGGCAAAGCCGAGCAGGATGCCGAGGGTAACGCCGGCCAGCCGTGTCGGCGCCCTCGCTGGCGACGGCGGTGCCCCGTCGTCGATCCCCAGCCATCGAGGCACGACCAGGACTGCCATGAGCGAGAAGACGAGGTACGGCATGTACGAGTCAGGGACGGCGGAGGCCAGCACGAGCGGCCCGAGCAGGGCTGCCAGGACCCCGGAGGAGGCGGCCACGGCGCCGGCCCGACGGGCATCCAGGTCGACCGCACGTGCCGCGCCATGCGCCACCGCCCAGGCCAGCGGTGCCACCAGCGATCCGAGCAGCGCGCTACCCACCTGGGCTGCCCACCAGGATTGCCCGAGGATCGACATGGTCAGCGCGGACACGAAGCTGCTCATGGGGAGCCACAGCTCGAAGGCCGGCTTGGGGACGACGAGCGGGCCGGTCGCGTAGCTCCACACCGAGTGGCTGACGAGCCCGTGTGCCGGACGCCAGGTTGGCGGCGACATCCGCGTAGTAGGCGCTCACCTCGGTGGTCGACACGGGGATCTGCCCGCTTGCCGCCAGGCGGATGGCGAGCGCCAGCAGGTAGAGGCCGACCAGGGGCAGGGCCCTGGCGAGGGCGCCGCGAACCACGGGGCGCCGGCCAGCACTCGGTGCCGGGCCGGGGGCCTGCGTGGCCATCACGGCTTGCAGCGCTCGTCGTCTTCGGACAGGCAGACAGCGTAGAGCGCCGCGACCGGCAGCGCCTCCGCCGATCCCGTCGGGGCTGTCCATGGTCGGCCGCGTCCGACCCCGTGGCCGCAACGCTGACCAACGGCGCCGAGAGCCACCCAGGGCGTGCCTCGCCGGCCAGGAGCGGTCGCAAGCCGGCCGTGATGTGGTCCCGCTCGAGTGCGAGCCAGCGCACGTCGTACAGCCGCAGGGCATCCTCGACGACCGGGAGCGGATCGTCCGGCGTGACGATGCCCGACCAGCCCCCGTGGTAGCGATAGGCTCCTGCGTCGGGGCTCATGAGCACATCGGTCGGGTCGGCCGCGGCCGCCAGCGCGGCCAGGATCTCGGTGCGGGCGCCTCGCTCGCGTTCCCAGGCCCTGATGGTGATCAGCGATGCAACGACCGTCATCGCCAGGAACACGCCCACCACCATGAGCGTGAAGTTCCGCGTCGCGGTCTCCACATGCCAGGACGGCCGTCGCGCCGCGACCCAGCCCACCATCGCCGTGAGGCCGAGCACGGCGAGGAGGCTGGCGTGCGGGATGAGTGCCACGGCCGAGTGCAGGAAGGTGCCGTGAGGCACGTGGACCGCCGAGACCACGGCGCTGAAGGCGAGCAACACCACGGCGTAGATCGACCACGGCAGGAAGGCGGCGGCGCGCCGCCGCAGCCAGGCGCCGACCAGGAGCGGCGGCACGAGGATGATCAGCAACGGAGTGGTGGCCAGGGTCCGCAGGGCGCCGACCAGTCCGTCGATGCGGCTGCCGATGAGTGCTGCCAGGCCCTGTCCCAGGAACGACGCCAGCGACGTCTCGGAGCTGACGCTGTAGAGCTCCCGGTACTCGCGGATGAAGAGGATGCGGCCCCCGACGGACGACGGGGAGAGCGAGCCGAAGACCTCGACCTGACGCACCAGCCAGGGCGTGACCACGAGCAGGAACCCGACCGCGCAGGCGAGGGCCGGCAGCCAACCGATGCGCGTCAGTCGGGGTCGCCGCAGCAGGTCCCACGCGAAGGCCAGCACGTAGGGCACGCCCAGCAGGACGCCATCGTTGCGCGACAGGAACGCCAGCCCGACCACGATGCCGCCCAATGCGAACGAGCGCCGGTCACCGCGCAGCCCGCGGGCACAGAGCCACAGCGCGAGGCGCACCCAGCAGCATGAAGGGAGAGAAGTTGTCGGGCTGGCCGAGGTAGGGCGCCACGCCGCCGGGCATGGCCACCAGCAGACCCGCCGTGGCTGCCTGCCAGCGTGCCAGGCCGGCATCACGACCGATGAACCAGGTCAGCGGCGCGACCGCCGCAGAGATCAGCCAGAACGGCAGGGCCGATGCCGTGCTCGTCGGTCCCAGGAGCCAGATGAAGGGCACCTGGATGAGGGCGGCCAGGGGCATCCAGTGGGCGTTCGAGGGGATGGGCAGGATGCCCTCGGCCGGAAGTCGCCCGCCCACCTCCACGAAGTTCCAGATGTAGTCGATCTGGAATCCGTTCCCTGCCGCCATCTCCCGGGCCAGGTTGGCGTAGTAGTACGCATCCGGGTAGGCCGGCTCGGCGAAGAGCGCCGCCACGACGAGGCGTGCCGCGATGGCTACGCCGAAGAGCAGGATCGGGGCCGCCATCTCGGCTCCACAGTAGCAACGAGCGCTCGCTGGCTCGGGGGGTACGGATGGGCCATGCCCGAGGGCGATGGTGGTGGCCTGGTGTCCACTGCGGTGGACTCGCGATGGGACGAACGGGCCATCTGCTCGCATCGGCGGGGCCGTCTACGCTGGCCGCGACGATGAGCGCTTCTTCCTCGCACACGACTGGCACCGGACGGGAGGCTCCGGCAATGACGTTCACGCCGCCACGTCCCAGCGTGACCATCGTCCTGCCTGCCTACAACGAGGCGCACCGCATCGGTCCGGCGCTCGATGAGCTCTTCGGCTGGCTGGACCGAGGGGGTCCGCCCCGGGCACTCGGCCGCTCCTCGGACGAGCTCGGCGAGTGGGATGTCCTGGTCGTCGACGACGGGTCCGACGACGACACCGTGGCCATCGTCGAAGGCCGAGCCGAGGCCCAGGACCCGGGCACGGGCGAGAGCCGCTCCGCGCCGCGTCTGTGCGTCCTGCGCCGACCGCACGGAGGCAAGGGTGCGGCGGTCACGGCGGGCGTCCTCGCGGCCCGCGGCGACCTCGTCGTCTTCGCCGACGCCGACATGGCCACCCCGCCCGACCAGATCCCACTGTTGACCGAGGCTCTCTCGCGGTATGACGTGGCGCTGGGCAGCCGCATCCAGCCCGACGGCTCGGACCGTCGCGCCAGCCAACCTGTCTATCGCCGCCTGCTTGGCCGTGCCTACCGGGTCATCGCCGGCGCGTGGGTGACCGGGGAGGTGCCGGACACGCAGTGCGGCTTCAAGGGCTTCCGACGCGAGGCGGCGCGTGACATCTTCAGCCGTCTGCGAACCGGGGGCATCGCCTTCGACGCGGAGGTCATCTTCCTGGCACGGCGCCGCGGCTACTCCATGGTCGCCGTCCCGGTCATGTGGCACGACATCCGCGGCTCGCGGATGCGGATCCGGCCCCGGCTCGCGCTCGGCGTGCTGTGGGACCTGCTGCGCATCCCGCTCCTGCACCGCGATACCGGCCCGCACTGACGTTCGGTCGCTGGCTGCTCGTCCCGATGGCCTGAACCGCCGCTCCGGTCCCGCGAACCGGTCGGCCATGGAGCGATGGCGCCGACCGCGGCACCCGGCATCAGGCGTGACGCGCCGACAGGCGTGGTCTCGCCGCCTGTGCCTACACTGCAGACCCCGATGATCTCAGCCGACGTACCCCCAGCCCTGCACCACGGCAGCCTCGCCCGATTACAGCGCCGCGCCTTCGGCGACATCCCCCGTCCTGACTGGGATCGCCTGTACGCCGCCACGCCCGCCGCCACGCCCTTCTCGTCGTGGACGTTCCACCGCGCCTGGTGGGACGCATTCGCCGCGACCGCGGAGGAGCACTACCTGGTGCGCGACGAAGGCGCCGTCGTCGCCATCGTGCCTCTCATGGTGCGTGAGGCACAGCTCCCCGGCGCCGCGATGCCGTCAGGACCGGTGGTCGAGCCGCTCGACGCGCCCGGGGACCACGACGCCCGGATATGGCGCACGCTCTACTTCGGTGCGTCCTATCACGCGGACTACGCGACCCTGCTGGCCGCGAGGTCCGACCAGGGCCCCGTCGCGTCCATGCTGGCTCGCCACCTCGGCGAGGGGTTAGCCAGCGGGGCTTGGGACGACGTGGACCTGCGACGCCTGGCGGACGACGACCCGGCACGAGACCTGCTCGAGCGAGCGCTGCGTGACACTGCGTCCCTGTCCGGCCTGGTGGTTCGCGTGGAGCTCGAGGACGTCTGCCCCGTGGTCGATCTCGCCGACGACTGGCACGCTCAGCTCGGACGGCTGGACAAGAAGACCCGACACGAGATCCGCCGCAAGCTCCGTCGCGCCGAGCGCGAGGGCCACGTGGAGCTGCGCTACCTGCCGCTCGACGGCGCATCGGTCGAGCGCTTCATCCGCCTGCACCAGTCGCGCTGGGGCTCGTCCGGGTTGTTCGCCGCGGGCCAGGATGGCGATCGAAACCGCTACTTCCTCCATCGACTCGCGGAGCTCGAGGGAGCGGAGGGTGCTGGTGCCCGGTTCCATCTCGGCGAGGTCACCGTGGGCGGTCGGGCCGTGCATGCGTTAGCAGGCTTCGCCGAACGCGGCACCTGCTTCTTCTACAACGCCGGCATGGACCCTGAGGCTCGCGACCTCTCGCCGGGCATCGTCGGCACGGCCACCTACCTGCGGGACCGACTCGACCGTGGAGACCGACGGTTCGACTTCCTGCGCGGCGACGAGGCCTACAAGTACGAATGGGGAGCGAGGGACAGGCACCTGTCCAGGTTGGTCGTCGAGCGCGCCTCCGCCGAGTGAGCAGACCGCATCCCGCTCCCCGCACCCAGGTTGCCTGCGCACCGCGCGCCCGCCGAGGAGGCTCGCATCCGCGTCGCGCGGCTCGTGGACATGGGACCGGTGGCACAGGACCTCGGAACCAGGCGGCGCGGTGACCCGACGGTGTCGATCAGCCCCACCGCCTGCGTCAGAGGCGGACCCGCGTCAGCTGCGGACGACGGCCCAGTAGCGCTCCGCGGCACCGCTTCCGACGCGTCCGTCGTCGGCGATGCGGGCCGCGTAGCCGGTCACCGCATCGAGCATGCTCTGCTCGTCATCGAAGAGGCGCTGGAGCTGGCTCGCATACAGGCGCAGCCCGGCGACCTTGCGCTCGAGCTGGTCGCTGATGTCCGCGTATCGCGCTTCCATGTGCAGGCCCGCCGGCAATCCCACTCCCTGCTCCGACAGCGCCTGCCGGCCGGCCAGGCCGGTCCACCAGGCGTACGGAAAGTCCTCGTAGAAGGAGAGCCGGCCAGCCAGGCTCGGGCTGGGCATCACCCAGCCTTCGCCCTCATCGAGCAGCGCTAGCGCGGCATCACGGCAGAGTCGGTGGTCGACGTGGCCACCGACGCCCATGGGCACATAGACGTGCTGCGGCTCGAGCCGCAGGATCTCGCGCCGCAGGATGTCCACGGGTGGCTCGTCGTCCTCGATCGGCGTGCCCAGGAGCTCCTCATCACCCTCGTACCCGCGGTGGACCGCGTCGGGCAGGTCGAGGTCAACGATGGCGGCCTCAGCGAACCAGGCATAGCGCTCATCCTCGGCCTTGCGGAGCGTCGCGACGTCCGCCCCGTCGAGATCGATCCCGCGATCGTCCCGAGGGTGGGCACCTCGTCGCGCAGGGGGCGTCCCTCGTGTTCGTCGTTCGTGACGTTGGCGCTGCGGGTCCAGGACGCGCGCTGCCAGAACTGGCGGGCCTGCGTGTTCGCACGCTCCTGGGTCACCACGATGCGCGCCGGATCCGCCTCCCACGGTGCGCCTGAGCCGACATCGGCGCGGACCGGGTACTCGGATGCGATGTTCGCGCGGTTGAAGGCCTGGGTATTGGGCCAGAGGGCCTTGGAGCCGAAGCCCAGGGCGGCTCGCTGGTAGTCCGAGAGGTCGAGAGCGCTGGATGGACCGCCCGAGTAGACGGTCAGGATGGCCACCGACTGACCCAGCTCGCGCAGGCTCGCGATGAGCCCGCCGCAGGACAGGGCGGCGTCGTCAGGGTGGGGGGCGACGAAGACGTGCGTCACGCGGGCGAGGATAGCATCGGCTCGAAGCGGCGATCGACTGCTTACCCGGGGTGCCCCTGGCTGCCCACGAGGGGCACGAACACGCAGGCCTCCCCGACCAGCGTCTCGAGGCCACTCGCACCGCGGCACACGACGGTCAGGCGCTGGCTGGAGCGCGAGCCGACCGGGATCACCAGGCGGGCACCGAACGCGAGCTGTTCGACGAGCGCCGGGGGGACGGCCGGCGCGCCGGCCGCGACGACGATGCCGGCATACGGAGCCAGCGGTCCCCAGCCAAGGCTGCCGTCCCCCGTCAGCGACCTCGACGTCATAGCCCAGCGCTGCGAGGCGCTCGCGGGCTTCGTCGGCGAGTCCCGGATCGCGCTCCATGGAGACGACGTGCGCCCCCATCTCGGCGAGCACCGCCGCCTGGTACCCGGATCCGGTGCCGACGTCCAGGACCGTCGGTCGACCGGAGGGCTGTCGCCAGGGCCCGTCGAGCGCCAGCGATTCCGTCATGCGCGCCACCATGTACGGCTGCGAGATCGTCTGGCCCTGGCCGATGGGCTGAGCGCCGTCGTCGTACGCGCGTTCGGCGCTGACCGGCCGGCAGGAACGCCTCGCGAGCCACGACCCCCATGGCTTCCAGTACGGCCTTGTCCCGGATGCCTCGCGCGACCAACTGCTCGCTGACCATGCGCGCCCTCGCGGCGGCGAACCACCCGGCGTCTGCCCGGGGAACACCGTCCGGCGTCATGGCACGGCGGGGCGGACTACCCGGCCGGGCTCGCCGATGGCCCTGGGGCGGTCTGGCTCATGGTCGGGATCGGGGCTCCCGTCGCAGCCGTCGTCGGCTCCGGCGTCGGGGCGACGGTCGGCTCGTCGGTGGCTGCCGGTTCAGGAGTCGGCGCCTTGGTGGGTGCTGGCGTGGTCGCGGCGGTCGGCTCGGGGGTTGCCGCTGACGTCGGCTCTGCCGTGGCCGACGGCTCGCCGGGCCGGCACTGGGTGAGGCGCCAGGAGTCGCTGATGCGATCGGGCTGGCGGCGAGACTCGGCTCTGACGAGCCGGCAGGCTCATCCCCGCCGCTGAGGAGTCCGTTGCCGCCCAACAGCAGCGCCCACGCGAAGATGAGCGCGAAGACGGCAACGATGATGCCGACCCACCACTTGCTCACCGGATCATCCACGTGATGCGGCTGCTCGGCGCCCTCCGCTGGCGTCGCCTGCGATGCGGCCGCAGCGGGCTTTCCCTTCGCCGGTTTGGTCGAAGCCTGGGACGCCGGGGCTGCTCTCGTTGAGGCCGGGGCGGCGCTCGTGCCAGAGGGGGTCAGGGACCCGGTCGCGGGCGCCGCGGCCCCGTCCGCGCCAGGTACGGCGGCCTCGGGTGCGGGTCCCTGGGCCACGTCCGAGTCCGCGGTGGGTTCGATCGACGAAGGGTCGCCGGGCGGGGTCTCGTCCGGGCGGTTCTGGTCGGTCATGCGGCGTTGCTCTCCCTGGTCGGCTTTCGGCGGTCCTGCGGGCGACCCCGCAGCACGGTCCCGGACGAGGTCCTGCGAGCCTCGACGGGACGCTGTGTGGTCTCGATTATCGCGGTGACGAGGCCGGCCCGTGCGGGCCCCGTGTCCGGGCTGGCCGGGGCGGTGCTGCGCTGGTCCCGGCGGACTTGGCTCAAGCCTCGCGGACCGCGGGCAGCGCGGCGGCCAAGCCGGCTGCCAGGACCGTCAGGAGACCCGTCGCGGCGATGACGAGACCGGCGTCGACGTGATCGGCGAGAACCGAGCTCACAGCCATGGCGCCGGTGAGCGCGCCCATCACGATGCTCGAACGGATGGCCACCACGCGGCCCATCAGGCCCTCCGGCGTCCGCTCGGCGAAGAGCGTCTGGCTGGGGATGACGTAGACGAGGTTGAAGATCCCGATGGTGATGGCGGCCGCCACCGCCAGGAACTCGTTGGAGGTGAGACCGAGCACGATGGTGGCGAGGCCCATCACGAGGAAGCCGGTCACCACCAGCCAGCCCTTGCGAAGGCGGGCGCCGATGGCCCCGACCACGAAGCCGCCCACAAGGTTGCCGATGCCGATGGCGGCCTCGATGACGGCGTAGCTCTCCGGGTACGGGATGGCGTCGCCGTCCAGCGAACGCTCGGCGTAGACGACCATCAGGGCCAGGGTGGCACCGATCGAGAGCTGGGCCAGCACGCTGACCAGCGTGTTCTGGAACAGGGCTCGCTCCCGGCGGAGGAACTGCCAGCCCTCGCGCAGCTCGACGGTGAAGGCAGCCACGGCCCCGGCGACCCGCGGTCCGAGCTCCCGCGCAGCGGGGGGCACGATGATGCCGGCCAGCAGCACGGCACTGACCAGGTAGGTCACCGAATCGACCCAGAAGGCCAGTGCCAGGTTGGTGCCGAGGAAGGCCACGAAGACGCCTGCCAGCGGGTAGCCGGCGATGTCGGCCACGGTCTCGCCCGTCCAGATGGCGCCATTCGCCGGGGTGAGGTCCTCGCGACGCACGATGCGCGGCAAGATGGCCGCCTTGGCCGGCCGGAAGAACAGGCTGACGGTGGTGACCCCGAAGACGAGCGGGTAGACCAGCACCACGTCGGCCTCCACGAGGAACGGGATGACGAGCACGAGGCCCGCACGGAGCAGGTCGCTCACGATCATCACCATCTTCTGGTCCCAGCGGTCGACGAACGTGCCCGCCAGCGGGCCGAGCAGGAGATTGGGCAGGGTGGCGGCCAGGAAGACCAGGCCGGTCTGAAGGGCTGAGCCGGTGATCGAGAGCACCATGACGCCCAGCGCGATCTGGTGCAGGCGATCGCCGAACAGGCTGATGGTGCCCGCCAGCCAGAAGGCACTGAAGCGCGCGTCCCTGGCGAGGCCGACGTACGGGTGCCTCCGGATCCGCTCGCCCAGGCTCGGCGCGACCGTCGGCCGGGCGACCCCGACGGCGGGCGCGGCATGCCCAGGATGCTCGAGGACAGCGGCGGTGCCGCGCCCGGGCCCCATCCCGCTTCCGAGCACGACCGGGCGATCCATGGCCATCGTCTCGCCTTGGCGCCGGTCGGCTGGGTCGGTCCTCGGCTGACCGCGCCACAGGGACACCACTCCGGTGTTGGGGTCCGAGGAGCCCTTGGCCACGGCCGAGAAGAGGAACCAGGCGATGCCGGCGGCCAGCAGCACGTCACCCAGGCTGATCACGTTGGACAGGGAGAGGATGACGATGGGCAGGATGTCCCCGAGCGGACCGCCCGCGAGCAGGAACTCCAGGTTGAGCTGGTCCGGCAGGGCGACGTGGAACGTGGGTGACAGGTCGGCGGCCGTGAGCCCGGCCACCTGGACAGCCGGCACGAAGACCGGCATGTACCCGCCGTTGAGCAGGATGGCCAGGCCGTTGGCCGCGACGCCCACCATCGCCAGCAGGAGGCCCGACTGCGAGCGGTTGAGCCACAGGGCTGCCACGAGCATCCCGAACGCCGCGGCGAAGAGCGGGGCGCGGAGTTGATCCGCGATGCCCACGTCCTGCTCGATCAGCCATTGCGTTCCGAAGCGCAGGGCCAGCGCCAGCAGGATCAGGACTCCGTAGCGCAGCTGGATCGACAGGAGGTTGCGAAGCCGGCCGCCCGCCAGCAGGCCGAGAACCATGCCGAGGATGCCGGCGATCAGGAGCAACGGATCACCCTCGCGCCCGATGGCGTCGTCGTGGCTTCGGCCAGAGCGATCGCCGTGAGACCCCGGAGGCGCTGCCGTCCCGGCCGACGCTCCGGCCAGTCGGTCGCGGGCAGGCCCGCCATCTGCTCGGAGGCCCCGAGTCTAGGGTTCAGCTACGGCTGAGCTGGACGGCAACGCACCCCGCGCGCGGACTGCGGCGACCTGGCCCAGCGTCGGGACTGCCGCGTGCGGACGCTCAGGCTCGCCTCGCTGCTGATCCTCGTCCGCCCGATCCAGCCCCACGATCCGGGTGCGACTGAAGGCCTCCACCACCTGCGGGTCGAACTGGATGCCTGCGTAGCGCTGAAGCTCTGCCAGTGCCTCGGCCGGCTTCAGCGGCACAGGGCGGTAGGGTCGCGACGCCGTCATGGCCTCGAACGCGTCGGCTACGTGGAGGACCCTGGCCAGGAGCGGGATCTCCTCGCCGATGAGCCGATCAGGATAGCCCGACCCGTTGTACCACTCGTGGTGATGTCGGATCAGCGGCCGAACCTTGGAGAGTTGGTCGACGTCCCTGAGGATCTCCTCGCCCTTCGCGGGATGCTCGTTCATGAGCATTCGCTCCTCGCGCGTCAGTCGCTCCGGCTTGAGCAGGACCGCATCCCGGATGCCGATCTTACCGATGTCATGGAGGAGACCAGCCCACTCGAGTTGCTCGAGTTCGGGCTCGCTGAGGTTCATCACCTGGCCGATCTCCACGGCGATACCCGAGACATGGTCCGAGTGTCGTCGGGTACTTGGATCGCGAGCGTCGATGGCCGAGGCCAGCGCGCGAACGGTCTGCGTGAACATGTTGCGGATGTCCACGACCGCCTTGTAGGCGGCACGCGTCGTGTACAACGGCAGCGCAAAGACGAACGCGACCAGCGGCCCGATGAACACGTACGCCAGTGCCATCAGCCAGGCAATCGGCGTCAGGCCGACCATGGTCAGGCCATATGACTTGATGTTGCCCTCCAGAACCGCGGTGAACGAACGGTCGTCCCGCAGGGCCACGGCGACTGCGGTGAGGGACTCGGTGACAAGGAAGAAGAGGCTGCCTCCTACGAGGACGGCGGCCAGCATTTGTGGCGACGTGATGCCTGCGTCGAACCATTGGACGACCACGCCAGCGAGAACGGCCGGAAGGACCACAAACGTGTGGTTGTAGAGCACGCCCCACCACGGGACCTCGCGACTGAGTTCGCGGCGCTCAATCGTGCCGAAGACAGCGACGATAGCCGCTGCCGTTGGTCCACCGAGCACTGCCACAGCCAAAATGGGCGCGAAGTACACGCTCACGAACGGGCCGCGGGGAACATGGACCGGTGCAGCTGTGGTCAGGATGGTCAAGCCAATCCAGAACACCAGCCCAGGGAACCCGCTCACGGGTCCCTCGATAGCCTCGTCTACGGGCCAGAGATATAGGCTCGCAAATAGGACAATTGCGGCCGTCAGCGCGACGGCCGCAACTAGCACCCAGAGCGACCTGTTCACTCGAGCCTGTTAGTCACTGCATCCATGGGGCCCCGAGTATGGGCGGGCTGTTCACCATGGCCCAGCGGACCTTGGTACTACTTGGTGACCGGGAGTTCAGAAGGGCCGAATCCCGGCGCTGCCTGTTGCCAGTACCCCCATGACGAGAGCACTGAGCAGGCCCAACCTGTAGACCCAGTCGCGCAACTTGTTCATGACAATTACCAGGGCTTGCTTCCGGCGTTCGGGTCCACCTGCTTCTCCTCTCTCGGCGGGACACCCAGTAGGCGTCCACTAGCGGCTGGCGGTCGGCTCAATTGCCGAACCCGAGGCGACCCTATGTGTGGGACCTGTACGTCCCCAATAAGTACTGGTGAGTACTAGCCCTGTGAAGCCGAAGGTACTCGCGACTGGGTCACGGGTCCTCGGCGACGAGGGTCTCGAACGGGGGCGCTCTGAGGCCCAACTCCCGTTTCATGAGATTGGCGTACTGACGGTAGTGATCCCCCGCTGCATCGACGGCACCCACGCGCGAAAGGGCCCTTATCAAGAAGGCGCGGAGGCTGAAGGCCAGCGGATCCAACTCAATCGCTCGCGCGAGCACGTCTATCGCAGTCTGAGTCCGCTCGGAGGCGAGCAGGGCTACTGCCGTGGCTTGAGAGAGGAGTAGGAATTGGGCATGGACCAGTGTTCGCCAATCCTCCGCCCAGTCCTCGTACTCGAACTCCGGCGCGAACCGTCCTCCGTATAGTCGCGCGATGCTGGGTCCAGCGCGCGCGACATCAACCGAGTTGAGCGCCTCGGTTGCCTGTCGTACGAAGGCGACGCTGTCGATCTGGACCAACTCCGGGTCTAGGTAGATCAGTTCGGAGTCGAGCGGGACGTAATCGGGGGTTGCATCTGGTCCAAGCCAAGGTGCGATGTTTCTGCGGACATAGTGCAGCGTCTGGTGCAGACTGTTGACCGCCGCGGCTGGCGATTGGTTGGGCCACAGTGCTTCCATGATTTGCTCTCTCGGGGCAGCCTGTTTCGGGCGCGTTACCAGGAAGAGCGGAAGAGCGAAGGCCTTACGCCGAGCGGCTGAAGCCGGCATCTCGATGCCTGACACTTCGTACGAGGTGCGACCGAGATCATGAATCCGGAGGGTCGGGCTGACCCTGCGAACCAGCGCTCTGCTGAGTGACGTCCGTCGCGCTGGCAGCGCTGTCTGTCGTTCCCAAGCGACCAGTGGTGACGCGTCCTCACGGGACCCAAAGTCGGAGAGGAGCCTGGCCGCCGCGGAAGCCACCACGCCGTTGCCTTCCTGCAGCTGACGGACGAGCACAGGCCTCCATCTCCCTGGGAAGAGGGCGACGGAGCGTCTCAAGGCAGGTGTAGTTGGGTCCAAGCAGGTGGAGTGACTTGCCAACGACGTCGGCCGACTCCAGCAGCGCGAGTGCCGAGATCTCCGAGCAGTCGTGAACCCACACGCGCCAAGCTCCGACTGTCCTGGCGTCGCTGAGGCTTCGATAATCCGAACGCGAGCCTCCCACCTCCACGCTTGCTGGGCATCAGATGCCCTGAGGGCATCCAGGATGTCCTGCGCCAAAGTCGGTCGACCGGTTAGGTACGACACGAGTGCCACCAAGAAGGCGCTGCGAGAGGCGCCGTCGAGCTCATCGAACCGCCCGACGTCCAGCTCGGACGTTCGTGCAAGGGCGTCATCAAAGCAACCTGCGGCGACCAGTCTGGACACCCGTGCGACGGCGGCTTGGTGCCGTGCCCCGACTTGGGCTGGCCCACTCGAAATGAGTCTGTGGAGCTTGTGCTCGAGGGACTCCGCACGCTGGAGATCGCCACAGATGGCCGACAGGTACGCACCGTCCGCAAGAACATCAGGATGTGCATTCGGTGCTGCCACCGCTTCCTGGGCAAGGGCGATCCCCTGCCCGTAGTCACCCGACTCCGCCAACGCGAGCGCTTGTGTGACCATCGCCGAAGGTCGGATGCTCGCGTCGACCGGCGAATTGCTCAGAGTCTGCTGCGCGCGCATGGAGAGCCCGACCGCCTCCCGATAGTCGCCCTGAGCCAGTGCAGCGGTCGCCGCGTTGTGGAGGGCGATTCCTGCGAAGTGAGTCAGCCCACCTCGAACCGAGTCCTCCGCAAGCAGGTCAAGGGACCTCCTCGCATCGCTTATCGATCCTCCTTGGCACGCAGTGCGCATCAGAGCCCACGCGTGGGCCAGTCGTTTGACGATGCTATCCGAGAGGGCGAGAGCCCCAAGTGCCTCAACCTCCTGCCATAGCAGCTCGCTGTGTCCTGCCATCTGATGGGCACTCGCTCGCGCGAGACTGAGCAGCCCGCGCTCGTCAGCGCTGAGGGCAGACTGGTCGATAGTGCTCAGAATGGCCAGTGCATCGTTCGGGTCGACCCGCTGAAGTCAGGGCCCTCGCCTTGATCACTTCCACCGCGGGAGGGGGGAGGGTATCCGGCATGAGTTCGACGACTTCGACGGCCGCGCCCCACGCACCGGTCCCGAGTGCCTCGCTCGCGGCGGATCCCAGGACTCGCATGGCGTCTTGGGGCTGCTCTGCCAGTGCGTAGTGCTTGGCGGATGTCAGCCACGCCGAGGTTTCGGCCGCGCGTGCGATCGCACCGTGCATCGCCTTGATGCGCTCGGGCGGCGTCACGAGCACGAACTGATGCTCCAGGAACTCGCGGAACAGGGGATGCATGCGCACGCCGCCGCTCTCGACCTCCGGCTCACCCAGCAGGCCAAGTGAGCGTGCATCCTCCAGGTGAGTGGCCACCAGGTCCCGCCCGATGGGCTCGTCGGTCACCGACAGGCCGGCGGCGACGAGCTCCGGTGTGACCCGGTCGAGCAGGCATGCGTGAAGGAGGACGCGCTCCGTCAGGGGCGCCATCCTGGTCAGGACCTCCTCGGCAAGGAAGTCGTAGATGGGTCCCGTCGTCCCGCTCAATGCCTCGATGAAGGAGGCCACCTCGCCTGGCCGGCTGACGGCGATCGAGGCTGCCACGAGCTGAAGGCTGGCCGCCCAGCCTTGCGTCCGCTCGGCGACGACGTCGCAGGCCCGCTGGTCGAGCGGCCGCGAGTACGCCGTCGCGAAGAGATCCTCGATCTCCGGCCGCGAGAACCGAAGGTCGTTGGTCGTCAGCTCCGACACGCGCCCCTGGGCGATCATCCGTCCGAGCGTGAGGTTCGGGCGGCCCCGTCCGGCGATCACGAACCGCATGCCAGCCGGTGCGCGCTCCAGCAGGCGACTCATGATCATGCGGACATCCGCGGAGTCGCTGACCAGGTGGTAATCATCGAGGATGACCAGGATCTGACTGGTACCGACCGCGCCAAGGTCGGACAGGAACTGGGATAGGGCCACCTCCCTGGATGAACCCATGGATGCGACGTTGCGCAGGAGGGCCTCGGTAGGCCGGCCGAAGTCAGCGACCGCGCCGCGGATGCTGGCCACCAGGTAGCTGAGGAACGTGATCCAGTCGCCATCTGACCGCTCCAGGCGATACCAGACGCACGTCAGGTCCGAACGGCGGGCGAAGTCATTGAGCAGCGTCGACTTGCCGTAGCCAGCCTCCGCGTTGATGAGGACCGCCCGCGCCTGCGTCTGGTGCTCAAGCCAGCCGATCAGCCGCGCGCGCGTCAGGACCAGGCGGCCTTCGACCGCAGGCGAGATCTTGCTGGCGATGATGGCCAGGCCTGACGGATGGCCGACAGCGTCACCCGCGCGCTCCGTGGAGGCGGGCAGTTGCGGGGCCGTCTCCGGGCTGTTCTCAAGGGTGCTGTCTGGCGTCAGCGGCTGGCTCGGCATGGCCGCATCTTCAGGTGGCGTTCTCATCCGCGACTTAGGCGGGCTGTGGATAAGTTGGCTGGTGTGGTGCTAGGTGCCCTCGTATTCGAAGTGGATCTTCAATTCCACCTCGAACTCCACGATCCTGCCTTGGTCCACCCGCGCGGTATGCCGCACCACCTCGACCTGGCGGATATTGCGCACCGTGTGTGAGGCACGCGCCACGGCGTCCGCAGCGGCAGCGCTCCAGGAATCCGGACTGCTGCCGACCATCTCGCGGATGATGATGACTCCCATGCTCTGCTCCTTCGCTTCGACCTCAGGTCCGGGACACCGAGTGTAGGCAGACGAGGTCGATGTTGGCGCCCGAGCGACGCCGACCGAAGGATCACGCGTAGGCGCTGTCTGCGTAGTGCTCCTCTTCCGCATAGGAGACGAAGCGCGTCTGGCGCTTGCGGAACCACAACTTCGTCTCACCGGTCGGGCCGTTGCGATGCTTGGCAAGGCGCAGGTTGATGACTTCGCCGTCACGCTCTTGGTCATCCGCGCCGCGCTCCTTCTCTCGCCACAGGAACATGACCAGATCAGAGTCCTGCTCCAGGGCACCCGACTCCCGAAGGTCCGACAGGCGAGGCTCGCCCTTCTCGCGGGTCTCCGTCTGCCGCGAGAGCTGCGACAACGCCACGACGGGCACCTTGAGCTCACGGGCCAGCGCCTTCAGGCCCCGCGAGATGTCGCTGACCTCCTGGACGCGGTTCGCCTCGCGCGACTGGACGCTCGATTGCATGAGCTGCAGGTAGTCAACGATGATCATGTCCAAGCCGGATTCAGCCTGCAGGCGCCTCGCCTTGGTGCGGAGCTCCATGGTGCTGATGTTGGGCGTGTCGTCGATGAAGATCGGCGCCTCCGCCAGCTTGTTCATCGCGGGCGCCAGCCGCGCGAAGTCCATCTCTTCGAGGAAGCCCGTCCTCAGGCGCTGCGAATCGATGTTGGCGACCGAGGAGAGCAGCCGAAGCACCAGCTGCTCCTTGCTCATCTCAAGGCTGAAGACGCCGACGACCTTGCCTTCGTTGACGGCGGCGTGTTCGGCGAAATTGAGGGCCAGGCTGGTCTTGCCGATGGATGGTCGAGCGGCCACCAGCACCAGGTCGGACTTCTGGAGCCCGGTGGTCATCGTGTCCAGGTCCGCGAAACCGGTGCGGATGCCGCTGATCTCACCCTTGTGCTGGTGGAGGTAGTCGAGCCGATCGTAGGCGTCGTGGAGCAGCGTCTTGAGAGGTGCGAATCCAGACTGCACACGTTTCTCGGAGACGGCGAAGAGCTCTGACTCAGCGCGGTCGATGACCTCGCCGACGTCCCCTTCTTCCTGGTAGCCCAACCCGGCGATGCGCCCAGCCGCGCTGATGAGGTTCCGAAGGACGCTCTTGCGCTCGACGATCCGCGCGTAGTGGACCGCGTTGACCGCTGTCGGAGTGAGGTTGATCAGGCTCGTCAGATAGGCAGTCCCGCCGACCTCGTCGAGGTGTCCCTGTCTCTCCAGCGTCTCGCTGACGGTGACGATGTCCACGGGCTCCCGACGCTCGTAGAGATCCAGCACGGCGGCGTAGACGGTGCCGTGGTGCTGACGGTAGAAGTCGCCCGGCTGAAGCAGCTCGGCGACCTCGATGACCGCGTCCCGGTCGATGAGAAGCGCGCCCAGGACCGATTGCTCGGCCTCGATGGACTGGGGTGGCAGACGATCGATGGACACGCTCTTCTCCGGGTGACAGCAGTCGTTCAGATGGGCATCACGTCATGCCCTCGCCATGTTCGAGGCAGTAGGCGGGCACGCGCAAGCGTCATCTCCACGTTCGCTCGTGGTCATGTCCTCAGGTCATGCGCAGCGACTCTCCACGAGCCATGTGGATAAGTCGTGGAAAGACCCTTGGGCTAGCCTCCCGAGTGACTAGTCCACCCTCCGGATGACCCCTACCAGCTTGCCCTGGATGCGGACCGCATCGTAGTACTGGGGCTCATAACGATCGTTGGCGGGCTGGAGGCGGACCCGGTTCCGTTCCTTGAAGAACCGCTTCAGGGTGACGGCATTCTCATCGACCTGCGCGACCACGATGTCCCCATCCTGCGCCGTTTGCTGCTCGCGGATGACGACCAGGTCTCCGTCCATGATGTGGGCATCGACCATCGAGTCACCACGCACGCGCAGGACATACGTCGCCGCGCTCGTGTTGATCATGTCCGGGATCGAGATCGTCTCGCTGGCATCCTGGTAGGCCTCGATCGGACCACCCGCTGCGATCTCGCCGACGACCGGGAAGCGATGGTCATCAGACGCGGCCCTCGCCAGCAGGTCGCTCCCGCCATGGCTGAGCAGTGCGGCGGGCGTCAACCGGAGTGCGCGCGACTGGGTGGCGTCCCGCTCCAGGAGACCCTCCCGCTCCAGGGCCGAGAGATGGTGGTGGACGGCCGACGTGGAGGCCAAGCCGACCGCAGCAGCGATCTCGCGGACGGACGGGGGATAGCCGCTGCGGCGCACGCTGGCGGCGATGTACTCGATGATCCGCTGTCTTCGCAACGCGTCGTGCTTGGTCACGAGGCCTCCTTTGGGCCATCGTACCGAACACTTGTTCGATTGTCAAGGGAGGTGGCGGCTCGGCGGGGATGGGAACGGGTCGGCCGCATCGACGTGACGCGCGCTGGATGCCGTGTGTGGCGCGGGTGCTAGACTCGCGCTCCCGATGGCCCTGCGAACCACCTTCCGGCTGGGGCTGACCGCGCTCAGCTTCTGGCCATTCCTACCCCTTCTGCAGCGGACGCCGATCTACGGACGGCTTCTCGTCGAGTTGGCGCTCGACGGCCGGGTACCCTGGTCGCGGAAGGCCATGCTCGGTTTCGCAGGCGCCTACATCGTGGCCCCCATCGACGTCATCCCGGACTGGATCCCGGTCATCAGCAGGTTCGATGACGTGATGGTCACTATCATCGCCTTGGACCTCTTCCTGGAGGGGGTCCCGCGTGAGGTGATGATCGAGAAGTTGTACGCGCTCGGCATCGATGGTCGCGAGCTCGAACGGGACATGGAGGCGGCGCGGCGTCTGCTCCCCATGCCGGTCCGGTCGCTCGCCCGCCGCCTGCCGACCCTTATGGAGACCGGCGCCAGGATCCTGCGCGTGGAGCTGGCAGCGCGCGGCATCGTCGAGCAGTAGTGAGACCTAGGAGGCTTCTGAGACCGTGAAGGTGATCCTGACAGCGGACGTCGAGTCGGTGGGCAAGAGCGGTGAGCTCAAGGACGTGACCAACGGCTACGCCCGCAATTACCTCATCCCGCGCAACCTGGCCGTGCCGGCGTCGGGTGGGACCTTCCGCGCCTGGCAGCACGACATCGCCAGCCGCGAAGAACAGCGCAAGCGCGAGCGCGAGGAGGCCGAGATCGCCGCCCAGCGCATCAGCAGCACGACGCTCACGATGGGCGTGAAGGTCGGAGAGGGCGGCAAGCTTTACGGGTCCATCACGGCCAAGGACATCGCGGATGCGCTGGCTCGCCGGGGCATCGAGATCGATCGCCATCGCATCGACCTCGAGGAGCCCCTCCGACACCTCGGGACCTACAAGGTCGCCATCCGTGTCGCACCCGAGATGGTCTCGGAGGTCACCATCGCGGTCGAACCCAAGGGCTAGCCAGACGCGCGGTGGGGCTTGCCCGCCGCGTCATCATTGCGGCGTGAGGCTTGCCACCACGCTGCACGTCGACCTGGACGCCTTCTTCGCGTCCGTCGAGCAGCGGGACCGCCCTGAGCTCCGCGGTCGACCCGTGGTCGTGGGTGGTGGTGGCCCCACCGACCGTGGCGTCGTCAGCGCCGCATCCTACGAGGCGCGGCGCTTCGGGATCCACTCGGCGATGCCGTTGCGCACCGCCGCAGCCCTGTGTCCCACGGTGGTCTTCCTGCCTGTCGATGGCCGCCGGTACGCGGCGGTCAGCCGAGAGGTCATGCGCATCCTGCAGCGCTTCACGCCGCTGGTGGAGCCCATCTCCATCGACGAGGCCTTTCTGGACGTCGCCGGCTCAGAGCGGCTTCACGGCAGCCCGGTCGATATCGCTCGCTCGATCAAGGCTGCCATCCGCGACGAGCTGCAACTGACCGCCTCGGTCGGGGTCGCGACCAACAAGCTGGTGGCCAAGGTCGCCTCGGACCTGCAGAAGCCGGACGGCCTGGTGGTCGTCGAGCCGGGCCACGAGGCCGCATTCCTGGCGCCGCTTCCCGTCGGCCGGCTGTGGGGTGTCGGTGCGCGTACGGCCGACGTGCTGGCGGAGTACGGCGTCCGGACCATCGGCGACCTGGCCGCCCTCCCGGACGACCTCCTGGCGCGCCGACTCGGCAAGCAGGGTCCCGTCCTGGCCGCCCGGGCCAGGGGTATCGACCCGTCCGAGGTCTCCGATGCGGAGGCTGCGCGGTCCATCAGCCACGAACACACCTTCGACATCGACACGTCCGATCGCGAGGCCCTGGAGCGCACGTTGCTGGCGCTCTGCGACGGCGTCGCAGCACGGCTGCGGGCCGGCCACGTCATGGCGCACACCGTGACCGTCAAGGTGCGCGATGCATCCTTCACCACGGCGACCCGCCAGAGGACACTGGCCGCGCCGACCGACGAGACCGAGGTCATCTTCCGTGCTGCCCTCGAATTGGCCCGTCCTCGATTCAGGGGTGTCAAGGTGAGGTTGCTGGGCGTGTCGGCTTCCCACCTCGACGCAGGCGAGCAGCTCTCGCTCTTCCGTGCCTCGGACGACCGCCACCGGCGCGCGACCCAGGCCGCGGACGAGATCCGCCGCCGGTTCGGCTCCAGGGCCATCCAGCGCGCCCGGCTCATCGGATCGGGCGTCCCGGAACCATTCGAGCGCGACCCGCTGCATCATCCCGACGCCGGCGCTGGCAAGTCTGCACGCTCGCGCGGTCCGAGCTCCGAGCCCTGAGCCGAGCTCAGGGCGACGCGTGACAGGCTAGCTGGCACGGCTCATCGGCAGGCTTCGACGATGAGCGGTACGAGTTGACATTCGAACACTCGTTCTGTATCGTGAGATAGAACAGATGTTCGTTGCAGCCGATGCGTGCCCCCTCGGCCTCCGCCGCTCGACCCGCATTGAGGAGGCGATGTCATGATCAACTTCGAGGGTCTGTCGCTCGGCACGGCGGTCGCGGTCGATGGTCGTACCGGACGCCCGCGGGAGATCCGGGCCGGTGGCCAACGGCTGGCCATCACGGCCCTGGAGGCCGTTCGGGACGAGACCTCGGCCTATCCCGCGGACACCGGGCCGCGAACGGTCTTCGTGGTCCGCTCGGATGCGCGGCGCTATCGACTCGTGCACCTGCTCGGTGAGCGGCGCTGGACGATCGAGGAGTTGTCGTCTCAGGGCACCGCCGCCACGCGTGCCGCCTGAAGCAGGACCGCGGTCATCGCCAAGCCCATCCTGACGACCGGGACGTCGGTGGCCCCCGGCCACCATGCGAGAATGCGCCGCATGACTGAAGAGCGCAGGGGCTTCCGCGGATCAGACCCTCGAGGAGTTCAGCACCGCCTTGGCATCCGGGGAGCCGGTTCCGGGAGGCGGGAGCGCCGCCGCCGTCGCGGGCGCGCTCGCAGCCAGCCTGTGCAGCATGGTCGTCCGCCTCTCGCTCGATCGACCAGCCCTGCAGGCGCACGCCAGCCTCCACGTAGAGGGGCTCGCCATCTCGGATGCGGCCCGCTCGCGCTTCCTCGATCTCGCGGATGAGGACGCCGCAGCCTACGCGGCCTATCGTGCGGCACGCCGCATGCCACACGACACGGACGAGCAGTCGGCGGCTCGCGATGCCGCCACTCGCCAGGCTGCCCTGGTGTCCGCTGAGGTACCCCTCAGAGTCGTTGATGCCTGCCGCCAGCAGGTGGCGATCGCGGAGCGTCTCGTGGGCCGGACGAACCGAAACGCTGCCAGCGATCTGGATGTGGCGGCTCTGCTGCTGGATGCGTCCGCGAGAGCTGCCGCCGCCAACGTGCTCGTCAATCTTCCTGCCATCGGTGATGAGGGCCTCGCATCCGGGATGCGCCTCCGCGTGGAGGAAGACCTCCAGCAGGTCAGGGAGACAGCCTCCCGCGTCAGGGGTCTGGTCGCGACGGGCGGGCAGCGACCAGTGGAACCCGCATGAGCCAGGTCGGGGGGCCCGGCAGCGCAGCCACGCTGCTTGACGGGCGTTCCATGGCGCAGGCGATGCTCGCGGAGACCCGGGAGGAGATCGCCGCGCTGACCTTGCGGCGCGGCTCGGTCCCGGAGATCCGCGTGCTGCTGGTGGGAGACGATGCAGCCTCGGCGGTGTACGCCAGGCGCATCCTTCGCTCGGCGGAGGCCGTGGGCTCGACCGGCCGCCTGGTCACGCTCCCCGGCGACTCGGAGGTGGCGTCCGTGCGCGCAGCTCTGGCTGAGCTGAGCAGTGACCCTGCCGTCGCCGGGATCATCATGCAGTTGCCGCTCCCTCCGGGACTGGAACTGGCGAGCATCATCGACGCGCTCGACCCTCGCAAGGATCTTGACGGCATCCACCCCTTCAATGCCGGGCTGGTGTCGCGAGGGGCGGGTGGCTTCGCGCCGTCCTGCGCAGAAGCCGCCATCGAGATCCTGAAACGATCAGGGATCGCCATGGCGGGTCGTCCCGCCGTGGTCGTCGGTCGCAGCAACGTCGTGGGCCGTCCGGCACAGCTGCTCCTCATCGCGGAGGACGCCACGGTCACGGTCTGCCACCGCAAGACCACGGACCTCGACGCGCAGATGCGGCGAGCGGAGATCGTCGTCGTGGCTGCCGGCGCGGCCGGGCTCGTCAGGGGTGGGGCCATCCAGCCCGGTGCCACGGTGATCGACTGCGGGATCAACGTCCTCGAGGACGGCTCGATCGTGGGTGACGTCGACCTCGCTTCGGTGCTGCCCGTGGCCGGCGCCATCACCCCGGTGCCGGGCGGTGTCGGTCCGGTCACCAACGCGGTGCTCATGCGCCATCTTGCGCGCGCGGCGCGCATGCGACTGGCTGACGGGCCGAACGCGGCTGACTGAGCGACACGGACATGGGTGCTGCGGGCATGGCATCCTGACGCGCATGCCCACCAGCCTTCAGATCGCCCAGGACGCGGCGCTGCGTCCGATCACCGACATCGCGTCCGAACTCGGACTCCTGCCCGACGAGATCGAGCCCTACGGTCGCTACAAGGCCAAGATCCGCCTCGAGGTGCTCGATCGCCTGGCCGATCAGCCCGATGGCCGGGAGATCATCGTCACGGCCATCACGCCCACGCCGCTCGGGGAAGGCAAGACCACCACCACCATCGGCCTTGCCCAGGGGCTCAACCGCCTCGGCGTTCGCGCGGCGGTGGCGATCCGGCAGCCCTCCCTTGGGCCGGTCTTCGGCATCAAGGGTGGCGGCGCCGGTGGCGGCTACAGCCAGGTGCTGCCGATGGAGGACATCAACCTCCATTTCACGGGCGACATCCACGCCGTCACGGCAGCTCACGACCTTGGAGCAGCCTTCCTCGACAACCACCTGCTGCGCGGCAACCAGTTCGGCATCGATGTCTCCACCGTCCGCTGGCCGCGGGTGCTGGACGTGAACGACCGCATCCTGCGACGCGTGCGCCTGGGCCTGGGTGAGGCAGAAGAGCTCCAGCACGAGGGCGAGTTCCACATCACGGCCGCATCCGAGGTGATGGCCGTGCTGGCCCTCTCCACGGACCTCCAGGACCTGCGCCGTCGCATCGGCCGCATCATCGTGGCCGAGACCAGCGATGGCCGCGCGGTCACGATGGAGGACCTCAAGGCGGCCGGTGCCATGACCGTCCTGCTGCGCGACGCCATCAAGCCCAACCTGGTGCAGACAGTCGAGGGTGGGCCGGCCTTCGTGCACGCCGGGCCGTTCGCCAACATCGCCCATGGCAACTCGTCCGTCGTGGCCGACCGCGTGGCTCTCAAGCTGAACGAGGCGGTCTGCACGGAGGGCGGCTTCGCGTCCGACATGGGCCTCCAGAAGTTCATGGACATCAAGTGCCGCCTGTCCGGGCTGCGCCCATCCGCAGCCGTCATCGTGGCCACCATCCGCGCTCTCAAGATGCACGGCGGCGTCGGCAAGGTCGTGGCCGGTCAGCCACTCGACCCTGAGTTGCTGAAGGAGGACCCGGACGCGGTACGCCGTGGGGCTGAGAACCTTGCCCAGCACATCGCCATCGTGGCCAACTACGCCGTGCCGGCCGTCGTCGCCATCAACACGTTCCCGACCGACCACGCCTCGGAGTTCCAGGCGGCTCGCGAGGCGGCGCTGGCCGCGGGCGCGGAGGACGTCGTGGTCTCGCGGCACTTCGCCGATGGGGGAGAGGGCGCGCTGGACCTTGCCCGCGCGGTCTGGGCCGCCGCCCAGAAGGGCGCCCCGGACTTCCGGCTCCTTTCCCGGGAGGGCGCCTCGCTGCGCGAGCAGATCGAAGACATCGCGACGCGCGTGTACGGCGCAGACGGTGTGGACCTCGCGCCGCAGGCGGAGGCCTCTCTCGATGCCATCGAGCGCCTGGGCTACGGCGGCGTGCCGATCTGCATGGCCAAGACGCAGTCCTCGCTGAGCCATGACCCGGCGCTCAAGGGACGCCCGCGCGGCTGGCGGCTGCCGATCCGGGACGCTCGCCTCTTCGCCGGGGCGGGCTTCGTGACGGCCTACTGCGGGAACATGATGACGATGCCTGGGCTTCCCACCCACCCGGCTGGGGAGGACGTGGACATCGACGCCGATGGACGGATCGTCGGTCTCTTCTAGGCTCGGTCCCGGGCCCGCCCGGACGAGGCCGTCACCCGCGCGGCCGTTGACCTCCCGCGGTCGCGCTCACGTGTGCGAGGCGACGTAGAGAGCGAGGGCAGTGACCAGGCCCACGGCACCTCCGGCGACCGCATATGCCCAGGCGACGAGGTCCGGCGGCCCCAGCGGCTCAGCCGCATCCCGGTGGCCGTGCGCCACCGGCCATGCCCGGGTCGTGGTCAACGGCAGCCTGATGGTCGTCGTGGGCAAGGGCGGCGTCGACGGAGCCGGCGTGGGGATCGGTGACGGACATGGGTGCAGTATCTGACATCGTCAGGGCAGCAGCTGGTCCGTGACGAGCTCGTCGACGGGCGGCGGGGTCGAGACGACGGTGTCCGGCAGGGCTGCCACGGTGCTCACGGCGGAGGCCCAGGTCTCCAGGTCGATGCTGCCCAGGCCGTGGAGCTTCGTGTCGTCGCTCTGCCAAGCGTCGATGGTGGCCTCCAGGATCGCCAGCTGGGTGGCCGGATCGGCCGCCAGCTCCGGCACGCGAGCGAAGGTGGCGTCGAGCCCTCGTTGCGGGTCGGCGGCGATGTCCTCCATCGCTCGCAAGGTGGCCTTGGTGAACGCCCGCAATGCGTCGCCCTTGGTTTCCAGCGTGCTCGTCCCCACGACGAGACCAGGCCCCGGAAGTGGGGCCACGTCATCGACACGCATGACGCGGACGTCCAGCCCCTCGCGAGCCAGTTGGACCGGCTCGTTGTTGAGGTAGCCGATGGCCGCGTCGACCTGGCCCTCCGCGACGGCCACGCCGTGCCCGAAGTCCGGATAGGACACGATCTCCACGTCGTCCGGGGTCAGGCCTCCGGATGCCAGCAGCGCCTGGAGCGCGATCCAGGACGATCCGAAGCGGCCGGGGATGCCGATCGACTTCCCCGCCAGGTCCGAGACCTCGTTGATGCCGCTCTCCGCGAGAGAGAAGAGGACGTTCGGGAAGCGCGCGAAGATGGTGGCACCGTAGCGGACCGGGATGCCCTGGCTCACCGCCGGGATGAGGCTTGTCCCGTCGGCCAGGCCGACGTCCACGGCGCCCTGCCCGATGAGCGTGATGAGCTCCGGGTCCACCTTGTTCTGGAACGTCACGTCCAGCCCCGCGTCGGCGTAGTAGCCGGCCTCATCGGCCAGGTAGAACTGCGCGAACTGAACGCTGGGGATGTAGCCCAGGCCCACCGTCAGGCTCGTCGGCGCCGGAGAGGGGCTGGCCTCCTGAGCCAGCACCGGGACGCTGGCTGGGCTGCCCGCCAGAAGGCCCGCCAGCAGCAGGCCAGCCAGCAGGGTGGAGCGTGAGCGATGGGCGTGCCACGGCCGTGCCCCTGGGGTCGGTCGGTCCTGGGATCTCGACATGCGTGCCTGCCTTTCGGGTCTCAGTGTGCGGCCGGCACGAGCCGGCGCTCGATGGAGATGACGATGAGGTAGAGCCCAACGCCAAGGAGTGCGATGGTGAGGAGCGTCGCGAACATGAGGGGCACGTCGAACATGCTGCCGCGCGCCAGGTTGACGAGCACACCCAGCCCCTGGTCACCGCCGGCCCACTCGGCCACGATGGCGCCCACCACGGCCAACGTGACGCCGACGCGCAGGCCACCCAGGATCTGGGGCAGGGCCGAGGGCACCTCGATGCGGCTCAGCAGCTGCCAGCGCGTCGCCCGCAGGCTTCGCCCCATCTCGACCAGACGAGAGTCGACCGAGCGGATGCCGACCATGGTCCCGACCGCGATGGGGAAGTAGCAGATGAGCGCGCAGATGAGCAGCCGGCTGGTCAGCCCCGTGCCGAACCAGAGGGCGATGAGCGGTGCCAGGGCCAGGATCGGGGTGGCCTGCGCCGCCACGAGGTAGGGCGAAAGCATGCGCGCCGCCAGCCGCGAGCGGGCCAGGAGGATGCCCGTCAGGATGCCCGCCAGGCCGCCCACGGCGAGTCCCAGCAGGACCTCCGCCAGGGTGGTCACGAAGTGCGGCCAGATGGTGCCTTCAAGCCAGCCGCTTGCGAAGCGCTGTCCCACCACCAGTGGCCCGGGCAGGATGAAGCGCGGGTAGTCGCCCACGATGACGACGAGCTGCCAGGCGAGGACGAAGACGCCCGCCGCGACGGCCACCGGCGCCACGTCGTGGCGCAGGCGACGCCAGGCGGATGACGTTCCCGCGACGGGCGGCTGTTCCGCGGTCGCTGTCATCAGGCCGCCGTCCCGCGAACGTCGATCGTGCCCTGCCCGAGATCGGCATCACCTTGGGCCAGGAGTGCGCGGACCTGGTCGGCGGCGATCCCGAAGGTGGCGGCGTCACTGCCGGAGAGTCGGCGCGGACGCGCGGCCGTGACCGCCACCTCGGCGAGGATGCGACCCGGCCGGGGCGTCATCACGAGCACGCGATCGGATACGAACACGGCCTCGGAGATGCTGTGCGTGACCAGCACGATGGTGGTGCCCGTGCGACCCCAGAGATCCAACAGCTCGGCATCCAGGCGCTCGCGCGTCATGGCGTCGAGGGCGCTGAACGGCTCGTCCAGCAGCAGCACGTCCGGTCTGGGGGCCAGCGCGCGGGCCAGCGCGGCACGCTGGGCCATGCCGCCGGAAAGCTGATGGGGCGACGCCCCCGCGAACGACTCGAGGTCGGTCAGGGCCAGCACCTCGCGGGCCCGCGCCTCGCGCTCACCTCGCTCCATACCCGCCAGCTCCAAGGGCAGCGCCACGTTGTCCAGGACCGTTCGCCAGGGCAGCAGGCGGGGTTCCTGGAAGACCAGCCCGACACGTGGGTCGACCCCGGTGACGCTGGAGCCGAACGACAGGACCGTGCCGCGATCGGGTGGGAGCAGGCCGCTGATGACGCGAAGGAGCGTGGACTTGCCACACCCGTTGGGGCCCACGATGGCCACCACCTCGCGCTCGCGGACACGCAGGTCCAGCCCGTCAAGGGCAGCCAGGCGAGTGCCCGTGATCTCGAAGCTGCGGCTGACCCCGCGGAGCTCGATGGCGTCCGTTGATGCGACCTCCCGCCCCGGGCCGTCTGGGGTCGAACGGAGGAGACGGACGCGACCGGACGTGCCGGTTTGCGCGCCACGAGCGACGGACGCCGACTCGTTCGTCGGCGGTCGCCTCTCTCCTTCTTCCATCCGGACTGTGACCGTCGGCTCCCTGCGAAGGATCGACCGCCGTGCTGAGCGGCGGCTCGTGGGCTGGCAGCGAACCATCCTGGCCCGTCTGCCGACCACCGGTAGGGGATTGCACCCGACCCCGAAGGTGAGGCGTGCTATGGCGAGTTGTGACTCGACTATAGCAGTGGGTCCCGGCAGTCCCGGTGAGGCGATGGTCACCATGCGGAGGGCCACATGGTTCGCGTGCACGTCTTGGGCTTCTGGGGCATCCTTGCCGCGGAATGACGCGCCGACTCACCCCAGCCGGCATCCTCGTCGTCGCGCTGGCCGGCCTCGTCGCCGGAGGCTGCAGCGCACCAGTGGGTGCCGTGTTCCAAACCCTGCTCGACCCATTGGAGGCGCCAGCCTCCCCGATGGAGGCTGTCCTGGAGGTCCCCGAGGCGGTCTCCAGCGCTGGTGGTGAGACGTGGTGGCCGCACCCGGACGGCTACGCCATGACGCTGCCGTCCGGCTGGAGCGGTGCCGCGCTGGATGACGCGCAGCTCAGCCAGCTCGTTGACGCGGTCTCGCTGGCGTCGCCCGACCTGGCACTGCGCATCGAGGACGTCCTCGATGTCACCAACTCTCGGGTGAGCGCCGTGGCGGGCGACCTGGGCGCGATCGATGACCTGCCGCCACTGCTCATCGTCCTGGCGGAGCCGACCGAGGACCAGCAAGCGCACGCCGTCAAGTCGCTCGTGAAGGACCAGATCTCCAGCCTTCCCGGCCTGAGCGGCGGCCCCTTCCGCGACGACGTCACCTTGCCGACCGCACGGGGAGTTCGCTTCGACTTCAGCCTCGAGGACCCGGACCTCGGCGCCATCCAGGTCCGTTCGTACCTGTTCCGCTTCGGCGGTGATGCCTACCTCGTCTGCTTCGTGGCATCGGAGGACGGCTTCGAGGACGCGGAGGCCGTCTTCGAGGCCATCGCTGCCAGCCTCCGCTTCGGGGTCTGACGGCCGTAGACTCAGCCGGTGAACAGGCAGCAAGACGTCCGGATCGTGGATGTCACCGATGATGCCTCCTGGTCGCTGCTGCCCGCCTGCGCCGACCCCCGCTTCGACCATCGCAGCTGCGACTACTGGGAGGACGCCGTCCGGGGCTTGAAGACGGCGCGCGCCTCCTGGTGGCAGGCCAGTCCCGCGCCAGCGCCCCGCGCCAACCCGCGAGCGATGGCTGACAATCCGTTCGCTCCGCCTCCGGGCAGCGGGCCAACCTTCAACCCCTTCGCGCCGACGCCCGACAGGCCGACACCTGACCCATGGTCCCTCCTGGCAGATGAGGACGATGCCTCGACGGGGTCTGCCTTCAACCCGTTCCTGGCACCGCCACCGACCGACCCCCGGCCCGGTGCCGACGTACCCCGCAAGCTGCGCCTGCTGACCAGGGGCCTCGTGGTCTTCGGGTCGTACGCCAAGGTCTTGCTGGTGGACGGCGCCCCGATGGCCTATGCGCAGTTCGGACCGCTGTCCGCGTATCCGCGGGCCCAGCAGATCCGCGATCTCTATCCGGCGCTTCCCAGCTCGCCACTGCCGGCGGTCATCACCTGCGTGTCCACGAGCCGTGCGGCCCGGGGGGCCGGCCTGGGCACGCAGCTCGTCAGTGCGGTGATCGCGGACCTGGCCTCCCGCGGCTTTGCGGCGGTGGAGGCCTATCCGGACCTGACCCTGACCGAGGACGAGGCGTCCGCCGCGCACCCCCGCTTCTGGGAACGCTGCGGGTTCGCCATGGCCATCGCCGACGAGCGCTATCCGGTGATGCGCACCGAGCTGCACTAGGAGGGACGACTTGGAAAGCCTGCTCGAGTGCGTCCCCAACTTCAGCGAGGGCACCCGACCCGAGACGTTGGAGGCTATCGCGGAAGTCATCCGTGGTCACGCGGGGGTGTGGCTCCTGGACCAGACGGCCGACGCGGACCATCAGCGCAGCGTCTACACCATGGCGGGCTACCCGGGCCGTGTGATGACGGCCATGGAGACAGCCGCTGAGGTGGCCATCGAGCGCATCGATATGCGCGTGCAGCAGGGCAGGCACCCTCGGGTGGGGGCCGTGGATGTCGTCCCTTTCGTACCCCTTGGCGACACGACCATGGAGCAGTGCGTCGAGGGCGCCCGCCGCTTTGCCGCGACCCTGGCCGAGCGTTTCGACCTGCCCGTCTACCTGTACGCCGAGGCTGCCCTGCGGCCTGACCGGCGTGTCCTCGCGGATATCCGGCGGCCCGGGTTCGAGGGTCTCGCGGAGGCCATGCGCGAGAAGGCGCATGAGCCGGACTTCGGGCCGGCCAGGCCACACATCACGGCCGGTGCCACGGTCGTGGGTGCGCGCCCCTTCCTCATCGCCTGGAACATCCAGCTCTCCAGCACGGACGTGACGGTCGCGCGCCGTCTGGCGGGCCAGGTCCGCGAACGCGATGGCGGCCTGCCCGCCGTGCAGGCGCTCGGCATCGACCTCCCCTCGCAAGGCTGCGTCCAGCTATCCATGAACGTGCTCGACCACCACCGCACATCGCTCTGGCGCATCTGGGAGACGGTCGACGGCCTGGCCCGCCAGGCAGGCGTCAGCATGCTCGACTCCGAGCTCATCGGGCTGGCGCCAGCGGCGGCTCTACTCGACGTGGCCGATCACATCGGCGTTGCCTCCGGCAGGCCGATCGAGGAGCGCGTGCGCGAGGCAGCCGAATGGCTGCGCATCCGGCGCTATGAGCCCGGCATGGTGCTGGAGCTTCGCCTGGCCGCGGCACGCACGGGCCGCTGAGCACCAGGCTCTGGCGCTGAAACGCCCGAGCCAGTCCGTCGGGGTGCCAGGCCAGTCGCCGGCCGACACGGCCTCAGGTCTTGCCGCGCTGCTCCAGCAGGACGATCGTGGTCTCCGCGGGCAGCGACGAGATCGTCACGTTCAGGCGGGGGACCGGCTGCGGGTGATCGGCGCTCATCTCCTTGAGGAAGCGTGAGAGGTCGCCATCCGGGGCGGCCGCGGCGTCCGTCAGGGGCATCGGGACGACCATGGCAGCGTCCAGCTGCGTGACGATCTCGGCCGCCTGTGCGGCGCTCAGCTGAGGGCCGATCCCGAGGCAGACCACGTCCACGTGACCCATCTCCCGGATGGTGTCCGCGTCGAGCACGTGCCCAACATCGCCAAGGTGCGCCGTGAGGATGCCGTCCAACTCGCACACGAAGGCCGTGCTGGCGCCGCGCTTGCCGCCTCGCTCCGCGTCTCGATAGGTGCGCACGCCGGTGATCATCACGTCGTGCACCTCGAACTCACCGGGTGAATCGAGGACGTATGCCGCCTCCAGGCTGGTCGGCAGCGGCACGCCAAGCTGACGCGACACCACGCCAGCCTTGGACCTGGCGCCGCGCCCGACGAGCTCTGCCTCATCGGGATACCCGAACGAGACGATGTCCGCCGTGATGCCGCGGCCGGTCGGCCCGACGACCGACCTGAACGGGTCTGCTGCGACGACGCCCTCCCGCCCTTTCAGCCGAACACACGACGCGCCGAACCAGGTGATCTCCATGGCGGGCATGGTGCCACACGTGGGGCACACAAAGAGGAACGAGGGGCGCCTGCCCAATCAGCGCCCCTCGTTCCGGAGGGAGGGAGAGGGAACGATGAAGGTCTACTTCACGGTTCCGTGGCTGAAGAGTAGTGCTCGTCGATGAAGGCGCCAGACCGTGAACGATGAAGAAACGCACACTCGGTCGATCGCCCAGCGTCCGATCCCCGGTCCTGGGCCTGTCCGACGGGAGGCTGTCAGAATGCGAGGCGATGGCAGCCAGCGATGATCGCCGCCCGTGCGCGCCAGGTCGATGGAGGCTCACCGGCCCCGCGGCCGTGGCCCTCGCCCTCGTCCTCACGTCCGCGGCGCCGGCCGGGCGTCGCCATCGGGAAATCAGCGGCCGCTCCCTCTGCAACGCCGCAGGTCGGAGTCGTCACCGTGCCCGAGGGGCTCGATGCCAGGACGGCCAGGCAGGTGGACCGGGTGGTCGACTCGGTGCAGCCGATCCGAGGCCTGCCGCCCGCTGACGGCGTGCGGTACCGCATCGTCGACGCCGCGACCCTCGCGGCGGAGATCGAGGCCGACTACCCGCGAGCGAGTCACCGACGCCGACGTGGCCGCCGAAGACGCGGCCTTCACCCGTCTCGGGCTCATCGGTCCCGAAGACGAACTGGCGGCCTGGCTTCCCTCACTCGGCGCCGGCCAGGCGCTGGCCGCGTACGATCCCCGATCGGAGACCTTCTCGCTCGTCGGTCCCATCCGCAAGATCAGGGCTCCCGAGTCGGTCGTCGTGGCACACGAGTATGCGCACGCGCTCCAGGATGCCGCCTTCGACCTTGAGGCCGGGCGCGTGACTGATCTCGACCGGGCGGACGCCGCTCTCGCGCGGCAGGCCTTGGTCGGAGGGTGACGCCACCGCCGTCATGTATGACTGGGCAGCACGTGAGCTCGACCTGGCGGACCTCCTGGCGGTCTCCGCCCGCGCGTTCACGCGCCAGGACGACAAGGCGCTCCGGAAGATGCCCGTCCTGCTCCGACGCCAGCTCGAGTTCCCGTACATCGAGGGCTTCGCCTTCGTGAACGCCATTCGAGGTCGAGGGGACTGGGCAGCCGTGGATGAGGCATGGCGAACTCGACCGACCTCGACCGAGCAGATCCTCCACCCCGAGCTCTACCCCGATGAAGCGCCGGTCGACATCGAGCTGCCCGACGTGGCAGCTCGACTCGGCGACGGTTGGTCGGCGACCTACCAACAGACGCTGGGCGAGATGCAGATGGGGGTCTGGTTGGCGGATGGCCAGAAGGCCCGGTCGGTCTACCCGGTCCTGCCCGCGCGGCTGCCTCGGGCCGATGCTGCTGCCGGATGGGGAGGCGATCGACTCGTCAGCCTGGATGGGCCGGAGGGTGCCTGGGCCGTCGCTTGGCAGACCGACTGGGACAGCCGAGCCGATGCCAGGGAGTTCAGGGACGCCGCTCGCGAGGTCGTCAAGGACCTGCCCGGCGCACAGGCCATCTTGAATGTCGACCTGGATGGAGGGCTATCCTCTCCAGTACTTGTTCTGCTGGCCGATAGCGAGACGACACTGGAGACCGTTCGGGCGGCGCTGGGGCTTGCGCCCTGACCCTCGGTAGGTGGGCACGTGAAGCGAGGAGCGGCGGACGATGAAGAAACGGACACCTGCGCCGGTACCGGCCCAGGTCGCGTATCCAGGGTGCTCGCACCCGCAGCCGAAGTCACCTAAGGTCCGCCTGCCATGACTGATCAGCGGCCGGATCCCGGCGACCCTACTGCGTTCTCCGACCCCGTCGATCCCACTGGAGCATCGCCCGGCCAGGCGGAGGCCGAGGTCAACGCGACCGACCTGTCCGCAGCTAGCGCGACCGCCGACTCCGGCGATCTGGTCACCGGCCCCGACGCCGAGCCTTCCGAAGCGGACAGCGCGGACCAGGCTGCCGACGCGGGTCTTGGCGCGGCTGCCGTCTCAGCTGCCGCCTGGACGACGACGCCGGTGGCTCCCGATCCAGAGGCCACAGAGGCCGCCTTGGCCGCGCTGGCAGCGCGGCCCGAGGTGACCCTGGAGCCGCCTGAGGGTCCACCTCCGCAGCCACTCGGCATGGACGAAGAGCCACCTGACGAGGGCACGCCCGTGCTGCTCGTGGGCGGCATCCTGGTGGGCGCCTTCATCGTGGCGCTGGCCATCGTCATCCTGCTCTTCCGGCCCTTCGACTCCGGCTCACCGGACGCGACCCTCTCGCCGTCGCCGGTCATGACGGAGGCCCCAAGCGCGAGCCCCTCGGCTCAAGCCGTCATCGACACCCCCAACTTCCAGGGCCTCAGCCTTGAGGAGGCCGAGCTCACGGCCGAGGACTATGGGCTCGTCGTCCGCGTCATCTCGGTCGTGAACGACGAAGCCGCGCCGGGCACCGTTCTGGGTCAGCAACCGCCCCCCGGCGAAGCCGTGCCCGTGGGATCCACCATCGAACTGTCCGTGGCTGTGGCCTCACCCACCGTCGCGGTGCCCGACATCCTCGACCTGCCCGAGGCGGAGGCCATGAAGGCCCTCGCCGATGCCGGTCTCTCGGCCGGTCTGCGCAGCACGGCCGCCGACCCGACCATCGTGGCCGGCAACATCGTCAGCTCGAACCCGGTGGCTGCCACGGAGGTGGCTCCCGGCTCGGCCATCAGCTACGTCGTCTCCAGCGGTCCCGCCCTGGTCGCGGTGCCCGACATCCTCGACCTGCCCGAGGCGGAGGCCATGAAGGCCCTCGCCGATGCCGGTCTCTCGGCCGGTCTGCGCAGCACGGCCGCCGACCCGACCATCGTGGCCGGCAACGTCGTCAGCTCGAACCCGGTGGCTGCCACGGAGGTGGCTCCCGGCTCGGCCATCAGCTACGTCGTCTCCAGCGGTCCCGCCCTGGTCGCGGTGCCCGACATCCTCGACCTGCCCGAGGCGGAGGCCATGAAGGCCCTCGCCGATGCCGGTCTCTCGGCCGGTCTGCGCAGCACGGCCGCCGACCCGACCATCGTGGCCGGCAACATCGTCAGCTCGAACCCGGTGGCTGCCACGGAGGTGGCTCCCGGCTCGGCCATCAGCTACGTCGTCTCCAGCGGTCCCGCCCTGGTCGCGGTGCCGTCCTTCGAAGGCCAGTCGCTGACCGACGCCACGACGGCCGCCACCTCGGTCGGCCTGTTCCTCCGCGCGACCTCGATCGAAACCACCGAGGCCGAGCCTGAGACCATCCTCGACCAGGATCCATCAACCGGCACCATGGTGGTGCGAGGCTCCACGGTAGATGTGGATGTCGCCGTCGCACCGGAGACCACCGCCGTGCCCGACCTGGCCGGCTCCGCCGACGAGGCCGCACAGGCCCTCGCCGACGCCCGCCTGGTGGGCGCCCCCTCCGAGGCCTTCAGCGCCGACGTGGCCGCCGGTGACGTCATGAGCCAGGATCCCGCCGCCGGCACCAGCGTGCCCGTGGGCTCCCGGTCGCCTACGTCGTCTCGCTGGGCGTCGAGACCACCGCCGTGCCCGACCTGGCCGGCTCCGCCGACGAGGCCGCGCAGGCCCTCGCCGACGCCCGCCTGGTGGGTGCCCCCTCCGAGGCCTTCAGCGCCGACGTGGCCGCCGGTGACGTCATGAGCCAGGATCCCGCCGCCGGCACCAGCGTGCCCGTGGGCTCCTCCGTCAGCCTACGTCGTCTCGCTGGGCGTCGAGACCACCGCCGTGCCCGACCTGGCCGGCTCCGCCGACGAGGCCGCGCAGGCCCTCGCCGACGCCCGCCTGGTGGGCGCCCCCTCCGAGGCCTTCAGCGCCGACGTGGCCGCCGGTGACGTCATGAGCCAGGATCCCGCCGCCGGCACCAGCGTGCCCGTGGGCTCCTCGGTCGCCTACGTCGTCTCGCTGGGCGTCGAGACCACCGCCGTGCCCGACCTGGCCGGCTCCGCCGACGAGGCCGCGCAGGCCCTCGCCGACGCCCGCCTGGTGGGTGCCCCCTCCGAGGCCTTCAGCGCCGACGTGGCCGCCGGTGACGTCATGAGCCAGGATCCCGCCGCCGGCACCAGCGTGCCCGTGGGCTCCACGGTCAGCCTACGTCGTCTCGCTGGGCGTCGAGACCACCGCCGTGCCCGACCTGGCCGGCTCCGCCGACGAGGCCGCGCAGGCCCTCGCCGACGCCCGCCTCGTGGGTGCCCCCTCCGAGGCCTTCAGCGCCGACGTGGCCGCCGGTGACGTCATGAGCCAGGACCCCGCCGCCGGCACCAGCGTGCCCGTGGGCTCCTCCGTCGCCTACGTCGTCTCGCTGGGCGTCGAGACCACCGCCGTGCCCGACCTGGCCGGCTCCGCCGACGAGGCCGCGCAGGCCCTCGCCGACGCCCGCCTGGTGGGCGCCCCCTCCGAGGCCTTCAGCGCCGACGTGGCCGCCGGTGACGTCATGAGCCAGGACCCCGCCGCCGGCACCAGCGTGCCCGTGGGCTCCTCGGTCGCCTACGTCGTCTCGCTGGGCGTCGAGACCACCGCCGTGCCCGACCTGGCCGGCTCCGCCGACGAGGCCGCGCAGGCCCTCGCCGCCGCCCGCCTGGTGGGTGCCCCCTCCGAGGCCTTCAGCGCCGACGTGGCCGCCGGTGACGTCATGAGCCAGGACCCCGCCGCCGGCACCAGCGTGCCCGTGGGCTCCCGGTCGCCTACGTCGTCTCGCTGGGCGTCGAGACCACCGCCGTGCCCGACCTGGCCGGCTCCGCCGACGAGGCCGCGCAGGCCCTCGCCGACGCCCGCCTGGTGGGTGCCCCCTCCGAGGCCTTCAGCGCCGACGTGGCCGCCGGTGACGTCATGAGCCAGGACCCCGCCGCCGGCACCAGCGTGCCCGTGGGCTCCACCGTCAGCCTACGTCGTCTCGCTGGGCGTCGAGACCACCGCCGTGCCCGACCTGGCCGGCTCCGCCGACGAGGCCGCGCAGGCCCTCGACGACGCCCGCCTGGTGGGTGCCCCCTCCGAGGCCTTCAGCGCCGACGTGGCCGCCGGTGACGTCATGAGCCAGGATCCCGCCGCCGGCACCAGCGTGCCCGTGGGCGCCACCGTCGCCTACGTCGTCTCGCTGGGCGTCGAGACCATCGCCGTGCCCGACCTGGCCGGCTCCGCCGACGAGGCCGCGCAGGCCCTCGAGGCCGCCCGCCTCGTGGGTGCCCCCTCCGAGGCCTTCAGCGCCGACGTGGCCGCCGGTGACGTCGTCAGCCAGGATCCCGCCGCGGGCACCAGCGTGCCCGTGGGCGCCACCGTCAGCCTACGTCGTCTCGCTGGGCGTCGAGACCGTGGCCGTGCCCGACCTGGCCGGCTCCGCCGACGAGGCCGCGCAGGCCCTCGAGGCCGCCCGCCTCGTGGGTGCCCCCTCCGAGGCCTTCAGCGCCGACGTGGCCGCCGGTGACGTCGTCAGCCAGGATCCCGCCGCGGGCACCAGCGTGCCCGTGGGCGCCACCGTCAGCTACGTCGTCTCGCTGGGCGTCGAGACCGTGGCCGTGCCCGACCTGGCCGGCTCCGCCGAGGAGGCCGCGCAGGCCCTCGAGGCCGCCCGCCTCGTGGGTGCCCCCTCCGAGGCCTTCAGCGCCGACGTGGCCGCCGGTGACGTCGTCAGCCAGGATCCGCCGCGGGCACCAGCGTGCCCGTGGGCGCCACCGTCGGCTACGTCGTCTCCCTGGGCGTCGAGACCGTGGCCGTGCCCGACCTGGCCGGCTCCGCCGAGGAGGCCGCGCAGGCCCTCGAGGCCGCCCGCCTCGTGGGTGCCCCCTCCGAGGCCTTCAGCGCCGACGTGGCCGCCGGTGACGTCGTGAGCCAGGATCCCGCCGCGGGCACCAGCGTGCCCGTGGGCGCCACCGTCAGCTACGTCGTCTCGCTGGGCGTCGAGACCGTGGCCGTGCCCGACCTGGCCGGCTCCGCCGAGGAGGCCGCGCAGGCCCTCGAGGCCGCCCGCCTCGTGGGTGCCCCCTCCGAGGCCTTCAGCGCCGACGTGGCCGCCGGTGACGTCGTGAGCCAGGATCCCGCCGCGGGCACCAGCGTGCCCGTGGGCGCCACCGTCAGCTACGTCGTCTCGCTGGGCGTCGAGACCGTGGCCGTGCCCGACCTGGCCGGCTCCGCCGACGAGGCCGCGCAGGCCCTCGAGGCCGCCCGCCTCGTGGGTGCCCCCTCCGAGGCCTTCAGCGCCGACGTGGCCGCCGGTGACGTCGTCAGCCAGGATCCCGCCGCGGGCACCAGCGTGCCCGTGGGCGCCACCGTCAGCTACGTCGTCTCCCTGGGCGTCGAGACCGTGGCCGTGCCCGACCTGGCCGGCTCCGCCGAGGAGGCCGCGCAGGCCCTCGAGGCCGCCCGCCTCGTGGGTGCCCCCTCCGAGGCCTTCAGCGCCGACGTGGCCGCCGGTGACGTCGTGAGCCAGGATACCCGCCGCGGGCACCAGCGTGCCCGTGGGCGCCACCGTCAGCTACGTCGTCTCCCTGGGCGTCGAGACCGTGGCCGTGCCCGACCTGGCCGGCTCCGCCGAGGAGGCCGCGCAGGCCCTCGAGGCCGCCCGCCTCGTCGGCTGCCCCCTCCGAGGCCTTCAGTGCCGACGTGGCCGCCGGTGACGTCGTCAGCCAGGATCCCGCCGCGGGCACCAGCGTGCCCGTGGGCGCCACCGTCAGCTACGTCGTCTCCCTGGGCGTCGCACCGACCGTCCTCGTTCCGGACGTCAGTGACCTACCGAAAGCGGACGCCATCTCCACCATCGAGGCCACAGGTCTGGTCGTCGGCGAGACTGTGGAGAAGGGCAGTGAGTCTGTCGCCGCGGGCGACGTCATCAAGACGGATCCTCCCGCCGACACTGAGCTCCAGCTCGGCGCGTCGGTGGACCTGTATCGTCTCGACTGGCTCGAGCCTCACCCTCGTGCCCGAGGTCAAGGGCCTCGCCGAGGCCGACGCCAACGCCACCATCGCGGCCGCCGGCCTCGTGGTGGGTGCCACCGAGCAGAAGACCAACGCCACCATCCCCGCCGGCCAGGCCGTCAAGACCGAGCCCGCCGCGGGCACCGAGGTGCAGCTCGGCTCGGCCGTCACCCTCACCGTCAGCAAGGGTCCCAAGCAGGTCAGCGTGCCCGCCATCGTGGGGCTCCTGCAGCCCGACGCCAAGGCCGCCATCACAGGCCGCCGAGCTCACGGTCGGCACCAACGGCGTGGTCGAGGACCCCAGCCCCAAGAACACCGTCCTCTCCCAGGATCCGCCGGCCGACAGCATCGTGGCCGCCGGCAGCGCGGTGAACTACACCGTGAGCTCCGGTCCGCCGCTCACCCTCGTGCCCGAGGTCAAGGGCCTCGCCGAGGCCGACGCCAACGCCACCATCGCGGCCGCCGGCCTCGTGGTGGGGGCCACCGAGCAGAAGACCAACGCCACCATCCCCGCCGGCCAGGCCGTCAAGACCGAGCCCGCCGCGGGCACCGAGGTGCAGCTCGGCTCGGCCGTCACCCTCACCGTCAGCAAGGGTCCCAAGCAGGTCAGCGTGCCCGCCATCGTGGGGCTCCTGCAGCCCGACGCCAAGGCCGCCATCCAGGCCGCCGAGCTCACGGTCGGCACCAACGGCGTGGTCGAGGACCCCAGCCCCAAGAACACCGTCCTCTCCCAGGATCCGCCGGCCGACAGCATCGTGGCCGCCGGCAGCGCGGTGGACTACACCGTGAGCTCCGGTCCGCCGCTCACCCTCGTGCCCGAGGTCAAGGGCCTCGCCGAGGCCGACGCCAACGCCACCATCGCGGCCGCCGGCCTCGTGGTGGGTGCCACCGAGCAGAAGACCAACGCCACCATCCCCGCCGGCCAGGCCGTCAAGACCGAGCCCGCCGCGGGCACCGAGGTGCAGCTCGGCTCGGCCGTCACCCTCACCGTCAGCAAGGGTCCCAAGCAGGTCAGCGTGCCCGCCATCGTGGGGCTCCTGCAGCCCGACGCCAAGGCCGCCATCCGGCCGCCGAGCTCACGGTCGGCACCAACGGCGTGGTCGAGGACCCCAGCCCCAAGAACACCGTCCTCTCCCAGGATCCGCCGGCCGACAGCATCGTGGCCGCCGGCAGCGCGGTGGACTACACCGTGAGCTCCGGTCCGCCGCTCACCCTCGTGCCCGAGGTCAAGGGCCTCGCCGAGGCCGACGCCAACGCCACCATCGCGGCCGCCGGCCTCGTGGTGGGGGCCACCGAGCAGAAGACCAACGCCACCATCCCCGCCGGCCAGGCCGTCAAGACCGAGCCCGCCGCGGGCACCGAGGTGCAGCTCGGCTCGGCCGTCACCCTCACCGTCAGCAAGGGTCCCAAGCAGGTCAGCGTGCCCGCCATCGTGGGGCTCGCGGAACCGGATGCCCTGGCCACACTTGCGGCGGCCGAAGTCACGCCTGGCGCCCGCTCCGAGGCCAACAACGACACCATCCCCTTCGGGGTCGTCGCGTCCCAGGACCCGCCCCAAGGCACGGTCGTGAACGCCGGAACCCCCGTCGCCTACACCGTCTCGATCGGCCCGGCGATCCAGCCGCGCGGTGTCGGGGGGACGCTCCAGGCGCCCGCCGTCATCGGCCAGCTCGACGCGATCGCCGCGACCATCCCGGCCCTGCGCGAGCTCCCGCCCGCGAACGCGCCATACGACGCGGTCAGCGCCAAGGACCAGCGCTCACTCCTCGCCGACCGGGCCGCGGCGATCCACCCGCCGGCCACCATCGCCGGTCGAGGAGGCCGCCCTCAAGCGCCTCGGCCTTCTCGCCGGAGGCGACGACCTCCAGAAGCTCCTGCGGCAGCTGTACGGGCAGCCGCTACCGGTGGCCTACACGGGCGGTGTCATCACCGTCGTCGACTCGCTCGAGAGCCTCTCGACGGGCGACCAGGCCCATGCAGCGCGCGAACTGGGCCGCTCGGCCACGGACGTCGCCTTCGGCCTCGGCCGGCTGCGCGTCGACGACGCCTCCCAGGGCGACCGAGCCCTCGCCGGCGTGGCGCTGGAGCAGGGCGACGGCACCGCCGTCATGCTCGACTGGCCCGCCGTGAGCGGGGCCACCGACCAGGCTGCCGTGGACGACGTCATCGTCCCTGGCGACGATGGGCTCCTGGCATCCATGCCCCAGCTCCTCCAGCGCGAGTACTCGCTGCCGTTCCTGGAGGGCCGGCTCTTCGTGGACAGGCTCCGCGAGAGCGGTGGCTGGGGCGCCGTGAACGCTGCCTGGTCCGACCCGCCGCGATCCACGGAGCAGATCCTCCATCCGAAGCTCTATCCCGGGGAGCAGCCTCGCCCGGTCGACCTGCCAGACCTCCGCGGCGCTCTCGGCGAGGGCTGGGGTGAGGCCTGGCGCCAGACCATGGGCGAGATGCGCATCGGCGTGTGGCTGGCCGACGGCCAGCCAGGGACCCAGGAGGGCCCGAAGGCACCCGTCAAGCTGCCGCGTGCCAACGCGGCGGCAGGCTGGGCGGGCGACCGCCTGGTCAGCCTCGACGGTCCCGGCGGCGCCTGGGCGATCGTCTGGCAGACGTCGTGGGACGGCGCGGAGGACGCGGGCCAGTTCACGGAGGCGGCGGCGGCCGCCATCGCGGACCTGCCCGGCGCCCATGCGGTGACCCCGGTGGATGTCTCCGGCACGGCTCCCGACCCCGTCCTCGTGCTCCTCACGAGCGATCCGGCCACGCTGGCGACCCTGCAGGCTGGCCTCGGGTTGGCGCCGCCCGCCGGCTGAGCGGCGCTCCCAGAACGAGTGAACGACTGCGGCGGCTCCGCCCGCCGCAGTCTCTACATCGACTCGGGTGCGGAGATGCCCAGCAGCGCCAGGGTGTTGCGGATGACGACGCGCGTCAGGTCGATGAGCGCCAGCCGTCCGGCCGAGGTGACGGGGTCCGCCGGATCGATGACGCGCCGGTCCCGGTAGAAGGCGTGGAAGGTGGTGGCCAACTCCGTGGCATAGGCGGTCACGCCCTGCGCCTCCTCTGAGCGCGCCGCGTCCTCCACGACCTCCGGCAGTCGCAGCAGGTCGCGCGCCAGCCCGCTGGCCACCGCGTCTCCAGCCAGCACGCCCTGGAAGGAGGTCGCCGGCGCCAGGCCTGCGTCCGCAGCCTTGGCCAGGATGGAACAGATGCGTGCGTGCGCGTACTGCACGTAGTACACGGGGTTCTCGGCCGACTGGCGGCGGGCCAGCTCGATGTCCACGTCGATGGGCGAGCTCGCCGAGCGCGTGGCGAAGGACCATCGAGCGGCGTCCACGCCGATCTCCTCGAGCAGCTCGTCCAGCGTCAGGAACTCCCCGGAGCGCTTGCTCATGGGGATCTCCACGCCGTCCCGCACGAAGCGCACCCAGGCCACCATGAGCATCTCCACGGCGTCCTTGTCGAAGCCCATGGCCTCAGCCGCGTTGCGGACGCGGGCCACGGTGCCGTGGTGGTCGGCACCCCAGACGTAGATGAGCTTGTCAAAGCCCCGGCTGAACTTCTCGCTGACGTAGCCGATGTCCGACGCGAAGTACGTCGGCTCGCCGCCCGTGCGGTAGATGACGCGGTCCTTGTCGTCGCCGAAGGCCGTCGAGCGGAACCACGTGGCGCCCTCCGACTCGAACACGTGACCGCCGTCACGCAGCGCGGCCACGCCGCGGGCGACCCAGCCTTCCTCGTGCAGGCTGGCCTCGCTCTTCCAGACGTCGAAGTGGACGCCGAGCCGCTCCAGGCTGGCCTCGATGCCATCGCGGATGCGAGCCCCCGCCCAGTCGCCGACGCGAGCCTCCCGGTCCACGCCGGGAGCGGTGGCGGCCTCCCAGGCATCATCGGGCATGTCTGCTGCCAGCTCATCCACGTAGCTGCCGCGATAGGCCTCTTCCGGCAGCGGCTCACCGAGGCGGCGGGCGATCACGGACGCGCCGAGCACGCGCACCTGGCGCCCCGAATCGTTGAAGTAGTACTCGCGCGTGACGCGGTGGCCGCCGCCTTCCAGGACTCGGCAGAGCAGGTCGCCGACGAAGGCGCCGCGCGCATTGCCTACGGTCAGGGGGCCGGTGGGGTTTGCCGAGACGAACTCCACGTTCACGTGTCGGGGGGTCTCCGGCGTGACCTTCCCGAAGTCCCGCCCGGCCGCGGTGGCCTCATCCAGCACGGCCTCCAGCCAGGCCGCGGAGAGGCGCAGGTTGAGGAAGCCGGGCGCGGCGACCTGGACGTCAGCGACCGCGGAGCCCTCCGGATGGGAGCGCAGGCTGGTCGCCAACGCCTCTGCGATCTGGAGCGGCGGGCGCCGCATCGGCCGCGCGAGCTTGAGGGCCAGGTTGGTGGCCAGGTCGCCATGGTCCGCGTTGGCAGGCCGCTCGACCTCCACCTCGGGGGTCTGACCGGGCTCGAGCCCCGGCAGCGCGCCCGCGCTGATGGCACTGCGCCAGCGCGGCCTCGACGAGCGCTCGCACGCGGGTCCGAACCGAGAGGACCGGGCTGCCGCTGCTGGGCGTCGACGTCACGGCTGGCTTCCGATGTGCAGGCTGCCACCGGGTTCCGCCAGGCTCACCGGGCCCGGGAAGACCCGGTCGGCGACCTCCAGGGCAGCCCCGGGGTCGTGGGACTCGAGGATGTGGGTCAGGACGAGGCGGCCCGCGCGCCCGCGCAGGGCCACATCGGCCGCCTGGGCGGCGGTCAGGTGATGGGCGCCGGCCTGGGGTGGCCGCGTCGACCAGAAGGCCTCGCAGAGCACGGTGTCACCCTCGTGGATGAGTGGCAGCAGGTCCTCGGCGCGGCCGCAGTCGCCGCTGTAGACGAGTCCGGGCCCGGCAGGGTCGTCCTGGGCCGTGACACGGAAGGCGTAGCTGTGCTCGGAGTGCAGCACGGGGTGAGTCTGCAGGTTGAACGGCCCGATCTCGCGGACGCCCGCCACGAGCTCCGGCCCGACGAGGTCACCCAGGAAGTCGGCTTCGCCGCAGAAGACGTCGTAGCGACGCCGGAGCTCATCGGGGACATGCAGTCCGATGCTGCGCGGCCGCTCGAACTGGTAGCGCAGGTGGTGACGCAGCGGGATGAGGTCGACATGGTGGTCGGCGTGCATGTGGCTGATGACGACAGCTCGAAGACTCGACGGCTCCCGGTGTCCGAACAGCGCACCCAGCGAGCCCTGCCCAAGGTCCAGCACCAGCGCTTCTTCGCCGAGCTCCACGAGATACGACGACGACGGGCGACCGGGGCGCTGGGACCATGCGGCCGACGAGCCGAGGACGGTGAGCTTCACGCCCACGCACGCAGCGGGTGATTGCTCATGCTCGTGATCCGTGCTCCCCGTCCTGTCTGGCCTGTGATGGTCCCGGACAGGCAGCCTAGCGTGCCGGGGCGGTCCCTGCTGCGAGCCTGGCGGCCACCGAGGCCGCCTCGTTGATGCGGTCGGGCAACACCACGATCCCGGCTTCCCGTGCCCCGTCCCAGCTGGCGCTGCGGCCGCCGACCGCGAAGATGGGGCTGTGGCCGGCGTTGCGGAGCGCGGCGGCCACCTCGAGGGCCTGGAGCTGCTCGGAATCCTGGACGACGGCCAGCACCACGACCCGTGCTCTCTGCTGCCTGATGACGTGCACCCAGCTGGCCACGGGGACATCCGCGCCCAGGTACAGCACGCCGACGCCCAGGCGCCGCAACGCCACCGCGAACGCCAGCGCACCGAGCTCGTGGCGACCCTCCGGTGGCAGGCCGACCACCACGCTGGCCTCCCCGACGACCGCGGCCGCCTCGTAGAGGGCTGACAGCCGGCGGTGGATGGCGGCGCTCGCAGCGTGCTCTGCTGCCACGTCCAGCTGGCCGTCGACCCAGGCCGAGCCGAGCGAGCCAAGGGCCGGCATGAGCAGGTCGTCGACGATGGATTCGAACGATCCCTGCGCGAACATCTCGTCGAGGATGGCACCGGTCGCCGCGATGTCCATGGCCGTGGCGGCGGCCAGGAACCGCCCGGTGAGGTCTGCCTGGCGGACGCGCGTGGACTCGTCGCCGAGGGGCGCGGTCGCCGGCTGGACGAGCGGCAGCACGCCGATCTCGCCGGCCAGGATGGCGCGACTGGCCTCGCTGGCACTCCAGCCGCTATCGGTCAGCTCACGAACGCGCATCAACGTGGCGATGGCCTGATCGTCGTAGAGCCGGTAGCCGGACGCGGTGCGCTTGGGACTGACCACGCCGTAGCGGCGTTCCCACGCTCGGATGAGCGGGACGCTGACGCCGGAGCGGATCGAGGCTTGCTTGATGTTGTACATGCTTTGTGGAGCATATCACGGCTCTGTGACAGCCACAACGGAGAATCTCGCAACAAACCCTTGACAAGCAGTGAACAGCTGGGCTATCGTTCCGCCATCAGGTCAACAGACCTTGGACACCAAGCGCAGAGCGAGGAGACAACCACATGACCGACCGGTGGTCCCGCTAGGGGCCCACGCCCGGGGGCGCAGAGCGCCTCGTCCGTCCCGCCGGTGGGCCTCGAGGCTCGCCTGACAGAGCAAGAGGCTCATCCCACTCATCAGGACTCGTGGAAAGGAACCAACCAGATGCGAACCCAGAAGCTTTCCATCCTCGGCGCCGCCGTCGCGCTCGCAGCCGTCTCGGTCATCCCGGTCGGCGTTGCCGCCCAGGACGACGCAGCGGAGATGGCCAAGGTCCGCGTCGGGCACTTCAGCCCGGATGCGCCCGCGGTCGACGTCTACGCCAACGGTGGGGCCATCCTCACCGACGTTCCCTTCGGCGTGCTCTCGGAGTACCTCGAGGTCCCCGGCGGCACCTACACCATCGAAGTCGTGGCTGCAGGCGCTGATCCTGCTGACGGCGCCGTCATCGGCCCGGTCGATCTCGACTTCGCGGCTGGCACCATGACCACCGTGGCCGCGACCAACGCCCTGGCCTCCATCGAGGCGCAGGTCCTGGTCGACGAGCCCAACCCGCAGGACGGCATCGCCCAGGTGCGCGTCGTCCACTACAGCGCTGACGCGCCGGCCGTGGACGTCGCCCTCGATGGCGGCGACGTGGTCGTCGAGAACCTTGCCTACCCTGCCGCCGCTGGCTACCTCGACCTGCCCGAGGGCGAGTACGACCTCGAGATCCGCCCGACCGGCACGACCGACGTCGCCTTCGACATCGATCCGCTGGCGCTGGCAGGTGGCAACAGCTTCACGGTCTTCGCCATCGGCTCCCTGGCTGACGGCTCCTTCACGGTCCTGCCCGCGGTCGATGCCAGCCTCATGGCTGACGACGACATGACGGCCGAGGAGTCCATGGCCGCCGAGGACGAGGCCATGGCCGAGGAGTCCCCCGAGGCCTAAGCCCGACACCTTCCCCTGGGCCGGCAGTGTGCTTCCCCTTCGCACTGCCGGCCTACCCCACCCCGCTGACCCGAACGACCCGAAAGGAAGTCACCCAGATGTCTCAACCAACCACCCGAGGGCGCAAGATGGCGCTCCTTGGCATGGCCGCCGCCCTCTCGGCCGCAGCGGTCGTCCCGACCGCCGCCGCTGCCCAGGACGAGATGGCCGCTGAGATGGCCAAGGTCCGCGTCCTCCACGGCGCCGGCGACGCCCCGGCCGTCGATGTCTACGCCGGCGGCAACCTGGTCGTCGAGGGCCTCGAGTACGCCAAGCATCACGGACTACCTCGAGGTCCCCGGTGGCGAGTACCAGATCCAGGTCGTGCCCAGCGGCGCCACCCTGGAGGAAGGCCCCGTCGTCATCGACGCACCCCTGACCTTCGACGCCGGCACCATGACCACGGTCGCGGCGACCGGCAGCCTGGCCGCCGGCATCATCCCCCAGGTCCTGGCCGACGCCCCGGCGCCCACCGCTGATGGCTCGCAGGTCCGCGTCGTCCACTTCAGCTTCGACGCCCCGGCCGTGGACGTCGCTCCCGACGGCGGCGACGCGCTCATCACCGACCTGGCCTTCCCGAACAACACCGGCTACGTCGACCTGCCGGCCGGCGCCTACGACCTCGAGATCCGCGCCGCGGGCACGGACACCGTGGCCTTCGACATCCCCGAGGTCACGCTTCGACGCCGGGCACCAGCTACTCCGTGTTCGCCGTCGGCGGGCTGGAGGACGGCAGCTTCACGGTCGTGCCGGCCGTCGATGCGGCCCTGGCCGGCGTGCGTGTCGGTCACTTCTCGGCCGATGCCCCCAACGTCGACGTCTACGCCAATGGCAGCGCCATCCTGACCGACGTGCCCTTCGGCGCCATCTCCGACTATCTCTTCGTGCCGGCTGGCACGTACCAGATCCAGGTCGTGCCCGCGGGCGCATCCCTCGAGGAGGGCCCCGTGGTCATCGATGCCCCGCTCACCTTCGAGGGCGGCACGCTGACGACCGTGGCAGCCACCAATGAGCTCGCCAACATCACCCCGGTCGTCCTCAAGGACAAGCCGGCTCCGGTCGCCGATGAGGCCCAGATCCGCGTCGTGCACCTGAGCGCCGATGCGCCCAAGGTCGACGTGGCCGCTGACGGCAGCAGCGTCAAGGACGCCATCTTCAAGGGACCTCAAGTACGGCAAGGCCAAGGGCTACGCCACCGTTCCCGCCGGCGAGTACGACCTTGAGGTCCGTCCCGCGGGCGAGAAGAAGGCCGCCTTCGACATCGACCCCCTGATGCTCGAGGCGGGCAAGTCCTACAGCGCCATGGCCATCGGCCAGCTCGGCGGTGGCTCGTTCAACGTCATCCTCGTCGAGGATGCCGCGGTCAACTAGACCATCCGCGGAGACTCACGGGGACCGGTGTCCATCGGTCCCCCCTCCGCTCCCTCACCCCTCTGACATCCGACACGAAGGAAGGAAGGAACCCCTGATGTTCAAGAAGCTCATGGCCGGCGTCATCCTGGCCGCCGTCTCCGTCACGGCCCTCGTCCCCGCCGCCGTCTCTGCCGCGCCTGGCACGACGATCGTGGACAAGGCGATCGCGGTGAACAGCCGAACCGGTGACTACGACACGCTCCTGACCGCCGCGACCTGTGACTACCTGGGCGGTGCCGTCGTGGACGTGCTCTCCTCCCCCGACAAGACGCTCTTCGCCCCGACCGACGCAGCCTTCCGCCGCCTGGGCGATGCCCTCGGCCTCGGCAAGGCCGGCCTGAACCCCAGCAACGTCTGCAGCGTTGACAGCCTCCTTGGCGACGGCGTCCTGCTCGACATCCTGGCCTACCACGTCATCGACGGCAAGGTGAATGCCAAGACGGCCGTCTCTGCCATCGGCTCGAAGGTCGAGATGCTCAACGGCGACAAGGCCGAGATCTCCGTGCGCGGCGGCAAGCTGCGCATCGACGACGCGGTCATCCTGGCGACGGACATCCGCGCCAGCAACCTGGGCATCATCCACGTCATCCAGAAGGTCATGCTGCCGCCCTCCCTGGGCTGACAGCGACAGACAGCTTCTCCCTCTGCTGATCAGGCCGGTCCCCTCGGGGACCGGCCTGATCGATTCGTGGGGCTCGGAGGTGGGCGGTCAGCCGCCGCGATCGACCCGGCACCCGACGGGGCCGTGACGGGGTCCGTCAGGCAGGGGCTGCCACGACGCTGCTCGGCGCCGTGGCCGTGGCCGTCGTCGGGCGAGGTGGGCGACGGCCGCCTCCCGACAGCGCCTCGTACGCGATCTCGGGGCCCGGCATCGCCCGGAGGCGGTCGGAGATGCGGCCGGGCGTCCTCGGTGTCGATCGCAGCAGGCCGCGGATGCTGCCGGCGATGAGCGGCCGGCTGGACCGATTGGGATCGAGGGCCACACCGGCCAGGTGTCGTTCGATGGCGGCGGCGCCGTCGAACTGGTCGCTCGAGAAGGGCATGACCAGCAGGGGTACGCCATGGGTGAGGGCTTCGGTCACGCTGTTGTTGCCGCCGTGCGTCACGAGCAGGGACGCGTGCTCCAGGAGTGCCACCTGGGGCAGGCTGGCACGCACGAGCCAGTCCGAGGGGAGCGGACCGATGCCCTCGGGACGATTGGCGCCGATGGCCATGGCCACGCGGGCCTCGACCCGGCGCAGTGCTGCGGCGATCCGCGCCAGGACGTCGCTGCGAGCAGACAGGAAGGTGCCGAGCGACACGACCACCAGCGGTCGTCCATCGGCACCCGCCAGCCAGGCTGCCGTCTCGTCGTCGGGCGACTCGTGGCGCACGGCACTGCCCAGGAAGGCGTGGCGAGGCAGGAGTGCCGTTCGCGCCGCTTCGTGGAGCTCCTCGGGGTAGGCGTAGAGGACCATGTCGCCGTGGGCGGCGAAGGCATCGCCGACGGGTTCGCTCCCCGGCGCCAGCGATCGCAGGACGCCGTCGTAGGCATCGCCGAAGGCTTCGCTGACGCCGCGCGCGATGGCCCGCAGCGTCGCCAGCTGGACCGGATCGGCGGTGATGGCGGACGGCCAGTCGGATGGCACGCCGTAGACCTCCGCGCCGACCGGCAAGGCCGTGGGGTGTCCGACGACGACGTCCGCGAACGGCGCGCCCATGGCGCGCAGGCCGATGGTGGCCGCGAAGGCGAGGTGATCCACGAGGATGGCGTCGGGACGCACGCGCTCGACGACACGGATCGTCCGCCGGGCCACGAGCTGCGGCCGCCACAGGAGATCGACGGCGCGGGCCTCCGCCTGGAAGCGCAGGGTGTCGAGCATGCCTCGGCGCGTGGCCGTGAAGAAGGCCTCCAGCGAACGAGCCTCGGCGCGGGAGCCCTGTCCGGCCCCGGCGGTGCCCGCGTTGGACCCGCGGGACATGACGAGCTCGACGTGCTCGAACCCGGCAGCTGCCACCAGCGGGGCGACGGCCGGCCCGGTGGCCACCACGACCCGCTCGCCTCTCCTGGCCCAGGCTCGCGCGATGGTGAGCAGCGGGGTGGCGTGCGAGACGTAGTCGGGGCTGATGACCAGCAGCGTCACGCCGCTCGGCCTTCCTCCACGGTCAGGGCCACCGTGCTGGCGCCGGCCGCGATGCGGTAGACGGCGGCCAGGGTGCGAGCCATCCGGCTGAGGGTGAAGCGGGCGTCCACCACCGACCTGGTGCGCTGACCTGTCGCCGCGTCCTTGGCGAGGCGCAGCACCTCGTGGATGCCGGCCGCGATGGCACCGGGGTCGGACGTGTCCACGAGCGCGCCGGTGACGCCAGGCTCGACGTAGGTGGCAGGACCGCCGGTCAGCGGCGCCACGACGGGCAGCCCAGCCGCCATGGCCTCGAGGATCGCGAGACCGAACTCCTCCTTGAGGCTGCCACAGGCGTAGGCGCCGCCGGGCGCGACGAGGTCGCCCCAGCCATGCCTCGCGACGGCGAGGACCAGGCCAGCCTCGGCGTGGCGGCGGTGTCCGAGCAGGATCGACTCGGTCGCTGAGGCCCGCGTGCCGGCGCAAGAGCGCGCCGATGCGGGCCAGCTCGGCGGCCTCGCCGGCAGACGGGTCGTCGAGATCGCCTCCCACGAGGACGAGGTTCGCGGTCGCGCCCAGGGACGTGTCGAGGGCGAAGGCCTCGACGATGCGCGCCATGCCCTTGACCTCGTGCAGTCGGCCCGACGCTCACGACGATGGGCAGCCCGCGCCGCTGCCCGGGCAGTCGCTCGATGGCTCGCGCCAGGTCGTCCAGCACCTCCGCGCTCGCGCCGGCCGCCAGCGCGGACGCAGATCGCATCGGCCTGATGGGTATCCACGCCCTCGGCCACGACGGTGTGGCGCGGCGGACCGGCGGACAGGTCGATGCCCACGAGTTCGGCAAGCTGTCTCGCCAGGTCCGGTCGGGGCATGAGGGCCAGCTCACTGGGCCTCGCCGGCCAGCCGTTCCACGAGCCGGACGCGGTACCAGAGCGCCGCCTGGGCGTCCTGCGTCCCGAAGGTCCGCCGGTCGAGCGTGCCACGGCGCTCGGCGGCCGCGATCGGGCCGTGCGGGTCCGGGGCGAGCGTGAAGACGGTGGGGACACCAAGCTCGCGGGCCACGCGTGCTGCGGCCAGGCTGCCGGGGTCGGCCATGCGCAGGTGGAGGACGTCTGGCGTGCCTGATGCCAGCAGGGCGGCGCGGATGCCGCGCTCGGCTGCCACGAGCGAGGGCCAGGCACTCGCGAAGCTGGCACCCTCGCCGTCTTCCAGGGGCACGTTCTCGAAGCGGTGGCCGCCCATCGCGGGCTGCTCGAGCAGGCGTTTGGCTGCCGGCACGCCGGGCAGTGCCCGGCCGATGCTGATGGTCTCGAGGATGCGCGGCTGCGAGGCCAGCGCTGCCCCCAGCCGCGGCAGCAGCGTGGCCACGCCTCCGGCATCGCCCATGCCGGCCCGGGTCGCCTCCGCGTCCAGGAAGGCGCCGAGATGGACCTGGGCGACCTTGAGGCCCTCGTCCCGTGTATGGCTGCGGCGCGGGCCGCGGTGTCGGAGCACCTGCAGGGCACGCGCCAGCCGCACGGCCTCGCCGATGCGGCCCCCCTGCGCGGCCAGGGACGCCACCGCGGGTGGCAGTCGTTCGCCGAGCCGATCGCCCAATGAAGCCACGGCCTCGACCCGCACCGCCGGCACCTCCGAGGCATCGGTGGCCAGGCGCTCAAGGAGCTGCCGAGCGGCAGGCCCGGGCACCAGGCCCGCGACCTCGGCCAGGTAGCGGCGCGAAGTCGCGACACCCGTGCGACGGAGCGCCGCGTCAAGGGCGACCACGACGGCTGACGCGATGTCCGCGTCAGCGCGTGCCCACCGCGCCAGGGCCTGCTGGGCGTGCATGCCGGCCAGGCCACCGCGCCCCACGGCGTCGGTGAGCGGCTCGATGAGTGCCAGCGACGCCGGCCGACCGCCCAGGGCCCAAGCGGCGTGGGCGTCCAAGCCGTTCACGGCCGTGCACAGCGACCCGGACAGCTCGCTCTCGACTCGGCGACCCGGGACCTGGCCAAGAGCATGGATGGCGGCCACCGCCGTGACCGTGTCTCGCTCGTCACGGATGGCCTCCAGGAGAGGCCCCAGCAGGAACGCCGGGTGGCTGCCTTCGCCGATGGCGGCGATGGCCGCCTCCTTGACCCGTGGGGCCAATCGGATGGCGGACAGGATGGTGGGTGCGCGCCGCACCGCATCGAGCGACGAGACCAGTGCCACTGGAGGTCTCGCCCACAGGGCTGGCCACGGGGGCGTGGCGGCGATGCGCGACGGGTCGTCGTGGACCGCGGACACGTCAGCGTGCGGACCTGCGCCAGTCGACCACCGCCTGGCGTCTGGCTGCCGAGGCGCACGTCAGGCGGCATGCCGCAGACTCCCCGCGCGTCCGTCGATGGTGGTGGTCGAGGCGTGCCGCGGGCCAAGGTAGGTGGCCAGGCCGGCCTCCAGCGGCGTGAGCGTGCGAGGCATGGCTCGAAGCAGGGGTTCGACATCCACGGTCGCCGGCTGGTTGACGAAGTCCACCCCGTCCGGGCTGAGGGGCGGGTCGGGCAGGAAGCGCATCGGCCAGGCGGCCAGCTTGATGAGGGGCGCCGGCCCAGGGATGACGGGCTTGTGGATGCCTGCCACGCTCATGGCTCGGCCGATGACCTCTCGCATGGACATGGTCTCTGGACCGCCGACCTCGAAGACCTGCTCGAGGGCAGCCTCCTGCTCCAGCGAATCGGCCGCCAGGCGAGCCACGTCCCCGACGTAGACCGGGGCCAGCTGCTGGCGACCCAGGTTCGTGAGCGGGACGAAGGGCAGGGTCCGCGCGAACCCCAGGAAGCGATTGAGCGAGACGTCGCCAGGGCCGTAGACCCAGGTCGGTCGCAGGATGGTCCAGGCCATCCCGGAGCCGCGCACGGCGTCCTCCGCGACCGCCTTGGCGCGGAACCAGTGGCGCTGGGCGTCATGACCAGCACCCGCACCCGAGAGGTAGACGACACGGCGCACGCCGGCCTGCCGGCCGGCCGCGACGAGCTGCTGCCGTGCCGCCGGCATCGACTTCCATGAAGGTGTAGCCCTTCCTGGGCTGCTCGATGGGCAGGCCCGGGAACGCCAGCGAGATGACCATCTCATCCACGCCCTCGAGTGCGGCGCGCAGGGCGGCCGGGTTCCGGATGTCGGCAGGTCGCAGCTCGATGTCGTCCGGCAGCTGTCCGCGGGCGGCCTCGCCCCTCGAGGAGAGGACGACGACGTGGCGTCCGCGACGGCGGAGCTCACGGGCGATCTCGCTGCCCACGAAGCCTGTCCCACCCGCGACGGCGATGGTGCCTGGGCGCCCACTCGCCGGGTCGCCGGCCGGCTCGAAGATCTGGTCGATGGCGGTGGCGCGAAAGGCGAAGATGTGCTCGAGCTGCGAACGCACGACGAGGCGATGGCCGAGCTCGCCGACCGGACCGAACGGCAGTTCGTACTCGACGTGATCGTCCATGCGGACTCCGTCCGTCACGGGCGTGAAGCGATGATCGTGGACCCAGGACTTGTATGGGCCCTTGGCCTGCACGTCACGGAAGCGCAGGGGAGCCTCGACCGCGTCGATGTGCGTCTGCCAGTGGGCGGGGATGCCGAAGAGCGGTCGCACCGTGTAGTCGATGACGGCCCCGGTCTCCGTCACCGGGTCGGGCGTGTGGATGTCGAAGCCCATCGAGCGGGGGGTGATGCGTCCGAGGTTACGGGCCCGGGAGAAGAAATCCCAGACTCGGTCCAGGTCTGCCTTCACGATATGACTGCTGTCGAGCGTGTGCTTGGTCATCGAACCGTTCCATATGTGTATAGGGTTTGTATAGACTGAGGATAGGGCAGCCGCGAGCGAGTGTCAACCATCTGTACAATGTTCTGGCGGTCGCAGGGGTCGCCGATCGCCAGGACAGGGCAACGGCCGGAGGTACAGGTTGGAGGAGTCGATCGACACCGCCATCGTCTGGTTTCGGCGCGACCTGCGGGTCACCGACCATCCGGCTCTCAGCACGGCGGCGGCCAGTGCACGATGGGTCATCCCGCTCTTCGTGCTCGACGAGCGGCTCATGACCGGATCGATGGCCGCGCCGGCACGTACGTGGTTCCTGCTGCGATCGCTGGCGGAGCTCGATGCCTCGCTGCGTGCGCGCGGCAGCGGCCTGCTCGTGCGGAGCGGACGCCCGGAGGATGTCGTGCCGAGGCTGGCTCACGAGACCGGTGCCTCCACCGTCCTGGCGACCCGAGACGTCACCCCCTTCAGCCACCGACGCGACCAGGCCGTTTCAGCGGCGCTCGAGCGCGACGGCCGTCGCCTCCGGCTGCAGCCCGGCCTGCTGCTGGCCGAGCCAGAGGCCATGCACACCGCCGCGGGCCGCCCATACAGCGTCTTCACGCCCTTCTGGAAGGCGCTCCAGCAGGCCTCCCGCCGACGACTGCTCCCAGCCGTCGGGGCCATCCGTACCCCAGCCGATCTCCTGGCTGGATCGCTGGGGGTCACTGCCGCGCTGGCTGATCGCGAGGCACCGCATCTCGGGTTGCCGGAGCCGGGTGAACCGGCCGCGCAGCAACGCCTCATGGCCTGGGTGCTCGAAGGGCTCCCCGGCTACGGTCGCGGCCGGGACGGACTCGATGGCCAGGCCACCTCGCGCCTGGGGCCCGACCTCCACCTCGGCACGCTGTCGCCGCTGCAGGTGGAGCGTGCCGCCCTGGAGGTGGGGGAGGCGGGCCAGCCGTTCGTGCGGCAGGTCGCCTGGCGCGAGTTCTACCACCACCTGCTCTTCCATCGACGCGCGGCCGTCGACCCCGTGGCCGACAGCCCCTTCATGGCCATCTTCCGTTCCGAGCGGGAAGACCCCGATGCGGTCGCCGCGTGGCGCGAAGGACGCACGGGCATCCCGGCCGTGGACGCCGGGATGCGCCAGCTGGCCACGACCTCGTGGCTGGGCAACCGGGCACGCCTGGTGGTGGCCTCCTTCCTGACCCGTCACCTGCTCATGGACTACCGCATCGGCGAGCGTCACTTCATGCGGCACCTCATCGATGGCGATGTCGCGAACAACGCGGGTGGCTGGCAGTGGACCGCGGGCGTGGGCGCGGACCCGCAGCCCTGGTTCCGTGTCTTCAACCCGGTCCTGCAAGGGCAGCGCTTCGATCCCGACGGTGACTGGGTGCGCCGCTGGGTGCCCGAGCTTGGCCAGGTCCCGGCACGTCACGTCCACGCGCCGTGGGAGATGCCCGACCATGCCGCGGCTGCCGTGGGCGTCCGCCTCGGTGAGACCTATCCGAGGCCCATCGTGGACCTGCACGCGGGTCGCGAGCGCGCCCTGGCAGCCTTCCGCTCGATCTCAGGCGCCCCGGATCGCCCCTGACCACATGGCCGGGCCGTTCATCCGGAGGTCTCTTGCTCAGCCTTTGCCCGCTCCGCCCGTCTCACGAGCTCGCGGATGGAACCTCGGAAGATGAGCAGGTGGGCCGGTAGCAGCGCGTACCAGTAGAGCAGCCCGCTGAGGCCGCGGGGTTCGAAGAAGGCCGTCTGCACGAGCAGGCTGCTGTGTTCGTCACCACTGACCTCGTACTGCAGCCATGCCCGGCCGGGCAACGTCATCTCCGCCCTGAGGCGCAGCAATTCCGGTCGGCGCACGGACTCGACGCGCCAGAAGTCCACGGCGTCACCGACGCGCACGCGGTCCGGGTCGCGCCGACCAAGGCGCATCCCTGGTCCACCGACCGCTCGATCCATGAGGCCGCGGATCCTCCACAAGGGGTTGGCATACGGCCAGCCGGCCGCACCTCCCAGCCGCTCGACCTCGGCGAAGGTGACGGCAGCTCCGGCGCGAACGGAGCGACGATGGCGGTCCACGATCATGCCCTCTCGAGAGCGCTCGGCGGCCAGGTCCGTACGACCGTGAACACCCAGCGAGTCGAACCAGGTGGTCTCGACGTCGTGGCCCTCGACGCGCTCGATGGCCCTGCGCACGGCCAGCTCGAATGGGGTCGCGGCGACGCCGAAGGCCGCTGACGGGACTGGGTCACGAACCACCACCTCGTGACGCAGGCCTTCGATGAGTGGTCGGGCGATCGAACTCGGGACGGGGGTCACGAGGCTGCACCAGTAGGAGCTCAGGCGGGGTGTCAGGACGGGCACCGGGATCATGAGTCGCCTCATGCCCCGCAGGCGCGCGTAGGTCTGCATCATCTCGGCGTAGGAGAGGACGTCCGGCCCGCCGATCTCCACGACACCCGCGCGCTCGGGATGGCCGGCCGCGGCGGTCAGGTAGTCGAGCACGTCGCGGATGGCGATGGGCTGGCAGAGCGTGCGCACCCAGCGTGGCGTGATCATGACCGGCAGGTGCTCGACAAGGCTGCGCAGCAGCTCGAAGGAGGCGCTCCCGGAGCCGATGACGATGGCGGCCCGGAACTCCGTCACGGGGACGCCGTGCGCGGCCAGCTCCGCCCCCACCTGCTGGCGGCTGGCGAGATGCGCGGAGAGCTTGCTGTCAGGGTCTCCGAGTCCGCCGAGATAGACGATGTGGCCGAGGCCGGCGTCCCTGGCTGCCCGCGCGAACGAGCGCGCCGCGAGCAGGTCGCGCCGCTCGAAGCCGGCTTCGCCGCCGGCCATCGAGTGTGCCAGGTAGTAGGCCAGCTCGACCCCCTCCAGGGCAGCCGGCAGGGTCGTCGGGTCCAGCAGATCCAGGCGCACGACTTCCGCCGTGGGGAAGCGATCCGCCAACCCACGCGTGTCCCGGCTGGCCAGCCGCACCTGGTGGCCCCGCTCCACCAGTCGTGCGGCCAGGCGGCCGCCGACGTACCCGCTGGCACCGACCACCAGGATGCGCATCGGCGCTGCCGCAGGGATGGCTCCCCGATCGAGCGTCGATGCCTCGCTCATGGCCGGCTCCTTCGGCTCACGCCAGGCCGCGGCGCTTCTGGAAGGAGATCTGGAGGTCCTGGGTCATGCCGGTGCGGAAGCCCGCCTCGCTGATGGACAGGTAGTAGTCCCACATGCGGATGAAGCGGTCGTCGAAGCCCATGGCGCGCACCTCGCCGAGGTGTGCGAAGAAGCTCGTCCGCCACGTCTGCAGGGTGCGCGCGTAGCTGTCGCGGATGTCCTGCACGTCCGGTCACCAGCAGCTGCGTCCCCTCCAGCGAGGCCTCGATGGCCGCCAGGGAGGGCAGCACGCCGCCCGGGAAGATGTAGCGCTGGATCCAGTTGGCGCCCCGCAACTGGGCCTCGTACGCGTCATGCGGGAAGGTGATGACCTGCACGCTCATGCTGCCGCCGGTCTTCAGCGCCTTCCCGCAGGCGCTGAAGAAGTCGCGGTAGTACTCGGCCCCGACCGCCTCCAGCATCTCGATGGAGACGATGGCGTCGTAGGTGCCCTGCACGTCGCGGTAGTCGCGAAGCTGGATATCCACCTGGTCGCTGAGCCCGGCTGCCGCGATGCGCGCGCTGGCCAGCTCGTGCTGTGCCTGGCTGATGGTCAGGCTGGTCACTCGGCAGCCCAGCTCGCCGGCGGCATACAGCGCGAAGCCGCCCCAGCCGGTGCCGATCTCGAGCACGTGCTGCCCGCGCTCGAGGCCGGCCAGCTCGGCCATGCGGCGGTACTTGTTGCGCTGGGCGTCAGCCAGCGATTGCTCGCTCGATTCGAAGACGGCGCTCGAATAGGTCATCGTCTCGTCGAGCCAGAGCCGGTAGAAGTCGTTGCCCAGGTCATAGTGGGCCGTGATGTTGCGCCGTGCCCCAGCGCTTCGTGTTGCGGTTGCGCCGGTGGGCGATCGTCCGGCCGACCTGGGCCGGAAGGCGCCACCAGCCCTTGGACAGGGCCAGGTCGGTCCGATTGGCCACCGCCAGGGAGATGAGCCCCACGAGGTCCGGACTCGACCAGAGGCCATCCATGTAGGCTTCACCACCGCCGACCTCGCCGCCCAGGAGGAGCCGTCGGAGCGCATCCAGGTCGTGGATGTGCATCTCGCCGCGCAGCTCGGAGTCGCGGTCACCGAAGACTCGTCTCGAGCCATCAGGCAACCGTACCGTCAGGCAGCCGCGGCGGATGCGCGAGGCGGCGGCCAGGCCGATGCGCCCGGCAACGGTCGTGAGCAGGGGGTCGAGTGGCCCGGCCAGGCGGTCCAGGCGCATCAGGTCGGTCAACGCGTCAACTCCGAGTGGCGGTGGAAACGGATGCCTCGGCGCCACAGTCGCCAGGCGTGCAGGTGGATGGCCGTGATCGTCTTGTGGGTCGCGAAGGGGATGCGAAGCAGGCACCGGGCCAGCGTGCGGTCGGTCAGACGCGCTCGCTGCAGCAACGAGGCTGGCGGTGAGCACGGGCTGTCCGTGCTCGGTCTCGGACATGGCGATGCGCAGGAGCCCGGGGTCGTCCTGGACGCGCACCGTGTAGCGAGCGTCCATGTCGATGAACGGCGAGACGTAGAAGTCCTTGTCCATCTCGTCCACCCAGCCCGAGCCGCGCCGTTCCGGGCGCAGCGTGTAGAGACGTCGCTCGCCGTGCGTGTTGTGCACTTCGATGATGAAGGCGCGCAGGACACCCTCTCCGTCGCGACAGAGGTAGAAGCTCGCCGGGTTGAACTGGTACCCGAAGATGCGCGGCGTGGCGATGAAGGTGATGCGCCAGCCCTGGGGGTCGAAGCCTTCATCCCCGAGGTGCTGTCGGACCGAGACAGCCAGGTCAGCGGCAGCTGGGAGCCAGTGATCCCGATCGCGGAAGGTGAGCACGTTGAGGCGGTTGCGGCTCAGGAGGCGCAACCTGCCGACCACGGCATCGATCTCGGACAGATCGAGCGCCAGGTAGAAGACGTCGTGCTCCAGCTCATACTCGATGGGTCGCAGACGCCGGTGCCGGACCTTGCCGTGCAGCAGGTGCGAGCGCATGGCAGGCGACCGAGCCTGCCCACGACCCCTCGGCGCTCCGGGCTGGCTGGTCGTCATGGCGTTCGTGCTCCGACGACAGGGATCGCGCCGACCGGCGTGGCCTCGACCTCAGCGGCGCTCACGGTCCTCTCCAGGATGCCCGCCGCGATCCGCTCGGCAGCCTCGAAGCCGGAGCGGCAGCCGTCCTCGTGGAAGCCATAACCGAGGTGCGCCCCGGCATAGAGGGTGCGCCGGTGTCCCTGCAGTCGGCCCAGCGCGGTCTGGCCATCCAGCGTCCGGAAGGTGTACTTGGGGTGGCTCATGGCCCGCGTCACGATGACCGTGGCGGGGTCCACGAGGTCGCCCGGGTTGACCGAGGTGCAATACGCGGTCTCGCCGGGCAGGTGCTGGAGGCGGTTCATGAAGTAGGTCATGGTGAGCTGTCGTCCAGGCCTGCGGCAGTCCACGGTGTCCACGTTCCAGGACTCCCGCGCCCCCTCGCGACGCGGCAGCATCGACTCGTCGGTGTGGAGGACCACGTCGTTCGTGGTGTACTCGAAAAGGCCGAGGGCGTCGCGCTCCTCGTCATCGGCATCGACCAGGAGGGCCAGGGTGACGTCAGCGTGGGTGGCCATGATGACGCCGTCGAAGCGCCCGCTGGCACCGCTGGCGGTGACCACGGTCACGCCGTCGGGGGCGCGCAGGACCCTGACCACCGGGTCGCCAGCGCGGATGGAACCCTCGGGCAGTCGATCCTGGATGCGCTCCACGTAGGTCTTCGAGCCGCCCTTGATGGTGCGCCAGGGATGCCCCTTGCCGAACCCGATGAGACCGTGGTTGTCCAGGAAGCGCAGCAGGTAGTCGACGGGGAAGTCCATGATCTCCGCCGCGGAGGTCGACCAGACCGCCGAGACGACCGGAACCAGGAAGTGACTGCGGAAGGCGATGCCGTAGCCCCCCTCGTCAAGGAAGGCGCCCAGGGTCTCTCGCGTCCAGAGGTCCGCGTCGAGGCGCGCCCGCGCCACCCTGTAGAAGCGGCGGATGTCGGCGATCATGCGCCAGTGGGAGGCGTGCAGCAGGCTGGACGGCTGCGCGAACATGCCACGCACTCCGAGCGAGCTGAACTCCAGGCCGCAGGCGCGACAGGTATGCCCCAGCGACATCTCCGTGGGCTGGGTCTCAACGCCCAGCTCGGCGAGCAGCCTGGTGAAGCGCGGATAGGTGGGCTCGTTGTAGACGATGAAGCCGGTGTCCACGGCGAGGGGGCCGTCCGGCGTGGCCACGGCCACGGTCTTGACGTGTCCGCCTGGCTCCGGCTCGGCCTCGTAGAGCGCCACGCGGTGTTCCTCACGGAGGGCGTAGGCTGCCGACAGACCGCTGATGCCCGACCCGATGACCGCGATATCCATGATGCTCGACTCTCCCCCGAGTGTGATGCACGCATTGACGCGTCGCCGTGTCCAAGGATAGTACAATGTTTGTAGAACGTCTATCCCGTACCGATCGGAGGATCTCGATGACCACGCTGGTCGAGCATGTCACGACCCCCCTGCCACGTGAAGCGGCCTTCGCCTACGTGGCCGATTTCTCCCGCCAGGCCGAGTGGGATCCCAACACCGTCTCGTCGAAGCGCATCGACGATGGCGACCTCGGTGTCGGCGCCCGCTTCGCCCTGAACGTGAAGATGGGTACCCGGACCACACCGATGGAGTACCGCATCACCGAGTATCAGGCACCTTCCAGGGTCGTGCTGATCGGCGAGGGCTCGGGTGTCTGGAGCCAGGACATCATCACCTTCAGCGATGACCCGGAGGGCACCCGGGTCGACTACGTGGCCGAGATCAAGCTCTCCGGGCTGCTGGGTGTCATCCAGCCGCTCCTTGGCCGTGCCTTCGCCGGCATCGCCAAGGGCGCCGTGACCGGCATGAAGCGAGAGCTGGACGCCCTGGCGGCGCGCGGGGATGGCGTCAGAGCCAAGGATGCCGCCGGCACGGGCGCCGCCGGCACGGGCGCCGCCGGCACGGGCGCCGCCGCTGGCCAGGACTGACCGCTCATGGACCTGCGCCAGCTCGCGGACGACGCGCTCGAGATCACGGTCGTGGGCAGCTTCAGCCGCCTCGGCTACCAGGCGCGGCGGCGCCTCTACGAGTGGCACGACCCGCTGCCCGGTACGCTGGCCGGCCGGACGGCACTGGTGACCGGGCCGACCTCCGGCCTGGGCCGCGCCACGGTCGACGCCCTGGCGTCGCTCGGCGCCCGCGTCGATCCTGGTCGGTCGCAGTCGCGAACGACTGTCGGCCACGGCCGCCGAACTGGCGCAACGGCATGGTGACGCGGAGCGCTTCCCGGTCGTGGTGGCTGACATGTCCTCCCTCGCCGGCGTGCGCGAGGCCGTGGCTGCGATCGAGGCCTCAGAGTCGCGCCTGGACATCCTCGTCGACAGCGCCGGAGCCATCCACGCCACACGCACGGTCACCGAGGAAGGCCTGGAGGCCACCTTCGCCACGATGGTCGTGGGACCGTTCGTGCTCATCTCCGGGTTGCTGCCGATGCTGGAGCGGAGCGGCGACGGGCGTGTCATCACGGTCGTCTCTGGTGGCATGTACGGCCAGGCGCTGCCGCTGGACGACCTCGGGTTCGAGCGGGGCGATTTCAACGGTACGCTCGCCTATGCCCGGGCGAAGCGGGCGGCCACCGCCCTGACCCGCGAGTGGGGGCGACGCCTGCGCGGTCGCCCAGTGCGGGTCAACGCCATGCACCCGGGCTGGGCGGACACGCCCGGCCTGGCCGCATCGCTGCCTGGATTCCACGGCCTCATGGGTCCGCTCCTGAGGACGCCTGCCCAGGGCATCGACACGGTCACCTGGCTGGCCGCGGATCCGCGGGCCGGCCTCGCTGGCGGCCGGCTCTACCTTGACCGACGGTCGCGTCCCTTCGACCGGCTGCCCTCCACTCGCCTCTCGTCAGCACAGCGACGCTGGCTCTGGGATGAGGTCGTCCGGCTGGCCGGCATCCCCGACCCGATGCCCGACCTCAGCGGTCGGCGCGACTGAGGACCGCTACCCCCAGGCCTCCTCGATGCGCTCGGCCAGCTCTGCCAGGGAGCGCACCACGAGGCTCGCCTGCCGTGGCGCCTCGCGCGGGATGACACCCCAGGGACCGCGGCGCAGCCAGACCGCTCGCATGCCCGCCCCTGCCGCGGGGAGGACGTCGTTGTCGATGCGGTCGCCGACGTAGGCCACGCTGCCGGGCTCGGGTCCGCCGAGCAGGGCAAGGGCCGCCTGGAAGAACCCCGGGTCGGGCTTGGAGACGCCCATCTCGTCGCTCATGGCCATGACCTCGGCCTCCACCCCCAGGGCGCGCAGCTCGCGGTTCCGCCGCACGGGCTGGTTGGCGATGATGGCAGTTCGATAGCCCTGCTCACGAAACGACTCGAGAGCCGGCAGGGCATCCGGGTACAGATCCTCCGGGCGGAAGCCTCCGGTGGCCCGCTCGACCGCGTCGCGGTGGGCTCCCCAGTCGACGGGGAAGTAGTCGGCCAGCTGAGGGTAGTTCAGGCCGCGTTCCACCAGCGAGCCGAAGACGGACATGAACGTCGTGCGCGGGATGCCCAGCGCGTCCGCCCAGGCGGCCCAGATGCGCGATTCGTCGATGAGCGTCTCACCGACGTCGAGGACCACCCACCGCACCTTCGGATCGGTCATGCGGCGGCAGTCACAGCTCGCAGAACCACTCGCGGCTGCGCGGCCGGCGCAGGGCCCAGACCAGCGCCCCGAAGGCGACCAGCAGCACGACGGAGAGGATCCAGCCGCCCGCGCCGAAGAAGACGATGGCCGCCAGCGGCAGGAGCAGGGTCGTGAGGCCCAGCGATAGCCCGAAGGCAGCCTGCTTGCGCTGCAGGACCAGGGTCATGGTGAAGATGAGGTAGGCCAGCAGGCCCATCCAGACGAGGCCGATGAACGTGATGGGGGTCTGCACGGCCTGGTCGATGACGACGGGCATGGTCAGGCCGAGGATGGAGAGCACCACGAAGGCGTAGGCCAGGAAGAGGAGGACCCCTGGTGGCATCTGGCGGACGAGCTGGAGCATCGGTCCGATTGTCCCACGGGCGCGACCTCACGAGCCGGCCGGGCGAGCCTGCACGGTCCCCATCGCTTGCCCCGGATACCCTGTCCGACATGAGCATCGACATCCCCGCCTGGGTCAGGGACGCCGTCTTCTACCAGGTCTTCCCGGACCGCCTGGCCCGCAGCGGCCGTGTCCCGGCTCCCGGCGAGCTGGAGCCCTGGGAGGTGCCGCCGACCCGACACGGCTTCAAGGGCGGCGACCTCTACGGCGTCGTCGCCCACCTCGACCGCCTGCACAGCCTCGGCATCACGGCGCTGTACCTGAACCCCGTGTTCACCTCCGCCTCCAACCACCGCTATCACACCGACGACTACTTCCACGTGGACCCCCTGCTGGGCGGCGACGAGGCCCTGCGCGAGTTGCTCGACGAGGCCCACGCCCGCGGCATGCGCGTCATCCTCGACGGCGTCTTCAACCACAGCGGTCGCGGCTTCTGGCCGTTCCATCACGTGCTGGAGAACGGCGCCCGTTCGCCCTATCGCGGCTGGTTCCATCTCGACCCCGGCGTCCTCGCCGGGGTGCGTCCGCTCGTCGCGTTCCCGTCGGCGGACGAGCAGGCGGCCATCGACGGACTGCGGGCGCAGGGCGTGCCGAGTGGCGCCGCCTCGCGGACCGTCCTTGGCTACGAGGCCTGGTGGGACCTGGCGGCCCTTCCCAAGCTCGACCTCGACGAGCCGCACCTGCGGGCCCTCATCCTCGATGTCGCCGAGCACTGGCTTCGCTTCGGGATCGACGGCTGGCGCCTGGACGTGGCCGAGGAGATCGGCATCGACTTCTGGCGCGAGTTCCGGGCGCGGGTGCGCACCGTCAAGCCGGACGCCTACCTGGTGGCAGAGATCTGGAGCGTGAAGCCGGACTGGCTGGCGGGTGACACCTTCGACGCCCTCATGGACTACCCGCTGACGGAGGCCATCCTGGGGTTCGCGGCCCAGCACCGCCTGGCGACCGGCATCGACCTGCCCTGGGAGTACCAGGGCAAGCTCGCCCCCCTGGACGGCGCGACGCTCTGGTCTCGCATCGACCGGCTCGTCCAGGTCTACGGGCCGGAGCGCCTGTCGGCACAGCTCAACCTCCTGGGCAGCCACGACACGCCGCGCCTCCGGACACTGTGTGGTGGCGACCTCGACGCCGTGCGCCTGGCCATGCTGCTGCAGATGACGCTGCCCGGGGCGCCCTGCGTCTACTACGGCGACGAGATCGGCATGGAAGGCCTGCATGGATCCCGATTGCCGGCGTGCCTTGCCGGCCGACCCGGCCGCCTGGGAGCGGGAGCCTGCCGACTGGCTGGCCGACCTGGCAGCACGACGGCATGCCAGCCGGGCGCTGCGTGACGGCGAGCTGACGCTGCTGTGGGCCGAGGGGGCGGCACTGGCCTACCTGCGCCACGACGAGGAGGACGCGTACGTCTGCATCCTCGATGCCGCGGACGAGCCGCTCGCCTGTGACCTCCGGCTCCCGCTCAGCGTCGACTCCGCGGACCTCGTGCCGCTCCGCAGCGAGCGCCCGGACGGCCGCGCACAGCTCGTGGGCGACCGCGTGCTGCACGTGGAGCTCCCGGCTCGCCACGGCGCCATCGTGCGGCTCCAGCCGGCCGGACGCCCGCCCTTCGGCTCCCTCCCGCAGGCCGAACCTATACTCGCCCCGTGACGTTCGCCCGCCTCGCCGTCGTCGTCCTGCTGATCCTCTCCGGGGTCCTGGCCTTCTACGGCATGGTCCTGGACCGCTCCGGCCAGAACATCACCTTCACCGTGATCGGGCTGCTCGTCTTCGGCCTCTGCCTGGTCTTCGTGGCAGCCTGGCTGCTGAGCCGCGCGCTGGCCGACGCGCGGCACGGACGGACAGCTGGCGCTCTCGTCGGCGGTGTGGCCGGCGGGCTCTGCGCGATCGGCGCCGCCATGGCCCTGGCAGCGGCCTCCGTCTTCGCCATCGTCACCGGACTCTGACCGCACATCCGGGTCGGGCCCCGCGGCAGACCGACCCGGACGCGGCCTCGGGTACACTCCCGGAGTCTCCGGCCCCCATCGTCTAGAGGCCCAGGACGCCACCCTTTCAAGGTGGAGATCGACCGGTTCGAATCCGGTTGGGGGTACCAGTTCCGGCACGATGTCGTCGAGGCGTCCCGGGCGCTCCGACATGGGACGCTTCTCACACTCGGCTCACCGAGGCCACATGACCCGCGGGCGTGTCGTGACACATGCTCGGTCCCTGAGCCGATGGGCTGATGCCCGCGGCGCCTAGGAGGACCCGATCATGGCCTACGCCATCGCCGCACCCTGCGTCGACCACATGGACCGTGCCTGCATGGACGTCTGTCCCGTCGCCGCCATCGATTTCCAGGACGGGGTCGACCGCAAGCTCTACATCGACCCGGACGGGTGCATCGACTGTGGGGCATGCGAGACCGCCTGTCCGAACTCGGCCATCTTCCGCGCGGACAGGCTGCCGACCGCCTGGGCGGACTTCGCCTGGACGGACATGGCCTGGTACCGCGACATGAGCGCCGCCCGGGCCGTCGTCGACGACCTGGTGCCGCGGGGCCTGGCGTCGTGACCGCGGCCGCGCTGGCCACCGGAGCGGCGTGGCGCCGACCGGCGTGGCGCAGTCCACGTCGGTCAGGCCCGATCTCTCGGCCGTCGCGCCACGCCCCAAGGCGGACGTCGTCGCCAACGCCAGCCTGGTGAGCCCGCGACCTGCTGACGCCTGCCCTGGCCAGGCTCACGTTGCGCCCCGACCATGGCGGCCTGTCCTTCGTGGCAGGCCAGTACGTGCAGGTCCGGACGATGGACGCGCGGATCCCGCCGCGCCCGTACTCGATCGCCTCAGCACCCGGTGCCCGGGATCTCGAGCTCCTGGTCGCTCGTGTCGACGGAGGGTCGCTCTCGCCACGGCTCTTCGAGCTGCCGACCGGCTCACGTCTCTTCGTGGGCACGCCTGCCGGTCGGTTCCGACTGGAGCGCGACGACGGTCGGGATCACCTGCTGGTCGCGACCGGCAGCGGCATCGCGCCACTGCTCTCCATGGCAGCCGAGCTCGGCGCTCGCCCGCGGCCCCCACGGACGATCGCGCTCCACGGCGTGCGGATCGAAGAGGAGCTTGCCGGTCGCGCCGTTCTCGAACGGCTCGACGGCACGTGGCTGCGGTATCGGCCCAGCCTGTCGCGACCGCGGGACCCCTCGCGCTGGCGCGGGCTGGCAGGCCGGGTCGACCGGCACCTCGCGGATCTGCTCGTCAGCCACGGCTTTGCCGCCGACCGCACCGTCGCCTACCTGTGCGGCAACCCCTCGATGGTCGCTGCCTGCGAGGCACGCCTGTTGGCACGGGCTTCCCCGCTGCCAGCATCCACACGGAGGCGTTCACGATCGACGCCACGGACTGACGCGCTGGCGATCAGGCGGCCGAGCGTGAACTCCGTCGTCGACTCGAGCTCCGGCTCGGGCCGTCCGGTCGTGGTGGGGCTCCGGCGGCCCGACGGGCTCGCTGGCGGGCGGCGGTGCGTCACGCACGGAGCGGCGCCCCCGGATGACCCAGGCGCAGATGGCCAGCGAGAGACCCACGATGGCGACCTGTGCCACGAGCACGGCGGGTCCCACGATGCCGAGCAGGCTGAGCACGTTCTCGGCGTTGTAGACGAGGATCATGCCGCCCACCAGGCCCCCCAGCACCTTGTGGTCCAGCCGGCTCACGAGCCAGGCGGCGATGGGTGCCGCGAAGAGGCCGCCGATCAGCAGCAGCGCGGTGGCGCCCCATTCGATGGCCTCGCCTCCCAGGGCGGCCAGGAAGCCGAGCGTGGCCCCGATGGCCACGATGAACTCGGACATGCTGACCGTGCCGATGACCTGGTTGGGGCTCATGCGGTTGGAGGCCATGAGCGTGGAGGTGGTGACCGGCCCCCATCCGCCACCGCCGACCGAATCGATGAAGCCGCCGATCAGGCCGAGCGGGCCGAGCACCCTCGTGGTCGGGTCGTGGAACCGGATGGCCGCCTGGCGACCGAACACGGTCCGCAGCAGCACGACCAGTCCGAGGACGGCCAGGATGACGCTGACCCACGGAGCGGCCACATCGGCTGCGATGTAGCTGATGGCCAGGGCTCCCGCGAAGGCGCCGATCGTGCCGGGGATGGCGAGCATGAAGACGGCCCGCCAGTGGACGTTCCCGAAGCGCCAGTGCGCGGTCCCGGACATGATCCCGGTGCCGATCTTGGCGACGTGGATGGTGGCCGAGGCGACGGCCGGGGCGAAGCCGATGGCCGCCAGCATCGTCGCCGATGTGACGCCGTAGCCCATGCCCAGCGACCCGTCGACCAGCTGGGCGACGAACCCGATGAGCAGCACGAGCAGGATGTAGCCGAGAATCCACGCCTCGCCTCGGTATTCCCGGTATTTCCTACCTGAGAGACAGAGAATATAGGTGATGACGCGCGGCCCTGCTCAGCCGAGCCGCAGGCCGCGCCCGGTTCAGATCCAGTCGATCCGCCAGAAGTAGATGTAGACGGCCAGGCCGATGCCCAGCACGACGCCCGTCACGACCCAGAAGCCCAGGTTGCCGGGCAGATCCAGCGCCTTGGCCGCCTCGCTCATGCCGAAGAGGCCGGCGGCGGCACCCACTCCGGCCAGCACGGCCGTGATGGCGGTGAGCCGCTTCATGACGTCGGAGAGGCTGTTGTTGACGCTCGAGAGGTAGGCGTCCAGGACGCCGTTGGCGAGCTCGCGGTGCGTGTCCAGCTCGTCCGTGACACGCACGGTCAGGTCGTAGACGTCGCGGAAGTAGAGGCGCCGCTGCTCGTCGATGAGGCTGATGTCACGGTTGGAGAGCTGGTTCAGGATCTCGCGCTCGGGGCTCACCAGGTGCCTGATCTCGAGCAGCGAGCGGCGGACGCGGAAGAGCCGCTCGACGACGTCACCGCGCTGTCCGGACACGACCGCCACCTCCAGGTCGTCGATGTCATCGCTGATGCGGTCGATGACGGGGAAGTAGCCATCCACGATCTCGTCGACGAGGGCGTACAGGAGCAGGTCCGTCCCTTGGGCGATCAGCGGCCCGACGCTTCGCGCGTCGCCGTCCAGGGCGGCCGACGGCTGCCACTCGGGGGGATGCGACGTGATCAGGAAGCGCGGGCCGAGGACGACGTCCACTTCGCTGCTCGTCAGCACGCCGTGGTGATGGAGGGCGAACAGGACGAGGTGCAGGCTTCCATCCCAGTAGACGATCTTGGCGCGTTGGTTGCGCTCGATGATGTCCTCGGCCACCAGGTGATGCAGGCCGAACATGGCAGCCAGCTCGGTCAGGGTCTCGGCCGCGGCGTCCTGGACGTCGACCCAGAGCCGACTCTCCTCGTCATCGAGGGCGGCCTGGACCTCTGACAGCTCATGCACGACGCGCAGTGACCCGTGGCTCCAGACATGGGCGACGAGCCGGTCTCGCTGCCGCGGCAGGGGATGCCGTCAGGCCGGCCGGCCGTGCAGGGTCTGAGCCGTCGGGGTCGGACCGCGGCACCCGAGCCGGTCGATGCCGTGACGGCCACCCAGGGGCTCCACCATCTCGTGCGCATGGTGGCACGCCGGCGAGGTCCCGGGGCGCTCGTCCTGCCACCCGTCCCTCGGGGCGCGCGTCACAGCCTTCCAGGGCGCCGATCGGCCGACCCCTCTGCTACGATCGACCCGTGACCGCCACCCGTTTCCGCGGCGGCCGGATCATGGGCATCCGGATCCCGACCGTCTTCTCCGAGAATGACGCCAAGCGCTGCGCCGGCTGTGGAGAGCCCATCGAGGGGACACCCTTCCGGGTCTCCATCCTGGACAACGTGGCGAGGGAGACGGCACCCAGCTGGGCTGAGCGGGCACCCCTGAACCCCGGACCGCACCAGTTCCACGCCGACCCGGCGCACTTCCAGGACTGGGCCCGGCGGCGCGGACACCTCCTCTGCTCGCTCTCCGGCGTCAGGGAGCTGATGCGGCCCGTGCCGCTGCCCGTCGATCCTCCGGCCTGGGGCCTCTGCGACGGCAACCACCGCGAGGATCACGTCTTCGAGCCGGCCTGACCGGCTGATCCTGGACCCGGACATGGACGCCAGCATCGCCATCCCGGCGCTCACCGCCGTCCTGGCAGGCGTCTTCGCCCTCCTCCTGTTCGACCAGTGGCGCGGCCGGCGGCGCGGCTACCAGCTCATCTGGGCGCTGGGCATGGCCTTCTACGCCATCGCCGTGGGCTGCGAGGCCGTCGCGGCTGCCGTCGGCTGGAGCCAGCCCGTCTACCAGCTGTGGTACCTCACCGGTGCCGTATGGACGGCCGGCTGGTTGGGGCTCGGCACGGCGTTCCTGCTGGGCCGCACGCGCTTCGGCTTCGGCTTCGCGCTGTGCCTCTTCCTGGCCGGCCTGTTCACCTTCCTGACGGCCCGCCGGAACCCGGAGATCTACGCCGACGCCTCCACGACGGCCATGCTCTACTTCCTCGTCGCCGGCGTCCTCGCCCTGGCCGTCTCCGTCGAGACCTACTTCCAGAACTGGCGCTGGCCATGGATGGCGCTGGCGGCCGTGGGCGGTGCCACGCTGCTCTCGATCGTGCTCATGGCCATGGCCGACCTGCCCGCACCCGGCTACTCGCTCGATCCGACGACGGGCGTCCCCACGGCCGCGATCCTGCCGCCCGAGCTGCGCCTGCTGACGCCCTTCCTCAACGTCACGGGAGCCTTCTCGCTCATCCTGGGCGCGCTCTTCTCGGCCTACGTCTTCATGCCCAAGCGCCGCGTGCTGGCCTATTCGCTCGACCCGGGCCAGCCGGGCGAGCAGTTCCTCTTCAACCTGCTCATCGCGCCGATCGCCATCACCGTCAACTTCGTGGCTTCGCTACCCGGCGCGCTGCGCGCGCTCGCCAGCGGCAAGATCAACAGCCGGGTGCCGGCCACGCTGCTCATCGCGCTGGGCGCGTTCATCCCGGCCCTGACCGACAGCCTCAATCGCTTCGGGTCCACGGAGTGGTTCCAACTGGGCAAGCTCCTGGGTGCGCTCCTGCTGCTGGCCGGCTTCCTCGTCTCGACCGAGACGTTCGGTGAGATCCGCGTGCCCTTCACGTCGATCGTCCTGCGGCGCGCGCGCAGCGAGCCCGCCGAGGCGATCGAACCCTGAACCGCTCGACCACCACCGGCGCTGCGCTGATCGTCATCGCCGCGGTCGGCTACGGCACGCTGGGGGTGCTCTCGCGCTTCGCCACGGAGGTGGGCATCTCCACCATCACCTTCGTGACCTGGCGCGCCCTGCTCGGGGCGCTCATCCTCATCGTCTCGGTGGCCCTGGCCCTTGGCTTCGGCCTCATCCGCTCGGTGCGTTTCGCGGACGTGCCACCGAAGCACTGGCTCCAGATCAGCACCGTGGCGATCCTCAACGTCGTCATCAACCTGGCCGTCTTCACGGGCTTCGAGTACGCCAGCATCGCGCTCGTGCTCATCTGCTTCTACACCTACCCGGTCATCGTGGCCGTGGCTGCCACCCGCGTCTACCACGAACCGCTCACGGGGCTTCGAGTGGGGGCGCTGGCGCTGGCCTCGGCCGGCCTGGTGCTTGTCGTCGTGGTCCCCATGCTCGGCCAGGGCGATGCCGACGTGTCTGCCATCGGACTGCTCCTGGGTCTGCTGGCAGCGGTCGCCCAGGCCGTGCACTCGCTCATCGCCGGGCGCGGCTACTCGTCGCTCCCCGCCCCCCAGGCAGCCGCGGCTCTCTCGGTCATCCAGGCCATCGGGTTCGTTGGCGTCGCGCTCCTGGCCGGCGCAGCCTCGACGCTGACCGAGCCCTTCGCCGTGGAAGGCGCCTGGGTCTGGATCGATCCTGGCGGCCACCATCGGCCTGGCGATCCCGACCGCAGCGGTCCTGGCCGGCTACCGTCGCCTTGGTCCCACGCGGGCCTCCATCCTCATGCTGCTCGAGCCGGTGGTCGCGGTCCTGCTGGCCGCCGTGCTGCTCGCCGAGCAGCCGGCCCTCGTGCAGCTCCTCGGTGGGGCCCTCGTGCTGGCCGGCAGCCTGCTGGCCCAGGTGCATCGCCAGCCGGCTGGCAGCCGGCCCCGCAGCCGGCCTGAGGGAGCGGCCACCGGCACCGGCAGAGCCGACCGACCGGTTCGGCCGAGCCACCGCGGCCCGCGCTACACTCGGGGCCATTCGCGTCAGCGAGACCCGTGGCGACCGCCTGATCCGGGTCCGGACCGGGCAGCGCCCCATGGAGGATGGATGCGCGTTCGCAAGGCAGTCTTTCCGGCCGCAGGCTGGGGCACTCGCTTCCTGCCCGCCACCAAGGCGCAGCCCAAGGAGATGCTGCCGCTGGTCGACAAGCCGGTCATCCAGTACGCGGTCGAGGAGGCGGTGGCGGCCGGCATCGAGCAGGTCATCATCGTCACGAGCAGCCAGAAGCGCGCCATCGAGGACCACTTCGACCACAGCTTCGAGCTGGAATCGCTCCTCGAGGCGCGCGGCGACATCGAGATGCTGCGCCGGGTGCGCCGCATCGGCGACATGGCCCAGGTGAGCTACGTGCGCCAGAAGGAGCAGCTCGGCCTCGGGCATGCCGTGCTCATGGCCAAGGAGCTGGTCGGGCACGAGCCCTTCGCGGTCATCCTGTCGGACGACGTCGTGACCGGTCCGCGATCCTGCATCGGCCAGCTGGTGGACGCCTACCACCGCACGGGCGGCTCCACGCTCGCGGTCATGCCGGTGCCGCACGAGGAGACCAGCCGCTACGGCGTGGTCGACGTGGACCCGGCCTGGGACGGTGACGACGCCCGGCTCACCCGCATCCGAGGTGTCGTCGAGAAGCCGGCTCCGGACGACGCCCCGAGCAACCTGGCCATCATCGGCCGTTACGTCCTGACCCCCAAGATCTTCGCCAAGCTCGAGCAGACGCCGGCCGGGTCCGGCGGCGAGATCCAGCTCACCGACGCCATCGAGGCCCTCATGCAGGAGCAGGAGGTCTTCGCCTATGCGTTCGAGGGGACTCGCCACGATGCGGGCACCACGATGGGCTGGCTGAAGGCCTCGCTGGAGCTGGCGCTCGACCGCGAGGAGTTCGCTCCGGAGCTCCGCGCGTACCTGGCGGGGCTCGACCTGCGGTGACACCGGCCGAGCTCATCGGTCCCGCAAGGCCTCCGGGGGGCAGGCAGCGTGGCTGAGCTCGGCCGGGTCCTGGCCGGCCGCTACCGGCTCGACCAGGTCCTCGGTCAGGGTGGCATGGCCACCATCTTCCGCGCCACGGACAGCAAGCTCGGCCGCGAGGTGGCCGTCAAGGTCCTGCGCCCGGAGTTCGGCAGTGACGCCCAGTTCGTGGAGCGCTTCCGCCACGAGGCCCAGGCCGCCGCGTCCCTGAGCCACCCCAACATCGTGCAGGTCTACGACTTCGGGACCGACCCGGCCGGGCCCTACATCGTCATGGAGCAGGTGGCCGGCGGCGACCTTTCCGTGGCTCTCGGCGAGCACGGAGCGCTGCCCCCTACCGCCGTCGCGCGCATCGGCCAGCAGGTCGCCGACGCTCTCGGCGGCCGCGCATGTCCGGGGCCTCATCCACCGCGACATCAAGCCCAGCAACATCCTGCTCTCGCCGGACGGCCGGGTGCAGGTGGCCGACTTCGGGATCGCCCACGTCGCCGCTCGCTCGCCCGTCACGTCGACCGGCATCACGCTCGGCAGCGTCCTCTACTTCAGCCCGGAGCAGGCTCGCGGCGACACGGCCAGCCCGGCCTCGGACGTCTACTCCCTGGGTCTCGTGATGTACGAGCTGCTCACCGGCCAGCGGCCCTTCTCCGGCGACTCGCCGGCGGCGGTCGCGGTGGCACGCCTGAGCGGCAGCGTGCCCTCGCCGATGCTCGTGCGGCCGGAGACGCCGCCACCGCTGGACGCCATCGTGCGCTGGTGCCTGGCCGTCGACCCGGCAGCGCGCCCAACGGCATCCGAGCTCTCACTGGCGCTGGCGCGCTTCGTCGCCGATCCCTCGGGTGCCGCCGCACTGGCAGCGGTGGGCATGACGGCCGGCCCCAGCGCCCCGGGGCCCGTTCCCGGGAGCGTGGCGCCCGCCCGGCTCAGCCAGCGGCCGGGGCATCGTCAAGGGGCTGCGGATGCCGAGCACGCCGGTTCGGGGCCCCTGGCCTGGGCAGCCGCCGGTCTGGGGCTGCTCGTCATCGTGGCCTCGGGGATCCTGCTCTTCATCCTCTTCAGCGGCATCGGGGACAGCGCCGCCTCGCCCAGCCCCAGCCCAACGGCCGAGGTGGCCATGGTCCGGACCCCACAGCTGGTCGGTCGCAGCGAAGAGGACGCCGTCACCGTCGCACGCCGGCGCGGCCTGGTGCTGGAGATCGACTACGTCGGATTCCGCGAGCGAGGTCGGATCGGTCATCGACCAGCTGCCCGGACCCGGCGTCCAGGTTCCCTCCGGCACATCGATCCAGGTGACCGTGGGCACGCAGGTGGAGACCGTCGTCGTGCCCGACGTGCACGGCTTCAAGGAGGCCACCGCCGTCGCCGAGCTGGAGGCGGCGGGCCTGAAGGCGGGCATGCGCTACAGCGCGGACGACCTGCTGCCTGAGGGGTACGTCGTCGCCACCGATCCCCGTCCAGGTGAGTCGCTGACGCGAGGCTCTGACGTCGACTACGTGGTATCCACGGGTCGCCGCACGGGCGCCGCGACCAGGCCGGCCGGTCACTCCCCGCCCCGTGGTGACCCTCCGGCCGAGCGCCACCTTCACGCCCCTACCCGCTCAGGACGTCGTGCTCGTGGGCGACTTCCAGTGCCTGAAACTGGCCGAGGCGCGAAGGCACATCGAGGAGGCCGGCCTGCTCGTCGGGGCCATCATCCCAAGCGAGCCGACACCACTGGACGACTGGTTCGTCCACGACCAGCTGCCCAAGCCAGGCGAGATGGTGCCCGTGGGCTCCAACGTGGACCTCGTACTGGACGATCCACAGGCGGCCTGCCCCTAAAGCGGCGGGCCGCAAACGGCAGCCCGCGGGCGTCCCATCCTCGGCGTCCTGTCCGCAGGCGCCTGGTCAGGGGATCTCGATGACGCGGCTGGACTCGTTGCGCTCCCCGTTGGCGGCGATGACCTCGACGCCCAGGGTGGGGTCGCTGCCCGAACCGCCAGCCACCAGCTCCACCTCCCAGGTCGAGCGGCCGTTGGAGTCGGTCTGGTCCTCGAAGTCCTGGGCCGTCCAGCCGGGTCCCCCGAGCGTGTAGGAGACCGTGGCATCCTGCAGTTCCACGCCGTCCGCGTCGGTGACGTCCACGACGATCCGGATGAGCTTGGGGAGTTCCGCCCGCGCCACCTGCTTGGGGGCGGTGATCTTGATGACGGGTCGTCCGTCCTTGCGGACCACGAGGATGGCGTCTCGCTGCTCCATGCCGGCGGCGTCGGTGGAGCTGACCCCGATGCGGTTCCGGCCCATGGCCAGCGGCACGCTGACCTCGAAGTCGCCGCTGGGCCCGACGCCGATGTCGGCATCCCACCGGTTGGCCGCGTTCTCCACCTTGACGGATGCCCCTGGCTCCGACGTGCCGGTGACGGTGACGGTCGGACTCGAGCGTCTCTGTCCCCGACTTGGGCGCGGTGATGCGCAGGACCGGGGCGTCGCGGTCCTGGGTCACGGTCACGGGCTCTGACTCCGGGCCCAGGCCGCCCGGTCCGCGCAGGGCGGCCGTCAGCACGTTCCGACCGGCGGCCAGCGGCACCTCAGGCACGCTGACCGCGCGACCGGGGTCCGGGCGGTCGACCGACTTGACCTCTGTGCCGTCGCGCAGGATGACGAGCGAGAGGAGCCGCTTGGGCAGTGGCTCGTCGGGGACGTCAACGTCCACGTCGACGTACCACTCTCCGATGATCCAGCCGGTCTTGGGCGAGGTGATCTCCGGCTCCGCCACGGGCAGGCGCGTGTCCAGGATGGTGGCCGCCGGAGGTGGGCTGTCGAGCGGCGCGCTCGACCCCGGCTCAGCAGGAGTCGAGTCACCCGGGCTGAGGACGGCCAGCCCGATGGCGCCGAGCAGCGCGGCGATGACCAGCGCCACCCCTGCCCAGCGGGCACGTGAGACCTCGTCCCCGCCGCCCTGGCCGGGAGCCGGGCCCGAACCTGCGCCGGAGCGCCCGCGGACGGTCGGGGCGGGCTTCGCTGACGCCATCCTGCGGGTCGGCGGGAGCGCCCGTGAAGTGGCTTCGTCCATCCCCTCGGATTGTGGCACGCTAGAGCGGAACACTTACGAGGGGGTCTGGAGAAGGAGAGACGTGAACCCAGACGAGCGCGGGGTGACATCGAACCGCGACCGCGTGTCGCGCTCCACCTCGGTCGGCAGCGCGCCGCCGCGTCCGCCGGCCGGCCCCATCGCCCGGGTCGTGCCACGCATGCCGCGCGCCATGGCCACGGCCACCCAGATGGCCGTCATCCGGCCGACCATCCCCTTCGGCCTGCCAAACCTGCGGCGCAACGTCTGCCTGCACTACTACATGACGGGGCCGCGCGGGCCGATCCCCGTCCAGTCGCCCCACCTCCTCAAGGCCTACATGCGGCACGAGGGCACCATCGCCCGCTGCCAGGTGCGTGGTGGCGTGCACCTGGACGCCGGTTACGTGACCGACGTGTGCCTCTCCGCGCGCTTCAACCAGTGCGTCTTCTACGAGGAAGACATCGCGGCCTTCTGACGTGCCGGCCGACGCCCTGACCCGCATCCGCGCTCGCGGGCCGATCGGCATCCGCCTCGGCCTGGAGCGCATGCGTGCCCTCCTGTCCGAGCTCGACGACCCGCAGCGATCGCTCCGCGGCGTGCTCGTGGGCGGCACGAACGGCAAGGGAAGCGTGGCCGCCATGGTGGCCTCCGTGCTCCAGGCCGCGGGCCACTCCACGGCGCAGTCGCCCAGCCCGCACCTGTCCAGTTACCGCGAGCGCATCCTCATCGACGGACGGCCCATCGCGGCTGCCGACCTGGACGGGCTGCTGGAGGAGGTCCTGCGTGCCAGTGAGCCGGGGGAGGCCGACCACGGTCCCGCCACGGAGTTCGAGCTGCTGACCGCGGCGGCCTGGCTGTGGGCAGCCCGTCGGCGCGTGGACGTGCTGGTCATGGAGGTCGGCCTCGGCGGCCGGCTCGATGCCTCGAACACGTGGTTCCCGGATGTGGCTGCCATCACCAACGTGGGCCTGGATCACCAGGAGTACCTCGGGACCACGATCGAGTCGGTGGCCACGGAGAAGGCAGCCATCATCAAGCCGGGCTGCCGGGCGGTGACCGCGGCGTCTGGGGCGGCGCTGGCGGTCATCGAGGCCCGCGCCCGCGAGGTCGGCGCACCGCTCACGGTCTGTTCCCCGCTCGCGGTCACGGGCCTGGACCTCTCCGGGCTCGCCCTGGAGGCGCCGCGGCTGGGCGATCTCGAAGATCCCGCTGCTGGGGCGGCATCAGGCGGCCAACGCCGCGGTGGCCCTCGGGATCGTCGACGCCCTCGCCGAGGCCGGCGTGGCCGACGTGACCGATGATGCCGTGCTGGCCGGCCTCGCCGGCGCTCGCTGGCCGGGCCGCCTGGAAGTGCTGGAGCGCGACGGCCTGACCATCGTGCTCGACGGCGCCCACAATCCCGACGGCGCCGCGGCCCTCGCCTCCACGCTGAACGAGCTGGCCCCGCACTTGCCCCCAGGCCGGGCGACGCTGCTGCTGGCCGTCATGGCTGACAAGGCGGTGGCCGACATCCTCGCTGCCCTCGCGGCAGCCGCTCCGCTTCGGGAGGCGCATTGCCTGGCCACGCGCGTGCCCGATTCCGAGCGCTCGCTGTCAGCTGCCGACCTGGCGGCGGCCTGGGACACCGCAGTCGCTGAGGCCGGCGCCGGGCGCCCCGCCGCCAGGCGCCCCGCCGCCGGTCGATCTGGCGCCGGGCGATCCGCCGCGTCCCCTGTCGATGATGCCGACGAGGCGCTTCGGAACGCCTTGGAGGTCGCCGCTTCGGCGGGCGGCCCGCTCGTGGTCAGCGGGTCCCTGTATCTCGTCGGGCACGTGCGCGCCCGGCTCGTGCCAGATGGTGGCTGACGACCCCGCCCGCCCGGTCCTGGCGCCCCTGCTCCTGCGCGGCCGCGAGTTCGTCTTCGGCTCGCGCACCTTCGTGATGGGCATCCTCAACGTGACGCCGGACTCCTTCAGCGGGGATGGGCTGCTGGACCCCGGTGCCGAGCCCGCGACGACGAGTGACGCGCGCAGGATCGTGGAGACGGCCGTGGCCCAGGCGCTGCGCATGGTGGATGAGGGTGCGGACATCCTCGACGTGGGTGGCGAGTCGACACGTCCCGGCCACGAGCCCGTCAGCGAGGCCGAGGAGTTGGCCCGCGTGAGCCGCGTGGTGGGTGCCATCCGCGAACGAGTGGCGGACATCCCCATCAGCATCGACACGAGCAAGGCGGCCGTGGCGGATGCAGCACTCGCCGCCGGTGCTGACATCCTCAACGACGTCGCGGCGGTGACCAGCGCGTGCGGCATTGGCCCCCGTGGCCGCGGCGCACGGAGCGCCATACATCCTCATGCACAGCCGTGCGGTGCCCGTCTACGAGGACGTCGTGCACGAGGTGGTCGAGGACCTGCGGGCGACGCTGGACCTGGCGGAGCGGGCCGGGTGTGACCGCGCGCGGGTCATCGTCGATCCCGGCATCGGCTTCGGCAAGTCGGCCGAGCAGAACCTCGAGCTGCTCGCTGGCCTGCCAGCGCTCCGGGTCCTGGGCTGCCCGATCCTGCTGGGCACCAGCCGCAAGTCCACCATCGGCAAGGTGCTGGACCTGCCGGTCACGGAGCGCCTGGAGGGAACCCTGGCCACGACCGCGCTGGGCATCGCTGCGCTGGTCGACATCGTGCGGGTCCACGACGTGGCGCCGAACGTGCGTGTGGCGCGCATGAGTGATGCCATCATCCGTGGCGGGTGGCACGAGTCGCCCTCCGGCTGAGCCGGTCGCAGATCGAGGAGGCACCGCCCATGGACCGCATCACCCTGTCCGCGATGCGCCTGGAGGGGCGCCTGGGCGTGAGCGAGGAGGAGCGGGAGCTCCCGCAGCTGGTGGAGGTCGACGTCGAGGTCGAGGCCGACCTGGCTGCTGCCGGCGCGTCGGACGCCCTGGCCGACACGGTCGACTACGGGCCGCTCGTCGAGGCCGTGACCCGCACGGTCGAGGAGGGGAGCTTCCGCCTCCTCGAAGGACTGGCCGGGGCCATCGCACGCGTGGTGCTCGGGGCCTCGACACGGATCGCCGCCGTCACCGTGCGCGTGCGCAAGCTGGCCGTGCCGATGGACGTGGACATGGACCACGCGCAGGTGCAGATCCGGCGCGAACGCCCCTGAGGCTGCGGGCGCGCTGCTGGTCGCTACGGGGCTGCCGGCCGCGTGCCCAGGACCAGCGCCAGGTCCAGGACCTCATCTCCACGCAGCACGCGCAGGGTCACGGACTCGCCGGGACGATACTGGGTCAGGATGCCGTCCAGCGGGTTGTCCCCGTCCACCCTGGTGCCATCCACGTGGGTGATGATGTCCCCCACCCGCAGGCCGGCCTCGTCCGCGGGGCTGCCCCCGAAGACGGCGTCATCCGCGACGCCCTCCGGCGGCTCGATGAGCGCACCGTAGCCGAGCAGCAGCCCCCGCTGGTCCTGGACGACCGGGGTCAGCGCCGTGTACCAGATGCCCAGCCACGGGCGGCTGAGCGCCTCACCCTCCACGGCCTGCTGCATGATGGGCTGGGCCAGGTTGATGGGGATGGCGAAGCCGATGCCCTGGGCGTCACCCGCGATGGCCGTGTTGATGCCGATGAGCGTGCCGTCCACGTCCACGAGCGCCCCGCCGCTGTTGCCCGGGTTGATGGCGGCGTCCGTCTGGATGAGGTCGCGCAGGGACTCCAGCTGGCCGGTGCCGCTGCAGGTGTCCGCCACGTCGATGCGGCGACCGATGGCGCTCACCACGCCGGTCGTGACCGAGTTCGTGAAGGTGCCCAGCGGGCTGCCGATGGCGATGGCCTTCTGGCCGACCCGCAGCGTGCCCGAGTTGCCGATGTCCGCGGCCGGCAGTCCCGTGCCGTCGATCTTGACGATGGCGAGGTCCGTGAGCGTGTCCAGGCCCTGGACCTGGCCCTCGAAGCGCTGGCCGTCCGCGAGTTGCACGGAGAGCGTGTCCGCGTTGCAGACGACGTGCCGATTGGTGACCACCCAGCCGTCCGCGTCGAAGATGACGCCGGAGCCCACGCCCTCCGTGTAGGTGAAGCCGCCGCTCGTGCCGCGCGGCATGATCGTGACCACGGCCGGGCTGACCCTGTCCACGGCCGCCGTGATGGCACTCTCCTCCACGACGCGGACGACGTCCGGGTCGTCCAGCCGCCCCGCGCCGGCCGCCTGTGCCGGAGCCTGCGGGACGACGACCTGCCGGTCCAGCTGGCCTCCTGCCAGCAGGAGCGCGTAGGTCCCCAGCGACGCCGCGACCGCCGCCACCAGGGCCACCATGACGCTGGACCAGGTCAGGCCGCGCGATGTCCCGGGTCGAGGCTCCCGCGCGCCGGACGTGCCGTCCTGGGATGGCAGCTCACGGCTGCCGGCCCAGCCGCCCTGGCCCTGCGACGCGCTCGACCAACCGGCGCTCGAACCCTGCTCCGGGTTGGCGATGGCCGCCCCGGCCGAGCCGCGTGCGATCCACGCTGGCCGGCGCTGGGGTGGCGGGCTGTAGGAAGCGGGCTGGCCGGGGTGGTCAGCGTCAGGCCGGTCGGCCATCCGGGTCTCGAGTCTCCGATCAGGGGCTCCGGCGGGTCAGGAGTGCCGAACGGTAGCCCACGGACGGTTCATGGCCGGGCGTCGCTGGGTGAAGAAAGCGACACCTGGTGCGGCAGCGTCACCACGACCTCGGTGCCCACGTCCGGGGTGCTGGAGATGGCCACCCGACCCTGGTGCATGTCCACGATGGAGCGGGCGATGGCCAGCCCCAGTCCCGATCCACCGGCGCGCTCCTCGGGCCGGCGAGTGCCGCGGTAGAAGCGGTCGAAGACGTGCTCGAGCTCCGCCGGGTCGATGCCCACGCCGTCGTCGCTGACGGTGAAGCGGGCACCCTCTGGGATCGCCTCCACGCGTACCTCCACGTGGCCGCCCGTGGCCGTGAACTTGATGGCGTTGCCGATGAGGTTGCCCAGCACCTGGCCCAGGCGGGGCGGGTCGTGGGGCTGGACGATGGCGTCCGGCGGCAGATGGGCGGTGAGGCTGACACCCTTGCGATCGGCCATGGGCATGGCGTGGTCGACGGCGTCCTCGACCACGGTGCGCAGGTCCTCCTCGCGCAGCTGCAGCGCCACCAGGCCCGAGTCGAGCTTGGACAGCTCCAGCAGGTTGGCGGCCAGCCAGTCGAGCCGCTCGATCTGCTGGCGACTGCCGCGCAGGAACTCGTCCCGGGTGTCCGGCTCCTCGGCCGCCCCCTCCAGGAGCAGCTCGTTGAAGGTCCGCAGCGCCGCGATGGGCGTGCGCAGCTCGTGGCTGACGTCGGCCACGAAGTCGCGACTGCGGTCGCGGTCCTCGCTGATGATGGTCACCGATTCCTGCAGCCGATCGGCCATCTCGTTGAAGGCGCCCGCCAGCTCATGGACCTCCGGCGGCGAGTTGGAGGGGATGGCCACGCGGGCTTCCAGGTGGCCCTCGGCCAGCAGCCGCGAGGTCTGGGTCAGCCGGCGAAGCGGGCGCGCCAGCCACTGGGCGAGCAGCAGGGCCACGATGACGGCCACCACGAGGGCCACCAGCGCGGCGTTGACGAGCACTTCCGTGATGGTGCGCGTGGTCTGCTCGCGCGAGGTGTACGGGTTGCTGAGCGTGACCGCCACCTCCCGCTCGGGAGCCGCGCCCGCGGAGTACCAGAGGATCCTTGACGGTGGCCACGGCGCGCGCCGAGAGGCCCGGCTCACGGTTCTGCCCCGCCCCGCCCGAGCCGTCCGGATAGGCCACGTCCAACTGCCAGGCGGGCTCCTCGCCGGTCGCGGCGGCCAGCGTCACCAGCACGTCGGCGCGGGCGATCTCGTCGGTCAACTCGCGTACCTTGCCGCCCCTCGCGTCACCCAGCGCCAGGGTCGTGGAGATGCCCGGCTCGTTGGGCAGCAGGATGGGTCGCGCGCCGGCGCCGGCGACGACGGCCAGTTCATCGGCGAGCAGCGTGGCCACGGCGTCCGCGCGAGTCCGCAGGTTGGCCTCCTCCTGGTCCAGGAAGAAGCCCTCCAGCAGCCGCGGCAGCGACACGAGCACGAGGCCCAGGGCCACCGCCACGACCAGCACGATGGCCACCAGGAGACGCGCCCGGTAGCTGCTGACCAGCGCGCGCCAGCCGCTCATCCCCTGTCCTGGCGGGCCCGCCGTGCCAGCCACTCTCGACGACTCAGCGCTCGGCGAAGGCGTAGCCCGCTCCGCGAACGGTCAGGATGAAGGTCGGGTCGACGGGATCGTCCTCCAGCTTCTCGCGAAGGTGGCTGACGTGGACGTTGATGGTCTTCTCGTCCTGGTCGAGGGCTTCGTAGTCGCGCACCAGCTCCAGGAGCTCACGGCGGCTGAAGACGCGCCCCGGTCGCGAGGCCAGGTGGCGCAGGATCTCGAACTCCGTGGCGGTCAGGCTGATGCGCTTGTCGCCCCGCTGGACGCGCCGACGGTCGAGGTCGATGACCAGGTCGCGATGCCGGATGAGGCGACCCCCGGTGGCGTCGGCGAGGTCCCCGTAGGCACGGCGCAGGAGCGCCTTGATGCGGCTGAGCAGCTCCCGCAGACCGTAGGGCTTGGTCATGTAGTCGTCGGCGCCCATCTCCAGGCCGATGACCTTGTCCATCTCCTCGTCCCGTGCGGTGAGCATCAGGACGGGCGCCTTGGAGCCATCGGCGCGCAGTCGGCGGAGGGTCTCGAAGCCGTCGATGCCGGGCATGCGAACGTCCAGCACGACGAGGTCCGGGGCAAGCTCGCCGGCCACGGCCAGGGCTTCCTCTCCGCTGCCGGCCACGCTGACCTGGTAGCCCTCCTGCTCAAGGGCGTACTGGATACCGCGAGCGACGGCGTATTCGTCGTCGACGATGAGGATGGTTGCTGACATCGGTCCTCGATGGTACATCGGAGCGGCCGGCTCGCCCGCTCGTGCTACGATTCGCAGCCGTCCGCGAACGGCGGACCCACCCTTCTCGAGAGGTCACCCCACGTGAGCACCCGCCCCGTCGTCGCTGCCGAACCCCGCGAGATCCTTGGCAAGCAGGTCAACGCGCTGCGCCGCCAGGGCCTTGTGCCCGCCGTCGTCTACGGCCACGGCCGCAAGTCGCAGGCCATCCAGATCGATGCGCGCACCTTCGACGAGCTGCGCCGCACCACCGCCGCGCAACTCGCTGGTGGACCTCAAGATCGGCAGCGGCCGCGCCCTGCCCGTGCTGCTGCAGGGCATCCACGAGCACCCCGTCAAGCGGCATCCCATCCACGTCGACTTCTTCGTGGTGAAGATGACCGAGGAGCTCCACGTGGACGTGCCCATCAACCACGTCGGCGAATCGATCGCCGTGGACAAGATGGGCGGCACCCTGCTGCACCTGCGCGAGCATGTCTCGGTGAGCGCGCTGCCGGGCGACCTGCCGCACGTCCTGGACCTGGACATCACGCCGCTGCACGACTTCGACGCCGTGCTCCACGTGCGCGACCTGGTCGTGCCCACCGGCGTGACCGTGCTGACGGATGCCGACGAGCCGCTGGCCCGCGTGCAGCAGCCGCGCGCCCAGGAGGACTTCGCCGCGATCCCAGGTCTGGAGCCGGCCGTCGCTCCGGCTGCCGAGGCCGCAGAGGCCGCTTCGGACGAGGCCGCCGGCTGACCTGCAGCCGCCTCAGGGTGTCTCGGCCCCGCTCAGGGCTGGTGCTCACCCGGACGTGGTCGTCACGGCGGGCGCCGGGGTGCCTCGTGACCAGGTGGCGATGGCCCGGTCGGGCATCTGGCACATCGACGCTCCCTAGACGGACGTCGTGCCCTTGCGGAGCTCGTCGCGGATCTCGGTGAGGAGGTCCACCTCGGAGGGTCCGGCCGGCGCCTCTTCCTTCTTCGGCATCAGGCGGTTCATGGGCTTCACCACCAGGAAGAAGATGACGGCCGCGATGGACAGGAAGCTGATGAGCGTGTTCAGGAAGGCCCCGATGCGCATCTCCGCGTCGCCGACCTGGATGACCCAGGTCGAGAAGTCGGGGATGCCGAAGATGCCCAGCAGCGGCGTGATGATGTCCTCCACCAGGGAGGTCACGATGGCCCCGAAGGCGGCCCCGATGACGACCGCCACGGCCAGGTCGATGACGTTGCCCCGCAACAGGAACTCGCGGAACTCCTTGATCATGCCCCTCTCCTCTCTCGCGCATCGCCGTCGGCCGGCGGCCTCCACCGGAGTCTAGTCCCGCCCCACCATGCGGACGACTCGTCACAGCCGTGTCACGGCCACGCGCCAGCATGCGCGCGCATGCGACATCTCCATGCCACGGCTGTTGCCCTGCTGCTCCTAGTGTCCGCCCCGGCCGCGGCCAGCAACGGCGCAGGCCCCCTCTTCTCTGCCCTCACCGACGTCCCTGGAGCCCCCGGCCCTCACCGACGTCGTTCCGCCTCCGTCTCCACGAATGACCGAGACCCCTGTCTGGACGGACATCAGCCCGACACGCGGTCCGGCTGCCCGCGAGGACCACACCTGGACGGTGGACCGTGACGGCCGCTTCGCCTACCTCTTCGGCGGCCGGGATGGTCGGCAGGCCTTCGACGACCTGTGGCGCTTCGACCTGGCGTCCGACGCATGGCAGAGACTCGCGCCCCGCGGCCCCAAGCCGGCGCCACGCTTCGGGCACAGCGCCGTCTGGACGGCCGACCGTGGCCTGGTCGTCTTCGCCGGCCAGCGCGACGCCGACTTCTTCGGCGACTTGTGGGCATACGACCCGACGACGGACAGGTGGAGCGAACTGCCCGGGAATGGTGCGGCACCCAAGGCACGCTACGGCTCCTGCATGGTCAATGGACCCGACGGCCGGCTCTGGATCAGCCACGGCTTCACGTTCGCCGGTCGCTTCGACGACACGCGGGCCTACGATCTGGCTACCCAGCGCTGGAGCCGCATCACGCCGGACGGCCGGCGACCCGGCGAACGCTGCCTCCACGACTGCTTCACCTCCGCGACCGGCGAGCTCGTCCTGTACGGCGGGCAGGACAACTCCACCTCTGCCCTCGGTGACCTCTGGATGACGCGGCCCGATGGCGCCTGGTCGCGCCAGACCGATCCGGGGCGGGGGCGCGGCGGCTATACGCCGTGACGGAGGCCGGCCCGGTGGCCTGGGTCTTTGGTGGCGTCGGGGCCGACAACGAGCCCCTCGACGATCTCTGGCGGGTGGACCGCGAGACGCTCGAGTTCGAACGGGTCGCCCTTGCCGGCGCCGTGCCATCGGCACGCTTCGGAGCCACCCTCGTCACGGATGCGGCACGAGGCCGTCTCCTGCTCTTCGGTGGGCAGGGACGGCAGGCCAAGGCCGACGTCTGGCAGCTCGGCCCTGCCGCGACAGCCCCGGACGCGGAGGCGTCCCCGCCGCTCGAGCAGGGCTGATGTCCCGAGCCTGAGGACCTGTCGGGTAAGCCACCCGCGCCCGAGACGGCTCAGGCTGGCGGTGCCACGTCGGTGCCGAGCAGGACCACGCGGAACCGCTACCCTTATCCGACGCGACTTCAGGCGTCTGTCTACCCAGAGGTGAACGCTTGACGGGCTCGCCCGCTCCCTACCCCGCGGTCCCGGAGGCCACGCCGACGCAGCCGCGCAAGCGGTCGAGAGCCATCGACGTCGTGATCGAGATCGTCACGACGGTCGGTCTGGCAGTCGCCCTCTACCTGGTCATCACGACCTTCGTGGTGCAGACGTTCCGGGTCGAGCAGCAGTCCATGATCGACACGCTGCAGCCTGGCCAGCACCTGCTCATCGACAAGCTGACGCCCCGCTTCGACGCCTACTCCCGCGGCGACATCATCGTCTTCCACCCTCGGGGCCAGAGCGACCAGACGCCGTTCATCAAGCGGGTCATCGGGGTCGGCGGCGAGCACGTCGAGATCAAGGACGGCGCGGTCTGGATCGACGGCGTCCGCCTCGAGGAAGATGCCTACACCTACGTCGACCCGGCCACGGGAGAGAACCAGCCCACGCTGGCCACGGGTCAGGCCTCCGAGTGGGACGTGCCTGAGGGGTCGCTCTTCGTCCTTGGGGACCACCGCGGCGGCTCCACCGACTCGCGCCGCGCCAGCGTCGGCCTCGTGGACGTCGACTCCGTGGTCGGCCGCGCCTGGCTGAGCTTCTTCCCGCTGGATACGCTGGGCATCCTCCAGACGCCGGCCTACCCGGAGATCGCGGCAGCTCAGGCGCCCGCCGAGTAGGTCGCGCGGTCGCCCTCCAGGCGCTCGCGCTCTCAGCCGCCGGGGTGACCGGTCAGCTCATCGCCCCACGTGTGGCGTGGCTCGTACCCCAGGATCTGCCGTGCCCGGTCGATGCTCAGGAGCGTCTCCCGGCCGCGCAGCTCGCGCGTCAGCGGAACACCCGGGAAGGTCTCGCTCATGAGGTCGCGGCTGTCACGCGGCATGACCGTGTCCGCCGCGGCGATGATGCAGACCTCCGCGCCGTGCACGTCGGCGGTCAGGGCGAGCTCGCAGGCCAGCGCCACGTCTCGGGCATCGACGTAGCCCCACAGGTTCCAGCGCCGCAGCGTGGCGTCCTCCCAGTAGCCCGGGAAGGCCGCGTAGTCGGGCGGCTCCATGATGTTGGAGATGCGCAGGCCGACGTGAGGCACGCCCGTCCGGCGCGCGAACTGCTGGGCCAGCGTCTCGCCGGCCAGCTTGGCCAGCGCGTAGGACGACTCCGGTCGCGGCGGGTGGCTCTCGTCGATGGGCGCGAAGGCCGGCGGCTCGTCGAAGGGCAGCCCGAGCACCGTCTCGCTGGAGGCGTAGACGACGCGGCCGAGCCCGTGCGCCTCCGCGGCGGCGAAGACGTTGTACGTCGAGAGCGTGTTGATGCGGAACGTCTCGGCCGGCGGCCGGAGCTCCGGGGCCGGGATGGCGGCCAGGTGCACGACCGCGTCCGCTCCGGCCAGTGCCTCGAAGGCCTGCCCGGGGTCGGCCAGGTCGGCGACCAGGCAGAGCCCGTGGGCGCTGCCGTCATGCCGCTGGTCCACGTTGAGGACGTCATGTCCTGCCTGTCGCAGGCGCTCGACCACCCAGCGGCCGGCCTTGCCGCTGCCCCCCGTGACGACGATGCGCATCGCTTCTCCTCCCTCGGTCTGGCAGTCAGGACTCGGCCCGCTCGCGGCCCTGGAGGGGTCCTCACGGCGGCCAGCAGCTTGCGTGCCGCCCTCGCGAAGAGGTCGGCCCGGTCGCTGGTGGGGTCCAGGTACTGGCTCATGAGGAGCCCGGTGCCGAGCGCATCGAAGACCTCCGCCAATTCCCGGCCGGACAGCCCGGCATCGACCCCCGCCTCGGCGAGCTTCTGATCGATGATGCCGCCGAAGTCGTCCAGGGCCTGCTCGCGCCCGTGGCTCAGTCGCGCACCCAGTGCCGGGTCGCGGACGGCCGCCAGCCAGAACTCCACGGTGAGCAGGTCCCAGTCGCGCTGCTCTCCCGCCTGTCGCCGGAGCCACTCGCCACCGACCTCGGGCAGGGCCTCGACGCTGACGCTCGCCATGCCTGCGCCGAGGGCCGCGTTGCGCCTCCGCGTCTCGCGCTCCAACAGCTCCCGGAAGAGGTCCGACTTGCGGGTGAAGTTCGAGTAGACGGCGCCCTTCGTGAAGCCGGCCGCTTCCGCGACGTCATCCAGGGACGCGCCGTGGTAGCCCTTCTGGGCGAAGACCTCGATGGCGGCGTCGAGCAGCAGCTCGCGGGTCAGCTCCTTGCGCTCGGCACGCGAGAGTCGCGCGGCCGCCGCCGGCTCGCAGCGGGCGATGGCCCCCAGACCTCGCGGAGCGCCGCGCCGATCTCGTCCATGGCCTCCCGCAGGGCTGCGCGCGTCTCGCGCCTGGCGGCACCGAAGCTCGGTCCTGATCTCGGCAGCGGCGGCCCGCGTCTCCCGGCGGACCTCATCGGCGGCGCCACGGATCGTGTCGTCGCCAGGGCTTGCGGGTCGCGGCTCATGGTCACAGGATACCTCCTGGTATCAAGATACTCATCGGTATTGACATCCCAGTCAGAATGTGGATACTGCCGAGTATCTGAGGTCGAGTAGTCGCCGGGTCCCGACACCCGATGCGCACCCAGGGGAGGACCCCATGCTGCTCGAAGTCCAGCAAGTCACCAAGTCGTATCGGCGGCCCTTCCGGCGAGGTCCGGGCGTGCGCGCCAACGACGGCATCACCCTCCACGCGGATGGGGGCCAGGTCTACGGCCTGCTCGGCCACAACGGCGCCGGCAAGACGACGCTCGTCAACCAGGTCGTCGGTCTCCTGCGTCCCGACGCGGGCAGCATCCGCATCGACGGCCGCGACGCGGTCGCGGACCCAGGCTACGCCCGCCAGGCCTGCTCGCTGCAACCCCAGGCCCAGCTGCCCATCAACGGCCTGACCCCGCGCCAGGCCATCGACCTCATGGGCCAGCTCCGCGGCGGCGGCGCGGCGGACGTGCGCAGCCGCCGTGAGCGCCTCGTCGATGCGCTGGACATCGGGGAGTGGCTGGACACGGATGGCGAGCGCCTCTCCGGCGGCGTCAAGCGCCTGGTCTCCTTCGCCATGGCCGCCGTGGTGCCGGGCCGCGTCGTCGTCCTGGACGAGCCCACCAACGACGTGGACCCGGTCCGCCGGCGCCTGCTGTGGTCGGCCGTCCGCGCCCTGGCGGACGAGGGCAGCACCGTCCTGCTGGTGACCCACAACGTGGTGGAAGCCGAGCGTGCCGTGGACCGCCTGGCGATCCTCGATGCGGGGCGCGTCGTGGCCGAGGGGACACCCGCGCAGCTGAAGGCCGGGCTCGAGCAGGAGCTTCGCCTGGAGCTGTCGCTCGAGGCGGGCATGGCGGCGCCCCCCGCGCCCCCCTTCGTCATCCGCTATCTGCCCAACGGTTCGCACGCCATGGCCATCCTGCCTGCCCCGGACGCTGCCGCAGCCCTCGGCTGGGCGCAGGGGCTGCGGTCCAGCGGTCAGGTCGGTGAGTTCGCCCTGACCCCGGCATCGCTGGAGGACGTCTACGTGGAGCTCGTCTCCGACGCGGCCCGGACCGTCACGTCTACCCAGCCCACACCGACCAAGGAGGTCACGCATGCGCGCGCTGCGTAGCTATCGCCTGCTGGTGCGCTGGCAGGCGCTTCGCCTCAAGGGCTTCGTGCCACTGGCGATGGTCGTCCAGACCCTCTTCGCCTTCGGCATCGTCATCGGCTATCCGTTGCTGTTCCCCGAGATGGACGAGACGACGATGCTGTTCCTGGCCACGGGGGCGCCGGCCATCACGCTCATCACCATGGGCCTCGTGTTGCTGCCGCAGGTCGTCTCGCAGGCCAAGATCGAGGGCTCGCTGGAGTACATGCGCAGCCTGCCGGTGCCGCGCATGGCCTATCTCGCGGCCGACCTGACCGTCTGGCTGGCGATCGTCCTGCCGGGCGTCGCCTTTGCGGTGCTGGTGGGCATCTGGGCCTTCGGCCTCGATCTCTCCGTGAGCGTCGCCATCATCCCGGCCGCGCTGCTGGTGGCGGTGACGTCGGCCGCCGTGGGCTACGCCCTGGCCAGCCTGCTGCCCCCGATGATCGCCATGCTCCTCACGCAGGTGCTGGTCTTCGCCGTGCTTCTCTTCTCGCCCATCAACTTCCCGGCCGAGCGCCTGCCGGAGTGGCTCCAGTCGGTGCACGCCGTCCTGCCGGTGGCGGCCATGGGTGAGGTCATCCGTGGGTCGCTCGCCAGCACGACCTTCCCCCTGACGGCCAGCCCCTTCCTCTTCCTCGCCGCCTGGTGCGTGGTGTGCCTGGGCCTCAGCTACCTCACGCTTGCAGCGCCGCGCCTGACGCGGACCCGTCCGTCGCGAGCGTGGATCCGGTCCGCCTACCCGGTCCGCCTACCGGATCGAGCGGACCTCGACGCCGAGCGTGCCCGCGTGGCCGAGCCAGGCGCGGTCCGCCGTGATGGTCGGGAGTCCGCGTGCCGCGGCCAGGGCCAGGCAGGCCCGATCGCCGAGCGAGAGGCCGGCTGACGGGAGCAGGCCGCGGATGCGTGCCGCATTCCGAGCCGATGCCAGCCCGAAGGGCTCGACTTCGACGAACAGGCTCACGACGAGGTCGGCCGCTTCATGGGCCGTGGCGCCGGCGTCCGTCATCTTGGCGAGGACCTCGGACAGATTGACGGCACTGATGACGGCGCCTTCATCGACGGCATCCTCGACCGCGTCCGCGCCCCGCTCATCCTGCAGCAGCGCCAGGACGGCGGACTTCTCAGGTTTGCCGCGAATCGCGGCGATCTTGTTGCTGGGCTACACCGAGACGCGACCGAACGGGCGCACCGTCATCTCGCCCCAGACGCCGGCTCGGACGTAGACATCGGCACGGACGACCGCTGCCGCCGCCTCGGCATCCGCGGCGCGGACGATGAGGATGGACGAGGTCAAGCCGCCGTCCGCGTAGGCGCCGCCCTCGATCAGGGTGCCGCTGCGCTTGAGCTCGGCGATGCGCACAAGGTGCTCATGTCGAACGGCAGGGCGCCGTTCCGCGGCGTCCGGCGTGAACTGGACCTCGACCAGGTAGACCTGCTCGATCTCGATGCCCGGCGGCAGCTCTGGATGGCTCATCGATCGTCTCCCATCGGATGTATGGCCTGATGTCGCAACCCTACGGCATGCGGCACGGCGTCGGCCGTCGCGCCGATGCGCGCCGTGGCGCCTCTGGGCACCGCGGTCTGCTGCCCAGCCGTCGCCCGGCGGCCGTGCCGATGCATCATCGGTGGCATGCGTCCTGCCTTCGACCGTCAATGGTCCCGTGGGCAGTCCTGCCGGAAGGTCGGTAGGCTTTCGCCGGTGCGACCTCGATCCTTGGCCCTCGCGGCATGCTCGGCCTTCCTCCTGGTCGTCATCAGCCTGCTCGCTCTGACGACGCCGGCGCCCACGATCGCTGCACAGGGAGACGTCCCGAGCCCCGGGCTGGCGAAGGGCCACGCCAAGGACGTCGTCCTCGTGGGCTTCGAGCCCGGCACCTCCAAGGTCAAGAAGGGTGTGGCTGCGGGCTCCGTGGGCGCGACCGACGTGGAGCCCCTCTCGCCGCTCGCCCCGGACACCGTGGTCATGAAGCTGCCACCCGGCCAGACCGTCGAGAAGGCCATCGAGAAGCTCCAGAAGCAGTCGGGCGTGAAGTACGCCGAGCCCGACTACTACGTCACGCACGGCCGAGACATCGAACGACACCTACTACGCCGACGGCAGCCTCTGGGGGATGCAGGGCGACGCGTGTCGCACCTACGCGAACCCGTTCGGCTCGGGTGCCGACGAGGCCTGGGCGGCAGGTGCCGTCGGCTCGAAGGCGGTCTACGTCGGGATCGTCGATGAGGGGGTGCAGATCGATCACCCAGACCTGGTCGACAACATCTGGACCAACCCATTCGAGATCGCGGGCAACGGGATCGACGACGACGGCAACGGCTATGTCGATGACATCCACGGGTGGGACTTCTACTCGAGCGACGCCTACTGTCTACGACGGATACGGGCGACGACCATGGCACCCACGTGGCAGGCACCATCGGCGCCAGGGGAGGCAACGGCATCGGCGTGGCCGGTGTCGACTGGAAGGTCACCTTCATCCCGGTCAAGTTCCTCGGGCCCAGCGGCGGAAGCATCAGCTCTGCCATCGCCGCGACTCGACTACGTCAGTGACCTGAAGACCCGCCACGGCCTGAACATCGTCGCGACCAACAACAGCTGGGGGTACCTGCACACGGCGGCCATGGGCACGCCCAGCCAAGCCCTCGCGGATGCGATCGATCGAGGTGGCGACCGCGGCATCCTGTTCATCGCAGCGGCGGGCAACGACGGCAAGTTGACAAAGACGTCCGACTCGACGCCCTCGTTCCTCCCCGCCGGCTACAGCTGCACCACTCGCGCTGACGGCTCGGCACGAGGCTGGGATTGCATCATCTCGGTCGCGAACATCGATTCCGGAGGTGGTCTCGCCACGACGTCGAACTACGGGTCGACGTCCGTCGATCTGGGCGCACCAGGCAGCAGCATCCGGAGCACCTATCCAGGGGGCTACGCTGACATGTCGGGGACGTCCATGGCGACGCCGCATGTGACAGGTGCCCTGGCGCTATGCGCAAGCCTCGACCCCGGTCTCGGTGCGGGTGTGTTGCGAAGCCGGTTGCTCGGGTCTGGCACCCAGACCGCCTCGCTGCTCGGCAAGACCGTCACGGGCGACAGGCTGGACATCGGTGCTCTCGTTCGGGAGTGCGGGGTCAGCGTGCCCGATATCCTGGGCAAGACACCCGGCAACGCGGCCACCGCCCTCAGCGGCGCGGGCCTCGGTCGCCGGCTCCGGGCGCAGCCGACGGCGTACCAGCGCCACGACGTCGGCCGGCCGGGCTCGTCAGCCGCCAGCGACCCGCCGCCGGCGCCATGGTCGCGCCGCGGTCTCCACCGTCAGCCTACGTCGTGAGCAAGGGAATCGCCCCGGTCAGCGTGCCCGACATCCTGGGCACGACACCCGAGCACCGCGGCCACCGCCATCAGCGGCGCGGGCCTCGGTCCCCCCGGTGCCGAGCCGACGAGTACAGCGCCAGCGTGGCTGCCGGGCTCGTCAGCCGCCAGGCTCCCGCCGCGGCCAGCCAGCGTCGCACCGCTCTCCACCGTCACCTACGTCGTGAGCAAGGGAATCGCCCCGGTCAGCGTGCCCGACGTCCTGGGCACGACACCCGAGCACCGCGGCCACCGCCATGAGCGGCGCGGGCCTGGTCCCCTCCGGGGTGCCAAGACGAGCGCCTACAGCGCCACGGTCGCCAAGGGCTCGTCATCAGCCAGGCTCCGGCCGCGGCCAGCCGGTCGTGCCACCGGTCTCCACCGTCACCTACGTCGTGAGCCTGGGCATCGCCCCGGTCACGCGTGCCCAACATCGTGGGCCACACCGAGGCACCGCCGCCACCGCCCTCACGCGGCGCGGGCCTGGCCCCCGGGTGCCAAGACGAGCGCCTACAGCACCACGGTCGCCGGCCTCGTCATCAGCCAGGCTCCGGCCGCGGCCAGCCGGTCTGGCCCGCGCTCCACCGTCACCTACGTCGTGAGCCTGGGCATCGCCCCGGTCACGGTGCCCAACATCGTCGGGCCACACCGAGACCGCCGCCAGCGGCCCTCACCGGCGCGGGCCTGGCCTCCCGGGTGCCAAGACCGACGCGCCTACAGCACCACGGTCGCCAAGGACTCGTCATCAGCCAGGCTCCGGCCGCGGCCAGCCGGTCGTGGCCACCGCGCTCCACCGTCACCTACGTCGTGAGCCAGGGCACTCGCCCCGGTCAGCGTGCCCAACGTCGTGGGCACGACACCCGAGCACCGCCGCCACCGCCATCACCGGCGCGGGCCTCGGTCCCCTCCGGGGAGCCGACGAGCCTACAGCGCCACGTGGCTGCCGGGCTCGTCATCCGCCAGGACCCCGCCGCGGCCAGCCAGGTCGCACCGCTCTCCACCGTCACCTACGTCGTGAGCATGGGACCCGCCCCGGTCAGCGTGCCCGATGTCCTGGGCAAGACACGCCGGCACACGCCGCCAGCCGCCATCAGCGGCGCGGGCCTCGGTCCCCGGGTGCCAAGAGCCGACGCGCCTACAGCGCCACGATCGCAGGCCGGGCTCGTCAGCCGCCAGGACCCCGGCCGCGGCCAGCCAGGTCGCACCGCTCTCCACCGTCGGCTACGTCGTGAGCAAGGGACCCGCCCCGGTCAGCGTGCCCGACGTCCTGGGCAAGACCGCGGCACCGCGGCCACCGCCATCAGCGGCGCGGGCCTCGGTCTCCGGGGTGCCAGACGAGGCCTACAGCGCCACGTGGCCGCCGGGCTCGTCATCCGCCAGGATCCCGCCGCGGCCAGCCAGGTCGCACCGCTCTCCACCGTCACCTACGTCGTGAGCAAGGGACCGCCCCGGTCAGCGTGCCGCTCATCGATGGTCTGACCGCCGACGCTGCCGCCACGGCGCTCAACGGTGTCGGCTTGGTGGGTGTCTCCCTCGTCGGTCTACAGCGACGCGGTTCCGCTCGGCCAGGTCTTCGGTCAGTCCCCAGCCGCAGGCACGTCGGTCGCCCCCGGCTCGACGGTCAGCTACGTCGGTGAGCCTGGGCATCGAGCCGGTCAGCGGCCTGCCGACTCCCACCGCCGACTCCGACCCCCACGTCGCCACCGCCGGCACAACCGACTCAGCCGCCGCCCCCGACACCCGAGCCGACACCCGCCCACCACAACCACAGCCGATCGCGGTGACGGTCGTGGTCGACGACCTCTCCCCGCAGTTCATCACGCGGGCCGGCGGCTGGAAGCAGGCCGACAGCGGCTACCTGCGGCACAGCTTCTGGGTGCCGACGCGAGCGGGCAAGGCCAAGCGCATCGCCACCTGGCGCCCCACCCTGACCGCGCCTGGCGACTACCGCGTGGTGGTCAAGATCCCGACCACCAACGCGACGACGAAGAGGGCGGTCTACCGCGTCAAGACGACCGACGGTTGGGTGAAACGGCGGCTCGACCAGTCCGCGAACCGGGGCAAGTGGGTCGATCTGGGCACCTTCAGGCTCACGACGACGCCGGCCGTGAAGCTGACCGACCGGACCGGCGAGCGCGCCTCGCTCGGTCGAACGATCGGCTTCGACGCCGTCCGCTTCGTCCCGGCAGGACCGCGTGTCGCCTCGGACCCCGGAAGCCCGGACAGCGCTGCACCCCCGACTCGCCTATCGCCAGGACCGACCCCCGAACCTGCCCCGACCACCGAGCCGACACCGGAACCGACGGCCGATCGCACGGCTGACGCAGCCGCCAGCTCCCCGCCGGGACCCGGACCCACGGCTGACCGCACGCCGGAGCCGACGCCAGAGCGCACCAAGGAGCCGGAGGCGCGCCCCACGCCTGAGCCGACCCCGGAACCGGCCACTGAGCCGACAAGGGAACCAACGCCGGAGCCGACCAGGGAGCCAACGCCCGAACCGGCCAGGGCGCCCGACCCCACGCCGGAGCCGACACCAGAGCCGGTGGTCACTCCAGCCAGGGACCCGGACCCGACGCCCGACCCGACGCCAGAGCCGACCATCCAGCCTGTCGCGGAGCCCTCAGCCGACCCCGCCAGCAGCCCGACGGCCGGCTGAACCCGGCGACTTCGACCCCGGCCGGCTGACCCGGCCGCTCGGCCCCGACGGGCCGAACGGTAGGCGATCAGTGGCTGGGCTCGTCCACCTCGATGCTGGTGAGGCGGAACGTGAACGGCGCCTCTGCCTCGTCGAAGTGCAGCGTGGCACCCTCCGCGACGGAGCCCCTGGAGAGCAGCGGCCAGTGGAGCTCCACGGAGTCGGTGTCGATGCCCGACTCCTCGCCCACCTCCAGGTAGACGTCGGTGACCCGCTGCGCGTGCGCCTCCTTGGCGTGCTCGACGACGATCTCCAGGATGCGTTCCGTCACTCCGGCTTCGTGCATCGATGGTCCCCCTTCCCGCTATCGCGAGCGGCGCCCCCGAAGCGCCTCTTCCACCGCCGCCGCGGCGACCGGGACGGCCGCCTCCACGACGTCGCTCAAGTCCTCGCCGAAGACATCGCCACGCTCGATGACGATGCCCACGACGTCGATGTCCGTGGGCAGCTCGGCGCCCATCGCCCGCCCGGCCTCCAGGGCTGCCGGGAGTGACGCATCATGCGTCGAATCGAGATGGCTTGCCAGGCTCGTCTCCACCTCGGCGAGCGGCCGGCACCAGACGCTGCCGGGCGCTGACGCGGGGTCGATGACCGCGTCCACGATGATGGCGCGCTGGTAGCCGACCATGATCTCCATGAGGCTCACGCCACCCACGCAGGCCTGCTGCAGGCTGGCCTCGCGCGTGCTCCATGCCGTCCAGCTCGTCGATGACACGCCAGCCGACGCCGTCGTCGCCCAGGATGGGATTGCCCAGGCCGACGACGAGCGTCTCACCGGGCTCGGCGAAGCGCAGCCCGTAGGCCTCGCCCGCGCCGAAGAGGCTCGTCACGGCCCGAACCCGGGGCTCGCCGACCCCTGCCCGTCAGTCACGCCGCAGCTCTTGCAGCGGGTTCCCGTCGGCGTCCCGGATGGTCACGATCATGGCCATCTGGCCCGGCATCGTGTGCGTGGCGCAGCCGAAGCACGGGTCGTAGGCCCGGAAGCCCATCTCGATGCGGTCGAGCAGGCCCTCCGTGACGACCGTGCCCTTGGAGATGAGGCTGCGGGCGGCCTTGTCCACGGACATCGCGATGGGCCCGTAGTTGTTGGTCGTGCCCACGATGAGGTTGACGCGGGTGATGACCCCGTTCTCATCGGTCCAGTAGTGGTGGGTCAGCGTGCCGCGAGGCGCCTCCACCGTGCCCACGCCCTCGGTCGGGGTCTCCGTGGGGATGGCCCGCACGAGCGGCGAGGTGATCTCCGGGTCGCGCGCCAGCTCCAGGACCGTCTCCGCGGCCTGCATCATCTCGATGAGCCGGGCCCAGTGCGTGGCGCCCCGCGAATGGACGGGCGTGCCATCCGGTGAGAGCGTCGCGAAGTACTTCTCGTAGGCGGCCTGCGCACGCGGCGTGGCCATGCCGGAGGCGACGTTGAGGCGTCCCAGCGGCGCGACCGTAGTAGATGCCGGAGTCCTTGCCGTCCACGAGGCCCTTCCAGCCCACCGCCTTGAGGTAGGGGAACTTCAGGAAGGTCCAGGGCTCCACCCGCTCCGCGATCCAGTCGCGGTAGTCCTTCGGCTCGTACGAACCGAAGACCTCGCCATCCGGGGCCACGACCTTGACGCGGCCGTCGTAGAAGGTGACCTTGTCGTTGGCGTCGACGAGCCCCGCGTAGTAGGTCTCGTGGCGATACAGGTCGCCCTTGACGAGCTCCTCGACGGCCAGGTCCTCGGCCAGCATCTTGTCGAAGAGGCCCAGGCTGAAGCTGGCGAACTCGACCATCTGCTGGCCGAGCGTCTCGATCTCCTGGCGCTCCGCCTCGCTGATGGCCTTGGTCATGCCGCCAGGCACGCCGGTGCAGGGATGGATGCGGCGGCCGCCGATGATCTCGATGACGCGGTGGCCGGCGTGGCGGACGTCGATGACCTGCTTGCCGATCTCCGCGCCGACCTTCTTGACGACGCCCAGGATGTTGCGCTCGGCGGCCGGGGCGTCCGGACCCATGATGAGGTCCGGTCCGGAGAGCACGTAGAAGTGGGTGGCGTGGTCGGTGACGTAGAAGGCGTTGTAGAGCAGCTCGCGCAGCTTGCGGCCGGCAGGCGGCGGCGTGACCTTGTAGACCGCGTCCGCGGCCTTGGCGGCGGCCATGTGGTGGGCCTCCGGGCAGACGCCGCAGATGCGGTTCGTGAGCGCCGGCATGTCCTCCACGGGCCGACCGACGCAGAAGGCCTCGAAGCCTCGCAGCTCGGGGATCTGGAAGTAGGTGTGGGCGACGTCGCCGGCCTCGTCGAGCAGGATCTCGATCTTGCCGTGACCCTCAAGGCGCGTGACGGGATCGATGGTCAGGCGTGTCATCACCGGCCCCCATGGAGCAGCGAGGCTGCCAGGCTGAAGCGATAGAACTGGCCCACCGTGTCCGGCAGGCCGGCCAGGACGCGCTCGATGTCCTCCGGCTCGCTGGCCTCGACGACCGATGCGTAGGCCGAGAGGAGTCGAGCGCCGAAGTCTCGGACGCCGTCCGTGGCGCCGTAGCAGCCGATGCACGGGGCACCCGCCGCCGGGCACTTGGCCCCGCAGCCGTCACGCGCCGCCGGGCCGCAGCAGAGGAGACCCTGCTCCAGCAGGCAGAGCGTGGGGTCCACCTCCGCCAGCGTCTGGATGCGCCGGAACTCCGTGATGTGCTTGACGCCGCGCTCGCGCTTGCACTCGTCGCAGACGGTGGAGGTGCCGGCTCCCAGCACCGAGCCGGCTGGCGGCAGCGGGACCTTGCCGTCCAGCGCTGCCGTGACGGTCGTGAGGACCTCCGCGATGCGCTCCGTCTCCGGCGGGCAGCCGGGCACGCGAGTAGTCGACCTTGACCACCTGCGCCGAGCGTCCGCAGGCGGGTCTCCAGGCTGGGCAGCTCCAGCTCGCCCCAGGGCGACGTCCAGTGGCCGCCGGGCCGGATGCCGTCCGGGTTGTCGTTGAGCTCGGGGTCGTAGGCCGCCGCGTAGATGGCCTCGATCGAGCGCTGGTTGGCGAGGCCCGGGATGCAGCCCTCGCTGGCGCAGGAGCCGAAGGCCACCAGGACCTTGGACTTGGCGCGCAGCAGGTGCGCCATCTCCGCATCCTCGTCGGTGCGGATGCCGCCGTCGAAGAGGCAGACGTCGATCTCGCCGTCTTCCATGGCGCGAACCGCGGAGCGTTTGCCGTCCATGGCTGCCGGCCAGAAGACGGGCTCCCAGCGCTCCGTGAACTCGATGAGCTTCATGCCCAGGTTGAGCACGGCCACGTCGCAGCCGCCGCAGGCCGAGGCCCAGTACATGGCCAGCTTGTAGCGGGTGGCGGTGGCGGCTTCTGCGGTCATGCCTTGACCTCCACGGCCTCAGCCGCTGGGGTGTGCGCCGCGGCCTCGCGACCGAGCGCCACGCGGATCTCGGATGGGATGGGCCCCAGGTCCCGGACCTCCGCCACGATGCGGGCCATCTCGTCGGCGAAGCGCTGGCCCTCGGCGGCGCTGGCGTAGAAGCGCTGCAGGCGGGTGGGCTCGATGCCCAGGTCCGCCAGCGTGCGTCGCAGGAAGAGGAAGCGTCGCAGGGCCTTGACCGACTGGATGCGGTAGTGGCAGTCCTCCGGCCAGCAGCCGGTCATGATCACGGCGTCCGCGCCCCGCGCGAAGCCCTCCAGGATGAACTCCGGCTCCATGCGGCCGGAACACATGAGGCGGATGAGCCGCACGTTGTAGGGGTACTTGGTGCGGGCCGTGCCGGCCAGGTCCGCGGCCCGATAGCTGCACCAGTTGCAGGTGAAGCCCAGGATGAGCGGCTCGAAGGGTTCGACGCTGGCGGCCGGCGCGGCCACCTGGTCCGGTGTGGTCATCACTGCGGTCATGCCGTCACCCCCGCCGCTTCGATGACGCTGCCACCGGGGACCTTGAAGGCGTCCATCAGCAGCCCGTCGATCTGGGCGATGATCTGTTCGTGGCTGAAGCCACTGCCGGCGATGGCTCGTGCCGGGCAGGCCGCCACGCAGACGCCGCAGCCCTGGCAGAGCTTCGGATCGATGTTCGTGACCATCGCCCCCTCGTCGAAGCGAGATGGCGCTGAACGGGCAGAGGTCATTGCAGATGCGGCAGCCGGAGCAACGGGCCGCGTCCACGCTGGCCCGGTAGGGCTCCAGCGCGATCTGGCCCTGCGAGATCCGGCTCAGGATCTGCGCCGCTGCCGCGGCCCCGTTGGAGACGCTGGTGGGGATGTCCCGCGGCCCCAGGGTGGCACCGGCGGCGAAGACGCCATCGGTCATGGTGGCCACCGGCGCCAGCTTGGCGTGGCGCTCGATGATGAAGCCCTTGGCGCTGCAGCCGATGCCGAACATGCGCGCCACTTCGACGGCGTCCGGCTGCGGCTCCAGGCCGACGGAGAGGACCACCATGTCCACGGGCACGCGCCGGGTGACGCCCGCCAGCGTGTCCTCCACCTGGACGATGAGGCGGCCCTCGTGACCCTCCTCCTCCGGGTAGCGCAGGGCGTCCGAGATCTCCGCCACGCGGCCCCGGATGAACTGCGTGCCCTCGTTGAGGATGCGGTTGTAGAACTCGTCGTAGCCCTTGCCCGGCGTGCGCATGTCGATGTAGCACTCGTACACGTCGGCGCTGGTGTGCTCCTTGACGAGGTGCGCGAACTTCAGCGACTGCATGCAGCAGATGGCCGAGCAGTGCTCGTTGGTGTTCTTGTCCCGCGAGCCGACGCAGTGGATGATGGCCACCGCCTTCGGCTCCGTCACGCCGTCGCGCAGGACGATCCGCCCGCCGGTGGGCCCGGCGGCGTTGCTCATGCGCTCGAACTCCATGGACGTGAAGACGTTGGGCAGGCGGCCGGTAGCCGAAGGCCTCGATGCGGCGCGCGTCGAAGGGTGCGAAGCCCGTGGCGATGAGGATGTTGCCGACGTTGAGCTCGACGTACGTGTCGGTCTGGGTGAAGTCGATGCAGTTGGTGGGGCAGAACTTCTCGCAGGCCTTGCAGGTGCCCTTGGCGAAGTAGGTGCAGTCATCCGGCGTCAACACCGGGTACTTGGGCACCGACTGCGGGAAGGGCGTGTAGATGGCCTTGCGGTAGCCGATGCCGGCCTCGAAGCCGGTGTCCACGACCTGCACCGGGCACTTCTCGATGCAGATGCCGCAGCCCGTGCAGTCGGCCTCGACCAGCATGCGTGGCTTGTGCTTGACCTTGATCTTGAAGTCGCCCACGGAGCCGGAGACGTCCACCACCTCGCTCCAGGTGTGGAGCGTGATGTTCTTGTGGGCGCCGGCGTCCACCATCTTGGGCGTCAGGATGCAGGCCGCGCAGTCGAGCGTCGGGAAGGTCTTGTCGTACTGGGCCATGTGCCCGCCGATGGACGGCTCGCGCTCCACGATGTGCACCGGGTAGCCGGCGTCGGCGAGCTCGAGAGCGGCCGTGATGCCGGCGATGCCGCCACCCACGATGAGCGTGGCCGGGTTGACGGGCGCCACAGGCGCTCCAGGGGCACCTGCTCCTGGACCCGGTAGACGCCGCCGGCGATGATGGCCTTGGCCTTCTCCGTGGCCTTGGCCTTGTCCGTGTGCACCCACGAGACCTGCTCGCGGATCGACACCAGCTCCGTGAGGTACGGGTTGAGGCCGGCGTTGGCGCTGGCCTCGCGGAAGGTCTTCTCGTGCATGTGCGGCGAGCAGGCGCCCACCACGATGCGCTCCAGGCCGTGCTCCTTGATGTCCTTCTCGATGAGCTCCTGGCCCAGGCTGGAGCACATGAAGGGGTAGTCGCGGGCGACCACCACGCCCTTGTCGGCGAGGTTCGCCAGGGCCCAGTCGCGGACCTCCGCGACATCGACCATGCCCGCGATGTTGGTGCCGCAGTGGCAGACGTAGACGCCGGTGCGCATGGCGGTCATCGCAGGGCCTCCTCGTCAGGTCGGGGCTCGGGTGTCGGAAGCGAGACGTCGCCGCGCCTGCGCTTGGCCGGCTTGCCGGCGGCGGCCTTCTCGGCCTCCTCTTCCTCCGTCAGCGGCACCTCGATGCCGATGCGTCCCATGGCCTCCCGTGACGAGATCGATCTCCCGCCCGAAGCCCAGGGTCTCCGGCTTCATGCCGAAGGCCAGGCCCATGAGCTGGGTGAAGAAGAGGATGGGCATGTGGTGGTTCTCGCGGTAGTGGTGGTTCATCTCCCGCTGGTAGAAGTCCACGTTCATCTGGCACATCGGGCAGACCGTGACCAGGGCGTGGGCGCCGCTCCGCTCGGCCGCCACGATGAGTCGGCGGATGAGCTCCAGGCCCGTCTCCGGGCTGATCTGGGTCATGTGCCCGCCGCAGCAGTCGGTGCGCCGCGAGTACTCCACGACGTCCGCACCCAGCGTCAGCAGCAGCTGGTCCAGGGCGTGGGGATGCTCGCGGTGCTGCCAGCGCTCGTCGTAGTCCGGGCGTGACACGAGGCAGCCCAGGTAGGGTGCCACCTTGAGCCCCTTCAGCGGCCGCGTGACGTGCTTGCCCAGCTCGTCGAGCCCGACGTCGTCGATGAGGATCTCGAGCAGGTGGCGGACCTCGATGGAGCCCGGCGTGTAGCTCATGCCGTCCGCGGCCAGGGCCTCGTTGACGGTGGCCGCCAGCTCCTTCGACTCGCGCACGTAGGAGTCCGTGCGCGCCAGGTTCACGTAGCAGGCGCTGCAGGGTGCCACCAGCGTGTTGCTGCCGTTCTTCTGCTTCTGCGGCCAGGGCCAGGTTGCGGCCCACCAGCGCCTGCGAGCGCAGCGGGCTGATGCCCATGTACTCCGTCGCGCCGCAGCAGTTCCAGTCGTCCAGCTCCGCGAAGCGGATGTCCAGCTCCGGGAGCACGGCCGCGATGGAGTCGTGATAGGCCTTCCCGGTGCCATCCATGGAGCAGCCGGGGTAGTAGAGGTACTCCGCCATCAGTGGGCCCCCTCCTTGGCGGGCGCGTCGTAGATGCTGCGCTGCCGGGCATCCTCGAGCTCGCTGGCGCGATCGAGGATGGCGTTCAGGCCCTCCACGCCCTTGATGCGATGGGGCCGGAAGCCCATGCGGCCCTTGGTCACCATGCCGATGCCGGAGGTGGTCATGTTGGGCAGCCGCGTCATGTAGTGGCGCAGGTAGTGCTTGGCCACGAGCCCGACCTCGAAGCTGCGCCCGTACTTGTGGATGTACTCCACGAAGGTCCGGGAGAAGTCCGGCGCCACGTGGCTGGGCACGCGGTTCTCCTTGGTGGCCTTGGCCTTCAGCGCGTACATGACGTCCGGGATGTGGATCTTCTGCGGGCAGCGGACCGCGCACAGGTAGCAGGAGACGCACATCCAGGGCGTGTTGCTGTCCATGACCCGGTCCCGGGCCCCGGCGCGGATGAGGGCGAAGATCTGGCGAGGCGTGTGGTCCATGTCCCGCTCGGAGGGGCAGGACCCTCCGCACGTGCCGCACTGGATGCATGTCTCCAGCCGGGAGTCGGCCGGGATGGCCGCCAGGACCTCCTCCTGGAAGGTCGGCGCGCGCGTCCCTCCGACAGGTGCGGGGGGTGGCGGGACTTGTGCCTTTGGCATCGTTGTACGCCTCACTTGCTCAAACGCCCGCGGACCGTCAGGGACGGTGACCGCAGGCGGTGGAACGGATGGCTGTGTACCAGGAACTGCCCACGACTCGATTCGTCGGGACGCCAGGGGGGAATGCCTCCGGTGGCTCGACCTATTCGCTTGTCCGGCTAGCCTCTGCGCCGCGAGCGACCCCTGACAGGGCCGAATCGCCCCTGCCGTCACGCCGTTGCGCCTGCCCGATGGGGACGCCTCGGCCCGTGCCGGCTCGGCCCATGGGCCGTTCGGCCCGTGGGACTGGTGTCGCGGGCTGGCGCCGGCGGTCACGACGGCGGATGATGGCGGCCGAGGGCTGGAGGGATGGAGACCGGACACGCTGTGCGGAGGCATCGATGCTCGCGCTGGTGAAGAGGCAGGCCGGCCCCGGCCTGGAGCTGACCGAGGTGCCGGAGCCCGCCGTGGGCATCAACGACGTGCTCATCCGGGTGCGCAAGGCCGGCATCTGCGGCACCGACCTGCACATCGCATCCTGGGACGCCTGGGCGGAGCGGACGATCACGCCACCGCTGGTGGTGGGCCACGAGTTCGTGGGCGAGATCGTGGAGGTCGGCAGCAACGTCAGCGACTTCCATGCCGGGGACATCGTCAGCGGCGAGGGCCACGTCGTCTGCGGGCGCTGCCGCCACTGCCTGGCCGGCCATCGCCATCTGTGTGCGCACAGCGTCGGCCTGGGGGTGGGCAGGGACGGCGCCTTCGCCGAGTTCGTGGTCCTGCCCATGACCAACGTCTGGCACCACTGGCCCGGCATCGACGAGGACGTGGCGGCCATCTTCGACCCCTTCGGCAACGCCGTCCACACGGCGCTGCGCTTCGAGGTGCTGGGCGAGGACGTGCTCGTCACCGGGGCCGGGCCCATCGGCCTCATGGCCGTCGCGGTGGTCCGCCACGCGGGCGCCCGGCACGTCGTCGTCAGCGAGCCGAACGCCTATCGCCGTGCCCTGGCGGAGCGCATGGGTGCCACCGCCGTCGTGGACCCCACGACCGAGGACCTGGCCGACGTGCTGCGCCGGCTGGGCATGGTGGAGGGCTTCGACGTGGTCCTCGAGATGTCCGGCAACGCGGGCGCCATCCGCACGGCCGTCGCCAGCATGGCCCACGGAGGTCGACTGGCACAGCTGGGCATCCCCAGCGAGCCCATCAGCCTGGACCTCACCGACGTCATCTTCAAGATGCTCACCATCAGCGGCATCTACGGTCGCCAGATGTACGAGAGCTGGTACAAGATGAGCGTCATGCTGCAGTCCGGCCTGGACATCCGGCCGGCCATCACGCACCGCTTCCCCTTCCGGGAGCACGAGGCGGCCTTCGCCACGGCCCGCTCGGGCGAGTCGGGCAAGGTCATCATGGACTGGAGCCTCTGATGTCCGACGCACGAGCCACCCGTGAGCCCGGGCTGGGCCGCCGCGGCCCGGACCCCTGGCCTTCCTGGCCAGCGAGCTGGCCGAGCTGCGCGCGCGCCACCTCTACCGACCCCTGCGCGAGCTGACCACGGCCCAGGGCCCGGTCTGCACGGTCGACGGTCGGGAGGTCATCAGCTTCTCCTCGAACGACTACCTGGGCCTGACCCACCACCCGCGCCTGCGGGCGGCGGCGGAACAGGCCGTGCGCGACTTCGGCGTCGGCTCCGGGGCCGTGCGCACCATCGCCGGCACGCTCTCCCTCCACGAACAGCTGGAGCGCGAGCTGGCCGAGTTCAAGGGCACGGAGGCGCCGCTCGTCTTCCAATCGGGCTTCACGGCCAACACGGGGGTCCTGCCGGTCGTCACCGGCGAGGCCGACCTCATCGTCAGCGACGCCCTCAACCACGCCTCGATCATCGACGGCATGCGCCTCTCGAAAGCGCCCCGGCTCGTCTACCCGCACAAGGACGTGGCGGCGCTGCGGCGAGATCCTGGGGCGGGCGGTCGCCGAGGGCCGGCCGGACACGGGCGAGCCCTACCGGCTCATCCTCGTCGTCACGGACGGCGTCTTCTCCATGGATGGCGACATCTGCCCGCTGCCGGGCATCGTGGAGGCAGCGGAGGAGGTCGGCGCCGCGGTCTTCGTGGACGACGCTCACGCCTCCGGGGTGCTTGGCGACCACGGGCGGGGCACGGTCGATCACTTCGGGCTGCATGGTCGGGTGGCCATCCAGGTGGGCACGCTCTCCAAGGCCGTCGGCGTGCTGGGCGGCTACGTGGCGGGCTCCACTGGTGCTCCGCGACCTGCTCACGCAGCGGGCGCGGCCCTTCCTCTTCTCCACCTCGCACCCGCCGGCGGTGGCGGCCGCCTGCCTCGAGGCGCTGGCCGTCATGCGCGAGGAGGAGGGGCTCTTCGAGCGGCTCTGGGCCAACACGCGCCGCTTCAAGGCGGAGCTGGCGCGCCTCGGCTTCGACACGGGGGCGTCGGAGACGCCCATCACGCCCATCATGGTCGGCGAGTCGGAGGCGGCCATCCGCTTCAGCGACCGACTCTTCGAGGCCGGCATCTTCGCCACCTCGGTCGTCTACCCCACGGTGCCCCTGGACGGCGCGCGGCTGCGCACCATCGTCACCGCGGCCCACACGGACGAGCACCTCGACCGTGCCCTGGAGACGATGGCCCGCGTGGGCCGGGAACTGGGTCTCATCGCCGGCTGAGGGGCACCCAAGCCGAGGGAGATGCTGATGACCCACGGCTCAGGTCGCGACGCCCGCCACGCTTTGCGACCCGGAGCCGGGTCGCGTCTCTCGGATCACGTCCCCCGGCCCTTCAGGACAGAAGTCGGCTAGGCAGTCCTTCTCTGCAGACGACGGCCTGCGCCCATGACAGATGTGCGCGAAGGGCGCCCTTATGCCCGGAGATACGTCGGTGCCGGCGCCTCCCAGCCCGCGGATCCCCCGGAGGTGGCCCACGTCACGCTCAACGCCCCGGGCACCGACGGTCCGGCGTCGATCGCAGGCGTCCCGAGCGCCCACCGACGTGTCCACAAGTGCGCCCAAGGAGTCCTGGCAGCACTTCTGTCCCTGATCGCGTGCCTGAAGGGGCTCGGCAGGGCCTCGAAGGCCCGGCAGGTCCTGGGCAACGAACTCCGTGTGCCGATCGAGGCTGCTCGATGAGGTCGGCTGCGGTCAGGCGTCTCTCTCTGCCTCGGGTGGGGGTCCCGTGGAACCGCGGACCACGAGCTCTGCCTCGAACACCGGGTGGACATCCACCGCAGGGTCGAAGGCTCGACCCGGCGAACCGATGGCGATGTCGATGGCGGCCTTGACCATGGCCCGCACCGGCATCCGCATGGTCGTCAGGGGCGGCATGATGACGTGGGCCCCCGGGATGTCATCGAAGCCGGTCACCGACACATCCCCGGGTACCCGCAGCCCGCGCTGCAGGGCCGCGTGCAGCAGGCCGATGGCGAGGACGTCGGTCGCGCCGACGATGGCCGTGGGGGGCTCGTCCAGGTCCATGAGGCGATGCAGCGCCTCCATGCCGCCCTCGTACTCGTTGACCGCGTCCGGCATGTACTCCGGGCGGATGGGCCAGCCCTGGCGCACCAGGAAGGCCTCGTAGGCCTCCGCACGCTCCACGATGTCGCCCAGCTGCCTCCGCCCGACGAAGGCGACGCGCTGGTGGCCCAGGGTGGCGAGGTGCTCCATCACGGTCGTGATGGCGCCCCGATTGTTCACGTTGACGGTCGGGATGACGGTCGAGCGTGAACCGTGCCAGAGCGCCACGACCGGCTCTCGCGTGCCCTCAAGGCCCTCGATGAGCGCGGGCTGGTTGCTCAGGTCGCCAAGCAGGAGGATGGCGTCGCAGTGGCGCGACTCCAGGATGGCCCAGAGTTCGACGGCCTCGCCTGCCTTGCCCTGCGCATGGCCGAGCACGACGTTGTAGCCGTGCCCGGTGGCTTCCGTGGTGACGGCCTCGATGATGGCCGGAAAGCTCGGATCGGTGATATCCCGGATGACGGCGCCCAGGAGCATCGTCCGCGCGCCCATCAGCCCGCGTGCCAGGGGGTTGGGCCGGTAGCCCAGGCGCTTGGCCGTCTCCAGCACCCGTTCGCGTGTGGCGGCTGCGATGGGGATGGCCGTCGGCGCGTCGCTCAGGATGCGCGAGACCGTCGACTGAGAGAGGCTCGTGGCCCTGGCCACGTCACGCAAGGTCGGCACGCCCGTCGCCACGTTCGTGGGCGCCGCAGGCGTGGTGCCGTCAGGACTGGGGTGAACGTGCCGACTCGGCCTGGCCATGTGCTCTCGTGCCTCCGGCTTCCCATCCTAGCGGTCGGGCCGCTGTGGGTCGTGCTGGGCGCCGCCCGGATCGCCCCGGAATCAGTGTTGACTATAGGGCATGCGCTTGCATACAATCGCTTGCAGTCATCAGGACTGGGCCGCCAGGAGCGGAGGGAGGGAGTTCGAAGTGGCACTCGACGGGCTGCGGGTCCTCTTCCTGACCGGGAGCCTGCACTACTACGGCGAGGAGACTCGGCGGCAGGTCGCAGAGCAGTCAGCGCAGATCGTGGCTGGCCTCGGCGCGGCGCCGCAGATCCCCGTCGAGATCGTCCACACGCCGACGCTGCTCGACCCGGATGGCATCCGCCGCGCCTGCGTCGAGGCCTCTGCTGACGACAGCTGCATCGGGGTCATCGGCTGGATGCACACGTTCAGCCCGGCCAAGATGTGGATCGCCGGGCTGCAGGCGCTGCAGAAGCCGTTCCTGCATCTGCACACCCAGTTCGGTGCGGACCTGCCGTACGGCTCCATCGACATGGACTTCATGAACCTGAACCAGTCGGCGCACGGGGACCGCGAGTTCGCCTACATCGTCTCGCGCCTGCGCATGCCCCGCAGGACCGTCGCGGGCCACTGGCAGGACCAGGCCGTCCAGGGACGCATCGGTGCCTGGATGCGGGCTGCGGCCGGGGCACACGAGGCGCGCCACCTCCGCGTCGTCCGCTTCGGCGACAACATGCGCGAGGTGGCCGACACCGACGGCGACAAGGTGGAGGTCCAGGCCCGCCTGGGGACGTCCTGCAACACCTACCCGGTCAACGAGCTGGTCAAGGTCGTCGAGCAGATGGCCGATGCCGATGTCGATCGACTGTGCGCCGAGTACGACGACCTCTACGACGTCGTGCCGAGCCTCCGCCCGGATGGCGAGCGACGCGAATCACTCCGTGATGCGGCGCGCATCGAGCTGGGCCTTCGGGCGTTCCTGCGTGACCTGGGCTCGATGGCCTTCGTCGACACGTTCGAGGATCTGGGCGGACTGAAGCAGCTGCCGGGCATCGCAGCCCAGCGACTCATGGCCGATGGCTACGGCTTCGGCGCGGAGGGCGACTGGAAGTCGTCGGCGATGGTGCGCATCGTGAAGGCCATGAGCGAAGGGCTCCCCGGTGGCGTCTCGTTCATGGAGGACTACACCTACGACTTCGGCGCACGCCTCTCCGGCCATCCTCGGCGCGCACATGCTGGAGATCTGCCCGACCATCGCCGCCGCCAGGCCCTCCTGCGAGATCCACCCGCTCTTCGTCGGCGAACGCGAGGATCCCGTGCGCCTCGTCTTCACCGGGGCCGCGGGCCCGGGTGTCGTGGTGGGCCTCGTCGACATGGGCACGCGGCTGCGCCTGGTCGCCAACGAGATCGATGCCATCGACCCGCCAGCGGACTTCCCGCGGCTGCCCGTGGCTCGCGCCCTCTGGGTACCCAGGCCCGACTTCACCACGTCGGCCGAGTCGTGGCTCTTCGCCGGCGGCCCACACCACACGGCCTATTCGCAGGCGGTGGGCCTCGACGTGATCCGCGACTTCGCCGAGATGGTCGGGGTCGAGCTGGTCGCGATCGGGGCCAGGACCGACGCGGAGCAGTTCCGTCAGGAACTCCTCTGGAGCAACGCCTACTGGCACCTGGCCGGTGCCGTCTAGGGACACGTCGCGATCTGCAGGCGGAGGGGGGTGACGAATCGGGCCACCACGACAGGACCACGCAGTGGGGACGGATGCTCCGACCCGGCATCAGGCGCTGAGATCGGCGGCCTGAGCCGAGCCAGGCGACATCCGAAGCTCCCACATCGAGACAAGAGCCGGGCGGAGAGACCCACAAGGAGAACCACTCATGCGACGACTTGGTGTCAGCTCAGCTGTCATCGCGACAGCAGCATTGGTCGTGGCGATGGTGCCCGCAGCCGCGGTGGCCCAGGACGCCCCGGTCATCGGGCTGTCCGTGAAGACCATCACCAATGACCCGTTCCAGGCCGCCTGGGTGCAGTCGGCTCAGGCCAAGGTCGAGGAGCTCGGGGGCACGGTCCAGCTGCTGGTCGCCGGCGGTCAGACCGCCGTCGCCCAGCAGACCAGCCAGCTGGAAGACCTCGTCACCCAGCAGGTCGACGGCATCATCGTGAGCCCCATGGACGGCTCGGCCGTCCTGCCAGCACTGCAGAAGGCCGCGGACGCCGGCATCCCGGTGTTCCTCGTCGACCAGCCCATCGCGGCCGGCAACGAGGCGCTCTATGAGACGCTCATCGCGACCGACAACGTGAAGGCCGGCCGCGACCTGGCCACCTACCTGGTCACGACCATGAACGACCCGGAGCTCAAGGTCGCCATCATCGAGGGCGCTCCGGGCTCGGTCGCCGGTGACGATCGCCTCAAGGGCTTCAACGAGGGCCTGGCCTCCGGGAACATCACGCCCGTGGCCTCTGCCACCGGCGAGTGGGACAACGCCAAGGCCCTGGCGGCCATGGAGACCATCCTCCAGGCCAACCCCGACCTTCAGGCGGTCCTCTCGGCCAGTGACGTCATGGTCGACGGCATCCTCCAGGCGCTCGCCGGCGCGGGCAAGACCGACGTGAAGGTCCTGGCCATCGACGGCTCCAAGGTGGGCATCCAGGGCGTCATGGACGGCAAGATCATGGCCGACAACACCCAGGACCCCATGGCCATGGGATCCAAGGCCGCCGAGTTCGCCATGGGCATGGCCGCTGGTGAGGTCGCGCCAGGGTCGCTCGAGAAGTACATCGACTCGGGCACCGTGACCGTGACCGTGGACAACGCTGAGGAGGCCATGGCGAAGGCCTTCTAGGCCGACACCCGCACAGGCTCGAGGCCGGCGCGCCCGACGAGGGCGCGCCGGCCTCCGTGGAGGCTCCGGCAACGTGGACTCAGGCCTCCGTCAGAGGCAGCGATCAGTGCTCCGCATCGCCATCGGCCTCGTGGCGGTCGTCGTGGCCGTCGTTCTCGTCGGGCAGTTCGTGCCCTACTTCGCGTCGCCGTCCAACATCTCCAAGGTCCTGCTCGAGGCGGCCATCCTCTCGGTGGCGGCCTTCGGCATGACCCTCGTCCTGCTCACCGGCGGCATCGACCTCTCGGTCGGCGGGGTGATGTCCCTCGTCGGCGTCGCGGAGGTGTCCCTCGTCAGCGCTGGCGTGGCCTGGCCGCTGGCGGTGGCCGTGGGCCTCGGCATCGGCCTCCTGCTGGGCGCCGTCAACGCCGTCATCGTCTCCCGGCTCAAGCTCCCGCCGTTCATCGCCACGTTCGGCACGCTGGGCATCGCCGCTGGTCTTGCCCTGTACATCGCCAACGTCGTGGGGCACCCGGTGTTCCCGCCCGACTTCGTCTCCATCGGCAACGACGGCTTCGCGGAGGGCATCCTGGGGCCGGACGGCGTGCCCTGGCTGGTGCTCATCGCGGTCACCATCCTGGTCGTGCTGGAGGTCGCCATGCGGGTGACGACCTGGGGGGTGCACCTTCGCGCGACCGGTGACAACCTGGCCGTGGCGCGCCTCTCCGGGGTCCCCACAGCCCGGACCCTGGCCAGCGCCTACGTCGTCTCCGGGCTGCTGGCCGCCGACGGCCGGCACGATGCTGGCAGCGCGCCTGGGGACGGCCAACCCTCTCCAGGGCGAGCCCTACACGCTGCTGGCCGTGGCCGCCTGCGTCATCGGCGGGGTGGACCTCATGGGCGGGCGCGGGGCACCTCTGGGCTGCCGGCGCCGGCGCGGTCTTCCTCTTCGCCATCCGCAACATCATGAACCTGCAGGGGGTCCAGCCCTTCATGCAGGACCTGGTGACCGGCCTGCTCATCATCGGCGCGGTCCTCGTGACGGTGCAGGGCCCGGCCGTGCGTGACCTGGCCAGCAGCGGGCCTTCACGCGGCTGCGCGGACGGGCAAGCCGCATGAGCGCCCCCAGGACGCCGCTGACCGGCGGGGCGCCCGCACCAGGGGAGGCTGTCGCCGCGGCATCCCGGGGCCGCACGGCCAGAACGTGGGAGCGCATCAGCCGGAACCCGACACTGGGCCTCCTGGCGCTGCTCCTGGTCATGTGGGTGCTGGCCTGGATCTTCGTGCCCAAGTTCGGCAGCGCGGACAACATCCGCACCGTGCTGCGCCAGGCGTCCGACCTGGCCGTGGCCGCCATCGGGCATCCTCTTCGTGCTGCTCATCGGCGGCATCGACCTCTCCGTGGGCGCGCTGTACGGCCTGACGTCCGTGCGTCCTGGTCACGGCCATGATCCAGACCGGCAGCCTGCCGCTGGCACTGGCGGTGGCGCTGGGCGCCGGAGTCCTCTTCGGCCTGGTGAACGGCTGCTCGTCCAGTGGGTGCGCATCCCGGCCTTCATCACGACGCTGGGCGGCTACTACATCGCCTTCGCCCTGGCCCAGATCGATCTCAGCGGGCAACATGCTCAAGATGCCGCCTGACGACCTCTTCGTGGGCCTCCAGACCGGCCAGCTCTTCGGTGGCGAGCCCTACGCCGTCCCCTACCTGGTCATCCTGGCCCTGGTCGTGGCGGTCGTGGCCTGGGTGGTGCTCAACCACACGGGTTTCGGGCGGTCGGTCGTGGCCGTCGGCTACAACCGCGTGACGGCCGGGCTGTCCGGGGTGCGCGTGCCCCGCATCGTGGTCTCCTGCTTCGCCATCGGCAGCGGCATGGCCGCCCTGGCGGCGGTCATGCTCACCTCCCGCGTCCAGATCGGCGTGCCCACGCTGGGTGGCTTCAACGCCACCTTCGAGACCATCACCGCCGCCGTCGTCGGCGGCACCAGCCTCTTCGGCGGGCGCGGCACGGTCGTGGGCGTGATCATCGGCGCCGTCATCATCCGCACCATCAACAACTGCATCGTCCTGCTCAACATCCCCTCGCAGCTGTACCAGGCGGTCATGGGCGTCATCATCGTCGTGGCTCGCTGGTGGTGGACGCGGCGCGCAGCCGCTACCTCGGGTGAGCGGTCATGAGCGAGACCGCGTCCTGCTCGATGCCCAGCACGTCCAGAAGTACGCCTACGACGACGAGGGCCGGCCCATCCGCGGCACGGACGTGCTGCTCCTCGCGGACGCCTCGCTGGAGCTGCGTGCCGGCGAGGTCCACGCCCTGGTCGGTGAGAACGGCGCCGGCAAGACCACGCTCATCAAGGTCATCGCCGGCGCCCTGCCCTACGAGGGCGGCACGCTGCACGTCGACGGCAAGCTGCGCGGCGCGACGACGATCTCGCGGGTGCGCGCCGAGGGCATCGCGGTCATCTGGCAGGAGTTCAGCCTGGCGCCCCACCTCTCCGTGGTGGAGAACATGTTCCTGGGCCGGGAGCTGCGCCGCGGCCGCCGGCTGGACAAGGCCGAGATGCGCCGCCAGGCGGCAGAGGCCATCGCCACGCTCGGGGTGAGCATCGACCTGGACAGCCCGTCGAGCGGCTCTCGACCTCGCAGCAGCAGCTGGTGGAGATCGCGCGCGCGCTCAACGAGCGCTCGCGCATCCTCATCCTCGACGAGCCCACGGCCAGCCTCAGCCGCTTCGAGACGGAGCGGCTCTTCGAGCTGCTGCGCCGCCTGCGCTGCCGAGGGCATGGGCATCATCTTCGTGACGCACCGCCTCGACGAGGTCTTCACGATGTCCGACCGGGTCTCCGTCCTCAAGGACGGTCGCTCCACCGGCACGCTGCGCACCAGCGACACGAGCCAGGGACGAGATCGTCGAGCGAATGGTGGGGCGGCACCTCGACTCGGTCTACCAGCGACACGCCTCGACGCCGGGCGACGTGGTCCTGGAGACGCGGGACCTGGTGCCCGAGGGACGGGGCCCCGGCCGTCTCGATCAGCGTGCGCCGCGGCGAGATCGTCGGCCTGGCCGGGCTCGTGGGCGCCGGTCGCACGGAGCTGGCGCGGGCCATCGTGGGCGCTGACCCGGTGCGGTCTGGGGCCGTCCTGCTCGAGGCGGTGGACGTCACGCGCTGGCCGATGCGCCGGCGGCTGGACGCCGGGATGGCCTTCGTGCCGGAGAACCGCAAGGACCAGGGTGTCATCCTGCCGCTGCCGATCCTGCGCAACCTGGCCATCACCGAGTGGCCGCGCCTGGGCCCAGGCCCGCTCGTCGTGCCGCGTCGCGAGCGGGACATGGCGACGTCGCTGGTGGAGGAGCTGAGCATCGTGGCGCGCAGCGTGGACCAGCCGGCCTTCACCCTCAGCGGCGGCAACCAGCAGCGCGTCGCCATCGGCAAGTGGCTGGCCCGGGACCGCCTCGTCTACGTCCTCGACGAGCCCACGCGCGGCGTGGACGTCTCTGCGCGCTACGCGCTCTACGAGCTCATGGAGGCCATCGCCGAGCGCGGTGGCGCGGTGCTCATGATCTCCTCCGACCTGCCCGAGATCATCAGCATGAGCGACCGCATCTACGTCATGCGCCTGGGGTCGATCTCGGCCGAGGTCGCCCGGGCGGAGGCCACGGAGCAGTCCATGCTCACGCAGATGCTGCCGGACAAGACTGCCGCGGACGTGCGGGCTGCCACCGACGTGCCGAGCGCGACGGGAGCCTGAGGCGGGCGGCCATGAGCCAGGGACTCGTCTTCGACATCCGCGAGTTCACGGTCCACGACGGGCCCGGCATCCGCACGACCGTCTTCATGAAGGGCTGCCCGCTGCGCTGCACCTGGTGCCACAACCCGGAAGGGCCTGGAGATGGCCCCGCAGGTCCTGCGCTCGGCGGCCGGAGAGCGCGCCGTGGGCCGCGCCTACGAGGCCGAGGAGCTGGCGGCGATCCTGCTGGGCCAGGCGGACATCCTGCGTTCCAACGGCGGCGGCGTGACCTTCTCCGGCGGCGAGCCGCTCATGCAGGCGCACTTCGTGGCCGAGGTCATCGACCGGCTGGCCGGCCTGCACGTCGTGCTCGACACCTCGGGGTACGCGGAGGCCAGCGCCTTCATCGCCGTGGCCGGCCGCTGCGACCTCGTCTACTTCGACCTCAAGCTCATCGACCCGGTGGCCCACCGGCGCTGGACGGGCCAGGACAACGGCCCGATACTGCGGAACCTGGCCCTGCTGGAGCAGCTGGAGCGGCCCTTCGTGGCACGCATCCCGCTGGTGCCGGGAGTGACCGATACGCAGGACAATCTGGAGGCCATCGCCAGCACGCTGGAGGACATGCCGACCCTGGTCGAGGCCCAGCTGCTGCCCTACAACCGGGCGGCCGGAGGGAAGTACGCCGCCTGCGGCATGACCTTCGAGCCGGGCTTCGACGAGGACCAGCCGCCGAACACCGACATGGAGCCGTTCCGACGGATGGGGATCGAGGTACGAGTGGCATGAACGAGCGGTTGACGGGGCTGCGGACGCGGACGCGCGACGGTCATTTCGCGCGCTACCGCCAGGCCAGCTCGCCAGACCTGCTCGCCGAGTGCGACCGCGAGGGCCTCTCCTGGGCCCAGCGCCGGGCCCGCCTGACCAGGCGGATGTGCGAGGCCGAGCGGGTCGTCATCGAGCCCGACGAGCGCATCGTGTTCACGCGCACCCTGCCACGGTCCCGGCGGTGTACGCGGCCGCGGACCTCGCGGCGCTCACCGCGGGCCGGACCCTCCACGAGGGCGGCATCATCAACAACGTCTGCGCCGACTGGGGCATGGCCATCGGGCAGGGGCTGCTGGGGCGCCGGCGCGTGGCGGAGGAGACCCGTGCGCGCGCGCGGCCGGCGGGCGACGCCGAGGCCGTCGAGTTCAGCGAGGCGGCCATCGAGACCATCGACGCGGTCCTGGCGCTCGTGGCCCGGTACGCGGCCGAGGCGCGCCGGCTGGGCAAGGACGAGGTCGCCGAGGTGCTGGAGCGCGTCCCGGCGGAGCCGGCCGCGACGTTCCACGAGGCGCTCCAGTCGCTGCGCTTCCTGCAGGCCATGGTCTGGCTGTCCGGCCACCACCACGTCGGCCTGGGCCGCCTCGACCAGTACCTCTGGCCCTACCTGTCCGCGGACCTCGAGGCCGGCCGGCTCGACGAGGCCGGCGCGGAGGAGCTGCTGGCGGAGTTCTTCATCGCGCTCAACCGCGACTCCGACCTCTACCCGGGCATCCAGCAGGGCGACAACGGCCAGTCGATGACGCTCGGCGGCGTGACGCCGGACGGGCGCCCGGCGGTCAACCCGCTGACCTGGATGGCGCTCCGCGTGGCCCGCGACGTCGGGCTCATCGACCCCAAGGTCAACCTGCGCATCAGCGCGGACACCGACCAGGCGCTGCTGGAGCTGGGCACCGAGCTGACGCGCAGGGGCCTGGGCTTCCCGCAGTACGCCAACGACGACGTCGTCATCCCGGCCCTGGCCAGCCACGGCTACGACCTCGAGGATGCCCGCGACTACACGGTGGCGGCCTGCTGGGAGTTCATCATCCCGGGTCGGGGCATGGACGTCGGCAACATCGGCGCCGTGTCGTTCCCGGCCGCGGCCGACGCCGCCATCCGCGAGGGGCTGGCCGCGGGGCCTCGTTCGAGGACATCCTGGCCCGCACCGGAGCGGCATCGCGGCCCAGGTCCGCGAGCGGACCGCGCCGTACGAGCGGCTCCTGTGGGCGCCGGCGCCCTGGTACTCCGTGCTCATGACGGACGCCCTCGAGACACGGCGTGGACCACGGACGCGGCGCGAAGTACCGGAACCTGGGCATCCACGGCGCGGCCGCGGCCAGCGCCGCCGACGCGCTGGCGGCCGTGCAGCGGCACGTCTTCGAGCTCGGGGACGTCACGGCGGGCGAGCTGCTGGCGGCCCTGGAGGCGGACTTCGTCGGCCACGAGGCGCTGCGCCGGCGGCTGGCCGAGGAGAGCCCGCGCGTGGGCCTCAACGAGCCCGCCGTGGACGGCCTGCTGCGCCTGCTCTACGACTGGCTGGCCGATGCCTGCGAGGCCGAGCGGGACAGCGTCCGGGCTCATCGTGCGCCCGGGCACCGGCACGGCCATGTACTACCTCTGGCTGGCCCGCGGCCGCGCCGACGGGCCGCTTCCGGAGCCGGTCGTGGGGGCCACCGCCGACGGGCGCCACCGGGGCGACCCCTTCGGCGCCAACCTGGCTCCCACGCCGGGCACGCCGCTGCGCGGACCCATCAGCGTCCTGCAGTCGTACGCCAAGATCGACTACGGGCGCATCTGCAACGGCGGGCCCATCACGCTCGAGCTCTCGGACTCCGTCTTCCGAAGCCGGGACTCCATCAGCAAGGTGGCCGGCCTGGTGCGCACGTTCGCCCAGCTCGGCGGCCAGCAGCTGCAGCTCAACGCGCTGAGCGCGAGCCGGCTGCTCGATGCCAAGGCGCACCCGGAGGAGCACCGCGACCTCATCGTCCGGGTGTGGGGCTGGAGCGGCTACTTCTGCGAGCTCTCCCCGGAGTACCAGGACCACGTCATCTCGAGGCACCTCTACGCCGAGGTCTGAAGCTCACACTCGCCGACGCCGGGCTGCTCGGACCACTCGCCGGCGCGGGCCGGTTCACCCGAGCGCGCGGCGGATGCCGTCCGGGTCGTCGCCGCCGATGACGAGATGGCTGTCAGCGGTGAGGTACAGGAGGTCGACGCTGATGCCGGAGGCCGCGATGCGGCCCAGCAGCGCGGCTGCGGCGCCCGGTCGATGCCCACGGGGTGAAGGACCACGCGCCGCTCGGCGAGGATGTCGAAGCCGGCGTCGATGAGCGCGCGACGCCCCCGCTCGGCGTCGGAGACGAGCAGGTGATAGACGCCGGTCTCGCCGCAGACGAAGGCGCAGGCACCCTCGATGTTGATGCCCGCCTGGCCGAGCGCCGCGCTGGCCGCCGCGAGCGTCCCGGGCCGGTGGAAGAGGGACACCGTGAAGTCGGTCGGCATGGCCCGGTCCTCCGCTCGTGCCTGGTCGGGAGCCGTTGACGCGGTCGATGGTAGGCCGGTCAGCACACGAGGCAAGAGCCGGTCGGGCCATGGTCGAGCCACCCGCGGGCCGCTACTCTGCGGTCATGGCCGGACCCCTGCTCGATGCCCGCGGGCTCCGCAAGTCGTTCTCGAGCGGGCGCGGCGGCGGCCGGCGGACCGTGCACGCGGTCGCGGACGTGGACATCGCCATCGAGGAGGGCGAGACCCACGGCCTGGTGGGCGAGTCGGGCTCCGGCAAGTCCACGACAGGGCGGATCCTCCTGCGGCTCATCGAGCCCGATGCCGGGACCGCCACCTTCAGGGGCGAGGACCTCTTCGCCCTGCGCGGTGCCGAGCTGCGCCGCATGCGGCGCCACATCCAGCTCATCTACCAGGACCCCTTCTCGTCGGTGGACCCGCGCTACCGGGCCCGCGACATCGTGGCCGAGCCGTGGACGATCCACGGCCTCTACGACGCGGCCGAGCGACGCCGCCGCGCGGATGAGCTGCTGGCCCGCGTGGGCATCGACCCCTCGCAGGGCGACCGCCGGCCGGCCTCCTTCTCCGGCGGTCAGCTGCAGCGCATCGGCATCGCGCGCGCCCTGGCCCTGGAGCCCTCGCTCATCGTCTGCGACGAGCCGGTCTCCGCGCTCGACGTCTCCGTGCAGGGCCAGATCCTCAACCTGCTCCTGGACCTCAAGCGCGAGCTGGGCATCGCCTACCTCTTCATCGCCCACGACCTCGCCGTCGTCCGTCACATCAGCGACCGTGTCTCGGTCATGTATGCCGGGCGCATCGTGGAGACGGGCACCCGCGACCAGCTCTTCGATGCGGCGGGCCACCCCTACACGCGGGCCCTGCTGGCGGCCACGGGGATGGAGCGACGCGAGGGCAGGCGGCGGGCGCCGCAGAGGACGGGGCGGGCGATGCCGCGTCGGCCATACCGAGCCGGTGACCGACGATCCGCTGGCCGTGGTCGACCCGTCGGTCGGCTGCGCGTTCGGGCGCGCTGCCCGCTGGCCCAGGCCGTCTGCGCCGCGAGCGGCCCGAGCTGCTCGATCGTGGCGAGGGACACCCCGTCGCCTGCCACTTCCCGGTGGCGGCGACGGCGGGGAGTGGTCGGTCGAGCGTAGGGGCGCAACGCAGCCTGCTAGTCCGACGCGCGAGCGCACCGCACGAGTGCGCCGATCGCCCCAGCTCGGGCACGCGTAACGTGCGCCATCGGTGCAGTCACTACCGGGCGTCGACGAGCGGCGCTCGGTCGACGGCGTCTCCACCACGTGCACGCCGGTCGGAGTGGACGCAGGTCACGACGCTTGGCCCTGGCTCATGCCGCTAGCGCGGAAGTGGCGCTGGTCGACCCGGTCCTCGAGCCGGCGTGCACGTCTCGACGCGCCATCGGCGGCCGGGCAGGCTCGAGCCATCGCGCGAGCCACATCGATGCATCGGAGTCAGGCCGTGGCATCGATGACGATCTCGCCGCCCTCCCGCCCGCTGCTACCGGCGCACGCGCGGGTCGATGGCGATGACGGCCACGTCGGCGAGGAGGTTGACGAGCGCCACGAGCAGCCCGGCGATGACGCCGATGCCCACGATGAGCGCGGTGTCCAGGCGCCGCAGGCCGCCCAGCAGGTCGGCGCCCAGGCCGGGCATGGAGAAGGCCACCTCCACCACGGCCACGCTGGAGAAGAGCCCGGCGAAGTCGAGCGCCAGGATGCTCAGCAGCGGCAACAGGGCGTTCGGCAGCAGGTGGCGCCAGCGCACGGACCAGGGCCGCTCGCCGAGCGCCTCCGCGAACGTCACGTAGGGCTGGCCCTGCTGCTCCAGCAGCGAGGTCCGCAGCAGCCGCGCCAGCACCAGCCCGAAGGGCACGCCCAGCGTGAGGACGGGCAGCACGTAGGCCGCCGGGGAGTCGGCGCCGCCCAGCGGCAGCCAGTCCAGCCGGAAGGCGAAGACGTAGATGAGCAGCAGCCCCACGAGGAAGGCCGGGATGGCGCTCGTGGCACCGGCCGCGACGAGCAGCAGCCGGTCGGCCAGCCCGCCGCGGCTCACCACCCAGAGCGCCAGCGGGATGGCGATGAGCACCTCGACCAGGAAGGCCAGCCCGGTCAGCAGCAGCGTGGAGGGCAGCGAGCGCAGCAGCACGGCCGGTCACCGGCTCCGCCTTGGAGAAGCTGTAGCCCAGGTCGCCCTGGGCCATGCGGGCCATGGCCGTCACGTAGCGCACCGGCAGCGGGTCGTCGAAGCCGTAGGCCTCGCGGATGCGCGCGATGGACTCCGCGGAGGCCGAGGGTCCGGCCAGGGAGCGCGCCGGGTCGCCGGGGATGATCTCCACGAGCAGGAACCCCGCCGTGGCCACGATCCAGACCGTCACGAGCGCCGCCAGCAGCCGCCGCCCGACGTAGCCGCTCACCGGCGCTCCTCCGTCCGGGTGCGCAGCGACTCGCCCACGACGTTGGCGGCCAGCACGAGCAGGCCCAGGAAGAGGGCCGGGAAGAGGATGAGCCCCGGGTGGCTGCGGTAGTAGACGAGGTTCGCGCCCAGCAGCGAGCCGATCGAGGCGTCCGGCTCCTGGACGCCCGCGCCCAGGAAGCCGAGCGCCGACTCGAAGAGCACGGCCCAGCCCACCGAGAGCGCCGCGTAGGCGCCGACCACGGGCAGCAGGTGCGGCAGGACGTGACGCCGCAGGACCGTCAGCGCGGTCGCGCCCTGGACGCGCGCGGCCTCCACGTACTCGCGCTCGCGCAGCACGACCGCCTGGCCGTAGGTGACGCGGGCGATGGGCGCCCAGAAGACGGCCGCCAGGCCGACGATGAGCGAGAGCATCGCCGCGCCCCAGGATGGTGGCGATGGCCGCCGCCAGCAGCAGGCCCGGGATGGCCAGGCCGAGGTCGGTGAAGCGCATCAGCACCGCCCCCGCGCTGCGGCTGCGACCGGCCGCCAGCAGGCCGACGAGCAGCCCAGCGATCGTCGCGATGCCGACCGCGAGCAGCGCTGTGACCAGCGTCAGCCGACCGCCGAGGAGGATGCGCGCCAGCAGGTCGCGGCCCTTGGGGTCCGTGCCCAGGGGATGGCCGGCGGCGCCGAAGTCGAGCGGCTCGCCGAGCGGGCTGAGGCCTTCGATGGTCTCGAAGGTGGGGTCGACCGACCAGGCGATGGGGCCGAGGACGACGACCACGGCCAGGACCACCAGCAGGCCGATGCCGATGCGCAGGCCCCAGGGCTGCGGCTCCGCCGGGCGCGTCGGGGCCAGCGTCGGGCCGATCACGCTGCCGCCTCGGTCCGGGTGTCGCCGGCGGGCGCATCTGACTCGAGGGGGTGATGGCAGGCCTCGCCCTCGGCCGCCGGCCACGGGTAGGCGGGCGCCTCCGTGCGGCAGCGCTCGTCGGCGCGGGGGCAGCGCGGCGCGAAGGCGCAGGGCGCGAACGTGCCGGGCAGCGAGGGCGGCTGGCCGTCGATCGTGGGCAGCTGCTGGCCCGGCTCGGCGGCCAGGACGGACGACTCCAGCAGCGCCGCAGGGTAGGGGTGCCGCGGCGCCTCCAGCAGTCGGCGCGACGGCCCGAACTCCACGATGCGCCCGGCGTACATGGCCGCGATGCGGTCGGCCGTGCGCTCCAGCAGGCGCAGGTCGTGGGTGATGACGAGGAGCGAGGTGCCCAGCTCGCGCACCAGGCGCCGGAACGACTCGATGACCTGCACCTGCACGAGCGCATCCAGGGCGGTCGTGGGCTCGTCGGCGATGACCAGCTCCGGCCCGCAGGAGAGCGCCGTGGCGATCGCCGCGCGCTGCAGCAGGCCGCCGCTGAGCTGGTGCGGGTAACGCTCCATGACCGCGTCGGGTCGCGCCACGCCCAGGCGCGCCAGCAGGTCTGGCACCCGTTCGTCGGCCTCCGCGCGTGACAGCCCACGATGGAGCTCCAGGGGTCGCCGGACCTGGGGCCCCATGCGCCGCAGCGGGTCGAAGGAGCGGAAGGGATCCTGCGGCACGAATGACAGGCGTGCCCCGCGCAGCCCCGCCGTGCGGTCGACGCCGGGCGCTCCGATCAGCTCGCCGCCGAGGTGGATCTCGCCGCCCGAGATGTGCCGCGTGCGGCCCAGCAGGCCCAGGACGGCCAGGCCCAGCGTGGTCTTGCCGCAGCCCGACTCGCCGACGACGCCGATGACCTCGCCCCGGCCGACCGCGAGGTCGACGCCGCGCAGGATCTCCCCGCGCGCCGTCGTGACGCGCAGGCCATCGACCGCCAGGAGCGGCGTAGCGCCACGCCTCGAGCGAGGGCGCCTCGGCGCCCCCGTCCGGATCAGCCGTCAGCCTTCACCCAGGCCCGCTTCCAGTCGAAGGGGGCGTAGGTGGCCAGCGTCGGCATGTCGCCCACGCGCGGCCCGAAGACGACCTGCGGCGTGACCTCCATGACCGGGATGCCGGCCAGCTCGTCGATGAGGCGCTGCTGCACCTCGCGCAGGGCGGCGTCGCGCTCCGGCCCGAAGGGCATCCGCTCGGTCTCGAAGAAGGCCGCGTCGATCGTGCTGTCGCAGAAGCGCGAGATGTTCAGGAAGACGCCGCACAGGAAGTTGGTGGAGATGAAGTCCTGGGCGTCGGGGTAGTCGGCGCTCCAGTAGGTGGAGGAGATGTCGAAGGCCGTGGGGTCGTAGATGGTGTTGTAGAACTCCTCCTTCTGGAGGCCCTTGCAGGTCCACCGTGAAGCCCACCGCCTCCAGGTCCTGCTTCAGCGCCGTGGCGTTGGCGGAGCCGTAGGGGTCGCTGACGTCGTAGACGATGCGCACCGGCGTGCCGTCGTAGCCGGCCGACTCGAGCAGCGCCGTGGCGGCCGCCGGGTCGTGCGCGTAGGTCGTCGTGCCCGCCGGGTCGGACTGCAGCGGTCGTCGAGCTGATGAGCTGGTTCCAGGGCTTCACGAGGTCGCCGAACTGGGCCGTGAAGTCGGTCGTCATGGCCTGGGCCACGGCCTGGCGCAGGTCCTTGCTGGCCATGATGCCCTCGTTGTTGAGGGCCAGGTAGAAGATGCGCGGGCCGACCGAGTCGACGACCGTGAGGTCGGGGTTCTGCTGCAGCAGGCGCAGGGCCGGGGGCGAGATGGCGAACTGCTCGAAGACGCCGTCCGCCTCGCCCGACTCGAGGCGCAGGACCTGCGTGTTCTCGTCCACGCCAAGGTCGACGCGGATCTCATCCAGGTAGGGCAGCTCCGGGTCCACGTAGCCCGGGTTGCGGGCGATGGTGATGTCGGAGCCCTTGTTCCACTCCTGGACGAAGAAGGGGCCGGCGCCCACCGGGCGGTTGGCGAAGTCCTCGCCGCGCTCCTCCACGGCCTCCTGGGGCACGGGCCAGCTGGTGGCGATGGTGAGGCCCAGCAGGAAGGTGGAGGTGGGCTGTTCGAGGGTCACCTGGAGCGTGTGGTCGTCGATGACCTCGATGCCCTCGACGGTCTCCGCCTCGCCGGCCGCGAAGGCGGCCGCGCCCTTGATGGGGAAGAGGTAGCTGGCGCCCCAGCCCTGGATGGGCGCGCCCACCGGCTGGGGATCGAGCCCGCGCAGCATGCCGTAGGCGACATCGGCCGCGGTCACCTCGCGCGGCTGGAAGTCGGGACCGGCGAACATGGCGCCGGGCTTGATGCGGAAGGTGTAGACGAGGCCGTCCTCGGAGACCTCCGGCATGCCGTCCGCCAGGCCGGGCTCCAGCTGGCCCTGGGGGTCGAAGTGGTAGAGCCCCTCGTAGAGCGCGCCGGCGACCATGTTGTAGTCGAGGTCGAGGGCCTGGGTGTTGTCCAGGGTGGCCAGGTCGTTGAGGGCCACCAGCTCCAGCCGGCCGCCGCGCTGCGGCTGCTCATCCTGGGCCAGGGCGACCGTGCCGCTGCCGGCCACGCTCCCCGCGAGCGCCAGCCCCAGCAGCAGGGTCCCGAACCGCTTGCGCACGACGCACCTCCTCCTTCAGCTTGCCCTGCGAGTCTACCCGTGGCCCGTATGCTGTGGCCATGGAGCAGCAGCGGGCGTCGAGCGGCCCAGTGGCCGGCCCGGGCGTCGCCCTGGACACGCGCCGGGCGGCGGAGCACGCTGCCGCGGTCATCCGCGAGCGTGCCGGCCGCGCAGCCACAGGTCGGCGTGATCTGCGGCACCGGCTTCGCGCCCTGCACGGACGTGCTCGCGGACCGCGTGACCATCCCCTTCGAGGACCTCGGCTTCCGCCCCTCGGCCATCCCCGGCCACGTCAACGAGGTCGACGTGGGCGAGCTGGCCGGGGTGACGGTCGCGGCCGTCAAGGCCAAGGTGCTGCCCTGCGATGGCGCCACCTGGGCGGAGAGCGGCCTGCCGGCTCGGAGCCTGGCCGTGGCGGGCTGCCGGACGCTGCTCTACTCGGCCAACTCGGGCTCCATGCGCGCCGACGTGCCGCCCGGCTCGTTCCTGGCCTTCAGCCGACCACATCAACTTCTCCGGCCTCAACCCGCTGGCCACCGAGCGCGAGGGCGGCGGCTGGCCGACGCCCTACCTGTCCATGGCGGAGCTCTACGACGCCGAGCTCAGGGCCAGGGTGGTGGCCGCCGTGGCGGCGGCCGGCGTGCCGCTGCCCGTCGGCGTGGCCGGCTTCTGGATGGGTCCCAGCTTCGAGACGCCCGCGGAGATCCGCCTGGCTCAGCTCGCCGGCTGCTGCCATCTCCTCCAACTCGTTCCTGCCGGAGGTCATGGCCGGCTACCACGCCGGCATGCGCGTGGTGGCCTTCACCTTCGTGTCCACGATGTCGGCCGGGATCGGCCCGCCCATCGACCTGGGGCCCGTGCTCGACGCGACCCGTCGGGCGCACGACGATTTCCGGACGATCCTGCGGGCCGCCATCCCGCTGCTGGCCGACGCCGCGGCTCGTCTGACGCGGCCGCCTGACGCCGCGGCCACCTGACCCGCTATCGTGCCGCGCATGGACTCCCGAGGCTGGCTCGCCCTGGTCCGTGTCACCGCGGCGGCGGTGGTCCTGGTGGCCCTGGGCTCGGACATCGTGGGCCAGGCCGGCTACGGCAGCGACGACCTGGTCACGACCCTGAGCTACTTCACGGTCCAGGCCAACCTCATCGGGGCGGCGGTGCTGCTCTATCGCCGCGGCCACCTGGCGCCGGCCGGCCACCCCCACCCTGGACTGGCTGCGCGGCGCAGCGGTCGTCTACCTCGTGGTGACCATGGTCATCTACAACGTGCTCCTCTCGACCGGCGATCCGATGACCTGGACCAACGCCGTCGTCCACGTGCATCTTCCCGGTCTACCTGGTCATCGACTGGCTGGTCGACCCGCCGGGCTCCCGGATCGGCTGGCGCCGGGCGCTCCTCTGGCTGGCCTACCCGACGCTCTACATCGCCTACACGTTCATCCGGGGCGCGCTCGTGGGCTGGTACCCGTACCCGTTCTTCGACCTGGACGCCAACGGCGCTGGCCACGGTCGCGCTCTACACGGCCGGCCTCTACGCCTTCGGCTCATCGTCATCGCGGGCGTCAGGCTGAGCGGGAACTGGCTGTGGGAGCGGCGGTCGGCGCGGTCGCCGGCCGCAGCTGCACGAGGCGTCGCTGTGACGGCGGGACGTCCGATCGATCGTGCCTGAGTCGGCGCTGGCGGCCTTCCTGGCCACGGTGCGACCAGACGCCCACGACACGGTGCGGGCCCTGGCCGCCGCGGTCGAGGCGGCCGGCGCGGACTTCGACCAGCGCTTCACCTACAAGATGCTGGTCTACACCCTGGATGCTCGCTGGCACCGCTGGGTGGCCGCCATCAGCGTCGGCAGCCAGGCCGTGAGCCTGCGCTTCCTGTACGGCAAGTCGCTCGCCGATCCCGCCGGGGTCCTGCGGCCGGGCAGCACGACCGCCGCCTTCATGGACTACCCGGACGGCACGACCGTGGACCCTGAGCTGGTGACCTCCTACGTGCTGGAGGCCGTCGCCAGGCACGAACGCGAGTAGCGCACGCTGGCGCGCCCCGCTGCCGATCGACCGTCGATCAGGCCTCCGCTGGTGCCCCGCTGACGATGGGGTCCGAGGCTGCCTGCTCGCGCCGCGCCAGGAAGACGAAGGGCAGCGACAGGGCGCTGATGCCGGCCGCCACCAGGTAGGAGGCGGCGTAGCCGGACACGTCCGCCACTCGACCCAGCGTCGGCTGGGCCACCACGCCACCCAGCGAGCCCATGAGCGAATCGAAGGACAGCACCGTGGCCCGCTGCTCGGAGGCGATGCAGCCGTTGAGGAAGGCGGAGCGGATGGGCGCGCTGATGGCCGCCGTCAGCGCCCAGGCCACCAGCAGCACGATGGCCAGCACGAACGCGCCACGGCCGAGGGCCTCGGACAGGCCGCCGACGGCTCCGATGCCGAGCAGGATGGCGACGTTGAGCCCCACGCCCAGCAGCAGGGCGTCCGTGCGCAAGCGGAAGAAGCGCCGCACGTGTGGCACCGACAGGCCGCCCACGATCTGGGCGGCAGCCACGATGGCGGCTGCCAGGCCCGCGATGCTGTAGGCCGTCGGATCGCCGAAGAGCTCCAGGAGGTAGGGCTGCATGGCGTAGAAGGCGTAGAAGCCGACGCCCGCGGTGAACGGCGCCGCCAGCATCATCCAGCGCACGGGACGGTTGCGAAGCCCGCCGTCGATGGAGCCACGTGCCACGTCCCGCACGGCGGTCAGCGTGCTGACGTCGGTGCGAGGCTTGAAGCCCAGGTCGCGCATGAGGAGGAAGGCGACCACCAGCGCAAGGCCCAGCAGGCCCGCCCGCAGCAGGTAGGGGACCCCCAGGTTCGTCAGCTGCGCCACGACGCCGCCCACCACGGAGCCGACGAGCATGGCCGCGCCGGCCACGGTCTGGCCGCGGCCGAAGATGGTCTCCAGGTTGCCCTCGAACCCGCTGGCGCCGAGGGCGTCGACGAGCCAGGCCTCCGTGGCGCCGGAGAAGAACGTGAAGCCGAGGCCGAGCAGCATCGACGCCACGGCCCAGCCGACGAAGGCCGCCTCCACCTGCCACATGGCGAGGTACAGCAGCGTGGAGATCAGCAGCGTGCCGGCGCCGAGCATGAAGGAGAGGCGTCGGCCACGGGTGTCCGCCACCACGCCGGTGGGAACCTCGAAGAGCACCATGCCGACCGAGAAGAAGGCGTTGGCGGCGAAGGCCTCGGCGTTGCTGAGGCCGGCATCGAGCAGGAACAGCGTGTTGACGCCCCAGATGAGCGAGGTCGCCAGCGTCGTGAGCAGCGTCAGCAGCAGGTAGACCCGCTGGACCTGCAGGGCCGATGAGCTCATGGGGCAGCCGTGGGGAGCATGGGCCCGACCACGGTACACGCCCTGTCCAGATGGGTACCCGCCACGGTCAACCGGGTCGGGCGTCCCGGCGCGCCGTCCGCGGCCAGCCGGAATGAGTCGCCCGCTAAGGCGCTGGCCGATGGCCGGCGGTCGGCTTAGGGCCAGGCTGCCGCTCATGGATACCACCGACCGCTCTCACTGCGACAACCGCCCTGCTGCTTCCGACGCACCGCTGGCTGGCATCCGCGTCCTCGATCTCTCGCGGCTGCTGCCCGGCCCCTGGTGCACGCTCTTGCTGGCGGAGCAGGGCGCCGAGGTCATCAAGGTCGAGACGCCCCTGGCCGGCGACTACGCCCGCATGGCCCCCGAGGCCCTCGGCTTCGGGGGCATCTTCGAGTCGGTCAATCGCGGCAAGCGCAGCATCGCCGTGGACTACCGCCGGCCTCCGGGCCGTGACCTCGTGCTGCAGCTCGCCCGTAGCGCCGACGTCTTCCTCGAATCCTCGCGGCCGGGCCAGCTCGAGCGCCGCGGCCTGGGGCCGGTCGCCGTGCGCGACGTGAACCGCGGCATCGTCTACTGCTCGCTGTCCGGCTTCGGCCAGGGCGGCCCATGGCGCGACCGGCCGGCCCACGATCTCGACTACCTCGCCATGAGCGGGGTGCTCTCGCTGCTGGGGCCAGCCGGCGCGCCGCCAGCGCCTCCCGGCCTGCAGCTGGCCGACATCGCCGCGGGCACGCTGGCCGCCTCCCGCATCCTCGCCGCGCTGGTGGCACGCGAGCGAACCGGCGAGGGAGCCTACATCGACCTGTCCGTGCTCGACACGCTCGTGGGCTGGCTGGCGACGCTCGGCTCTGGAGTCGCCAGCGCGGGCGCGACCCCGGGACCGATGAGCGGCGTCTACCCCTGCTACCGGACCTATCGCGCTGCCGATGGGCGATGGCTGGCCGTTGGGGCGCTGGAGCCGCCCTTCTGGGCGGCGTTCTGCCGAGGCCTCGGTCGCGACGATCTCGTGCCCCGGCAGTTCGACCCGGCCGCCGCAGCGGAGGTGGCGACCGTCATCGCCGGCCATGACAGCGCCGACTGGCTGACGCGCTTCGAGCCCGACGCCTGCGTGGCACGGGTGAACCTGCCTCGCGAGGCGCTCGATGAGCAACAGGTACGCGCCAGGGCGGCCAGCCAGCCCAGCCTGGCGCCCGCCCCGCGCCTGGGAGCGGACACGGACGACGTGCTCGCCGAGGCCGGCATCGCCCCGGCCGCGGTGGAGCGGCTGATGCGTCGCGGTGTCATCAGCGGCACCCAGTCGGAGCAGCGGGCCGCCCGCGCGGCTCGCCTCGGTTCGCGGCTGGCGCGGATGGCCGAGCGCGAGCGGCTCCCGGCAGCCTAGTCTTGGGAGCATGACGGACGCCGAGACGATCATCACTGCCCTGGGCCTGCTGCCGCACCCGGAGGGCGGCTACTACCGTGAGACGTGGCGGGCCTCCGCTCGCGACGGCGGGCGCGCCGCCGGAAGTGCCATCTACTACCTGTTGCGCACCGGCGAGTGCTCGGCCTGGCACCGCGTCGATGCCGCGGAGACGTGGCACTTCTACGCCGGCGCACCGCTCCGTGCTGCGCATCGCGGACGGGTCCGGCCGGCAGGCCGCCAAGCGGCACGTGCTGGGCGCGGACGTCATGGCCGGGCAGCGGCCCCAAGTCGTCGTGCCCGCGGGTGACTGGCAGTCGGCGGCCACCCAGGGAGAGTGGACCCTCGCGGGCTGCACGGTCTCACCGGCCTTCGAGTTCGCTGGCTTCGAGCTGGCCGCTCCCGACTGGGAGCCGGGGGAAGCACGGACTCCGACCCGGTCGCCGACCCGGGACCGAGCTCCGCCCCAGGCGTCGTCCCGGGCACCGACAGGGGGCAGGATGCGGCGCCTCAGCCGGCGAGCGGGCGATGATCCGGGTCGTGGGTGCCAACCCCGCCATGGACCGCATCGCCACGTGGCCACCGCTCCGGCTGGGCGAGGTCAACCGCGCCGCCAGCGTGGCAGTCGTGCCGGGTGGCAAGGGCTTCAACGTGGCCCGCGCGGCCATCCGGCTGGGTAGCCATGCGACCGCCTACGGCTTCCTCGGCGGTCCCGTCGGCGAGTCCCTGAGGGGCATGATCCGGGCGGATGGCGTCATCGACCGCCACACCACCATCGTGGCCGGCACGCGGGTCTGCTTCATCGTCGTCGAGCCGGACCCGGGTCGCACCACCGTTCTCAACGAGCCCGGCCCGGCCGTGACGGACGTGGAGGTCGCCCACTTCACCGACCGGCTCGCTTCCGACTGCCAGGCTGGCGACACCGTCGTGCTGGCCGGCAGCCTGCCTGACAGCGTCGATCCTGCGGTCGCGGCGAAGGTCGTCTCCATCGGCAACCAGGCCGGCGCGCGGACCTGCTCGGACATCCACGGCGCGTCCTTGCGGGAGGTCGTGGGCGCGCGGCCCTGGATGCTCAAGTGCAATCGCGACGAGCTTCTTGGTCTCCGCGGTGATCGACCGCCTGACGCCTCCGACCTCGATCGCCACCGCGACCTGCCCCTGGCGGCCATCGCGGCCGAGATGCTGGAGCTTCGCGAGCGGGGCATCGAGGTGGTCGTCGTCACGCTGGGCGCACAGGGAGCCCTGCTGGCCGACGCCGATGGCGTCTGGCACGCTTCGGTGCCGCAGGTGGCTGTGGCCAACCCGACGGGTTCCGGTGACCTCCTGCTGGCGGGACTGGTCGTGGGCATCGAGCGCGGCCTGGGCCTGCGCGAAGCCCTCGTGCTGGGTGCCGCCTGCGGGACGGCGGGCGCCACCCACCTCCTGCCAGAGCTCCCGCCGGCCTTCGACGCGACGGCCTGGACGCCGCGCATCGGCCTGGCGAAGCTGGAGCCCGCGAGGTGATCACCCTCGGCGTCGATGTGGGCACCACGCGGATCAAGGTGCTGGCCCTGGACGTGGCGACCCGGCGAACCCTGGCGTTGGAGACGGCTGAGACGCCCGTCAGGCGCGACCGCCACGGCGAGGCCCATCGGCCGACGGAGGTGCTCGAGACGGTCATCGACCTGCTGGCCAGGGTGAGCCGCGCCCTGGCCCCCGGCACCGAGGTGGCGGCGCTCTCCTGTGCCAGTGTCGGAGAGGAGGTCGTGCTGCTGGACGGCGCCCGTCGCCCCGTCGCGGACGCCATCACCTGGTACGACCCGCGTGGCACCACACAGGCGGCCTCGTTCCTGGCCGGTCCAGGCGCTGACCTCCGGCTCACGCGCGACATGCCGCCGGACGCCACGTTCTCGCTCTTCAAGCTCCTCTGGATCCGCGACCATCAGCCCGACGACCTGGCGCACTCGCAGGCCTGGACCGACCTGGGCGACTTCGTCCTGCTGGGCCTCGGGGGCGAGCTCGTCATGGACTGGTCGCACGCGTCGCGCGCCGGCGCCTTCGACCCGTGGACTCGGGCCTGGGACCAGGACACCATCGCGGCCAGCGGGCTGACGATCGACTTCCCGCGACTCGTGTCTTCGGGCACGGTCATCGGGACCCTCTCAGCGGACGTATCGCGGCGCACCGGCCTGCCCCCCGACCTCCGCCTCGTGAGCGGCGGGCACGACCACCTCTGCGCGGCCTTCGGCGCCGGCCTGCGCACGACCTCCGACCTCTTCCTCTCAGCGGGCACCTCAGAGGCGCACCTCGCGCTGGTGGCGGCCCCCGTCACGCGCCAGGCCGACGACGACCACCGCTACCACCTCGACCAGGGCTGCTTCGTCGACGCCGGGTCGTCCTACGTGCACGTCAACATCCACGCCGGCCACGTCTTCCGCCAGTGGCGTGGTCTGCTGTACGAGGGTGTCGACGACGCGGTCATGTACGCCGAGCTGGAGGCGGCCGCCAGCGACGAGGATGCGCCCACCTTCGACCTGCTCGACGACCTCCGCCATGGCCGCCTCGATGAGCTGCCATACACGGCCGGGAAGGCCGCCATCCTGCGGGCGGTCCTCGTGGGCCTGGCCCGGCGCTCGGCGGACGTCGTCGCCAACCTCGAGTCCGAGGTCGGCCACCGCTTCGAGCGGATCCTGGCCGTTGGCGTGCCGACCGGCGTGCCCCTCTGGCGATCGCTCCGACTGGCTGCCTACGGGCGGCCGCTGGTCATCGTCGAGGAGCCAGAGATGACGGCCGTCGGTGCTGCCGTCCTGGCTGCCGGCGCCGTGGATGGCGATGCCGCCCCGCACCTGCCGCGACGCTGACGGTGCTGCTGCCACCCGGAGCAGGCGACCGAGCCTAGCCCGGCTCGGCCTGTCCTGGGCGGACACCGGCGGCGGCGCTGCCGGCGACGAGGTAGGCGCCCACCGATGGGCCGATGAGCCGTGCCAGGGTCTCCACGTCGGCCGAGGCCAGCGGCTCCACGCGCAGGATGTAGCGCAGCAGGGCCACGCCCATGATGTGCGAGGCCGCCAGCATGGCGCGCAGCTCCCCGTCCGGCGTGCCGATGGCCCGCGCCAGGGCCAGCACCGGGCCCTCGGCCAGCAGTCGCCGAACCATGTCGGCGGCCTTGGGGTCGGTGGCCGCGGAGCGCACCACGCCCATGAAGCGCGGCCTGACCAGCGGGTCCTCCCAGAAGCCCAGCATGAGCCGCACGAGCCGCTCCCCGATCTCGTCGCGCGGGCCGGCCAGAAGCGCCGGAAAGGCCGCGGTCCAGTCGAAGGGGATCTCCATGGAGGCCACGAAGAGCTGCTGCTTGGAGCCGAAGTAGTGGTAGATGAGCGCCGCATCGACCCCTGCCTCCGCAGCCACGAGGCGCATCGTCGTGCCGTCAAAGCCGCGCTCGCTGAAGAGGCTCCGGGCGGCCTCGACGATGACCTCACGCGTCTCACCCTGGCCAGGCCGGCGGCCCGTGCGCCGGACACCACGTGCCCCGGGCGCCAGGCCGCCCTGCCGCTGGTCGCTCATGCGACCTCGCGCCGGATGATGAGCGAGGCTAACGTCGCGAAGACGCCGGCGAACACTCCCAGGACCAGGAGGTTGGTCAGCAGCGCGGTCGAGCCGAGGTCTGCCCCGGCCACGAAGACCTGCCGCAGCCCGTCGACGGCGTAGCGCACGGGCATGATGACCACGAGCGGCTGCAGGATCTCCGGAAGGCTGCTGGTCGGGAAGAGGACGCCGGAGAGCAGGAACTGCGGCACCAGGACGAGCGGGATGGACTGGATGACCTGCAGCTCGGTGCGGGCGAAGGTCGAGACGAGGATGCCCAGGCTGACCGCGCCCAGGGCCAGGAGCAGGACCACGAGGAAGGCGTAGACGGCGCTTCCGGCCGAGGCCACGCCGAGGCCGACGGCGAACTCCGGCAGCGGCCCGATGGCCGGGATGCGGACGGTCACGAGCACCCACGTCGAGCAGCACGATCATCTGCACCGTGGCCATGAGCCCGAAGCCCAACGAGTAGCCCAGGACGATCTCGCCGCGCGCCACGGGCGTGGCCATGAGCCGCTCAAGCGTGCCGCCGGTGCGCTCGCGAAGGAAGCTCACCCCGGTCAGGAGGTAGACGAAGAAGTAGGCGAAGAAGCCCACGATGGCGGGCGCGAAGCGATTGATCGGGTCATCGCTGGGCGCGCCGTAGACCGTCAGGTGGTGGATGGTTGGCAGGCTCCCGCCGGAGGCCGCCGCGGCGCCGGCCATGATGGTGCGCTGCAGCTTCCCGACCTGCGTGGCCTCGCCGAGCGGGTCCAGTCCATCCGTGATGAGCGTCAGCTCCGCGGCCGCGTCCGTTCCCAGCCCGGCGGGCAGGACGACCGCGATGCTGGCATCGCCTCGTTCGACGGCGGAGCGCGCCGCTGCCTCGTCCGCCACGGCCCGCACGGTGCCGCCCTCGCCCTCGAGCGCCGTGCCCAGCTGGGCGGCCACGAGCGTGCCGGCCAGGCCCGCCTGGTTCACCAGCGCCACGCGCACCGTGGGCGTGTCGCCCTCCCGGATGATGAAGGTGATGAGCCCCGACATGACCAGCGGCGCCACGATCAGCAGTGCCAGCGAGGGCCGGTCGCGCACGATCTCCAGGGTCACGCGCCGGAAGAGCGCCACGATGCGGTGGAGGCTCACAGGGTGACCTCCACGTCCCCCGCGAAGTGCAGGAAGGCCTGCTCCAGGTCGCGCGTGCCGGCGCGCTCGCGCAGCTCCGCGCCCGAGCCGCGCGCGATGACCGAGCCCGAGCGCATGAAGAGCAGCTCATCGCAGCGGTCGGCCTCGTCCATGACGTGGCTGGAGACGACGATCGTGGTGCCGGCCTCCGCCAGCGCCCGGAAGTGCTGCCAGAACTGCACGCGCAGGAGGGGGTCCACGCCCACCGTGGGCTCGTCCAGGAAGAGCACGGCCGGCTTGTGCACCAGCGCGCAGGCCAGCGAGAGGCGGCGTCGCTGGCCGCCGGAGAGGTCCATGGCCGTGGCCCTGGCGCGGTCAGCCAGCTGCACGGTGGCCAGCGCCTCCATGACCGCGTCCCTGTCCCGCACGCCGTAGGCGGCGGCGAAGAAGCGCGCGTTGTCGATGACGCGCAGCGTCGGGTAGATGCCGTCGCTCTGGGTCATGTAGCCGATGCGCGCCAGGATCTCGCGCGACGGCATGCGCACGCCCAGGACCTCCGCCTCGGCCCGAGGTGGCGCGCGCCAGCCCCGTCAGCAGCCGGATGAGCGTCGTCTTGCCCGAGCCGTTGGGTCCGAGCAGGCCGTAGATGCTGCCCGGGGCAAGGTCGAAGCTGACGCCGGTCCACGGCACGGACCGTCCCGAAAGCCTTGACGAGGTCGACGGCCCGTACGGCCGCCTGGGGCGGTGGGCCCGTGTCGGCCGGCTGGGACTCGTTGGACCACGCGGAATTCATCGGTCGGTGAACTCTACGCTTGTTGAATTCAGTCTGTCAAGATGAGTGATGCGAGCCATGGCCGACCGCTGCGAGATGCCAGACTGGGCCCATGGCGCGCTTCCGCTACGACCCGGCCATCGTCGAGCGCTTCCCCGGCGTCGTTGGGGGCGTCATCCACGCCACCGGCGTGCAGCGATCCCCGGCCGCCCCCGACCTGGCGGCCGCCTTCCAGGCCGAGCAGCTGGCCGTTCGCGAGCGCCTCGGCGCGACGCCACTCTCGGAGCTTCCGACGCTGGCCGCCTGGCGCAGCGTCTTCCGTGGCTTCGGGGTGGACCCCACGCAGTACCGCTCGGCTGCCGAGGCGCTCCTGCGGCGGCTCACCAAGCAGGGCGAGCTGCCGGCCATCAGCACCCTCGTCGATCTCGCCAACCTGGTCAGCATCCGCCACGCGCTGCCGGTGGCGGTCTTCGACCTGCGCGCCGTGAGCGGCGCGCATGACGGTGCGCTTCGCGCGTGGCGACGAACCGTGGGAGGACCTGGGGGCCAGCGAGACGGCGCACCCCGAGCCCGGCGAGGTCATCTTCGTGGACGACGCCGGCGCCGTCAGCGCCCGCCGCTGGTGCTGGCGCCAGTCGCAGGAGCAGCGCCGCCCGCGAGGACACCACCGAGATCCTCGTCACGGTGGAGGGTCACCACTCCTCGGCTGCCATCGACGTGGCCGCGGCCCTCGACGACCTGGAGCGCCTGCTGCGCGCCCACGCCTCGCCGGCATCCCTGCGCCGAGGCCTGCTCGACGCCGCCCACCCGACCTTCGAAGCATGACGGAGCAGCGCCCGTGAAGGTCGTCCACCTCTACTGCGACGCGGATGGCATGTCCCACTTCGCGGACCTCGAGATCGCGCTGGCGCCCTCCGACTACGCGCCGCCGGCCCCGGCGCTCGACGTCTCGGAGCGCATCCCGGCCAGCCGCGCGGTGCTCTTCTCCATGCCCGCCGGCTGGTTCGGCGATTGGCATCCCACGCCGCACCGGCAGCTCTACGTCAACCTCTCGGGGCGCCTGGAGGTCTCGCGTCTCGGACGGCGAGACGCGCGTCTTCGAGCCCGGTGACCTCGTCCTCGTGGAGGACCTGCTGCCGCCCGGGCACACCACGCGTGCGGTCGGCGACGAGCCCTCCACGGGGATCTTCGTGCACCTGGCCGGACGAGCGCAGCTCGATCCGGCTGATCGCACCGCATGGCCGCCGTTCGACGGACTCCGCCAGGACCTCGCCAGATCCCTGACGGCGCTCATCGTTCCTCAGGGCGTGGCCCGACGCGATCGGTCGTCCGCGCTCGCATCCGTCGACGGGCTCCGGCGGCCAGTCAGCGTGCTTCCACGCTCCAGGGGAACCTGCCGATGCGGTCGGGCGTCGTACGCCTGAACCGCACTGAGGTACGCACCATGCAGTCCCCGTCCCGGATCCTGGTCACCGCGCTGTCCGCGGTGCTGCTCCTGCCGGCCGCCGCGAGCGCGCAGGACGTCATCGAGCCGATGCCGCCCGTACCCCCGCTGCCCTGTGGCGGCGAGTGCTGGTGGCCGGTCGGCGCCACCGCACAGCTCGACGCCATCGAGGCGGACATCAGCGTCGGCGACGCCACCGCTGTCGCCAGCTACCGCTTCGAGCTCAGCAATCCCCTGCCGGACGACGATCAGATGGGCGGCCCCGGCGTCGAGGGCCGCATCGTCTTTCCGGTCCCCGCCGGCAGCTCGGTCACGGACCTCGTCCTCTCCGGCGGCCCGGAGACCCTGGAGGGCCGCATGCTCGGCGCCGACGACGCCACGCTCCTCTACGAGGACATCGTGCGCCGCCTCATCGACCCGGCCCTGCTGCGATCGCTGGAGGGCGACCTCTACGAGGTGCGCGCCTTCCCCGTCCCGCCCGGCGAGGAGCGCGCCGTGAGCTTCACCGTCACCACCCCGCTGTTGGCCGAGGGCACGGAGGCCGTGGTCAGCCTGCCCTGGTCACGCATGTCGCCGCGACCCGCCGCAGGCCGCGTGAACGTCGACGTGGACGTGCCCTGGGAGGTCCGCTCGGCCCTGGCGCCCGGCTTCGAGCTGGACGAGGAGCGCATCGACGACGGGGCCCTCGAGCTGGGCTGGGAGTCGCCCTCCGGATGGACGCCGGACACGGACTTCCGCCTGCACCTCTCCGGCGGGGAGGGGCTCATCGACACGCGCCTGCTGGCCCACCGCGAGGACGGCGAGGACGGCTACTTCAGCCTCCTCTTCGCCCCGGTCGTGGACGCCGACGAGTCGGTCGCACGCGACATCGTGCTCGTCATCGACCGCTCCGGCTCGATGGAAGGCGAGAAGCTGCAGCAGGCCAGGGACGCTGCCGAGTACGTGCTGGCGCACCTCGGCGCTGACGACCGCTTCGCCGTGGTCGACTTCTCACGCTCCATCCGCACCTTCGACGACGAGCTGCGACCGGCCTCGGACGCGCAGGCCGGCATCGACTACGTGCGCGACATCGACTCCGGCGGCAACACCAACATCGCCGGCGCGCTCGAAGAGGGCATGGGCTTCCTCGACGGCGAGCGCCCGGGCACGGTCATCTTCCTGACCGACGGGCTGCCGACGGTGGGCATCGACTCCGCGGAGGGCATCCTGGAGGTCGCCGAGCGGGCTGCCCCCGAGCGCACGCAGCTCTTCGCCTTCGGCGTCGGCTACGACGTGGACACCATCCTGCTCGACGGACTGGCGCAGGCCTTCGTGGGCAGCAGCCACTACGTCGCTCCGGAGCAGCGCATCGACACGGAGGTGGCCACGCTCTTCGAGCAGGTCTCCACGCCGGTGCTCTCCGACGTCGTCATCAGCCTCGACGGCGTGGACACCTGGGACCTGGCCCCGGCCGAGGTGCCCGGCATCTTCGCCGGCAACCAGGCCCTCCTGACCGGCCGCTACTCCGGCTCCGGCGCGGCCACCGTCACGGTCACGGGCGACTCGTCGTCCGGCCGGGAGACCTTCGTGTACGACCTCGACTTCCCCGAGCGGGCCACGGACGACCCGGCCATCGCCCAGCTGTGGGCGCAGCGCCGCGTCGCCGACCTGCTCACCGAGCTGCGCATCGAGGGTGCCCGCGACTCGCTCGTCGAGGAGATCGTGGACATCGCCACGCAGTTCGGCATCGTCACCCCGTACACGGCCTACCTCGCCGAGGAGCCGGTGATGGCGCTCCGCGACGACGAGGCCAGGGACCTCTTCAGCGAGCAGTCGGCCGCGCTGGCGGAAGCACCGGCCGCCGGGCAGGAGGCCGTCGAGCGAGCCAAGGCCGTCGACGACCTGCGCGCCGGCAACAGCATCTCCGCTGCACCCGGCGGTGAGGCCGTCCAGACGATCGGCACCCACGCCTTCTACCTGGTCGAGGGCGCCTGGACGCGTGAGGACTACGAGGCCGGCACGGACGCGCCGGAGGTCGCCGTCGGCTCGCCGGAGTTCCTGGCCCTCATCGATGCGCAGCCGGAGATCGCCCAGGCCGCCGCGCTGGGCGAGCGCGTCATCACCCTCGGCCCCGATGGCTGGGTCACGCTGGTGTGGCCGTCGGTCGAGGCTGCCGTGCCGGCCGGGACGGCTGAGCCGATCGAGTAGCCCCGTCCCGGGGGCGAACCCCGGGCACCATCGGTCCGACGCGGGTGCGCGGCTGGAGCCGTCGCCCGCGTCGCCACGTTGGCCGCGCTCCTGGCGGCGGGCGCGTGCGTCGGCCTGCCGGCCGGCCGCGGCCGCTCAGTACGGCTCGGGGATGAAGTTCTGCTCGTCCAGGGGCGGGCGCACGTAGCCGCGGTCCGGCTCGCGTGGGGGCAGCTCGATGGGCTCCGGGGTGAGGTCCTGGTAGTCGATGAGCGAGAGCAGGTGGCTGATGACGTTGAGCCGGGCGCGCCGCTTGTCATCGGCGTTCACGACGTACCAGGGCGCCTGCTTGATGTCCGTGGCTCGGAACATCTCGTCCTTGGCCATGGAGTACTCCACCCAGCGGGCGCGCGACTGGAGGTCCATGGGGCTCAGCTTCCAGCGCTTGGTGGGGTCCTCGATGCGGTCGCGGAAGCGCCGCTCCTGCTCCTCGTCGCTGACGGAGAACCAGTACTTGATGAGGATGATCCCTGAGCGCACCAGCATGCGCTCGAACTCCGGGCAGGAGCGGAAGAACTCCTCCACCTCCGCCTCCGTGGCGAAGCCCATGACGCGGTCCACGCCGGCGCGGTTGTACCAGCTGCGGTCGAAGAGGACCATCTCACCGGCCGCGGGCAGGTGCGGCACGTAGCGCTGGAAGTACCACTGCGTCTTCTCGCGCTCGGTCGGGGCCGGCAGGGCCACCACCCGGGCCACGCGCGGGTTGAGGCTGAGCGTGATGCGCTTGATGGCGCCGCCCTTGCCGGCCGCGTCGCGGCCCTCGAAGAGGACGACCACCTTGAGGCCGCGCACCCGGATCCACTCCTGGAGCTTGACGAGCTCCACCTGCAGCTTGACCAGCTCATCCTCGTAGACGCTGTTGGACATGCGCTCCCGCGGGGTCACGGGAGGCTCCGGTGCGCGCTCCGTCTTGCGGACCCTGGACCGCCCGGCACGGCCTGACTTGCCCGGGCCCTCAGCCGACTTGCCCGACCTGTCCGCCATCGTCCGTCCCCTTGCCTTCCGATCAGCTCGGGCAGCTTGGCGAGACTCGCTCGCCGGGCCGCTCGATGGGCTGCGTGATGGAGGTGACCTGCGAGGAGCCGTCCGCGAGGTTGCGCGTGGCCCAGGCGTGAGCGCCCTTCACGTCACCGGTCGCGCCCTGCAGCGCGATGTAGATGGCCGGGCTCTGGAGGCGCTTCTGGCCGACCTTGAGCTGACGGCACGCGGTGGCGTTGTCCACGAAGCGCAGTTCGGCCCGCTCGGCTGCCCGGTAGCAGCCCTCCGACTGCCAGCCGTTGCCGATCCAGACGCGCTGCGACTTCACGCCGAACTCGCAGGTCTCCGTCTCCGACGCGGCCTCGGGCACGTTGAACGTCTGCATCGTGGCCCCGAAGGCTGCCGCGGCATCCTCGCCCTCCATGAGGTGGTAGTCCACGCTGGCCACGACGGCGCTGTCCGGTGCGCAACGGACGGCTGCGTAGGTGCCCTTGGGCAATGCCGCTCGGAGGGGCACGCAGCGGCTGGCGATGCGGGTCGGGATGCCCTCGAGGAGGATGCCCTCCGCCTGGGAGAAGCCGTTGCCGCTGGCGGCGCCGGCGGACTCCTGCAGGGCGTCGACCTGCCCCTGCAGCTCCTGCGCGCCCGCCTCCAGGGCCTTGACCCGCTCGCGGAGGCGGTCGACGTTGAGACGCAGCACCTCCGTCCGCACGAGCGCGATGTCCGATCGCAGGGCCTCCAGGCTCGATGCCAGGCCGGCCAACTCGCTGCTGGTGAGTCCGATGCCCGGGACCTCGAAGGTGAGGACGACCGTGCCCTGCCCGTCGGCGAGCTGCAGGATGCCGTCGCTCATGGTCCACGTGGCGACCTCCGGGAGGGCCGCCAGGTAGGCGTCCTCGACCGACTGGGCCGGGACCCTCGCAGAGCATGAGGGTGGTGGAGACCTCGTCGCCGAACATGAGCGACGTGCCGTCCAGCGCGTACGAGCCGCTGAACGTGTTGCAGCCGCCGGAGCCGGAGGCCAGCCCGCCGTCCATGCGCAGCGTGGCCGTGATGCCGAAGGGCACCGCCGTGTCCACGCCGTCGCTGACGTAGCGGGTCAGCTTCCAGTCGATGCCCTCCGGGCTGGTCGGGGTGTCCTGGGCGACCGCTGGCGCCCACACGGCCACGACCAGGGTCGCGGCCACGGCGATGGCGGACAGCACTGCTCGGGGTCGGTTCGGGATCATGGGGCGTCCCTCCTGCTCAGATCGGTTACCCGACCCGGACTGTACACCCCCAGGCCGGCCCAGCGACCCCGTCCGACCCTTGCCCGGCGACCCGATGCGGACGCACAATGGCAGGCAGGGGGCCGCTGCCGAGCCATCAAGGAGATCGTGCCATCACCAGTCGGTCGCGACCACCACGGCACGCTGGACGGACCATCGCCGCCACCCTCGCCCTGATCGCCGCCTCCCTGTTCGCCACGGCTGCTCCGGCCGCAGGGACCGCCGAGGCCGTCAGGGTCACCTCCGGCCCGCGGTCCACGCATGCCGTGGCATTGACCTTCGACGATGGCTACCGTCGCTCCGCGTGCGCCTCGATCGCGCAGACGCTGCGCGCCCGCGGGGCCACGGGCACGTTCTTCGTCAACGGCATCCACCTCGCGGCGGCGCCGGCTGCCTGGCGGGACATCCTGGCGGGCCAGCAGGTCGGCAACCACACGCGCTCGCACCTCCGCCTCACGAAGGAGTCGGACGAGGTCGTGCGCCGGCAGATCGCCCAGAACGAGGCCCTGCACGAGAAGATCCTGGGCCGTCCCATGCTCAAGGTCCTGCGGCCGCCCTACGGCGCTCAGGACGCCCGGATCCGACGCATCGCCGGCGAGCTGGGCTACACGCACACCGTGCTGTGGTCCGTCGATTCGCGAGACTGGCAGCGGTCGGCGACCGTGCGCTCCATCATCGACCGGGCGACAGGCGCCCCCGCGGGCTCCATCATCCTCATGCACTGCGGTCCCCGGGAGACGCCCCGGGCCCTGCCGCGCATCATCGCCCACTACCAGGCGCGGGGCATCGACCTCGCCGGGCTGGACGTGGTGCTGGGCCTCACGGCGCAGACCCCAGCCCTGGCCGGACCGGCCCCCGACTGACCTGGATCAGCCGGCGGCTGCCACCGCCAGCGCCTGCTCGAGGTCGGCCAGGATGTCGTCGATGTGCTCGATGCCGACGCACAGCCGGATGGTGTCCGGCGTGACGTTGGCGGCGGCCTGCTCCGTCTCGGTCAGCTGGCGATGCGTCGTGGAGGCCGGGTGTGCGGCAAGCGATCGCACGTCGCCGATGTTGACGAGCCGCTTGAAGACCTTGAGCGCGTCGTAGAAGCGCACGCCGGGCTCGTAGCCGCCCTTGACGCCGAAGCTCAGCAGGCCGGAGGGCCGGCCCTTGGTGTACTTCTGGGCCAGCGCGTAGTACGGGGAGTCCGGCAGGCCCGCGTAGTGCACCCAGGCCACCTGGTCGTGACCCTGCAGGTACTGGGCCACCGCCAGGGCGTTCTCCACGTGGCGCTCCATGCGCAGCGCCAGCGTCTCGATGCCCTGGATGATGAGGAAGGCGTTGAGCGGGCTGATGGCCGAGCCGGTGTTGCGCAGCGGGACCGTGCGGGCGCGGGCGATGTAGGCGGCCGGGCCGAAGGCCTCCGTGTAGACGACGCCGTGGTAGGCGGGCTCCGGCTGCGTCAGCATCGGGTAGCGGTCCGGGTGCTCCGCCCAGGGGAAGTTGCCGCTGTCCACGATGACGCCGCCCAGCGAGTTGCCGTGGCCGCCCATGTACTTGGTGAGCGAGTGGACGACGATGTCCACGCCGTGCTCGATGGGCTTCATGAGCACCGGCGTGGCCACGGTCGAGTCGGCGATGACGGGCACGCCGTGGCGGTGCGCCATGGTCGTGATGGCCTCGATGTCCGGGATGTTGCCGGCCGGGTTGCCGATGGTCTCGATGAACACGGCCGCCGTGCGGTCGTCGATGAGCTCCTCGAGCGCGGCCGCGCTGTCATCCCGGGCGAAGCGCACGTCGATGCCCAGGCCGGGCAGCATGTGGGCGAAGAGCGTCCAGGTGCCGCCGTAGAGCATGGGCACGGACACGATGTTGCTGCCGGCCTTGGCGAGGGTCAGGACGGCGTAGTTGATGGCCGCCGATCCGGCCGAGAGCGCCAGCCCGGCGATGCCGCCCTCCAGCTCCGCCACGCGCTTCTCCAGCACGTCGGCGGTCGGGTTCATGATGCGCGTGTAGATGTTCCCGGGGACCGCCAGGTTGAAGAGGTCGGCGCCGTGCTGGGCGTCGTCGAACTCGTAGGCCACGGTCTGGTAGATGGGCACGGCCACCGACTTGGTGGTCGGGTCGGTCTGGTAGCCGGCGTGGACGACCAGGGTCTCGTCCTTCATGGGAACCTCCGGGTGCGCTGGGCTGGCGGAACGGGTGCGCTCAGGAATGTGTACCGAAAGGATACTTGATACCCAGCGGGTCGCGCGGATCGATGCCTGGCATGAAGGGCTCGTGCCGGTCGAGGCCCGTGAGCTGGTAGACGAGGCCCAGCCAGTTGTTGAAGAGGGCCCGGCCCGTGTCGCCCCAGGTGTTCTCGAGGAAGGGGTCGATGGCCTCCTCGGGGAAGTCGGGGTCGGCGTGGCCGTGGGCGCGGGCTGCCAGGGCGTCGCGCAGGTGGGTCTGGGCGAGGTCGTCCGCCTCGTGGCTGAAGTAGTGCTCCGGGTAGGGCGGCGGGGACTCCAGGTCGCCGGCCAGGAAGCGGCCCACCTCGCGCTTGTACTCCTTGAGCAGCGAGTTGCGGTCGTACTCGGGATGGCCCTGGAAGTAGACGATGCGGAAGCCGTCCGGGCTGGTGGCGAGGTGCACGCCGGCGTCGTCGGACTCGGCCAGCACGTGCAGCCCGGCCGCGTCCCAGCTCTGGCGCGGGATGTCGTTCCAGCGTGAGTGCGGCGCGTCGAAGCGCGTGTTGACGTCCTGGGTGAGCGGGTGCGTGCGGTCGCAGACGCGGTGGCGGTAGACGCCCCAGAGCTTGCGATCGAACGGCCGCCGGTCGATGCCGTGGAGGTGCTTGACGAGCGCATGCGTGGCCAGGCAGGAGCAGAGGATGCTGGTGACGTTGCTGGCCGCCCAGCTGACGACTTCCTGGAGCGGCTCCCAGAAGGGCTCCAGGTCCAGGGCCGGGTTGGTGACGTTGGCGCCGGAGATGATGAGCGCGTCCAGACCGGCGGCCTTGAGGTCGTCGAAATCGGAGTAGTAGGCCTCGATGTGGGCCAGGGCCTCCGGGCTGCGGGCCAGGCCGGGCACGCTGAAGGGGTAGACGTAGATCTGCGTGATGCGATTGCAGGCGCCGATGAGGCGCATGTACTGCTTCTCGGTCACCAGCAGGGCGGCATCCGGCATCATGTTCAGGAGGCCCACGTGCAGCTCGCGGATGTCCTGCGTCTGGGCGCGCTCGACCGAGAGGACATCCTCGCCCTCGGCGCGCAGTCGCTCGAACGTGGGCAGCGCGTTGTGGGCGACGAGCGGCATCCGGCATCTCCAGCTGCGGGCGCCCGGGCCGCCGCCGCGACCCAGGCTCGGGCTCCGATGGTACCCACTCGCCGGCGGATAGGGCAGGCCCGGGCGTTCCCCCGTATCCTCGCGCCCAGCATGGAGGCGATCGATCCGAGGAGCGGCGCACGCGATGGCGCTGGCGCTGGCGACTGTCCTCATCGGGGCTTCGCTGCCCGGGACCGCATCCGCCTCCGCTGCTGGTGACGTCCCGACCGCGCCTTCTTCGCCTGCCCTGACCACGGCTTTCGTGCCGGTGCAGCGTTTCTGGTCGACGAGGCGCGACATCTCGCGCGATGAGGTCCGGGCAGCGGTGGCCGGCGAGTCGGCGACGTTCTCGCGGGTCGTGGTGGCCTCTGAGATCCGACCGGGCTGTGGGCCGCGCTGGACGTGACGCCCGCCGACTCGACTACCTGGGGCACGGTCGATGACGTCGCGACGGCCGTGAACCGGTCGCGACGCGTGCTTGGGCTCGTACCGCTCGACGAGGTCCGGCCCGACCTGCGGGCGCTGAGCGTGGATGGCCGCAGCCTCTTCGGCGGTCGACGGGTCACCGACTTGGCCGACTGGCCGCTGACGGGCGGGACGCCGACCGCCGACCCCCCAGCCGCCAGCGCGCCGAGTGCCCAGCCCGGGGCCGACGCGGCCCCGACCGCAGGCACTCCGACCACTGAGCCGCCGGCCTGGACGCTGGCCGCGGCCGGCGACGTCATGCTCGACCGCGAGGTCCATCGCCAGTCGGTCGTCCTTGACAAGGGTGCCGACTACCCCTGGGACGGCGGCTTCGCCGAGATCACCTCGCGGACCTGCTGCACGCTCGACGGGGGCTACTCCATCCAGACCCGGCGCGTCGGGCCGCGCGGTTCCGTTCGTGATCTGCTGTCGTCGGCCGAGGTGGCTGTCGTCAACCACGAGGGGCCGGCCCCTGACGTCGCCTCGTACCACCCAAGCGGCCTGGTCTTCACCTTCGATCCGACGCTGCTGACGGGGGTGGCCGAGGCCGGCATCGACATCGTGAGCCTGGCGAACAACCACATCCGCAACGCCGGCTCGGCCGGGGTCCTCGAGACCATGCGCAACCTGCGCACCGCAGGACTGCGGTCGGTCGGTGCCGGCGCGGACGCGCATCGGGCGCGCCGACCCGTCTGCCTCGACCAGTCAGGCGTGCGTCTCTGCTTCCTGGCCTACGACGCCATCAACACGCCCGTCCACGCCGCCACCAACGAGCGCCCCGGCGCCGCCGAGCTGCGCATCCCCGACGTCCGCGCGGACATCCGCCGCCTCCGCCAGGCCGGGGCTGATGTCATCGCCGTGCTGCCGCACTGGGGCACCGAGTACACCACCCGTGTCACCCCGCAGCAGCGTCGCTGGGCCCGGGCCATGGTCCGGGCGGGAGCGGATATCGTGCTCGGGGCGCACTCGCACGTCGTCGGTCCGGTCGAGTTCATCGACGGCGTGCCCGTCCTCTACTCGATGGGCGACTTCCTCTTCGACCTGCCGCGCTTCGAGGAGACCGAGGAGGCGGTCATCGCGGAGCTCACCTTCCGGGGCGACCGGCTGGCCCAGCTGGATCTGCACCCGACCGTCATCGTTGACCGCTCGCAGGTGGCGCTCCTGGACCCGGCCGCGGATGGCGCCGTCGTGCTCCAGCGGATGCGTGCGGCCTCGGAACGTCTCGACTGACCTACCGACTATGCACCCGACCGAAGGTCGGCCAGGAGCTCCCGACCGGAAGGTCACCTGGGCGAACTCCGCGGTGCAGCCGTGCCTGTCGGTGACTGGGCGATGAAGCCGGCCGGGGCCATCTCCGGCGCCCCGTCGCCCAGCGAGAAGTAGCGCACCAGGTGCCAGGTGTGGCCGTTCGCCGACCAGTGGAAGGCGAAGGCGCGTTCCAGCGCGGAGATACGCAGGTGCAGCCGGTGGCCCTCCACGGGCAGGGAGTTGCAGTCGTCGGAGGTGCCCCGCGTGACCACCGACACGACCATCACCTGGCCCTGCGGAGACAGTTCCAGGCAGAGCTTGGCCCAGGTCGTGTCATCGACGTGCACGAAGAGCACGCCTGCGTCGAAGGTGGCCCGATGGTCGGCTGAGACGACCGCGGACAATTGCCAGGGTCCCGTAGCCGGCATCACCAGTGCCGGGGCGTTGCGAACGGCCGTGCTGCCACCCGGGTCGATGAACCAGTCGGTGCGGGGCCCGGCCTCGACGCGCAGGGCACCCGCGCCGGTCACCTCGAACGAGGGCGCTGGCACCAGCCAGCGCAGCGGCCGAGGCAGGCTCGGGACGGCCACAGGGGCGCGAGTGGATCGATGGTCATCACACAGTCATCTCCCCGATGTCGCGGCGGCGTCGGCAGATGCCGCACTAGAGGCGCTCCGCCAGGACCTCGGCGAGGTGCCTCGCGCGCCGGCCCGAGAGCGCCTCGATCTGCGTCCGGCAGCTGAAGCCGTCGGCCAGGATGGGTGTCTCCGGGTCCGCTGCCCGGAGGGCCGGCAGCAGCGCCAGCTCCGCCACCGTGCTGCGCGATGGCCTCGTGCCCGCGCTCCGCGCCGAAGTTGCCGGCCAGGCCGCAGCAGCCCGAGAGCTCCTTGCCCACGGCGATGCCGTTGCGCTCCCGGACGCGGCGGTCGGCGGCGAGGCCCAGCACGGCCTGCTGGTGGCAGTGCGGCTGGGAGATGGCCGGCGGCGCGGCCGGCGCGCGGTGCGGCCCTCGCCGCGGACGCTCGGCTGCCCGCGGGCGCCACGAAGCCGACCGCGTCGAGGACCTCCGCGAGCGTGCGTGACGCGCCCGGCCACGGACGCGGCGCGCGGGTCGTCCGGCAGCAGCTCGACGCATGTCCGTCGCGCAGCATCGCGGCGCAGGAGGGCTCCAGCACCACGATCGGCTCCTCGCCGGCCAGCTCCGGCGCGCCGAGCGTGCGGCGCAGCACCCGGCGGGCGGTGTCCAGCTGGCCCGTGGTCATCCACGTCAGGCCGCAGCAGACCGCCCGCTCGGGCACGTGACCGTCGTAGCCCGCGGCCTCCAGCACGCGCACCGCGGCATGGGCGACGTCCGGCGTGAGGTGGTCGTTGAAGGTGTCCGGCCAGAGCACGACGCGGCCGTTCGGGCCGCCCGCCGCTGCCGCCACGTCGCCGGCAGCGGCCGCGGAGCTCGCGGCGCTTGCGCTCGCCGCGCCGAAGGTCGCCGGCGCGAGGGGCGGGATGCCGCCGATCGGCGCTCGATGCCGGCCGCCCGCGTGAAGACGCCGCCGCGTCAGCCGCGCGCGCGTGACGTGTTGACAGCGGGGACGCGGCATCCGCTCGCCCGATCCGCAGCCAGACCGGCAGCCAGCCCAGCGAGTAGTGCGACCGCGGCCGCAGCCGGCGCCGGTAGTGGTGGTGCAGGAACTCCGACTTGTAGGACGCCATGTCCACGTGCGTGGGGCAGTCCGAGATGCAGCCCTTGCACGACAGGCACAGGTCCAGCGCCTCCGCGACGGTCTCCGAGCCGCCAGCCCTCGGCGGCCAGCTCGCCGGTCATCAGCTCCTGGAGCAGGCGCGCCCGGCCCGCGCGTGGAGTGCTGCTCATCGCCCGTGGCGCGGAACGAGGGGCACATCAGCGCCTGGCCCTGGGTGGAGACGCAGCGGCCCGACGCCGATGCAGCGCTCGACCGCCGACGCGGAACGAGCCGCCGTCGTGGCGAACGCCAGCGCCGGCTGCAGTCGTCAGCGTGACGCGGCGCACGCGCGCGCAGGTCCACGGTGACCGGCGGGCGGCGCGCACGATGATGCCCGGGTTGAGCACGCCGGTCGGGGTCCCAGAGGTCCTTGAACCGCCCGAACAGGTCGCATGCTCCGGGCTGATACATCGCTCTCCAGCAGCGCCGCCGCGCGCCAGGCCATCGCCGTGCTCGCCGGAGAGCGTGCCGCCGTGGCTCGCGACCAGGTCGGCCGCCGCGTGCATGAACCGCTCGTAGCGCTCCTTGCCGCCCGGCTTGTCCAGCCCGAAGCCGACCCGCAGGTGGATGCAGCCCTCGCCGTAGTGGCCGTAGCGTGATGCCCTCGAGGCCCTGGTCGCGCAGCAGCGCGCGCAGCTCGCCGCAGGTACGCCGCCAGCCGCTCGCGGCGGCACGGCCGAATCCTCGAAGCCGGGCCAGCGCCGGGCCGCCGTCGGCGAGCCGCGCCGCGTAACCCGCGCCGTCCTCGCGGATGCGCCACAGCGCGGCCTGCGCCGGCGCTCCTCCGGACAGCCGGACGTCCGGCGACGTCCAGGCGCGCGGCCGATCGGCCCGCCAGCCGCTGCGCGTGGTCGCGCGCCTCGGCCAGCGTCTCGCCGCCGCGCCTCGACCATGCAGCCAGGCGCCGCCCTCGGGCAGGCCGGCCTTCGCGTAGTCGACCCCGGCCAGCGCCAGCAGCTCCGTGGACATCGATTCGATCGTGAACGGCGCCAGGTCCAGCAGCGCCGGCACGGCAGCGGCGCCCTCGAGGTCGTCGGGGAAGCCGAGCACCAGCAGCACCTTGGCCGCGGGCGGCCGGACCAGGCGGATGGTCGCGCGCGGCGACGAGCGCGCACGTCCCCTCCGTGCCCACGAGACGCGCGCGCCACGTCCACGCCGTGCTCCGGCAGCAGCCAGTCGAGCGAGTAGCCCGAGACGCGGCGCGGCCAGCGCGGCAGCTCGCGCGCGGATGAGCGCCTCGTTCGGCGGTGAGCAGCGCCCGGATGCGGTCGTGCGAGGTCGCCGCCAGCGACGGCCAGGCCGGGTCGGGCGAGATGGCGTCGCGCCGTGGCCCTCGCCGGCGAGACGAGGCGGACGCTGCTCGCCGTTGGCGCGGATGACATCCAGCGCGAGCGGTGTTCTCGGCGGTCGTGCCCCACGCGACCGAGTGCGCGCCGCACGCGTTGTTGCCGATCATGCCGCCGATCGTGCAGCGGCCGTGGGTCGAGGGGTCGGGCCCCACGCGCAGGCCGTGGCGGGCGGCTGCCGGTTGAGCTCGCCCAGCACGACGCCCGGCTGGACGTGGCGCGCGCGCTCCTCGGGTCGATCGCGAGGATCCGGTCCAGCGCCTGGTGACGACCAGGATGCCGGGGCCCAGCGCGTTGCCGGCGATGCTCGTGCCGGCGCCGCGCATCGTGAGCGGCGTGCCCGCCTCGCCGCGGCGGCGACCACGAGGGCCAGCTCGTCGACGTCGGCCGGGTGCGCGACCAGGCGCGGCACCATGCGGTAGTTCGAGGCATCCGAGGTGTACAGCGCGCGGCTGCCGAGGTCGGAGCGGACGCCGTCGCCGAGCGCGTAACGGAGACGCGCCTCGACCGCGCTCATGGTGCGCCGCATCGCGATCGTCCGCGCTCGCCGCGGGCGCGTGAGACGGTCACGACAGCAGGTCGAAGCCGACCGCGCGGGCGGCCAGCCCAAGCTCGACGTCGTGGGTCGCGAAGCGCAGGTCCGGAAATCCGTTCGCGCGCCAGCA
>CAVYBJ010000018.1:0-22201 GCA_963766685.1 uncultured Chloroflexia bacterium
ACTCGAGAGCGGATGTGGCAGGCCCCTGTCAGCGTTGCGTGATGCATCGACCACGTCGGCGCGCTGGCCATCGCTGTCGGCCATCACGCCTCGCACCCCGGATGCTCGTGGCCTCGATACCTGGACGGAGCGCATGGCCGGCGCTGAAGCCTCGCCATGCCTCAGCCACCCCGGAGTCGGGGCTATCGACCGCGGGCCGGGCTGGACCCGGCCAGGATGGCGCGTCGTGCTCGAGCGGATGGGCGCGCCTCGAGACGGCTGGACCGAGGGACGCGGCGCCGAAGGGCGGGCGCGACCCTCGCAGCTCAGGTGCAGCTATCCGGCGACCGGGCTCCAGGTCGCCGAGACCACCAGCCAGAGCATGGCCAGGTCGATGGCGATGCCCAGCAGGAGCGTTGGCGACCAGAAGAGCAGCAGGGACAGCACGGATGAGAGCGCCGCGGCGACCACCAGGCCTGCCCACCAGCCGGCCGGCACGAGCAGCCCGACCGTGGCCAGCGCCGCCAGGCAGTGGAGGACCGCTACGAGGACCACGAGCAGTGTCCCCACCCGTCGCACGCGTCCCGCGTCCAGGCCCGACCGGCCGATGAGCCACGAGAGGTCGAAGTCGAAGGGGTACGGCGGGGCGCCCGGCTTGGCCGGCGGCTTCGGGAACAGGAACATGAGGTGCACCCAGCCGTGGGCTGCCATCAGGAACGCCAGAAGCCACGGGCCGATGGCACTGCCATCCGTGAGCAGCCAGAGGGTCACGAGGCTGGTGGCGGCCACGAAGACCGCCACCGGAGCCAGGCTTCGGACGAGGCTCACAGGGGGACCTACACGCCTGAACGCAGGTCGGCCAGGCGGCCCGGCCGGAAGGTGACCTCCGCGAACTCCGCCGTGCAGCCCTCGACCTGTCGGCGACTGGGCGATGAAGCCTGCCCCGGCCATCGCCGGTGCCCCATCGCCCAGCGAGAAGTAGCGCACCAGGTGCCAGGTCTGGCCATCCGGCGACCAGTGGAAGGCGAAGGCGCGCTCCAGCGCGGAGATACGCAGGTGCAGCCGGTGGCCCTCCACCGGCAGGGAGTTGCAGTCGTCCGAGGTTCCCCGCGTGACCACCGACACGACCATCACCTCGCCCTGCGGAGAGAGCTCCAGGCAGAGCTTGGCCCAGGTCGAAGTCATCGACGTGCACGAAGAGGACGCCCGCGTCGAAGGTGGCCCGATGGTCTGCCGAGACGACCGCGGAGAGCTGCCACGGCCCAGGGGCCGGCATCACCAGCGCCGGGGCGTTGCGAATGGCCGTGCTGCCACCCGGATCGATGAACCAGTCGGTCCGCGGACCGGCCTCCATTCGCAGGGCGCCGCTGGCCGTCACCTCGAACGAGGGCGCTGGCACGAGCCAGCGCAGCGGACGAGGCAGGGCCGGGACGACGATGGCCGCCGTTGCGTTCTCCGCCGAGCCACCTCCTGTCCCGGTCATCATGCCGATTCGCGGATGTTGTTGGCCAGCCGTCCTGTGTTGGCAGCCTCAGCCAGGAAGTGGTTGTCATGGATGTGCTGCCACTCGGGAGCAGGCCGGCCTTACCGACCGCGGTGGGCTCGTGGCTGTAGCCGGAGTTCTCGCGGATGACGAGCGGCGTGCGCGCATCGCGCGGGCAGCCGAAGCCGTGCAGGTGCTTGCGAGGCACGAGGAACTTGGGGTCACCCGCCTTGACGCGCTTGTAGGAGGTCAGCAGCCTCCAGCTCTCCTCGCGCCCGGCGGCCAGCACGATGTCGTCCGGCCAAGGGTCGCCCTTCGGCATCGGCTTGGTCTGGATCGTCTCGCCGGCCACCACGCCGAGCTCCGGGAAGTCCACGATCTCGTGGTTGTAGAAGACGTCCATCTCGCCGAGCACGACCTCGTAGTACTCGGTCTTGCGCCAGTGGAAGTGGGCGGAGCAGAACTTGCCGGGGTGCACGATCATGAGCTTGTCGCAGAGGCCACCGTACTCAGCGTAGGTCATGGCATCCCGCGGCAGGCCGTCCACCGCGGGCTCGTTCATGCCCTCGAAGATCGCGAAGACCTCGTAGGGCTCGCGAGACCACATGCCGTTCACGAACGCCTCGTACTGGTCGTCGCCCAGCACGAGACCGGTGCTGTCGTTGATCATGGCGTCCTGGATGGGGTAGCCGCAGGCGATGCCCAGTGCCGCGCACTCGGCGATCCAGGCGTCGTACTCCCTGCGTGTCACGTAGTCGCGCATCGTTGCCTCCTCTGTCCAGGAGCGTCCTACTCCTGTATGCCACCCGTGTATCGACGCCGTAGCGCATCCAGTCCCAGCGCGATGATGATGATCAGACCGACGGCCACGTACTGCCAGTAGGCGCCGACGTTGTACATGTTCATGGCGTTGCTGATGACGGTGAAGAAGAGGGCGCCCGTGAAGGTGCCCAGCAGCGTGTAGCTGCCCCCGCGGAGGCTCGTGCCGCCGACCACAGCGGCGGCGATGACCCGCAGCTCGTAGCCCTGGGCCATGATGCCGTTCGCGGAAGACAGGTAGGCAGTCAGGACCACGGCCGCCACGCCGACGCAGACTCCCAGGATGATGAACGCGAACACGCGCACTCGATCCACCCGGATGCCGCTCACCTGGGCGGCTGTCTCGTTGCTGCCCGACGCCCGGATGAACCGTCCGTAGGTCGTGCGCGAGAGGACGACGTGGAGGACGAGGTAGGTCACGACCATGATGACGAAGGGGACGGGGATCCCCATCAATTCGCCGGTTCCCAGCGCGCGGAAGCTCTTGTCGGCGACGGACACGACTTGCCCGCCATTGATGATGAATGCCAGCGCAAGGTACACATTCATCATGCCCAACGTGGCGATGAAGGCCGGGATCCGCAGCCTGGTCACGACGATCCCGTTGAGTGCACCGAGCATGCCACCGAGTGCCAGGGACACGATGACGGCCGGTGCGATCCCCGTGGTCGGTAGCAGCAGGGCCAGGACGACGCCGCAAAGTGCCAGCATCGTGGCTACGGATAGGTCGAAGGCACCGTTCACGATGACGACCGTCATACCCGCAGCCCCGATGCCGATGAATGAGCTCTGCAGCAGCACCGACTGCAGGTTGGCGATCTGTCGCGAGTTCTCGTTCGTGAGGGCGATGACGATGACCGCAGCGAGGAGCAGGTACTGGATCGTGTAGCGGGCCAGGCTCTGCTTGAACCTGCCGACGATGCGTCGCGTCGTGCTGCTCTGGGGTCTGGGCCACGGACGAGGGGCTTGCGCTCACAGCCGGCCCTCGGAAACGGCGCGCTTGACGACCGCCCGGCGCAGCGCGTCGAGCGCCAGGGCCAGGATGAGGAGCAGCCCCAGCGCCAGGTACTGGTAGAAGGGTTCCACCTTCAGGATGTTGAGCGCGCTGCTGATGACGGCCAGCAGGACCGCAGCCAGGAGCGTGCCTGGCAGGTTGGCGTTGCCGCCCATCAGGCTCGTGCCGCCCAGCACGACGACGGCGATGGCGCGGAGCTCGAGTCCGACACCCATCGTCCCGTTCACGAGCAACAACTGCGACGTGAGCATGATCCCGGACATGGCGGCCGTGATGCTCACGATCATGAAGACGAGGAGCTTGACGCGGTCGACCCGCAGCCCGGTGGCCCGGGCGGCCTTCTCGTTGCCGCCGATGGCGCAGACGTGCTGGCCGAACGGCGTCTGGCGCATGACCACCCAGAGGACAGCGAAGACCGTGAGCGCGATGACGATGGGGATGGGCACCCCGAGCAGCTGACCGGAGTTGATCCAGGCCAGCTCATCCTGGCCCATGAGCAGGATCGACTGGCCGTCGGTAGCCAGCAAGGCGGCCCCGCGCAAGACGCTCATCATGCCAAGCGTGGCCACGAAGGCGGGCACGTGCAGCCTGGTCACCAGGAGTCCGTTGATGAGGCCCACGAACGCGCCGAGCAGGAGCGTGGCGCCGATGCTCAGGGGCAGGCCGATCACGGTCAGCAGGCTGGCGACGGTGCAGGCCGTGAGGGCCTGCAGCGATCCGATCGAGAGGTCCAGGGCCCCCATGGCGACGGCCAGGGTCATGCCCAGGGCCGGCACCGCCAGGATGGCCGCCGTGATGAGGACGCTGGAGATGTTGCCCGGTTGAACGAACCCCGGGGTGACGGCCGAGACGAGCGCCACGACCACGATGATCATGAGCAGCACGCCGAGGTTCTCGAAGACCTGGAAGAAGCGCACGGCTCGGGATGCCGAGGCCCCTCGCGCGGTCGTGCCGGTTTCCACGGGTGTGCCCTGGGCGGTCGGCGTGGTCATCTCACCCTTCCACCGCGGCCTGCGTGACGGCACAGGCGAGGATGTTGTCCTCGCTGAGGCTGGGTCCCTGCAGCGTTGCCACCAGTTGGCCGGCGCTCAGGACGAGGCAGCGGTCGCTGACGCGGTCGAGCTCCGGCACATCCGACGAACTGACCATGACGGCGTGACCCTCGCTGGCGAGGCGTCGGATGAGCTCGTGGATCTCCAGCTTCGTGCCTACGTCCACACCACGTGTCGGCTCGTTGAGGAGCAGGATCCGCGCCTTGCTGACGAGGGCCCGGCCCAGGACGACCTTCTGCTGATTGCCGCCGCTCAGCGTCGAGATGAGCTGGCTGGACGAGTGCGCCCGCACCTCGAACAGGGCACGCAGCCGGTCGTACTCCGAGCGTTCGGCTCCACCGTCGATGAACGCGCGGCGGAGCGCGGCCTCCTCGCTGCGCGCGCGCATGACGACGAGGTTCTCGAGCACGTCGAGATCGGGGTAGATGCCCTCGACCTTGCGGTCCTCCGGCAGCATGAAGATGCCCTCGCGCAGGGCGTGACTGGCGTCCTTGAGCTCGACCTCCCGCCCGTCGAGAAGGACGTGGCCCGCGCTGCGGGCGCTGATGCCGAAGAGCGTGCGCATGAGCTCCGAGCGACCCGACCCCACGAGGCCGGCGACACCGAGCACCTCCCCGTGGTGGAGCTCAAAGCTCAGGGGTCCGAGCCCGCCCCTGGTGCTGAGGTCGCGCACGGCGAGGGCCGGGGTCGCCTCCGAGGGCGCCGACTTGTGGACCTCGAGGATCTCCAGCTCGCGCCCAAGCATCATCGTGATGATCTCGCGCTCGGTGAGCCCGGCGATGGGTCGCGTGTCCACGCGTTTGCCGTCCCGCAGGACCGTGACCCGATCGGCGATGCGGAAGATCTCCGAGAGCCGGTGCGAGACGTAGAGGACGGCAACGCCGCGCCCGCGCAACTCGCCGATGGTGGTGAAGAGGCGGTCGACCTCGGCTCCGTTGAGCGTGGCGGTGGGCTCGTCCATGATCATGACTCGGAAGTCCTGCGAGAGCGCCTTGGCGACCTCCACCAGCTGCTTGTCGGCCACGCTGAGGTACTCGACGCGCTGCTCCGGCCGGACATCCAGGCCGAGCCCGCGGAGGATGGTGGCGGAACTGCCGTTGATGTGCGGCCAGTCCATGAAGCCTCGCCGGCGCCGAGGTTCGCGGCCCAGGAAGATGTTGGCCGCGATCGTCAGCTGGGGGATGAGGTTGAACTCCTGGTTGATGACACTGATGCCAGCCCGCTGGGACTGCATCGGGTCGTCGAAGCGCACCTCGCGCCCATCCACGAACATCGACCCCGACGTGGGTTGGAGTTGACCGCCGAGGACCTTGATGAGCGTGGACTTGCCCGCGCCGTTCTCGCCCACGAGGGCATGGACCTCGCCCGGGAGGAGCTGGAGGTCGACGTCGCTGAGGGCCAGCACGCCGGGAAACTGCTTGGAGATCTGTCGCGCTTCGAGGATGGGCTCGCTCACGGCTGCTTCCGCGTGTGGGACTGGGTCTCGACGATGGCCCGAGCCGGAGGAGGTTCGGCTCGGGCCATCGCGATGGGAGGGTCTCGTCTCTGCGAGGCCCCGCGCTGCCTACTCGGCTGGCGCCATGAGTGCGTCGACGTTGTCCGCCGTGACGACCTCGACCGGGAAGTAGATCGACTTGGTCGCCTCGTCGGAGTAGGTCAGGGGCTGGCCGTCAAGGAGCGTCAGCGCGGCCTCGACGGCCGCCTTGCCCTGGCCGTAGGGATCCTGGCGGATGGTGGCGGCCATGTCGCCGGACTTGACGAGCTCGAGGGCGGGGGCGTCGCCGTTGAAGCCGACGATGGTCACGCCTTCCTTGCCGGCCTCGGCCAGCGCCTGGACGGCGCCGATGGCTTCGGGGTCGTTGGTGGCGTAGATGCCCACCAGGTTCGGGTTGGCCGCCAGCGTGTCGCGGGTCACGCCGAAGCCGCCCTCGACGCGTGTCGTTGCCGTCGAGCTCGGCGACGATGGTGAAGTCCTCGTGCTTGGCCATCTCATCCCGGAAGCCCGCTGCTCGGACCTCGCCCACCGCAGAACCGGGATGCAGCAGGATCATGAGCACTTCCTTGGGGCCTTCGACGTCGGCGAGCTGCTCGACCATGTACTGGGCGGCGAGCACGCCACCATCGTAGTTGGCGGAGAGCACGAAGCCGTCGTAGTCACCCTCGGCTCCCACGTCACCGATGAGCACCGGGATCTTGGCCTCGTGGGCCGCGTCGATGATGGCCGGCAGCGCCGACGGCTGGACCGGCGAGACGACCAGCGCGCTGATGCCCTGGTTGATGAGGTCGAGGCTGCCGCTGACCTGGGCTTCCTGGCTGCTCTTCTGATCGGAGAGCACGAACTCGGCGCCGGCGGCCTCAGAGGCCTCCTGGACGCCGCGGGCGTACTCCTGCCAGTACGGCTGCATCATGTCGTAGACGGAGTAGCCGATCTTGAACGGGTCCTTCTTCTCGAAGGTCACGGCGTCCTGCGCCTGGACGACGGCGGTGCTCAGGACCAGGCAGGCGGCCGCGAGCACGGTCGCGGTGCGCAGAGTGGGTCGCATCCTTGTCCCCTTCGTGTGGCTGGCACCCCGGCGTCAGCTCGGGATGCGCGAGTGATCTGCATGGATGTGTGGGCGCTCGCTGCGTCAGCTCGATACCTTCGCCACCTCCTTCGAGTGCGTGCGATGCTGTGGGTCGGCGGGCTGGCCGTGGAGTCACGGACGACCAGCTCCGGTTGGAAGACGATCTGGGTCTGCTCCGGCTCGCGGCCATGGATGAGGTCGAGCAGGATCTGTCGTGGCCAGCGTGGCCACGTCCAGCGAGGCTCTGGCGCACGGTCGTGAGCGGTGGCGTCAGGTAGGGAGCCAGCTCGATGTCGTCGACACCGACGATGGAGACGTCGTACGGAACGCGAAGCCCCGCTTCGACGGCGGCGCGCATGGCGCCGATGGCCAGGCGGTCGTTGGAGGCAAAGACCGCCGTCGGGGTGCGGCTCGCCTCGAGCAGCGTGTCGCATCGCGCGGTAGCCGGACTCGCAGCTCCAACTGGCGTCGCCGACGGCGTGCGCGATGGGCTCGAGGCCGCGCTCGCGGACCGTCGACTCGAAGGACTCCAGGCGCTCGACCGAGAGGCGCAGGTCCAGCGGGCCGCAGATGTGGCCCAGATCCCGATGGCCGAGGTCGAGGAGATGCTCGGCGACGAGAGCACCCGGTGCGGCGGTTGTCGAGGATGACGCAGGCGCCGTCGTAGTCGTGCGGGATGCGGTCGATGGCCACCGTCGGGATGCCGGCCGCTCGCAGCTCGTCGAGGCCGTGCAGCGTGTCCGTGGTCGTCACGAAGAGCATGCCGTCCACCCAGCGCTCGGCGGCGATGTGAAGGTAGCGTGCGCTCGCGTTCCGGGTCGCTGTGCGTGTTGTACAGGATCAGGTTGTAGCCGGCCCGGTGGGCGTGGTCCTCGACGGCATCAGCCATGCGCGCGAAGAAGGGGTTGGTGATGTCCGACACGAACAGGCCGATGGTCCGGGTCGAGCCGGTGCGCAGGCTGCGGCCGACCGCCTGCGGCCGGTAGCCCAGCTCATCGATCGCGGCCAGGATCCGATCGCGGGTCTCGGGTGAGACGACGGCCTTGTCGTTCACGACCATCGAGACCGTCTGGATGGAGACGCCCGCCAAGCGTGCGACGTCCTTCATCGTCGGTCGCTGTGTCTTCCCCGGCGCTGCCATGGCCCTCCCCCAGCCAATCGGATGCGACCTGAACGTTCATCGGAACGATAACAGGAACGTTCAGATTGTCTACCGGCTGTCAAGGACCTTCGTTCCGGGATGGCGGCGCTGGCCTACAGGCGCTCCGCCAGGACCTCGGCCAGGTGGCGGGCGCGCTGGCCTGAGAGTGCCTCGATCTGCGTCCGGCAACTGAAGCCGTCGGCCAGGAGGGGTGTCTCCGGGTCCGCTGCCCGGAGGGCCGGCAGCAACTCCAGCTCTGCCACGGCCTGCGCGATGGCCTCGTGCCCGCGCTCCGCGCCGAAGTTGCCGGCCAGGCCGCAGCATCCCGAGAGCTCCTTGCGCACGGCGATGCCGTTCCGCTCCATGACGCGGCGGTCGGCGCCAAGGCCCAGCACGGCCTGCTGGTGGCAGTGCGGCTGGGCTGATGGCGAGCGCTGCGTGCCTGCCTGGCCCGCGGCCAGCTCGGCCGCCCGCGGCGCCACGAAGCCGATGCCGTCCAGGATCTCCGCGAGCGTGGTGACGCGCCCGGCCAGCGATGCGGCGCGCGGGTCGTCCGGCAGCAGTTGGCGGAGATCCTCGCGCAGCATCGTGGCGCAGGAGGGCTCCAGCACCACCACCGGATCGTCGCCGGCCAGCTCCACCGCACCCAGCGACCGTCGAAGCACCCGCCTGGCCATGTCCAGCTGGCCCGTGGTGTGCCAGGTCAGGCCGCAGCACACCGTCCGCCCGGGCACGATGACCTCGAAGCCGGCCGCCTCCAGCACGCGCACCGCGGCGTGGGCGACGTCCGGGGTCAGGTATTCGTTGAAGGAGTCCGGCCAGAGCACGACGCGGCCGCGTGCCCCCGCGCTGGACACGTTGCCAGGTTGGGCCCGGAGCTGGGCCTTGCGCTCTCTCGTGAAGGGCCGCCGAGCGATGGGTGGGATGCCGCGCTCGGTGGCGATGCCGGCCGCCCGCGTGAAGGCGCGCCGCGTCAGGCGCGAGCGCGTGATGCCGTTGACGAGCCAGGGGACGCGGAAGGCCGCCACGAGCCGGAGCCAGATCGGCAGCCAGCCCAGCGAGTAGTGCGAGAGCGGCCGCAGTCGCCGCCGGTAGTGATGGTGCAGGAATTCCGACTTGTAGGTGGCCATGTCCACGCTCGTGGGGCACTGCGAGACGCAGCCGCGGCAGGCCAGGCAGAGGTCCAGCGCCCCGCGCACCTCCTTCGAGCGCCCAGCCATCAGCGGCCAGGCTGCCGGCCACCATCTCCTGGAGCAGGCGTGCCCGGCCCCGGGTGGAGTGCTGTTCATCGCGCGTGGCGCGGAAGCTCGGGCACATCAGCTCCGAGCCCTGGGTGGAGACGCAGCGACCCACGCCGATGCAGCGCTCGACCGCCGAGCGGAAGTCGCCGTCGTCGTGGCTGTAGGCCTGGGCGGGCCGCACGTCCAGGCTGCGCGGTGCCGTGGCGCGCAGGTCAGCCGTGATCGGCGGGGGAGAGACGATGATCTGCGGGTTGAGCACGCCGGCTGGGTCCCAGAGGTCCCGGAAGGCCGCGAAGGCAGCCCGCAGCTGCGGGCTGAACTGGCGCTCCAGCAGGGCCCCGCGGGCGCGGCCGTCGCCGTGCTCGCCGGACAGCGAGCCGCCGTGGGCGACGACGAGGTCCGCCGCCGCCTCCATGAAGCGGCGGAAGCGCTCCTCGCCACCGGCCCGGTCCAGGCCGAAGCCGACGCGCAGGTGGAGGCAGCCCTCGCCGAAGTGGCCGTAGCTGATGGCCGGCAGGTCGTGCTCCCGGAGCAGCGCGCGCAGCTCGCGCAGGTAACCCGCCAGGCGCTCGGGCGGCACGGCCGAGTCCTCGAAGCCGGGCCAGGCGGCGAGCCCGCCGGCGAGGCGCGACGAGTGACCCGCGCCATCCTCGCGGATGCGCCAGAGCGCGGCCTGTCCGGCCTCGTCCGTGATGAGTCGGACGTCCGGCGCATCTGGGGTGCGGCCGATGGCCGTCGCCAGCCGTGCCGCGTGCGCGCGCGCCTCGGGAGGCGAGTCCCCTCGTGCCTCGACGAGCAGCCAGGCACCGCCCGTCGGAAGCCCGACCTCGTCCCGGGAGGCGTGGGCCAGCTCCAGCAGCTCGGCGGAGAGGGATTCCACGGTGAAGGGCCCTTCCGTGAGCAGCGCCGGGACGGCAGCGGCCCCCTCGATGTCATCGGCGAAGGCGAGCACCAGCAGGCAGCGGGCGGCGGGCGGTCGCACCAGGCGGATGGTGGCCCGGGCGACGATGGCGCAGGTCCCCTCCGTGCCCACGAGGGCGCGGGCCACGTCCCTGCCGCGCTCCGGCAGCAGCCAGTCCAGCGCGTAGCCCGAGACGCGCCGGGGCCAGGGCGGCAGCTCACGGCGGATGAGCGCCTCGTGCTCGGTGGTGAAGCCGGCCAGGGCGGCAGCGAGCTCGCCTGACGGGGCGGGCCAGGCTGGATCGGGCGCCGGTGGCCGCGGGTGGTCCGGGCTGACCAGTCGGACGCGGGTGCCATCGGAGCGGATGACATCCAGGCCCAGCACGTTCTGGGCCGTGGTGCCCCAGATGACCGAGTGCGAGCCGCAGGCGTTGTTGGCGATCATGCCGCCGAGCGTGCAGCGGTTGTGGGTCGAGGGGTCAGGGCCCACGCGCAGGCCGTGGCGGGCGGCAGCCGCGTTGAGGTCATCCAGCACGACCCCAGGCTCCACGACCGCCGTCCGCGTCTCAGGGTCGATCTCGAGGATGCCGTCCAGGTGCCGCGTGGAGACCACGACGCCGGTGCCGATGGCGTTGCCGGCGATGCTGGTGCCGGCGCCGCGCATCGTCAGCGGCGTGCCCGTCTCGCCGCAGATGGCGACCACGCGGGCCAGCTCCTCCACGTCCGCCGGCGCCACGACGAGGCCGGGCAGGATGCGGTACAGCGACGCGTCCGAGGTGTACAGCGCCCGGCTGCCGAGGTCGGAGCGGACGCCGTCGCCCAGGGCTTCGCGAAGACGCGCCTCGACCGCGCTCATGGTGGCTGTCGGGCTGACCGGGCTCGCCGCGGGAGCGGTGGGCGGTGAGACGGTCACGACAGCAGGTCGAAGCCGACCGCGCGGGCGGCCAGCCCGAGCTCGTCGTCGTGGGTCGCGAAGCGCAGGTCCGGGATCTGCTCGCGGGCCAGCAGGGCGCTTGCCAGGTGGATGGCATCCAGCGAGCGCACGAGCGTCGGGAACGGCTCGGCCGCGCGGGCCATCACGCGGCCATCCAGAGCTCGACGAGCACGAAGACTCGATGGCCTCCAGCAGCTCGCTCCGCCGGCGCGCCACGCTCCTCGTCGTGGAGCAGAGCCGGAGCCGCGCCCGGTCCACGGTGCGGAGGCATCTCGACCCGGATGAGCTCGCTCGAGACTGGCGTCGAGATCCGTGACCACGAGGAGGGCGCGCCAGGCTCCTTGAGGACGACGCGCAGCAGCGTGGAGCTGTCGACGTAGACGTTCACGCTCGGCACGTTCCTCGAGCAACAGCTCCGTGGACGAGATGCTCCACGTCCGTCAGGGGTCGAACGAGATCGCGGACCTCCGCGAAGTCCCGCGTGGGTGGCTTGAGGGTCACCCCGGGAGCGGGCTGCGCGATCGGCACGATGCGAGCGATGGGCCGGTTGCGATCGGTGACCACGATCTCCGCGCCGGCCTCCACGGCGCGCAGGTGCGCCGAGAGGTGGTCCTTCAGGTCGGCGATCTTCACCGTCGTCATGGCCACATCTAGCCATGACGGACAGTGCTTGTCAACTCGCGCGCAGGTAGCGCTGCAGGCCGCGGGTCACGATGAGCTGCTCGTCCGGCGTCGTGGCGCAGCGCGGCGTAGCCGGGCAGGGACTCCACCCAGCGGAGGCCCTCCGGCCCATGGCGAAGGCGGCCGTGGCATAGGCGTCGGCGCGACCGAGGCTCGGGGCCGGCCACGCTCAGGGTGAGCAGCTCGCGGGGGACCTCTCCGGTGCGCCCGTCCACGATGTGGTGGCCGCGCTCCGTGCTGCCGGACGTTGCCACGGCCAGGTCCTCCGCCTCCAGGGTCAGGGCCGACGCGCCGGCCCGCTGCGGATGCGCGATGCCGATGCGCCAGGGGACGCCCGGAGCCCGACCGCCACGCGCCAGGACATCACCCCCGGCGCCCAGGCAGAAGCGCTCGATGCCGCCGGCCACGAGGATCTCGCCCGCTCGGTCGACGGCCCAGCCCTTCACGACGCCTGTGGGGTCCGGGGCGCCGTCGGCCCGATGGCGCCGGATGTCGAAGGCGCCGTCGCTCAGGTCCTCGACGATCTCGCACAGCTCCAGGACCTCGGCCAGGTCCGCGCTGATGCCCCCCGGAATTCCGGGGTCGCCCCGCGCATCAGCTGGCTCACCTCGCTGTCCGGCCGGAAGGGGCTGAAGCGCCGGTCGACCTCGTGGAGCCAGGCGAAGCAGGCGTCCGCTGCGGCCGAATCGGCGCCGCCGTCCGGTGCCAGCAGGCTCACGACGGTGCCCATGACCCGCTCCGCCCGGCGATGGGCGGGATCCCGGGTCGGGATGGCGACCGGGCTGCCGGTCGGGGCCGGTCGGCCGGCTGGTCGCCCGGCCGGCTCGGTCATCTTCGCCAAGCCGGTCATCCGGCCAGCTGGTCGAGGGCGGACTGCAGCGAGTAGGCGTAGGCCGTGCTGGTGTAGGTGGCCCCGGAGACGATGTCGATGTTGGCGCTGTCCACCGCGAGGGCGGACTCGCGCAGCATCGGCTCGACCTGCTGGCTGATCGACGCCGAGTGCCGGTCGCCATCAGGCATCTGGAGCGCCTGGACGTCCACGATCTGGCCACCCTCGACCGTCACGGCGACCTGCACGATGCCGAACCGGTACCGGTAGGCGCTTGCCCGTCGCTGTCCGGGTGCCGGGGTGGGCTCGGGCGTCTGGGTCGGGGATGGGGCTGGCGGTCGCCGGACCGCGACCCGCTCGCACTGGGCGACGCTGCGAGGGTCGCGCCGGGAAGGGGCGACCCGCCCGCGCCGGCCGCGGGAAGCGGGCGACCCAGCTGGGGTGTTCGGAGTCCGCGCCCGTGTCCATGGCCAGCCACGAGCTCCGTCAGGAGTCCTGGTGGCGAGCGGAAGCCCAGCAGCAGCGCCAGGCCGCCGACGGTGAGGGCCAGGGCCAGGCTGCCCCGGACGGGGATGCGAGAGGGTCGTCGATCGTGCGTCATGTCAGTACCCGAAGCGTTCTGCGTGGACCTGGGAGGACGGCACGCCCAGCGAGCTGAGGCTGGCCAGCGTGCGCTCGGTGAACGGGCGGGAGCCGCAGATCGAGGATGTCCGCAGCCGCGATGTCCGGCACGAGCTGCCGCAGGGCCTCCGGGGCCATCGGGTCCACCGGCATGAGCGCGGAGCCGCGATGTCCCACCAGCAGCCGCAGATCGGCACCGCGCGCCTGTGCCAGGGCAGTCAGCTCGGCACGGAAGACGACCGCGTCCGGCGTCGCCCTCGCGGTACAGGAAGGTCACGGCACCCGGCGCCGGCGGGCAGCTCCTCCAGCATGGCGCGCAGCGGTGTCACGCCGACGCCGCCCGCGATCATGACCACCCTCGGTCGATGGATCATGGCCGTCGTGAAGGCGCCGTAGGGCCCCTCGATGAAGACGGGCGTGCCGATGGGCATGCGACTGCATGCGCCGCGAGTCGTCGCCGAGGGCCTTGATGGTCAGGCGCAGCCAGGCGCCGTTGGGCGCGGCGGAGATGGAGAAGGGGTGCGGCCGCCACCAGCCGCCCCCGCGTCAGGAAGCGGACCTGGAAGAACTGGCCGGCGCGCACCGGGAGCTGCTCGAGGTGGCGGCCCGCCAGGTAGATGGAGACGACGTCCGGCGCCTCGCGCACGACGTTGACCACGCGCAGGCGATGGCGCAGCGAGAGCCGGATGGGAGCCAGCACCCGGAAGACGATGAGCAGCCCGAAGGTCACCACGTAGAGCGCGACCCAGTACCACAGCGCGAGCGGGTCCGCGACGAGGTCGGAGCCCATCGTGACCTGGTGCAGGAAGGCCAGGGCGATGCCGAGGTAGGCGTAGAGGTGCAGGCCGTACCAGGTCTCGTAGGCCAGCCGTCGCCGCGCGTACCGGATCGAGGTGACGGCCACGAGCGCCATCAGGGCCAGGCCGACCGTGGCGATGAGCACGTCCCAGGTGGACAGCAGGTCCAGGAACTCGTCGACGACCGTCCGACCGCTGTCGAGGGCCCAGCCCACGGTCGTGAACGCGAAGTGCGCGAGCAGCAGCCACAGGGTCCCGAAGCCCAGCCAGCGGTGCCAGGCGATCAGGCGGTCGCTGCCCACGACGTGGTCGATCCAGGGCACCCGCGCCATGAGCAGGATGCCGACGAGGGCCAGGTAGGTGCCCAGCAGCGCGGTGACCTGCCCCAGGCCCGTGGCCAGGCCCGCCGTGGGCCCCAGCAGGTCGAGACCGCCGTGGCGGACCCACATGCCGACGACGATGACGCCGTTGGCGATGAGCACGAGGCCGATGTCGGCGGCGCTGATGGGCCAGGAGCGAGGCTGAGCGAGGCGGCCCGCCGCCCGGGGGATCGCCCTGGCCGCGGGAAGGGTGGTCATGTTCGGGGACTCCCGGTGAGCGTCATGGCAGCTAAGGCTGGGGCCGCGACCTCAGACCGGCCCACGTCCCATGTCAGCCGACTGTAAGGCGCGCCGTCGGCGGCCTCATGGCCGCCTCGACGTCCTGCGACTGTAACCGAGTCGACAGGCTTCCCTCGTACGGTCGGGCCATGGATGCCAGCGGCGTACCGATCGACCCCTGCGACCGCCGGGGCGCCCATCCGGTCGCCACGCGCAGCCGGACCGACCAAAGGAGAGAGCCATGAATCGAGCCATGACCTGGCTGCTGACCGGCGGGCTGCTGGCCGTCGGCATCGGCGCCGTCTACCTGTCGACCGCGGGCCTGGGTGAAACGCAGGCGGCTGCGAGCGGGTACCTCACGCAGGCCGCGCAGCGCGGCGACGTGACGGCTGAGCTCGGCAGCCACCGGCACGGTCGCTGCCGCGGCGACCTACAGCCTGGCCTTCGGCGCCGACGCCCGGCTGGCGGACACCATGACGACGGCCTCGAGCACCCAGGAGTGGACGGTGGACGAGGTCCACGTCTCGGTCGGTGACCGCGTCACGGCCGGCCAGGTCCTGGCGACCGCCGACACGACGGATCTCGAGGACCAGGTCGCCGAGATGGACATGAGCCTCATGTCGGCCCGGATCACCCTGCGCGAGGCCGAGTCTGACTTGGCGGACGCCCGGACCGGGGCGCAGGAGGACCTCGTCGACGCCACGAGCACGGTGGCGTCGGCGCGGCTCTCGCTGAAGAGCGCCCGGACCCAGCGCAACGCGGCGGCCGACGGCACGCCGGCCCTGCAGGCCAGGATCGCCCTCATCGGTGCGCGTGACCAGCTTCGCGCTGCCCGGCAGCAGCGCGAAGAGATCGCTGCCGAGCTCGATGGCGACTTCCCGGACGAGACCATCGCGGTCAGCCAGGCACAGGCGACGGTGCTGGACCTGGAGTCCCAGCTGGCCGACCTGACCGGACAGCTCGAGCACGCCGAGCTGGTGGCGCCGCTGGACGGCGTCGTCTCCGACGTCAACATCACGGCCGGCCTCGTGGCTCCCTCGAGCGACGCGATCCTCGTCGACAGCGCGACGCTCGAGGTCGTGGCCGACGTCGTGGAGTCCGATGTCAGTTCCGTCGAGGTCGGCCAGCCAGCCGTCGTGAGCATCGACGCCCTCGACACCGAGGTCGCGGGCACGGTCACCTCGGTGTCGCCCACGACGACGGGCGACGGCAGCAGCGTGGTGACGTTCCCCGTGACGGTGACGCTCACCGATCCGGGCGAGGCCGTGCGCTCCGGCATGAGCAGCGACGTTGAGATCACCCTCGCCGAGGCTGCTGACGCGGTCACGGTGCCCGCCGTGGCCCTCATGGGCAGCGATGACCAATACATGGTCCGCGTGCTGGCCACGGACGGGAGCGTCGAGATGCGTGCCGTCACCGTCGGCCTCGTCAGCGAGACGCTGGCCGAGGTCCAGTCGGGCCTGGCCGAGGGTGAGGCTGTCATCGTCGGCAGCGATACCGACCGCACCGGCACGGCGGACGAGGTGACTGACTTTGCGGGTCCCGGCGGCTTCGAGGGCCTCGGCGGTCTCTCCGGAGGCGCGCCACCCGAGGGCTTCCGGCCGAGGGACCAGTAGCCATGAGCTACCCGGTCGCCAACCCATCACCGAGTCCCCGACCGCCAGCGGTCTGGACGCAGCCAGGCGTCGCCCCGTCGATCCATCCGCTGCGGCCTCCCATCATCGAGCTGCGCGGCGTCACCCGCGTCTATGACACCGGTCGCGTCCAGGTCGCGGCGCTCGCCGGGGTGGACCTCCGCGTCGCCGAGGGCGAGTTCGTGGCCATCGTCGGCCCATCCGGGTCGGGCAAGTCGACCCTCATGAACGTCCTCGGCTGCCTGGACCGCCCCACGTCGGGCACCTATCACCTCGCCGGCGTGGACGTCGGGAGCCTCAACGACGACGGACTCGCCCAGCTGCGCAGCCGTCGCATCGGCTTCGTCTTCCAGTCCTACAACCTGCTGCCGCGGACCTCGGCCCTCGACAACGTGGCTGCGCCCCTCATGTACCAGGGCGTCAGCGCTGGCCGCCGCCGCACGCTGGCCGCCGCCGCGCTCGAGCGACTTGGGCTGGGCGACCGGCTGGACCATGAGCCGACCGAGCTCTCGGGCGGGCAGCAGCAGCGTGTCGCGGTCGCGCGGGCCATCGTCACCGACCCGGCGCTCATCCTCGCCGACGAGCCGACCGGCAACCTCGACACGCACTCCGGTGCCGAGGTGATGACCCTTCTCCACGAGCTGCACCGCGGCGGCCGCACCATCGTGCTCATCACCCACGAGGCCGAGGTGGCCAGCCAGGCCAGCCGCCAGATCCACATCCGCGACGGGAGGGTGGCGCCATGAAGTCGCGCGACCTCGTCGCCCTGGCCCTGGGCCGCCTGACCACGAGCCGACTGCGCACCGCGCTGACGATGCTGGGCGTCATCATCGGCGTCGCCTCGGTGGTGGCGCTCGTCTCGGTCGGCCAGGGCACCACGTCGAACATCACCGACCGCCTGGAAGGCCTGGGCACGAACCTGCTGACCGTCAATCCCGGCTCCTCGCAGCAGGGGGCCACGTTCCTGGGGGCCGGCTCGAGCGAGTCGCTCACGCTCGAGGACGCCGAGGCGCTGGCGACGCTCCCGGTCCTCGCCGGCGTGGCCCCGGAGATCTCCACCTCGCAGCTCGTGGTGGCCGGCGACGCCAACACCACGACCACGGTGCTGGGCACGACCGCGGACTACCCTCTCGTGCGCAGCTTCGAGCTGTGGCAGGGCTCGGGCCTCACGGACCTCTCCGTCGACCAGGAGCTGCGCCTCGCCGTGATCGGGGCCACCACGGCCGACGACCTCGGGCTCGGCGCCTCCAGCGTCGGCACCGAGATCAAGATCGGGGGCCTGCCGTTCGTCGTGGCGGGCATCCTCCAGGAGAAGGGCGGCTCGGGCTTCCAGGACCCCGACGACCAGGTCCTCATCCCCGTCACCACGCTGCAGAAGTACTTCTCCGGGTCGGACGCGGTGCGCACCATCGCGGTCAGCGCGACGGCCGCCGACACCATCGACGAGGCCCAGGCGGCCATCACCGAGCGGCTGCGAAGCGAGCACGAGCTTGGCGTGGCCGACGAGGACGACTTCCAGATCCTCGACCAGGCCCAGCTGCTGGAGACCGCCTCCGCGGTCAGCGACACCCTCACGCTGATGCTGGCGGGCATCGCCTCGATCTCGCTCATCGTGGGCGGCATCGGGATCATGAACATCATGCTGGTCTCCGTCCGCGAGCGGACCCGCGAGATCGGCATCCGCAAGTCCATCGGAGCACGAAGCCGGGACATCCTGGCCCAGTTCCTCGTCGAGTCCGTCACCCTGAGCCTCGTCGGCGGGCTCGTGGGCGTGGTGTTCGGCGTGGCCGCCACGTTCGCCATCTCGACGTTCGCCGACTGGAACGTCTCGCTCGACCTCGCGACCATCGCCATCGCGGTCGGCTTCAGCGTGGCCATCGGCGTCATCTTCGGCGTCTGGCCGGCCCGCCAGGCTGCGCGGCTCGATCCCATCAGCGCGCTCCGCCACGAGTGAGCGCCGACATCCCCACATGGACAGGCAGGCAGACGCGATGACAGACCCGACCAGCCGGCCCACGCCGGCCATCACGAGCGACGACGGCCTCGCCCCGATCGGCGCCTGGGCGGTGCACCGGGCGCCCGGTCACGGGCACGAACCACCGATCCTGGCCCGGCTCTCAGCCCATCCCTCCGGCCGTGCCGCCCGGCCCGCACCGTTCCCGAGCCGCAGGTGAGGGACCGGTGCCCATGGCCGTGCCTCCGTCGCAGCGTGCCGATGGGCGCGGTGGCGCCGGCGCGCGCTGCCAGGCGCTCGCGGACCGCCGATGTCGCGCTCCTGCTGGCGGCCTTCGTGGCCACGGCCGGCGTCGCCTTCGCCATCGGTCGTTGGAGCGCGGCCGACTCGTCCGTCCGCGGCGCCGATGCCGGGCCAGTCCTGCCGGACACGGTTGCCGGCAGGCGTGCAGCTCCCGGCCGGCGTGGTACTTCCCGCAGGCGTGAACCTGCCCGCAGGCGCGCAGCTCCCGTCGGCCGTCGAGCCAACGGCGGCCCCGGTGGACGAGGGGCCAAGGCTGCCCGCTGCGGTGGCCGCGGTGGACGAGGGGCCCACGACGGCAGGCGGCGGACACGACCGTCGCTGAGGCGACCTGCTATCGACGGAGGCGGCGACCTCCGCGCCGGGCTGCCGGCCGCGGGCGGCTCGCAGGGCCCCCGGGCGCCATGGCCGGCTTCGGTCCGGGTGGCCTGCAGGGCACGGTCTCTGCCATCGAGGATGGGGCCCTGGCGCTCACGACCGAGGACGGCACCATCGTCTCGGTCGCCACGGATGCATCGACCGCGTACGTCCGCGAGACGGCCATCGAGGCCGCGGAGGTGGAGATCGGCGACCTCGTCAGCGTGCAGGTGCCCTTCGCCGGCTTCCGGGGCCAGGGGACGCCACGGACGGTGCGCCGCTCGTCGCCGAGCAGGTGACGCTGCTGCCGGACCCGGCTGACTGACCGCCGCTCGCGCGCGACTGGCGCGCGGCGCCGCTGCCGAGCCGCAGTGGCAGCATGGGGATGCAGTCGCAGGGAGCGACACGATGCGGGTCCTCGTCGCAGAGGATGAACCAGGGCTTCGGGACGTCATCGTCCTCGGTCTCGAGGATGCCGGTTACCGGGTCGATGCCGTCGGCCGGGGCGATGACGCCATCGACCAGCTGCGCTGGTACGAGTACGACGTGGCCGTCATCGACTGGCGCATGCCCGGGGGTGAGGGCATCGAGGTCGTGCGCTGGGCACGCAGCCACGAGCGACCGCACGGCCATCCTCATGCTGACGGCACGCGACACGGTCGCCGACCGGGTGGCGGGCCTCGACTCGGGCGCCGACGACTACCTCGTGAAGCCCTTCGAGTTCAGCGAGCTGCTGGCCCGCATCCGGGCGCTCCAGCGCCGTCCCAGGGGCGTCGAGGCGCCCATCCTGCAGCTGGGTCGCTTGGCCCTCGACCCGGCTCGGCACACCGTCACCGTGGCCGGTCGCGAGGTGGCCCTGACGCCGACCGAGTACCTCGTGCTGGAGGTGCTCATGCGCCGCGCCCCCTCCGTCGTGGACCGCAGGGCCATCGCCGAGCATGCCTGGGCGGACGAGACCGACCCCATCGGCACCAACGCCATCGACGTCCAGATGAGCCGACTGCGGGCCAAGCTCGTCGGCGGCGAGCGTGCGCATCATGGCTGTCAGAGGCACCGGCTACCGCCTGGTGCGCGCATGACACGCACCTCCGGCTCGCAGGTCGCCCGGCAGTCCACGCGAGTGGCACTGTGGGCCACCGGCCTCGTGGCCCTGCTCTACGCGGCGGTCGCCATCGCCATCGTGGCCTGGCTGACGGTGAGCCTGACGGCCCAGGTCGACGAGCGGCTCGCCCGCGCCCTGGCCTTCGAGTCGGCCGCCCGTCTGCGCGGCGACCAGCACTCGCGGCCGGGGTGCCCGCCGGCTGGGCTCGCCGCCGGCCGACGCGGCGGCCTCGCCTCCCGGGCTGCCCTTCGGTCGCGAGCGTGCCTTCTGGTTCATCGCCGCCGACGGCACCGTGAGCAGCGTCCGCGAGGACCTGCCGCTGCCGCCTGAGCACTACGGCGTGACATCGCCCACGACCATCGACATCGAGGGGTCGCAGGTCCGGGTCGCCGGGCGGTGCCGTCGAAGATGGCCACCTCGTGCTCGGCGAATCGATGGACCCCGTGAACGACGCCCGGACCAGCGTCATCCTGGGCCTGCTGGCCATCGCGCCGGTCCTGCTGCTGGCGGTCTTCCTCGGTCGCTGGCGGTCGGACGGCGCGTGGCCGATGCCCATCGAGCGCGCGCGGCAGCGCCAGCTGGCCTTCACCGCGGACGCGTCGCACGAGCTGCGAACGCCGCTCTCGGTCATCGAGGCCAATGCCAGCCTGGCGCTGGCTGCCGAGCGCGACGCGGCCTGGTACCGCCACGCCTTCGAGCGCGTCCAGGGCGAGTCGGGCCGCATGCGCCGGCTCGTCGAGGAGCTCCTCTGGCTGGCTCGCTTCGACGCCATGCAGCGGCCGCCGCGGCATGAGCCGGTGGACCTCGGCGTGCTCGTCGACCAGGCAGCCGACCGTTTCGCGGCCCCGGCCGAGGCGCGCTCGCTGTCGCTCGCAGGTCCGCCACGAGGCCGCGGGCGTCACGCTGTCGGCGCCGCCCGAGTGGCTCGACCAGCTCATCGGGGTGCTGCTCGACAACGCCTGCCGGTACTCGCCGGTCGGCGGGAGCGTGGTGGTGCGCGTCTCCGCCGCCGATCGGCGCGTCGTGCTCACCGTCGACGACAGCGGGCCCGGCATCCCCGAGGACCGTCGGGAGCCGCGTCTTCGACCGCTTCCACCGCGGAACCGACGAGCCCGGTGGCGCCGGGCTGGGCCTCGCCATCGCCGACGCCATCGTGCGCGCGACGTCGGGTCGCTGGCACATCGGGACCTCGCCCCAGGGCGGAGCGAGGATGTCGGTCAGCTGGCCGATGGCGGGTAGTGGCGCGGGCGGCTCCTGACGCGGGCAGGCTTCAGCCGGACCCGGCCCGAACGGCTGCCGCCCCTGTCGCCCTACGGCCGGGGCCAGCTCCACGCCGGCGGCGCGGCAGTCCTCGGCGAAGCGGGCCTGCGCCTCCAGGGTCGGCTGGCGCTTGGTCGGGAAGCAGACGAGACGGTCGATGCCGGTCGCGGCGAAGGCGGCGATGCGGTCGACGCGCTGCTGGCCCGGGTCCGAGGAACTCCTCGTCACGGGTGTAGACGGAGAAGCGCAGGCTGGCCGGGTCGCGCCCTGCGGCCTCGCAGCGGGCGCGCACGTCGGCCATCCGCGCGGCCGTCTCCGCCGGGCCGATGAAGACGAGGTTCAGCTCGTCGGCGAAGCGGACGGCCAGGCCCGCCGTGCGCTGCCGCCCGTTGCCGCCGACGATGATGGGGATGTGCGCCTGGATGCCGCGCGGCTCGTTGATGGCGTCGCGGACGTGGACGTGGCGGCCCTCATACGTGGCGTGGCCGGGCGCCAGCATCCGCGTGATGACCTCGAGGTGCTCCGCGAAGACGTCGATGCGCTCGCCGATGGACGGGAAGCCGTAGCCGTAGGCCCGCCACTCGTCCTCCTTCCAGCCGGCGCCGATGCCGACCTCGAAGCGGCCGCCGCTGATGACGTCGATGGTGGAGGCCAGCTTGGCCGTGAGCGCGGGGTTGCGGAAGGCCGTGCAGATGACCATGTGGCCGAGGCGCACGCGCGAGGTGACCATGGCCAGCGCCGCCAGGACGGAGAACGACTCGAAGGTGATCTCGTCGGTCGGGTCCGGCACGGTGTGGAAGTGGTCGAAGACCCAGAGCGACTCGAAGCCCAGCTCCTCCGCCTGCCGCGTCAGCTCCACCGTGCGCGCCCAGGCCTGCGGCCGGGTCCCAGCCGTCGTACTCGCCCTTCCAGCCCTGCGGCGCCAGCAGCCCGACCTTC
>CAVYBJ010000019.1:0-26197 GCA_963766685.1 uncultured Chloroflexia bacterium
GCCCGGGCCGGCCTGTGGACCATCCCGGTCGAGGCCTGAGGCCGGCCAGTCGGTACCCAGACCGATCGGTCGGACGACGGGCCCGTCAGTCGGCCGTGCCGGCCCCTGCGGCATCCGCGCCCGCGGCGGCCGCGAACCGGGGATTGGTCTCCGCCGACCGGACGCGCGGCACGACCGCGGCCACCACGACGCGAGGCCACGGCGAAGAGGCCCATGGCCGCGGAGATGCCCGCCGAGTCCGAGGTCAGGCCGATGAGCGGCGGCCCGACCATGAAGGTCAGGGTCAGGAACGTGAAGGCGGCCGAGAGCGAAGGCCCGTGCGGCGGGATGCGCCCGGCCGCGCCGAAGAGCTGCGGGATGGCGTTGGCGACGCCGATGCCGGCGACCACCATGCCCACGAGGGCCACGACCGCGCTGCCCACCACCAGGAAGGCGGCGATGGCGGCCGCCGTCAGGAGCATGCCCCACTGGATGAGCCGGATGGAGCCGACGCGGTCCTTGACCCAGTCGCCGCCGACGCGCCCGAGGAAGAGCCCCAGCGAGAGGGCCGCGTAGGCGAAGGCCGCCACCTCGCCGGAGGTGCCGATGCCCTGCCGCAGGTAGATGCCGCCCCAGTCGGTCAGCCCGCCCTCCACGAAGGCGAGCAGGATGATGAGCAGGCAGATGGGCAGCACCGCCCGCGCGGGGAGGTGGATGCCGCTGGCGCCCTCCGTGCGCACGGAACCCTGCCCCAGCGAGCGTCCCGCGACCAGCACGACCAGCCACAGCAGCAGGCCGGCCAGCAGTGCCTCGACCGCGATGTCCACGCCGAGCGACACGGCCACGCCCATACCCACCGCGCCGATGACGCCGCCCAGCGACCAGCCGGCGTGCAGGCCGGAGAGGATCGACGTGCCGCCCTGCGTCTCGAGGGCCACGCCATGCGCGTTCATGGAGACGTCCATGGCCGTGTTGAAGGCGCCGAAGACGACCATGACGCCGGCCAGCACCAGCGGGTCGGGCGCCAGCATGGGCAGGACCGTGAGGAGCGGCAGGACGAGGCCGGTGGCCATGACCATGCGTCGGCTGGACACGCGCACCAGCAGCTGCCCGGTGATCTGCTGGGAGACCAGGGCACCCAGGGAGGCGCTGAAGAGGACCAGGCCCATCTGGGTCGCGCTGGCACCCAGGTCCGCCTTGATGCCGGGGATGGCCGCCACCCAGGTGCCCACCACGGCGCCGTTGACGATGAAGAGCAGGAAGGTGGCCCAGGCGAGGCGACATCGTCACGTCGACAGCCTCAGACCAGGGGCTCCGTGGCGACGCGCGGGGCGAAGCGCATGTTGGTCTCCACGGCTGGGACACGGCCGACCCCGAAGGCGATGAGCAGCACGGCCACGATCGGCAGCCACATGGCGACCCGGATGCCGACCGCGTCGGAGACGATGCCCATGACGGCCGGCTCCACCATGAAGGTCAGCGTGGAGAAGGCGAAGACGGCCGAGAGCGAGGGGCCCACCGGCGTGATGCGGCCGGCCGCGCCATACATCTGCGGGTAGTTGTTGGCCAGGCCGATGCCCGTGATGGTCATGCCCAGGAGCGCCAGGTAGGGGTTCCCGACGACGAGGAAGGTGACCATCGCGACGGCCGCCACGAGCGTGCCGACCTGGATGAGGCGCACCGAGCCGACGCGGTCCTTGAGCACGTCGCCCGTCGAGCGGCCCAGGAGCAGGCCCAGGGAGTAGGCGGCGAACGCGAAGGCGGCCAGCTGCGCGCTCGCGCCGAGGCCCTGGCGGAGGTAGCACGCCGCCCCAGTCGCCCATGCCACCGGCCGCGAAGGCCACGGGGATGATGAGGAGCGCCAGGGGCAGCGTCCGCCGCGAGGGCAGGTGGATGCCGCTGGCACCCTCCGTCCGCCGCGAGCCGGTGCCGATGCGCCGGATGACGAGCGCCACCACGAGCCAGAGCAGCGCGCCGATGACGACCGCCTCCAGCACGCCGTCGATGCCGAAGCTGGTGGCCAGGGCCACGGCCATCGCGCCGCTGAACGCTCCCAGCGACCAGCCTGCGTGCAGGGTGGAGACGATCGACCGCCCATCCGTGCGTCTCGATGGCCACGCCGTGCGCGTTCATCGAGAGGTCCATCGTGGCGTTGACGTAGCCGAAGGCGAACATGATGGCTGCCAGGACCAGCGGTTCCGGGGCCAGCCGGAAGAGGGGCACCATGAGCGGGAAGACCAGGGCCGCCACGGTGGCGATGCGCCGGCTGGAGTAGCGCACCAGGAGCTGGCCCGTGACCTGCTGGCCGATGAGCGACCCGAGCGCCGCCACGAGCAGCACGAGCCCGAGCTCCGTGGCCGACATGCCCAGCCTGGCCTGCACGCCCGGGATGGAGGCCACCCAGGTGCCCAGCACGACGCCGTTCACGAAGAAGATGACGAGAGTGGCGAGCCGCGGGGTCATGGACGGGTCCGGGCGGCGGTCAGTGGTCGGCGGAACGCCGCGGGCAGCGCGCGCCTGCCACCGCGCTGCGGCCGACTGCCGCCTGCTGCCGGCGTGGCATCCGGCTCGGCATCACGGCCGGCTGTCCCGCATCACTTGCCGGCCTTGAAGGGGTAGACGACCCAGGCGTCCGTCTCCACCACGAAGTGGTCGGGCACGAGGTCCACGCGCGAACGACCGGGCTTGTAGTGCAGCACGGCCGTGACGGGCTGTCCGCCCGCCGCCCTGACGCGCTCGCTCACCGCGGCGATGGTCGTGCCGGAGTCCCAGACCTCGTCGATGATGACGACGCGCTTGCCGCGCAGCAGCTCGTCGGCCGGGAACTGCAGGAACTCCGCGTGGCCGCGGAAGCCCTGCTCGTCGTCGTAGACGACCACGGCTGCCAGCAGCATGTCCCGCCAGCCGAGCCGGTAGCCGAGCATGCCCGCCGGCACGAGGCCCCCGCGCGAGATGGCCAGCACGACGTCCGGCTGCGGCCCTGCGGTGAGCTGCTCCGCGAGCGCGGCGACGAGACGCTCCAGGTCCTCCCAGCTGACGATGTCCTTCACGGGTTCGGTCATGCCCTGCAGACTACACGCCGGCCCGCGGGTCTGGGCGGCCGATGCCCTACCATGACGAGGTCGCCGGCGTCCTTGGCGCGAGCTGGCCCGCGACGGACCACCCTCCCCCACTTCAGCCAACCACGAGGAGCACACCATGGCGTTCGGCCCCATCCAGATCTTCGCCTTCGGCTTCCCCTCCACGGACCGCTTCGAGGGCCGCATCGCGGAGGAGCTCGTCAAGCTCAGCGACGCCGGCATCATCCGCATCATCGACGCCCTGGCCGTCGTGGCTGACGGCGACGAGGTGGAGATCCTGCGCGTCTCGGACCTTGACGACGAGCAGCGCGAGGCGCTCGGTGCCCACATCGGCTCGCTGATCGGCCTCGGGGCCGCCGGCCTGGACGGCTTCATCGCGGGGGCCGAGGCAGGCGCAGAGATCGCCGACGAGGGCGGCTTCGGCCTCGTCGAGGACATCACCGAAGACCTCATCGACGAGCTGCCGGACGGCAGCGCCGGCGTGCTGCTCATCATCGAGCATGCCTGGGCCGTGCCCTTCCGGGATGCGGTCGTGGATGCCGGTGGCATCCTGATGGCCAACGAGTGGATCGGCGCCCAGGATCTCGTCAGCCTCGGCGTGGCCATGCGCGACGCGGAGCTGGCCGGAGACGACGACTGACCCACTGACGCGGTCAGGCCGCCGTCCGACAGGGCGCCCCGATCACCCGGTGACGGGGCGCCGGTACACTGCGGCCGGGAGGTGCTCATGTCGTTGAAGTGGGATGGCCGTGAGTGCTGGGCGCTCGTGTTGGGCGCCAGCAGCGGGTTCGGCGCGGCCACGGCCAAGGCCTGGGCGCGCGCCGGGTTCGGCATCATCGGGGTCCACCTCGACCTGCGCAGCTCCATCGCCTCCGCCGACGCGGTGCGCGAGGAGATCGAGGCGCTGGGCGTGCCCGTCGTCTTCCACAACGTCAACGCCGCTGACGACGAGAAGCGCGCCACGGTCGTGGCCGCCATCGCGGCGCTCTTCGAGGAGCGCCGGGCCGCCGGGGAGACGCCCTTCATCGGGGCCATGCTGCACTCCCTCGCCTTCGGCGCCACGCTCCACTACGTCACCGACGATCCCGGCCGCAAGGAGCTCTCCCGCAGGCAGATGGAGATGACGGCTGACGTCATGGCCCACTCGCTTCCCTACTGGACGCGCGATCTCTACCACGCGGGCCTGCTGGGCCGTGGCAGCCGCGTCTACGCCATGTCCAGCGAGGGCGCCATCCTGGCCGTGCCCACCTACGGCGCCGTGAGCGCCGCCAAGGCCGCCCTGGAGGCGCACGTCCGCCAGCTGGCCGTCGAGCTGGCCCACGCCGGCATCACGGTCAACGCCATCCGTGCCGGTGTCACGGACACGCCGGCCCTGCGCCGCATCCCGGGCTGGGAGCAGCTCGTGCAGGCATCGCTGGCGCGCAACCCGCACGGACGCATGGGCCGGCCGGAGGACGTGGCCGACGCGCTCGTGGCCCTGGCCAGCCCGCTCACCCACTGGATGACCGGCAACGTCATCGGCGTCGACGGTGGCGAGGTCATCGGCTCCCGGGAATCGGCGGACATCCCCTGACGGACCGTGGCAGCGGCATGACCAACCCTGCTGTCCGTGCCGAGCCGGCCGGGATCGGATCCTCGCGAGCGCGCGACCCGCTCTCGCGTGAGGTCAAGCTGCTGGGCTCGCTGCTGGGCCAGGTCATCGCCGAGCAGGCCGGCGAGGATCTGCTGCACCTCGTCGAGCGCGTGCGGCGGCTGACGATGGACATCCGCAGCACGGGCAGCCTGAGCCGGCAGCGCTGCCTGCGCGACATCCTCGAGGACCTGTCCGACGAGCAGGTCGAGGACCTCATCAAGGCCTTCAGCCTCTACTTCCACCTGACCAACCTGGCCGAGGAGAAGCAGCGCGTCCGCCAGGTGCGCAAGCGTGCCCGGACGGCCAGCGCCGGGGGCCCGGAGGGCTCCATCCAGGAAGCCGTGCGCCGACTCCTGCGCGAGGACGCGCCGCAGCGCAACCAGGCGCTCATCGGCGACCTCTCCGTCGGCCTCGTGCTCACGGCGCACCCCACGGAGGCGCGGCGACGCACGATGCTCGTGGCCCTGCGGCGTGTCTTCGGCCTCCTCGACCGGCTCGACGACCAGCGCATCACGCCCGACGAAGATGCCGAGATCCGGCGCCGGCTGCGGGAGGAGATCTCGCTCCTGTGGCGCACCTCCGCGCTGCGCATGGAGCGCCCCTCGCCGCTGGACGAGGTCCGCAACGCGCTCCTCTTCTTCGACGAGTCGCTCTTCGTGGTGACGCCGCGTCTCTATCGGGCGCTCGACCGAGCCCTGGACCGCGCGCCGTGGATCGCGGACCAGCACGCCGGCGCCATCCGCGGCGCCGCCGCCACCGACAGCGGCCGCACGGGGACCCGCCCTCCGGCCACGCATGCCTTCCTGCGCTGGGGCTCCTGGGTGGGCTCCGACCGCGACGGACACCCGCGCGTGACGGCGGACACCACCCGCCAGGCGGCAGCCATCGGCGCCGACCACGTGCTGCGCGGCCTGGAGGCCGTGACCACGCGACTCATGCACACGGTGGCACCGACCCACCTCGACAGCGACCTCGAGCCGCGCCTTGCCGCCCGGCTGGAGCAGGACCGGCGCGACCTGGGCGAGGTCTACGAGGAGCTCACCCGCCACTTCCCCAACGAGCCCTATCGCCGCCGCCTGGGCTCCATGGCCGAGCGCCTGCGGCAGACCCGCCATCAGCTCGTGGACGGGCGCGGGCCCGGGGCCGGCTATCGCTCTCCCGCGCAGCTGCTGGAGGAGGTCGAGGAGCTGCAGGCGTCGCTCGTGGCCGACCACATGGAGCGCGTCGCCTACGGGGAGGTCCAGGGCCTGCGCTGGCAGGTGGAGACCTTCGGCTTCCACGCCCTGTCGCTGGAGGTTCGTCAGCACAGCGAGGTCCACGCCGCGACGCTGGCCGCGCTGGACGCCGGGGCAGGACCTCGAGGCCACCCAGGTGACCGACGGCGTGACGGCCGCCGAGGTGCTCGAAACGTTCCGTGCCATCGCGGACATCCAGGCGCGCTTCGGACCGGAGGCCTGCCAGCGCTACGTCATCAGCTTCACCCGGGGGCCGCAGGACGTCTTCGACGTGCTGGTCCTGGCCGATCGGGCCGGCCTCGCGCAGGCGACCCTGGACGTGGTCCCGCTCCTCGAATCGGCGGACGCGCTGGAGGGCGCCGAACGCCTGCTCGACGCGCTCCTGGGGGACCCGGCCTATCGCCAGCACGTCCGTCAGCGGGGAGACCACCAGGAGGTCATGCTGGGCTACTCCGATTCCACGAAGGAATCGGGCGCGCTGGCGGCCGCCTGGCTGCTCCACGGCGCCGAGTCGCAGCTGGCCCGGATCGCGGAGCGGCACGGGGTGCGGCTGACGCTCTTCCACGGGCGTGGCGGCGCCATCGGTCGTGGCGGCGGGCCGATGAACCGCGCCATCCTGGCCAGCGCGCCGCACTCGCTGGGCGGGCACATCAAGATCACCGAGCAGGGCGAGGTCGTGGCCGACCGCTACGCCAACCGCGACATCGCGCTGCGGCACCTCGAACAGCTCACCAACGCCGTGCTGATGGCTTCCTCCAGCGGCCACGAGCGGATGGTGCAGACGGCGCGCCAGAGCGCCAACGTCATCATCGAGGACCTCGCGCATCGGGCGGCGCGGGCGTACCGGGCGCTGGTCTGGGAGGATCCCGACTTCGAGGCCTTCTACGTCGCCGCGACCCCCATCGCGGAGCTCTCCGAGCTGACCCTTGGCTCGCGGCCGGCTGCGCGCGGGAGCGGCGGCGTCTCGCTGCCGAAGCTGCGCGCCATCCCCTGGGTGTTCTCGTGGGCCCAGGCGCGGGCCTTCCTGCCGGCCTGGTACGGCCTGGGCACGGCCGTGGAGACGTACGAGACCGACCACGGTCCGGGCGCCAGCGGGCAGCTGCAGGCGCTGTATCGCGAGATGCCCTTCTTCACCGGCGTCATCGACGTCGTGGAGATGGCCCTGGCCAAGGTCGACATGGCCGTGGCCGGCCTCTACGCCAGCCTGGCTGCGACGCCTGACGGGGCGCGCATCTGGGCCGCCATCCGCTCGGAGTACGAGCGCTCCGTGGCGGCCGTGCTGCGCATCACCGGTCGCGCGAACCTGCTGGATGCCTCCCCGTCGTTGCAGCGCTCCATCCAGCTGCGCAACCCCTACGTCGACTCGCTATCGGAGATCCAGGTCATGCTGCTGGGCCGGCTGCGCGCCATGGCGCCGGACGACCCCGCTCGCCCCCGCCTGCGGCGCCTCGTGCAGCTGACCGTGAGCGGCGTCGCCGCGGGACTGCAGAACACGGGGTAGTCGGCACGGGGTCGCCCGCGGCTTCAGTGCCAGATGTCCAGCGTCGCGACCTTCGCCACTCGACGCTTTGGAGCGGCGAGCGCCGTTGCCCCCGGATGACTGAGTCGTGCCCGTAGTCGACTCGCAGGCTGGGGAGGTCCCCCGGCTGACGTCCGGCCAGCTCTCTGCCGCCGCACCGGCACCCCGCCCGGCTCACCACCTGCCGAACGGACCCTTGCGACCTGACCTCCGAGACCGCCCCCGACGCCCCCGGGTGGCTAGACTCGGCGATGTGATCAGCCCGACCCAGAGCGGTCGCCTCCCGGTGGAGGAGCGACCCGCCTTCAACACCCACGTCCACCTGCCACCCAACTTCTCAGCCTTCGACACGGTGGAGGACGCCGTCGCCACCGCGGCCCGCGAGGGCGCCCGCGTCATCGGCTCCTCCAACTTCCACGACTTCGGCGTCTACGACCGCTTCGCCGCCGCCGCCCAAGGCCCACGGCGTGGCCGCCCTCTTCGGCCTGGAGTTCATCTCCGTCCTGGAGGAGGAGCAGCGTCGCGGCGTCAAGATCAACGACCCGGCCAACCCCGGCCGCGCCTACATCTGCGGCAAGGGCATCCCGGCGCCCACCGACCCCAGCGCCGAGACCCGCCAGTTCATGGACACCGCCAAGACCTCCAACGAGGCGCGCACGCGCCAGATGGTGGACCTCATCGGTGGCATCTTCAGCGCAGCCGGCCTGCCGCTCGAGGTCAGCTACGAATCGATCCTGGCGGACGTGGCCGCCCGCGCCCAGGTCCCGGAGGCGTGGGTCGTGCTGCAGGAGCGCCACGTGGCCCTGGGCTTCCAGCTGGGCCTCTTCGCGCAGGTCCCGGTCGAGCGCCGCCCCGCGCTCCTCGAGAAGGTCTACGGCGCGCCCCCCAAGGCCGCCCCGGACGACGCCGTCGCGACCCAGGGGGAGCTGCGCTCCCGCCTCATGAAGGCCGGTTGCCCGGCCTTCGTGGAGGAGACGGCCATCCCCTTCACGGAGGGCCTCGCCTTCGTGCTCGGCTTGGACGCCATCCCGGTCTATCCCACGCTGGCGGACGGCGTCATCCCCATCTGCGGCTTCGAGGACCCGGTGGAGGACCTCATCGAGCGCATCCTGGGCTACGGCATCCACGGCGCGGAGCTCATCCCCATCCGCAACACGCCGGCCGTCGTGGACCGCTACATCCGCGCCTGGCGCGATGCCGGCATCTTCGCCATGGTCGGCACGGAGCACAACACCCAGGAGCGCATCCCGGTCGGCCCCACCTGCCTGCAGGGCGTGCCGCTCTCCCCGGAGGTCCTGGACATCTGCTGGGAGGGCACCTGCATCGTGGCCGCCCACCAGCACCTGCGCGCCGCGGGCGAGGCGGGCTACGTCGACCGCCAGGGCGCGCTGAACCCCGGCTTCCCGGATGGCGAGTCCCGCATCCGCTACTTCGCGCAGCTCGGCGAGCACGTCCTCGTCGAGGCCATCTCGGAGGCATCCCGATGACCGAACCCGGCCGGGAGCCCCGGCACCTGCTCGACCTCTCCGACGAGGTCATCGTCCACGCCGTCAAGATGTCGCAGCGCTTCGGGCAAGACACGGAGTACTCGCGCGGCGGTGGCGGCAACTCCTCGGTGAAGGCCGATGGCGTCGTCTACATCAAGCCCAGCGGCGTGCCCCTGGCCACGCTGGAGGCGGACGACCTCGTGCCGCTGGAGATGGCGCCGCTGATGGACCTGCTCCACGGTCGCGCCGGTGCGGAGGCGGAAGCCCGCCTCGAGGGCCAGCCCGACCCGGTCATGCGCATGGCCGCGAAGGCCCGACTGGCCGAGGCCAAGGGCCGCCGCCCGTCCGTGGAGCTGCTCTTCCACTCGCTCCTGCCGGAGCGCTTCGTGCTCCACACGCACCCCATCATCCCCAACAGCGTGACCTGCAACCGGGATGGCGAGTCCATCGCGGCGCGCATCTTCGGCGACGAAGCACTCTGGGTGCCCTACACGGACCCGGGGCTGCCGCTGGCGCGCACCATCCGCGACCTGCGGGCGGCCTTCGAGGCGCGCACCGGCAAGCCCGCCCCGCGCGTCACGCTCATGGGCAACCACGGCATCATCGTCACGGGTGACACGATCGACGAGGTCGCCGATCGCTGCGGGTTCGTCATGTCCACCGTGAGCGCGGAGCTGTCGCGCAAGGGCATCCTCGTGGACGGGCTCGGCCGAGCCCCACGTCGCGTGGCCGACGACCCGGCCGCCGCGGCCGAGCTCGTGGCTACCATCGCGCCGTCGCTGCGCGGCCTGCTGGCCGGCGAGGGACCGCTCAAGGTGGTGACCTACGACCAGGCTGCCCGCGCCGCCGACTACCTCGAGTCGGACGCCGGCAGGGCCGCCGTGAGGGGTGGACCCCTCTCGCCCGACCACATCGTCTACGCCGGCTCCTTCCCGCTGCTCTTCGAGCCGCCGGCCGATGCGCCGGCGGAAGCCATCCCGGCGCTGCTGCGCGAGGATCTCGCCCAGAACGTGGCCGAGCACGGCACGCCGCCCATCATCACCGTCGTGCCCGGCCTGGGCATCTTCGCCGCCGGCGACACCTACAAGGAGGCTGACCTCGCCCGCGGCATCTATCTCGACGCCATGCGCGTCTCGCAGGGCGCTGACGCCATCGGCCAGGTCCGCGCCCTGAGCGGCACGGAGCGCGGCTTCATCGAGACCTGGGAGGTGGAGGCCTACCGGCGCAACGCCGCCGCCTTCAGCCGCGACCGCGGCCGCTTCGGCGGGCCGCATCGCGCTCGTCACCGGGGCCGCCCAGGGCTTCGGCCTGGAGATCGCCCGGGGCCTCGTGGCCGCTGGCGGGCACGTCATCCTGGGCGACGTCAACGCCGCCCTGGCGGCCGAGCGCGCCGCGGAGCTGGAGGCTGCCCACGGTGTCGGCCGCGCCTGGTCGGTGGCCATGGACGTCACGGATGAAGCCTCCGTGGCCGCCGCGGTGCGTGCCAGCGTGGAGCGCTACGGCGGCCTCGACCTGCTCGTCTCCAACGCCGGCGTGCTGCGGGCGGGCTCGGTGACCGGCCAATCCCTGGCCGACTTCGACCTCGTCACGCAGGTCAACTACCGCGGCTACTTCCTGGCCGTGCGGGCCGTGGCGCCCGTCATGGCCCGCCAGCACGCCGCCCGGCCGGAGAGCGTCGGCGACATCATCGAGATCAACTCCAAGTCGGGCCTGGAAGGCTCCAAGCGCAACTTCGCCTACGCCGGCTCCAAGTTCGGGGGCATCGGGCTGACCCAGTCCTTCGCCCTCGAGCTCATCGAGGACGGCATCAAGGTCAACGCCATCTGCCCCGGCAACTACCTCGACGGGCCGCTCTGGTCGGACCCGCGAGAACGGGCTCTTCGTGCAGTACCTGCGCGAGGGCAAGGTGCCCGGCGCCCAGACGATCGACGACGTCCGCCACGCCTACGAGGCCAAGGTGCCCATGGGCCGCGGCTGCACCCCGGCGGACGTGCTGGAGGCCATCTTCTACCTCGTCGCCCAGCAGTACGAGACCGGGCAGGCCCTGCCGGTCACAGGAGGCCAGGTGATGCTCTCATGACGACGCCCAGGCCGGCGGCGCCCCTCCCGGCCACCCAGCGCGCCATCCAGTTCGTGGCCGCGGACACGGTCATCCTCAACCCGGCCAAGTCGGTGCCGGAGCTGCGGCCCACGCAGGTCCTGGTCAAGGTGGAGGCCGTGGGCATCTGCTTCTCCGACACGAAGCTGCTGCACGCCTTCACGGCCCATCCCCGCAAGGGCGAGGTGCAGGGTGGCCTGGACCCGGAGGTCCTGGCCGAGATCCCCAGCTACGTGCCCGGCGAGCTGCCGACCGTGCCCGGCCACGAGTGCTGCGGACGCATCGTGGCCGTCGGGTCTGCGGTGACAGCACCACCGGGTCGGCGAGCGCGTCCTCGTGCAGACCGACTACCGGCACCTGCCCACGGCCACCTCCAACGCCTCCTTCGGCTACGACTTCGAGGGCGGGCTCCAGGAGTACGTGGTCATGGACGAGCGCGTCATCCTGGACCCCGACACGGGCGAGCGCTTCCTCATCCCCGTCGCGGAGGCGCCCAGCGCTTCCGCGGTCGCGCTGTTGGAGCCGTGGGCCTGCGTGGAGCGCGCCTACGCCACCGAGGAGCGCGCTGCGCTGACCGCCGGCGGCCGACTGCTCGTCGTGGCCGACGCTGGCCACGCCATCGACGGCCTGGCCGAGCTGGTGGCCGTGTCCGCCCCGCAGGCGGTGGCCGCGCTGCTGGCCGAGAGCGCACAGCGCGAAGCCCTCGTGGCCGAGCTGGCGTCCGGCCCGGCGGCCGAGTCGGGCATCGACGGCATCGTGGAGGCAGCCGACCTCGCGAGCCTGCCCGCCGGCTCGTTCGACGACATCGTCTACTTCGGCGCGGACGCGTCCCGCGTGGAGGCGCTGCAGGCGCTCCTGGCTCCCAAGGGCGTCATCGACCTCGTGCTCGGCGGCCAGCGACTGGGCCGGCCCGTGGAGGTCGACGTGGGGCGCATCCACTACGACCTCACCCGCTGGGTCGGCACGACCGGCACCGTCATGCCGCCGACGGCTACGCCATGGCGCCCGGCAGCGGGGAGCTGCGCGACGGCGAGCGCGTGGGCATCATCGGCGCCGCCGGCCCGATGGGCTTCATGCACGTCATCCGCGCCCTCGCCTCAGGCCGGCCCGGGCTGGCCGTGACCGCGGTCGACATCGACGAGGCGCGACTGGCCCACCTCGCAGAGGTGGCCGTCCCCCTGGCCGAGGCCCGCGGCGTCTCGTTCGCCTGGCTCGACAGTCGGTGGCGCAGCCGGAGCCCGGCTTCACCCGGGTCGGCGTCATGGTGCCCTCCCCCGCCCTCGCGGCGGAGGCCGTGCAGCTCGCCGGCCAGGGCGCCATCGTGGACCTCTTCGCCGGCTTCGCCATCGGCACGCGCGCCCCGCTGGACGTCGACGAGCTGGTGCGCAAGGGCGTCTACCTCATCGGCACCAGCGGCTCGATGATCAGCGACATGCGGGCCGTGCTGGCCAAGCTGGAGGCGGGGGTGCTGGACACCAACATCAGCGTCGACGCCATCTCCGGCCTCGATGGCGTGGCCGATGCGCTGGCAGCGGTCCAGGCGCGCACCTCCGGCGGCAAGATCGTCATCTACCCGATGCTCTCCGGCGTCGGCATGCTGAAGCTGCCGGAGCTCGCGTCGAACCTCCCGGCGTGGCCGCGGCGCTCGATCACGGGCTCTGGACGCGCGCCGCGGAGGAAGCGCTGCTGGCGGTCGCCGGACCGGGGGCGAGCGACCCCGCCGGCGCATCGGGTGCCGGGCCGGATCGCCCAGGAGGACTGACATGACCGACCGACGGGGGCTGCGCTACGTGGCACTCGACTTCGGGGCCGAGAGCGGCCGCACGATCGTGGGTCGCTTCGACGGGGACCAGCTCTCCATCGAACCCGTGCATCGCTATCCCAACGTCCCGGTGCGCATGGGCGGCACGCTCTACTGGGACTTCCCCCGCCAGTTCGGGGACATCCTGGGCGGCCTGGAGCGGGCCGCCGTGGACGGGCCGGTGGCCTCGGTCGCGGTGGACACCTGGGGCGTCGACTACGGCTTCATCGATGCCCGCGGGCGCCTCATGGCCAACCCCGTGCACTACCGCGACACGCGTCACGAGAAGATGCCGGAGGTCGCCTTCGGGATCGTCCCGCGCGAGGAGGTCTACGCGGCCACGGGCATCCAGTTCATGTCCATCAACACGCTCTTCCAGCTGCTCAGCGAGGTGCGCGCGGGCGACCCCCTGCTCGAGCAGGCGGACCGGCTGCTGATGATGCCGGACCTCTTCAACCACTTCCTCTGCGGCAGCAACGTCGCCGAGTACACCGAGGCCACCACGAGCCAGTGCCTGGACCCCTGGACGCGCGACTGGGCCCGGCCGCTCCTCGATCGTCTCGGCATCCCCACCCACTTCCTGCCGGAGGTCGTGCCGCCGGGCACCATCCTGGGCGAGCTGCTGCCCGGCGTGGCCGAGCAGGCCGGCCTCTCCGGCACGAAGGTCGTGGCCGCGGCGGCCCACGACACCGCCTCCGCCGTGGCCGGCACGCCGCTGGCGGGACCATCCACGGCCTACATCTCGTCGGGCACCTGGTCGCTCGTGGGCCTGGAGGTGCCCGGGCCGGTCGTGGACGAGCGCGCCCTGGCCGCCAACGTCACCAACGAGGGCGGCTACGGCGGGACCATCACGCTGCTCAAGAACGTCATGGGCCTCTGGTTCGTGCAGCAGTGCCGCAGCGCGCTCTGGGCACCGGACGCACGGCCCTCCTACGAGGAGCTCTCCGCGATGGCGGCGAGCGGGCCGTCCGGCACGGCCTTCGTGGACCCCACGGACGGCCGCTTCCTGTGGCCCGGGTGACATGCCCGCCCGGGTGCGCGAGTTCTGCGCGGAGACCGGACAGCCGGTGCCCCAGGACACGCCCACCCTGCTGCGGGTCATCCTCGAATCGCTGGCCCTGCGCTACGCCGTCGTCTTCGACGAGCTCGAGGCCGTCACCGGCCAGCCCATCGACCAGATCCACATCGTCGGTGGCGGTGTCAACAACACCCTGCTCTGCCAGCTGACCGCCGACGCCAGTGGCCGACAGGTGGTGGCCGGGCCGGTGGAGGCCACGGCCATCGGCAACATCGCCACCCAGGCCATCGCGGCAGGAGAGCTGCGGGACATCGGCCAGGCGCGCGAGCTCATCGCCCGCTCGTTCCCGACGACGACCTACGATCCGTCGGGCGACTGGTCGGAGGCGCGGGCACGGTACGCGGCGATGCAAGCCGCGCGCTCGCAGGACCTGAGGCGCGCGTAGACTCGGAGGGCAGTGATAGCTCCCGGCCCGCGGGGCCGAGGAGGGGAAGGAGCGATCGATGAACAAGATCGGGATCCACGCGCTGGTGTGGGCCGGCAGCTGGGGCGCCAAGGAGTGCGAGTACACGGTCGCCAGCAGCAAGGAGGCGGGCTACGACCTGGTCGAGTTCCCCGTCTTCCAGCCGGCGGCCATGGACATCGAGGCCATCCAGCGGGCCCTCTCGGCCAACGGCATGACGGCCACCTGCTCACTGGGCCTCTCGTTCGACAAGGACATCAACAGCGAGGATCCCGGACTGCGTGGCGCGCGGTGAGGCGCTCCTCCACGACGCCCTCATGGCCGCCCGCGACCTGGGCTCGCCGTACCTCGGCGGCGTCATCTTCAGCGCGCTCGGCCCCTACTCGTCCATGCCCACGGAACGCAGCCGACGCAACTCCATCGACGCCATCCGGCGTCTCGCGGAGAAGGCCGCGCCGCTGGACATCACCCTGGGCCTGGAGTTCGTGAACCGCTACGAGTCCAACCTGCTCAACACCACGGCGCAGACGCTCGACTTCATCGAGGAGGTCGGCCTGCCCAACGTGGTCGTGCACGCCGACTCGTACCACATGAACATCGAGGAGAACGACTTCCGCTCGCCCATCGTGGCCGGTGGCGACAAGATCGGCTACGTCCACATCGGCGAGAACCACCGCGGCTACCTGGGCTCCGGGCACATCGACTTCGCGCAGCTCTTCGGGGCGCTCGCGGAGATCGGCTACGAGGGCATCATCACCTTCGAGTCCTTCTCGTCGGCGGTCGTGGACGAGGACCTCTCCACCATCCTGCGCATCTGGCGCAACGTGTGGAGCGACGGCATGGACCTCGCCAAGCAGGCCCGCGGCTTCATGCGCGAGCAGATGGCGGCCGCCGCACAGGGCTGACAGGCCGGGGTCAGCTGTTGGCCCGGGACGCGCCAGCGCTCCACGTAGCGAACCAGGTCGTCTCGGTAGGCGCCCTCCGGTGACGGATGCGGGCTGTGGTTGACACACGGGGCCGCGCATCCTCGGCGGCCAGCAGCGCTGCGCCGATCGAGGTGCCGGTAGCCGAGCCGTCGACGACATGACCTGCCGCCCGCTCGCCGCGGCGACGAGATCGAGGAACAGCGTGTTCCTGGCGAATGGCCCCTCGGTCACGATCGGGCCTTCAGCACCGGTCAGCGCGAGACACGTCAGGGCCATCATCGCCAGGTAGAGCGAGGCGACCGCCGTCCGCTCGCCGTCGCTCAGCTCGGGCCGCAGGCACCGACCACGTGGCCCGTCGTCCCTGGAACGGGCCGGAGCGCTGAGACGACGGCGGGGCTGAGCGTCATGCCCTGGTCCAGGACGGCCGTGACGTCAGCCCTGCTCGGGGTCACCGGCGCGCCGTGGGTGAGCATCTCGAACTCCCGACCGCCCATGAAGCGGGCCGACGGCACCGGGTCACCGAAGGCGTTCACGTTCATCAGCGTGTCTCGCGCCGGATCGAGCGGCCGGCGGCCGTACCGCCGACGGCCATGGTGATCACCCATGTCCCGGTCGAGATGACGGAGAACGGCGCGCTCCGCCCCATCAGGTGCGGGTAGAGCGAGGCATTGCTGTCGTGGATGCCACAGTAGACCGGCGTGGACTGCGGCAGACCCGTTGCCTGTGCGACATCAGGCAGGAGCGGTCCCGACAAGGTCCCAGCGCCTTGCGGATCGGCGGGAACCTGCCATCCAGGCCGAGCTTCTCGACCAGGTCGGAGAAGCCGCGCTCGCGCGGCAGCCACAGGTCGGTGTGGCAGCCCAGCGACGTGACCTCCGTGCACCACGTGCCCGTGAGGCGGCCCACCCAGTACTGGGGATAGGTGACCACGCTGGCGACACGAGCGCGTAGCTCCGGACGGGTGCTGAGCAGCCAGTGAAGCTGCGCTCCCAGGTTGAACCCGTGCGGCAGACGAGGCGACCCGCTCATCGCGAAGCCGGGGCGAAGCGCGTCGTATTCGTCGGCCAGGTCGTCCGGCCCGTCGTGCTCGTAGTCGAGCAGCGGCAGGACCGGCTTCCCCGCCTCATCAAGGAGCATCGCTGCCGCGCCGTGGGTCGTCGCGGTGATGGCGTCCACTCCGTGTCGGACCTGGAACCTGCTCAAGGCGTCGATGAGGAAGCGCCAGAGGGCCTCGGTGTCGTGATGCGGGAAGGGGTCATCGCGCAGAACGGCGTTCGGCGTCTCGCGCACATCGATCTCGCGCAGATCCAGCAGGTCGACCAGGGCGACCTTGGCATGGGTCTTGCCGATGTCGATGACCGCGACGTTCCGGACTCGGGTCATGGCCGATGGAGCCTGGTCCGCGGGTCCTTCTCAGTCACCTTCGATCCGGAGGGTGTCGACCAGCGTCCGGATGTTCGCGATCGGGATGTCCGGCGGCAACCGGTGGGTGGGCCCGGCGATGTATCCACCGGACGCTCCCAGGACAGCCATCGTGTCCTCGATCTTCTTCCGAAGCACGTCGGGCGGATCGAACGGCAGGTCGCGTTGCGTGCTGATGCCACCCCAGAAGGTCAACCGATCCCCGAACTCGGCCTTCAGCCTCCTGAGGTCGTAGATCTCCGGCTGGACCGTCTGATAGACGTCCAGGCCGATGTCGATGAACTCCGGCAGGAGGTCGGTGATGTTGCCGCAGGAGTGCAGCGCGACGATCTTGCCTCTCGACTTGACCCGCGAGAACATCGTGGCCCAGCCGTCCTTGAAGAACGTGCGCCACATCTGCGGGCTCATCAGCAACCCGTTCTGCTGACCGTAGTCGTCGCCGAAGTAGAAGCCGTCGATCCCGGAATCGATGACCGCGTCGATGATCTTCAGGTTGTAGCTGAGCACCTTGGCGAGGACCTCCTTCACGAAGTCCTCCTCTGCCGCCAGGTACATGAGCATGTTCTGGAACCCACACAGGCTCCACGCCCGCTCGAAGTAGGTCGTGCCGATCTTCCCGAACAGCACCGCGTCACCACGAGTGGCGAGGGCGCCATCGACCGACCGGACCATCTCGTCCAGGTCGGGCTCCGGGAAGACGTAGGAGTCGTCGTGCGGGCTCACGAGCTCGGCGGTCGGGATGCCGATGTCCTTGTCATCCCCGGTGCGGTCCCACTCCACCCCGAACTCGTCCGTGAAGTAGCCCTCGCGTTCCGACCTGCCGCCGATGTTGAAGCCCACCTTCTGGCAGTGGTTGCCCAGGTACGCCTCGAACTCCGCGCGGTCCATCGCGTAGGCAGCGCAGGTCTTCGCCAGCTGAGCGCTGGTGAACTCGATGGCGTAGGGAACCCGATCCGGCTGGCCGTGCCCGATCGCTGTCAGCGTCCGCTCTCGTCGTGACATGGGACTCCTTGCGATGCCGCGCAGCCTGGCCGGATCGCGGCCTGGGCGGACAGGGCCTTGCCGCCGCCGCCGAGCGCTGCGCCATGAACGAAGAAGCCGGGGCGCCACGTGGGCACCCCGGCGTCTGGTGGCTCGGTCAGGCCCGGTCCTGGATGGACCGAGCATGCACCCCCAGACTAGAAGTCGAAGTCGTTGATGTTGTCAGGGCCGTAGATGAAGGGTGGGCCAAGCAGCACTTCGCTGCCGTTCACGACCTGCAGGTCGCCGAGGCGGCCCGCCGCGACACTGGTGTCACCGGGCTTGAAGGTGCCATCCACGACGGCACGCATGACGTAGGTGGCGGCATAGCCGAGGTCCACCGGGTTCCACAGCACGACCGACTTGACGCAACCGTCCTGGACGTACGGCTTCATCGCGTTCGGGGTGGCCAGGCCGACGACCGAGACCTTGCCGCAGGCGTCTGCCTGGGTCACGGCATCAGCGGAGGCCGGGGTGGCCACGCTGGTCATGCCGAAGATGCCCTGGATGCCATCGCCGTACTTGTTGAGGAGCGTCTGGGCCTGGCTGAAGGACAGCGGGCCGTCCTCCTGGGCCTCGAGCGTCTCCAGCCACTTCAGGTTGGGGTAGCACTTCATGGCATAGGCTTCCATCTCGGCGATCCAGCGCGCCTGGTTCGGCGTGGTGAACGTGCTGGTCACGATGCCGAAGGCGGCGGAGTCGCCCTGCTCGGCCACGAGGCTGTCGATCATGGCCTTGCCGATGCCGTTGAACTCGGCCTGGTTGACGAACCACTCGCGGGCCTCAGGCACGGAGTTGGCGTCATAGCCGACGACATGGATGCCGGCCTCAAGGGCCTTGGTCAGGACCGGGCCGATGGCCACCGGGTCGTTGGCGGCGAAGAGGACGCCGTCCACGCCCTGGGTGATGTAGTTGTCGATGAACGTGATCTGCTCATCGATGTTGGCGTTCGTGGGGCCGTCGTTGATGACTTCCACGTTGCCGAGCTCAGCGGCAGCTTCCTGCATGCCCTTGGCGGTGGCGTTGAAGTAGCCGATGCCGATGAGCTTGGGGATGTCGACGACGGTGATCGGCTGGCCGGCCTTGTCAGGCGGGTTGACAGCCGTGCCGCCGTTGAAGTCGATGGCCGCCGGGGCGGGCGCCGCCTCGTCAGCCGTGCACGGCAGCGGGTTGGTCGGCAGGTCGTCGCCGCCGGCCCAGCGGTCCTGGGCCGCGACGCTGGCGAACGAGCCGAACGTCAGGCCGACGACCGCGGTCAGGGTGATGATCTTGCGCATCTTGACAGTCCATCTCCTCATGTGGTCGAACTGGACATTGCGTGCCGGTCCAACGGGGACCGACGAACCCGATGGGACTCCCGAGTCACCTCCTCTCGACGGGCATGGTAGCCCTAGCGTGTCTCCGGGGAGAAGCCGTTTCAGCCTCGCCGGCGGGTTCTGGATGAACTGGTTGAGGAGCACGGCGCCGATGAGGATGACGCCCACGACGATGGTCGTCGAGTCACCCTTGGCGCCGGACAGCGCCAGGCCGTTCTTCATGAGCTGGATGAGCGCCAGGCCCAGCACGGTGCCGACGATCGTGCCGCTGCCGCCGAAGATGCTGGTGCCACCCACGACCACCGCGGTGATGGCGGTCAGCTCGATGCCGTTGCCGAAGTCCGAGCGGGTGGTGCTCACGCGCGAGACGTAGACCCACGCCGCCACGCCGGACATGAAGCCCGGAGAGCGTGTAGATGATGAGCTTGTTGCGCTGCACGGGCAGGCCGCTGAAGCGCGCCCCCGTCTCGTTGTTGCCGATGGCGTAGAGGGAGCGGCCGAAGGGCGTCCAGGCCAGGGCGGCGCCGATGGCGATGACCGCCAGGACCACGATGAGCAGCTGGTTGGGGATGCTCGTCAGGTCGCCCAGGAAGTTCTTCTGGCCCAGGATGTAGAACCACTCCGGGTAGCCGCGCACGGATCGCGCCTGGGCGATGCCCTCCGCGAGGCCGCGGAAGAGCGCCAGCGTGGCCAGGGTGGTGATGAGCGGCGGCAGGCCGACCCTCGTGATGAAGAGGCCGTTGAAGAGGCCGCAGGCGGTGCCGATGAGCAGGGCCACGACGATGGCCAGCTCCAGGGGCAGGCCCCAGTTGTACCAGGCCACCCCGAGCATGATGGACGCCAGGCCCATGATGGAGCCGACGGACAGGTCGATGCCGCCGGTGATGATGATGAGCGTCATGGGCAGGGCGATGAGCGCGACCTCGCCAGCCAGGCGACCCTGGTTGAGGAGGTTCTCCGGGGTCAGGAAGACGTCCGACTGCATCGACAGCAGCAGGACGCCGGCGACCAGGATGATGAAGAGGATCGACTCCTGGCGCAGCAGGATGCGCTGCAGGCGGCTGGGCTCTGAGGAGCTGGGCTGGGCGGCGGGGTTCGCGGTCGTCATCTCGGCCTGCCTACTGCCGTTCCTGGCGCCGGCGGCGCACGACATCGGAGAGCACGGTCACCAGGATCAGGATGCCCAGGATGGCCTTCACCCAGAAGGGCGAGATGTTCACGAAGACCAGCGCTGAGCCGATGAAGCGGATGAGGATGGCCGCCAGCGTGGAGCCGATGACCGTGCCCACGCCGCCCAGGATGGAGACGCCGCCCACCACCGAGGCCGTGATGACCTGCAGCTCCAGGCCCGGCGTCACGACGGCCTGGATGGTCTGGAACTGCGTCGCATACATGACGCTGGCGATGCCCGCGAAGACGCCGCTCAGGATGAACGTGGTCATCAGGATGCGGCGCGTGTCCAGGCCGGAGAGACGAGCCGCCTCCGCGTTGCCGCCGACCGCGTACTGGGAGCGGCCGGTGCGGCTGTAGCGCATCCACAGGAAGGCCACGGCCGTCAGGACGATCATGATCCAGACCGGGATCGGGATGCCCAGGAAGGACTCCATGGCGAAGCTGTAGCCCTCGGGCAGGTCGTAGAGCGTGTTGCCGCCGGCGACGAGGATGAGGCCGCCCTTGAGGATGCTGAACATGCCCAGCGTGACGACGATGGCGGGGATCTTCAGGTAGGCCACGAAGAAGCCGTTGATGGCGCCGATGAGCATGCCGCCGAAGATGGGCACGACCCAGGCCGCGACGTTCACCAGGGGCAGCGGCAAGCCCGCGTCGCGCAAGGCCGAGGGCCACGTAGCCGGAGAGCGTCACCAGCACGCCGATGGCGGCGCCCACGGAGATGTCGATGTTGCCGGTGATGATGATCATCGACATGCCGATGGCGGCCACGGCGATGTAGGCGTTGACGTTGAAGAGGTCGCTGACGTTGTTCCAGGCCAGGAACTGGTTGTTGTACAGCCCGACGCCGAAGAAGAGACCCACCAGCAGGATGAGCAGCAGGCCCTCCTGGGTGCCCAGCGCCCGGCGGACGGAGCCCAGGAGCTGGCGGCCCTGGGACGTGGGCTGCGAGGTGGGCTGGGCTGGTGCTGCGGCGCTCATGCGGCCGCTCCGGCCGCCGGGTCGGCGGGCGGCGTGTCGGGGAGGACGACCTGGTCGCTCATCATGGCGGCGCCGACGTTGTGCTGGTCGGCGTCCGCCCGGCTGAACTCCGCCACCAGGCGACCCTGGCGCATGACCAGGACGCGGTCGCTCATGCCCAGCACCTCCGGCAGCTCGCTGGAGATCATGAGGATGCCCAGGCCCTGCTGGGCCAGCTCGCTCATGAGCCGGTGGATCTCCGCCTTGGCACCCACGTCCACGCCGCGGGTGGGCTCGTCCACGATGAGCAGCTTGGGCTTGCTGGCCAGCCACTTGCCGACGACGACCTTCTGCTGGTTGCCGCCGGAGAGCTTGTTGACGACCTGCTCCCCGCTGGTGGCGATGATGTTGAGCTGGGCGATCATGTCGTCCCCGAGGCGGCGCTCGGCGGACTTGTCCACCATGCCCACGCGCGTCAGCGAGCCCAGGATGGCCATCGAGATGTTCTCGCGGATGCGCATCTCCCGGACCAGCCCCTGGGTGCCGCGGTCCTCCGGCACGTAGGCGATGCCCAGCTTCATGGCCTGGCCCGGCGAGCGGATGTCCACCTTCTGGCCCTCGATGAGGATCTCGCCCGAGTCGGGGGCCAGGATGCCGAAGACGAGCTGGGCGGTCTCGCTGCGCCCGGAGCCCACCAGGCCCGCCATGCCCACGATCTCGCCGCCGCGGACCGTGAAGCTGACGTCCTGCGTGGTCGGCTTGCGCGTCAGGTTGCGGACCTCCAGCACGTCACCGCGGACCTCGGTGGGCAGCTTGGGGAAGAGCTCCGTGATGGTCCGACCGACCATCATGCGGATGAGCTCGCCCTCGCTGACCTCCGCCACGGGCTTCGAGCCGACGAAGTGGCCGTCGCGCAGGACGGTGACCCGGTCGGCCAGCTGGAAGACCTCCTGCAGGCGGTGGCTGATGTAGATGACGGCCACGCCGCGCTCCTTGAGCAGGCGCACGATGCTCGAAGAGGCGCTCGACGTCCGATTCGGTCAGCGCCGCCGTGGGCTCGTCCATGATGAGCACGCGGGCGTTGATGGAGAGGGCCTTGGCGATCTCGACGCGCTGGCGGTTGCCCACGTTGAGCGTGCCGACCTTGCGCTGGACGTCCATGTCGTGGATGTTCAGCGAGGCCAGGATCTCGCGGGCGCGGTCGTTCATGGCGCCCCAGTCCACGACGCCGATGCGGCCGACCTCGCGCCGCGGGGCATGGCCCATGAAGATGTTCTCCGCCACGGACAGCTCCGGGTAGAGGCTCAGCTCCTGGTACATCGTGGCCACGCCAGCCGCCTGCGCCTCGTGCGGGCTGCCGAAGGTGACCTCCTGGCCCTCGATGCGGATGGTGCCCGCTGTCCGGCTTGTGGACGCCGGAGATGACCTTGATGAGCGTGGACTTGCCGGCACCGTTCTCACCCACCAGGGCGTGGATCTCGCCGGCCGCGACCGCGAAGTGGACGTCCTCCAGCGCCCGGACACCCGGGAACTGCTTGCTGATGCCCTCGAGCTCGAGCAGCGCGGTCATGCGGTCCTCGGTCCTACTCCCCTCCGCCGGCGACGCACCGGAGCCGACGTGCGGCCCGGGGGCGGGCGACTCCTTGGTACCTACCATACCAATCCCCGCGGCCCGGTAGCATTCGTTTGCACGCTGGCGCGCCATGGTCACATCCGTGGGGTCACCCTGCGCCCCGGCGGGCACGAGCCGCCAGGTGACCCGGCGGATGGCCACCAGCGCGACGAGGCCGATGCTCGCCAGGGCGAGCGCGCCCGCGAGCATGGCGGGCCGCACCCCGAGGATGTCCGCCAGCCAGCCGGAGAGCAGGGCGCCGACCAAGCCCGAGCCCTGGAAGATCGTGACCCAAAGGCCCATCACCCGGCCGCGCAGGAGGTCGGGCGTGGCCGAGTGCACGGACACCAGGGCGTTCTGGGCGAGCGTGATCTGGGCGGCCCCGAGCAGGAAGGCGAGGGCGAAGACGACGCCCACCGAACCCGCCAGGGCGATCCCGCCCACCATCGCGGCCATGCCCAGCACGCCGAGGATGAGCCAGGGTCGGCGGTCGCCGTGGGCGAACGTCGTCACCAGCAACGCTGCCGTCAGGGCCCCGGCACCCGCCGCGCCCAGGAAGGCGCCATAGCCCTCCGCGCCCACACCCAGCTCGTCACGGGCGTAGATGGGCGCCAGCGTGGAGAAGGTGGCCGTGGCGAACACACCGCCAGCCAGGATGAGCAGCAGGCACCAGCGCACCACGGGCTCACCGAGGGCGAAGGCGGCGCCGGCGCGCAGGTCGGCCAGGATCGGGTGGCTGCGGTCCACGCGCTGCCGGCCCTGCTCCCGGTAGCGGTCCATCCACAGGAACGAGAGCGACACGACCAGCGATGCGAAGCCGGCGAAGACGAACGGCGAGGCCGGACCGATGGCAGCGATCATGACGCCGGCCACCACCGGACCCACGAAGCGGGTCGTGTTCCAGGCCGTGGCGTGCAGTGAGGCCGCGCTGCTGATGTCCCCGACAGGTACCAGCTCCGTCATGTAGGCCTGTCGCACCGGGACCTCCACCGCGATGACCAGCCCCAGGCCGAAGGAGGCGGCAGCCACGATGGGCAGCGTCTGCAGGTCCAGCACGACGAGGACGGCGACCAGTCCCGCCAGCGCCGCCGCGAAGAGCTGCGCAGCGACGAGCACGTTCCGGCGGTCCACGCGGTCGGCCATGACGCCGCCCAGGGGGCCCACGAAGATGGTGGGCAGGTAGAAGGCACCCGTGACGAGGCCGACCTCAGCCGCCGTGGCACCGAGCTCCACGGCCAGCCAGGGGATGGCCACCAGCGGCATCCACATGGCCAGGCCGCGTACCAGCATGCCCACGAAGTAGATGCGAAAGCCCGGCGAGCGGAGCGCCCGAAAGCCGCGCAGGCGTCCACCCGGCGGGCGACGAGCGGGGGTGTCGGGCGTGCTTCGACATCTGACCGCCGACTGTACGCCGATGCAGCGACTTCAGCGTGAGCCGACCGGCCCGCACCGCGTGGGTCTACGTGCCCACGTCAGCCTGCGCCCGCGGTGCCAGGCGAGACCTCGACCGTGGCCTTGATGGCGCCGGCGCGGTCGCAAGGTGCCGGGCGATGGCATCGGCATCCAGGCCGGCGATGCGGTGCGTGATGAGCTGCGCCAGCCAGCCCCGCGTGGCAGCCTCCGCCTCCGCCCGACCGATGGTCGCCACGGCCGCCGCGTAGTCATCCCATGAGGCGGCAGCGCTGCCCACGATGACGCGGTTGTAGAGCACCACCGACTGGTTGAGGCGGGCCGCGTCGACGATCAGGGGGTGGCTTCCGGGTGTGACGCTGAAGAGTGCCAGCGCGCCGTTGGGGGCCAGGGCGGCGACCGCCGCCTCCAGCAGCGTCGCCGCGCCGGAGCCCTCGAAGACGATATCGAAGGGGCCGTGGCGCCGGGTCACCTCGGACAGGTCGGCGTCAGCGGCGCTGACGTAGCGGGCACCGATGCCTTCCAGCAGCTCGCTGTTGCGATACGGACCCGGCCGCCGGCCGACGGTGGTCACGTCCAGGCCGCGCAGGCGCAGGGCCAGCGTCGCCAGCAGGCCGATCGTGCCGGCGCCCGTCACCAGCGCCCGCCGTGGCTCCCAGAGCTCGAGTCGGGCCTGGACCTGGTCGGCCTGGCGCAGCGACTTGGTGATGCACGCCAACGGCTCGGCCAGGATCGCGACCGGCTCCAGCTCGTCCGGGACGGGGACGAGGGCGCCGACGTCCGCCACCACCTCCTCGGTCATGAAGCCGTGGGCCCGGCTGATGCCGGTCTCGATGAAGGTGTCGTCGGTCGAGAGGTCCGGACGGCCGATGCGGTCGTAGGGGCTGCCACCTGGCCGGCGGATGGTGACCACCACGAGCCGACCGGGCTCGATGCCGGCGGCACCGGGGCCGACCTCCAGGACGCGGCCCAGCGATTCGTGGCCCAGCACCAGGAAGTCGGCACCGTCCGGCGCGCGGCCGTAGTGGCCCCCGATGAGGTCTGCGTCCGTGCCACAGAGGCCGGCACGGATGATGCCGACCCGCACGCCGCGGCCGCCAGGGACCTCGTCGATCGACGGTCGGGGGACATCGCGCAGGTGGAGAGAGCCGGGGGTGCCCGGACGGATGGCGATGGCCTTCATCTGCTGGCCCCCCGCAAGGGTGGCGAGAAAATAAAGCGGCCGGTCCGGAGAGCTTCCTCTCGATGGGTTGCCCGAGGTATCGTGTTCGACCGTGAGGGACGCGTCAAGCGCGCGCGCGGGCCGCCGCTGGCGGGCGAGGTCAAGTCGACTGCCCGGGCCGTCTCGTCGACCCGGGCAGATGCAGGTGGACGCCTGCGAATGTCGTCAGCCCGCCGATGGCGCCGGCTCGTCAGCACAGAAGTCGTTGTCGCCCATCTCCGGCGTGGCGCCCTTCGCGACCATGAGGTCCAAGCCATTGCTGCAGATGGTGTTTCCGTACAGCTGCGGCGTCGCCTGGCTCCCGACGGAGATGCCCATCCGGGCAGCCTCCGTGATGCTGTTCCCGGAAACCACGGGCGATCCGCCGCCGATGACGATGCCGGTCGCGCCGCCGCTGACGATGTTGCCTTCGATCGTCCCGGGGGCCGTGGAGGACCAGGCGATCCCGATGGTGTTGTCCACGAGCACGTTGTCCTCGACGATCGCCTCGGCTCCGCCGATGACCGAGATACCGGTCGCGGCGTCCGTCACTTCGTTGCTGACCACGCGGGCCCCTCGAGCCGTCGTCCCTGAGGTAGATCGCTGCCCCGAGCGAGCCCACACAGGCTCGGTCATCGTGTTCGCCTGGACGAGCATGTCGCTGCCGGTGTCGATGCCGATGAAGCCCGCCGTGAAGTCATTGCCCTCGATGACGCCCGTCACGCCACCCGAGACGCTGATGCTGGCGCCGTCCTGGAACGCGTTGTCACGCACGACGACGTCAGCCGGGCCATTCAGCCCGATGATCGCGGTCACGCCGCTGATGGTGTTGGCCTCGACCGTCGGC
>CAVYBJ010000020.1:0-158680 GCA_963766685.1 uncultured Chloroflexia bacterium
CGTCCCAGCTCGCCTCGAGCGCCTCGTCGGTGTCGTGGAAGAGATCGACGTCACGCGAGAGGCGCGAGGTGCCCAGCAGCTCGTTGAGCGCCGCGCCGCCCGCGACGTAGCTCTCGCCCGACGCGATGCGGTTCGCGGCTAGGAGTCGGCAGACGCGTCGCTGGAGGTCCGTGAGAGCCATCGTCTCAGTGTGGCAGCCCGGCGATAGGACTGCGAGGTCGCCGTGCCGTTCGATCTGCTCGAGCACGCGGATCCGCTCGATCGTGGTCGTGGGCCGGAAGTCGGGCCGCAGGAACCACAGGCAGGTGAGGCGCTGCTCGTCGACCAGGCGGTCGATCTCGGCGGCGAGGGCTGCGTCATCCGGTCGGCTCGTGCTCATCTCGCGGCGATGATACGTCTCCCCCGCTCGGCAGCGACCTGGGCAGGAGCCGCGGCCCGACCCGGATCCTGAGGCATACTCCACTGACCCCGGCCACGCCGGCCGGCCACAGGTCAAGGGAGGACGCATGAGGCGCCTGGTCACGGCTTCGCTCATCTCGCTCGTCGCGATCGCCCAACTGGCATCGGCCACCCTGGCCCAGGATGCCTCACCGAGCGCCGCTGCCTCGGCCGGCGCCAGTCCCATGCCGTACGCGGACTACGTGGCCGCCCTGCAGGCGTTCACGACGGACAACCCGTTCGCCGGGGTCAGCGACCCGCCGACCAAGGACGAGCTCGTGGCGGCCTTCGAGCGGCTGGCCGCCAAGGCGACCCTGGAACAGGAGCGCCTCGTCGCCGTGGTGCCCGAGGACTGCTACGCCGAAGCCCACCAGGAGCTGCTGACCTACTGGGCATCGTCCACCGAGCTCACCGGACAGCTCGCCACGGGGCTGGCTGCCGCTGCCTCGCTGGAGGAGCTCGTCCCGATGGTGAACGACATGGACGCCGAGCTCTTCGCGCGGCACCCGGTCGCCTACGTGGAGGCGACCGATGGCAGCGGCGGCTTCCAGGGCTCGCCCTTCAACATCCTCGACGCGCTGTCGACCTGTGACGTGGCGGCGGACGAGTCGATGGCGCCCGAGCCGATGCCCGCCGAGTCGCCCGCCTCCTGATCGTGTCTCTCGCCGGGTCGCTGGCGGCTTGAAGGAGCCGAGCCTGTAGCTCGTCCACCCCTGCCCGGCCGATGCCGCTGGGGCCGCCCGACCGCTCACCTGGCGCACGTGGCGATCGACCGTGTGACGCCACGCCCGGGGAAACAGGTCCGCCCGGCACGACCAGATCGGTGAGCTCCACCGCTAGCATCGCCGGGTGACCGAAATGCTCGAACGCCTCGAGGCGCACGCCTCTCGCCTGCTGCTGCCGCTCACCATCGGCGGCCTCGTCCTCGGCCTGCGTGTTCTCGTGGCTCGGCAACGAGCAGGCGGCCACCTGGTGCTGGGTCGTCCCCTCCGTCATCGTCGGCGCCTGGCTGACAGTCTCGATCATCCGCGACCTGCTGCATCGCGAGGCCGGCGTCGACCTCATCGCCGTGCTGGCCATCGTCGGCGCGCTCCTGCTGGGCGAGGCGCTCGCCGCAGCCGTCATCGGCGTCATGCTCGCGACCGGCGAGTGGCTGGAGCGCTACGCGGCCGGGCGTGCCAACCGGGAGCTCTCGGCGCTCGATCTCTCGCGCGCCGCGCGTCGTCCATCGATACGTGGGGGACGGCATCGAGGACGGTGACATCGTGACCGTCGCTGTCGGCGACCGGCTCCTGGTCAAGCCCGGCGAGGTCGTCCCGGTGGACGGCACGGTCATCGGCGATCCAGCCGTCCTGGACGAGGCCGCGCTGACCGGTGAATCGCGCCTGGCCACCCGCGAGGCCGGCGACCCGGTGAGCTCCGGCACCGTCAACGCTGGCGCCCCGTTCGACCTGCTGGCCACCGCCACGGCCGAGCACAGCACGTACGCCGGCATCGTCCGTCTCGTCGAGGAGGCCCGAACCTCCAAGGCGCCCTTCGTGCGCATGGCGGACCGCTACGCCATCCTCTTCGTGCCGCTCACGCTGGTCATCGCCGGCGTCGCCTGGGCCATCTCGGGCGACCCCGTGCGCGCCCTGGCCGTGCTCGTCGTGGCCACGCCCTGCCCGCTGCTGCTGGCGGCGCCCATCGCCATCGTCTCGGGCATCAGCCGCTCGGCGAAGCGGGGCATCATCGTCAAGGGCGGCGGCGCCCTGGAGGCCCTGGCGCGCGCGCGCGTCATGCTCTTCGACAAGACCGGCACGCTGACGGCCGGCCGGCCGCGCCTGGCGGAGGTCGTGACGGCGCCGGACCGCACCCCGGACGAGGTCCTCGCCCTGGCCGCCTCGCTCGAGCAGGTCTCGCCGCACGTCCTGGCGGCGTCCATCGTGAGCGGCGCACGTGAGCGGAGCGTGGCGCTCCAGCTTCCCGATGGGGCCGCAGAGGTGCCCGGCGCGGGCATCTCCGGGAGCGTCGGTGGCGTCAGCGTCCTGGCCGGGACGGCCGAGTTCGCGAGCGGCGGCGCCCCGCTGCCACCGTGGGCCCGCGACGTGCGTCGGCGCGTCAGCCTGGAGGGAGCCACGAGCGTCTACGTCGCCGCGGACGGCGTCCTCGTGGGTGCCCTCGTGCTGGACGATCCGATCCGACCGGAAACGCCGCGCGTCATCCGATCGCTGCGCCGGGCGGGCGTGCGTCGCGTCGTGATGGTCACGGGAGACCACTACGGCGTGGCGGACCTGGTGGCAGCGGCCATCGGCGTGGACGGGGTGCTGGCGGAGCGCACACCGGCTGACAAGGTCGACGCCGTGACCGGCGAACGGCGCGATGCGGATGGCATCCTCGTGATGGTCGGCGACGGCATCAACGATGCCCCGGCCCTGGCCAGCGCGGACGTGGGCGTGGCCATGGGTGCGCGGGGCGCCACGGCCAGCTCGGAGGCGGCGGACGTCGTCATCACGGTCGACCGGCTCGACCGGCTTCCCGAGGCGCTCCGCATCGCCAGCCGCTCGCGTCGCATCGCGCTGGAGTCCGTGCTCATCGGCATGGGTCTCTCGTTCGCGGCCATGCTCGTGGCAGCGGCCGGCTTCCTGCAGCCGGTCGCCGGCGCCGTGGTCCAGGAGGCCATCGACGTCATCGTCATCCTCAACGCCCTGCGGGCCCTCACCGGCGGCATCGAGCGCACCACCAAGGTCCCCGGCTGGGCTGACCTGAGCGCGCGCCTGCAGGCCGAGCACCGCGAGCTGGCCCCGGCCATGGCCGAGCTGCGCTCCCTGGCGGACGCCCTTGGGTCCCTGCCGCCGCAGGAGGCCAAGGCGCGCCTGGAAGGCGTGCGGACCTTCCTCGTCGAGCGTCTCGTGCCCCACGAGGAGCACGAGGACCGCGAGATCTTCCCGATGCTCGCGAAGGCGGCGCGCAGCGACGACATGACGTCCGCGCTGCATCGCACCCACACCGAGATCTTCCACCTCATCCGCCTGGCCGACCGGCTGGTGGCGGACATCCCCGAGGAGGGTCCCGCGCCGGAGGACCTCAACGACCTGCGCCGGGTCCTGTACGGGCTGGATGCCATCCTGCGGCTGCACATGGCACAAGAGGAGGAGCTCTACATGGCCCTTGGCGACGAGCACCCCGCCGCGACGGCAGCGGCCCCCGCTGCGGCTGCCTGACGATGGCCGGCGACGCGCGGTCCGCTGTGCCCCGGACGCCCGGTTCTCCAGAGCGCCCAGCTTGGGCCAGGCACCAACGTCGCCAGCGGCGCCCGACTGGCACCTGCGGGTGCCCGCTCCCGACGAGATGCGCGCCTTCATGGCACCGCTGCGGGAGGCGTTCGCAGACGAGTTCAGCGACGCCGAGGTCGACGAGTGGCTCACGATCTGCGAGCCGGACCGCTGGCTCGGGGCGTTCGCCGACCCGGCGGACGCGTCGCCGGTCGGCGCGGCCTCCGCGTACACGGTGCGCCTCACCGTCCCGGGCGGCGAGGTCGGGGCGGCAGCCGTCACGGGAGTCGGCACGCGGCCGGACTTCCACCGCCGCGGCATCCTGCGCGCGCTCATGCGCCGCCAGCTCGACGACGTCCGCCAGGGAGGCGAGCCCGTGGCCGTCCTGTGGGCCTCGGAGGGTGCCATCTACCAGCGCTTCGGCTATGGCATGGCGGCCAGGGACGGCTTCTTCGAGGTCGCCACGACGCGCACGCGCCTACACGCGGCAGGTGCCGCCGGAGGGCCGGGTGCGCCTCATCGCGGAGGAGGAGTCCCTCGCGCTCGTGCCTCGCCGTGTACGACGCCATGCGCGCTGCTGACCCCAGGTGCCATCAGTCGCTCCGAGCCCTGGTGGCGCAGCGTCCTGGCTGACCCCGAGTACAGCCGCCGCGGCGCCAGCCACAAGTACCGCGTCGTCTACGAGGCGGACGGCCAGGTCGAGGGCTACGCCATCTACCGCATCAGGGACGACTGGGACCACCGCGGGCCGAAGTCCGTCCTGGAGGTGAAGGAGGCCGTCACCGATTCGCCGCGGGCCCTCCGCGAGCTGTGGCGCTACCTCTTCGAGGTGGACCTGGTGCGCACGGTGAAGGCGTTCCGCGTCCCGGTGCCGAACCCGCTCCAGCACATCCTGCTGGAGCCGCGCGCCATCGGGCTGGTCGCCAACGACGGGCTCTGGGTGCGCCTCGTGGACCTGCCGGCCGCCCTGGCCGGCCGCCGCTACGCCACGACCGACTCGCTCGTCCTGGAGGTCTCGGACGGCTTCTGCCCCTGGAACGCGGGCCGCTGGCGCATCGAGACCGACCGGCGAGCCGTGGGAGGCGGTGGCCCGGGTCGAGCGCACGGAGAGCGCGCCCGACCTGGTCCTCGACACGACGGACCTGGCTTCCATCTACCTGGGCGGCATCCGGCCGACCGAGCTGGCCGTGGCCGGCCGCATCGACGAGCGCACCCCCGGCGCCCTCCGCCGCGCCGACGTGCTCTTCGCCGCCGACCGCACGCCCTGGTGTGTCTCGATGTTCTGAGGCACTGGGAGCTGTCCATGGCGCGCCTCACAGGTGCGGAGCCGTGGCGTCGCCGCTCGTGGTGATCGGGCGCCCAGCCGCCGTCTGCGGAGGCGAGATAGATGTCCGACCGGCCGTCGACCACCGCGCTGAAGGCGATCCACTCGCCATCGGGTGAGACCGTCAGGTCAGGCGCGACGCCCAGCCCGGAGGTCAGGGAACGCACGGTGCCATCCGCGAGCTCCACGACGTAGAGGTCGCCGGAACAGCTCGGGCGTGCCGCTCCCGATGACCAGGGCCAGGCCGTCGTCGGGCAGCCAGGCCAGGCCCCTGATCGGCGCGTCCGTGGCGAAGAGGGTCTCAGCGTCGCCGCTCCTCCACGTCGGTGGCGCGTGACCCGGCAGCCGTTGACGTCGCACCAGGTCGTCGCGACGCGTGTGCCGTCCGGTGACCAGGTCGCGTTCCAGGCGGGGCCGACCTCGTGGGCCTCCGAGCCATCCGGTCGGACGACGGTCGTGTGGATCATCCCGTCATCGGTGGACATCTCCGCGACGGTCAGCCACTCGCCGGTGGGGGACCACTCCGGCCCGCCGCCCGGCAGCTGGGTCGTGGCACCGCTCTTGAGGTCACGCACCCACGCGTCGCCCAGGTCGATGACCGAACGGCTGAAGGCGATGGTGACGCCGACCGGCGCCCAGCGCGGTCTCCAGGCACGCCTCAGGATGGCCCGGCTGCCCCCGGCATCGACGTCCGCGACGCAGATCGACCCCGGGAAGCCCGCGTCGCTGCGCGGCCGGCAGTCGTAGGCGAGGTGCGTGCCGTCCGGCGCCCAGCTGGGCCGGTTGCCGCGCGCCACGGTCACGTCCGCGGTCCCGTCCGGGGCGATGACGTGGACCGTGGCGCTGTCGGTGTCGGCGTCGCGCACGTAGGCGATGCGCGAGCCGGTCGGGAGCGCGGCGGACGAGGGCAGGGGAGCGGCATCCGGCGGGGGCATCGGGACGAGGGCCGTCGGAGACGAGCCGGGAAGCCCCGAGGCGTCCGGGCCGGCCGCTGAGGTCCCCGTCAGCGGCGGGCTGACCAGCGCCATGGAGACCAGCTGGCCGTCTGGCGCGTCGAAGAAGCTGGCGGAGACGACGAGCCGGTCGCCCGCGGCCGCCATGTCCACGTCGATGAAGTCCTGCGGGTCGGCCGGCGACGGCGGCTGCGAAGCGATCGCGACTCCAGGTCGCGCCGTCCTCCGACGACCAGAGTGACAGTCCCTTGCGTTGGCACTCGGCCGCCGTGCATTCCGGCAGGAGCGCGTAGAAGCGATCGTCGAGTGCGGCCAGGGCCAGGTGTCGTCCCATCGGTCCGCCCCGGGCGACGTCCCAGGTGCCAGCGTCGGCCGAAACCAGCAGCTTGGGCGGCTCGACCCCGGCCACATCCTGTTCCCCGGTCGTGGCCACCGTCCGGGCCCAGTACGGCTCGCGCCGCAGGCTGCCCCCTTCGGCCGCAGTGAAGCGGTCCACCGTCCAGGTCAGCCCATCCTCTGAGCGCCACAGTCGCGCGGCGCAGTCGCCTGGCGTCCAGTCGAACGCCCTCGCCCACGCCCCCTTGGGGCCAGCACCCTTCGCGGGTCCGGGGCAGGCCTCGCCGACCGCGATGGCACTCCCGCCGCGTGGGCTGTCCGCGGGCGCCACGGCGATGGCGAAGACCCCGCCGGCCCCCGGCGTCTCCAGGGTGTCCACGTAGCCGCCGATGTCGAAGGCGTCGTCCGGACCGGCCAGCGTCCAGGTGACCCCGTCCGGGCTGCTCCAGATGGCGCCGCGCGGCGCCGGCGAGGCGTAGAGGGTGCCGCCGAGCAGATAGCCGTCCGCCGTCCCGACGATCGTCTTGGGCCAGGCGCCGGAGGGCCCCGGTCCCTCGGCGAGGAAGCTGTCGGGGCTCGGCAGGCGTTCCCAGGCGCGCCCGTCGTCGGAGCGCCACAGGGCCGGCGTCACGCCAAGCTTGCCCGGTGCCCGCCCGGCTGTCCGGGTCTGACCGGGCCCAGCCGAAGGCCACGAAGCCGCCCGGCCCGTAGGCGACGCCTTCGACACCGACCTCCGGTCCGCTCAGGGCGGCCGTGAAGCGGCCCAGGTCGAGCCCGGACGCGTGGGCCTCGACGGCCTCCCACGTGCTGCCGTCGGTGCTCACCCAGGGCTGACCCCAGCAGCGCCCGATGTCGTCGCCCGGCGTGCGCTCGCAGGCCCGACCGCCGACCACGACCATGGCCGCCGGCCCGACCGCCACGCCGGTGGCCATGGCCGGGACCTCCTCCGTCTGGGCCAGGATGGCGCCGCTCCAGTCGCCCGTGTCCGGCCCCGGCGGGGCAGCGGAGACGGGACTCGTCCCCCAGCAGGAGTGCCAGCACCGTGGGCACCATCAGCCAACGTCCCATGTCGGACCACCCCCCGTGATCGAGAACGCCTGGACTGCGACCTTGCCACGCAGGATGGACCGCGCCCCGGCGGGATGCAAGCGCGGGAGGAGGCTCAGCCTCCGCTTCGGGGTGAGGCTGAAGGTTCCTTCACACGGGGGCAGCCACATCGAACCATCCCCGCGTGGGCGTGCCGGGCACCACGCGCGACGCCAGCCGGGCATGATGGCGCCTGAAGGAGGGACCGATGACGACCCAGGAGCAGACGCGACCGACCATCCCGGCCGAGGAGTACGCCGACCGCTGGCGCCGGGTCCAGGCGATGCTGGCCGAACGGGACCTGGACCTGCTGGTGGCCTACGCGGATGACCGGGCGACCTTCGGGGCGGCGCACGCCCGCTGGCTGGCCGACTTCCCGGTGCACTTCGAGCCCGCCTGCATCCTGGTCCCGCGCGAGGGGCCGCCGGTCATGCTGGTGGGCCCGGAGAGCGACGAGTACGCACGCCTGCGGGGCCGCATCGCCGACGTGCGCGTCCTGCGCGAGCTCACCCACCCCGACGAGGACTACCCCTTCAGCGTCATCCAGGGGCTGGGCGAGATCGTCGGCGACCTCGGGCTTGACCCGCGCTCGCTGCGGCGGGTCGGCCTGGCCGGCCGCGGCCTCATCGGCGCGGACACGCTGCGGGCCTTCGAGGCGGCGCTGCCGGGCGTCGAGTGGCTCGATGTCGAGAATGCCGTCTGCGACCTGCGGGCACGGAAGTCAGCGGCGGAGGTGGCCATCATCCGGGAGGCCTATCGCATCGCGGACCTGGGCATCGAGGCCGCCGTCGAGGCCATCCGCCCGGGCGTGACGGAGCGTGCCGTGGCCGCCGAGATCGAGGCCGCCATGCGCCGCGCCGGCGCGGAGGGGACCGGCATCGACACCATCGTGGCGAGCGGCCCGAACACGCGGCCCATCCTGGCGCGCTCCACGTTCCGCGCCATCGAGCCGGACGACATGGTGCTGCTGACCGTCGCGCCGCGGGTCGAGGGCTACCACGCGGCCATCGGGCGGCTGGTGCTGGTCGGGGACCCTGACCCGCGGGTCAGGCACGCCCTTGAGGTGGCCATCCGTGCCCAGGAGGCCTGCGCGGCGCTCCTGCGGCCCGGGCGTCGAGGGTCGGGCCGTGGAGGCCGAGGGCCGTCGCATCGTCGGGGAGGGGGGTCTCGGCGAGGCCTTCCTCTACTCGGGCCTGCACAGCGTGGGGGTCATCGAGTTCGAGCCGCCCATCTTCGGCCCCAGCAGCCCGGCCGTGCTGCAGCCGGGCATGGTCATCTCCATCGACATCCCCATGTTCAACGCCGACTGGGGCGGGCTGCGCGTGGAGAGCGGCTACCTCGTGACGGAGGTCGGCGCGGAGCGCCTCGAGCGCGCCCCATACCGCATCGCTCGCTGATCGGGTCGTGGTGGACCGTTCGCGAGCCCTTGACGGGCTCGGGGGTCAGAGCGGCTCGAAGCGGGCCTGGAAGAAGCGCAGATACGTCGGCTCGTAGACCATGCGCAGGCCGCGCGTGGACTCCCGGGCGTCGTAGCAGGCCTTGACCGACTCAGCCACGACGTCCATGTGCGCCTGGGTGTAGACGCGCCGCGGGATCGTCAGGCGGGTCAGCTCCAGCTTGGGCCGCTTGTGGTCGCCGCTGACCGGGTCACGTCCCGCGGAGACGATGCCGCGCTCCATGGAGCGGATGCCCGAGTCGAGGTAGAGCTCCGCCGCCAGCGTCTGGGCCGGGAAGAGGTCCTGCGCAAGGTGCGGGTAGAAGCGCCGCGCGTCGAGGAAGATGGCGTGGCCGCCGACCGGCAGCACGATGGGGATGTCCCACTCCGTGAGCAGCTCGCCGAGGTAGCGCACCTGGCCGACGCGCGAGCGCACGTGCTCGTCCTGGACGGCCTCCTCGATGCCGATGGCGAGGGCCTCCATGTCGCGCCCGGCCATGCCGCCGTAGGTGTGCAGGCCCTCGTAGACCACGACGAGGTTGCGCAGCTCCTCGAAGACGTCCTCGTCGTTGACGGCCAGCCAGCCGCCGATGTTGACGAGGTGGTCCTTCTTGGCGGACATCCAGGCGCCGTCCGTGTAGGAGCAGAACTCCAGGAGGATGGCGGCGATGGGCTGGTCGGCGTAGCCGTCCTCGCGCTCCTGGATGAAGAGGGCGTTCTCCACCATGCGCGTGGCGTCCAGCAACAGGCGGATGCCGTGACGATCGCAGAGCTCGCGCAGGGCGCGCACGTTGGCCATCGACACCGGCTGCCCGCCCGCCATGTTGACGGTGCCCGCCAGCGAGACGTAGGGGATCTTCTCCGCGCCGACCTCGGCGATGAGCGCCTCGACCTTGGCCAGGTCCACGTCACCCTTGAAGGGGTGCAGCGAGGTCGGGTCGTGGGCCTCGTCGATGATGACGTCGTGGAACGTGGCGCCCGCCAGCTCCTGGTGGAGCCGCGTGGTCGTGAAGTACATGTTGCCCGGCACGTGGTCGCCGGGCTTGATGAGCGTCTGGCTGATGAGGTGCTCCGCGCCGCGGCCCTGGTGCGTGGGCACGAGGTAGCGGTAGCCGTAGAAGCGCCGCACGGCCTCCTCGAGGTGGTAGTAGTTGCGGCTTCCGGCGTAGGCCTCGTCGCCCAGCAGCATGCCGGCCCACTGCCGGTCGGACATGGCGGAGGTGCCTGAGTCCGTCAGCAGGTCGATGTAGACATCGTCCGAGTGGAGCAGGAAGGTGTTGTAGCCGGCCTCCGCCAGGGCGCGCTCGCGGGTGGGGCGGTCCGTGACCGTCAGCGGCTCCACCATCTTGATCTTCCAGGGCTCGGCCCAGGAGCGGCGGCCGCGCTGCTGGCCCATGGTGTGGAGCGGTTCGTGGTCGGTCATCCTGGCTCCTTGGGTTCAGGCTCGTACGGCTCGGCGTTGGGTTGGTGTGTAGCGATGCTCATGTCGTCAGGCCAGCTCAGCCCTCAGGCCCTCCAGGAGCGAGACGAGCTCGCGTCCCCGACCGTAGCCGCGATCCTGGATGAGTCCCATCAGTCGGGTCGCCTCGGCGACGTCCGCGGCGGAGGCGACCCCGAGGAGCGCGGCAAGGTCCACCCTGTCCTGCGGACGCCTGGCGTCATCCCGCGAGAGCACCTTGAGCGCGATGAGGCTCGCGACCGTGGCGACTGGCGCCCGACTCCCCTCGAAGAGCTCCAGTTCCTCGGCGCTGGCGACGACCTCCGGCTCAACGCCGGATGAGGCAAACAGGAGGTCCAGGACGACGCTTTCATCGCCGAACTCGGGGGAACCCAGCCGCACGGTCGCCAGCCGACCGGTGGTCTCCTGCTCCAGCAGCCCAAGGACGCGATAGCCATCGGCCTGGAGCAAGTGCACCAGCGACTCTGCGTCACGGTCGTCGCTGACCGCCACGCAGACGTCCGCGTCGCGCGTGAAGCGAGGCTCGGTCCGGGCGGATACGGCAAGCCCTCCGACGATGGCGAGCCTCGTCCCGCGGCGGGTCAGGTCATCCAGGAGCGCCGCGAGGGCCGACTCGAGCCGCTCACGAGGCTGGCTCCAGGGTGCGGTCACCCGACCGCGTCACCGTGCTCGGCGCCGGGGCGGGTCGCGAGCCACTCCCGGAGGAGACGGTCGATCGTCCGGGCCCGGCGTCCGGATGCTCCCGACGCAGGCTGGCCCGTCTCATCGAGACGCCCGCTTCGTGGAGGTCGAAGGCCTGGCGCAGGCGCGCCCGCATCAGCTCGGCGTCGGTGGTGGCCACGCCGTCATGGTAGCGAGTGGCCGGGCCAGCGAGGGCCGTGGCCGTCGCGGACATGAACGACGCCGGCCGGGAGGTCCCGGCCGGCGTCATGTCGAGCGCTCGACGTGAGCGAGGGCTACATCCCGAGGGTCTTGGTGCCAGCCTTGGCGTTGGCGTCAGCGAGCTGCTGGATGGCGGCCTGCTGCTCCGGAGTCAGCCGGTCCATCTCCGCCTTGGCGAAGGCGTCACGGACGCCCGGCCAGTTGAGGTAGACGTAGACGATGAGGGCCAGGAGCATCGGGATCGTCTCGGCGTTGACCGTCGACCCGAAGAGGAGGGCGAAGAAGCCCCAGATCAGCGTGAACAGGCTGATGAACACGCCGAACTGCCAGCCCGCCGCGCGCATGTTCCAGAACTGGGACGCGACCCAGAACCAGATGGCCGCGATGATCAGCGCCCAGAGCGCTGCGCCCCAGTTCGCATCCGGGAGCTGCATCGATCTGGCCGGCGATCTCGAAGTTGAACCAGCCCAGGTAGACGCCGACCCGCCAGAGCTGGGCCAGGCCGGCCAGGCCGGCCAGGACGGCCAGGATGGTGACGCCGATCGGTCTCTTCATACGGTGAGTTCCTCCATGCGGATATTGACGCTTCCGGTCGGCCCGGGAGCTACCGGGCGGCGCCCGCTTGCACAGATGGTATTGCAATCGTGTGCGCAGCGGAACGGTCATTTGGCGCACATCGGCCGAGCGCGGATGGCTACCATCCGACGATCCGTACGCGTGGGGGCCCCGATGCCCGACAAGCCGCTCAAGACCGAGGTCCAGATCGACCCCGCCATCCGCGCGGTCGAGGTCAAGATCACCGCCCGCGTCGAGGACGAGGACCTCGTGCTCGGCCTGCTGAAGGACCGCGGTGAAGAACCCCAGGAGCGCACGGTCTACTTCTTCGACACGCCGAAGCTGGACCTGTTCGACGTGGGCCTCGTGCTCCGCGCACGCAAGATCAAGGGTGACGTCGACGATACGACGGTCAAGATCCGCCCGGTCGACCCGGCCCGCATCCCGATCGACTGGATGGAGACCGAGGGCTTCGAGGTCGAGATGGACCGGGTCGGGGACACCCAGATCATCTCGGCCAAGTTGACGGCCGAACAGGATGCCGGCGAGATCGACGCGGCCGTCGCCGGCGAACGCCCGCTGCAGAAGCTCTTCTCTGCGGACCAGGAGCGGCTCATCGCCGAGTTCGGGCCCACGGACGTCGGCTGGGAGGCGCTCACGCCCATGGGGCCCATCGCGGTCCAGAAGTGGAAGATCGACGCCAAGAAGCTGGGTCACGAGGTCGTCGTCGAGCGCTGGAAGCTGCCCGACAAGTCGGACCTCGTGGAACTCTCCATCAAGGTCGCGCCCGGCGAGGCGACCACGGCCGCGGACAGCTTCGTCGCCTTCCTGGAGGCCGTGGGCCTGGAGGTCGGCGGCGACCAGCAGACCAAGACACGAGGCGCCCTGACCTTCTTCACCACCGGCCAGGGCTTCGACGGCTGAACACCCAGCACCGCGAGACAGGGCCGATCGGACTGCTGGACCCAGGAGCTTCGGCCCGCTATCATCTTCCAGGCGCACCTGCCCTGATCCTCCATACCGGCTGGCATCGGAGTGTGCGCGTCCCCGCGACGTGGTTCTGATAGGGCGGCCGCTCGGCTCGTGCCCTGCATGGAGAGGGAGAAGGATTCATGGCATACGGACCGGCTGAGCTCATCGTGGTCAAGTTCGCGGGCAACGAGTTCCGGGGTGAGATCCTGCCCGCGCTCGCGGACCTCGTCGAGAGCGGCACCATCCGCCTCATCGACTTCCTGGCCGTGCGCAAGGATGCCGATGGCGAAGTGACCTTCCTGGAGGCCGCCGAGGCCTACACGGACGGCCCCATCGATGCCATCGTCGGTGACGAGGTGGACCTCATCAACCACGAGGACGTCGCCCAGATCGCCGAGATGCTCGAGGCGAACAGCACCGCGGCCCTGCTGCTTTTCGAGCACAAGTGGGCCGCCGACGTTCACGCAGGCCATCCGCGATGCCAACGGCGAGCTCATCCTCGACGAGCGCATCCCCGCGAGGGTCGTCGAGGAGGTCGCGGCGGCCAACGCCTGACCTCGGCACCCATCTCGGCACCCGGACGACGACAGACACGAACGAAAGGAACGAACCAGCATGATGCGACGACGACGAGGTCCCTCACTCCTGGCGACAGCGGTCGTGGTGGGAGGCGCAGCGCACGTGGGTGCCAAGAGCGCCCAGAAGGGCGCGCAGCAGCAGGCCGACGCGCAGGCCGCTGCCCAGCAGAACGCGGAGCAGAGTGCGCAGATCGCGGAGCTCCAGGCCCAGCAGGCGGCGGCTGCCGCCACACCAGCCGCGCCCGCGGTCGACCCGACGACAGCCGAGCTGCAGAACCTGGCCAACCTCCACGCACAGGGCGTCCTGACCGACGAGGAGTTCGCCGCCGCCAAGGCCAAGGCGCTCGGGATCTGAATCGCGGTCTCGGCGAGGATGCTGGGGCGGAGTGCCTGCGTCGCAGCCCGGGTGATCACGCACGCACGGACGTCTCCATCCAGGTTCGGCAAGGGCGCGAACGCCTCGCAGCGACCATCGAGCGAACGAACGGCCATCAACGGCTGGATCGGATCGATGGCCATGCTTTCAGTAGAGACGACGCCGGGCTGGCGTCAGCCGGGGCCGCGGGTGGACTGCTCGTGCCGGATGCCCATGGCCTCGTCGCTGATCGTCCTGGGGTCGAACGGACCCTGGGCATCGTTGGCCAGGGCCGCGTCGATGGCCTCCTGCCCGCCGACCTCGGCGATGCGCCCTTCCACCTTGTGCCGGACGAACGCCGCGTCCGTGCGCAGGTCGTAGAGCGTCGCCATGTACCCGGCAGGCACGCGCTTTTGCCTCGCCAGCTGGGCGTCCAGGCCGAGTAGGAAGTCCTGCTGGGCCATGAGCTCCGGGAGGCTGGAGGTCTCGAGGTTCCGCTCGATAGCGGAGATGCGCGGATACCAGCCCAACACGCGGCTGCTGTTGAGCCACGCCCAGCCGGCCTTGGCCAGCGTGTAGAGCGGGAACATGAGCACCAGCAGCGGCAGCAGGATCAGGTAGATCCGCGACAGCGGAGAGGCGATCTCGAAGGGCAGGAAGGCCTCCAGGGGCGTCGGCCCTTCGTCCAGGAATTTCTGGGCATCCGCGTTGACGGCGAAGCTCGTGCGGTCGAGTGATGGGAACGCATCGAGCTCGCCAACGTAGGGCAGCGGCAGCGCGTCCGGCAGCTCACGCACGATGAGCCGGGCAAGGTCCGGCTGTAACCCCTCGCGACCCATGAGCGTGGCACGGGCGGCCAGCATGGCCATGTCCTCGGGCGGCACGGGCGGCTGGCTCGGCTTGAGGACGCCGCGGAAGAGCGTCACGGGGGACAGATAGGGCAGGCGCCTGGCGTAGCCCTCCACGTTGGGGATGGGCATGATCTCGATGCCGGGGATCGCCACCAGCTGCTCGATGAGGGGCGCGTTGGCGGCGACGACGAAGAAGGCGCCGTCGATGGACCCATCAGCGAGGCCCTGGAGGGCCTCGTCGGTGGTCAGCTCCAGCGGGATCGCCGTCGAGCCACTCTGCTCCAGCAGTGCGTCAGCCGTGGCGTGGGTGCCGCTCCCGTTGGGGCCGATGCTGATGCGCTTGCCTCGCCAGCTCCGGGACGCCCTCGACGAGCGGGATGGCACCCCGGCGCGCGAAGAGAAACAGGGGCTCGTAGAAGACCTCCGACAGGGCCGTGGAGCCACCGATGTCGGCCAGCAGCTCCGTGCCGCTCTGGATGAGCCCCACGTCGGCCCGGCCGGTCCGCAGGAGCTCGGCGTTCTCGATCGAGCCGGCGGTCTCCAGGATCTGGACCGTGTAGCCCTGCATGGCCAGGTCGTCCTTGAGCGCAAGGGCGAAGGCCTCGTACATGCCGCCAGGCTGGCCGGCAGCCAGTCGGAACGTCTTGGGCGGACGCCCGATGACCACGACCGCCAGTGCCCCCACGATGACTGCCACGATGATGCCCAGCACCAGCGAGACGAACAACTTGCGACCCAGGCCGTTGCCCATCGAGACCCTCCACGTCCGCCCATGATGCCCGACCGGGCATCATGGCGTCCCGGCAGACGGGTACGATGGGTGGGTGATGGAGGGCACGATCCAGGCACGTCCTCAGGACCGGGAGCGCCCGGTCCCGTCGCCGACCGACCTCTGGCAACCGGCATGAGGCTGCGCTTCCTGGGCGCCGCGACCACCGTCACGGGCTCCCAGTTCCTGCTGACCACCGACCGCGCCCGCGTCGTCATCGACTGCGGCCTCTTCCAGGGCTCGCCAGCGGAGTCGGAGCGCAGCCGGGTGCCGCTCGCCTATGACCCGGCGGAGGTGGACGCCGTCCTCATCACCCACAGCCACCTCGACCACTGCGGCCTGCTGCCGGTGGTCGTGCGGGAGGGCTTCAGCGGGGCCCGTGGTGCTGACACGCGCCACGGCAGAGCTGGTGGAGCTGGTGCTCTTCGACAGCGCCAAGATCCAGCGCGAGCAGGCCGAGCGCCGCCAGCAGCGCGCGCGCCGCCAGGCCCGCCAGGCCGCCGCTCACCTTGAGGCGCGACCAGCCGGTGACGGGGCACGCGCCGCCGCTGACGAGCCCGAGGACCACGAGGCGCACCTGCGCGCGCAGCCACCCGCCATCCGCACGGAGGACCTCGAGCCACTCTACGACGAGGACGACGTGGCGGCCGCGGTGGCGCTCTTCCGACCCCTCGAATACGACCAGCCGCGCGAGGTCGCACCGGGCATCCGCGCCACGTTCCGCGATGCCGGGCACATCCTGGGCTCAGCCATCATCGTCCTCGATGTCGAGGAGGGGGACGGGACCGGCCCGCCGGCTGGTCTTCTCCGGTGACCTCGGACGCCCCGGCACCCCCATCATCCGCGATCCCACGGCCATCGACGACGGCGCCGACTACGTCTTCATGGAGTCGACCTACGGGGGTCGGGAGCACGAGCCGGCGGAGGAGGCCATCCGCCTGCTCGCGGAGATCGTGCGCGAGACGGCTTCCCACAAGGGCGTCCTGCTCATCCCGGCCTTCGCCATCGGGCGCACCCAGGAGATCGTCTGGCACCTGGACCGCCTGCTGAGCGCCGGGCAGATCCCGCACCTGCCGCTCTACCTCGACTCGCCGATGGCCTCCCTCGCCAGCGACATCTACCACCGCTATCCCGGCTACTACGACGAGGAGACCTTCGGCCTGTTGCAGGCCGGCGAGACGCCGCTCGACTTCCCCGGTGCGCAGGCCACCGCCAGCCCCGAGTCCTCGCGCGCCATCGAGCAGGCGTCACGGCCCATGATCATCGTGGCCTCCAGCGGCATGCTCACCGGCGGCCGCGTCGTCTTCCATCTTCGCGAGCTCATCGACGACCCGGGCGCGCTCCTGCTCTTCGTGGGCTACCAGGGGGAGGGGACCCTGGGCGCACACCTGCAGGCCGGCGCGCGACGCGTCCACCTTGACGGCCAGGAGCGCGAGGTGCGTTGCGGCGTGCGCTCCATCAGCGGCTTCTCCGCGCACGCGGATGAATCGGAGCTGCTCGACTGGCTCCGCCACTTCACGACGGGCGACCGCAAGCCGCGGCAGGTGTTCCTGGTCCACGGCGACCCCGAGGCCCTCGACGCCCTGGAGCCGAAGGTGCGGGCCATGGGCCTCTCGCCCTATCGCCCGGCCTGGCGCGAGGAGGTCGAGCTCTCGTAGGTTTCGGTCCCTGCAGGCAGGCCTGGGAGCGTCGCCGTAGGCTTGCCCGATGAGGATCCCCGGTGTCCTGCCTGTCGCCCGATGGCTGGTGATCCTGTCCCTGGCCATCACGGCCGGGTCGGCGCCCGTGGATGGCAGGTGGGCGCTGACGCCGGTCGCCGCGACAGGCCCCCCCGCCGCGCCCCTGCCGGGCGGGGCGCACATCGTCTCCGCGACCACCGAGGGCCGACGCGTGAGCCTCGAGGTCGATTCGCCGTCGGTCGGGCGGACCGCCGTGAGTCTCCTGCTGCCCGTCCACTTCGAGTCCGAGCCGCAACGGAGGTGGCCGGTGCTCTACCTGCTCCACGGCGCGACCAACGATCACGCCACCTGGCTGGAGCAGACGCGACGTGGAGCGCCTGACAGCCGACCTGGACCTCCTGGTGGTCATGCCTGATGGCGGTGACTACGGCTTCTACAGCGACTGGTGGAACGAGGGTGCCGGCGGGCCTCCGAAGTGGGAGACCTGGCACCTCGACGAGTTGCCGGCGCTGCTGGAGCAGGACTACCGCGCCAGCGACGTGCGCGCCGTCGCGGGCGAGTCCATGGGAGGCTTCGGCGCGATCTCGTATGCGGCGCGGCGGCCGGGCATGTTCCGGGCGGCAGCCTCCTTCAGCGGCGTCCTGGACATCTTCGCGCTGGGGCGCCTCGGCGAGGACATCTGGGGCGATCGCCAGGACCAACTCGCCAATTGGCAGGCGCACGACCCGGTCCACCTGGCTCCGGCCCTGGCGGGCACCGCCCTGTACGTCTCGTGGGGTGACGGCGAGCCCGGCCCGCTCGACGACGCCTCGGCTCGCTTCGATGTCGTGGAAGCGTGGCTCTCGGGCGGCAACGAGCGGTTCGCGCAGCGCCTGGCGGACCTCGGCCTGCCCGCCACCATCGACGCCTATGGACCCGGCACGCATACCTGGCCGTACTGGGAGCGAGCCTTCAGCGATGCCCTGCCCCTGCTCCTGGCTGCACTCGAGGAGCCTGGGCCCAGCTGAGTGCTGTGCTATCCTCCGGCGGTCCTTTCAGCCCCGCCGCAGAGGCGACCACGCCTCAGTGAGATCGCGAGCGGAGCAGACCCATTGGGAGGAGTCGATACCCGTATGCGTCGTTACGAGCTCATGCTGGTCCTGCGGCCGGACACCGCCGATGACCGCGTCCAGCAGATCCTTGACCGCACCACCCGCGGCATCGCCGGGTCGGATGGCCAGATCATCAAGGTCAGCCCCTGGGGCCGCCGCCGTCTCGCCTACCCCATCTCGGGTCAGCGCGAGGGCTCCTACTTCATCGTCGTCTTCGAGGCGCCCAGCGCGGCCATCGAGGAGCTGGAGCGAAGCCTGAACATCACCGAGGAGATCATGCGTCACCTCGTGACGCACATCGAGCGGCCGACATCCACCCGCCGCGCCGGTGCCAAGGGCGAGGGCCTGGAGGAAGTCGTCGACGAGGTCGACGTCTACGACGGACCGTACGACGAGGAAGAGGACGAGGTCATCGCGGTCATCGACGAGTCGGAGAGCGAGGCCGCTCCCCGCGCCATCGACTGATCGCCGGCCGAAGGAGGGTCAGCCATGTCCCTGAACAAGTGCATGATCATCGGCAACCTCGGTCGTGACCCGGAGATGCGCTACACGCCGAGCGGCCAGGCGGTGACGCAGTTCAGCGTGGCCACCAACCGCAACTACCGGGACCCGCAGGGCGAGTGGCAGAGCGAGACGGAGTGGTTCCGCGTCGTCGTCTGGCGTGAGCAGGCGGAGCGAGCCGCGGAGAACCTGCGCAAGGGCCACAAGGTCTACGTGGAAGGCCGCATCCAGACTCGCCAGTGGGAAGACCAGAGCGGCAACAAGCGCTACACGACGGAGCTCATCGCCGATCGCGTCACCTCGCTCGAGCGACGTGAGCGCGAGGACGGCCAGGGCGGCTTCGCCGAGCCGGGCGGCTCGTACGGCGGCGGCCAGCCACGAGGGCACCCGCGTCGGGCGGGCCTGCCAGCTCCGCACAGGACTTCGACGACCTGCCCTTCTAGGCCCGCACATCGACTTCATCTGACATCCCAGCAGCACCAGGAAGGACCCCCACGATGGCCTACAAGCGCCGCGATGACCACTTCAGCGACCGCCGCCGCCGCAAGGTGTGCGCCTTCTGCGCCGACCAGTCGCGTGTCATCGACTACAAGGAGGTCAACCGCCTCCGCCGCTACCTGTCGGAGCGCGCCAAGATCGAGCCGCGCCGCAAGACCGGCACCTGCGCCCAGCACCAGCGGGCGCTCTCGGTGGCGCTCAAGCGCGCACGCCACGTCGCCCTGCTGCCCTACGCGCCGCAGCACCTGCGCCCGTAGCAGGACAGCGCACACAGCGAGGGCTGCCCGGCTCGCCGGGTGGCCCTCGAACCGTCTCCGGAGGCGATCGTGCCCGCCCCGGGGCGGTCGACGTCGCCCGCCCCGGGGCGGACGACGTGCCCGACCGGGCGGTCGGTCGGGTCCACTCCGGTGGCCGCCGGGGGCCGTCTATACTCGCGCCCATGCTGACCCAGAAGCCGCCCACGACCACTCCCTCGAGCGACCCTCACGCCCCCAGGAAGGGCGCCCGTCCGCAGGACGACACGGAGTGCTGGTTCGAAGGGGGCTGGACCCGGCTGGCCGACGCCAAGGTCAGCATCATGACCCACTCGTTCCTCTACGGGACGGCCGTCTTCGAGGGCATCCGGGCCTACTGGAACGCCGACGACGAGCAGCTCTACCTGCTCAAGGCGCGCGAGCACTTCGAGCGCATCGTCGACTCCTCGAAGATCCTGATGATGGACCCGGGCTACAGCGTGGACGAGATGGTGGCTCTCACGGTGGAGCTGCTGCGTCGCAACGGCTACCGCGAGGACTGCTACGTGCGGGCCACGACGTACAAGAGCGACGAGGCCATCGGCGTCAAGCTCCACGACCTGCAGTCGCGCCTCAACCTCCTCTCCATCCCCTTCGGCGACTACATCGCCACGGACCGGGCCATCGCCTGCGGCACCGTCTCCTGGCGGCGCACCAGCGACCTCTCGCATCCCCTCGCGGGCCAAGGTCGTGGGCTCCTACGTGAACCCCGCCTTCTCCAAGACGGAGGCCGTGCTCAACGGCTACGAGGAGGCCATCGTGCTGACCCAGGACGGCAAGGTCTCCGAGGGCAGCGCGGAGAACCTCTTCATGGTGCGCCGCGGGCGCCTCGTGACGCCCGGCGTCCACTCGGACATCCTGGAGGGCATCACGCGGGCCGGCATCATCGAGCTGGCACGCGCGGAGCTGGGGCTCGAGTGCGAGGTGCGCAGCATCGACCGCAGCGAGCTCTACGTGGCCGACGAGGTCTTCCTCTGCGGCACGGGCGCGCAGGTCTCACCCGTCTCGTCGATCGACCATCGGCCGGTCGGCAACGGCCAGATCGGCCCGATCACCGGCGCAGATCATGCGCGCCTACTTCGACGCCGTGCGCGGCCGCTCGGAGGCCTTCCGCCACTGGGTGATGCCGGTCTACTAGGCCCCGCGCAGGCCCCGCGCCACTGGCGATCCGCTACGGCTTGAGCTGCTCGGTCTCCTCGCCGACGATGACGACGATGTCGGCGCCCTGGTCGGGGTCCTCCGCGAAGACGACCTCGGCACCGTCGTCCTTGAAGACGCGCTTGAGGCGGCTGACGGTCTCCGGCATGACCTCCTGGGCGCCGTTGTAGACGGTGATGAGCGTCGAGACGTAGTCCTTCGAGTCGGCCTTGCCATCCGCCACCGGCGGCACCACCGCGTCCATGCCGGCCTTGGCCAGGAAGGCGGCGATGTTGAGGGCCTTGGTGTTGGCGCCGCCCTGGCCGTTGAGGACGTGGACGATGGCGCCCTCTTCCTCCAGCTGGTTGATGGCGCGCGCCTGCTGCTTGCTGTTGCTGAAGACGTTCTGGGCGGCCTCGCGCATGAGCGCCGGCCTGGCCTTGAGCATCCAGAGCCCGGATGACCCGCACGGGTAGCAGATGCTGCTGTAGCCGGCCGTGTCGGACAGCACGAGGTTCTCCCGCCGGTCGAGGTCGACGTCCTGTGCCAGGGAGAGCATGGCCGGCACCAGCTTGGGCGGGATGTTCGTCTTGACGTCCTTCTTGAACTGCTTGATGAGCTCGTTGAGGACGCCGGGCTGCAGGATCGACGAGAGGTCCGTCTGGTCCCGCACGGAGGTGATGACGCGCTGCTGGCGCGCCGAGCGGTCGAAGTCGTTGGTGGCGTGGCGTGAGCGGGCGTAGGCGAGCGCCTGCTGGCCGTTCATGCGCGTCATGCCCGGCGGGATGTAGAGCTTCAGCTTGCCGCGCCCGTCATCAGCGGGGTAGCCCGTGTCATAGACGGGCAGCTGGACATCCACGACCACGCCGCCGAGCGTGTTCACGACGCTGCGGAAGCTGTTCAGGTCCACGGCCACGTAGTAGTCGATGTCCAGGCCGTAGAGCTCCCCCAGCGCACCCATGAGGGCGTTGTAGCCGCGCTGGCTGTCGCTGCCCGGGAAGAGGTCGGGCCGGCCCCTGGCCACCGTATAGAGCGTGTTGATCTTGTTGTTGTAGGCGCCCCCGAACTCGCTGTAGGCCGGCCAGCTGCGGGGCAGCGGGATGCCGGCCGTATCGCGCGGCAGCGAGATGAAGGCGACCCGCCCCGTGGTGGGGTCGATGCTGACCACGATCATGGTGTCCGTCAGGTAGGACGGCACGCCCGCCCGACCCCCGTCCGCGCCGATGAGCAGGATGTTCAGCCGCTTCTTGCCATCCCACCCCTCCACGTCCGGGGTCGGCTCGCCGGTGGGCTCCACGTCCCCGCTGTCGCCGGGCGGCGGGGCCAGCGTTGGCTCTGCGGAGGGCGACAGGGCGCCGGGCGAGGCGTTGGGGTCCAGCGAGACCTGCGGCTGCAGCTCCTCGTAGTTGAGGACGAAGGAGTCGTCCTGGGCGGCCAGCGCCTCCAGGTCCGCGACCTCCGAATCGTCGCCGGCGTTCTCCGTGATGGCGCTGATCGTGTCGCGGGCGATGAAGACCGGCTGGGCAGCCGCCACGTGGCTGGTCAGCAGCACGACGATGATGGCGACCAGGCCGACCACGGAGAGCAGCCGCGTGCCGGCGGTGCCGACCGCTCGGGTCGCGCGCCAGGCGCCAGGCGTCGAGCACGGCCAGGAGTCGGTAGACGAGGTCGACGACGAGCACCACGAGGACCCACTGCAGGACGGCCGGGTCGGCCAGGCTGGCGAGGTAGTCGTTGCGGTTCGGGCTGACCGCGAGCCCGCCGAGGACCGCCAACCCCAGGATGGGCAGCGCTGCCCAGAGCAGGGCGCGCAGCCAGCGGCCCAGGTAGGCGTGGCCGAGCCCCGGGAAGATGAAGGACAGGAATGCCGCCGCGAAGGCGCTGCGCCGGGGACGCACGGCTACGTCGTTGGAGGCCATCGGGCGGCATCGTAGTCGGTCTGCCGGGGTTGCGCAGGGGAGGGACGGACCCGCGACGCGCGTTCCGGGTGGTGACAGGAGTCAACAGGCTGCGACCCGGGTGGTGACAGGTGTCACCACCCGGCCGCTGATCGCGCTCCGACCCTGCACCGTGCACGGCCGCGGCGCTTCATGCCCGGGGGGTGCCGGCGCTCGGCTAGACTCCATCATCGATGTCTGCAAGCCCCTTCCCGGCTGTCGCGGCCCAGCCTGACCTGGCCGCGCAAGAGCACCGCACGCTCGACTTCTGGCGTGAACGCGCCATCTTCGCGAAGCTGCGCGCCCAGAACGCCGGCGGACCGCACTGGTCCTTCATCGACGGGCCCATCACGGCCAACAACCCCATGGGCGTCCACCACGCCTGGGGCCGCGCCTACAAGGACGCCTTCCAGCGCTACCACGCCATGCTCGGCCACGACCAGCGCTGGCAGAACGGGTTCGACTGCCAGGGCCTCTGGGTGGAGGTCAACGTCGAGCGCGAGCTGGGCTTCACGAGCAAGAAGGACATCGAGTCCTTCGGCATCGCGGACTTCGTGCGCCTCTGCAAGCAGCGCGTCCTGACCTACGCCGCGGTCCAGACCGAGCAGTCCATCCGCCTGGGCTACTGGATGGACTGGAACGACCCGGACGAGCTGCGCCGCCTGCGCGACCTCCTGGAGCAGGACCCCGCCCAGACGGTCACGGTCGACGGGCCGAACGGTCCGGTCACCGACACCGTGGAGATGCTCGTGGGGCGCCTGGGCCTGCCCGAGATGGGCGGCTCCTACTTCACCTTCAGCAACGAGAACAACGACCTCATCTGGGGCTTCCTGGCCGAGTGCCACCGGCGCGGCTGGCTCTACAAGGGCATCGACTCCATGCCCTGGTGCGCGCGCTGCGGCACGGGCATGAGCCAGATGGAGATGAACGAGGGCTACCAGGACCGCGAGGACCCGGGGCTCACGGTGCGCTTCCCGCTGCTCGAGCGCCCCGGCGAAGCGCTCCTGGTGTGGACGACGACGCCCTGGACGATGACGGCCAACGTGGCCGCCGCCGTGGGCGCCGACCTCGACTACGTGCTCGTGGAGCAGGGCGAGGACCGCTACTGGGTCGGCAAGGGTCGCCCTCAAGTCGGCCGTCCAGGGCCCCTTCAAGGTCCTCGAGGAGCGCAAGGGCGCCGACCTCGTGGGCTGGCACTACCGCGGCCCGTTCGACGACCTGGAGGCCCCGGCGCAGGCCTTCGCGGACGGTCGGGACGAGCAGGGTGCCTCACCCTACGTGCACCGCGTCATCGCCTGGGACGAGGTCGGCGAGGAGGAGGGCACGAGCATCGTCCACATCGCGCCCGGGTGGCGGCGCGGAGGACTTCCGGCTCGGCAAGCAGCTGGGGCTGCCGGTCATCGCGCCGCTGGACGAGGCCGGCCACTACCTCGACGGCTTCGGCCCCTTCACGGGCATGGACGCGGCGGCCGTCACGGCCGAGATCATCGAGGCGCTCCAGGCGCGCGGCTTCTACTACCACCTGGAGCCCTACACGCACCGCTACCCGCACTGCTGGCGCTGCGGCACGGCGCTCCTCTTCCGCGTCGTGGACGAGTGGTACATCTCCATGGGCCCGGTCTACGACGTGCCCCGCGAGCAGCTGACGGCGGAGCAGAAGGCGGCCAGCCTGCGCTACCAGATCATGGACGTCGTGGACCAGATCCGCTGGTTCCCGGCCTTCGGCTACGAGCGCGAGCTCGACTGGCTGCACACGATGTCCGACTGGATCGATCTCCAAGAAGCGCTACTGGGGCCTGGCGCTGCCCATCTGGGAGTGCACCGCCTGCGACGCCTACCAGGTCATCGGCGGGCGGGAGGAGCTGGGCATGCGGGCCACGTCCGGCTTCGAGCTGCTCGAGGGCCGCTCGCCGCACCGGCCCTGGGTGGACGGGGTCGTCGTGCCGTGCCGGGCGTGCGGGGCAGAGGCGCGGCGCATCCGCGACGTGGGCAACCCCTGGCTGGACGCCGGCATCGTGCCCTTCAGCACGCTGCACTTCCGCACGGACCCCGACTACTGGCAGAAGTGGTTCCCGGCCGACTTCATCACGGAGTCCTTCCCGGGCCAGTTCCGCAACTGGTTCTACTCCATGCTGGCCATGGGCACGGTGCTGCGCAACGAGCCGCCCTTCAAGGCCATCTTCGGCTACGCCACGCTCTACGGCGAGGACGGCCGGCCCATGCACAAGTCGTGGGGCAACGCCATCGAGTTCAACGAGGCGGCCGAGCGCATGGGCGTGGACGTCATGCGCTGGATGTACGCGAGCGCCCGACCGGAGGACAACATCCTCTTCGGCTACCACACCGCCGACGAGGCTCGGCGCGAGCTGCTGGTGCTCTGGAACGTGCTGGCCTTCTTCACGACCTACGCGCGGCTGGAGGGCTGGCGGCCGACTCGCGACGTGGTCGGCGACGCAGGCGCCCGACCCGGCCCGGCGACTGCTCGACCGCTGGATCCTCTCGCGTGCCGCGGGCATGGCCGAGCAGGCCGGTGCTGCGCTGGCCGAGTACGACACGCGCACCGCGACGCGGGCGATCAGCACCTTCGTGGACGACCTCTCCACGTGGTGGCTGCGGCGCAGCCGGCGCCGCCTCTCCCGCGCCGGCGGACGCCGCGGACCAGGAGGCCGCCTTCGGGACGCTCCACCTGGCCCTCGTCAGCGTGGCCCGCACGATGGCGCCGCTGCTGCCCTTCCTGGCCGAGCAGTTCCACCAGGTCCTGGTGGCGCCGGCCCAGGCCGGCGCGCCCGAGTCGGTGCATCTCACGAGCTGGCCGGAGGCGGACCTGGCGGCCCTGCGCGACCGGCCGCTGGAGGCGGCCATGGCCGACCTGCGCCGAGCCGTGGAGCTGGGCCGCACCCTGCGCGGCCGGGCCGGCGTGCGCGTGCGTCAGCCGCTGGGCAGGCTCTGGCTGGCCATGCCCGGTGGCGGGCTGGGCGCTGGCCTGTCAGCCGGCGCCGCCGACGAGCTCCAGGCGCTCCTCGCGGACGAGCTGAACGTCAAGGCCGTGGAGATCATCGGCGACGAGTCAGAGCTGGTGGATCGCCGCGTCAAGCCGCTGCTGCCGGTCATCGGCAGGCGCTATCGCGAGGCCATCCCGGCCATCATGGCGGCCGCCCGCGACAACGCGGTCACCTACCACGACGACGGCAGCGTCGAGCTCGGCGGGCGTGCGCCTCCGGCCCGACGAGGTCGAGATCCTGGCCACGCCGCGCCCCGGCACCGCCGTCGCCCACGACGAGGGCATCGTCGTGGTCATCGACACCGAGCTGACGCCCGGAGCTGCGAGCCGAGGGCGACGCCAGGGAGCTGACGCGAGCCGTGCAGGACCTGCGCAAGCAGGCGGAGCTGGCGCTCGATGCCCGCATCCGCCTGTTCCTGGAGGGGCCACCAGGGCCATGGCAGCGCTGGCGCCGCACCTGGCGACGGTCGCGGCCGACACGCTGGCTGACGATGTGCGCCTGGCGCCGCCCCCGGCCGGGGCGGTCGCGAGCAGCGTGACGCTTGAGTCGGGCGCCGTGACGCGTGGCCCTGGAGGAGCTGGGTGGCTGAGGCGCCCGCCTCGCCGCCACCGTCCGCGGCCCGCGAGACGCCACGGCAGGGCCGCCGCCGCTGGACGCTCTTCCTGGGCCTGGCCGGCATCGTGGTCCTCCTCGACCAGGCCACCAAGCTCTGGGTGGATGCCTCCTTCGAGGTGGCCTCGCGTGCCATCCCGGCGGGCCAGCCGGGCGGCCCGACCGAGCTGCTCGGCGAGTTCGTGCGCGTGGCCAAGACCTACAACGACGGCGCCATCTTCGGCGTCTTCGAGGCCATCGCGCCGATCATGGCCGTCCTCTCCTTGCTCGTCATCGCCGGCATCACCTGGTTCGAGTGGCGGCACGGGGCCGCCGCCGGGCTGCTCGTGGCGGCCGGTCTCGGGCTGCTGCTGGGCGGCGCCATCGGCAACCTCATCGACCGGGTGCGCCTGGGCCAGGTCATCGACTTCGTGGACATGGGCATCGGCGGCATGCGCTGGTACGCCTGGAACATCTCCGACGCCGCCGTGTTCGTGGGCATCCTCGTGCTCTTCGCGGCCGCCCTGCTGGGCGACCGGGCGGGCTCCGGTCGACGCCGGGGCGCGGCCCCTTCCGCATGAGCGAACGCCGTGAGCTGACGGTGCCGGAGGGCGCGGCGGGCAGCCGGGTCGACCGCTTCGTGGCCGATGCGACCGGCCTCTCACGGGCCCACGTGCAGCGCCTCATCGCTGACGGGCTGCTGACCGTGGACGGGCAGCGCCTCCGCGCGCGGGACCCGGTGCGGGCTGGCTGGCAGCTTCGCCTGGACGTGCCGGAGGTGGCCTCCGACGAGCCGCAGCCGGAGGACATCCCGCTGAGCGTCGTCTACCGCGACGACGACGTCCTCGTCGTGGACAAGCCGGCCGGCCTCGTCACCCACCCGGCGCCCGGGCACCGGACGGGCACCCTCGTGAACGCGCTGCTGGGGCTGGGGGTGGCCGAGGGGCTGGAAGCGGCCGAGGCGGACGGGTCCGACACCGACGTCGCCAGCGCCGATGCCGAGGAGTCGGAACGCGCGACCGAGCGGGCGGGCATCGTGCACCGCCTCGACCGCGACACGAGCGGCCTGCTCATGGTGGCGCGCAACCCGGCGGCGCACGTCGCGCTCCAGGCGCAACTGAAGGCCCGCCGCGTCCGCAAGACGTACCTCGGTCTCGTGGGCGGCGTCGTGAACGCCCAGCTGGGTCGCATCGAGAAGCCCATCGGCCGCGACCCGCGCACTCGCCTGCGCATGGCGGTCACGCCCGACGGCCGCCCGTCGGTGACCGGCTACCGCGTCCGCGAGCGCTTCGCCGACTGGACGCTGCTGGAGCTGGACCTGGTGACCGGGCGGACGCACCAGATCCGCGTCCACCTGGCCTCCATCGGCCACGCCGTGGCCGGCGACCCCGTCTACGCCACGGGCACCACGCGCCGGGGTCCGGATGGCCTGGCGCGGCTCTTCCTGCACGCCTGGAAGCTGGAGTTCGTGTCGCCGGGGTCCGGTCGGCTGGTCCGCTGTGAGGCACCATTGCCGGACGACCTGGAGAGCGTGCTGGGTGCCCTCCGCGCCGACGCAGCCGGGAGGGCCTGACGATCCACACCGTCGAGGGTCAGCCGGGCGCCCAGGTGGTCATCATCTCCGGGCCGTCCGGGGTCGGGAAGGACACCATCATCGAGGCCATGCAGCGTCGCCGGCCGCCGCACCCGCGCCACTACGTGGTCACGGTCACGACGCGCGAGCGGCGCCCCCTGGAGGTCGCCGGCGTCAGCTACCTCTTCCTCTCGCTCGACGATTACGCCCGCCTGCGGGACGACGACGGCCTCCTGGAGGCGTCCGAGGTGCACGGCAACTGGTACGGCACGCCGCGCGACCAGGTCCAGTCGGCGCTGGCCTCCGGGCGTGACGCCATCCTCAAGATCGACGTGCAGGGCGCCCACAAGGTGCGCCAGAAGGTCCGCGACGCGCTCCTCATCTTCGTCGTGCCGCCGTCACTGGAGGCTCTCCGTGCGCGCCTCGTGGGCCGCGCTACCGAATCGGAGGCCGACCTGGAGCGGCGCCGGGCCGATGCCGAGTACGAGCTGTCGCGCGCCGCCGACTACGACCACGTGGTCGTCAACGAGACGGACCAGGTCGACCGCACGGCGGAGCAGATCGACGCCATCATCGCGGCCGAGCACGCCCGCCACCCCGACCGGCGCATCGTCGTCTAGCCGGTCATGACGGAGCCGCGCTTCGTCGAGGTCGCCGTGGACGCCCCCGGTGTCCCGGGCGGCCGGACCTACACGTATCTCGTGCCACCCGGCCTGGCCGACCTGGCGCTGGGCGAGGCGGTGCTCCTGGAGTTCGGTCGGCGCCGGGCCGTGGGCGTCGTCCTGGCCGAGGGGGCCGACCCCGGGATGGAGGTCAAGCCCGTGCTGGCCCGGGTGCGCTCCGATGGTCCGCTGCTGGGCGACGCTGTGGCGCCGCCTGGCCCTGCACGTGGCGGGTCACTACCTGGCCCCGCCGGGCCTCGTCGTGCGCGCCATGCTGCCGCCGGGCACCCTGGAGCGCATCGCGCTCTGGGTGGTGGCGACCCGGGGGTCGGCCGTGCCGGCGGAGGACGGCTGGCTCGGTGCGGCCGGACCGGAGGCGACCGGGCCGGCCGGGCACCTGTCTGCGATCCGGGCCGCCGGCGAGGCCGGGATGCCCGTCGATGACCTGCCGGCCCGGGGCAGCCGCGCGACCCTGCTGCGCGAGCTTCGCGAGCTGGAGGCCCGCGGCGAGCTGCGCCTGGAGTGGCGCATCCTGGCGGCCACGGCCCGCCCGCGGCAGGAGCGCTGGGCCGTCATCACCCCGGCCGGTCGCGAGGCCGCCGCCGCACTGGCGTCCGGAGGACGTCCCGCGGGCCCGCCCCTGGGCGCACGCCAGCAGGCGCTGCTCACGGAGCTGACCGATGCCGGGCACGAGGGGGCAGAAGCCGCGCCGCGGCTCGGCGAGCGCCACGGGCCGGGGACCGTGACCGGCCTCGCCCGGCGCGGCCTGCTGGAGCTCGAGACGCGCACGCTCGAGCGCCGCGCCATGGCCGGTCGCGCGGCGTCGGTGCGCGGCAGCCGGCCGGCCGGCAGCGACCTTGACGCCGAGCAGGCCGCCACCCTGGCGGCCATCCGTGGCGCCATCGACGCAGGCCGCCACGAGGCCTTCCTGCTGGAGGGCGAGACCGCCAGCGGCAAGACGGCGGTCTACGCGGAGGCCGTCGCCGCGGCCCTGGCCGCCGGTCGCGGCGCACTCGTGCTGGTGCCTGAGATCGCGCTCGCGGCGCCCCTCATCGACCGGCTCCGCCACGACCTGGATGAGGACGTCGCGGTGCTGCACAGCGCCCTCGGCGAGGGCGAGCGCGGCGACGAGTGGCGGCGCGTCGTCAGCGGCGAGGCGCGCATCGTGGTGGGGACGCGCATGGCCGTCCTGGCCCCGCCCGACCCGCTCGGGATCGTCGTCGTGGACGAGGAGCACGACCCGGCCTACAAGTCGGACCGCACGCCCCGCACGCAGGCGCGCGACGTGGCGCTGGTGCTGGGCCGCCTGGCGGCCGCCCCGGTCGTCCTGGGCTCGGCGACGCCGGACGTGGTGAGCGTGGGGCTGGCTCGACAGGGACGGCTGCGCCACCTGCGGCTGCACGGGCGGCGCTCCGGCAGCCCGGTGGCCGTGGAGCTGGTGGACATGCGCGCCGAGCTCGCCGAGGGCAATCGGGGCCTCATCTCGGCACCCCTGGCGGCCGCGCTCGTGGCCCTCGACCGGGCAGCCGGGGAGCGGGCCATCCTGCTCATCAACCGGCGTGGGGCGGCCAGCGTGGTCCTCTGCCGCGACTGCGGCTACGTGCAGGTCTGCCCGGAGTGCCAGCGCCCGCTCGTCTTCCACGCCTCGGTCGTGGCCCTGCGCTGCCATCACTGCGGCGCCACGGCTCCGGTGGCCCGCCGCTGCCCGGGCTGTGGCTCGGTGCGCATCCGCTACCTGGGCGGCGGCACGGAGCGCGTGGAACAGGAGCTGGGCATCCGCTTCCCGGAGTTGCGCGTCGCCCGTCTCGACCGCGACGTCGTGGAACGCAAGGGCGCTGCGGCCCGCGTCATCGACGACTTCACGGAGGGCCGCTTCGACGTCCTGGTGGGCACCAGCCTGGTGGCCAAGGGGCTGGACGTGCCGGAGGTGACGCTGGTCGGCGTCGTCTCCGCGGACATCGCCCTCAACCTGCCGGACGAGCGAGCCGCGGAACGCACGTGGCAGCTGCTCTGCCAGGCCGTGGGCCGTGCCGGGCGCGGCGACCGTCCGGGGCGCGCGCTCGTGCAGACCTACCAGCCCGAGCACCCGGCCCTGGTGGCCGTGGCCAGCGGCGACGGTGCCGCCTTCGTCGAGGCCGAGCTGGAACGGCGACAGCGCTTCGGGTCGCCGCCCTTCGGCCGCCTCGTCAAGCTCACCGTGGCGCTCCCGGACCGTGACGCCGCCGAGGCTGCCGCCCGGGAGATGGTGGCCCGCCTGCGACAGCGGGCGGCTCGACGTCGGCAGCCAGGTGGCTGTCCTGGGCCCGGTGCCTGCCTACGTGGCCCGCCGCGGCGGTCGCTGGCGCTTCCACGTGGTGCTCCGCGGGGCTGACCCCGCCGGGCTGCTCGGTGGCGACCCAGGGTCGCCCTGGTCGGTGGACGTCGACCCGGAGCGCCTGCTGTAGCCGCGGGACGCTGGCGCGACGCCCGTATACTTCCGGCCATGACCGTCCGACCGATCCTCACCCTCGGCGATCCGCGGCTGCGCCTCGTCGGCCAGCCGGTGGACAGCTTCGGCAAGTACCTCCACGAGCTGCTCGACGACCTCACGCACACCATGCGCGCCGCGCCCGGCGTGGGTCTTGCGGCACCCCAGATCGGGGAGGCCCTGCAGGCCTGCGTCATCGAGGTGGAGGGCCAGCTGCACGAGCTCGTGAACCCGCGCATCGTGCGGGCGTCCGGGGAGGACCGCGACCTGGAGGGCTGCCTCTCCATCCCCGGCTACGTGGCCTACGTGACGCGCCGCGAGAAGGTCTGGCTGGTGGCCCAGAACCGCCACGGGCGGCCCATCAAGTCGATGGGCGCCGGTCTCCTGGCGCGGGCCATGCAGCACGAGCTGGACCACCTGGCCGGCAAGCTCTACATCGACTACCTGGAGTCCTTCGACGAGCTCATCGCCGTCGGCCAGGGGGAGCCGGAGGAGGCCGGCGAGCCGGGCCGGGAGATGCCCGCCCTGGCCTGAGCGCGACCAGCATGGCGCGCGTCCGCACGCTGTTCTTCGGCAGTGGCACCTTCGCCCTCCCGGCGCTGGAGCGCCTCGCCGCGGCCGCCGCGGAGGGCATCCTGCCGGTGGACCTGGTGGCCGTCATCACGGCCCCTGCCCGCCCATCCGGCCGCCGGGGCGAGCTGCACCCGACCCCGGTCGCGGCTGCGGCCGAGGCCCACGGCATCGCCGTCCTGACGCCGCCCTCCCTGCGCCGCGACGAGGCCGCTCGCGGAGCTGCGCGCACTCGACCCCGGCCTGGTCGTGCTGGCCGACTACGGCCGTCTCATCCCGCCGGCGGTGCTCGACCTGCCCCGCCACGGGGCCCTGAACCTGCACCCCTCGCTGCTGCCGCGCCATCGCGGGGCGGTGCCGGTGCCGGCCGCCATCCTGGCCGGGGACGCGACGACGGGCGTGACCCTCATGCGCATGGACGCGGGCCTCGACACCGGGCCCATCCTGGCCCAGCGGAGCGTGGACCTGGAGGGCACGGAGGTCGCGCCGGCGCTGGAGGCGCGCCTGGCCGCGCTGGCGGCCGACCTGCTGGAGGAGACGCTGCCCGACTGGCTCGCGGGGACGCTCCAGGCCCGCCCGCAGCCCGTCGAGGGCGCCACGCTGACTCGCCCGCTGCGCCGCGCTGATGGCTGGCTCGACCCGGCTCGCTCGGCCGTCGAGCTGGAGCGCCAGGTGCGCGCCTACCAGCCCTGGCCCGGCTCCTTCGTGGAGGCGGACGGGGAGCGGCTCGTCGTCTGGCGCGCCTCCCCGATCGCGGAGGCCACCGTCGAGGGTGACGCGTCCGCGTCGTCCGAGCGCCCCTGTCGGCGCGCTCGTGCCCGTCGCGGATGGGCTGGCGCTCAGGACGAGCCTGGGGATGCTGCGCCTCGACGAGGTGCAGCCCGCCGGTGGTCGCCGCATGGATGGCGCTGCCTATCGCCGGGGGCGCCGCAGGTAGTCACGAGACTCCCCACGGCAGCGTCGGAGCCCGCCACAGGCCACTTCGGGGCTGCGGCGCTACCATTCCGCGTCGATGCCCATGCCCGACCTCTCCCTGGCCTTCGACCCGGCCGTGCCGCCCATCGACGGCGCCGGCCTGCCCTTGCTGGACCTGCCCCCGAGCGCGCCCCGCGACACCGCGCCCCGGCATCTCCGGGGCCTCGCCGCAGGAGCTGCTCTCGTGGTTCGCGGATCGTGGCGAGCCTGCCTTCCGGGCACGCCAGCTGGCCGACCACATCTGGTCGGGACGGGCCGGCGCCTTCGACGACATCCACACCCTGCCGGGCGCCCTGCGGGAGGCGCTGGAGGCCGACTACCGCTTCGACACGCTGCTCCAGACCGATCGGCGCGAGGCCGATGGCGGCCTGACCGACAAGGCCCTCCACCGCCTCGACGACGGCCGGGTCGTGGAGTCGGTGCTCATGCGCTACCCGGCCCGGGGCTCGCGCCGCGAGCGCACCACGCTGTGCATCTCCAGCCAGGCCGGCTGCGCGGTCGGCTGCCCCTTCTGCGCCACCGGGGAGCTGGGCCTGTGGCGCGACCTGCTGGTCTCGGAGATCATCGACCAGGCGCGCTACTGGCGGCGGGAGCTGCTCGGCGAGGGCCGGCGCCTGACCAACATCGTCTTCATGGGCATGGGCGAGCCGCTCCTCAACGCCGATGCCGTGCTGGCCGCCTGCGCGGCGCTGAGCGACGGCAACCGCTTCGGCCTGGGCCAGCGCCACATCGCGGTGAGCACGAGCGGCGTCGTGCCCGGCATCCAGCGGCTCACGTCGCTGCAGCGCCAGTACACGCTGGCGGTCTCGCTGCACGCGGCCCGACCGGAGCTGCGGGACGTGCTGGTGCCCCTCAACCGGCGCTTCCCGCTCCACGACGTCGTGCGGGCGGCCACGGCCTACGCAGACACCACGGGCCGCCGCGTCACCTACGAGATGGTCATGATCGACGGCATCAACGACACGGCCGCGGATGCCCGGGCCACGGCCGAGCTCCTGCGCGACCGGCTCGCGCATGTCAATCTCATCCCCATGAACCCCGTCGCCCACACTCCCTGGCGGCCCTCGCCGCCGGAGCGCGTCGAGTCCTTCGCGACCGTCCTGCGGGCGGCCGGCCTGGACACCACGGTGCGCCGCAACCGCGGCCTGGACATCGGTGCCGCGTGCGGCCAGCTGGCAGCGGAGCACGCCGGACAGCCGGCACCGGCGGCCGTGCAACGCCGCCGCGATCTCATCGAGCGACGCAGCGCAGCGGCCCTTCGCGATGGCCGGCCGCTCGAGGGCCGCGCCGGAGGGCGCGCATGAGCGCCGCCCCGACGCGACCGGAAGGCGGCCACCCCGGGGTCCTCATCTCGGCCAGCATCCTCAACGCCGACTTCAGCCGGCTCGACCGCGTCGCCCACAAGCTGGAGCGAGCCGGTGTCGACCGTCTGCACCTGGATGTCATGGACGGCCACTTCGTGCCCAACCTGACCTTCGGCCCGGACGTCGTGGCCGCCTGGCGACGCGTCACCGAGCTGCCCCTGGACGTGCACCTCATGATCGACGAGCCATCGCGCTACATCGACCGCTTCATCGAGGCCGGGCCGCAGACCATCACCTTCCACGTCGAGGCCCCCGAGAGCGACGAGCAGAAGGACGCCGCGCTGGCCGCCATCCGCGCCGCCGGCCAGGGTGCCGGCCTGGCCGTGAGCCCGAGGACGCCGCTGCAGGCGGTGGCGGACCGCATCGACGTCCTGGACGTCGTCATGATCCTGACCGTCGAGCCGGGCTGGGGAGGCCAGGGCTTCATGCCGGACGTCGCCCCCAAGATCGCCGAGGCCCGCGCGCTGCTGGCCGCCGCCGGCCGCGGCGGCCTCGTCCACGTGGACGGCGGTGTCAACCACAAGACCGCGGAGGCGGTCGGTCGCTACGGCATCGACGTCTGCGTCGTCGGCTCGGCGCTCTTCCAGCGCGGCCGCGACGCGTCGGAGGAGGTCGATCTCGTGCGCGAGGGCGTGCGCCGCGGTCACGAGGCCTTCTTCGGCGCCGGGCCGGACGCGGCCCGCGCTGCTCACGGCGGTGCCACCGCTCCCGGTGCCTCGAGCGGCGGCGCTCCCGTCTCGCTCCAGGGCTGAGGCGGTGCGCGTCCTCCTGCAGCGGGTCAGGGAGGCTCGCGTGACGGTCTCCGGCGCGGAGCGCGGGGCCATCGGCCCGGGCCTGCTGGCCTTCGTGGGCGTGGGTCCCCGGGACGATGCCCAGGTCGCCCGGTCCCTGGCCGACAAGTCGGTCGACCTGCGCATCTTCCGCGACGAGGAGGGGCGCACGAACCGCTCGCTCGTCGACGTCTCCGGGGCCATGCTCGTGGTCAGCCAGTTCACCCTCTACGGCGACACGCGCAAGGGTCGCCGCCCCTCCTTCATCGACGCCGCGGCGCCCGACCTGGCGGCCGCGCTGGTGGAGGTCTTCGCCGGGACCGTGGAGGGCCGCGGCATCCCGGTCGGTCGGGGCGAGTTCGGGGCGGAGATGGAGGTCGCCCTCGTCAACGACGGGCCCATGACCATCTGGCTCGACAGCGACGCCTGAGCATGGCCGGCAGCCCGCTGCTGGGCCGCATCCGCAACCGCGCCTGGCGCGTCCGCCAGCACCGCTGGCGCATGGCGCCCTATCGCTCCGGGGAGCGCCACATCGTCATGGGGGGCGCTCCGCGCAGCGGCACGACCCTGCTGCGCAGGCTGCTCGACCGGCACCCGGAGATCTGCGCCGGGGCTGAGACGAAGCTCTTCGTGCCGGCCGCCTTCAACCTCGCCTGGCTGGCCGAGTCCTACGCCATCCCCCTCGACGAGCTGGAGGCCATGCGCGGGGCAGCCTCATCGCAGGCCGGCTTCATCGATGCCTTCGCCGCCCGGGCCCGGGCCGACACGGGCAAGACCCGCTGGGCGGAGAAGACGCCCCAGAACATCCGCCACCTGGACTGGATCCTGGAGCACTTCCCGGAGGCCTCTGTCATCCATGTCATCCGCGACGGCCGGGACGTCGTCTGCTCCATGCGCGAGCACCCCGACTGGCGCTGGGTGGACGGCGCCTGGCAGAAGGTGCTGGTGCCGCGTCCGCTGGACTGGTACGCCGAGCGCTGGGTGGAGGACACCGCGGCCGGCATGGCGCGCCGTGGGGACGGCCGATACGTGGAGGTCCGCTACGAGGACCTCGTCTCCGACCCGGTCACGGCCATGCGCGCCGTCTGCGAGCGCCTCGACGTGGCGCTCGACGCGGCCTGGCTCGCGGAGGTCGGCGCCCGGGGCCACGACGCGTGGACGGAGATGGCTGGCGGTCGGGGCGCGCGGGTCGATCGGCCGCGCGGCCCGACTACGAGGGTGCCGTGACCGCGGCCTCGGTCGGCCGCTGGCAGCGCGACCTCAGCCGCCGAAGCGCAGCAGGACGTGGAGCGACTCTGCGGGGCGCGCCTGCGCCAGCTCGGGTATCTGCCCTGAACGCTGCTGTCGTCCGCCCGAGCGGGGCGGAGGGCGGTCGCTAGGAGGCGGCCTTCATGCGGGTCCGGCGGCAGCGCGTGCAGATGAGCGTGCGCGTCACCTGGCCGCTGTCCTTGACCGTGAGTTGCTGCAGGTTGACGCGGTAGCGGCGGTGGGCCCGCACGCGGTTCATACCGGTCGACTGCGGGTTGAAGCCGCCCATCGAGGTCTTGCCGCACGAGGCGCAGGAGCGTGCCATGGATGTCCCTCTGGGGTGTGGTGTCTGAAGAGGCGTGTGCCAGGTTCTCTGGCCGCACGACCGCGTACTATAGACCATCGGCCCCGAGCGCACGGAGGGAAGGCGATGACGCGGGGCCCTGGACTGGCACTGGTGGGACGCGTGCTCCGGAGGTCGAGCCTGCACCGATGACCCGACTCTTCGTCGATGGTCCGACCGTGATCCGGGCGGTGGCGGCCGCCGTGGCCAACCTGGAGGCGCACGTCGAAGAGGTCGACGCGCTCAACGTCTTCCCCGTCCCGGACGGTGACACCGGCTCCAACATGCTGGCCACGATGCGGGCCGCGCTCGCCGAGGCGGAGCGCCTGCCGGAGGACCGCCGCGACCTGGACAGCGTCGGCGAGGCACTCAGCCGAGGCGCCCTGACGGGCGCGCGCGGCAACAGCGGCGTCATCCTCTCCCAGATCGATCCGGGGCATGACGCACGGCGCGGACGGCCGTCGTCGTGCCAACGGGCTCCACCTCGCCGAGGGCCTGCGCAAGGGATCGGAGGTCGCCTACGGCGCGGTGCTGACGCCCGTCGAGGGCACCATGCTGACCGTCATCCGCGATGCCGCCGACGCCGCCGAGGCCGCCGCCGGACGCCAGCCCCACGTGGAGGCCGTGCTGGCGGACGTCATCGCCGCGGCCGCCAGCTCCGTGCAGCGCACCCCGACGCTGCTGCCCGTGCTGGAGGATGCCGGCGTCGTGGACTCCGGGGGCCAGGGCCTCTACCGCATCCTGGAGGGGGCCCTGCAGGTCAAGCCCCGGGACGAGGAGACGCCCGACCAGGACTGGTCGCCTCTGGCTGGGCCCGCCGCCACCGCTCCCGGCCAGGCACCACCCGCGCAGGCGGCCGCACGCGGCGCGCCCGTCGCCGACCCGGGTCCGCCCGCGAGCACGCCTCGCACGGCGACCACGCGCACGGGACCACGCCTCGCACGGCGACCACGCCGGCTCGGCGCACGGCTACGAGACGGAGTACATGCTCGCCTCGGTCGACGGGCGCATCGACGTCACCGAGCTGCGGCGTGCCATCGCCGCCACGGGCGACTCGGTCGTCGTGGCCGGTGATGCGTGGCTGGCGCGCGTCCACGTCCACGGGGAGCGGCCGGACGAGGCCATCGCGGCCGGCCTGCGCTTCGGTCGCCTCTCCGGCGTGGCCATCCGCGACCTCGATGACCAGGTGGCGCACAGCCACGCGGCCGAGGTGGCGCCCGTTCCCGCTCCGGCTCGGCGTGCCGACCGGCCCGGGCTGCCGACCGGCGACCCGGCGACGCCGCGCACGTCGGCCCCGCGAGCCGCACCACCCATCACCGTCATCGCCATCGCCAGCGCCGATGGCCTGGGCCGCACGCTGGCCTCGCTGGGAGCGCGGGTCGTGCGGCCGTCGCACGGCACTCGGCCGTCGGTGGGCGAGATCGCGGAGGCCATCCTGGCCTCCGGCTCGGCGGAGGTCATCGTCCTGCCCAACGACCGCGACGTCCTGCTGGCGGCCCGCCACGCCGCCGAGCTGACGCCGCTGGTGCGGGTCGGGATCATCGCCACCCGCAACGCCGCGGAGGGCATGGCCGCCGCCGTGGCCTTCGATGCCGGCGCATCGCTCGACCAGAACGTGGCCCGCATGACCGAGGAGTCGGAGGCGCTGCGAACGTTCACGGTCTTCAGTGCCGCCCGCGATTCGGCGGTCGACGGCCAGGCCGTGAGCCGTGGCGACGTCATCGCCATCGACGCGGACAAGCGGATGCTGGCCCGCGAGGCGAGCATCGCGGAGGCGACCCTGGCGGCCCTGGCCGCCATCGGGCAGCTCCGGGCCTTCGACCTCGTGACCTGCCATCACGGGGCGGGGCTGCCGGCCCACGCCGTGGAGGACCTGCGTGGCCGCATCCTGGGCCAGGCCCCGGGTGTCGAGGTCGAGATGGTGCCCGGCGGACAGCGGCACGACCACCTCCTCGTCGCGGTCGAGTAGGGGTGGCCGGAGCCGCCTCGGGCTCGCCGGGTCGCGGTCGGCCGGCGCCCGCTGCGGGCACGACGGCGCCGGGCACGAGTCGCCGACGTCCGGGCACGCGTCGCCGCGCCCGGGCACGGCGCCGCAGCGCCCAGCGGCCGACACGGCACCGGTCGGCGGGCTGGACACGCCCATCGGCACCTCCGGGCTGCCGGGTGCCACGACGCTGCACCGGCATGGGCGCCGCCTGGGCATCCACACGGTCCGCGACCTGCTCACCACCTTCCCGCACCACTACCTCGACCGGCGCGACGTCGTGCCCCTCGCCCGCCTGGAGCGCGAGACACCCGGCACGACGGTCACGGTGCGGGCGACGGTCCGCTCCATCCGCGTGGAGCGCACCCACCGGCGGCGGCTCTGGCTGACCACGGCCGTCCTGGAGGACGCCAGCGGCCAGGTGGAAGCCATCTGGTTCGGGCGCCGCTTCATCGAGCGGCAGCTCAAGGCCGGCGACGCCGTGGTCGCCAGTGGGAAGGTGAAGCTGCAGGGCTGGCGCGCTCGCCTGGACGACCCCGACTTCCAGCGTGACGACGGCGGCCCGCTGCTCCACGTGGGTCGCATCGTGCCGGTCTACCGGCTCACGCGCGGCGTCCCTGCGCGCACCTTGCGCCAGGCCATCCGCAGCGGGCTGGACCGCTTCGGGCCCTATCCCGAGTACCTGCCCGCGGACATCGGCGACGGCTTGCTGCCCATCGGCGCGGCCGTGGCAGCCGCCCACTACCCGGACGACTTCGCCCAGCGCGACGCGGCCGTCCGGCGCCTGGCCCACGACGAGCTGCTGGCGCTGCAGGTGGGCATGGTCGCCCGACGCCGGCAGCGGCGCGACCAGCGTCCCACGCCGATCAGCGTGAGCGACGAGGAGGACGCCACCCTCCGCGCGGCCATCACGGCCGCGCTGTCGCGGTCGGTCGGCCTGTCCGTCGACGCTGACCGACGACCAGCGCACGGCCATGGACGCGGTGCGGGCGGACGTGGCCGGGGGCGTGCCCATGCTGCGCCTCGTCCAGGGCGACGTGGGCTCGGGCAAGACGGCCGTGGCCGCCTACGCGCTGGCGCTGGCGGCCCGGCACGGCGGCCAGGCCGCGCTCCTGGCGCCCACCGACCTGCTGGCGCGGCAGCTGGCCGGCACGGTGGACGCCCTCCTGGCGGAAGCCGCCATCCCCGTCACGCTCCTCACCGGCTCGCTCAGCGCTGCGGGTCGCCGCGCCGCGCTGGAGGCCATCGCCACCGGGCAGGCCCCGGTCGTGGTGGGCACGCACGCGCTGCTCTCGGAGTCGGTCGCCTACGCGCGCCTCGAGCTGGTCGTCGTGGACGAGCAGCATCGCTTCGGGGTCGCGCAGCGGGAGGCCCTGGCGGCCAAGGGCCAGTCGCCCCACGTCCTGCTCATGACGGCCACGCCCATCCCTCGCACGCTGGGACAGGTGCTCTACGCGGACCTCGACGTCACGGACCTGCGCGCCGCGCCGGCGGGCCGGGCCGGCACCCGCACGGGGATCCGCGGGCCGTCCGACCTGGGGCCGACCTGGCAGCGTGTCCGCGAGGAGGCGGCAGCCGGCCACCGCACCTTCGTCGTCGTGCCCCACATCGATCCGCTGGGCTCCGACGAGGGCGACGCTGCGGCCGACGGCGAGCCGGCGCTCCCGCCCTCGCTGCCGGCTCAGGGCGGGCTGAAGGCGGCCACGGGCGCGGAGGAGGTGGCCGAGCACCTGCGGTCCCTGCTGGCGCCGCTGCGCGTCGGCCTCGTCCACGGCCGCCTGCGGGCCGACGCCCGTGACGCGGAGATGTCGCGCTTCCGTGATGGCGAGCTGGATGTGCTGGTGGGGACCACGGTCGTGGAGGTCGGCGTGGACGTGCCCGAGGCGACGATGATGGTCGTCCTCAACGCCGACCACTTCGGCCTTTCCCAGCTGCACCAGCTGCGCGGCCGCGTCGGCCGGGGCAGGGCGGAGTCGTTCTGCGTGCTCGTCGCGGAGGCGCCGGACGGCAGCGTGGCCGCGGCCCGACTGGCGGCCGTCCGGGCCACGAACGACGGCTTCGACCTGGCGGAGCAGGACTGGCAGCTGCGCCGCGAGGGCGACGTGCTGGGGCTCGCCCAGAGCGGCCTGCCGCGCCTCCGCCTGGCCTCGCTGGCCCGCACCGAGGACCAGGCCATGGCGCGCGCCTGCCGAGACCTGGCTGAGTCGATGCTCGACGAGGCGGGCCGACTGCTGCCCGCCTACGCCGCCTTCGGCGCCGAGCTGCAGAGCGGCTGGCTGGCCGCCGTCGCTGCCGGCGAGGGCGCCAGCGACGAGGCCGTCGGTGCCTGAGGTCGGTCGTGCCTGAGGCCGGACGCGTCATCACGGGCAGCGCCGGCGGGCTGCGCCTGGACGCGCCGGGGCCGGGCACGCGACCCCTGAGCGACCGCGTCAAGCAGGCCCTCTTCTCGCTGCTGGAGGCGGAGCGCCCGGACGTCTGGGGCGCGTCCCTTCCTGGACCTCTTCGCGGGCTCCGGCGCGGCCGGCATCGAGGCGCTCAGCCGGGGTGCGCCACGGGCCGTCCTCGTCGAGCGCGACGGGCGGGCGGCGGCCATCGTGGAGCGCAACCTGGACCGCACGGGCTTGCGCGCCCGCGCACGGGTCGTCCGCCGTGACGTGGCGGCCTTCCTGGCCGGCGGCTCGGGCGGCCTTGCGGAGGCGCCCTTCGGCTGCGTCTTCGTCGATCCCCCGTACGCGCAGGCCGGGGACCTGCAGGCGAGCCTGGAGCGCCTCGGGGACCCGCTCGCCGGCTGGCTGGACGAGGCCGCCCTGGTGGTCGCCAAGCACTTCTGGAAGGTCGTCCTGCCCGACCGAGTCGGCGACCTCGGTGCGCGTCCGCGAGCGACGCTTCGGCGAGACGGCCCTGAGCGTGTATCGTCGCGTCAGCGAGACCGCTGCTGGAGAGAGCTGATGCGCCTGGCCGTCTACCCGGGCTCCTTCGACCCCACCACGTTCGGCCACATCGACGTCATCGAGCGCGCCAGCCGCCAGTTCGACCGGCTGCTCGTGGCCGTGCTGGTCAACACCCGCAAGTCGCCCAGCCGCAGCGCCGACGAACGGGCGGCCATCCTCCGCGCGGCCATCGACGAGGAGCTCGCCGCATCGAGCGCCGCGATCGAGGTCGTGGCCTTCGAGGGGCTGACCGTGGACCTGGCGCGGAAGCGCGGCGCGACGGCCATCGTGCGCGGGCTGCGTGCCCTGAGCGACTTCGAGAACGAGCTGGCCATCGCACACCTCAACCGGAAGCTGGCGCCGGACGTCGACACCGTCTTCTTCATGACCGGCGTGGAGCACGCCTACCTGAGCTCCAGCCTGGTGCGCGAGATCGCGGCCTTCGGCGGCGACATCAGCGCCATGGTGCCGGCCGCCGTGGTCCGCAGCCTCGGGGCCGTGACGCAGCCGTAGGGCCGCCGCGACGCGCTGAGCCACTCGCTTGGTCTACAATGCCGAGTCGTCCTCGCCGTCCACAGGAGCCCGTGCCATAGACCTCATGTTCCTCATCGAGCGGCTCGATGCTCTCATCGAGCAGGGCCGCCGCGTGCCCATGAGCAATGCCGTGATGGTCGACAAGGTCGCCGCCACCGACCTCATCGAGCAGCTGCGCGTCGCCGTGCCCGAGGAAGTCCGCCAGGCCAAGCGCATCAACGAGGAATCCTCCCGTCTCGTGGAGCGCGCCCAGGACGAGGCCGAGCGCATCGTGGCGCGGGCCCAGGAGCAGGCCGCCTTCCTCATCGAGGAGCGCGAGCTGACGCGCGCCGCGGAGCAGCGCTCGGCGGAGATCATCGACGAGGCCCGGGCCGAGGCCCAGGAGATCCAGCAGGGCGCGGACGCCTACGCGGCCAGCGTGCTCGTGAAGCTGGAGGGCGAGGTCACCAAGGCCCTGCAGTCCATCCGCCGTGGGCTCTCCGCGCTGGACGAGCGCTTCCCGCCCGATGGCGCGGAGGCCGCGGAGTCCGCTGGCGCCGAGCGGACGCATGCTCAGCTATAACGTCGCGGACCTGCTGCGCGCGGCTCCCGGCACGAGCGAGCGGATCGTCATCGACGAGCCGACCCTGTCCGTCGCGGAGGATCTCGTGCTGACGCGCCCCGTGCGCGGCCAGGTGCGCCTCTCGCACTCCGGTCGGGGCATCCTCGTCCAGGGTCACCTGGAGACGGCGCTCGCCGAGCAGTGCTCGCGCTGCCTGCGCCCCGCGGAGGCCCCGCTGGACGTGGACCTCGACGAGGAGGCCCTGCCGTCACTCGACCTGGCCACCGGCCTGCCCCTCGACACGAGCGAGGAGCCGGACGTCGTGCGCCTCACCGACCACCACGAGCTCGACCTCGAGCCGGTCATCCGGGACGCCATCTCCCTGGCCGAGCCCATCGCCCCGCTCTGCCGCCCCGACTGCCCCGGCCTCTGCCGGGTCTGCGGCCAGGACCTGGCCACGGCACCCGACCACGCGCACCCCGACGAGGTCGACCCGCGGCTGGCCGCGCTGGCCGACCTGCGCGAGCACCTTCAGTAAGCGGCGCCCGGCGCGCCGCCCGACAGCGAGCCACGTAACAAGGAGTAGAGGTCACCCATGGGAGTCCCCAAGCGGCGCGTCTCGAGCACTCGCAAGCGAGAGCGCCGATCCCACCACGCGCTCACGGTCCCGAGCCTGGAGGCGTGCTCGCACTGCCACCAGCCCAAGCGCCCGCATCACGCCTGCCCCAACTGCGGCTGGTACGGCGGTCGTGAGGCCGTGAAGATCCGCGAGAAGAAGCCGTCCGAGCAGGGCGCCTGAGGCGCCCGGCCCTCGGTCGCGTCGATCGAGCGCAAGTAGGACGTGGACGTCGAGGCCCTCAGCCGGGGCACCGAGGTCGGCCATCTCGAGCGTCCGCGGGTCGCCGTGGACGCCATGGGTGGCGACCACGCTCCCGAGGAGGTCGTGCGCGGCGCGGTCGACTGGGCGCGCCTCCACAAGGACGTGGAGGTCATCCTCGTCGGCGACGAGGCCCGCATGCGTCCCTTCATCGAGGAGCCGCTGCCGTCGCACGTGCGCATCGTGCAGGCCTCGGAGACGGTCGGCATGGGCGAGCAGCCCGCGGTGGCCGTGCGCCGCAAGCGGGACGCCAGCATCAACGTGGCCATGCGCCTCGTGCGCGACGGTGAGGCTGACGCGGTGGTCACGGCCGGCCACACCGGCGCTGGCGTGGCCTCCGCGATCCTGCACCTGAAGCGCCTGCCCGGCGTGGACCGCCCCGCCCTGGCGGTGCAGATGATCACTGACAGCGGCCCCCTCATCCTGCTGGACATCGGCGCCACGACCGACTCGACCGGGGTCAACCTGGCCCAGTACGCGCACATGGGCTCCCTGTTCAGCGAGCGCGTGCTGGGCGTCAAGGAGCCCACGGTGGCGCTGCTCTCCATCGGCGAGGAGTCGGGCAAGGGCGAGCAGCGCGTCCAGGACGCGACCGCCCTCCTGAAGGACAGCCACCTGCGCTTCATCGGCAACGTCGAGGGCCGCGACGTGCCCCACCACCCCGCCGACGTCGTCGTCTGCGATGCCTCCGTGGGCAACGTGGTCATGAAGTTCTTCGAGGGGCTCTCGACGGTCATGTTCGACATGCTGCGCAAGGAGTTCAAGCGGCCGCCCTGGGGTCCCATCGGCTACTTCTTCATGCGCCCCGGGTATCGGCCGCATCCGGGCCCGTTTCGACTACGAGAAGCTGGGCGGGGCGCCGCTGCTCGGCGTCAACGGCACCGTGCTCATCACCCACGGCGGCGCACGGCGCCGCATGATCGGCTACGCCGTGGAGGTCACCGCCCTGGCGGCCCGGGCGCGCATCCCCGAGCGCATCACGGAGAAGCTCGTCTCCGAGGGCGCGGACCGCTCCACCGCACTGCGCAAGGCGGCCGCACTGCGCCCCGGCGCCAGCCCCGCCGCGGACGCCGTCCGCGAGGACGCCGCGCCCGACGAGGACCTCGCTGCCAGCGAGGATGCCGGGGCCGCCGCGAGTGGCTGAAGCCGGAGACGTCGATCGGCGCGCCGCTGACACGGGCGCCAGCCACCAGGCCGCCGGGATGCACGGTCCGGAGCGCGAGGGCCGGCAGGTGGCCCTGGCTGCCATCTTCGAGGCCGAATTCGGCCTGCGCACGGCCGGGGCCATCCTGTCGCGCCGCCTCGACGAGGGTGACATCGGCGCCCGTGCCGCCGCGCACGCGCGCCTCCTGGTGGAGGTCGTGGTCGCGCACCGGGACAGCATCGACGCCCGGATCGAGGTCGTGGCGCCCGCCTATCCGGTCGTGCAGCTGGCCCGCATCGACCGCGCCCTGCTGCGTTGCGGCATGGGTGAACTGCTACACTGCCGCGACGACGCCGGCCAAGGTGGCCATCTCCGAGTGGGTCGAGCTGGCTCGCATCTACAGCGGAGAGCCGACCCGCCGGCTCATGAACGGCGCTCTCGGGCGAGTCGCGAAGGACGTGACCGAGGCCCAACGGGGCGATGCCCCGTCTGGCCCGCAGGGCGAGATGGAGACAGAGGCCACAAGCCATACGGAGGGACCAGCAGAGTGACCGCTTCGACCTACGAGCGACTCAGCAAGATCGTCGTCGAGCAGCTCGGTGTGGACGAGGCCGACGTCAAGCCCGAGGCGTCCTTCGTGGATGACCTGAACGCCGACTCCCTCGACCTCGTCGAGCTTGTCATGAGCCTCGAGGAGGAGTTCGGGACGGAGATCTCCGACGAGGACGCCGAGCGCATCCGCACCGTCCAGGACGCTGTCGACTACGTCGACGAACGCCTCAACCAGTAGCTCCCCACCGGGGTCGATGCCGACCAGCGCCGTCGAGCTTGCTGGCCGGCTGGGCCTGGACTTCCACGACCCCGCGCTGCTCGCCGCGGCGCTCGTTCACAGCAGCTACGTCAACGAGCACCCCGAGAGCCCGACCGAGTCCAACGAGCGCCTCGAGTTCCTGGGTGACGCCGTGCTCTCGCTGGTCATGTCCGAGGCCTTCTTCCTGCGTCACCGGGATGAGCACGAGGGCGTGCTCACCACCCGCCGCGCCGCCATCGTCTCGACGCGGGGATTGGCGCGCATCGCCCGGCGCCTGGGCCTCGGAGACGCCCTGGTCCTCGGGCAGGGTGCCCAGTCCTCCGGGGAGCGCGGCCGCAGCTCGGTGCTGGCCGGGCTCTTCGAAGCCATCGTCGCGGCCATCTACCTTGACTCGGGCCTGACGGCCGCCCGCGACTTCATCCTGACCTCGGCCGCCCCGGAGATGGAGGCCATCCTGCCGGCGGACGCCCTGAAGGCGCCCAAGAGCCGGCTCCAGGAGCGCGTCATCGCCCTCACCGGTCACGCGCCCGCCTACCGCATCATCAGCTGCGAGGGTCCCGACCACGACCGGCACTTCGTCGTGGAGGCATCCCTGGACGGCCGGGCCCTGGGGCAGGGCGAGGGCCGCAGCCGCCGCGAGGCGGAGACGATGGCCGCGGAGGTCGCCCTGGCCGCGCTCGATGCCGACCTGGATCTGGCTGCCGGCGCGGCGGCCGACACGCGACCCGCATGAGCCTCGCCCGCCTTCGCGAGCTGCGCATGGTCGGCTTCAAGTCCTTCGCGGAGCGCACCGTGGTGGAGTTCGGCCCCGGCATCTCCGCGGTCGTGGGCCCCAACGGCAGCGGCAAGTCGAACCTCGCCGACGCGCTCCGCTGGGCGCTCGGCGAGCAGGGCCGGGCGCTGCGCAGCCGCAGGGCGGAGGACCTCATCTTCGCCGGCAGCGCCAATCGCCGGGCCGTGGGCATGGCCGACGTGAGCCTCGTCATCGACAACACCGACCGCCTGCTCTCGGTCGACTTCGGCGAGGTGGAGCTCTCGCGGCGGCTCTTCCGCTCGGGCGAGAACGAGTACCTCATCAACCGTCAGCGCATCCGCCTGCGCGACCTCGTGGACCTGCTCGACGACGCCAACCTGGCTGACAACGCCTTCCTCTTCATCGGCCAGGGCATGGTGGACCAGGCGCTGGCGCTCCGCCCCGAGGAGCGGCGCCCGCTCTTCGAGGAGGCGGCCGGCATCCGCAAGCACCAGCGCCGGCGCAGCCGAGCGGAGTCCGAGCTGGCGGAGGCGGAGTCCAACCTGGAGCGGGTGCGCGACCTCCTCGCCGAGCTCCGGCCACAGGCCCGCCGCCTGGCTGCCCAGGCGGAGCAGCAGGAGGCCCGCATGGCGGCGGGCGCGGAGCTGGCCGGTGCCCTCGTGGAGGCGGCCCGGGCGCGTCTCGGTTCGGCAGAGGTGGAGTCGCGACGCCACTCGGAGGCCCTCTCGGTGTCCCGGCAGGCGGCCGACGCGGCCATGGCGGCCCTGCGCGACGCGGAGGAGTCGGCAGCCTCGCTGACGCGCGCCCTGGCCGACCGCGCGGACGCCGAGCAGCGCCTGCGGACGAGCCTGGACGAGGCCCGTGGCGAGGTGCAGCGGGTCGAGCTCGCCCGGGCGCGGGTCGCCAGCGAGACCGAGGCGCTCGGCCGCGAGCGGTCGCGAGTCGGCGCCGAGCGAACCTCGGCCACGGGTCGCATGGAGGCCGCCCGCCGCAGCATCGCCGCGGTGCTGCCGGAGCCCGAGGCAGCCGTCGAAGAGGCGCTCGAGGGCGCGGAACGGCGACTGGCGGAGGTCCTGGGCGATGCCGAGCAGCTGCGCCAGGCTGGACGGGCCGACGAGGAGCGCAGCGCCGTCCAGCGGGCGGCCCGCCAGCGGCTGGCTGCCGACGCTGACCGCGCCACTCGACGCGCCGCCGAGACGGCGCACCGCCTTCGCACACAGGAGGCCCTCTGCAGCCAGCGCGCGCGAGGCCGCCGAGCAGGCCGCGCAGCGAGCCGCCAGCGCCGCCACGACGCGGGAGGCAGCCCACGCCGCCGAGCAGGCCGCCGAGCAGGAAGCCGCCACCGCCCGCATGGCGGCCAGCGAGGCCGCCGCCGCCGCGGCCTCGGCGGCCGAGGCCCAGTCACGCCTGCGTGCCCAGCAACAGGGCCTCGCGGCTCGCCGGGATGCCCTCGAGCAGCAGCTCAGGGACGGGACCGACGAGCGCGTCGTCCGCTCGCTGCGGGCCCGCGGCGGTCGTCGCTTCAGTGACGGGCTCGAGGTGGAGCCGGACCTGCGGCTGGCCGTGGAGGCCGCCCTGGGTGACGTCCTGTCGGGACTCGTGCTGGACGCCCGGGACGCCCCGGCGCTGGCTGACGCTGCCGCCGTCCTGGTGCTGCGCGACGAGGGCGATCCCCGCGATCGGGGCGACCGGGTCGCGGAGCGGGCCGTCGCGCGCCTCGAGGAGGCCGTCCTCGCCGCGGGTGGCGGCTGGCTCGCGGGGGCCTTGCGACTCGACCCCGAGGGCCACGCTGCCCGGCTGCTGGCCCGCTGTGCCTGGGTCCCGGACCTGGACGCGGCCCTCGCCGTCCGCGCCCACCTGCCGGCGGGCTGGCGACTCGTGACCCGGGCCGGGGTGGTCGTGGACGACCTGGCCGTGGTCCGGCCGGCACCGGGGGTCTCGACCCTCGAGCGCCGAGCGGCCCTGGAGGACATGACGCGGCAGGCATCCCGGCTCGAAGCCGAACTCGAGTCAGCCGCCACGGCCGCGGCCGAAGCGGCGGCTGCGCGCAGCCGGGCTGACGCCCGCGTGGCGGCCGCCAGCGTCGCCCTGGACGCTGCGCGCCGTTCGCGCCGCCTGGCTGACGAGGCGGATCGCTCGGCGGCCTCCGCGGCGGAGAACGCGGCTCGCGAGCGGGCCTGGCAGGAGGCTCTCCTGGGGCGCGCCCAGGCCGAGGCGGCCGCGGCGGCGGAGGAGTCGACGCTCCGCGCGGGCGAGCTGCAGGCTCTCGACGAGGCCGCCGCCGAGGAGCGCCCGGGCACCGTCGACACCGCGGCGCTGCAGGCGCTGGAGGCGCGCGCCGTGATGTTGCGGGCCGAGCGTGACCGGCTCGCTCGCAGCGCGGCCGAGTCGCGAGCGGTGCGCGAACAGGCGCTCGAGGAGCGACGGCGCGCGGAGGTCGGCCTGGGACTGGCCGAAGCCCGCCTGGAGGAGCTCGACCGCGACGAGATGGCCCTGAGTGGTCGCGAGGCCGACCTGGCCGCCGAGCGGGAACGCCTGGCGGCGGCCATCGCGGTCGCACAGGCGCGGCAGCGCCAGGCCAGCGCCGCCTTCGACGCGTCGGTGGCCTCCGCCCGTGCGGAGCGTGACGCCCTGCTGGCAGCGGAGGCCGCCTCCGGGAGGGCCCGCGAGCAGCTGCGCCTGGCGGAGCAGCGCAGCCGCGCCTTCGAGGTCGCGGAGATGGAGGCCCGACTCCAGGTGGACGCCGCCCGCGAGGGCCTGCTCGTGGAGCTGGCCTCGATCGGGCCTGACGGCCTGACGGCGCTGCTCGCCCAGGCCGACCGACCGGCTCCTGAGACCCCGCCCCGGCTGACGAGCTGCCCGAGCTGCTCGAAGCCGCGCTCGACGAGGCCCTCGACCGCTGGCGGACGGCTGCCGCGGCGGCGAGCCCTGCCGGGGCGTCGAGCCCTGCCGCGGCGTCGAGCCCTGCCGCGGCGTCGAGCCCTGTCGGCCCCTCCGGGCCTGCCTCCGACTCCTCGTTCGAGCCGCCCTCGCGGGTGCGCATCGCGGCGCTGCGGCGTCGCTTCAACGAGGTCGGTGCCGGGAACCCCTTCGCAGCCCAGGAGCTGGCCGAGGTCCGGGTTCGCCTGGAGTCGCTCGAGGCGCAGCGCGACGACCTCGAGCGTGCCATCCGCGACACTCGCGAGATGATGGCCCGCCTCGACGAGCTCATGACCGTCCAGTTCCGCGACACGTTCGCGGCGCTGGAGGGCGCCTTCGCGCGGCGCTTCCACCAGCTCTTCGGGGGAGGGGAGGCGCAGCTCTCGCTGACCGACCCGGCCGACCTGACGAGCACCGGCGTGGAGATCACGGCCCGGCCGCCGGGCAAGCGCCGCCAGCCCCTGGCGATGCTCTCCGGCGGGGAGCGCGCGCTGACGGCCGTGGCCCTCCTGATGGCCATGCTGGAGGTGCGACCGGTGCCCTTCTGCGTCCTCGACGAGGTGGATGCCGCCCTGGACGAGGCCAACATCGGCCGCTTCTCGACGGCCCTGCGGTCGCTCGCAGAGGCCATCCAGTTCGTGGTCATCACGCACAACCGCGGCACCATCGAGGCCGCCGACGCGCTCTACGGCGTGACCGTCGGTGACGACGCCGTCAGTCGCGTCATCTCGCTGCGCCTGGCGGACGTGGCCGCGGCGGACCCGGCCCTCCGGGGAGCGCCGAGCGTGAGCGATCCGCAGGCCGCTGGGGCGCCCACCCGCATCCTCCTCCAGGACGCGCTGCGTCCCTCTCGCCTGGGGTTCGCCGAGCGCGTGCGCAGCCTGCTCGGTGCGGGCAACCCTGACGACGAGACCTGGGAGGAGGTGGAAGAGGCGCTCATCTCTGCCGACCTGGGCGCGGAGCTGGCCGTCGAGGTCTGCGACCGCGCCCGCGCCCGCCGCGACCTGCCGCCACAGAAGGCGCTGCAGCTGGAGCTCCTGCACCTCTTCGCGACCCGGGAGCCGCGGCCCTGGCCGCGCATCCCGGGACCGGGCATCCCGGCCATCATCCTCGTGGTGGGCGTCAACGGCACCGGCAAGACGACGTCCATCGCCAAGCTCGCCTTCCGCTTCAAGTCGCTCGGGGCGAAGGTGCTCCTGGCCGCGGCGGACACGTTCCGCGCGGCGGCCATCGAGCAGCTCACCACCTGGGCGACCCGCATCGACGTGCCCGTCATCGCGCACGCGGCCGGCGCGGACCCCTCGGCGGTCGTCTTCGACGCCGTGGACGCCGCCAAGGCGCGTGGCATGGACGTGGTCATCATCGACACGGCCGGGCGGCTGCACACCAAGTCGAACCTCATGGAGGAGCTGGCCAAGATCCGCCGCACCATCACCAAGCGCCTGCCGGAGGCCCAGCCGGAGGTGCTCTTCGTGCTGGACGCCACCACCGGCCAGAACGGACTCCTGCAGGCCCGGGCCTTCCACGAGTCATCGGGCCTCACGGCCATCGCCCTCACCAAGCTGGACTCCACGAGCAAGGGCGGGGTGGCCTTCGCCATCGAGCGCCAGACGGGCGTGCCGGTCCTCTTCGTGGGCCTCGGCGAGAAGCTCGGGGACCTGCGCGACTTCGACCCCAACGCCTTCGTGGCGGCGCTCTTCGCCGTGGAGTAGGCGCCGCACCAGGACGCCCGTCCGCCCGGCGCTAGACTGCGACCCTATGTTCGACGCTCTTTCCGACCGCCTGCGCCTGGCCCTCGGCCGGCCTCACTGGCCACGGCCGCATCACCGAGGACGACGTCAACGTCGCCATGCGCGAGGTCCGCCTGGCGCTCCTGGAGGCGGACGTCAACTACAAGGTCGTCAAGGACTTCGTGGCGCGCGTCAAGGAGCGCGCCATCGGCCAGGACGTCATCGAGAACACCAACGCCGGCCAGGTGGTGGTGAAGATCGTCCACGAGGAGCTGACCGCCATCCTGGGCGCGGGTGACCGCACCTTCCGCCTCAACGGCTCGCCGGCCGTGATCCTGATGGTCGGCCTGCAGGGCTCCGGCAAGACGACCTCCTCGGCCAAGCTGGCGCGCTGGATCGTGCGCCAGGGCCGCCAGCCGCTGCTGGTGGCCGCCGACCCCTACCGCCCGGCCGCCGTGGACCAGCTGGTGACGCTCGGCAAGGGCCTCAACATCCCCGTCCACACCGCGCCACCCGGCACGCCCGTCGTGGAGATCGCCACCACGGCCGTGGCGCAGGCGCGCCAGACGGGACGCGACGTGGTCATCGTCGACACGGCCGGGCGCCTGCAGGTGGACGACGCCCTCATGGGCGAGATCCGTGCCCTGGCCGCGGCCGTGACGCCCACGGAGACCCTGCTCGTGGTGGACGCCATGGTCGGCCAGGAGGCCGTGGCCGTGGCGGAGGCCTTCCACGCCGCCACGCCGGTCAGCGGCCTCGTGCTCACCAAGATCGACGGCGATGCCCGCGGCGGCGCGGCGCTCTCCATCTCGGCCGTCAGCGGGGTGGCCGTCAAGTTCATGGGCACCGGCGAGAAGACGGACGCCCTGGAGGTCTTCCACCCCGATCGGCTGGCGGGGCGCATCCTGGGCATGGGTGACGTGGTCAGCCTCGTGGAGCGGGCCCAGGAGGCCTACGACGCCAAGGAGGCGGAGCGGCTGGCGGACAAGCTGCGCAAGAACAGCTTCACCCTGGACGACTTCCTGGACCAGATGCAGCAGGTCAAGAAGATGGGCCCGCTGGGCTCGCTCATGGAGATGATCCCGGGCTTCGGCGGCGCCGCCAAGCAGGCCCAGGCGGCCATCGACCGCGGAGAGCTTGCCCGGGTGGAGGCCATCATCCGCTCCATGACGCGCGAGGAGCGCAACGACCCCGGCATCCTCAACGCCTCCCGGCGCCGGCGCATCGCACGCGGCTCCGGCACCAGCCTGCCGGAGGTCAATCGGCTGGTGAAGCAGTTCGGCGAGATGCAGCGCGTCATGAAGATGATGCGCGGCCGTGGCGGCCGCGTGCCCGGACTGCCCATGGGACGACCGTAGCCATCGAATGGTCGCCGCCGGGGTGAGACAATGACCGGAGCTAAGATGACCTCGTCCACGGCAGCTGCATCCACGGAGGTGACCATGTCAAGCCTTCCCCCGAGCGAAGCCCCATCCCGCCGCGGCCTGTGGCGCTGGTCGGTCGCCCTGCTGGCGACGGTGCTCATGGTGGTCGTCGGCTCCGGACTGGTGGCCTTCGCCCAGAGCGGCGCGGGAGCCAGCCGTGGGCCCGCCTTCCTGCCCGCTGACACGAGCGTCTACGTCGAGGGTCGCCTCGACATGCCGGATGGCCAGGCCGACGCCATGGCCGAGTTCATGTCCGCGTTCCCCGGCTTCGCCGACACGGGCAGCTTCCAGATGATCTTCGAGCAGGCGCTCGACGGCCTCATGTCGGGCGCCACGTCTGGCGAGTTCTCCTACACGGAGGACCTGGTGCCGCTCATGACCGGAGAGGTCGGCGCCGGCATCATGGACCTGGCCGGAGCGGCCATGATGGGGTCACAGTCGCCGCCGGTCCTGGCTGGCGTCGCGGTCAGCGACCCTGCCGCCGCGAGTGAGTTCATCAGCGGGCTGGCGCAGAGCGAGACCGGCGCGGAGCTGGTCGAGGAGCCCTACGGCGCCACCAGCATCCTGAGTGACGCCGAGAACGCCATCGCGGTGGCCGGCGATTGGGTCCTCATGGCGCCCACGGTGGACCTCGTCAAGACCGGCATCGACGTGCTGGAGGGCAAGGCGCCGAGCCTGGCCGAGGACGCCGACTTCAGCAAGGCCTGGGCACGCGTGCCGGCCGCGCACATCGTGGCCGCCTACATGGACCTCGAGTCGCTCGCGCCGCTCATGGACCTGGCCACCTCGGCCGCCGCTGGCCAGACCGGCATGAACATCGACCTCTCGCAGGTCGCCGCGCAGCTGCCGACCGACATGGTCATGTACCTGGCCGCGGAGGCCGACCGCATGACGCTGGAGGCCTTCATCACGCCCGGCGAGCAGACGCCGACCATGGCCCTCGGCGAATCCGACCTGGCCACGCGCTTCCCGGCTGACACGCAGATCTATCTCGAGACGCGTGAGCTGGGCGCCACGCTGCAGACCGCCATCGGCGGGCTGCTCTCGACCATGGACGAGCAGACCGCCGCGGACATGGCTCCCCTGGAGGACATGTTCGGGGTGCCGCTGCCGGAGCTGCTCGACTTCGTCTCTGATGCCAGCCTCGGCGCCGGCTCAGCTCCGACGGCCTCTGGCTGGGCATCGCCGGCGAGGTCACCGACGAGGAGGTCGCCAGCGACCGCGTGGAGCGCGTGCTGTCCATCGTTCGCCTCCTGGGTGCCGGCCTGGGTGGCGAGGACGCCCCCCAGATCAGCGTGGACGAGTCCACCATCGACGGCACGGCCGTGACCACCGTCACCCTGCCCATCGAGGAGGTCACCGGCGGTCAGCTGCCCGTGACCATCCCTGACACGCTCAGCATCGCCGTCGCTGACGGCACGCTGCTCATCGGCCTGGGTGACTTCGTGGAGAATGCCCTGACCGGTGCGGAGGCCGACTCGCTGGCCGCCAGCCCGGGCTACGTGGATGCCCTGGGCGAGGACACCAGCAACAGCGGCGTCCTGTACGTCAACGTCGGCTCGCTGCTGTCCGTCCTCGATCCGCTCCTGGCCACGATGGCCCCGGAGTGGGCGGACATCGCTCCCGTACGCCACCGCCATCGACCGCCTCATCGCGGTCGGCACGGCCGACCAGGACGTCATCAGCGCCCGCATGTCGGTCATCGTCGCCCAGTAGTCGAGCAAGGCTGTACCATTCGCCGGGCACCGTTCGTGCGGTGCCCGGCGATCCGACGTCCGGCACCACGGCCGGTCGCGGCCCAGCGCCCCGCCCCACAGGAGGTCTCCAGAGTCCCTTGGCAGTGCGAATCCGCCTCACCCGAGTCGGTGCGACCAAGCAGCCCAGCTACCGCTTCGTCGTCGCCGACAGCCGCAGCGCCCGTGACGGACGCTCGCTCGATACGCTCGGTCACTACAACCCGCGCAGCGAGCCCATCGAGATCCACGTCGACGCCGAGAAGGCCACCCAGTGGCTGGCGAAGGGCGCCCAGCCCACCCACACGGTGGAGCGCCTCTTCCGTCGCGTCGGCATCCTGCCCGACCTCGGCTAGCCATGGCCGCCGTCGAGCTGGTCGAATACGTCGCCAAGTCCCTCGTGGATGACCCGGACGCCGTGCGCGTCGAGGCCCACGAGGAGGATGGCGGCCAGGTCATCGAGCTGACCGTGGCCGAGGACGACATGGGCAAGGTCATCGGCCGCAACGGCTCGGTCGCCAAGGCCCTGCGGACGCTGCTGAAGGTCGTGGCCGCGCGCGAGGGCCAGTCCATCTCGCTGGAGATCGTCTAGCCGGACGTGGCCCCCTCGCCCGATGAGCGAGTCGCCGTGGCGCTCGTGCGCGGCCTGCACGGGCTGCGCGGCGCCGTGCGCGTGGAGGTCCTCACGGACGCTCCCGGACCGCTTCCTGCCGGGCTCCATCCTGTACGTGGAGGGCCAGGACGCGCCCCTGACGGTGGACTGGACGGGGCCCTCCAAGCCGGGTCTCCTCGTGCGCTTCGCCGAGTTCACCAGCCGCGAGGCGGTCGAGCCCCTGCGCGACCGCTACCTGGAGGTCGTCCTGGACGCGCCCCTGCCCGAGGGGTCGTGGTACTGGCACCAGATCGTCGGCCTGGAGGCGCGGACCACGGACGGCGAGGTGCTGGGCACGGTGCTCGAGGTCTTCCGGGCTGGCGCCGGCGAGGTCTACGTCGTGGGCGGCGGACCGCGCGGGCGAGGTGCTCGTGCCCGCCGTGCGCGGCATCGTCACGGAGCTGGACCCGAGGAGGGCCGACTCGTGGTCGACGCGGTCGCCCTGGACCTGCCCGCGCTCGTCACCGCGGAGGACGGTCCGCGGGCGACGGTCCGCCGCCGACTGACGCCGGGATGGCCTCCGATCCCGGCCGAGCCGGACGACGCCGGGATGCCGCGCCGAGCCGATGCCGCCGGCCGAGCCGACCGCCGAGCCGGACGCCGAGGTGACATCCGAGCCGGCATCGGAGCCGCCGTCCGGCCCAGCCCGCGATGAGGTGCCGGTCCGCCGGGATGATGCGCATCGACGTCATCACCCTCTTCCCGGGCGTCTTTCCCGGACCCCTTGCCGAGTCCATCCCCGGGCGTGCCCTGGAACGCGGGCTGGCAGAGCTGCACGCCCACGACCTGCGCGAGTGGGGGCTCGGTCGCCACCGCTCCGTCGATGACTACCCCTACGGTGGAGGCGCCGGCATGGTCCTGCGACCGGAGCCTGTCGCGGCCGCGCTGGACGTCCTGGCGCCGCCGGGCTCCGCGGCCTTCCGGATCCTGCTCGACCCGGGAGGCGAGACGTTCCGGCAGGGCCGCGCGGTCGACCTCTCGACCAGGCCGCACCTGGTCTTCGTCTGCCCGCGCTACGAGGGCATCGACGACCGCGTGCGCAGCCTCGTGGACCTGGAGCTCTCGGTCGGCGACTATGTCGTGTCCGGCGGGGAGATCCCGGCGTTGGCCGTCATCGACGCCGTCCTGCGCCTGCTGCCCGGTGCCATCGACGCGGCCTCCACGGTCGAGGAATCCTTCTCGCACGGCCTGCTCGAGTACCCCCAGTTCACGCGGCCACCGATCTTTCGGGACATGGCCGTTCCGGAGATCCTGACCAGCGGCCACCACGGCGCCGTGGCCGCCTGGCGGCACGAGCAGGCCATCGCGCGCACACGTCGGGATCGGCCCGACCTGCTCGCGGGTGCCGCCGGGCAGCTGGGGCCGGCGCCGGGAGCCGGCGATGAGTCCGAGGAGCCAGGCGTCTGACCTGGTCCGCGCCTCTCAGGCGCCGAGCGGAGGCCGGATGGCCTGCTATACTCCGCCATCGACCCAGTCAGGTAGCGCCCTGCCCACGTATGCCCGCCGCCGACCGCGGCCACGGCGCAGCACCAGGAAGTGACCCAGTGACCGTCCTCGACGAGATCGTCGCCGACCAGATCAGAACCGACCTGCCGGAGATCGCCCCCGGTGACACCGTGCGTGTCTCCGTCAAGGTGAAGGAAGGCAACCGCGAGCGCATCCAGGTCTTCGAGGGCACCGTCATGCGCATGCGCGGCGGTGGCATCACCCGGTCCGATCACCGTGCGGGCCCTGCGCAGCGGCGTCGGCGTGGAGCGCACCTTCAAGGTCAACTCGCCGCGCATCGAGAAGATCGACGTGGTGCGCCACGGTGTCGTGCGCCGCAAGCAGCTCTACTTCCTGCGCAAGCGCGTCGGCAAGGCCGCGACGCTCCGCGAGCGCCGCGCCTAGGACCCGCTGCCGTCTCGGCCAGCCGGCTCGAGGCGAGTTCCCGTCCGCGTTCTCCGCGGGCGATCGGGACACTAGGATGGCCGGGTGCCTCCCAGACAGCCGCACCTGCGTGCCGAACACGCCCTCTGGCGCTCCGGTCAGCGCCTCGTCGTGGGCGTGGACGAGGTCGGCATGGGCGCGCTCTGTGCGCCCGTCTTCGCGGCCGCCGTGCTGGTCCGGCCCCACACCCGCAAGATCGCCGGGGTCCGCGACTCCAAGTCCCTGACGGCGCGGCAGCGCGAGCGCGTCGTCGACGAGATCAAGCGGCGCAGCCTGGCCTGGGGCGTGGGCGCTGCCTCCGTGGCCGAGATCGAACGCCTCAACGTCCGCAACGCCACGCACCTGGCCATGCGTCGGGCGCTGCGCCGCATCCCGGCGCTACGACCACGTGCTCGTGGACGGGCTGAAGATCCGCGGCTTCGAGGAGCACGTCGGTCCCTACACGGCCATCGTCGACGGCGACGTCTCGTCCTATGCCATCGCCTGCGCCTCCATCGTGGCCAAGGTCACGCGCGACCTGCTCATGGCCCGCCTGGCGCTGCGCTACCCCGGCTACGGCTGGGAGCACAACGCCGGCTACGCCACGCGGGACCACGTGGCCGGCCTGCGCGAGCTGGGCCTCACGCCCTTCCACCGGCGCACGTACCAGCGCATCGGCGCCATCCTCGCGGGGGATCAGCTGACCTTCGGGCTCGACGGGTCGGGGGTCGAGCCGGCCGACGACGATGAAGGCCCTGCCGACGATAAGTGACAGCGAAGTGCTCGTGCGTACCGTGGAGCTGGTGGATGACGCGGGGCAGAGGGTCACGGTCGATCGTCGGACCCGGCGGCGTGTCGCGGGTGACCTGGCAGAGGCTGCCGTGGCGCACGCGCCTGGCCACGGCCGGCTGGACCATCCTGGACCGCAACGTGCGCGTGGGACGGACGAGGTGGACATCCTGGCCCGCGATCCGGAGGCCGTGCCCGTCATCGTGGAGGTGCGCTCCCGCAGCGCGCCCGGGTTCGGTGCGCCGGAGGAGACCGTCAGCCCACAGAAGGTGGAGCGCCTCTACCGTGCTGCCTGGCAGCTGGCGCAGGCCGGCCACGCCGAGTGATGGACCCGGCCACCCGGGGCCAGCCTGGCGTGTCGACCTGGTGACCGTCGTGCGGGACGTGGCCGATGGGCGGATGGCACGTCACGCGGCACCTGCGGGGCCTCGAGCCGCCTTCCTGGAGTCGGGGTCGCCCGGGTCGGGCCGACCGCGCCAGGTCGCGTGGATGATCCGGCCCGCGGGCCTGCCGTGCTAGACTCCGGCAGGCCCCTCCACGGGGTCCCGAGCGCGGCCACGGCCGTGCATCACACACGCGTGCCGCTCCCCGCAGGGGTGCCGTGCGACCGTCGGTCGCCGGTCTGCGGATGACGAGGCGCGCGGAGGCACAACCGAACAGGAGGTCCCCACCCCATGTCGTCCGTCTCGATGCGCCAGCTGCTGGAAGCCGGTGTCCACTTCGGGCACCAGACTCGCCGCTGGAACCCCAAGATGAAGCCCTTCATCTTCGCCGAGCGCAATGGCATCCACATCATCGACCTGGCCCAGACGGTCAGCCGCCTCGACGCCGCGCTCGCCTTCGTCACCGAGACGGTCGCCAACGGCGACTACGTGCTCTTCGTGGGCACCAAGAAGCAGGCCCAGGAGCCCATCGCCGAGGAGGCTGCCCGGGCGGAGATGCCCTGGGTCAATCACCGCTGGCTGGGCGGCATGCTCACCAACTTCGTGACCATCCGCAAGCGCATCGGGCGGCTCGACCAGATCGAGGCCATGCAGGCCAGCGGCGACCTGGACCGGCGCTCCAAGAAGGAGGCCTCCGGCATCCTCGAGGAGATGGCCCGCCTGCAGCTGAAGATCGGCGGCATCCGCAAGATGCGCCGCCTGCCGGGCGCCATCTTCGTCGTCGACCCGCAGCGCGAGCACATCGCGGTCACGGAGGCGCGTCGGCTGGAGATCCCGGTCATCGGCACCGGTGACACGAACGTCGATCCGGACCAGATCGACTACATCATCCCCGCCAACGACGACGCCATCCGCGCCATCCGGCTGCTCTGCCGGCTCGTCTCCGACGCCGCCATCGAGGGTCTTGCCCAGCGCGCCACGCGCGGTGCCGCGGAGCCGGCCATGAGCGCTGACATCGGCGAGGCCGAGGAGGCCAGCGACGAGGTCATGGCGGCCATCGCGGCTGGCGGCACCTACAGCTTCGTGCCTGAGCCGGACGAGGATGACTCCGTGCTGCCCGGCGAGGACGATCTGCTCGCCGAGGTCCCGGCAGAGGTCAGCCCGGTCGCGGATGTGGCAGCCGTTGCCGAAGAGACCGAGGCAGAGCCGCCCCGCACCACCCGAGCCCGGACGCGCAAGCCCGCCGCCGCGGCCGTCGAGGCCGCCGAGGAGGAGCCCGCGCCGTCCGCCGCGGAGTCCGAGGACTCGGCCGCTGCCACAGCGGCCCCCGCCGAGCCGGCCGAGGCCTGACCACCAACGACCACGACGCGCCGGCACCCGGGCGGGTCCGGCCGGACGAACCAGGGACACGAAGGGAACACACGAGCATGACCGAGACGACGATCAGCCCGGCGCTGGTCAAGGACCTGCGCGACCGGACCGGCGCGGGCTTCATGGACTGCAAGAAGGCGCTCGACGGAGACCGGCGGTGACATGGAAGCGGCCGTCGCCCTGCTGAAGGCCAAGGGCCAGGCCGCTGCCGCGGGCAAGGCCGGCCGCGACGCCCGCGAGGGCCAGGTGGCCTCCTACATCCACGCCGGCGGCCGGCTCGGCGTCCTCATCGAGGTCAACTGCGAGACGGACTTCGTGGCCCGCACGGACGACTTCCAGAAGCTCGTCCGCGAGCTGGCCATGCAGGTCGCCGGGTTCCGCGCGACGTACCCGACCATCGAGTCCATCCCCGCCGACGTCGTGGCAGCGCGGAAGGCGGCCCTGCTGGCCGATGAGACGACGCAGAAGAAGCCGGCCGAGATCCGCGAGAAGATCGTGGAAGGCCAGCTCGCGAAGTGGTACAAGGAGGTCGTGCTCTACGAGCAGACCTTCCGCGACACCGAGCAGACCGTCGGCGAGGTCGTCACCGACGCCATCGCCCGCATCGGCGAGAACATCAAGGTGCGCCGCTTCGTGCGCTTCGAGCTCGGGGAGGCGCTGTGACCGACGGCTCCCCGCGAGCCGCCGCCACGGGGGCGCCCGGTGCGGGCGCCCGCTACGGCCGCATCCTGCTCAAGCTCTCCGGTGAGGCGCTGCTGGGCGGGCGCCAGTACGGCGTGGACCCCGCCAAGTGCCTCGACATCGCGGCCCAGGTCCGGACCGTCCGCGAGCGCGGCGTGGAGGTCGCCATCGTGGTCGGTGGCGGCAACATCTTCCGCGGCCTGGCCGCCGCGGCCAAGGGCATGGACCGTGCCACCGGCGACTACATGGGCATGCTGGCCACGGTCATGAACGCCCTGGCGCTGCAGGACGCCCTGGAGAGCTCCGGCGTCGAGTCGCGCGTCATGACCGCCATCGGCATGAACGAGGTCGCCGAGCCGTACATCCGGCGGCGGGCCGTGCGCCACCTGGAGAAGGGCCGCGTGGTCATCCTGGCGGCGGGCACGGGCAACCCGTACTTCACGACGGATACCGCCGCTGCCCTGCGTGCCGTGGAGATCGGTGCCCAGGTCCTGCTCAAGGCCACCAAGGTGGACGGCGTCTACAGCGCCGACCCGGCGCTCGACCCCGAGGCCGTCCGCCACGAGGAGCTGGCCTACACGGACGTGCTGGCCCGTCGCCTGGCCGTGCTCGACTCGACGGCGGTCAGCCTGTGCATGGACAATGACCTTCCGATCCTCGTCTTCGACATCAACCACGAGGACAACATCGCCCGTGCCGCGCTCGGGGAGCCGGTCGGGACGCTCATCCACGGAGGGAGGGACGCATGAGCGACGCTCACGCTCGGTCGATCGACGCCCGCATGTCCGACGCGATCGAGGCCATGGACCGCGACTTCAACCACATCCGCACCGGCCGCGCCTCCACCTCGCTCGTGGAACGGCTGCAGGTCGACTACTACGGCACCCCCACGCCGCTCAACCAGCTGGCGGGCATCAGCGTGCCGGAGGCGACCACGGTGGTCATCCAGCCCTGGGACCGCAACGCGCTGCAGCCCATCGAGCGGGCCATCATGAAGTCGCGACATCGGCATCACGCCGAACGTGGACGGCATGGTCGTGCGCCTGAACATCCCGCCGCTCACCGAGGAGCGCCGACGTGACCTGGTCAAGCTCGTCCACAAGCGCATGGAGGAGGCCAAGGTCGAGATCCGCAACCACCGGCGGGAGGCGGTGGACGCCACCAAGAAGCGCGAGAAGGACGGCGAGATCGGGGCGGACGAGGCGCACCGCGAGCTGGAGGCCATCGAGAAGTCGACGCACCGCTGGACCGACGAGGTCGATCGCGTCGGCAAGGCCAAGGAACAGGAGATCCTGGAGGTCTAGGTGACCGCACCGGCCGTGAAACGAGGCGCTGACGACGACGCGGCCGCCCTCGGCGGTGAGGAGCGGCTGCCGCGCCACGTGGCCATCATCATGGATGGCAACCGCCGCTGGGCCCGGGCGCAGGGCGTGCCGGAGGCGCAGGGCCACGCGGCCGGCGTGGAGGCCATCCGCCCCATCGTGGAGCACGCCGCGGAACGGGGCATCGAGGTCCTCACCATCTACGCCTTCAGCCGTGAGAACTGGCAGCGCTCCAGCGCGGAGGTCGCGACGCTCATCGGGCTCCTGGACGCCACCATCCGTGACGAGACGCCTCGCCTCGTCGAGCAGGGCGTGCGGGTCCGCCTGGCGGGCCGCCTGGCGGAGCTGCCCGTGGAGACCCGGGCATCGATCGAGCAGGCCATCCTGCGCACGGCCGGCGGGGCTCGCATGACGCTCAACGTGGCCTTCAACTACTCGTCGCGCTCGGAGATCGTGGACGCCGTCCGCGCCTACGTGGACGACGGCAACGCCCTGTCCCAGCTGGACGAGGAGGGCCTGGCCTCTCACCTCTACACGGCGGACCTGCCCGACCCGGACCTGCTCATCCGCACCGGCGGCGACCAGCGCATCAGCAACTTCCTGCTCTGGCAGGCGGCCTACGCGGAGCTCTACTTCTGCGAGCGCTTCTGGCCGGACTTCGGTCCCGCTGACCTGGACGCCGCCATCGCCGAGTTCGCCCGCCGCGCGCGGCGGTTCGGGCGCTAGGGGAGCCACTGCCGTGCGCGAGCGCGCCATCTCGGCCGTCGTCATCGCCGTCGTCGTCATCGCCGTCTTCCTGGCCGGCCAGCCCTGGCTGACCCTGGGTATCGCGGCGCTGGCGCTGCTGGCGTCGCTGGAGGTCTTCCGGCTGCTGCCGCCGGCCGGCTTCCCCGTCCCGCTGCTGCCCGGCGCGATCTTCGCGCCACTGGCCGTGCTGGCGGCGGCGTGGCTCGACGACGCCGGCGCCTGGGTGCCGCTCTTCGTGGCGCTGGTGCTCATCGTGCTGGCCATGGATGCCTTTCGGCGGCCGGTCGTGCGTGACGGCTTCCTGTCCTGGATGGGCGGCAGCTTCGGGGCCCTCTATCCCTCGCTGCTGGCCTTCCTGGCAGCCATCCTGGTCGTCGCCCCGGCGGTCCCGGACGATGCCCTCCTGGGCGGCTACCTGGACGCCGGCCGCTCGTGGCTGCTCGTGCTGGTGCTGACGGTGTGGTCCTTCGACACCTTCGCATACCTGTCCGGGCGGACCTTCAAGAAGGGCCGCTTCCTCAACCACATCTCGCCCAACAAGACCTGGAGCGGCGTCATCGGCGGCACCGTCGCGGCCGTCATCGTGGGCGGCCTGCTGGCTGCCGCGGCGGGTCAGTGGCTCCCGGGCGGTCTCGTCATGGGCTTCCTGGTGGCCGTCGCCGGGCAGGCCGGCGACGTCGCGGAGTCCATGCTCAAGCGCACGGCCGGGGTCAAGGACTCCGGCCACCTCATCCCGGGCCACGGCGGCATCCTGGACCGGGTCGATTCATTCCTCTTCGCGGCCCCCGTGGTCTTCGGCTACCTGGTCATCGTGGGCTCCTGATGGCGGGCCAGGCGGCACGCGCCGCGTCGGCGGCGGCACCGGCGCGGTCGGCACCGGCGCGGGGCGCCCGCGTCCGGGTGGCGCTGCTCGGTTCGAGCGGGTCCATCGGCCGGCAGACCGTGGACGTGCTGGCGGCGGCAGGTCCGGACGCGTTCGAGGTCGTGGCGCTCGCCGCCGGCCGCGATGTCGACACGCTCAACGCCCAGGCGCAGCAGCTGCGACCGAAGCGTCGTCTGGGTCGCGGACCCAGCTGCCGCGGCGCGCCTGGAGCTTCCCGCAGGCACGCGGCAGGCCGGCGAGGACGCCCTCCTGGAGATGGCCACCCGCGACGACGTGGACCTCGTCATCGTGGCCACCGGCGGCGTGGTCAGCCTGCGCCCGACGCTGGCCGCCCTGGAGGCCGGAAAGGTCGTGGCCACGGCCAACAAGGAGACGCTCGTCAGCGCCGGACACCTCGTCATGCCCCTGGCGCGGGCCCGCGCGGAAGACGTGCGGTCGGCCGACCCGGCGTCACCACTGGCCTCGCCGCTGGCCTGGCTGCGGCCCATCGACTCCGAGCACTCGGCCATCTGGCAGTGCCTCGCGGGGGAGGACCTGGCCAGCGTGGCACGCCTCATCCTGACCGCCTCAGGCGGACCCTTCCGCGAGTGGCCCGCGGAGCGCATGGCCGACGCCACCCCGGCCGACGCGCTGGCGCATCCCAACTGGACGATGGGCGCCAAGATCACCGTCGACTCGGCCACGCTCATGAACAAGGGCCTGGAGGTCATCGAGGCCCACTGGCTCTACGATGTGCCCTACGAGGACATCGACGTGGTCATCCACCCCCAGAGCCTGGTCCATTCGTTCGTCGAGTTCGTGGACGGCTCGCTGAAGGCCCAGCTCGGACTTCCCGACATGCGCATCCCCATCCAGTACGCCATCGATCACCCCCATCGGCGGCCCGGCCCGGCGCCCCGCCTGGACGTCCGCGCGCATGACCGCATGACCTTCGCGGCCGTGGACGAGGCGCGCTTCCCGGCCCTGCCGGTGGCCCGCGCCGCCGGCCTCGCCGGCCCCGGCGCCACGGCCGCCCTCATCGCCGCCGACGACGTGGCCGTGGAGCGCTTCCTCGCCGGCAGCCTCGGCGTTCCTGGGCATCGTGCGCCTCGTGGAGGAGGCCGTGACACGCTTCAGCGTGACGGGGGCACCGGACCTGGAGGGGCTGGAGGCCATCGACGCCGAGGTGCGCGCCTGGGCACGCCAGGCCGTCATCGCCGGCAGCGGGCGGGCCGCCTGATGGACTTCCTGGTCAACATCCTCATCCTGCTGGCCATCATCGTGCCGCTCGTGCTGGCGCACGAGCTGGGCCACTTCGTCATGGCCCGCCGCGCCGGCGTCACGGTCCACGAGTTCGGCATCGGCTTCCCGCCCCGGGCGGCCATCCTGCACCGCGGCAAGGAGACCATCTACTCGCTCAACTGGCTGCCCATCGGCGGCTTCGTGCGGCTGGAAGGCGGAGGAGGGCGAGTCGCTCGACCCGCGCGCCTTCGTCAACCAGAAGCTGGGCACGCGCCTGCGCATCCTGGTGGCGGGCGTGGTCGTCAACTTCGCCATCGCCTGGCTCATCTTCACGCTCATCGCCCTGTTCGCCGAGCCCGTCTGGGACGTGCGCGTCAACGAGGTGGTGCCCGATTCGCCGGCGGCGCGCATCGGGCTCGTGGCCAGCCGGGTCATCGGTGAGACGGAGCCCATCGAGCTCGTGGACGCCGACGGGCAGCCCACCGGCGAGACGCGCCGCCTGCCCATCTACGACGACTCCGGGGACCTGCTGGTGGCCGTGGACGGCCAGCGCTTCCCCGTCTTCGACGACATCGCCAGCGACCCTTCCGATCCCCGAAGCGGTCCACTGCGCTACCTGGCGGCCCACGCTGGAGAGACCGTCGTGCTGACCGTCCGGCCACGCCGACGGCACGCCGCGAGGACATCGAGGTCACGCTGCGCACGCCGGAGGAGGTCGCCGCCGGCCTCGGCGCGCTGGGCTTCCTGCCCGGCAACGAGTACGGCTCGCGCCAGAACGGCGTCCTCGAGTCGATGGCCATCGGCCTGCAGCGCACGGTGGAGGCCTCCACCCTGATCCTGCGCGGCGTGGGCGAGCTCATCGCCTCGCATCCTCCAGGGCCCCGGGGCGGCCCTGCCCGTGGCCGGCCCGCTCGGCGTCGCCGACCTCGTGGGCGGGGTGCGCGAATCGGCGCCGCCGGTCATCCTCCTGTGGCTGGTCGGCCTGCTCTCGGCCAACCTGGCCGTCTTCAACATCCTGCCCTTCCCGCCCATGGACGGGGGTCGCGTGGCCATGGCCCTGGTCCAGGCGGCCAGCCGCAACCGCGTCAGCCCCGCCGCGGAGCGACTGGTCTACCTGACGGGCTTCGTGATGCTCATGACCCTGCTGGTGCTCGTGACCTGGTCGGACATCCAGCGACTGGCCACGTGAGCGCGGCGCCCGGGCGCGCCCGCCGCCAGACCCCCACCGTGATCGTGGGCGGCGTGGCCGTGGGATCGGCGGCACCCGTCGTCGTGCAGTCGATGACGAACACGGACACGGCCGACGCCGACGCCACGGCCCTCCAGGTGGCCGCCCTGGCGCACGCGGGCAGCGAGCTGGTGCGTATCACCGTCAACAACGACGCGCGCCGCCGCGGCCGTGCCGCTCATCCGCCGCAAGCTGGACGACCTGGGCATCGGCGTGCCGCTCGTGGGCGACTTCCACTACAACGGGCACCAGCTGCTGCGCGAGCACCCGGCCGCCGCGGCAGCCCTGGCCAAGTACCGCATCAACCCCGGCAACGTGGGCGGCAAGCGGCGCGACGAGCACTTCGCCACCATCATCCGGGTCGCCATCGAGCACGACAAGCCGGTCCGCATCGGCGTCAACTGGGGCTCGCTCGACCAGGACCTCCTGACGGAGCTCATGGAGGCCAACGCCCGCTCGGCCGCGCCCGTCGAGGCGCGCGACGTGCTCATCGAGGCCATGATCGCCTCCGCCCTGCGCTCGGCTGAGCTGGCGGAGGCCACGGGTCTGGCCCACGACCGCATCATCGTGAGCGCCAAGGTCAGCGCCGTGCGCGACCTCGTCGACACCTACCGCGAGCTGGCGCGCCGCTGCGACTACCCCCTGCACGTGGGCCTCACGGAGGCCGGCATGGGCATGAAGGGCACGGTGGCCTCGGCCGCCGGCCTGGCCATCCTGCTCGACGAGGGCATCGGCGACACCATCCGCGTCTCGCTCACGCCGGCGCCCGGCGGCGACCGCACCGAGGAGGTGCAGGTGGCCATGCAGGTGCTGCAGTCGCTGGGCCTGCGCTCCTTCCGTCCCCAGGTCAGCGCCTGTCCCGGCTGCGGCCGCACCACGAGCACCTTCTTCCAGGAGATGGCGCAGCGCATCGAGCGGCACATCGGCGAGCGCATGCCCGCCTGGTCGGCACGCTACCCGGGCGTCGAGGACATGCACGTGGCGGTCATGGGCTGCGTCGTCAACGGGCCCGGGCGAATCCAAGCAGGCGGACATCGGCATCAGCCTGCCGGGCACCTTCGAGGAGCCCGTGGCGCCCGTCTTCGTGGACGGCGCGCTGCACACCACGCTGCGCGGCGAGGGCCTCGTGGAGGAGTTCATCGGGCTGCTGGAGGGCTACGTGGAGCGCCGCTACGGCGGAGCGGCAGGGTAGGACATCGAGTCAACGCCCGGCACTGCGGGGCGCCCTGGATCGCGAGCTGCCGGGCCGACGGGGCGCCGCCGACGGGCGCCGGGCCGACGGGGCGCCTGCCGCGGGGCCGTCGCGCGCAGCGAGTCGGACGACACGGCCTGGCCGTCCGCGGGGAGGACCCGCGGCTCACGACCGGGATTCCCGCCAAATGGGACATCGTGACCACGCGGGAGCGTGGGTCGCGCACGCCTTCCCGTGGGACGGGAACGATCGTCACTCTGTCCCGCCCGGTGGGAGGAGCGTGCATGGCAGGACCCGGCCGGCCGCTCGGATGCTCCGCCCAGCGCTCGCCAGCTGCGCGCCAGCCGCCGACTGGTCGAGATCGGTCGTCTGGCGGGAATCCCACGTCACCGTCCTGACGCGACCCTCGCCAGAGCGGCGCCGTGCGCTACGATTCCCGACGCCGCGAGGGTGACCGACTGCCGGCCCGCCCGCTCGATCCCAGAGTGCACCAGGAGGCCACGTGTCCAACGCCGGTTTCGTCAGCGACCTGACCCGCCAGTCCGAGGACTTCCCGGGCTGGTACAACGACCTGGTCCTGAAGGCGGAGCTGGCCAGCTACTCGCCGGTGCGCGGCTGCATGATCATCCGCCCCTACGGCTTCGCCATCTGGGAGTCGATGCGCGACGAGCTCGACCGTCACATCAAGCGCACCGGGCACAGCAACGTCTACTTCCCCCTCTTCGTGCCCAAGTCGCTCCTGGAACGAGAGGCGGAGCACGTCGAGGGCTTCGACCCGCAGGTCGCCTGGGTCACCCGCGCCGGGGGAGAGGAGCTGGCCGAGCCGCTGGCCATCCGCCCCACCAGCGAGGCCATCATCGCCGAGGTCGTGAAGGACTGGATCCAGTCCTACCGGGACCTGCCCCTGCTCATGAACCTCTGGAACAACGTCGTGCGCTGGGAGCTGCGCACGCGCCTCTTCCTGCGCACCGCGGAGTTCCTGTGGCAGGAGGCGCACACCTTCCACGCCACCGAGGAGGAGGCCGCCGCGGAGGTCGCCATCGGCCTGGAGGCCTACCGCGCCGTGGCCGAGGAGTGGCTGGCCATCCCCGTCATCCGCGGCCGCAAGTCGCCCGCGGAGACCTTCCCGGGCGCCGTCTACACGCACGCCATCGAGGCCATGATGCGCGACCGCAAGGCGCTCCAGGCGGGCACCAGCCACATGCTCGGCCAGAACTTCGCCAAGGCCGCGGACATCCAGTTCCTCGACCGCGACAACCAGCGCAAGCACCCCTACGGCACGTCGTGGGGCTTCTCCACGCGCATGGTCGGCGCCACGATCATGGCCCACGGCGACGACCACGGCCTGGTGCTGCCGCCCAACGTGGCGCCCACGCAGGTCGTCGTCGTGCCCATCTTCCGCAGCGAGGACGATCGCCGCGCGGTGGCCGGCGCCATCGAGACGCTGGAGGCCGCCCTGGCGGACGTCCAGACCGCCTCCGGCCCGCTGCGCCTGAAGGTCGACTGGCGCGAGGAGACGCCCGGCTTCAAGTACAACCACTGGGAGCTGCGCGGCGTGCCGCTGCGCCTGGAGATCGGCCCGCGCGACGTGGCCGCCGGCCAGGCCGTCGTGGTGCGCCGCTTCGACCGGGCCAAGGAGGCCCTGCCCCTGGCGAGCCTGGCCGAGGAGCTGCCGCGGCGCCTGGCCGACTACCAGGCGGCCGTGCTGCAGCGCGCCATCGACTTCCGCGAGCAGCACACGCATCGCGTCGACACGCTCGGCGAGATGGGCGAGATCCTCGACGCCGGCGGCGGCTTCATGCTGGCGCCGTGGTGCGGCTCGGCCGAGTGCGAGAAGGCCGTCTCCGCGCAGAACGGGGCCACCATCCGCGTCATCCCCTTCGACTCGCCCGACGAGGCCGGCGCCTGCGTCGTGGACGGGCGGCCCAGCGAGCGGCGCGTCCTCTTCGCGCGCGCCTACTAGCCGAGCGGGCCGAACCGGGCGCCAGGACCGCCGCCGCGACCGGGCAGGGCACCAGCCAGCCGCCACGCCATGGCCATCCTCTGCCGAGACATCGGCCTGCTGCTGCTCCAGGCGCCGCACACGGGCTCCACGTCCCTGGGCACGCTGCTGCGCACGGAGCTGGGCGGCGAGATGCTCGTGGAGGAGCGCGTCTACGACGCCCGCGGCCGCGTCGTGCTGCGCCAGAAGCACCAGACGCTGGCGCAGCTGATCGAGGCCGGCCTCGTCACCGCCGGAGCAGCGCGCGAACCTGCTGGTGGTGGTCGGCATCCGCAACCCCTTCGACCTGGTCCTGACCGAGTACGCCCGCAACCGGGAGGCGGGCAGCATCTCCGCCCCGCAGCGGCTGCTGCGCCGCCTGCCCGGCGCCAGCCCCGACTTCAGCCCGCGCGACTTCGAGCGCTTCGTGCAGCGCCGCTACGAGCCCGGCCGGCTCTTCCGCCTGGTCGGCCGACGCCCCGTCGTCCCGACCGACTGGACGGCCGGCGCCGACCACATCATCCGCTTCGAGCACATGCAGGAGGACCTCGACGCCGCCCTGCGCAAGGTCGGCGTCGACGGAGCCCCACCGGCTGCCGCACCGCAACCCCACGACCTCCCGCGCCGACCGCCACTACCGTGACGTCTACACGGAGCGCGCGCGCGCCATCGTCGGCCGCGTCTACGCCCGCGAGCTCGCGCCAGCACGGCGTACGCGTTCGAGGCCGAGGGAGGGGGCCTCCGGGTGATATACTCACTGACCGCACGTCTGGCCGCCTGAAACGTGGGTGACCCCCACGTTTTATTGTGACCACGGGCGCATCGACGGAACGAAAGGAGGCGACGCATGAGCCGGGACTTCATCGGCGCGCTCCTGCAGCTCAATGCCGAGAAGGGCCTCCCGCGCGAGCAGCTCGTGCGCACCGTGGAGGACGCCATCCAGAGCGCCTACCGGCGCGTGGCGCCCGGCTACGAGGACGTCTACGTCAAGCTGGACACGGAGACCGGCGAGATGCGCATCTTCCGTGCCCGCATCGTCGTCTCGGAGGTCGAGGACGAGACCACCCAGTGGTCCATCCGGCGAAGCCCAGGAGCATGACCCGTCGGCGCTCCTCGGTGACCTCGTCGAGTACGAGCAGCTGGAGCCCACCCACTTCGGGCGGGTCGGCGCCCAGGTCGCCGGGCAGGTCGTGCGCCAGCGCCTGCGGGAGGCGGAGCGCGAGACGCTCTTCGACGAGTTCGCCCACCGCGAGGGCGAGATCATCACCGGCAGCGTCAGCCGCGTGGAGCCCTCCGGCATCATCCTGGACCTGGGCAAGGCGGAGGCCATCCTGCGCACCACGGACCAGTCGGCCTCGGAGCACTACCGCATCGGCCAGCACGTCAAGGCCTACGTCCTGGAGGTGCGGCGCACGCCGCGCGGTCCGCTCATCTACGTGAGCCGCACCCACAAGTCCTTCCTGCGCCGGCTCTTCGAGCTGGAGGTGCCGGAGATCCAGGCCGGCACGGTGGAGAATCCGCGCCATCGCCCGCGAGGCGGGCAGCCGCAGCAAGATGGCCGTCTCCAGCCGCCAGGAGGGCCTCGACCCGGTGGGTGCCACGGTCGGCCAGCGCGGTGGCCGCGTGCAGGCCGTCGTGGCCGAACTGGGTGGCGAGAAGATCGACATCATCCCCTGGGCGGACGACCCGGACGTCTTCGTGGCCAACGCCCTCAGCCCGGCGCAGGTCGTGGGCGTCAAGATCGACGAGCCCAACCGCATCGCCGCGGTCACGGTGCCGGAGCGCATGCTCTCGCTGGCCATCGGCCGCGAGGGCCAGAACGCGCGCCTGGCCGCCAAGCTCACCGGCTGGCGCATCGACATCCGCTCGGAGAACGGGCCGCGCCCTGAGGACGACGCACCGGCCAGCCCGCCGCAGGTGGTCGCCGAGCCGGAGCCCGAGGTCGAGCCAGAGGCCCGCTCCCGAGCCGAAGACGCGAGCCCCAGGAAGCCGTCGCGCTCGACCCGACCCCCGAGCCCGACTCACGACGACGTCGGCCGCGGAAGCCGCGGAGGTGCAGCCGTAGCCGGCGCCGCGGTCGCCGGGACGCGACACGTTCCAGCCCGGACCTGTGTCGCCTGCCGGACGCGCCGCGACAAGGCCGCCCTGGTGCGGATCGTGCGCCGGCCGGATGGCCGTGTCGTGCTCGACCACGACGGACGGCTGGAGGGACGAGGCGCCTACCTGTGTGCGGATGGCGGCTGCTGGGCGCTGGCCCTGCGGCGGTCCGCCCTGCAGCGCGCGCTGCGGTCGCGCGCTGCCTGATGACCTGAAGACCCGATTGGAGCAAGGTGACGCGGCTCCTGGCCCAGTCACGACCGGCCGCCGGGCTCCGCAGATGATGCTGGGAGGCACCGATGGCACGTAGTCGCAGCGGCACCCGCGGACGGCGGGGGCCCAAGAAGCCTCGCAAGTGGACCGAGGGCGGCGATAGCCCGGTCAGGGTCGCCGACCCGGCCTCGCGAGGCGCCGTGGAGATCCCGGACTCCATCACCGTCAAGGAGCTCGCGGAGCTCATCGGCATCAACTCCGCGGATGTCATCCGGGAGCTCATCCGGAGCGGCATCTTCGCCACCATCAACCAGACCATCGACCGTGAGACGGCCGCGCTCGTCACCGCGGAGCTCGGCTTCGAGGTCTCGGAGAACCGTCCCGCCGAGGCCCGCGAGGCGGAGGGCGAGGCGGTCGCCGCGCCGGCCACCAAGGTCGCCCTCTACGAGGAGGACGCGCCCGACCAGCTCGTGGAGCGAGCCCCCATCGTGACCGTCATGGGCCACGTCGACCACGGCAAGACGAGCCTCCTGGACCGCATCCGCGAATCGTCGGTGGCGGCCGGTGAGCGCGGTGGCATCACCCAGCGCATCGGCGCCAGCGAGGCCGTCCACGACGGCCGGCGCATCGTCTTCCTGGACACGCCGGGCCATGAGGCCTTCACCTCCATGCGCGCCCGCGGCGCCCGGGTCACGGACATCGCCGTGCTCGTGGTGGCCGCCGACGATGGCGTCATGCCCCAGACCGTCGAGGCCATCGACCACGCCCGGGCGGCCGGGGTGCCCATCATCGTGGCCCTCAACAAGATCGACCTCCCCGACAGCAAGCCGGACCGCATCAAGACGGAGCTGTCCGAGCGTGGCGTCATCATCGAGGAGTACGGCGGCGACGTGCCGCTGGTGCCTGTCAGCGCCAAGACCGGGCAGGGCATCTCCGACCTGCTCGAGACGATCCTGCTGACCTCCGACGCCACCGTGGAGCCCAAGGCCAACCCGAACCGGCCGGCCGTGGGCACGGTCGTCGAGGCCGAGCTGGACCGGGCCCGCGGGCCCGTGGCCAGCATCCTCATCCAGACCGGCACCCTGCGCGTCGGAGATGCCGTCGTGGTGGGCAGCACCTACGGTCGCGCCCGCGCCCTCGAGGACAGCACCGGCGCGCGCATCCGCAAGTCCGGCCCGGCCACCGCGGTGGTCATCCTGGGCCTCGCGGACGTGCCGGAGGCCGGTGACGTCCTGCGCGTCGTCGAGAACGAGAAGGTCGCCCGGGTGCTCGTCGAGGAGCGCGTGGCGGCCACGGCCTCCAAGTCGGAGGCCACCGGCCACGCCACCCTGGAGGACCTCTACCGCCAGGTGCAGGCCGGCCAGACCAAGGAGCTGCGCATCGTCCTCAAGTCGGACGTGCAGGGCTCCCTGGGGGCCGTCGTCCACGCCCTCGAGCAGGTCCAGACCGACGAGGTGCGCTTCAACTTCCTGCTGCAGGGCACCGGCGACATCACCGACAACGACGTCAACCTGGCGGCTGCCTCGGACGCCGTCGTCGTGGGCTTCAACGTCCGCGTGGCCGGCACCGCCCGCAAGGCGGCCGAGTCCGAGAGCGTGGAGATCCGGCTCTACGACATCATCTACAAGCTCACCGAGGACATGGAGGCGGCCCTCGCCGGCATGCTCGAGCCGGAGATCGTGGAATCGATCCAGGGACGGGCGGAGGTGCGTCAGGTCTTCCGCGTCGGCCGCGGCCAGGCCATCGCCGGCAGCTACGTCACCGACGGACGCATCGTCCGCGGCGGGGCCCGCGTCTATCGCAACGGCCAGCTCATCGCCACGGACCGCGTCAGCTCCGTGCGGCGCTTCAAGGACGACGTCCGCGAGGTCACGTCGGGCTACGAGTGCGGCATCGCGCTCTCCGGCTTCCACGCCTTCGAGGAGCTCGACGTCATCGAATCGTTCACCACGGAGACCATCGCCCGGGCCGTCACGAGGTAGGCCCGTGAGCGAGCGCACGCGGCGCGTCGACCACCTCCTCCAGGAGGAGATCAGCGCCATCATCCGCCGCGAGCTTCACGACCCGCGCGTCGGATTCGTGACCATCACCGGGGTGGACGTCACCGCGGACCTGCGCCACGCCACCGTGTGGGCCTCCGTCATCGGTGACGCGCAGGAGCGGCGCGCCACCCTGCAGGTGCTGGGACGGGCCATGCCCTTCGTGCGACACCAGCTCGGCCCCCTGCGCCTGCGGCGCATCCCCGAGCTGCACCTGCGCGAGGACGACACCGCCGAGCGCGGCACGCGTGTCATGCAGCTCCTCGAGCAGATCGAGGCTGCCGGCCCGGAGGGCGCCGTCGGCGGGCTGGAGGACGTGCCGGGGCCGCCCGACCTGCCCACGCCGCGCTCGCTCAACGATGCCGGTCCGGCGGACAGCGGCGAGGCCAGCGAGGCGGATGCGCCTCTCCCGGCCGGCTACCGCCGGCGCGTCGACCGCGTCTCCCTGCGCAAGGCCCGGGAACGTCGTGGTCGCTGACCAGCTGCGCTCCCTGCGCCAGGCGGACCTGGACGCTGTCCCGGCCGAGCTGCCCGCCCGGCTGCTGGAAGGCCGCCGCGTCATGACCGTCTGTCACCGCGACCCGGAGGCGGATGCCCTCGGCTCGGCCCTCGGCGTCGCCTTGGCGCTGGAGGCCCGCGGCGCCCGGGTCAACGCCGTCTGCGCGGATCCCGTGCCGGCCATGTACGACTTCATGCCGCACATCGGGCGCTTCCGGACGTCGCCGGAGCCGGACCTCGACCCGGACCTCATCGTCGTCTGCGACTGCGGCGACCTGGCCCGCGTGGGGCGCGTGCTGACCGACCACGCGGAGCTCTTCGAGCGCGTGCCCATCGTGGACATCGACCACCACCTCTCGAACCCGCGCTTCGGGGTCATCGACTGGGTGGATCGCCACAGCGGCCGCGACCTGCGAGCAGGTCGCCCTGCTGCTGCCCCACCTCGGCGTGGGCTTCGACGCGCTGGGCGGCGACATCGCGGCCGACCTGATGGCCGGCCTGGTCATCGACACGGCCAACTTCGCGCATCCCAACACGACCCCGCGGACGCTGCGCGTCGCCAGCGAGCTGCTGGCCGCGGGCGCGGAGCTGCCCATGATCGCGCGGCGCATCTATCGCACCAAGCCCAACGCGCAGCTGCGGCTCTTCGGCCGGGTGCTGGCGCGCCTGGAGACCTCGGCCGACGGGCGCGTCGTCTGGTCGGTCATGGCCGACGACGACCTGGCCGCCAGCGGCGCCGGCCCCCAGATGTCCGAGGGCCTCATCGACCTGCTGGCACAGTCGGAGAGCGCGGAGGTGGCCATCCTCTTCAAGGACAACGGTGACCGGACGCGCATCTCCGTGCGCACCCGCGACGGCGGTGTGGACGCCACGGCGCTCACGGGGGCCTTCGGCGGCGGCGGGCACGCCCGTGCGGCCGGCGCCACCATCGAGCTGCGCCTGGAGGCGGCCCGGACAGCGGTGCTGGGGCTGGCGGCGCGGCTCACCGCGGAGCTGCCGGAGCGGTGAGCGCGGCGCGGCGGGCGGATGGCCCGCGCATCGACGGCATCCTCGTGGTGGCCAAGCCACCGGGTCCCACCTCCCACGACGTCGTGGCCCTGGTGCGCCGCCTCACGGGTGTGCGGCGGGTCGGCCACGGCGGCACCCTCGATCCGTTCGCCATGGGCGTGCTGCCGGTGTTCCTGGGCCACGCCACGCGCATGGTGGAGTACCACCTCGCCGACGAGAAGGCCTACCGCGCCTCCGTGGTCTTCGGGGCGCGCTCCTCGACCGACGACATCGACGGTCGAGCTGACGCCGGGCGAGACGCCAGCCCCCTCGCGCGAGGTGGTGGAAGTCGCCCTGGCTGCCTTCCGCGGCCGCATCACGCAGGTCCCGCCCGACCACTCCGCCGTGCACGTCGAGGGCCGCCGCGCCTACCAGCTCGCCCGGGAGGGTGAGCGGCCGCAGCTGACGCCACGCGAGGTCACCATCCACGCGCTCGAGCTGACCGAGTGGGACGCGTCCGACCCGGAGCGCCCGCTGGCCGTCCTCGAGGTGCGCTGCAGCGCCGGGACGTACGTGCGGTCGCTGGCCCGCGACCTCGGGGGGCATCTCGGGTGCGGCGCTTACCTGGGCGCCCTGACGCGCACCGCCAGCGGCCCGTTCCGCCTGGACGACGCCCACGCGCTGGACCACGTCCGCGAGGTCCTCGCCGCTGGCGACACGGCATCGCTGCTGCTGCCCATGGACGCCGGCCTGGAGGCCATCCCGGAGCTCCGCGTTGGCGCCCGTGATCGCGAGGCACTCGGGCGGGGCCAGGTCGTCCGCGCGCGTGAGCCGGGCTCCGGGGCAGCAACGGCGCCCCTGGTGCCTGCCGAGCCCGAGGCGCCGGCAGGCGCCCCAGGCGCCGGCAGCAGCCCGAGGCGCCGGCAGAGCCCGAGGCACCGGCGCAGCCCGAGGCCTCGCCCTCCGCGGAGGCGGGCCGCCTCGTGCGCGTCAGGGACGAGTCCGGCCGACTGCTGGCCATGGGCCACGTCAGGGCCGGGCGCCTGTACCCTGACAAGGTGTTCGTCACCCCCGAAGCCTGAGCATGCAGATCATCCGCAGCCTCGACCTGCTGCCCGCCGATACGCGCCTCGCGGTGACGGTGGGCGTCTTCGACGGGGTCCACCGCGGCCACCAGCAGGTGTTCCGCGTCCTCGACCAGACGGCGCGGCGGCTCGGCGGCCATGCCGGTGGCGGTGACCTTCGACCCGCACCCCGACGCGGTCACCCAGGGCCAGGCGCCGGACCTCCTGATGGATCCCCGGGAACGACTCGAGCGCATCGCGCAGCTGGTGTCCGGCATCGTCGTCGTGCAGCGCTTCGACGAGGTCTTCCGGCGCACGACCGCCGAGGACTTCATGACGCGCCTGGGAGGCGGCCGCAACCTGGCGGCGCTCGTCATGACGCACGTCTCGGCCTTCGGGCGCGATCGCGCCGGCACGCTCCCGGTGCTGCGCCAGATGGGCCTTGAGCGCGGCTGGGAGCTGGTCGAGGCGCCCACGCTGGACTCTGGCGGAGCCCGCGTCTCCAGCGCGCGGACCCGCGAGCTGGTGGCCAGCGGGCAGCTGGACACGGCCGCGACGCTGCTGGGTCGCCCGTTCGCCCTGGTGGGCACCGTGGTCCACGGCGAGCAGCGCGGACGCGAGCTGGGCTTCCCGACCGCCAACCTGAGCTTCTCCGGGCCCGCATGTCTGCCCCCGGACGGCATCTACGCGGCCCGCGCGACCTGGGGCGGAGCCGCCATCCTCTCGCCCGCGGACCGTGCCGACGCGGTCATCTCGCTGGGCACCCAGCCCACCTTCGGGGGTCGGGTGCGCCTCTTCGAGGTGCATCTCCTGGACCGCGACGTGGACCTCTACGGCACGCGCCTGCGGGTCGAGTTCGCCGGCTGGCTGCGTGGCCAGCGGCGCTACGACAGCGCCGACGAGCTCGTCGCGCAGATGGGTCGCGACCTGGCACACGCGCGGGCGGTCCTGCTGAAGGCCTCGCCGGGCGTCGCTCCCGCCACCCGGGCTCTCGGCTCGACGACGGAGTAGGCCGGCCGGCTCGGTTCAGGCCCTTGCCTCACCGCCGACCCAGGTCCGCAGCGGGGTCACGCGCCCCAGGCGGAGCGCGAAGTCGCCCTCGTGCGCGGCGTCCCAGGCCACCAGGTCGGCGGTGGCACCCGGTTCCAGCACGCCCACGCGGCCGTCCAGGCCGACGGGCTTGCCCTGCGGCCCCGGGGATCGCCCGTGGAGCCCGAGCGACCGGGCGCTGCCGACCGTGGCCGCCCAGAGCGCCTGGTCGATGGAGAAACCAAGTGCCACCGCGAGGCCGACGGCGAGCGGCATGGATGGCGAGCCGAAGGTGCCGGCGTTGGCGTCGCTGCCGATGGCCACCGTCGCCCCAGCCTCGATGAGGGGCGCACCGGCGGCATCCCGCCGCGCAGCATGAGCGCCGGCCCGGGCAGGATGGTGGCCACCGTGTCACTCGCGGCGAGCGCCCGCGCATCGTCCTCGTCGGCGTGCTCGAGATGGTCGACGGAGAGGGCACCGAGCGCCACGCCCAGGCGCGCCCCGCCGGAGTGTTCGAGCTGCTCGGCGTGGAGACGGAGCCCCAGGCCATGTCGCCGGCCGGCCTCCAGGATGCGGCGGGTCAGCTCCAGGTCGAAGATGCCGGGCTCGCAGAAGACGTCGACGAAATCGGCCGCCGGGGCCACGTCCGGCAGGGCCGCGATGACCGCCTCGGCGTGCTCGCGGGGCGTGCAGCCAGCAGGCACGGCGTGGGCGCCCAGGTACGTTCGCAGCACGCGCAGGCGCAGGGGCGCCGCAGCCTCGGCGATGAGCCGCAGCAGTCGCAGTTCGGCCGCCGCCGTCAGCCCGTAGCCGGACTTGACCTCGATGGTGGTGGTGCCGGAAGCTGCCGCCTCCAGGAGTCGTGCCCGGGTGGCGGCCACGAGATCCTCGTCGCTGGCAGCGGCGGTGGCCCCCACGGTGCGCAGGATGCCACCCCCGGAGTAGCGCTCGCCGCGGCTCCGGGCCGCTGCCTCATCGCTGCGGTCCCCGGCGAAGACGAGGTGCGTGTGCGGGTCGACGAGGCCCGGCGTCACGAGCGCCCCGCCCACGTCGTCGACATCGTCCGGGTCGCCCGGCCGCAGGCCCCCGGCGCGCACCTCGGCGACGCGACCGTCCGCCAGCACGGCGACCCACGGACCCTCGATGACGTCGGTGCCGCCGACCCGGAGGCCCGTCATGGGCAGCAGCCGTCCGTGGCCGACGATGGCCGAGCGCCGCCGGGCGCGCTGGCTCACGGTCGCCCCGCTGTCCGTGGCCGGCTCGTGGCCGAGCGAGCCGCTCACGGGCCGTCGAGGCGCAGCCAGGACGTGCCCGGCAACCCGGGCGGGTCGGCCAGGTCCGCCAGCGAACCCCGCCCGACGAGCTGCCCGGCGGCCGCGAGGTCCGGGCCGGGCTCGCGATCGTGCTCGAGCCGCGGGATGACGGCACGGACGCGGGCGTGTGCCTCCTCGACGCCGCGACCCGGCCGCACCCCGGGCAGCAGGTCGCCGCGCAGGTCGAGGCCCTGGGCGGCGCAGATGAGCTCGATGGCCACGATGCGCTCGGTGTGCTCCAGGACGCGGCGCAGGTGCAGCGCCGCGATCGAGCCCATCGAGACGTGGTCCTCCTGGTTGGCCGAGGTGGGGATGGAATCGGCGGACGCCGGGTGCGCCAGGACCTTCGACTCGGAGGCCAGGGCGGCGGCCGTGTACTGCAGGATCATGAGGCCCGAATCGAGGCCGGAGGAGGCGCCCAGGAAGGCCGGCAGCCCGTCGTTGAGGCGCGGGTCGAGCAGGAGGGCGACGCGCCGCTCGCTGATGGCGCCGAGCTCCGCGATGGCCAGCTTGGCCAGGTCGAGGGCCAGGGCCACCGGCTCGCCGTGGAAGTTGCCGCCGCTGATGACGAGGCCGTGCCCGGTCGCGAGGGCGTCCTCCGGGACGTGCCCGCCCTCCGGGAAGACGAGCGGGTTGTCCGTGGCCGAGTTCATCTCGATGTCCAGCACGCCGTGGAGGTAGCCCAGGGCGTCGCGGGCGGCGCCGTGGACCTGGGGCACGCAGCGGATCGAGTAGGGGTCCTGGACGCGGTGGCTGTCGGCGTGGTGGGAGCGCTGCAGCTCGCTGTCGCGGAGCAGCCAGCGCAGCTCGGCCGCGGTCCGCACCTGGCCGGGGTGGGGACGCGTGGACTGGTAGGCGGCGCTGAAGGCCACCTCCGTGCCGCGCAGGGCCTCCGTGCTCATGGCCGCCGCCACGCTCGCGGTGCGCGCCAGTCGCTCCGCGCGGGCCAGCGCCAGGGCCCCGATGGCGGTCATCATCTGCGTGCCGTTGAGGAGGGCCAGTCCCTCCTTGGGCTCCAGCACCAGTGGCGCCCAGCCGATCGCGGCGAGGGCCTCGGCGGCGGGTCGCTCGCGCCCCTCGAACTCCACCCGACCGTGGCCGATGAGCGGCAGCGCCAGGTGGGCCAGGGGAGCCAGGTCGCCAGAGGCGCCGACGCTGCCCTGCGAGGGCACGACCGGATGGAGGCCGCGCTCGAGCATCCCGCAGAGGCGCTCGATGAGCTCCGGGCGACAGCCTGAGTGGCCCAGGGCCAGCGTGTTGGCGCGCAGCAGCAGCATGGCCCGCACGACCGGCGTCGGCAGTGGCTCGCCGACGCCCGCAGCGTGGCTGAGCAGCAGCCGCTCCTGGAGCTCTCGGGCCCGCTCCGGTGGCACGAAGGTCGTGGCCAGCGAGCCGAAGCCGGTGGTCACCCCGTAGACGACCTCACCCGACGCGACCAGCCGGTCGATGACGGCGCGAGCCTCCAGGACGCGCTCGCGGGCCCCGGGATCCAGCCGGACGCCACGATGAGCGAGGGCCACTGACTCGACGTCGGCGACGGTGAGCTCCGCGCCCGTCAGGAGGACGGGGCCTCGCGGGCCGGTCTCGTCCACGCTCAGGCGTCCAGCATGGGGACGTGCACGCCCCGCTCGCGGGCGACGTCGATGGCGCGCTCGTAGCCGGCGTCCACGTGGCGCACGACGCCCATGCCCGGGTCGGTCGTGAGCACGCGTTGCAGCTTGGCCGCGGACAGGTCCGTGCCGTCGGCGACCACGACCATGCCGGCGTGCTGGCTGTAGCCGATGCCCGTGCCGCCGCCGTGGTGGATGCTCACCCAGGTGGCGCCGGCCGCGGTGTTCACCAGGGCGTTCAGCATGGGCCAGTCGGCGATGGCGTCCGAGCCGTCGCGCATGGCCTCCGTCTCGCGGTTGGGGGAGGCCACCGAGCCGGCGTCCAGGTGGTCGCGGCCGATGACGATGGGGGCGCTCACGGCGCCGCTGCGGACGAGCTCGTTGAAGGCCAGGCCGGCCCGCGCACGCTCCCCGTAGCCGAGCCAGCAGATGCGCGCCGGCAGGCCCTGGTAGGCGACTCGTTCCTGTGCCGCCCGCACCCAGCGCTGCAGGGAGGCGTCGGCCGGGAAGAGGTCGAGCACGGCCTCGTCGGTCCGCGCGATGTCGGCCGGGTCGCCGGAGAGGGCTGCCCAGCGGAAGGGCCCGCGGCCCTCGCAGAACTGCGGCCGGATGAAGGCCGGCACGAAGCCCGGGATGTCGAAGGCGTCGCTGACACCCTGCGGCCTGGGCCTGGGCGCGGATGTTGTTGCCGTAGTCGAAGGTGATGGCACCGCCGGCCTTGAGCGCCAGCATGGCGCGCACGTGGTCGGCCATGGATGCCATCGAGCGGCGAACGTAGTCGTCCGGGTCGGCGCGCCGCAGGTCGGCGGCCGCCTCGAGCGACAGGCCGGCCGGCACGTAGCCGTCGAGCGCGTCGTGGGCGGAGGTCTGGTCGGTCACCGCGTCGAAGCGCTCTCCCCGGCGCACGAGCTCCGGCTCCACCTCCGCGGCGTTGCCGACGAGGGCGATGGACTCCGCTCGCCCGGCCGCGGCGGCGTCGCGAGCCCAGGCGAGGGCCTCGTCGAGGTCGTGACTCACGCGGTCGACGTAGCGCGTCTCGAGGCGGCGGCGCACGCGCTCGGGGTCCACCTCGACGCAGAGGGCCACGCCGTCGTTCATGGTCACCGCCAGCGGCTGCGCGCCGCCCATGCCGCCGAGGCCGGCGGTGAGCACGACGCGCCCGCGCAGGGTGCCCCCGAAGTGCTGGCGCGCCAGCTCCGCGAAGGTCTCGTACGTGCCCTGCAGGATGCCCTGGCTGCCGATGTAGATCCAGGAGCCGGCGGTCATCTGGCCGTACATCGTGAGGCCGGCCCGCTCGAGCTCGCGGAAGGTCTCCCAGGTCGCCCAGCGGCCCACCAGGTTGCTGTTGGCGATGAGCACGCGCGGTGCCCATTCGTGGGTGCGGAAGACGGCCACCGGCTTGCCCGAGGCCACCAGGAGCGTCTCGTCGTCAGCCAGGGCGCGCAGCTCCCGCACGATGGCGTCGAAGGCGGCCCATGAGCGTGCCGCGCGGCCGGTCCCGCCGTAGACGACGAGGTCGTCGGGACGCTCGGCGACCTCCGGGTCCAGGTTGTTCATGAGCATGCGCAGGGCGGCCTCCTGGCCCCAGCCCCGGCACGTCAGCTCGCTGCCCCGGGGTGCCCGGACCAGCCGTGGACCACTCGCGACCGCCATGCCGACCCTCCTTCACGCCATAGCGTAACGCCGTGCGAACGTCCCAGGGTCCGCGCGGCCGGTATGGACCGCGGTCGGCTCCCACGGACCCTACGCGGTGGGATCGACGATGCGGAGCCCGCGATAGCGCGCAAAGTCACGGTCCGTGGAGGCGAGCGAGGCCCCATGTTCCATGGCTAGGGCGGCGAGGTGTGCATCCATGAGGTGCGCAGCTCGTGCCTGTCCTGCGTCGGCGGTCACCGCGAGCAGGCGCCAGTGCCGGTCGCCCGGGATGGCCAGCGAGACATTCGGGCGCGCCAGCAGCTCCTCGATGATGGCGATGGCATCCGCCGGCTCACGAGGCTGCTCGTAAACGCGCGCGTCGGTCGAGATGCGGATGAATGCCAGCACCGTCGTCAACGGCAGCCGGAGATCGTCCTCAGCCTCGACGGTCCGCTCCAGCCAGGCTCGGACCGCCGCATGCCGCGGATCGCGGGAGTCGTGGGCATACAGCAGCACATTGGCATCGAGCAGGATCATCGACCGCGCGGCCCATCCAACAGGTCGATCAACTCGGAGATGTGGTCCACATCCCGCCCCGGGCGGCGGCCCATCGGGCGGGCGTCGACGCGATATGGTCGACCGGATGCAGCGTCCGCTTCCAACCCTCGGCGGAGAACCTGGTTCACCACGTAGCGGTATGACGCTCCGGCCTCGCGCGCCTGGCGCTCGAGCTTGGCAGCGACGTCATCATCAAGGGTCAGCGTCGTTCGTTTGGCCACATCGTGAAGTCTTGCCTCGTTGCATCGTGATGTCAAGGGTGGGTCAGTGAGCGGTGAACTGGCGATCCGGCGCGTCCCTTCGAGCCGCTGTGGTATGCTGCGGCGCTGTAAACAGAAGGACACGGATAGGCTGGAGGACCAGTTGCCGCTCACGCGGGAAACGAAGGCAAGCGTCGTCACGGGATACGCCACCAAGGAAGGTGACACAGGGTCACCGGAAGTGCAGATCGCGCTCCTCACGGAGCGCATCGGCGGGCTGACCGAGCATCTTCGACGCTACCCAAAGGATCATCACTCGCGCCGCGGCTTGCTCAAGCTCGTTGGCACGCGACGTCGGCTCCTCGCATACCTGATGCGCAAGGACTCGACGCGGTACCAGTCCGTCATCGAACGGCTCGGCCTGCGCCGCTAGGCGCTCTGGCTGCGGCGGGCTGAGGCCCGCACTCGCTACTGCCCATCGCATGCGCCACGGACCCCAGGGCGGGGTCCGCGTATCAGATATCCAACGCGCCCCGGTCCGTCGCCCGTCCCATCGGAGGACACATGACGGTAACCACCCTTTCGACCGAGCTCGGTGGTCGCACCCTGACCATCGAGACCGGCAAGCTCGCGCGCCTGGCGGGCGGCGCCGTGACCGTGCGCTACGGGGACACCCTGGTGCTCGGCACGGCCAACCGCTCGGAGCCGCGGCCCGGGCTCGACTTCTTCCCGCTCACGATCGACTTCGAGGAGCGCATGTACGCCGCGGGCAAGATCCCCGGCGGCTTCATCAAGCGCGAGGCGCGGCCCTCGGAGGGCGCCATCCTGGCGGCGCGCCTGACCGACCGGCCCATCCGCCCGCTCTTCCCGGAGGGCTACAAGGACGATGTCCAGTGCGTCCTGACGGTCCTCTCCACGGACCAGGAGAACGACCCGGACGTCCTCGGCACCATCGCCGCCTCGGCCGCGCTGACCATCAGCGAGATGCCCTTCCTGGGTCCCGTGGCGGCCGTGCGCATCGGTCGCATCGACGGCGAGTTCATCATCAACCCGACCACCAGCCAGCTGGAGCAGTCGGAGCTCGACCTGGTCGTCTCCGGCACGCGTGACGCCATCATGATGGTCGAGGCCGGCGCCAAGATCCTGCCCGAGTCGGTCATGGCCGACGCCATCATGTTCGGCCACCGCTCGCTGCTGCCGGTCATCGAGCTGCAGGAGCAGCTGCGGGCGCAGGTCGGCAAGGCCAAGCGCGTGCCCTTCATCGAGCCGGACGTCAGCTCCGTGGTGGACTTCGTGGCCGCCGTGGAGGCCGGTCGCTCCTTCGTCGTCTTCGACACCGAGACCACCAGCCGCGACGTCAAGTTCGGCGAGCTCGTGGAGATCGGCGCCGTGCGCGTCAGCGGCGGCACGGTCAGCGACCGCTTCTCGACGCTCGTGAAGCCCAGCCGCGGCATCGTCGGCAAGCAGATCCACGGCATCACGGACGCGGAGGTGGCCGGCGCGCCCAGCCCCGCAGAGGCGGCCCGCCAGTTCATGGCCTGGGCCGCTGACGACATCATCGTCGGCCACAACGTCGGCTTCGACATCACCTTCCTGGAAGCCGCCCTGGCGGACGGCACGCGCCTCGAGCCGGGCCGCTACCTGGACACGCTCGTCCTGGCCCGCGCCGCCTACCCGGACCTGGATGCCCACAAGCTGGCCGACCTGGTCGAGTTCTTCGAGCTGGGTATCGCCCCCGCGCACCGCGCCCTGGGCGACGCGGAGGCCACCGCCGCCCTGCTGCTGCGCCTGGCGAGCGACCTGCCCGGCCGCGTCTCCGCGTTCAAGAAGGGCGTGGCGGACTCCATCCGCATGCGCAAGGGTGGCGGTGACGCCGCCGCCGCAGACGCGGTCTTCGAGGCGGCCGTGCTGCAGGCCGGCTTCTCGAAGGGCTTCACGACCCTGCTGCACAAGAAGACCGTGCGCGAGATGGTCCTCGCCGAGGGCATCCGCATCGACGGTCGTGACGCGGACACCATCCGCCCCATCTCCGTGGAGGTCGGCCTCCTGCCGCGCGCCCACGGCTCCGGGCTCTTCACGCGTGGCGAGACGCAGGCCCTCACGGTGGCCACGCTGGGTCCCTCCAGCGACGTGCAGCGCATCGACACCATCAGCCCGGAGGAGTCCAAGCGCTACCTCCACCACTACAACATGCCGCCCTACAGCACCGGCGAGAACAAGATGATGCGCGGCCCCGGCCGGCGCGAGATCGGCCACGGCGCCCTCGCCGAGCGAGCCCTGCTGCCGGTCCTGCCCGACCAGGAGGACTTCCCCTACGTCATCCGCCTCGTGAGCGAGTGCGTGACCTCCAACGGCTCCACCTCCATGGCCTCCACCTGTGGCTCCACCCTGGCGCTCATGGATGCCGGCGTGCCCATCAAGGCGCCGGTGGCCGGCGCGGCCATGGGCCTCGTCACCGATGGCGACCGCTTCACCGTCCTCACCGACATCCTCGGCAAGGAGGACTTCTTCGGTGACATGGACTTCAAGGTCACCGGCACGTCGGAGGGCATCACGGCCCTCCAGATGGACATCAAGGTCAAGGGCATCAACGAGGACATCATCCGCACCGGCCTCGCCAAGGCCCATGCGGCGCGACTGTTCATCCTCGACAAGATGACCGAGATCATCCCGACCGCCCGTGGTGACGTGAGCGCCTTCGCGCCGCGCATCATCACCATCAAGATCAACCCCGAGAAGATCCGCGACATCATCGGCAAGGGCGGCGCGATGATCCGCAAGATCCAGGAAGAGACCGGCACGGAGATCAACGTCGAGGACGACGGCAGCGTGGAGATCGCGGCCGTCAACTCGGAGAACTCCTCGCGGGCCATCCAGTGGATCGAGTCGCTCACCCGTGAAGTGGAGGTCGGCGGCCTGTACCTGGGCAAGGTGACCCGCATCATGGGCTTCGGCGCCTTCGTGGAGATCCTGCCCGGCAAGGAGGGCCTCGTGCGCATCGGCGAGCTGGCCGACTACCACGTGCCCACCGTCGAGGACGTCGTCCAGGTCGGTGACGAGATCATGGTCGTGGTCATCGAGATCGACCGCCAGGGTCGCGTCAACCTCTCCCGCAAGGCCGCCATGCAGCGGCACCTGGCCAAGGCCGGCGAGGCCTAGCCGACCACCTCCTCGGAGCCCGGGCCTTCCGCCCGGGCCTGTGCCACCCCTCGGGCCCGGGCCTTCCGCCCTGTCCCGCATCGGCCCGGCAACTGGCTCCGGTCGCGTGTCAGGGGGACTGCCATGACGGCACCTGACAGGCCGTTCCTCGTCGCACGTGTCTCTGGTGCTTCCGCGGCGTCCGTCCTCCGTCGTGGTGTCACGGGTGGTGGCGTGCCGACCGGAGCGTGGCAGCCCGGGCGCCGTTATGCGACTGCCAGTGACACGAGCCTGCTCGTCGGGTCGGTCAGCGGCCAGTGGCCGATTCGTAGACATGCAGGGTGGCCTCGGCCACGCGGCTCCAGTCGAAGCGCTCCAGGCGCTCGCCGTTGTGGCGGCCCATGGACGCCAGGTCGGCACTGCATCGCGACCCGCAGTGCGCCCTCGAGGCCCTGCGGGTCGTCGGCGTCGTAGAGGATGCCGCCGGCCTCGTCCAGCGTCTCCGGCACGCAGCCGCGGCGAGGCGCGATGACGGCCCGCTCGAAGGACATCGCCAGCAGCACCGACCCGGAGGTGAAGATCTCCAGGAAGGGGCAGGCCACCACGTCTGCCGCCCGCAGGTAGACCTGCAGGTCCTCGTCCGGCACGAAGCCCAGGTCGAGTCGCACGCGCGGGTCGGCGGCGGCCAGCGCGACCAGGCGCGCCGCATAGTCGGCCTCGACGGCCTGTCCGGCGATGACCAGGCGTGCGTACGGCTCCGGGCAGCGGCCGCGAAGGCCTGCACCAGCTCGGTCACGCCCTTGTACGGCCGCAGCCAGCCGGTGAAGGCCACGACCCGGGCCGCGGCCGGCAGGCCCAGGCGCTCGCGCGCCTCCGCCCGCGAGATGGTGTCGGGATAGGCGCCGCGGTAGTGGCCGTGGGGGATGACGCGGATCCTTGCGCGCGCGCCGCTGGCGCCGACGCTGCGCGCCCCGGGCTCGATGCCGAGCGCCATCAGCAGCCCGTCGGCCGCGCTGGCGCAGTGCACGATGACCGCGTCCGCAAGGTCGAAGAGGGCGCGCATGAAGGCGCGTTCCGCCGGGTCCTCGGCGCGGTCGTGTCGGAAGAGGTCGTGGGCCGTCCAGACGATGCGCATGCCGGCCCGCCGGGCCAGGCGCAGCTCCAGGAGCGTCCGCCTGGCCTTCAGGGCGCTGACGCTGCGGCCCCCGGGCGATGTAGGGCTCCGTCCAGTGCACGTGGATGACATCCGGGCGGCCGCTGCCGCGGAGCGCCTCGAGCACCGGCGCCACGCGGCGCGCGCGCGTGGGGTCCGCCCGCACCTCCACGCCCAGGTCGCGCAGCCCGGCCGCCAGCGCGCGCTGGTAGGCGTTGGCGGCCGAGTAGTCGGGCAGGAAGAGCACCCGCATCGGCCGCGCCGCAGAACGGACCACGGGGCCTAGACGCCCAGGTCGGCGTAGACGCGCAGCAGCTCGCGGGCCTGGTGCTGCCACGAGTAGCGGGTGCGGGCCGCCCGCAGGCAGCGCAGCCGCAGGGCCGTGCGCTGCTCCTCCGGCGCGTCCACGACCTCGCGGATGGCACGCGCGATGTCGGCCGGGTCGGACGGGTCGCAGAGGACGCCGCAGCCGGTCTCGCCGACGATGGGGGCGATGCCGGGCAGGTCGCTGGCCACGACCGGCACCCCGACGCCGATGGCGTCATAGAGCTTGGTGGGCGTGTTGAGCCGGTGGTTGAGCGTGTCCGGCTCCACGGGCATGGCCGCCACGTCCGCGCCCCTCGACCAGTCGGCGATCTCGGCGGGTGCGACCGAACCGCAGAAGTGGATGCGGTCGGCGTGGGGGAGGGCCGCGGCCATCTCCTGGTAGCGCTCGTAGTCGGGGCCGAAGCCGGCCACCACGAGGTCGGCATCCTCGACGAGGGCGATGGCCTCGAAGAGCTGGCGCAGCCCCCGGCCGTCCATGACCTGGCCGATGTAGAGGACGATGCGCCGCTCTGCCGGCAGCCCGAACTGGCGGTGGAAGCGATCGCTGCGCCGCACCTCGTCCGCCGTGGGCTCCGCGTCCCCGCCTTCCACGAGCGCGGCGTTGCGCACGACGGCGTCCACGGGCCGGCCCAGGATGTGGCCCAGCACCTGGGCATAGGGGTCGCTGACCGTGACGACGGCGTCCGCGGCCCGCGCCAGCCGGCGCTCGTGGCGCCGCAGGAGCTGCTTCCAGGGGCCGGGCAGCCGGGCCATGCGGCCGGCCTCGCTGTCGATGTCGTTGGCGTCGTAGACGACGAGCCCGCCGAAGCGCTTGCGCAGGGCGACCGCCAGCGAGAGCGTGATGACCGACTCCGCCTGCCAGACGTCCGCCGGCTCCACCTGCTCGGCGATGAGGCGGGCCCAGGCCCGCGACATGAAGAGGTAGCGCGTGGCCTGGGCCGAGCGGCCCATCGTCTCGCGCAGGCGGCGCCGCGCCGCGCCGCGCGCGCCCGGCCGCACCTCGCCGGTCTCAGGCAGGCTGGGCACCGGCAGCCACGGCAGCGGCTGCGGCTGGCGCACGCGCGTGACGGTGTGATGGTCGAGCTGCTCGGTGGTGGCGAGGCCCGGGCCCCAGCGTGCGATGACGGTGACGTCGTAGCCGGCCCGGCCCAGGGAGACGGCCGTCTTCCAGGCGCGGGCGTCCGCCTCGTAGGTGTTGTTGATGAGGATGGCGACGCGCGTGGGGGCGTGTCTCACCGGGGTGCCCGTCCTCCGTCATCGGCAGCGTGATCGACTACCACGGTAGCGCAGTCCGATGCCGGGGAGCGGGCGGGAGGCGCTATCATCGGGCCGTGCCCACGGACAAAGCCCCATAGGAAGTTCGACATGCCCATCGAGTCCCCCCGCAGACCCCTCACCGTCGCCGTCGTCGGCGCCACCGGCCTCGTCGGCCGGACCATGATCGCCATCCTCGCCGAGCGTGACTTCCCCGTCGGGGAGCTGCGCCCGCTGGCCTCCCACGACGGCGACCGCAGCGTGGAGTTCGGCGGACGCTCGTGGCCCGTGCGGACGACCACCCCGGCCGCCTTCGAGGGCGTGGACATCGCCATCTTCTCCGCCGGCGGCGGCGCCTCCAAGGTCTTCGCCCCGGAGGCGGTGGCGCGCGGCGCGGTCGTCGTGGACAACTCCTCGCAGTGGCGCATGGAGCCCGGCGTGCCGCTCGTGGTGGCCGGCGTCAATGACGCGGACGCGGCCGCCCACGAGGGCATCGTGGCCAACCCCAACTGCTCCACGATGCAGCTGATGCCCGTGCTGGCCGCCCTGCGCGACAGCGCCGGCATCGAGCGCGTCGTCGTGGACACCTACCAGGCCGTCAGCGGCACCGGCAACAAGGCCGTGGTGGAGCTGGAGCAGCAGGTCCAGGCGCACGTGGCCGGCGAGCCGCTGCGTCCACACCGTCTATCCCGCACCAGATCGCCTTCAACGTGCTGCCCCAGATCGACGTCTTCCGGGAGGACGGCTACACCAAGGAGGAGTGGAAGGTCATCGCCGAGTCGCGCAAGATCCTGCACCTGCCGGACCTGCGCGTCTCCTGCACGGCGGTGCGCGTGCCCGTCCTCAACTCGCACTCGGAAGCCGTCCACGTGGAGCTGCAGCGGCCCATGACCGCCCAGCAGGCCCGTGAGCTCTTCGCCGCCGTCCCCGGGGTCATCGTGCGCGACGACCCGGCCGCGAGCGTCTACCCGCTGGCCATCGAGGCGGCCGGACACGATGAGGTCTACGTCGGTCGCATCCGCCAGGACCCCTCCGTGCCGGACGGCCGCGGCCTGGCCTTCTGGGTCGTCGCGGACAACCTCCGCAAGGGCGCTGCCACGAACGCCGTGGAGATCGCCGAGATCCTGGCCCGCAACGACTGGCTGGCGGCGGCATCCCGCCGGGCCGTCGGGGACGCGTGACGGGCGAGGAACGCAAGGCAGCACTCGACGCCATCGCCAGCGAGGTCCGCGCCTGCCGGCGCTGCCGCCTCTCGGAGCAGCGCACCCAGGCCGTGCCGGGTGAGGGTCACCCGGACACGGAGGTCGTGTTCGTGGGGGAGGGGCCCGGCCAGAACGAGGACCGCCTCGGCCGTCCCTTCGTGGGCGCCGCCGGCAGCCTCCTGGAGGAGCTCCTGGCGCTGGTCGGCTGGCGCCGCGAGGACGTCTTCATCACCAACGTCGTGAAGTGCCGGCCGCCCGGCAACCGCGACCCGGAGCCGGACGAGATGGCCGCCTGCGCGCCCTTCCTGCGCCGCCAGCTGGAGGTCCTCGACCCCGCCCTCGTGGTGACGCTCGGCCGATTCAGCCTGCAGACGTTCATGCCCGGTGACACCATCAGCCGTGTGCACGGCACCACGCGGTCCATCGACCCGGCGACCGGCGCCCGGGCGGCCACCGGCTACGCCATGTACCACCCCGCGGCCGCGCTGCGCCAGGCAGCCCTGAGGGAGACGATGCAGCGCGACATGGCGGCCGTGCCCGAGGCGCTCATCCGCGCCCGGGAAGGCCGCGCCGCCGCGACCAGCCCGACGCCGCCGCGAGCTGCCCGCGGCCGCCACGGAGGCTGCTGCGCCCGATGCCACCGCGAGGGCGGCCGTCCCGGTGCCCGCCTCACCCACGGCGGCCCCGCCCACGCCCTCGCCCGACTCGTCCATCATGCCCACCATCACATCGGAGTCAGCACCAGACATGAGCACCACCATCCCCGACGACCAGCTGGGGCTCTTCTAGATGGCCGTCACGCGCGCACCTGCCTCGTCGAAGGAGATCCTGCGGGTCATCCCGCTCGGCGGCATCGGCGAGATCGGCAAGAACATGACGGTCTTCGAGTTCGCCGACGAGATCATCATCGTCGACTGCGGCCTGATGTTCCCCGAGGAGGAGATGTACGGCATCGACCTCGTCGTGCCCGACATCGCCTACCTGCGCGACAAGCGCGAGCGGGTCAAGGCCTTCGTCATCACCCACGCCCACGAGGACCACGTCGGCGGCCTGCCCTACATCCTGCCCGAGTTCCCCGGCGTGCCCGTCTACGCCTCCACGCTGGCGCGCGGCCTGCTGGGCACCAAGGTCAGGGAGCACAAGCTCCGCAACAACCCGCTGCTGGCGCTGGAGCCCGGCGACACGGTGGAGCTGGGCCACTTCGACGTGACCGCCTTCCGCATCGGCCACTCCATCCCCGATGCCATGGGCCTGCGCATCCGCACGCCCTTCGGCGACATCATCCACACCGGGACTTCAAGTTCGACCACACGCCGGTGGACGGCAAGCCCTCCGACTTCCAGGCCTCGCGCGCTTCGGCGAGGAGGGCGTGCTCTGCCTCATGTCCGACTCGACGCGGGCCGAGAACCCCGGCTACACGCCCTCGGAGCGCACCGTCGGCGAGGCCTTCCGCGAGATCATGGAGGGCCTCACGGGCCGCGTCATCGTGGCCACCTTCGCCTCCAACATCGCGCGCATCCAGCAGGTCTTCGACGCCTCGGAGACGTTCGGTCGGAAGGTCGTCGTCATCGGCCGCTCCATGGAGCAGAACACGCGCATCGCCACGGACCTCGGCTACCTGCAAGGCGCCAAGACACGGGCCTGGTCCCCAAGGACCGCATCCGGGACATGCCCGGACCACCGACTCACCATCGCCACGACCGGCGCCCAGGGCGAGCCCATGGCCGGCCTGGCGCGCATGGCCAACCGCGACCACCGCTTCGTGGAGATCGTGCCGGGCGACACGGTCATCGTCAGCGCCAGCCCCATCCCCGGCAACGAGGAGTACGTGGCGCGCACCGTGGACAACCTCTTCAAGGCCGGCGCCAACGTCTTCTACCACGCCATCAAGCGCGCCCACGTCTCCGGCCACGCCAGCCAGGAAGAGCTCAAGCTGATGCTCAACCTGACCAAGCCCAAGTACATCATCCCCATCCACGGCGAGTTCCGGATGCTCGTGCAGCACGGGCGCCTGGCCGCCGACGTGGGCCTCGAGCCGGAGAACATCCTCATCCTCGAGAACGGCCAGCCCATCGAGTTCCTGGCCGACGGGACGGCCCGCCGCGGCCAGCACGTGGAGGCCGGCTACGTCTACGTGGACGGGGTCTCCGTGGGCGAGGTCGGCGACATCGTGCTGCGCGACCGACGCGCCCTGGCCAAGGACGGCATGTTCCTCGTGGTGGTCACGGTGGACAAGCAGAACGGCACGCTGGTGGGCGAGCCGGAGGTCGTGACGCGCGGCTTCGTGGCCAACGCCGACGAGAAGCTCCTGCGCGGCGCGGCGGCCCGCATCGCGGCCTCCATCGAGAGCCGCGGCGGCCACATCAGCGAGGTGGGGCTGCTCAAGGCGCAGATCAAGGACGGGCTCTCCAGCTACCTCTTCGAGCAGACGCGGCGGCGACCCCTGGTCTTCCCGGTGATCGTGGAGGTCTGAGCATGGCGCGGACGAAGAAGACGACCTCGCGCAGCTCGAGCCGCAGCCGCAGCAGCTCGGCGCGGCGGACGCCGCTCGTCTCGCCGTCCACGCTCCGCTCCATCGTCGCCGTCGGCCTGCTGGTCGCCGGCGCCATCACCCTCATCGCGCTGTTCCTGCCGGGCGGCGGGCTCCTCAACGGCTATGTGGACGGCTTCCTGCGGCCGCTCTTCGGGCAGGGCGCCTGGCTGCTGGGGGTGCTGCTCCTGGTGGCCGGCGTGCTCGTGGAGCGGGCGCCCAAGGTCGACTACAGCTGGGTCACCGTGGCCCTGGGCGGGCTCATCGTCTTCCTCGGCGGCGAGGGGCTCATCCACCTGCTCAGCGGCAAGGGCGGCAGCGACGGCGACCTCGAGCAGGGCGGCGGCACCATGGGCTATCTGCTCTCCTCGACCCTGGCCGACCTCATCAGCCCGCTGGGCGCGTTCGTCGTGCTGGTGGCCATCGTGCTGGTCGGCATCCTGCTGCTCTTCAACATCACGCTGGTGGCCTTCGTCTCGCCGTTCGCGCGGGCCGGCCGTGCGGCCGCGGGTGCCGCCGGCGCCGGTGCCAGCAGTGCCGCCGTGGCTGTGCGCTCGCGGGGAGCGCAGGGCGCGACGACGGACCGCGGGCGCCGCCGTGCCCGTCGTGCGGGCGACCTCGGGCGTGCGCCGCCGCTCGGTCGCGGACGAGCCGGCGCCGGAGCTCCCCGAGCCGCTGCCCAGCCCGCTGCCCATGAGCCAGACGGTCTGGGCCGGCAGCGCCCGGCTGGCGGGCAGCGGCCGGGGTGCCCGCCGCCAGCGTGCCTGGGGCGGCAGCGGTCGGCGCGGGGCGGCGTGTCCGCAGCGGCAGCCTCGGGGTCGACGCCCGCTGCTGACCCGGCTTCGACGGACTCGTCACGGCATCCGATGGCGCGGCCGGGGCTGTCCCTGGCGCGGGACCGGACTGGATGGAGGACCCGGCCGAGGCCGCCTGGCGCCGCCTGTACCAGAAGGAGTGGCGCCTGCCGGGCGTCTCGCTGCTCGACCCGGCCAGCGAATCGGCCGAGGCCGGCCTCCACGACCACGAGCGCAACGTGCGCATCATCGAGGAGAAGCTGCGCTCCTTCCAGATCCCGGCCACGGTCGTGGCCACCAACACCGGGCCGGTCGTGACGCAGTACGAGGTGCGTCCGGACGCCCGCATCAAGATCTCGCGCATCGAGGGCCTGGCGGACGACCTGGCCATGGCCCTGGCGGCGCGCAGCATCCGCATCGAGGCCCCCATCCCGGGCGTGACGTGGTCGGCATCGAGATCCCCAACCACGCGTCGGAGATGGTCGGCTTCCGCTCGGTCTACGTGGACGCCGACATGGCCTCCGCCACGAGCCCGCTGACCTTCGCCCTCGGCCGCGACGTCTCGGGCAAGCCCTACGCCGTGGACCTCGGACGGATGCCGCACCTGCTCATCGCCGGGGCCACCGGCTCGGGCAAGTCGGTCTGCGTCAACGCCATCATCACCAGCATCCTCATGCGCGCCAAGCCCACCGAGGTGCGCTTCGTGCTCATCGACCTCAAGCGCGTCGAACTGGCGCCCTACGGGCGCATCCCGCACCTCCTGACCGACGTCATCATGGAGGCCTACCAGGCGCGGGCCGCGCTGGCCTGGGCGGTCGGCGAGATGGAGGACCGCTACAAGAAGCTGGCGCGCTCGACGAGCCGCAACATCGCCGCCTACAACGCCTCGCCGGGGGTCGCCCCGGAGGACCGCATGCCCTACATCGTGCTCATGATCGACGAGCTGGCGGACCTCATGATCCAGGAGGGCCGCAAGGTCGAGGAGCCCGTCGTCAAGCTGGCCCAGAAGGCCCGCGCGGTGGGCATCCACCTCGTGCTGGCCACGCAGCGGCCCAGCGTCAACGTCGTGACCGGGCTCATCAAGGCCAACGTGCCCAGCCGCATCGCCTTCGCCATGGCCTCCATGGTGGACAGCCGCACGGTGCTGGACGCGCCGGGCGCGGAGGACCTCATCGGCCGCGGCGACATGCTCTACCAGCCCGCCGACCTGCCGCGGCCCGTGCGCATCCAGGGCGTCTTCGTCTCCGATGCCGAGGTGCAGGCCGTCACCGAGCACTGGCGCACCCAGGAGCCGACGCCCCTCTACGACCCCGACGTGCTGGCCGGCACGGGCGACGGCGAGGATGGCGAGGGCGGCGAGTTCGCCTGGCTGGCCAAGATCGCCGAGGACGAGCTGACGCCGCGCGCGGCGGAGCTCGTGCTGCTGACCGGCAAGGCCAGCACCTCGATGATGCAGACCAAGCTGAAGGTCGGCTTCAACCGCGCTCAGCCGCCTCATGGACGAGCTGGAGCGGGTGGGCATCGTGGGGCCGCAGGACCCGCGCAACCCGGCCGTGCCGCGGACCGTCTACGGCCCGGAGAACTGGCTGCGCTCCATGGAGGACGTGGACGCCCCCTGAGAGGGGAGGCCGCGGGGCGCCGTTCCGCCTCGAGGCAGCACCTGCAAGGGGGAGGCAGGGATGATGTCTCTGCCCGAGCCGGCGGCGTCGTCATCTGTCGACGCCTTCGCGCCGCCGCCCGGGCGCCGCTAGACTCTAGGGCGATGCCCAGGTTCCAGGCCCCCGCGGGACGCGTGACCTCCTGCCCCCCGAGCGCGGCGTCTTCCTGCGCCTCGAGGAGGCCGCCCGGGATCTGGCCGCCCGCTACGGCTACCAGCCCATCGAGACGCCGCTCTTCGAGCAGGCGGCGGTCTACGAGCGCGGGGTGGGCGAGGTCACCGACGTCGTGGAGAAGGAGCTCTTCCGCGTGCAGGCCGGGCGCGGCGACGAGGAGCGGGAGCGCTGGGCGCTCCGTCCGGAGCCCACGGCCGGCATCGTGCGCGCCTACGTGCAGCACGGCATGCGCACGTGGGCGCAGCCCGTGAAGCTCACGCTGACGGGTCCCATGTTCCGCTACGACCGGCCCCAGGCCGGGCGCTACCGGCAGTTCTGGCAGTTCGACGTGGAGGCCATCGGCGATCCCGGGCCGGCCATCGACGCGGAGATCATCGAGCTGGCCACGGCCTTCTTCGCGGCCGTCGGCCTGGATGACGTGCAGGTCCTCGTCAACTCCATCGGCGACGCCGCCTGCCGGCCCGCCTATGTCGAGACCCTGCGGGCGTACTTCCGCGCCCACGAGGCGGAGCTGCCTGACCTGGAGCGCGCCCGGCTGGCCACCAACCCGCTGCGCCTCCTGGACTCCAAGGACGAGCGCATGGCGCCGCTCATCGAGGCCGCGCCGACCATCGACGAGCACCTCTGCGACGACTGTCGGGCCCACTTCGACGGCCTCCTGGCGCATCTCGAGGCGCTCTCCATCGAGCCGCGCCTGGCTCCCACCCTGGTGCGCGGCCTCGACTACTACACGCGCACGGCCTTCGAGTTCTATCGCCCGGGCGCGGAGGGCCAGCAGCAGGCCCTGGGCGGCGGCGGCCGCTACGACGGCCTGGTGGAGCTGCTGGGCGGCCAGCCCACGCCGGGCATCGGCTTCGGCATCGGCCTGGACCGCGTGGCGCTGGCGCTGGCCGAGCAGGCCGGCCCGCCTCGGAGCCATGGCGGCCAGCCGCGGTGGTCGTCGGCGCCGATGCCCAGGACACGGTGGTGCGCCTGCAGGTGGCCACCGAGCTGCGCGGCGCCGGCCTGGCCTGCTGGCCGGACCTCACCACGCGGCGCCTCGGCAAGCAGCTGGAGGGCGCGGTGCGGGCGGGCGCCCACTTCGCGGTCATCTGCGGCGACGAGCTGGATGAGGGCCACGTCCAGCTAAGGACCTCAAGGCCGGCACCCAGCGGCAGGTGGCCGTGGCGACCTGGCCCGCGAGCTCCTGCGCGCGCAGGCCCAGCACCGCCACGGCGAGGACGGATGACGCGCGGAGCCACCGCGCGCGCGCAGCGCCGCAGGCCACGGGCCGCCCCATGACCGGCCGGCATGACCCATGACGCCCGGGCGGCTGCGCCCGTGACGCTGGGGATCCGCGAAGCCGGGCCGGCTGACCGGGCCGACTGGACGGCCTTCGTGGCGTCCCGGCCGGAGGGTGACGTCCTGCAGAGCTGGGCCTGGGGCGAGGCCGGAGCCGGGGAGCCGGGCGAGCACTGGAGCCGGCTCATGGTCGTGGACGCGGCCGGCCGGCCGCGGGGCGTCGCGCAGGTGCTCGACCGGGCCACGTCCTTCGGGCGGACCATCCTCTACGTGCCCCACGGGCCGCTCTGGGATCGCGAGGCTGCTGACGCGGCCGAGATCCTGGCGCACCTGCTGACCGGTCTCAGGACCCATGCCCGGGCGCGCCGGGGCATCGTCCTCAAGCTGGACCCGCGAGCCTCGCTGGATGCCACCGTGACGGGCGCCGTCGGGCGGGCGCTGCTGGCCGGCGGGGCCCGGCCGGCGTCCCACGACCTGCAGGCGCCTACCACGCGCATCGTGGACCTGGTGGCCGGCGACGATCCCGTGGCCGGCTGGTCGAGGGACGCTCGAGCCGAGCTGCGCCGGGCGGAGCGGGAGGGCACCACCGTGCGCATCGACCGCGCGGGCGCCGCGGAGCCCTCGACGCCTTCCACGGCCTGCTGGCCCAGACCTCCGAGCGGGCCGGCTTCCGCATCCGCTCGCGCGCCTTCCTGGGCGCCCTGGCGTCGCCCCTGGCCGCCAGCGGCGACTGGTTCCTGGCCTTGGCCGAGCACGATGGCCGGCCGCTGGCCGGGGCCATCGCGCCGCGCACGGGCGACCGCGCCTTCTACCTCTACGCGGCCTCCACGCGTGACCCGGCGCTGGTCGTCAAGCGCGGCCCGTACGCGGTCATGGCCGCCCTGCAGCGCGCCCTCCGCGAGAGCGGCACGCGCAGCCTCGACCTGTGGGGCGTCCGCGAGCCGGACGATCGCACCGTCGACCCCGGCTGGGAGGGCTTCAGCCTCTTCAAGCGGCGCTTCCTGGGCACGCCGCTGCGCCATCCGGGCACCTTCGACCTCGTCATCGACCCAGGCTGGAACCGCCTCCGCGACCTTCGTGAGCGGCTCCGCGGCGGCCGAGGCTGAGAGGAGTGGTGTGGGTGTGGGAGTGTGTATTGGTGTTGGGTGGTGTGTTTTGGTAGAGATGTTGTATGAGTGATGTGTGGTGGTGGTTGGTTATTGTGATATTGTTAGTGGTGTAAGGGATGAGATGTGGTTTGTGAGTTGTGGTTATGATAGTGTTATTGATATGTTGTTTTTGTAGTGGTGCCAGCGCGCGGCCGGGGGTGTTGGTGAGGTAGTAGTTGAGATATGGTTGAGATTTGGTAAGGGTGAGGTGCTGTGGGTGAGGTAATGTGGTAAGTGAGTCGCTGGCGAGACCGGTCGGACTGGCACGTCAGTGGCGCGCGAGGCCGTGCGGGCCGGCTACCATGGGCACTCCCATGAAGACCACCTACCGCACCTGACCTGCGCCGACGCCCGCCTCGAGCACGCCGGCCAGTCCGCCTCCCTGGCGGGCTGGGTCCATCGCCGCCGCGACCTGGGCCAGCTCATCTTCCTCGACCTGCGCGACCGCTACGGCATCACCCAGGTCGTGCTGGACGCGGAGGAGTCGCCGGAGGCGCACGCGGTCGCCAGGGCGTCCGCAGCGAGTACGTGCTGCGCGTCCGGGGCACCATCGCGCCGCGCACGGCGGGCACGGACAACGCCCAGCTGGCCACGGGTGAGGTGGAGCTGCGCGCGAGCGCCATCCGGTGCTCTCGGTGGCGCGCACGCCGCCCTTCGTGATCAACGACCCGGACGCCCAGATCGATGAGGCCGTGCGCCTCAAGTACCGCTACCTGGACCTGCGCCGGGAGCCGCTCCAGCAGCGCATCCTGGCCCGCGGCCGGCTGGTCCAGGCCATCCGTGAGGTCCACCACGAGGCGGGCTTCGTGGAGGTGGAGACGCCGCTGCTCATCAAGTCCACGCCGGAGGGCGCCCGCGACTTCGTGGTGCCCTCGCGGCTCCAGCCCGGCAACGTCTACGCGCTGCCCCAGAGCCCCCAGCAGCTCAAGCAGCTGCTGATGGTCGCGGCATGGACCGCTACTTCCAGATCGCCCGCTGCTTCCGCGACGAGGACCTGCGCGGCGACCGCCAGCCGGAGTTCACCCAGCTCGACCTGGAGATGAGCTTCGTGGCGGAGGAGGACGTGATGGCCTGGGTGGAGGAGATGGCCATCGCCGTCACCCGCGCCGTGACGCCGGAGCGCAGCTCCTGCCGAGCCGTTCCCGCGCCTGACCTGGCGCGAGGCGATCGACCGCTACGGCATCGACAAGCCGGACCTGCGCTACGGCATGGAGCTCCACGACCTCGCGGACCTCGCCGCGGGCTCCGGGTTCGGGGTGTTCGAGGAGGTGCTCGCGGCCGGCGGCCGCGTCGTGGGCATCGCGGCACCGGGCAGGCGGACACGGCCACGCGCAGGATCGACGAGCTCACCGAGCTGGCCAAGAAGGCCGGCGCCAAGGGCATGGTCTGGCTCGCGCTCCGCGGCGAGGGCGGCGTGCGTGGCTCGATCGTCAAGGCCGTGGGCGAGGAGAGGCCGCCGCGCATGGCGGCCGCGGCCGGCGGCCAGCCGGGCGACCTCGCGCTCATCGTCGCGGACCGCGACATCCATGCCCAGGAGGCGCTCGGGTAGGTGCGCATCGAGCTCGCCGCCCGCCTGGGCGCGTACGACCGTCGTGCTCGCCTACGTCTGGGTGCACCAGTTCCCGATGTACCAGTGGGACGAGGACAACAGCCGCTGGGACGCCACGCACAACCCCTTCAGCGGCGTGCTGCCGGAGGACGAGGCGCTCCTGGTCACGACCAGCGGCGACCCGTTCCTGGCCAGCGCGGACGATCCGGCCGGCCACGCCCGCGCCCAGCAGTACGACCTCGCGCTCAACGGCTGGGAGCTGGGCGGCGGCTCGGTGCGCTTCCACACCCGCGAGAAGCTGTCGCGGTCGTTCGCGCTCATGGGCCACTCGCCGGAGCAGCAGGAGGCCAAGTTCAGCGGCATCCTGGAGGCCTTCGAGTACGGCGCGCCGCCCCACGGCGGCATCGCGCTGGGCGTCGACCGCTGGATCGCGCTGCTCACCGACCAGGGCAACATCCGCGAGGTGATGGCGTTCCCCAAGACCTCGTCGGCTCCGACCTGATGCTCGACGCGCCCTCGCCCATCGAGCCCGGCCAGCTGGCCGAGCTGGGCCTCGCGCTGCGGCCGCCGGACCCGCCGCGGGGTAGTACCGGGGGATTAGGCTCCGGTCAGCGTCTCGCCTCGGCCAGCCCGCACGAGCTGCGGACGCCGATCGACGAAGCTGCGAAGGCGCACGACACCGAGGCACCCACGGCGCCTCGCCGTAGCCGAGCAGTGGCACGGCAAATCCACGGCCGCACGTCAAGTCCTCCATCGATCTTGGTGACGTGCGGGATCGACCCCGGCGGCGGCCACCTGGCTGGACGGCGTCTTCGCTCCCGGGCGTCGATGGATAGGCCACACCAAGGCGCCGTCTTGGGAGACGTGTCCGCCCAGCGGCCACGACCGGGGAAATGCGCTCCGCCGCAGGCCAGATGTGTCCTCTTGGTGCTACTTGGCCCCATACCCACAGGACTGGCGACCGCACAGCCCTGACACCGCCCCGCACGGTCGGTCACGCTCAGCCACGCTCCATCCGGCCCCGTGCCCGCCGATGTCACGCACGGCGGGCCACGCGGACGTCTCCGAGGCTGTCCTCGAAGGCGCCCAGGGGTTTCCACGCGATCAACTGTCATGAAGGCCCGGCGCTGTGACGACACCGAAGTTCGGCACGAGCACTGCACGCCAAGCCGACGGCCCGCCAAGGATCGGTCGAGATGGCCGTGGCTCGGGCCGGCCGCCTGGGGCCCGTCCTCGCCGCAGTAATCAGCGAAAGCGGAACGCTATTCCTGCCCCGGGGTGACCTCCGGGTCGGGGGTGTCGGCGGCGGCTGCGCCCCACTCGGGCGGTGGCCCGCCGACCGGCTCGGGCGGACCGGCGTAGTCGGGCAGCGCGTCGAGGGCCACCTCGCGCCCCAGGACGGAGCCGGGGTCGCCCAGTTCCACGGTGTCCGCTGTTGCCAGCGCCAGGCGCGCCTCAAGGTCGAGGGCGCCGTGCCCGCCGAGCGCATCGCGGACCGTCGATCGGTCGGTGCGCCCGCCGGGCTCCGGACGCTGGGCTCCGGCCACGCCGAGCACCTCCTCCGCGAGGGCGGCCGGCACCAGCACCGGCCAGCCCGCCTGGCCGGCGCGCCGCGGCCGGATGACGCGATCAGGAGCGCGGCCGTGGGCCTCGATGAGCGAGGTGACCGTCTCTGGGTCCACCCACGTCATGCGCCCGGGCCAGAGGAGCAGGGCGCTCGTGTCGCTGACCGCCTCCAGGGCTGCCCGGACCCCGACCGCGTGAGCGGCCGCGCCCACGACGTCTCCTGGATCGGCGAGCGTCGCCGGCGAACCCGCCAGGGCCGCGGCGACCGAGCTGCCCGCATCGTCGCCGACGACCACGACGACCGGCAGCGCCCCGCCCGCCCAGGCTGCCTCCACGATGCGCCGCACCGCGATGCGCCCGCCGGCATCGAACAGCGCCTCCTCCACGCCTGCCGGCACCACGACTGCGCCGACGGTCATCGGTGGCCGGACGAGCGGTCGCTCGGCTCGTCCTCCTCGTCACGGGTCCACTCGGGCGGCGCCGCCCAGGCCCATGGCGAGCGCTGCGCCCGCGGCTCGAGGGCCGTGGGCAGCTCGATGGCTCCGGGTTCCGTCGCCCGCGCATCGTCATCGGCGGCCGGCGAGCTGCCGGACCGCGCGGCCTGGTCAAGGCGCTCGGTCGGCATCGACGCCCCGCTCATGCCGGCAGGGGTGTCCAGTGATCCCGTGCCGGCACCCGCCCCGCCGCCAGTGCCGCCGGCCCCGCCGCCAGCGCCGGTCCCGCCGACAGGGTCGGCGTCGCGAGGCACGTCGGCAGGCTCGCCAACATCATCGTCGCCATCGAGGTAGGGGATGGCCGTACCGCCGCCGGACGCGCCAGCGCCCGCCCCGCCGGGCGTTCCGACCGGGGGCAGGAGTTCGGCCCGCTCCAGGGCCGTGGTCGGACGTCTCGGCAGCGTCCGCGGGACCTGGGCCACGAACGTCTTCGTGGCCGGTGACACGCGCGGCACCGCGGTCCCCGGGCGCGGCTTCTGGCGCTGGTCCCAGCGCCAGCGGCGCGGGGAGTCGAGGAACACGCCGCAGACGAGGCCGTACACGGACGCGGCCAGGCTCAGGAGCAGCGGCGCACCCGCCACGCGGAAGAGATCGTCGCCCCGCCAGCCCAGCACGAGCGCGAAGCCCAGGAACATGGCCACGGGCACGTTTGCGGTGGCCAGTGGCCAGCCGACACCGCCCAGCAGCCAGTAGAGCCAGCCGCCGCCCACGGCGGCCCCCAGCGCGGCCAGGATGAAGGCGACCGGCCCGAAGCCCACGCCCCGGTCGTCCCAGATGCCCATGGCCAGGTAGAGGAGCACCCCCACCAGGAATGCCTGGGACACGGAGAGGAGCGCCTCAGCGGCCATGACGTCGAGCGGCCGAGCGACCGGTTCACGGACCTTCACCCGTGCAGGATACGGGTGAAGGGCGGGAGCGTGCGACAATCGGTCTTCCCATGCACGCCACTCCTGCCACCGCCATGCTCGAAGAGGTCGTCCGAGCCGACGTCCGCGACATCGCCATCGTGGCCCACGTCGACCACGGCAAGACCACCCTCGTCGATGCCATGCTCCGCCAGGCCGGTGCCTTCCGGGTCGACCAGGTGGTCATGGACCGCGTCATGGACTCCATGGACCTCGAGCGTGAGCGCGGCATCACCATCCTGGCCAAGCAGACCGGCATCACCTACAAGGGCGTTCGTCTCAACATCGTGGACACGCCCGGCCATGCCGACTTCGGCGGCGAGGTGGAGCGCAGCCTGCTCATGGTCGACTCGGTCCTGCTGCTCGTGGACGCCGCCGAGGGACCGCTGCCCCAGACCCGCTACGTCCTCTCCAAGGCCATGGCCCAGCACCTCCCGGTCATCGTGGCCATCAACAAGATCGACCGCGCCGACGCGCGGCCCTCGATCGTGGTGGACGACGTCTACGAGCTCTTCATGGATCTCGGCGCGACAGACCGCCAGATCGAGTTCCCCATCGTCTACACCAACGCGCGCACGGGCACGGCCAGTCTCGACCCCGTCGCGCCCGGCCAGGACCTGCAGCCGCTCATGGACCTGCTCGTGGCACACACGCCGCCGCCGCGCCACGTGCCCGGCCACCCGCTGCAGCTGCTCGTCACCAACCTCTCGGCCAACGACTACGTGGGCCGCATGGCCGTCGGACGCATCCGCAACGGCCGCCTGCGCATGGGCCAGCGCATCACGGTGCTGCGGGAGGAGGCGGAGACGCCGGACGGCAGCGTGGAGCCCGGCCGCGTCGTCACGCTCAGTGGCACGGTCACCTCGCTCACGACGGCGCGCGGCATCGAGCTGGTGGAGATCGAGGAAGCCGGCCCAGGGGACATCGTGGCCGTGGCCGGGCTGCCGGAGATCACCATCGGGGACACCATCACGGACCCGGGCGACCCGCGCCCGCTGCCCCGCCTCTCCGTGGACGAGCCCACGCTGAGCATGACCTTCGGCGTCAACACCTCGCCCATGGCCGGTCGTGACGGCAAGCTCCTGACCTCCCGGCAGATCCGCGCCCGGCTGGAGCGCGAGGTGCTCGGCAACGTCAGCATCGAGGTCCGCCCCACCGCCTCCCCGGACACCTTCGAGGTGCGCGGCCGCGGCGAGCTGCAGCTGGCCGTGCTCATCGAGCAGATGCGGCGCGAGGGCTTCGAGCTGCAGGTCTCCCGCCCGGAGGTCCTCCTGCACGAGATCGACGGCCAGGTCCACGAGCCCTACGAGCGCGTCAGCATCGACATCCCGCCCGACCACATCGGCACGGTCACGGGCTCGCTGGCGGCTCGCCGGGCGCGCGTCGAGCAGATGACGACCGACCAGGACGGCCGCACCCGCATCGAGGCCATCATGCCCACGCGCGGCCTGGTGGGCTATCGCGGCCAGTTCCTGACCGAGACGCGCGGCACGGGCCTGCTGCACCAGATCGGGGAGGGCTACGGGCCCTGGGCCGGCGATGTCGAGCACCGCACGAGCGGCGTGCTCGTCTCCGACCGCTCGGGCACCTCCAATGCCTACGGCCTCTTCAACCTCCAGGAGCGCTCGACGCTCTTCATCGGGTCCGGCGTGCCCGTCTACGAGGGCATGATCGTGGGCGAGAACTCGCGGCCGGGCGACATGGACGTCAACCCGACCAAGGAGAAGAAGCTCACCAACATCCGCACCCACAGCCACGACGACGCCCTGCGTCTCACGCCGCCGCCGCCCATGACCCTCGAGTCGGCCATCGAGTTCATCGCCGCCGACGAGCTCGTGGAGGTCACGCCCCGCGCCATCCGGATGCGCAAGCGCATCCTCTCGCTCCACGAGCGTCGCCGCGAGCGCGGCCGGGAGGAGGACCGGCGGCGGGTCGTGCTGCCCGAGGACGCCACCGCGCGCTGAGGACGGTGCTGAGGGTCGCGCCGGGACGGCGCGGTGGCCCGCGCGACGCCGGTGCTCGGCCCGCACCGCGGCCTGGCGCGGGACCCCGCCTACAATCCGCTGCGTGACCGTGTACCTGGACCACGCTGCCTCCACGCCGCTGCGCCCGGAGGTGCTGGCGGAGATGCTGCCCATCCTGGAAGGCGAGGGCGCCAATCCCTCGTCACCTCACGCGCCCGGGCGGCAGGCCCGCCGCCGGCTGGACGAGGCCCACGAGCGACTCGCCCGCAGCATCGGCGCGGAGGCCCGCAGCATCATCTTCACGAGCGGCGGGACGGAGGCCATCAACCTGGCCGTCAAGGGTGCCGCCTGGGCGGGCAAGGCGGCCGGCCACCGCATCCTCACCTCCGCGGTGGAGCACAAGGCCGTCCTGGAGTCCTGCCTGCTGCTGGAGAAGTTCGGCTTCGACGTGCGCCGCCTGGCGGTCGACCGCTACGGCCGACTCGACCCGGACGACCTGACGGCGGCCCTGACGGACCGGACCATCCTGGTGAGCCTGCAGCTGGCCAACAACGAGGTGGGCACCATCCAGCCGCTCGCGGAGCTCATCGCCCGCGTGCGGGCCGTGTCGCCGGCCCTCGTCCACGTCGATGCCGTGCAGGGTGCCGCCCACCTGCCCATCGACGTGGCGACCCTGGGCGCGGACCTCGTCTCCTTCGCGGCCCACAAGGTGGAGGGCCCCAAGGGCGTCGGCGCGCTCTGGATCCGCCGCGGCACGACCATCCTGCCCCAGGTCCACGGCGGCAGCCAGGAGCGCTACCGGCGCGCCGGCACGGAGAACGTGGCCGGCGCCGTGGGCATGGCCGTCGCCTTCGAGCTGGCCGCCGCGGAGCGAGCGACCATCGTGCCGCCCTGCCCGCGCGACGCGACCGGCTGCGCTCCGCCCTGCTGGCCATGGAGTCCGTGGAGCTCACCGGGCACCCCGTCGAGCGGCTGCCCGGCTCGCTGTCGGTCATCGTGCGCGGGGTGCCCGGCGACGACCTCGTCATGGCCCTGGACCTGGAGGGCCTGGCCTGCTCCACGGGTTCGGCCTGCACGACCGGCTCCAGCGAGCCCTCCCACGTGCTGGCGGCGATGGGCTATCCGCCGTCGGAGGCGCGCTGCGCGCTGCGCCTCTCGCTGGGCCGCCGCACGAGCGACGAGGACGTCGACGCTCGCGGAGCGGACTCGCTGTCCGGAGGCCATCGAGCGCCTGCGCGAGGGCCAGGCCCGCGCTGTCAGTGACCGCGACCCCGGGTGCTCGTGGCCATGTCCGGCGGCGTGGATTCGTCGGCTGCGGCGGCGCTCCTCGTGGAGGAGGGGCTGGACGTCGTGGGCGTCTGGATGCGCCTGCACGACGGCGCGGACGTCTACTCCAGCACGAACCGCTCCTGCTGCTCACTGGACGCCGCGGAGGACGCCCGTCGTGTGGCCGGGCAGCTGGGCATCCCGTTCTACGTGCTGAACCTGGAGCGGGAGTTCGCGGCCGGCGTCGTGGAGCCCTTCGTCGTCGGCCTACCTGGAGGGCCGCACGCCGAGCCCCTGCGTGGACTGCAACTCGCTGGTCAAGTTCGGGGCGCTGCTGGGGCGGGCGCGGCACCTGTACGGCTGCGACGCGGTGGCCACCGGCCACTACGCGCGGGTGGAGGCCGTGGACGACGCCACTCGGCCGGGCGGCCGGCGCTACCGACTCCTGGCGGGCCTGGACCGGGACAAGGACCAGTCCTACTTCCTCTACGGCCTGCGGCAGGAGCAGCTCGCCCACACGCGCTTCCCGCTGGGCGCGCTGCGCAAGCCGCAGGTGCGCGAGGTGGCCCGCCGCCACGGCCTCGTGACGGCGGACAAGCCGGAGAGCCAGGAGATCTGCTTCGTGCCCGAGGGCGACTACCGCGCCGAGCTGACGCGCCGGGCCGGCTGGCAGCCGCGCGCCGGGTGCGCTCGTGGATGCCGATGGTGCCGTCGTGGGCGCGCACGCCGGCACGGCTGCCTACACCATCGGCCAGCGCAGCGGCCTGGGCGTGGCCCTCGGCGAGCGCCAGTACGTGGCCGCCATCGACGTGCCCGCCAACCTCATCCGGCTGGGCCGTCGCGAGGACCTGCAGCGCGAGTCCCTGTCGGTCGGCGAGGTCTCCTTCGTGGATGGCGCGCCGGGTGGTCCCTTCCGGGCCGGCGTGCGCATCCGTCACCGCGCGCCGCTGGTCCCGGCGCTGGTCTCGCCGACTCGACGGCGCGGCCGCTGGCGGCACCGATGCTGGCGGCCGGCGGCGGGGCGCTGGGCGATCGCTGGCGCGTCGAGCTCGATGCGCCAGCCTGGGCGCCGGCTCCGGGCCAGGCGGCCGTCTTCTACGGCGACGGGGACGCTGTCATCGGCGGCGGTCGCATCGCCCCGGCCGCCTGAGCGACGAGGGCGAAGGGAAGCGACATGGATGGCGGGCTGGCGACCTTCGTCCTGCAGCCGGCCTTCGTGCTCTCGCTCCTGGTCGGCGCCTTCCACACCTGCGTCTACGTCTTCGTGCGCGGCAAGCTGGGCTGGCACCTGCCCTTCGTCCTCGCCGGCGCCATCCTGGGCGCCCTGGCCGGCCAGGCCATCGGCGCCCGCATCGGCGACGTCCTGAGCCTGGGCGACTACCCGCTTGCTGTGGGCGTCCGCGGTGTCCTGGCTGGGCATCGGCATCGCCGTGGTCAGCAGCGCGCTCGCTGTCCGACGGCCGGAGCCACCACAGCCGCCGGACCCGGGCGGCACCATCCGGCCCCGTCAGGGCTGAGGCTGGCCAGCACGAAGGGCCGTCGGCCGGCCTGAGGCCGCTCCCGTCAGCGCGCCACGGTGTTCGGGGGCAGCACGGGCAGGATGAGCATGAAGCGCCCGTCGCGACCCGGGTAGCGTGCCCGCGGTCGCTGGTAGGGCAGGTAGTCCTCCGCCAGGGCGGCCACCGGCACGAGCGTGCCCGGCGGCCGCGAGGCGCCCCAGATGGTGCTGACCCAGGGGTACCAGGTGTCCTCGATGTTCACGGCGGTGACCTCGTAGTCGTCGCGCCAGGCCGGGTCGGCGGTGGCCGTGAAGCCCGACATGACCCACGAGTGCGCCCCGCGCCAGGTGACGAGGCCCACGGGGCGCCCGGTGACGCGCAGCGCCCGCGCGGCCTTGCGGATGGCTGCCCGGCGGGTCCCGGCGCCATCGACCACGTACGGTCCGAAGCCGTCCCGGTTCGAGCACCTCCGCCCAGCCCAGGAGGTCCACGCCGATGGGGCCGAGCCGACGCTTGTCCGGCGAGAAGCGGCGGCCCTGCAGGTAGATGCGCTCCTGGGAGCGCACCGAGTGGTCGTTCCGACCGCTGCGCATGATGTTCATCATCGTCTGCGTCGAGCCGGCCACGCACCAGTCCTTGGTGGCCTGGTGCGAGAAGTCGCCGGGTCGATAGAGGTCCATGGCGAAGGGTCCGGGCGCCGGGCGCGGCCGGAGACGGATGATCGTGGGCTCGGCCTCTGGCTCGGCTCCGGCGACGGGCTCAGCCAGGCCGCTCGGCGACCGGCGTCGGCGTGGGGCGCTGCCGCGCATGCCGAGACGGGCGACTCGACCCGCGCCCGTCCGGCCTGGCTGACGCGGCGGCTCCGCGCGTGACCGCGGCGGCACGACCGCCAGCGGCTCCTCGGTGAACGCGGAACAGCCCGACGATGGCCATGATGCCGGCCAGGGCCAGCGTCGCGGATGCGGCCGGGCCTTCCCGGCGCACTGAACCTGCACGATGCGCGCACCCTAGCGCCACGGGGCCTCGCTGTGACCATGCCGTCTCGATGTCACTTCACCGGAACCCGATCGGACGGTCCGAGCAGTCTCAGCCAGGTGGCGATGGCTCGTTCCGGCGTACGCTCGGCCCTCGGCCCGGCCTACGGCCCGTGCCCGGCGTTCGGTACACTCGGCGCGATGCCAGACCACGATGAGCGGGCCGCGCCCGAGGCCCGCATGCAGCCGCTGTCCGCCAACGAGATCCGTGCCCGCTTCCTGGGCTTCTTCGCGGCGCGCGGTCACGAGGTCGTGCCCAGCGCCAGCCTGGTGCCCGGCGGGGACCAGACGCTGCTCTTCACCAACAGCGGCATGGTCCAGTTCAAGGACGTCTTCCGGGGCGTGGAGAAGCGCTCCTACACGCGGGCCGTGGACTCGCAGCGCTGCCTGCGCGTGGCCGGCAAGCACAACGACTTCGAGGAGGTCGGCCGCACGCCGCGCCACCACACCCTCTTCGAGATGCTGGGCAACTGGTCCTTCGGCGACTACTTCAAGCGCGAGGCCATCCACTGGGCCTGGGAGTTCCTGACGCAGGACCTGGGCATCCCCGGCGAGCGCCTGGCGGCCACGACCTACCGCGACGACGAGGAGTCCTGGGCCGTCTGGCGCGACGAGATCGGCCTGCCGCCCGAGCGCATGGCGCGCTGGGGCGACGTGGACGCGCGGGGACGACAAGAACTTCTGGCGCATGGCGGAGACGGGTCCCTGCGGGCCCTGCAGCGAGATCCACTACGACCGCGGCGCCGAGCTCTCCGAGGGCCCCGACTGCGTCCCCGACCACAGCGAGCACTGCCCGCGCTGGCTGGAGATCTGGAACCTCGTCTTCATGGAGTTCGACCAGCAGCCCGACGGGCCGCGCGTGCCGCTGCCGTTCACCTCGGTGGACACGGGCATGGGCCTGGAGCGCCTGGCCTCGGTCCTGCAGGGCGTGGCCACCAACTACGACACGGACCTCTTCACGCCCATCCACGCCCGCATGCGCGAGCTCATGCGCCACGACCCCGACGCCTTCGAATCGGAGCGCTTCAGCTACCAGGTCATCGCCGACCACTCGCGGGCCATCACCTTCCTCATCGCCGACGGCGTGCTGCCCGCCAACGAGGGTCGCGGCTACGTGCTGCGGCGCATCGTCCGGCGGGCCGTGCGTCACGGCCGGCTGCTGGGGCGCCGGGAGCCCTTCCTGGCCGAGACGGCCAAGGTCGTCATCGAGCTGATGGGCGAGGCCTACCCCATCCTGCGTGGAGCGCCGCGAGGCCATCCTGGGTGCCATCCTGCGCGAGGAGACCGCCTTCGCGCGGACCCTGGACGCCGGCACCGTCCAGCTGGAGGAGGCGCTCATCCCGCTCACGGGCGCCGACCGCGTCGTGGGCCGCCGCCCGGAGGAGGTGCCCGAGGACGCGCCGCGCCTGGACGGCGAGACGGCCTTCCGCCTCCACGACACCTACGGCTTCCCCATCGACCTGACCGTGGAGCTGGCGGCGGAGTACGGCGTGCGCGTCGACCGCGACGGCTTCGAGGCCGCGCTGCGCCGCCAGCGCGAGCGCAGCCGCTCGGGCACGAAGCAGGACCTCGCCCGACAGGCCGAACTGGTGGCCCTCTTCGGCGGCATCGCTCGACGCGTCGGTGACAGCACGTTCCTGGGCTACGAGGGCACATCTGCCACCGGTCGCGTGGTGGCCATCGTCCGCGACGACACCGAGTACCAGGAGCTGGAGGCCCGGGCTGACGCGGAGCAGCGCACGGGGGCCGCGGCCGACGCCCTGCTGGTGCTGGACCGCACGCCCTTCTACGCGGAGGGCGGCGGGCAGATCGGCGACCGCGGCGTGCTGCGCGATGCCGCGGGCGAGGTCCTCTTCACGGTCGAGGACACGCAGCGACCGGTGAGCGGCCTCATCGTCCACCACGGCAAGCTGCACGGCCGCGTGGCGCTGGGCCAGGAGCTGGCCGCGCGAGGTGGACCCCGACCGCCGCGCCCGCACGATGCGCAACCACACCGGCACGCACGTCCTGCATCGGGCCCTGCGCAACACGCTCGGTGAGGCCGCCCGCCAGGCCGGCTCGCTCGTGACGCCCGACTACCTGCGCTTCGACTATCCCTTCGACCGCGGCCTGACCCCGGAGGAGCGCCACCGCATCGAGCACGAGGTGCGCCGCGTCATCCGCGAGGACCGCACCGTGACGCCCTCGTCGATGGGCATGGCGGAGGCCGTCGCGGCCGGCGCGGACGCCTTCTTCGACGAGAAGTACGGCGAGACCGTGCGCACCGTTCGCGTCGAGGGCTACAGCCACGAGCTCTGCGGCGGCACGCACTGTCGCGCCACCGGCCAGATCGGCGGCTTCATCATCACCGGCGAGCGATCGATCGGCTCCGGCATGCGCCGCATCGAGGCCGTCACCGGCGAGGCTGCCGAGGCCCTCACCGAGGAGCGCTTCCGACTGCTGGAGGCCGCCGTGGCCGCCGCCGGCGCGCAGAGCCCCGAGCAGCTCGCGGTCCGCATCGAGGAGCTCAAGGAGCGCGGCAAGACGTCCCGCAAGGCGAGCGCCGGGATCGTCCCCACGGCCCAGGCGGCGGCCCGCGCGGCCGAGCTCCTGCAGAAGGGCGCTCTGGTCGCCTACACGGGCGGCTTCCGCTCCATGGACGACCTGAAGGCCTGGGCCAAGGAGGTGCGCAGCTCGCTGGGCAGCGGCGTCATCGCCGCCGCGCTGGAGGATGACGAGCAGCCGCAGCTCTTCGTGACCGTCAGCGACGACCTCGTGGCCGAAGGTGTCAGCGCCGCCGACCTCGTACGCGAGGCCGTGACCGAGAGCGGCGGCAAGGGCGGCGGACGCCCCGAGATGGCCCAGGGCCGGCTGCCCGAGTCGGCAGCCCTGCAGGGAGCATTGCAGAAGCTGCGTGAACGACTGGTGCGCTAGGGCGGGGGCCCGGGCGTGAGCCTGTTCCGGAGACTGGTGCGGCGGGTGCCCTCCGTCAGCCCCAGTCATGCCCTGCTGGCCCTCGACATCGGCACCGAGTACGCCAAGGCGCTGGTGTTCGAGACGACCTCGGACGGGCGAGCCCTGGTGACCGGCGTGGGCCGCAAGCGCCAGGGGCTCTCACACATGCAGTCGGGCACCGTGGCGGACATCTCGGCGGTGGTGGTCAACTGCCGCGAGGCCCTCGATGCGGCGGAGGCCATGGCCGGCCGCACGGCCCCCAAGGTCGTGGTCGGCATCGCGGGCGAGCTCGTGAAGGGTTTCACGACCACCCGCAGCGTGGAACGCAAGCGGGCGGACAGCGCCGTCACCCACTCGGAGCTGGAGCGGCTGCTGGAGGAGGTGGAGGCGGACGCCTCCGCGGAGGCCCAGCGCACCATCACCTGGGAGACCGGGCTGCCCAACGTGGACGTGCGACTCGTGCACGCCTCGGTGGCCGGCGCCGCCGTGGACGGCTACGCGGTCACCAACCCGGTCGGCTTCCAGGGCCGCCACCTGCGCGTCTCGGTCTTCAACGCCTACGCGCCGCTGGTGCACCTGGGTGCCCTCGAGTCGGTCGTCGAGCAGCTCGGCCTGCAGCTCATCAAGGTCGTCGCCGAGCCGTACGCCGTGGCGCGCTCCATCTCCGGGGAGCAGGTCGGGCAGTCGGGCGCGCTCTTCATCGACGTCGGCGGCGGCACCACGGACGTGGCCCTGGTGCGCAACGGCAGCGTGGAGGGCACGCGCATGTTCGCCCTCGGCGGGCGCGCCTTCACCAAGTCGCTGGCCGACCGACTGGACACCAGCTTCGAGGAGGCCGAGCGCGTCAAGATCGACCACGCCCTGGGCAAGGAGGTCCGCGACGCGGACGAGGTGGCCGAGATCGTCGGTGAGGACGTGGCCGTCTGGGCGGCCGGCATCGAGCTGGTGCTCGAGGAGTTCGGCAAGGAGGGCCTGCTGCCCGGTCGCATCGAGCTCTGCGGTGGCGGCGCGGCGCTGCCGGAGATCCGAGCCGCCCTGGAGGCGCCCGGCTTCGCGACGGGCCTGCCCTTCGCGCGCCGGCCGCTCATCTCGATGATGGCGCCGGACTCCGTGAGCGAGGTCAGCGACGCCACCGGCCTGCTCGTCGACCAGCAGGACGTGACACCCATGGCGCTCGCCTTCCAGGCCCTGGAAGCCTCCCTGCCGCAGGAACCCCTGGATGCCGCTCTCAGCCGCGTGCTGCGCGGGATGCGTGTCTAGGGCACGCCACCAGAACACACCCGACCGTCCTGCACCCCACCGACACGACGACGGATGGCTGCCACGCCGCTGACGTTCGCGTGATGGCGACCCCTGCCGACGCCGACGGACCATCGCGCTGAGCCTCAGCCTGCCGACGTCCCCGAGTGGGCTGTCAAGCGGAGATGCCATCGATGACTCGGCCACGGAATGTCAGCCATGCGCCGCGGCTCGAGATGCTCGCGGCTCGCGCGATCTGGCTTCTGGTCGTCGTCGCCTGCCTGTATCTCGGGCTCCGGCCCTGATCGCGACGCTCGAAGGATCAGGTGGCGCCCGCGCCATCAGCGGCCTGGCCCGCGCGCACGTCGGCAGACACACACGCCCGCTCTAGGGCAGACTGCCCCTGATGGCCGTCTGGTACCTGGACAGTGACGACGAGATCACCGATGCCGTGGCGCGGCTGCGCAATGCCACCGATGAGCGGGTCGTCTTCGTCGTCCCGACCGGGTCGCGCATCGCCACCGGTCGCATCAACTTCAAGCTGCTGCACCGTGAGGCCGCCGCGCGCGGCCTGACGCTGGCCATCGCCAGCCCGGACGTGCAGGTGCGCGCCATGGCCGCCTCTGCCGGCGTGCTGGGGCTGCCCACGGCCACGGAGGCAGAAGCCGCGCTGGAGCGTGGCGACACGCCGCCGGAACCCGCGGAGACCGGGCCCAGCGAGGCAGGGCCGGCCGAGGGAGCCGCGGACGAGGCCATGGCGGCCGCGGGCGCCGAGACCGCCGCTCCGGCCGGGCGCCGCGTCAGCCGGCGCATGATCGTGGTGGCCGGTGGGGTGCTCACGGTGGCCGTCATCGGCGTCGTGGCGTCGCTCCAGGCGCTGCCCACGGCCCAGGTGACGCTCACGCCGCGGAGCGCCACCATCGGCCCGCTGCCGCTCACCATCACCGCGCTCACCACGGTCAGCGAGCCGGACCCGGAGACCGGGCGGTTGCCTGCCGTGGACGTGGCCATCCCGCTGGCCACGGAGCAGACCTATGCGGCCACCGGCCGCGAGGTCGTCGAGGCGCGCGCCACGGGCAGCATCGTCTTCACGTCGGCGGACCAGCCCTTCGATCAGCAGATCCCGGCCGACACCCGTGTCCGGACACCGTCAGGGGTGGAGTTCCGGACGACCGAGGCGGTCGTCGTGCCCCGCGTCGGCGAGGGCAGCGGACCGAGCCAGGTCACGGTCCCGGTGGAAGCCGTGGCACCGGGCGATGCGGGCAACGTGGCGGCCGGCGACATCAGCCTCGTGCCCTCGCTCGAGGCGCAGGGCATCGGCGTCAGCAACCCGGAGGCCACGAGCGGTGGCCGATACGAGGAGACCCCGGTCGTCACGCAGGAGGACTACGAGGCCGCCCTGGCCGACCTGCAGAACCGACTCGTCGGCGAGCTGGCGGCGCGCCTGCGCGACCCGGAGCGCCTGCCGGAGGACCTCACCGTCTTCACCGGGACCGCGGAGCCGGGCATCGTGGAGCATCAGCCCGCGGCTGACGAGGTGGTGGGGAGCCGTGCCGCGGAGTTCACCCTGTCGGGTGACCTGGCCGCGCACGTGCTCGCCGTCGACGAACGATCGGTCGACGCGCTGGCCCGCTCCATCGTGCTCGCCGAGCTTCCGGATGGCATGGCCGTCCTGCCCGGACGGCTCTCCGTGCAGACGGGTGACGGCGTCGCGGAGGACGGTGGCATCCGCTTCGACGGGACGGCCAGCGCGGTCGCCTACCAGGTCATCGACAAGGACGCCGTGCTCGCCAGGATCGCCGGCCTGCCGGTTTCCGAGGCTCGGGCCATACTTGAGGACATCGGGGCGGCGACCGTGAGCGTCTGGCCCGAATTCCTGGGCGACCTGCCCAGCGACCGCAACCGCATCAGGCTGGATGTCCTTGATCCATCCGCATCGGAGTGAGCCACACCTGACCATGAACGACGTCGTCGACCGGCCCCCGTGCGCCCCGGGGTGCCCGTGAGCGTGCTGCTGGGCATCGACCTGGGCGAACGCCGCATCGGCGTCGCCTCCGGGGACACCGCGAGCGGGGGCGTGCAGCCGCTGCTGACGCTCCGGCGCAGCACACCGCGGCAGGACGCCGCTGCCATCAGCCGCCTCTGCGCGGAGCGCCGCGTGGAAGCCGTGGTGGTGGGCCTGCCCCTCCACCTGGACGGCACGGAGAGCGAGCAGTCGCGCCGCACGCGCGAGTGGGCGGCCGACGTGTGCCGCCACCTGTCCGTGCCGCTGACCTTCCGTGACGAACGCCTCACCAGCCAGGCCGCGGAGGACCGCATGGGTCACGCGCCGCGGGGCCGCTCGGGCGGCCCGCCCTCTCCGACCGCCCGCCGCGCCTGGCGGGCGCGCGTCGACCGCGAGGCGGCAGCCATGATCGTCCAGGGTGAGCTGGATGCCCGCGCGACCGCGACCGTGGAGGCCGTTCGGTGAGCGGGCCATCGGCGCCGCAGCCGCGGGGCGGCCCGCGCGTCGGCATCGTGGAGGGCTGGGAGCTTCGCCGAGCGCGCCAGCGCGACGCCAACTCGGGCGCCTGGAAGGGCCTCATCTTCGTCGTCGTCCTGCTCATCGGGCTGGTCATCGGCGGCTGGATCCTGGCCCGTCCGGTCATCGGCCCAGCCGTCACGGGCCTCTTCGAGCAGAACCCTGGCGTCCTGCACATGCCCATCGTGGCCGACCTCCTGCGCGCTGAGCTTGGCGACCGCCTGGGCAAGCCGGCCAGCGGCGAGGCCACGGAGGTCAAGTTCGTCATCGACCCCGGCCAGACCGTCGACGAGATCCAGGAGAACCTCGTCGATGCGGGGCTGCTCACGGACCCCCTGGCCTTCAAGTACCTCATCATGTCGGACCGCGTGGACCAGCTCCTGAAGGCGGGCATCTACACGATGAACACGGGCATGAGCCCGCAGCAGGTCGTCACGCGCCTCGCGGCCGAGCCTGACCCGCCCACGCCCGTCGTCAACCTGGCGCTCCGTCCGGGGCTGCGCATCGAGCAGATCGCCGCCTACCTCCAGGCCCAGAAGGAGGAGACGGAGCTGCAGCTCGACCCCAAGGAGTTCCTGGACCTGGCGACCAACCCACGCCCGGAGCTCTTCGACGAGTACCCCTTCCTGCGCCAGATCCCGGAGGGCAACAGCCTGGAGGGCTTCCTCGCCGGCGGCGTCTACCCCGTGCCCATCGACATCACCGCCGACGAGTTCCTGCGCCTGCTCATCCAGGAGTGGGAGGAGGATTCCGGCGACCTCGTCGCCCAGGCCAAGAAGAAGGGCGCCGACTTCTACGACGTCCTGACCGTGGCCAGCATCGTCGAGCGCGAGGTGAAGGTCGACGCAGGACCGCGCCAAGGTGGCCGGCGTCTACTGGAACCGGCTCGATCCCAAGCTGAACGGCGCCACCGGCGGCCTCATGCAGGCCGACCCGACCGTGGTCTACGCCGCGGACAGCATGGAGCTCGCGCGACATGGCCATGGCCAAGTGGCCCAACTACCTGTTCTGGGACACGCTGGGCGTCGCCGACCTGGCGACGGTGAACGTCAGCCCGGAGCTGCAGTCACACCAGACCTACCAGCAGCCCGGGCTTCCCGAGCTGGCCCATCGCCACGCCCACGCGGGCATCCATCGAGGCCGCCCTCGACCCGGATACGCGCAAGGACTTCCTCTTCTTCTACGCCTGCCCCGGATCGGACACGCACACCTTCGCCAAGACCGCCGCGCAGCACAGCCAGAACATCGCCAAGTGCCCGGCGAGCTGACAGGAGGCGACCGCGCCGACCGCTGCCGACCTGCAGCGCTGGCGGGCTGCCGACCTGGCCGCGCGCCCTGGCCGCCTCGACCGCCTGCGCGAGCGTCTGGTCGCTGACGGGCTGGACGCCTACTTCGGGTTGCGCCCGGAGAACGGGCGCTACCTGACCGGTTTCGTGCTGGGCGACGGCGAGGAGAAGGTCTGCGGAGCGTCCGGCCGCTTCCTCGTCTCCGCCGACGAGTCGGTCGTGGTGGCCGATTCGCGGTACCGCCTGCAGGCCGCGGAAGAGTGCCCGGCCAGCCGCGTGGCGGACGTCGCCGGGCGCCTTCGTGGAGGCCTGGCCGGAGCTGCTGCGCGGCCTGCGGCCCATCCGCGCTTCGGCAGCCGATGGCGTGCGCCGCATCGGGGTCGAGGCCGGCTTCCTGAGCCACGCCGAGTGGCTGCGCCTCGCGGAGGCCACCCCGGACGTGGAGCTGGTGCCGCTCGAGGGCTTCATCGAGGAGCAGCGCCGGGTCAAGGAGCCGGCGGAGCTGGAGCGCATCGCGGCCGCCTGTGCCGTGGCCGACGCCGCGCTCATCGGGACCCTCGCCGGACATCCGCGTCGGGCGTCACCGAGCACGAGCTGGCGCTGGCCCTGGAGTGGCGCATGCGCACGGGCGGCGCGGAGGGCCTGGCCTTCGACGTGGCCTGCCTGTCCGGCCCGCGGGCGGCCCTGCCGCACGGCTCGCCGGGCGAGCGCACGGTGCGGGCGGGCGAGGTCCTGCTCTTCGACTTCGGCGCCAAGGTGGACGGCTACCGCTCCGACATGACGCGCACGCTCTTCGTGGGCGAGCCCACGCCCGCCGACCTGGAGGTCTACGACCTCGTGGCCCGCGCCCAGGCGGCGGCCATCGACCTGCTCCGCGAGGCCGTCCCGGCCGGGCTGGCCGGTGACCAACCGCCAGGTGGACGCGGCCGCGCGCGACGTCATCACGGCTGCCGGTCACGGTCCGCACTTCGGTCACGGCACGGGACACGGCATCGGCCTCGCCACGCACGAGCTGCCCTCCGTGGGCCGTGCTGCGGCTGAGGAGGCGCTGCCCTCGCCGACGGTCTTCTCGGTCGAGCCGGGCGTCTATCTCGACGGCATCACCGGCGTGCGCATCGAGGACCTCGTGGCCATCGACGTGGCTGCCGGCAGCGTGGAGCTGCTGACCGGCTTCCCGCGCGAGGTCACGGTCGTCGGGGCATAGACCGCAGACCGCGCGGTCGGAGGCCCGCGGCGACTGGGTCGACGCCCGGCCTCGGGAGTCGGAAGCCGGGTCCGCTAGAATCGCGGGTCGCAGACGACGCTCACACCAGCCCAGCCCAACGGAGACACACGACCAACCATGATCTCGACCGGAGACCTGCGCAAGGGCATCGCCATCGAGCTCGACGGCGAGCTCTGGCAGATCCTCGACTACCACCACATCAAGATGGGCCGCGGCTCGGCGCAGGTGCGCATCAAGCTGCGCAACATCAAGCGTGGCCAGACGGTGGAGCGCTCCTTCCAGGCCGGTGAGAAGTGGCCCCGCGCCATCCTCGAGAAGCGCCCCGTGCAGTTCCTCTACCAGGACGGCTCGGACTACCACTTCATGGAGGCTGAGTCCTACGAGCAGTTCCACCTCACCGCGGAGCAACTCGGGGACGTCACGGGCTACCTCGTGGAAGGCATGAGCGTCGACCGCACCAGCTACCAGGGTGAGACGATCGGCGTGGAGCTGCCCACCTCGGTGGACCTGCGGGTCATGGAGACGGAGCCGGGCTTCGCCGGCGACACGCAGTCGGGTGCCAAGAAGCCCGCGACCGTCGAATCCGGTCTCGTGGTCCAGGTGCCCATCTTCGTCAACGAGGGTGACGTCATCAAGGTCGACACCCGGACCGGCGAGTACCTCACCCGCGTCTAGTCGTCGCCTGATCGCCGGGCGGCCGAGAGCCCCACCGTCGCTGAGGGAGGCGCCCAGACAGCCATGCCCGGACTGTGGGACGAGGTGAGCCAGCCCGCGGAGGCTGGACCGCGGGAAGGTCGCGGGGCCGGACCCAGGTTCGGCCGGGGTGTCCTCGGGCATGCCCGAGCTGTCTGCCGCGCTGCCAGCCGCTGCGCCGAGCCGCCCGCCGAGCTGTCTGCCGCCGCCGCGCCGCCAGGCGTCTGCCGAGCCGCCTGCCGCGCTGTCCGCCGCGCCGCCCGCAGGCCCGCGCGTGCTCTCCGTCGGCGACCTCACCCGCCTCATCCGGGACACCATCCGCGGCGCACCACGGCTGGCCAGGGTGTGGGTGGAGGGCGAGGTCGGCCAGGCCACGGTCAGCTCCGCCGGGCACTGCTACTTCACCCTCAAGGACGAGCGCGCCCAGCTGCGCTGCATGATCTTCCGGGACGACCGGCTGGCCATGCCCCTGGAGCCGCGCACCGGCCTCCGGGTCGTCGTCAACGGCCGCCTGGATGTCTTCGAGCCGCAGGGCGCCTACCAGCTCTACGTGGAGAGCCTCCAGCCGGCCGGCGTGGGGGACCTGGCGCTGCGCTTCGAGGCGCTCAAGGCCCGCCTCACGGCGGACGGCCTCTTCGACGCCACGCGCAAGCGGTCCGTTGCCGCCCTGGCCACGCACCATCGGCATCGTGACCTCCCTGTCCGGGGCCGTCCTCCACGACATGCGCCGCGTCATCGGACGGCGCTGGCCCCTGGCGCGCATCGTCGTGAGCGCCTGCCAGGTCCAGGGTCCCGGGGCGGCCCAGTCCATCGTGGCCGCGCTGCGCCGCATCGGCCGCTGGACCGACCCGGCCACGGGCCTGGCCGTGGACGTCGTCATCGTGGCTCGCGGCGGCGGCTCGCTGGAGGACCTCTGGGCCTTCAACGAGGAACCGGTGGTGCGTGCCATCGCCGCGCATCCGCGGCCGGTCGTCGTGGGCGTCGGTCACGAGACGGACGTCACCCTCGCGGAGTTCGCAGCGGACGTGCGGGCGGCCACGCCGTCGGTCGCGGCGGAGCTGGTCGTGCCCGACCGCACGGAGCAGCGCCGTCACCTGCTGGCGCTGCAGGCCGCCCTGGCCACCTCCGCGACGCGCCGCCTGGCCAGCACGCGGGCCAGCCTGGAGACCGAGCGGCGCAGCCTCGAGCAGTTCCGGCCGGGTGCCTACCTGGCCGCCGAGCGCGAACGGGTCGGGCTGCTCCTGGACCGTGCCACCCGCGCGCTGCGCTCCCGGCTGGCCGCCGACCGGGCGGTCCTGGTCCGCTCTGCGGACCGACTGCCGTCGCTGATGGCAGCTCGCCTGGCCGAGGCGCGCGCGGACCTGACCCGAAGTGGCGCCGGCCTCACCGCGCTGGATCCGTTCGCCACGCTCGAACGCGGCTACGCCATCGTGCGCACGGCCGAACGGTCGCGTCGTGATGGACGCCGCCACGCGAGCCGTCGGCGACCGCCTCGAGGTGCGCCTGGCGCGGGGCGCGTTGGACGTGTCGGTGGCAGGCGTGCGAGACTCCGGCACGTGACCGATCCGACTCGAGCCAGCCGCACCCGTGACAGCCACCCTGCCCGCGGAAGACGGAGCAGGCAGCCAGGCTGGCGATGTCAGCCAGCTCCGCTTCGACCAGGCGCTCGAGGAGCTGCGCGGCGTGGTGGCGCAGCTGGAGCAGGGCGGCCTCCCGCTGGAGGAGTCGATCGCCCTCTACGAGCGCGGCGCGGCCCTGCACGAGCACTGTGCCCACCTCCTCGACGGCGCGGAGGCGCGCATCGGACGGCTCGTGGACGGCAGCTGGCGGCGCCCCACGCCTGGTGGACCTGCGCCCGGACGACGACGATGACCTGTAGGCCATGACCAGGCTGGCGCGACCTCCGCGGACCGGAGGACCTCAAGGACATCAGCCACGCGGAGGCGCGCGCCCTCTGCACGGAGATCCGCGACCGCATCATCGACACGGTCGCCGTGACGGGCGGCCACCTGGGCAGCTCGCTGGGGGTCGTGGAGCTCACGGTCGCCCTGCACCGCATCCTCGCCAGCCCCACCGACCGGATCGTCTGGGACACCGGTCACCAGGCCTACGCGCACAAGCTCCTGACCGGGCGACTGGAGCGCTTCGACACGCTGCGCCAGCTGGGCGGCGTGGGCGGCTTCCCGCGCCGCTCGGAGATCGGCACACGACGTCATGGACGGCGGCCACGCGGGCACCGGCCTGTCCATCGCGGAGGGCCTGGCCCTGGCGCGCGACCGGCGCGGCGGCCGCGAGCACATCGCCGTCGTCGTGGGCGATGCGGCCCTCATGAGCGGCCTGTCGCTCGAGGCGCTCAACGACATCGGCCAGCGCAAGACGCGCATGGTCATCGTGCTCAACGACAACGAGATGAGCATCTCGCCGACGGTCGGCGCCGTCAGCCAGTACCTGAGCCGCATCAAGCTCTCCCCGCAGTGGCGTGACTCGCGCCGCACGTGGGACGCCCTGGCCGGCGAGATCCCGCGGGTCGGGCCGGTGGTCCTGGAGTGGTCGAAGCGCGTGCGACACGCCGTCGTGGACCTCTCGCAGCCGGGCCGGCTCTTCGAGGACCTGGGCGTGACCTACGTGGGCCCCGTGCCCGGCCACGACCTGGTGGTCCTCGACCGGACCCTGCGGGCGGCCCTCCTGGAAGAGGACGCGCCCGATCCTCGTGCACGTCCGCACCCGCAAGGGCTACGGCTACCACCCGGCGGAGGCGGACAAGGTGAGCTTCCACGGTGCGGCCCTGCCGCCCATGCCGGCCCAGTCGCGGGCGGCCACGACGGACGCGGGGAGTGCCGACGGCGAGCGCTGCCACGTCGCGCGCCCGGGCCGGCGCGCCACGGCCGCCACTCGGCGGAGCGCCGCTGTCGACCCGTCCGGAGGCCGGCGCGGCAACGACTGCCGACGGGGACGCCGCCCCATCTGCCGGCAGAGCGCGCCAGCGCGGCGCGCCAGGTGCCCAACTACACGGCGGTCATGGCCGCGGAACTGGTGCGCATCGCCTCCGAGGACGAGCGCGTGGTGGCCATCACGGCCGGCATGCCGACCGGCACCGGCGTGGCCACCTTCGGCGAGCGGTTCCCGGACCGCGTCTTCGACGTGGGCATCGCCGAGCAGCACGCCATGACCATGGCGGCCGGCCTGGCCATCGCCGGTCAGCGGCCCTTCGTGGCCCTCTACTCGACGTTCCTGCAGCGCGCCTTCGACCAGGTCGTGCACGACGTCTGCCAGAACGACGTGCCCGTCGTCATCGGCATCGACCGCGCCGGCCTGGTGGGCGAGGACGGCACCAGCCACCAGGGCATGTTCACGCTGGCCGCCCTGCGCCAGCTGCCCAACCTGGTGATGGCGGCGCCGCGTGACGAGCAGGAGCTGCGGCGGCTGCTGCGCACGGCCTTCGCCCAGGAGCACCCCTTCGCCATCCAGTACCCGCGCGACGCCGGCTTCGACCTGCCGCCCGTGGACCCGCGCCCGTGCCGGTCGGCCGCGGGCGAGCTCCTGCGCGAGGGCGAGGGACATCGTCATCGTCGGGCTCGGGCCCATCGTGGCCCGCGGCCTGGCCGTGGCCGAGGCGCTGGAGGCCGCGGGCTGGTCGGTGGCCGTCGTCGACGCCCGCTTCGCGCTGCCGCTGGACCGCGAGCTCATCCTCGCGCAGGCAGCCGGCCGGCGACTGCTGGTGACGCTGGAGGAGGGCGCCCTGCCCGGCGGCTTCGGCTCCGCGGTGCTGGAAGCTGCTCGCGGACGCGCCGGGACCGCGGGCGCGGCCGATGCCACCGGCGTCGCCGGTGCTGCGATGCCCGCCGGCACCGCGACGTGGCCAGTGGTCCGCCGCATCGGCATCCCGGCCGGCCGGTTCGTGGACCACGGGTCGGTCGGCGACCTGCGGCGCGTCCTGCGCCTCGACGAGGCGGGCATCCTGGCGCAGGTGGAGGAGGCCATCGTGGAGCTTGGCCTCTCGCCATCGTCGCGGGACGCCGACCACCAGGAGGCCTGAGGGGCTGGGCGACGCCGCGGCCGCGTCGCCAGCGCCTCGACCAGCTGCTCGTGGAGCGCGGGCTGGCCGAGACGCGCAGCCGGGCCCAGGCGCTGCTCATGGCCGGCCGGGTCCGCGTCGGCTCGGGCGACGGGGCCCGCCGTGACCTGCGGGCCGGCGACCTGGTGTCGCCGGACGTGGCCATCGAGCTGGAGGCCGGTCCGCGCTACGTCTCGCGCGGGGGCGAGAAGCTCGCCGGCGCCCTCGACGCCTTCGGCGTCGATCCGGCGGGTCGCGTCTGCCTCGACGTCGGCGCCTCCACGGGCGGCTTCACCGACTGTCTGTTGCAGCGCGGCGCGCGCCGTGTCTATGCTCTTGACGTGGGTCGAGGACAGTTGGCGGAGTCGCTGCGCGCGGACGAGCGCGTGGTCAGCCTGGAGCGCACCCACGCGGCGCGCCTGGACCCCGACGCGGAGGACGCCTGATGCTGCCCGAGCGCGCCGAGCTGGCCGTGGCCGACGTCTCCTTCATCTCGCTGACGCGCCTCCTGCGCGGCATCGCTGCCAGCCTGGTGCCCGGCGCGGACATCCTGCCGATGGTCAAGCCGCAGTTCGAGCTGAGCCCGCGGCAGGTCCCGCACGGCGTGGTGCGCGACCCGGCCGCGCGGCAGGCGGCCGTGGAGCGCGTCCGCGACCACGCCCGGTCGCTCGGGCTGGCCTGCCTGGGTGAGGTCGAGTCGCCGCTCACGGGGCCGTCCGGCAACCACGAGTTCTTCCTGCACCTGCGACTGCCCGCGTGAAGCGCATCGGCTTCGCCTTCAACCCCACCCAGGCCGCCTCGCCGAGCTGCGCGAGCAGGCCCTGGCCTGGTGCCGGGCCAACGGGGTGGAGGCGTGGGCGGCGCCCGCCGGCGACGCCCCGGACGACCCGACGCTGCTGTCCACGACGGACGCCCTCGTGGTCCTCGGCGGTGACGGCACGTTCCTGCGCGCGGCCTGCGCCGTGGCCGATCTCGGGGTGCCCATCCTGGGCGTCAACCTGGGCAAGGTCGGCTTCCTCTCCAAGGCGGAGCAGCAGGACCTGGCCTCCGTCCTGGCGCAGCTCAAGGCGGGCGACTACGAGCTGGAGCCTCGGCTCATGCTGGAGGCCCGCGTCATCCCGGCCAGCGGTGGCGCGCCGGGGGAGCGCACGCTCGCCCTCAACGAGGCGGCCATCGTGCGAGGCGCGCACGCGCGGGTCATGCACGTGGTCGTGGACGTGGGTGATTCGCGCGTGGCCACCTACGTCTGCGACGGCGTCGTGGTCGCCTCGCCCACCGGCTCGACGGGCTACAGCTTCAGCGCTGGCGGCCCCATCATCGAGCCGACCAGCCGCAACCTGGTGGTCACGCCCATCGCCGCCTACCTGACCCCGCTGCGATCGACCGTGGTGGGTCCGCAGCACGTCGTCAGCGTGCGCGTGGAGGCCGCGCACGACGCGCTGCTCAGCATCGACGGTCGCGACGAGATCCCGCTCGCGGTCGGCGACCGCGTGGAGGTCCGCGCCCACGCCACGCCCATCGACTTCATCCAGCCGCGCGGCGCGCTGCCGTTCTGGGACCTGCTGCGCAAGAAGGCGGCACTGCTGCCGGCCTGATGCGGTGAGCAGCCCGATCGACACATCAGCGGCAGAGCCCGCCCCCGGTCCGCGGCTGCCCGCCGACCTCGTGTCGGCCATCGGCGCCTACGAGGACTACCTGCGCGTGGAGCGCGGCCTGGCGGCTGCGACCATCCGCGCCTATGACACCGACCTGCGCCTCTTCGGGCGTGACGCGCCAGGGGTGGTCCGCTGGGCGGGCTCCCCCGACCCGGCGCGGAGCTACCTGGCAGCCATGACGCGACCGCCCCGCCTGCTGCGGCCCACGAGCGTGCGGCGCAAGGCGGCGGCCATCCGCGCCTTCTACCGCTTCTGCTATGCCGAAGAGATCATCGGGGAGGACGTGGGCGCCCTGATCGACCTCCCGCGCCAGATGCAGCGACTGCCGGACACGCTGGACGCCGCAGAGGTGGTCGAGCTCCTGGAGGCGGTCGACGGGCCGGACCTCATCGGCCTGCGCGACCGGGCGCTCCTGGAGCTGCTCTATGCCGCCGGGCTGCGCATCAGCGAGGCCCTGGGTCTCGACCGGGAGGACCTCTCGCTGGACGGCGGCTTCGTGCGCGTCATCGGCAAGGGGGACAAGGAGCGCCTCGTGCCGGTCGGCGACGTGGCCCTGGCTGCCGTGAGCGGCTACCTCGCCGAGCGTGACGCCCAGCGTGCCACTGACCGTCGAGCGGCCTCGGCCCGCCCTGATCGTCGAGCGGCCGCGGCGGCCGGCTCGGCGGTCGCGGGTGGCACGGGCTCGGCAGGGGTCGCGGGTCGCACGGGCTCTGCGGGAGCCGTCGAGGATCGCGGTTCGGAGCCGTTGTTCCTCTCCCGGCGCGGCCGACGCCTCGATCGCATGGCCGCCTGGCGCGTCATGCGCACGGCCGCGCTGCGGGCCGGTCTGTCCGGTCGTGTGACCCCGCACACGTTGCGGCATAGTTTCGCCACGCACCTGCTGGAGGGCGGGGCGGACCTGCGCGTCGTCCAGGAGCTGCTGGGTCACGCCAGCATCACCACCACCCAGCTGTACACGCACGTCACGGGAGAGCGCATCCGGCAGGTCTACCTGCGGGCGCACCCGCGGGCCTGATCCGAAGGAAGGTCGAGGACACATGAGCACCCACGCCGAATCCGCTGGCACGGGATCCGCGAGCGCCGCTATCGCGGCGACGGCGGTCACCACGGTGCTCAGCGGCGACCCATGGTCGAGCGGACCGCTGATGGATTCCGAGCTCGGCCGAGCCATCTTCTCGGCCGTCATCGTGGTCGCCATCATGTTGCTCGTGGGCTTCCCGGTCCACGAGTTCATGCACGCCTGGACGGCCTGGCGCCTGGGTGACAGCACGGCGCGCTGGCAGGGCCGCGTGTCGCTGGACCCGCGCGTCCACCTCGACCAGTCGGGCAGCCTGATGCTCATCCTGTCGGCCGGCCTGGGCGTCCTGACGGGCGGCGGTCTGCTCTTCGGCTGGGCCAAGCCGACGCCGGTCAACCCGCTCAACCTGCGCCATGGTCGGCGCGGCCACGCGCTGGTGGCCTTCGCGGGACCGGCCAGCAACCTCGTCGTGGCCATGCTCGTGGCCGTGCCGCTGCGCGTCATCCTGGGCAGCGAGGAGACCTACATCTTCGTTCGCGAGAACCAGCTGCTGGATCTCGCCTACAACGTGCTGCTCACGCTCCTGATGCTCAACATCGTGCTCTTCATCTTCAACCTCATCCCCATCCCGCCCCTGGACGGCTGGTCGGTCGTGGGCGGGCTCGTGCCGGCGCCCATGGCGCGGCGCATGCACGAGCTGGAGGTCCAGTACGCCAACGTCATCCCCACGCTCTTCCTGGGCTTCGTCATCATCCTCTTCGTGAGCGGTGGGACGTTCCTGTCGCCCCTCATCAACACCCTCGCGCGTCTGCTCCTGGGGCTCTGATCGTGGGCTGGTGGCTGGGCAAGACCCGGCAGGCGCTCCGGCACGTCGCCGGCCGGGTCAGCGACGCCGAGCGGCGCGAGCTGGGGGACTGGCTGAGCGCTCCCCAGGTGGCGCTCTTCGACTCCATGCACCGGGCCGACCAGCGCCATGGGCTGGACGTCGTGGCCCATCTGCGCGAGTCCGGGCGACCAGGACCCGGAGCTCCTGCTGGCCGCCCTCCTGCACGACTGCTCCAAGGGCCGCTCGGTGCGCCTGCCGCATCGCGTGGCATGGTCGCTCGGGGAGCGCTACGGTGAGCGTGTGCACGACCTCCTGGCTCCGCTCCCCGGCTTCCGGGCGGCCTTCGACCGACTCCGCGACCACGCCGAGGATTCGGCGCGGCTGGCTCGGCAGGCTGGCTGCAGCGAGCGGACCGCGAACCTCATCCGCAACCAGGCCGCGCCGCTTGACCCGGACGCCGGCATGGCCCTGCACCTCGCCGACGAGGCCTGCTGACGATGACCACGCTGCGGCCCCTGGTGACCGATGGGCGGCTCTCGTCCGAGCCGGCCCGCGAGATCGGCATCGCGGCCCTGCCGCCCCTGCGCCGTCCCGGGCCCGGCGAGATGGCCGTGCGCATCGCGCAGACGTCGCATCCCGACCGCGCCGCGCACGTCACGCTGGAGGGCTACGACGGCCCCCTGGCGCTCCTCCTGGGGCTCATCGAACAGCGCCAGCTGGACATCCTGGAGGTGCCCCTCGGGGACCTGGCAGGCGCCTACCTGGAGGCGCTGGCCGGCCTGGACCGCGAGCAGATGGCCCACATCAGCGCCTTCGTGAGCGTGGCCAGCCAGCTCATCCTCATCAAGAGCCGGGCCATCCTGCCGCGCCCGCCGCTGGTGGCGATCGCCATCGATGAGGGGCCGGACCCGGAGACCGCGCTGCGCGAGCGGCTGGTGCTCTACCGCATCTTCCGCGACGCCGGTCGTGCGCTCCGCGGCCGCCTGGAGAGCGGCTGGGAGGTCTTCCGGCGGGAGCCCGGTGCCGCCATCGCCTCTGCCAGGTCCGGCGCCCGGCCGGACGAGGGTCCGCCTCTTGATCCGCGCCTGCTCTCGGAGGCGCTGGAGGGCGCGCTCCGGCTGGCGCCGGTGCCCGCGCCGCCCCCGGAGGTCGTGCCGCGACTGGTCACCCTCGAGGAACGCGCCGCGCTCATCCGGGCGGCCCTGCGGGAGGCGCCCGTCGTGGTGCTCCAGGACCTCCTCGAGGACCTGGGCGACCGCATCGTCGTGGCGGTCACGTTCCTGGCCATGCTGGAGCTCGTCAAGGGCCGTGAGCTCGTCGTCGTCCAGGAGGTGCCCTTCGGGCCCATCGTCTGCCGCTCCCGGAGTGCAGCGTGAACGAGCCGAGGCTGGTGCCGGTCGGCCCGGGGCGGGACGAGGGGTCGGATCCGGACGGAGGGTCGGCGCGGGACGACGAGGCGGAGGACCAGCTCGCCATGCGTGGCGACGGGCGAGACTCGATCGCGGCCTCGGACGACGCCCCGGAGGAGCCAGGAGCGGCGAGCGTCGCGGACATCGAGGCGCTGCTCTTCGTGGCGGAACGGCCCCTGAGCCGGGCGGAGCTGCGCAGCGTGGCCCGTCTCTCGGCCGAGGAGGTGGACGAGCGGCTGGGCGACCTGGAGATCGCAGCTGCGGGACCGCGGCATCCGCCTCGTCCTCTCCGGGGAGCAGGTGATGCTGGGCACCGCGCCGGAGAGCGGGCCGCTCATCGCGCGCTACCTGGGGGCGGACGCGGTGCGACTCTCGCCGGCCGCACTGGAGACGCTGGCCATCATCGCCTACCGCCAGCCCGTCACGCGCGGCGTCATCGAGCGCATCCGCGGCGTGGACTGTGGCCACGTCGTGCGCGGCCTCCTGCACCGTCGCCTCATCCACGAGCAGGGACGCGCCGACTCGCCGGGGCGGCCCATCCTGTACGCCACGAGCATGGAGTTCATGGAGCGCTTCGGGCTGACCTCGCTGGACGACCTGCCTCCCATCGAGGCGGACATCGCCGCCCGGCTGGCGCAGGCGGAGGCCGACGTGGCCACCGCCGACGGGCTCCTGGGCGTCGACGCCACCCCGGGCCCCGCCGATGCCGTCACTTCTGCTGACGCCGACAGCGCCACGCTCGACGACGACGGTGTCTGAGCCCGTCCGCATCCAGAAGGCGCTCGCGGATGCCGGCGTGGCCTCCCGCCGTGCCGCCGATGCGCTCGTGGCGGCCGGGCGCGTGACCGTCAACGGCCAGCCGGCCCTGACCGGCCAGCGGGTGGACCCCGGCGTGGACGTGCTGGCCGTCGACGGCCGAGCCGTCATGCCGGCCGGCCGGCGGACCTACCTCGTCATGCACAAGCCGGCCGGTGTCACATCCACCGTGAGCGACCGGCACGCGGAGCGCACGGTGCTCGACCTGCTGCCGCCGGAGGTGCGCGCGGGCGGCGCCCGACTCTACCCGGTGGGCCGCCTCGACAAGGACTCGGAGGGCCTCCTCCTCCTCACCGACGACGGCGACTGGGCGCAGCAGATGCTGCACCCGCGCTACCAGGTGGAGCGCGAATACGCGGTCGCGCTGCGCCTGCCGCTGGACCGGGCACAGGCGAGCGCACTGCATGACGGCATCGAGCTGGACGAGGGGCTGGCGACCCTGGTGAGCCTGCGCCAGGCGACCCGCACCGAGACGTCGCGGCTGGACACCGACGCCGGCCGCGCCGGCGCCCCGACCTGGTACCGCGTGGTGCTCACGCAGGGCTGGCGCCGGCAGCTGCGGCGCATGTTCGCGGCCATCGGTGCTCCCGTGGAACGACTCGTCCGGGTCCGCATCGGCACGCTGCGACTCGACGACATGCCTTCGGGCGCGGTGCGTCCCCTGAGCGCCGCCGAGCGGGGCCGCCTGGTGGCCTCGCGGGGACCCGCATGAGCGGCCTGCGCGTCACGCTCGACGGCCCCGGGTCGAGCGGCAAGTCGTCCGTCGGCGCGGCCGCGGCTGCGACCCTGGGCTACCGCTTCCTGGACACCGGCGTGCTCTACCGCGCCCTGACCTGGCTGTCCGTGGGCCGCGGCATCGACCCGGAGGACGAGGCCAGCCTGGTGGCGCTCGTCCCGGAGCTGGAACTCGCGGCGGACGAGGCCGGCGCCCTGCGGCGCGTCAGGATCGGCGGCCGTGACGTGACCGACGAGCTGCACGCGCCGGAGGTGGACCGCCGCGTCAGCATCGTCGCGCGCCAGCCCCTGGTGCGCGGGGCGCTCCTGGAGACGCAGCGCGACCTGGCCGCCGGCGGCCGCATCATCCTGGCCGGTCGGGACATCGGCACGGTGGTCCTGCCGGATGCGGAGGTCAAGCTGTACCTGGAGGTGAGCATCGAGGAGCGAGCCCGCCGCCGCGCCGCGGAGCGCGGCCTGGCCCCGGGCTCGCCGGAGGCGGAGGCCATCCTGGCCGACCTGCGCCGCCGCGACCACATCGACAGCAGCCGTGACGTGGCGCCCCTGCGCGTGCCGGAGGACGCCGTCGTGGTCCGCTCGGACGGCCGTCCCTTCGAGGACAGCGTGGCGGAGGTCGTCGGCATCATCCGCGCCCGGGAGCAGCAGGGGAACACCAGCCCATGAGTCGATCCGAGGGCCCGGCGCCCATCTCGCCTGCGGGCCTGGCGCCCTACCCGCGCCTCATCGCCGGCCTCGCCCGGTTCGGCCTGCAGGCCATCGCCCGGGTCCGCGTGGAAGGCGTCCACGACCTGCCCACGAGCGGGCCGCTCATCATCGCCGCCAACCACATGAGCAACGCCGACCCGCCCTTCATCGGCGGCTGGCTGGGGCCTGCCCTGGATCGCCGGCCCACCTTCCTGGCCAAGGAGACCCTCTTCGACGGCCCGCTGGGGATCTTCATCCGCTCCCTGGGCGCGGAGCCGGTCAAGGCTGGCGGCAGCGACATCGGCGCCTACCGCACCGCCAAGGCCATCCTCGACCGCGGTGGCGTGGTGGCCATCCTGCCGGAGGGCACGCGCAGCTATGACGGGGTGATGGGTGAGCCAAAGCCCGGCGTGTCGCTGCTGGCCACGCGAACGGGGGCGCCAGTCCTTCCCGTGGGCATCTCCGGCACGGACCGCCTCCTGGGTCGCGGCCAGGCCCTGCCGGCCATCGGGACGCGCATCATCATGCGGGTCGGCCGGCCCTTCCAGCTGGCCATCCCGGATGGGGTGGACCGCCGGGCTGCCCTGGCTGATGCCGACGCCGAGCTCATGCGGCGCATCGCGACCCTCGTCGAGCCGCGTCATCGAGGCGCCTGGGAGCCCTGGCCGCAGGACTGAGTTCCGGCCACGCGCTGCGCCGGCTGGCCACGGTCGGAGCGCTTCACGCCATCGTCAAGCACCGATGCGATACTTGCCGTCCCATGGGTACCGTCTCCGAGGTCCGCATCGCCCGCCGCACCGGATTCTGCTATGGCGTGCGCGAGGCCATCGACGCCGCCCGCCTGAGTGCCGCCCAGGGCACGCCCACGCACACGCTCGGCCAGGTCGTCCACAACGAGGGCGTCATCGCGCAGCTCCGCGAGCAGGGCATCCGCAGCGTGAAGGAGCTCGACGAGGTGGAGGCCGGCGCGGCCGTCGTCATCCGCGCCCACGGCGTGACGCCGGAGGTCATGGCCCGCGCGGAGGACCGCGGCCTGGAGGTCATCGACGGGACCTGCTCGTGGGTGACCCAGGAGCAGAAGGAGCTCGCCAGGCTGGTGGAGGACGGCTACACCGTCGTGCTGCTGGGCACGCCGAACCACCCCGAGGTCGTGGGCCTGCTGGGCTTCGCGCCGGACGCCATCCTCGTGGACGAGGAGGAGGACTGGGCGCGCATCCCGCGGCGCAAGCGCATGGCGCTGCTCACGCAGTCCACGCAGCCGCCCTGGAAGTTCGAGCGCCTGGCCGCCTTCCTCGTCTCTCGCGCCCACGAGCTCAAGATCGTCAACACCGTCTGCCCCGTGACCATCCGCCGGCAGCAGGACACCACGGACCTCGCGGCTGCGGTGGACCTGGTGGTCGTGGTCGGTGGGCGCAACAGCGCCAACACGCGGGAGCTCACGCGCCTCGTGGGCATCGTGGGCAAGCCCGTCATCCAGGTCGAGCACCCCCGGGACCTGGACGATGCCGCCCTCTTCGAGGGACGCCGCACGGTCGGCGTGACCGGCGGCACGAGCACGCCCATCGAGGACCTGGCCGCGGTGGCGCAGCGCATCTACGAGCTGGCCGGCACGGACGAGGCCCAGGCACGCGCCGTGGCCCTGGCGCACGAGGCCGTGACCGAGGTCGCTGAGCCGGCGTACCGCAGCACCTCGCTCAGCGCGGCCTGACGTGCCGAGCCGCCGCACCGCTCGCCGCCGACCGCGCAGCCTGGACCGGGACACCACGCTGACCGGCCTGCCGGTGGTGGCCATCGTGGGCCGCCCCAACGTGGGCAAGTCCACGCTCTTCAACCGCATCATCGGCGAGCGACGGGCCATCGTCGAGGACCGCGCCCGCACGACCCGCGACCGGCTGTACGGCGTGGCCGAGTGGAACGACCGCCGCTACGTCGTCATCGACACGGGCGGCATGGAGGTCAACCCCGGGGACGCCATCGAGGAGCGCGTCCAGGACCAGGCCCGCCTGGCCATCGAGGAGGCCGACGTCATCGTCTTCGTGGTCGACGCGGCGACCGGCCTGACGCCCGCCGACCAGGAGGTCGCCGAGATCCTGCGTCTGTCGGCATCGCCGCTGGTCATGTGCGTCAACAAGGCCGACAACGAGAAGCTGGAGCTGCAGGGCGCGGAGTTCCTGCGCCTGGGCTGGCTGGACAGCCACGCCGTCAGCGCACTGCACGGACGCGGCACGGGCGACCTGCTCGACGCCATCGTGGCGGCCCTGCCGGACGAGTCTGCGGACGAGCTCGAGCGCAAGGACCGCGAGGCGCGTGCCGACGAGCTGGCCGAGCTGGTCGAGGAGGGCCTGGCGCCGGCCTTCGGCGACGCGGAAGACGGCGCCTTCGAGGTCGCGGAGGGCCTCGGACCGGACGGGGAGCCTGGCGGCGGAGGGCCTCGCCCTCTCCTTCGAGGCGGAGCCGCCGCCCACGCCGCGCATCGCCATCGTGGGTCGCCCCAACGTGGGCAAGTCGTCGCTGCTCAACCAGCTCCTGGGCGAGGAGCGGTCCATCGTCAGCGACATCCCGGGCACCACGCGTGATGCCATCGACACCACGCTCGAGTGGCAGGGCCGCGAGGTGCGCCTCGTGGACACGGCCGGCCTGCGCCGTCGCGGCAAGGTGGCCGCCGGACCGGCGTCGGAGCGCTACTCGGCCGTGCGGGCGCTCAAGGCCATCGGCCGCGCGGACGTCTGCGTGCTGGTCCTGGACGCCCAGGACGGCTTGACGGCCCAGGACGCCCACGTCGCCGGCTACGTCGTGGACGAGGGCGTCGGCCTGGTGCTGGCCATCAACAAGTGGGACCTCGTGGAGAAGGACGACAAGACCTTCGAGGAGTACGTGGCCCGCATCCGGGGCCAGGCGCCCTTCCTGCACTTCGCACCGGTGGTGGCCATCAGCGCCCTGACCGGCCTGCGTGCCGGGCGGGTCCTGGACGACGCGCTCGAGATCGCCGCCGAGCGCCGGCGCCGCATCCCCACCGCGCGCCTCAACAAGGTCCTCTCGGACGCGGTCTCTCGGCACCAGCCGCCGGCCGTGAAGGGTCGCCGGCCGCGCTTCTACTACGCCACGCAGGCGGCCATCGAGCCACCGACCTTCGTGCTCTTCGCCGCCGACGCGCGCTCCGTGCACTTCAGCTACCAGCGCTTCCTGGAGAACCGCATCCGGGACGCCTTCAAGTTCGAGGGCACGCCGCTGCGCCTCATCTTCCGGGAGCGGTCGCGCGTGGAGCTGGAGCCGCGCCCCAAGGCCCCCAGGTCGTCTTCGAAGGGGCGCGCCGGCGCGGGTGCCGGTGCGGGCGCGAGGGGCAAGGGCTCGGCCGGCAAGCGCACCGGGAGCGCCGGCTCCTCGGCCGGTCGGACGACGAAGAAGTCGAGCCGCAAGGGATCCTGATGGCGGGCCTCGGCCGCTGATGCCCGGCCAGCCGCCCCGTCGCGCGGTCGTCGGCGCCGGGGCCTGGGGCACGACGCTCGCCGTGCTGCTGTCGCGGACGGGCCCGGTGACGCTCCTGGTCCGCGACGAGGAGCAGGCCGGCCGACTGCGGGCCGATGGGCGCAACGAGCGCCGACTGCCGGGCGTACCCCTCGGCCCCGATGTCGTCGTCTCGGCCGACGCGGCCGACCTCTCGTCAGCCACCGAGCTCGTGGTGCTGGCCGTGCCCTCGGCGGTCCTGCGCTCGCGGGTCCGGGCCGTCGCCGCCAGACCTGCCCGGCGGAGGCCGTCCTGCTGTCAGTCGTCAAGGGCCTGGAGGGCGGCACGCTGCTGCGCATGAGCCAGGTCATCGCGGAGGAGGTGCCCGGCGGCGCCGGTCGCGTGGCGGCCCTCTCCGGGCCCAACCTGGCGCCGGAGATCGCGCGTGGGCTGCCGGCCGCGGCGGTCGTCGCCGCGGATGACGATGCGGTGAGCGGACGCGTGGCGGAGACTCGTCGGCAGCCGCACCTTCCGGCTCTACCGCAACCGGGACCTGGTCGGGGTGGAGTTGGCGGGCGCGCTCAAGAACATCGTGGCCATCGTGGCCGGTGCCGTGGACGAGCTCGGGGCCGGGGACAACGCCAAGGCCGCCATCACGACGCGCGGCCTGGCGGAGATGACGCGGCTGGGCGTGGCCATGGGCGCCAACCCGCTGACGTTCTCCGGCCTGGCCGGCATCGGCGACATCCTGGCCACCTGCTCATCGGCCCTCTCTCGCAACCACCGCCTGGGCGTGGAGCTGGCCGCCGGGCGCCGCTGGTCGGACATCGAGGCCGGCCTGCCGGGCGTGGCCGAGGGTGCCTACACGGTGCGCGCGGCCGTGGCGCTGGCCGACCGGCATGGCGTGGAGATGCCCATCGCGCGCGAGGTCCACGCCGTCCTCTACGAGGGCAAGGACGTGCGATCGTCCGTCACCGACCTGCTCGACCGCACCTCGAAGGACGAGCTGGCTGGTCTCGCCTGATACACTCGTAGCCTGTGTCGGGGTGTGGCGCAGCCTGGTAGCGCACTTGACTGGGGGTCAAGAGGTCGCTGGTTCGAATCCAGTCGCCCCGACCACTTCTTTGAGCGTGAACGAGCCCCTCCGGGTGACTGGAGGGGCCTCGCTTTGATTGATGGCGGGAATCCTGTTGGTGACTGCGCGCCGTGCCCCCCTGTCCGATGCCGCCCAGCAGGGCCCGTGGGAGCCATGACAGGGCAGAGCAGGGTGAGGGTTCAGGTGGTCTGCCGTGCGGCGCCCTGGTGGCGACGTCCGGGTCGCCCGCGGCTACTGCTCCAGGGTCGGCAGTCCGATCGCGAGTCGGACCGCGCGACCCGCCGCCCGCTGCGCCACGGCGGTCCCGTCGAGGTCCTCGTAGCGGGACTCGATGGCACGGACGTTGCGCGCCTTCGCAAGCCCCACCCAGACCTGGGTCGCATCGCCATGCGCGGGTCCGCTCGGACGCTTGCCTTCAGGGTCCAGGTCGACCAGTTCGGGCGCATCGAAGCCCCAGATGCGGGTGCCGGTCCCGTCGCGGCACTGGCGTACCGACGTTCACCCGCGTGGGGCAAGGACGTGCGAGGCTATCGGGCACGTCCGGCGCGGCCGCCGGGCACGCGCCACTCGCTCGCAGAGGTGCGCCATGACCGCTGTCAGTCCCGTCCTCCTCGCCGATCGCGATGGTGCTCGCGTCCGCACCCACCGCGCTGGCGGCACCGGCCGTGGACTTCCCCACGCTGGTGGACATCCGGGCCGCACACCACGCGGGCTTCGATCGCCTCGTCTTCGAGTTCAAGGGCGGGCTGCCGACGTCCACCTCGGTCACGTGGGTGGACCGCGTCACGCAGGACGGCTCAGGCCGAGCCGTGGCCGTCCAGGGCAGGCCTTCCTCCTCGTCAGCCTGCACGGCGTCCTTGGGCACGAGTCGCGGCGCCCATGGACCCGACCTATGGACCCCGGGCGCGTGCCTTCGCCCTGCCCAACGTGGCGCACGTCGTGAACGCCGGGGACTTCGAGGCCGTCGTCTCCTTCGGCGTGGGGCTCATGGCACGGACGCACATCCTGCGCACGGAGCTGCTGCGTGGTCGTGCGCGCTTCGTCGTGGACATCGCCGCCGCCTTCCCCACCGTGCCGGCGGCCATCGCCTTCGTGGAGATCGGTGCCGTGGACCCGGCTACCCTCGGCCCGTCCGACGCGCTCGCGCTGACGACGCGGAGCGTACCGGTCGCCGACCCGGCCAACGCGGCCCTGCTTCGCCTCTGGGCGGGGCCGACCGCGGACGAGCTGGCCGCGGGTCTGCGCTTCGAGTCGTCGCGCACGAAAGGCTTCCGCGACCTGAGCATCTCCACCCGCGGTGTTGCTCGATTGACGCTCACAGGCGGCTGCCGCGGCGGCGGTCAGGCTGTCACCGTGGCCGACCAGGTCATGGCTACCCTCAAGCCGTTCCCGGAGGTCGACTGGGTCAAGACGCTACGACCGCGCAGGGCAGACCCAGCAGCCCTCCGGCCCAAGCGACTCGATCCCCGACTGCCTGGCGGCGGCGAACTGAGCGAAGCGCTTCTTCCGAGCTCACCGAGTGAGAACCGAGGCCCGGCTGCGACGGTCGCTCGAGTGGGGCCGCGTGCTCCGATACGAGTCAGCCAGCGACCCGCCGATGGTCCGCTGCGGACGGGTCGCGTCAGTGAGGAGATGGGGCCCTCGGTGGGTCGTCGCTCGTGCTGGCGCCGACGATGTCGCGTGGGTGAGCCTCGCCAGCCGCCGCTGCCGACCAGCCATGCGCTGCCGTCTCGACGATCCCGACTCACCCCGCCGGGGGGACCGGGCCGCCGCGTGCGCCGCAGGGGTTGGCCCGGCTCCGCGAGGCCAGCCAGACGGCATCGGGATCGCCCCGCAGATGGACCTTCATGCGCAGGTAGGAGGGGTTCGCCGGCGGCAGGCCGCCGGGGTAGCAGGTCCCGGCGTCCACGCCGAGCAGGATGTCAGTGCCCGGTGGGAACCAGTGGACCGACTTGCGACGGGCCGTCATGCGGTCCGGTCCGCCGGGGACGTCCTCGACGACGGTCAGCGTGATGATCAGCCACCGGGCGACCGTGGGGCAGGTGACGCGGCCGGCGCCGGACCAGCCCCAGGGACCAGGGGGCACGGTCGAGGCGTAGCTGCCCACGCCGAGCGCCCGGATGGTGCAGTCCCACTGCTCCACCACGCGCGGGAACCTCGGCTCGGCCGTGGCGGTGGCGAGGCCCGTGCACGCCACGAGCAGCGCCAGCACCGCCATCCCGACCCGAATGCCCACCCTTGGCCACATCGACATCTTCACCTCTTGCCTGACGACCCCATCATCCTCCCTGGTGCAAGTGCGCCGCCCGGCGAGCGCGCACGGAGCCACAGCGCGGTGCGGCCCGCGGCCGTCCCCACGCCTTGGTCTCGATCGTCGAGCGGTATGGCCGGGTGTACCCTCATGCGGGGCGAGCGGGGGGCGATGACGCGCGGTCCGCAGCCTGGCCGCCGGGACCGCGCCGAGCCACTGGCAGACCCGACCCGCGCGCAGTGGAGGGGGATGTCCCATGCGCACGATGCGGGCCGTGACGGCCACGGTCTCGATGCTGTGCCTGGTGCTTGTCGCGGTGCCGACGACGGGCCAGTCGCCCGGACCCGCTGAGCCGGGTGCGCAGGGCTCGAGCGGCGGCACCACGATCGGCTTCACCAACCTGGACTCCAGCTACCCGTTCTTCGCGCAGATCGAGGCGGGACTCCGGGAGGCTGCCGCCGAAGCTGGCGTCGTCCTCGTGGCCATGGACGCCATGAACTCGACGACCATGCAGTCCGGGCAGATCGACGACTTCGTCGCCGACGGCGTGGACGCCATCATCGTCGTGCCCGTGGACGACCTGGCCGTCGTGCCGGCGGTCATGGCGGCCGGGCAGGCCGGCATCCCGGTGCTGGCGGTCGACCGGACCGCCGAACAGCAGTGCCGTGACGTCGGTCATCGCGTCGGACAACGTCGCGGGTGCGCGGACCGCGGGCGAGGTGCTCTTCGAGGCCATGGGCGGTCAGCGGCACGGTCGTGGAGGTCATGGGGGACCCGGCCATCTCGACCGCCAGGGACCGCAGCGAGGGGTTCCAGGAGGCGCTGGATGCTGCTCCCGGCGTGACGCGAGGCGCACGGGGGTCGGCCTTCTGGGATGCGGCGGAGGCCGCCGCGATCACCCACGCGGGCGCTGGCGAGGGACCCGGACGTCACCGGCGTCTTCGCGGCCGCCGGGGACATGCTCGAGGGTGCTGCCTGGGCGGTGGATGCGGCGAGGCATGACGGGTCAGGTCAAGGTCGTGGGGTTCGATACCTCGCCCGCGATCCTCGCCGCCGATCAGGGACGGTCGTATCCACGCGACGATCGCGCAGCAGCCGCGGCTCATGGGTCGCACGGCCCTCGAGACGGCCATCGCGGCCGCGATCGGTGAGCCCGTGGCGCCCTTCATCCCCATCGACACCATCGTGGTCACCGCGGACAACGTCGATGCATTCGAGGCGGGACAGTAGGCCAGGAGGACGAGCGGCCGCCAGGACGTCACGGTAGCCGGCGCCGCGAACCGGCGATGTGGCTGACGACCGCCCGGGCCGGTGTGGAGTCAGCCCTTCACGCTCGGCGTGTCGGGCGTATCGTGGCTGCCACGCATGGAGGACCCGGGATGGCGACGAAGGGATGTCGCGGCCTGCTGGCCGTGACGATGGCGATGGTGACGAGCATCGGCGTGGCCGGCACGGCCCTTGCGCAGGACAGCGAGTGCGCGGTCGGGCTCTGGTCGCTCCCGGTCGAGGATGTCGTGCCTCCCGACGGGTGGTCGTGGAGCAGCCTCTTCCCGACGACGGACGGCGGATGGTGGGGCGGGTTCTCCACCGTCGACCCGGCTGAAGAGGTGGAGGCGAGCGACGAGACCCTTGGCTCGCTGTCCTTCTCTCTTCGCTGCAGCATCGACAGCGCGGCGTTCATGGCCGCCGAGAAACGGACCCGAGAGCAAAACGGCTACGTCACCAGCCGTCGCGACCTGCCGGTCGGCGTGCCGCTCGGCGAGGAGTCGTGGGCTGAGCGCACGGTCACGGAGTACGGCGGCGTGACCACGATCAACTGGCGGAACGGTCAGGTCCTCGGCCAGGTGTCGGCAGGGGCCGAGGATGCCACGTGGTTCCAGATCGAGGACCTCGCCATGACGCTGGACGCGCTGCTCCCGTAGACCCCTCGGCGCGCGAGGGAGGGTCGCTCAGCCCAGTCGGGGCGTCAGGACCCTTCCTGCGCCGGACGTGTCCGCGGGGTGGACGAGCGCATGACCGACTCGTGGCGGCGGGTGGCGTTGCGCTTGGTGTACTCCGCGCGGATCTCCGCTCGCTCACGCTGCTCGCGCTGGCCCAGGGTACGACGCTGTCGCTCGGCGTCTTCGAGGTGGTCGAGGAAGGACCCCATCGGACCCATCGTACTCCCTCGTCCGATTCAGCCCCCGATGCGGCCCTTCGGGTCCAGCAGTGCGTCGAGCAGCGCCGCCGCGTCGTCCTCGCCGGACATGGCCATCTGCCGCGCGACCTGCTCGCCAAGCGCCGTCAGCGCCCACGTTTCCTGACCGTCCCGGTCGCGGCCCACGCTGACCAGGCCGGCGGCCACCAGCTCGGCCACGATCTGGTCGACGTCCTCGTCGACGTCCTCGTCCACCCGGTCTTCAGGCATCGGCACCGGGAGGCCTCGTGGCGTGGCTGATGGACCTCTGGCCGCGGACGTCAGTCCTCGGGCCGAAGCAGTCGGTCCAGCAGTTGGGCCGAACCGTCGCCGCGCGCCTGGAGGGCCTTGGCCACGCCGGCGCCAGCCTCGGTCAGGCGGTAGGCATGCTTGCCGTCGTCACGGACGTAGGCTTCCAGGAGCCCCGCTGCGAGGAACTGTGCCTTCAAGGCGTCGAGATCGGGATCGTGTTCGTCGGTCATCGGCCAAGCGTAGCGGTTCGCGGTGCTGGGGCCGAGGCGTCCAGGTGTCGTGCCTGGCGTGCGCCTGGCGGCGTCAGCGAGGGGACCACGTCGAGTCCTGCCACCCAGCGGCGATCGGTGGGCCCTCGGGCTGGCCCGGCAGCCGTCAGCAAAGGCAGCTGCGGGCTCAGCCCGGCGCGACCGATGCTGTGGGCGTGGCGGTGGCCGCCGGCACCGCGTCGGGCGCCGGCGCTGCGGAGAGCACGGGCACGGCGCTGTGGAGGGCACGGGTGACGGCGTCGGCTCGGGCGGCTCCAGCGGCATGAGGCGCCAGTGCCCGGTCGATGGATCGGGCCGCAAGGGGAACGCCGCCCGGAAGTCGGGCTGCACGGCCAGCGACTGGAAGGCGGCCAGCGCCGAACCATCGGGCGGCTGGACCAGGCGCCAGTCGGGCTGCCCGGCGAACGTCGTGTCGTAGTCGAAGTACGTGATGAGGCGGATGGCCGGCCACGTCGCATGGGCTGCCGCGTAGCCGTCCCGGATCCAGGCCGCCTTGTCGCCGCCGATGTGATTGGAGCCGGTCTCGGGCAGGATGACGGGCTTGCCCAGTCGGTGGTCCGGGGTACGAGTCAGGCGACGCAGCATGGTCAGGGGCTCCGCCAGGAGCCCGTCCAGGGACGTCCACGCGACGTCGCCCCAGTTGAGGGCCGTGACGCCCACGTAGTCCACCCACCCGTTGCCCGGGTAGAAGTCCTCGTAGTAGGCACTGCTGCACGTGGGGCAGCGCTGGAAGGGGCTCCACAGGAAGCGCACGTTGTCCGCGCCGACGCGGCGGAATTGCCTGACGATGTGTCGCCAGGCCCCCTTGAACGCGGCAGGGCTATTGTCGAAGTTGGTCAGCGACCAGGGGAACCACGTGCCATTCATCTCGTGGGCGAAGCGCACGATGACCGGCCGCCCGAAGTCCTTGGCTGCCTTGGCCCAGGCACGGATGTAGCGGTCGTGTTTGCCCGCACTGGTGAGGCGGAAGCGCTCATACCAGCCTGCCCCTGGGTTCGCCGGGTTGGTCGGCTGCCAGTAGATCAACGGCGTGATGCCCCGCTCCCGGAGGCCGTCTGCCGCGACGCGCGGGAACGCGCAGGTCCCGACTCCCTCGCTGCATGCGGCTTGGCCCCCGCGGTCGCCCCACGTGCTCCACAAGGTCCAGGTCGCCGGACGCACGCCGATGCTCGCGGAAACGGCATCGACCGTGGCCATGTCCGTGCTGGCAGCGTTCGAGAGGCCGAGCGCGACCGGCGGCCGCGCCGAGGCGGGGACAGCCATCGAGGCCACCAGCACGGCTGCCAGCGACGCCACAAGGACATGGGCCGCGAGGCCGCCCGCGAAGCGGCGCCGGGGGGTCGTGGCATGCACGTCGGAGCGTTCGGCTAGCCTCATCACGTCCCAATCTGACACGTTTCGAGACAGACGGCGTCGCAGCGCATGCCGAATGGCCATCGACACGCGGTCCGTCCAGGCGATCGTGGTGGTGTCCTTGGCCTATGACTGCCGGGCGCGCCGTCGCCGATCGACGTGCCCGACGGCGCTGCGCCCGAGCCAGATGCCGGACTTGGTGACAGCGACGACCGCGACGGCACCGGCGCGAGCGACAGCGCGGCCGGCGCGGAGGCCGCGCACGACCAGCCACTCGCCAACCGCGCCCAGCGTGGCCAGGTCCTCACCCAGGTCGCCCTCGCTGAGGCCTGCGTGCGCGAGGACTTCGAGTCGTTGGACATCGCTCAGGCTGGAGAGGGCCACGCGCAGGGCCACGATGATGAGGAGCAGGTCGTCAAGCTGGCCGACGATCGGGATGATGCCGGGCAGCACGTCGATGGGGGAGACCAGGTAGGCGGCCGCACCCATGAGTGCGGCGCGCCTGGGGGCGCCGGGATGCGATCATCGCGCGAGAGCGTCAGGGCCAACCGCGCGTAGGCCGGCAGCCTACGCAGGAGCCCCAGGACCTCGTTTCGCGGGAAGGGAGCTGCGGCGACGCGCTGAGGCTCGGGCAGAGGTGCGCTAGGGTCCGACGGGCTCCGGGACATGTCGCTGATCGATGGTATCCCGCCGCCGCACGTGGGCCTGACCTCTGGGACGTGGCAGCGCCGCTCGGTCGCGCCCACCATCGCCGGGCGGCGGCTGGCGTGGCGTCGTCCACCCGCTGGCCATGGCCGGGACCGACCATCGGCGCAGGCGGCCGACTTCGCGAGCGGGCGCTACCATCGCGGGTAGTGGATCCCCGCGAGCTCCCCACCACCGACGCCCCCTCTGCCCGCCTCGACGCTGCCCAGCGCACCGCCTCGGGTGACATGCCGCCCGCCGAGCTGCGTGCCGCCCTCCATGCCGCGGCGGACCTCGTGGCCGACTACCTCGAGGACATCGAGGACTACGCGGTCTTCCCGCCTGTCTCACCCGGTGAGCTGACGCGGCGGCTGGACGGGCCACCGCCGGAGGACCCAGAGCCGTTGGAGGACATCCTGCGCGACGTCCGCTCGCAGGTCGTGCCCAACGTCACCCACTGGCAGCACCCCAGCTACTTCGCCTACTTCCCGGCCAGCGCGTCGGCCATCGGCCTGCTGGGCGAGATGGTCGCCAGTGGCCTCAATGCCAACGCCTTCCTGTGGCGCACCTCGCCGGTGAGCGCGGAGCTGGAGGGCATCACGGTGGACTGGCTGCGCGAGGGCTTGGGCCTGCCGGCCGACTTCGACGGCGTCTTCAACGACACGGCCTCGATCAGCAGCCTGGCTGCCCTGGCGGCGGCACGCCAGCACGCCACCGGCGAACGCCTCGCAGGCCGGTCTCCGGGCCTCGGCGCCCTGCGCCTCTACACCTCGGCGGAAGCCCATTCCTCCATCGAGCGGGCGGCCATGATCCTGGGCATCGGTCGCGACGGCGTGCGCAAGGTCGCCGTCGATGCCGACCGCGCCATGGACCCAGAGGCGCTCGGCGAGGCCATCGCGGAGGACCGCGCGGCGGGCTGGCTGCCGGCCGGGGTCGTGGCCACCGTCGGCACGACCTCCACCACGGCCGTGGACCCCGTGGCGGCCATCGCGGACGTCTGCGCGGCGGAGGGGCTGTGGCTGCACGTGGACGCGGCCTACGCCGGCCCCACCGCGCTCATCCCGGCCATGCGCCGCTACTTCGCCGGCTGGGAACGCGCCGACTCGATCGTCGTCAACCCGCACAAGTGGATGTTCACGCCCTTCGACTGCTCGCTCCTGCTGACGCGCCGCATGGGCACGCTGCGGGAAGCCCTCAGCCTCGTGCCGGAGTACCTGCGCACGACGGACGGCAAGGACGCCGGGCGCGACTACAACGAGTACATCCCGCAGCTCGGTCGCCGGGCGCGGGGCATCAAGATGTGGATGCAGCTGCGCTACTTCGGGCTCTCCGGCCTGCGGGCCCGACTGCAGGAGCACCTCGACCTGGCGGCGGAGCTGGCGACCGCGATCGACGCGGACCCCGACTTCGAGCGCCTGGCGCCGGCGCCCTTCGGCCTGGTCTGCTTCCGCTGGCGGCCCGCACGCCTGGCCGGCCGGGAAGGGGAGGCGGCCGTGGCGGCCGAGCTTGACGCCGCCAACGAGCGGCTCATGAACCGGCTCAACGCAGACCGGCCGGCTCTTCCTCTCGCACACGCGCGTGGACGGCCGCTTCTGCCTGCGCATCGCCATCGGCAACATCCGCACGGAGCGGCGCCACGTGGAGGCCGCCTGGCAGCTCGTGCGCGACCTGGCCGCGGAGCTGGGCGGCACGGAGGCGTGAGGCGCCCGGAGCCCCGCGACGGCGGCGCGACCCGGGCGGGAGCCGCGCTGACCCTGGCCGCGGTCGCAGTGATGGCGTTCGGTGGGGTCGCCGCCGCCCAGGGCGTGGGCGATGCCTCGTGGACACCGCTGACCTCCACCACGACGGTGCTGCCCAGCGACGCACCTGGTCGCGGACGATGCGCTCGTCTTCCGCACGGACGCCACCTGGGACCGTGCCCAGGCCGACGGCCTGGCCCGCTATCTCGGGCAGGGGCTGCGCTACACGCACGAGGTCAACGACCGCTCCGGCCGACTGAGCGCGACGGGGTACTGGGCCACCAACCTCCCCGATCCCGCCTACGACCGAGACGACGACGATGGCGACGGGCGCTGGGAGGAGGCGGAGATCACGGCCGGCTCGCGCCGGCCGGAGGCCGGCCAGCTGTACACCACGCTCCTGCAGTTCTCCCGCTGGCACGGCAAACGCCAGAAGGGCGTCTGCGAGTGGGCCTGGGACCGTCGCCTGGGCCAGGCGGAGGTCCTCTCCCAGCTCTCCCGCGAGCTCCTCGGCGAGTGGCAGGCGGAGCGCTACACGCTGACCTATGACAGCGAGCCCTACCCGCGGGTCGAGGCTCGTGCGCCACTGGACGCTGCCGTGACCCGGGCCACGCTGCGGCGATGCCCGCCCGGGACCGTCACAGGCCGGGGTCGTGGTGACCTTCGCCGAGCCGCTGGCGTGGGCGAAGCTCATGGCGCTGCCGGAGGCCGGCGAGGGCCGCTGGACGGCCTTCGAGGCGGTCGGCAGCCACGTTCAGGACGCGCTCACCTGGACCTGCGGCGGCCCGGTCAGCGCGGAGCTGGAGCTGCGGCCCTGTCGGGACATGGGCGTGTCGCCGGACGGCGTCGTGGCCGCCGTCGGCTACTTCGATGCTGCCGCGCAGGCGGAGCTGCGGGGCAGCGACCTCGTGGCCCGTGTCGGGGAGCTGCAGGATGCCGTGACAGGGCTGCTCTTCGATGTCGGTGGCTTCGGCGTGGTGCGCCCCGGTCTGACCGTCAACGACGCCTGGTGGGAGGTTTCGCCGGCCGGCCGATAGCCGCTTCCGTGCGAACATAGGGCTTCCCAACCGCGAGAAGGAGACAACGCACATGGCCCAGGTTCGACGAGCAGACGCGCATTGGAGCGGTGACCTTGCCACGGGCGGTGGCGCCGTCAGTGCAGCCACGAGTGGCATCTTCAGCGAGCAGGCCATCACGTGGCGCGCTCGGACAGAGGCCTCGGAGGGCAAGACCAGCCCGGAGGAGCTGCTGGCGGCCGCCCATGCCGCCTGCTACTCCATGGCCTTCAGCAACCAGCTGGCGCTTGCCGGTTTCCCACCCGAGCGAGTCGACGTGAGCGCGGAGATCACGGCCGACAAGGCCGCAGCCGGCTGGACGGTCCTCACCAGCCACCTCACGCGTGCGGGCACGGGTGCCCGGCGTGGACGAGGCGACCTTCCACGAGAAGGCCGAGGCGGCCAAGGGCGGCTGCCCCATCTCCCGGGCCATCAGCGGCTCCGTCGCCATCACGCTGGACGCCGTCCTGGAGTCCTGAGCTCTCGACCAGTGGGGCCCGGCCGACCGTCGGGCTCGCTGCCACCAGGCGGGCCCGGCTGACACCGCCGGGCCCGCCTTCGTGGTTTCGGAGGAGATCGTCCGGACCGTGCTCGCGGGTCGGGATGCGAAGACTTCACATCCGGAACACCCCGCGTTCACTCCCGTTGGGTACAACTGGTGAGGTCGCGCCGCGAGCCGTTCGCGACGTGCCTGCGGCCTCACCGCGCCACTCCGTGACGCGGTCGCCGACCTGACGAGAGGCGATCCATATGAACCCATCACTCCCCCCTGTCCCGGCGCGCCGGCGCGCACTCCTGGCTTCGTCCGCGGCCCTCGCGCTGGTGGCGACGGGCGCCCTGACCGGCCCGGCGGCCACGTTCGCCGCGCAGGGCGATGACGAGAACGTCATCGGCGTCATCGAGCGTGCCACGCCATCCGTCGTCACCATCCAGACGGAGCCCACGCAGGTCGTGGCGGAAACGGAGCCCGCACCGGACGCCTCGCCCGCACCGGACGCCTCGGTCGCACCGGACGCGTCGGCAGCCCCGGAGGAGGACCAGGATGCCCAGGGCGCGCAGCTTCCGGAGGGCATGGAGCAGTTCCAGGACCTCCTGCCGGAAGGCTTCGAGCTCCCGGAGGGCTTCGAGTTCCCCGGTGGCATGCAGCCCTTCGGGGGTGAGGGTGGCTACGTCATCCCCGGTGGCAGTGGCTCCGGCGTCATCATCGGCAGCGACGGACTGATCATCACCAATGGCCACGTCGTTGGCGACGCCACGCAGGTGACGGTGATCCTGGATGACGGCACGGTCCTCGACGGCGAGGTCACCGGTGTGGACACGCTCACGGACTTCGCCTTCGTGAAGGTGGATGCGCAGGACCTGCCGGCCATCACGCTCGGTGACTCCTCCGCGCTTCGCGTGGGCCAGATGGCCATCTCGGTGGGCAATCCCCTCGGCACCTTCCCTGGCAGCGCCGCGGTCGGCATCGTCAGCGGGCTGGACCGCAGCCTCGATGCCTATCGGTGGCTTCGGCGGCGCGGAGCGCCTCAACCACCTCATCCAGACGGATGCCGCCGTCAACTCCGGCAACTCCGGGGGCGCGCTGCTCGACGGTGACGGCGATCTCATCGGCATCACCACCGCCCAGGCGGGCATGAGCGACGGCATCGGCTTCGCGCTGCCCATCGACCTGGCCAAGCCCATCATCGAGCAGGCCAAGGCCGGCCAGCCCATCGAGCGGCCCTATGTCGGCGTCCTCTTCCGGGAGATCGACGGCCAGGTGGCCAAGGACGAGTCCCTGCCGGTCACCGCCGGCGCCTGGGTCAAGGGCGAAGAGGGCGGTGACAGCCCCATCGTCGCGGACAGCCCAGCCGCCGCGGCCGGCCTCCAGGATGGCGACATCATCACCGCCGTGGACGGCCTTGCCGTGGACCGCGACAACCCGCTCGACCTGCAGGTGCTGCGCTTCGCGCCCGGTGACGAGGTCACGCTCGACGTGCTTCGCGACGGGGCGACCGAACAGCTGCCGCTCACGCTCGGTACGCGCCCGGCGGATCTCGGCCAGTAATCGGCCTTCCGTCACGAGCCAAGCGGCCCCGCCGGTCTCCGGCGGGGCCGCTTCCACGTCTCCGGCGCCCTGCTACAGTGGCGCCGTCCATCGCGTCACGTGGCCAGGAGGCGATCCCACCCATGCCCCCCATCGAGAACCTCCAGCGCGTCCCCGAGCGTGCGCTGCAGCGCCTCGAGCACCAGGGTCTCTTCACGACCGGCCTCTTCCTGGAGGTCTCGGAGACGCCCACGCGGCGCATGACCCTGGCTGACCAGATCGGCGTCTCCACCAACGACATCGACGAGTGGCGTGACGAGGCGCTCATGCTCAACCTCGCCAACTTCGGTCCGGAGCAGCAGCGCATCCTCACCCAGGCGCGCATCGTCGGCCTCTCGGACCTGCTGGCGCTGTCCCCGGGCGACTTCCAGGAGCGGGTCGTCAAGGCGGCCTACACCCTGGGGCTGGAGACGCCCACGGACCTCACCATCCAGGGCTGGTACGAGCAGGCCCAGACGCTGGCCGAGGACTGACCCAGGAGGATGGCTGCATCCCAGGGCCCGCGCCCTGGCCCTGGCCGCGCGGCGCGCGCGGCGACTCTTCGTCGGCACGATCCTGGCCATCATCGCGGTCGCGGTCCTGCCCCTGCTGACGCCCGTCTTCATCCACCCGGCACTGGACGCGGCAGGCTCGGCTGGGTGGCTCGGGGTCACGGCCGGCGAGGCCCACCGCATGTCCGACCTGTCGGTGATGGAGCTGGTCGCGGGTCCGGGCACCTTCGCCTTCGACGGCCCATGGGACCTCGGCGGCGGGCCCTTCTACGACCTCTCCGAGCGCGGTCACCTGGCCGACGCGCGGCTGCTGCTCTGGCTCTGCCTCGTCGCCGGGATGGTCTCGCTGGCCGGCCTGGGCATCCTGCTGGCGCGCGCGACGGGGGAGGGCAGGCGCGCCGCCTGGCGCACCATCTCGCGGGCCGGCGCGACGGCCGGCTTGGCGGTCGTCGGGCTCGCGGTCGTCTCGCTCGTGGCCTTCGAGCCGCTCTTCACCCTCTTCCACCAGGTCTTCTTCCCGGGTGGCAACTGGGCCTTCGACCCGGCCACGCAGCGACTGGTGCAGCTCTACCCGTTCGCCTTCTGGCAGATCGCGGCGGCCGCCCTGGGCGTGCTCGTCCTGGCGCTTGGTTTCGCGACCTGGTGGCTCGGCCGCCGGCTCTCCCGATCGGCGTGGCCTGCGGAAGCGGTGCCCGCATGCGAACGCGACGATGGCGCCGCGGGCGCCGGACCGCTAGGCTCGTGGCATGCCCGCCCACCCGCTGCTGAGCCTCGAGGAGGCTCGCCGCCAGATCCTCGCCGACGTGCAGCCGCTGCGCTCGGAGCTGGTCGTGCTGGGGGAGGCCCTGGGCCGCGTGCTGGCAGCGGATACGACGGCGCGGCTGACGCTGCCGCGCTGGGACAACAGCGCCATGGACGGCTTCGCCGTGCGCAGCGAGGACGTCGCGGTCGCCTCCGCTGGCGTGCCCGTGCGCCTCCGGGTCACCGGAGAGGTGGCCGCCGGCCACGTGCCGGGGGTGAGCGTGGAGCCCGGGACGGCCGTGCGCATCCTCACCGGCGCCATGCTGCCGCCGGGCGCGGACGCCGTCGTGCCCGTCGAGGACACCGACGCGCTCCCGGGTGTCTCGGCTCTGCCCGACCAGGTCGGCATCTTCGCGGCGGCGGCTCCCGGCGCCCACGTCCGCAGGGCCGGCAGCGACATCCGCGAAGGAGAACCCCTGCTTCCGGCAGGCACTCGCATCGGACCGGCGGCGCTGGGCGCCCTCGTGGCCACCGGCCATGTGGCGGTGGACGTGCACCGCCGACCGCGCGTGGCCGTCATGGCCACCGGCGATGAGCTGCGCGCGTTGGGCGAGCCGCTCGACACGGCCGCCATCCCGGACAGCAACAGCGAGTCGGTCACCGCCCAGGTCGTCGCGGCCGGCGCGGAGCCCGTGCGCCTCGGCATCGCCGCGGACGACGTCGAGGCGGTCCGTGAGCGCGTGGTCGAGGGCATCCTGGCCGCGGATGTGCTGGTGGCCACCGGCGGTGTCTCGGTCGGGGCAAGGGATGTCGTCAAGGAGGTCTTCGAGGAGGTCGGCTCGCTGGACATCTGGCGGGTGGCCGTGCAGCCCGGCAAGCCGCTCGCCTTCGGCAGCGCGATCCGCCCGGACGGTGGCACCTGCCTGCTCTTCGGCCTGCCCGGCAACCCGGTGAGCAGCTTCGTCACCTTCGAGCTCTTCGTGCGCCCCGTCCTGCGCCGCCTGCGCGGCGAAGCGCCGACGCAGGGCCGCCCGAGCGTCCGTGCCATCCTGGGTCAGGCGGTCAGCAAGTCGGAGGGGCGCCGAGCCTTCATCCGCGTGCGTCTCGCCGACGAGCCCGGCGCGGATGGCCGTTACCATGCCTCGCTGGCCGGTGGGCAGGGCTCGCACGTCCTGTCCGCGCTCGCCGTCGCCAACGGCCTGGCCGTCATCCCGGAGGACGTGACCGCCCTGCCGGCCGGAGCAGAAGTGGAGGTCATCAGGCTTGACGTCGAGATCGCGTGAAACGTGGCCCGGGCAACCCCGGCCGGATCAGGTGGGCACGGGTCCGACCAGGAGGCCGTCACCGAGCCTCCGACAGGAGCGGAGGCGGCTCACGCACGTGGACCGCCTCGGTCGGCCGCGCATGGTGGACGTGACCGACAAGCCGGCCACGCCCCGGCGCGCCGTGGCCGAGGCCACCGTCAAGATGGACCAGGAGACGCTCACGCTCGTCATCGACGGCTCCGGCCCCAAGGGTGACGTCCTCAGCGTGGCTGAGCTGGCCGGCATCATGGCCGCCAAGCGCACCGCGGAGCTCATCCCGCTGTGCCACCCGCTGCCGCTGTCGCGAGATCACGGTGGAGATCACGCCCGATCGTCGGACCGGCACCCTGGTCGTCACCGCCAGCTGTGCCACGACGGCCCAGACCGGCGTGGAGATGGAGGCCATGACGGCCGTCTCCATCGCTGCCCTGACCGTCTACGACATGGTCAAGTCGGCCGACCGATTCGTGACCATCAACGGCATCCGGCTCCTGGAGAAGAGCGGTGGTCGGAGCGGCGACTGGCGCCGGCCAGCCCCCAAGCCGGCCGACGGCGGGCCGGATGGCGGGCCTCCCCCGGCGGTGCCGCCCGGCGCCCGCCTCCGCAGGCCGCGAGCCACGTGATCCCGGAGGCCAGGCGTCCAGCGGCGGCGAGCCGCGTCCGGCCGCGAGCCGCGCGCCGGCGCCAGCCCCGGCGACGCGGGGGACGGCCCGGGTGACTCGACCGCGTCGAGAGCCGTCGTCGTGACCGTCAGCGACGGCGTGGCAGCCGGCACGCGCGACGATGCCAGTGGGGACGTCGTCGAGCAGCGCCTGGCGGCCCTCGGCTTCGCCGTGGAGCGCCGGGTCGTGGCCGACGAGCCGGCTGACATCGCCGCGGCTGGTCGTGGCCGCGGCGGATGCGGGGGCGCGTCTCGTCGTCACCACGGGAGGCACCGGTCTCGGCCCGCGCGACCGCACGCCGGAGGCCGTGCAGGGCATCGTCGAGTACCTGGTGCCGGGCTTCGGTGAGGCGATGCGGGCGGAGGGACGAACGCACACGCCCCTGGCCTCGCTGTCCCGGTCGCTGGCCGGCGTCCGCGGTCGGTGTCTCATCCTCTGCCTGCCGGGCAGCCCGCGCGGGGCCGCGGAATCGCTCGACGCGGTATCGGACATCCTTGACCACGCCCTGCGGATGGTCGGCGGGCGCACCTCGCATCCCTGAGGGCCGTGGGCCTCTTCGGGTGTCCTTGCGGATCTCCTGGCCCGCCTGGCCGCCGGGGGTCATCGCCGGGCCGTGGTGTACCCTTCCGAGCCATGCGCTGTCCGAAGTGCGGGACGCTGGACGGTCGTGTCGTGGACTCCCGGGACCTGGACGACTCGACGACCATCCGCCGCCGCCGCGAATGCTCCTCGTGCCACGCGCGCTTCACCACCTACGAGCGCGTGGAGTCGGCGCGGCTCGTCGTCCTCAAGTCGAACGGCTCGCGCGAGGAGTTCGACCGCGACAAGCTGGCCGCCGGCCTGGCCAAGGCCCTCACGCGTCGCCCGGTCGGGGAGGACGCCGTCGACGACGCGGCCGATGCCATCGAGGCCGGCCTGCGCGCCCGTGGCCTCACCGAGGTGCCCTCCTCGGTCATCGGCGAGATGGCCATGGACCACCTGCGCGAGCTCGACCACATCGCCTTCATCCGCTTCATGAGCGTCTACCAGTCCTTCGACGACCTCGAGCAGCTCAAGCACGAGGTGGACGCCCTCTACGCCGAGCGCACGGAGGCGGTGCCGGGCCAGACGACGCTGCGGCTGGTCGTCGAGGACGGCAGCCTCGCGCCGGTCGGTCCCGGTCGCCCGGGGCCCGGCGGATCCCCGCGACGACGTCCGCGCCCGTCTCGCTGAGCCTGCCGTCGTGAGCGTCCTCGCCGACCGGGACATCCGCGCCGCCATCGAAGCGGGGCGCATCCGCGTCGATCCCTTCGACCCCGACTGCCTGCAGCCCTCGTCGGTGGACCTCCACCTGGACCGCGAGTTCCGCGTCTTCCACAACCACCGCTACCCGCACATCGACCCGCGCATCGAGCAGCCCGGCCTCACGGAGGTCACCGCCATCGACGGCGACGAGCCCTTCATCCTGCATCCCGGCGAGTTCGTGCTCGGCCAGACCCTCGAGTGGGTCGAGCTGCCCGACGACATCGTCGCCCGCATCGAAGGGCAAGTCGAGCCTTGGGCCGCTTGGGGCTCCTCATCCACTCGACGGCGGGCTACGTGGACCCGGGCTGGAAGGGCAACCTGACGCTGGAGCTCTCGAACGTCGCTCGGCTGCCCATCGCGCTCTACTTCGGCATGCGCATCGGCCAGATCTCGTTCTTCACGATGTCCGGCCCGGTCGAGCGGCCCTACGGCTCGAAGGGCCTGGGCTCGCGCTACCAGGGCCAGTCGACGCCGACCGCGTCCGGGGCCTTCCGCGACTTCGAGGCCAACCGCCGCCGAACGAAGGGCGGTCCGCGGACCTAGCCATGCCCTTCGACCCGAGCGCCGACTGGCGCGCCGACCTCGGCGGCGGCACGACCATCGCCCTCATCCAGGCCGGCTCCTTCACGACCGACGCGGGCACGATCCTGGGCCCGGTGCCGCGCATCATGTGGCGTCACCTCGTGGAGGACGAGCTCGATCCCGACGACCACACCCTGCGGCAGGCCCTCAACTGCCTGCTCGTGGAGACGCCATCCGGCCGGGTCCTCGTGGAGACGGGCATCGGCGAGCGCATGGACGACCATCGGCGTGCCAGCCGGGGCGTGCGCGGGCTTGCCCATCCTGCCCTCGCTGCGGGCGGCCGGCTTCGACCCGGAGTCGGTCGACTACGTGGCCCTCTCGCATCTCCACTTCGACCACGCCGGCGGCCTCCTCACGGCGGAGGGCGGCCCGGCCTTCCCGCGGGCGCGCATCGTGGCCCAGGTCGACGAGTGGACGTTCGCGCTCGACCAGAACGCGCGCCTGGCGGCCTCCTACGAGCAGGACGAGCTGCGCATCGCCGAGCCGTGGGCGCGCCCTGGCTCTGCCGAGGGTGACGAGGAGCTCATCCCGGGCGTGCAGGTGCGGCGCACGAGCGGCCACTCCGGCGGCCACCAGGCCATCATCGTGCGCGGCCGGGACCGCACCGTGGCCTTCATCGGCGACCTCTTCATGCGCCCCTGGTCGGCCAACCCCAAGTGGGTCACGGCCTTCGACGACTTCCCGCTCACCAGCGTGGCCGTCAAGACGAAGCTCTTCGCGGAGGCGGCGGAGGAGGGCTGGACCATCGTGCTCTCGCACGAGCCGCGCCGACCCGTCGGGCGGCTCACCGGCGAGCGCGGCCGCTTCCACTTCGAACCGACGATCTAGGCTCGACTGGGCCCGGCTGCGTGCGCCGCTCCGGCGAGCTGCCGGGCCTCGCGGGCATGGCTCGCGACGGTCGCACACCGTCATGCCGTGCCGTGAGCCTGGCCCTGACGGGCGGTCACTCGGCTCGCCAGGGACTGCCGTGCTCGCGGACGCTCGGACGCGATGCGTCCCTGTCGACTGGCCTACCGCACTGGCGGATGACGCCGAGGGTCCGCTGGTCGCGTCGGGCGCTGCCGGTCGCCTTCCCCAGCCAGGAGCGGCTCGACGATGGCGGCCACCTGCTCCCGGTCGAGCGGGCCGTACTGGAGGTGGCGGATGACGCCGTCACGGTCGATGAAGACGTGGGTCGGCAGGCCGAAGCCCTGGTAGGCGTGGAAGACCGCGCTCGTGGCGTCGAAGCCGATGGGGTAGCGAAGGTCGTAGGTGCGGGCCCAGTCGGCCACGTCGTCGGGCGTCGTCTCCTGGACGCTCACGGCGACCATCTGAAGCCCGCGGGGTCCGTAGCGCTCCCAGGCGTCGCGCAGGACCGGCGTCTCCTCCTGGCAGGGCGGGCACCAGGTGGCGAAGAAGCTCAGCCAGACGGGCTCACCCCGCAGGTCGGCCAGGCGCAGCGGCGCGCCGTCCAGGTCACGCAGGCCGACGACCTGGCCATCGACGTCCCCCTCCAGCTCCGGCGCCATCTGGCCGATGGCCAGCCCCGTGGTCGGGTCATCGACCTGGTAGAAGCCGGAGCCGGGAACCTGCGCGCTGGGTCCCTCGTCGGTTCCCAGTGGCGTGCCCAGCACCACCAGGAGGGCGGCAGCGACCACCAGGACGACGGCCACGATGACGAGGTGGCCGGCCGTGAAGGGACCGATGATGCGGCGGGCCCACCGACGGGGAGGGCCCCTCGGTGGTGTGCGGCTCCGTCACACGCTCGGCCAGAGGAAGCTGAAGGTGCGCGCGAACATGCCCAGCCAGTCGAAGATGAGGGCCAGGCCCAGGAAGACGATGAGCGCCCCGCCGGCCACCTCGATCTGGCGGCTGTAGCGCAGGAGCGGCCGCGTGATGAGCGGCGCTCGATCCACCGCCAGGGCCATGAGGATGAAGGGGATGCCGAGGCCGATGGAGTAGGCCACGAGGAGCCCCACGACCTGCGGGCTGGTGCCCACGGCCGCCATCGTCAGGATGGCGCCCAGCGTGGGGCCGATGCAGGGCGTCCAGCCCAGGGCGAAGATGGAGCCCAGGGCGAAGCCGCCGACCACCCCGCCGCGGCGGACCCCGGGCTGCTCCCCGCCGAAGCGCTCGAGCGGCTTCCAGGAGCGGGCCAGCGTGCGCAGTCGCAGCACGCCCATGAGGTTGAGGCCGAGGATGACCAGGATGATGCCGCCGACCTGGCGGAGCAGCGGCAGGTTGTCACGCAGCGGTCCGGCCACGAAGTAGGCGGCCACGCCCAGCACGGTGAAGACGACCGAGAAGCCGAGCACGAAGGCGAAGGCGTTGGGCATGGCTCGCCAGCCGGCGGACATGCGCCGACCCGTGGCCCCAGCGGTGCCGGACGGCGCTGGAGGGCCGCCTGGCGGCCCGACCGACGTCGCTCCCGCCGCGGCACCGGCCACGAGCAGCCCGGTCGCGGGAGCCGCAAGCGGGCTCTGCACGGCCAGGATGCCGAGCTGGCCGAGATAGGCGGGCACCACCGGCAGCACGCACGGTGAGAGGAAGCTGAGCAGCCCGGCCAGCAGGGCTGCCCCGAGCGTCAGGTCCACGACGGACGCGCGATCACGCGCCTGGCTTGGGGAGCGCGCGGTCGAGGAAGTCGCGCACCTGGCGCTGGGTCGTCACGAGATCGGACTCCACCGAACCGACGGCGAAGACGGGGATCTTCCGGCCGTAGCGCGCCTGGAGGCCGGCATCCCGAACTGACGTCCACGCGGGTCACGGTGACCGGCGCCAGGCCGGCGCGGGCGCGGATGGCCAGCTCGTCGCGCAGGAGCAGCTCCGCGTCATCACAGAGGTGGCAGCCCGGTCGACGGTAGATGACGAGGGTGGGGCGCGTCGGCGGTATCGGTCATGGCAGTGTCGCGATTCTACGGCGGCGCTACGATTCCGCTCTGCGCCCCCGTAGCTCAGTGGATAGAGCGGCACCGTCCTAAGGTGCGCGTCGGCGGTTCGAGTCCGTCCGGGGGCGCCATACCAACGCAGATTTGCGGGCGATACACACGGATGGCCCGAACCCCATGGCTTTGGCGGATGGTCAGCTCCGACTTCGGGACCTTCTTCTTCATGTGAGGGCGTCCAAGCCAAGGACAGGACCGTGGAGCCGGCATCCATCGAGTGGACGCCAGCAGAGTACGCGGTCCTCCGTCGTCGGCCCACCCGTGGCCTCAACCTGGACGACGGTCCAGAGGCCGTCGGCTAGCTCGCCGATCTCGGTGAGGGGCGCGCCAGGTGGTCGCGATCAGCATCTGGAGCTGAAGGGCGGTGGCCCGCGTTCATGACCTCTGACGCATGAACCCTCCACGTCCCATCCGCCGTCACACGCGGTGAGCGGGAGGCGATGACACGCGGCCAACATCCTGGCCGCCGGGACCGTGCTGAGCAACTGGCGAGACCGACCCGATCAGCGCCGTCGTGAGGATCGCCTGCGTGCCGCCCGCATCACCTGGCGCAGGGTGGCGCCTGCGTGAGCGTCAGTCTGACGCTTGGGCTCCGCGACTGGTCCCCGACGGTCGGGATCTTGATGGTCCACTTGCCGTCCATGTCGATGGCCCCTGACGATCGGTCGCTCGTCAGGCCGGCCCGGTAGGTGCCCGAGCCCACCGTCTTGAAGGGAGCATTGAACACCTTGCCCCTGTAGGACCACGTGCCGCCCGCATCGCTGCTCGGGCGGAAGCTGACCGTACCGACGAAGTCCCCCTTTGTCTTGACCTCGAATGGTTCATCCAGCGAGCAGGCCTGACCGGATAGCTGGGTGCCATGAATCACCGGGATCGATTCCCGAGATCTGGTAGCTGTCCACCCTGATCCTGATGGTCTGCGAGAGCTTGCCGATGCCGCGGCGGGAGGTCGAGACGAGGTCCACGGTCGCCGTGTCGCCCACACGGCCGCCGGCCGTGTAGGTCAGCTGCCCGGGTGCGTGGTCGATGCGCAACGGGTCGAGCGACTGCGGGCCGCTGAAGGTGGCGTCCACCGAGGCATCCAGCTCCGAGCCGTCCTTGTGCACCACGTGCACGTCGGAGGTGCGCTGCTCCGAGGGCTTCACAGTGGCCGGGATGTCGGCCTTGATCTTGACGCAGAACCCGCTGCGCCACAAACCCTGCCAGTTCGCGAACAGCCCCTGCACGAACGCGAAGAGCTGCTGCGCGTTCGCCACGGCCCGACCCCCATCCTCGCGGTCCGCCTGGCTCGACCAGCGGCTGGGGCGGATGCCGCTGCCTTCCATGAGCGTCGATCGCATCTGGACCCGTCCTGCTCGAGCGCCGTGCCGTAGCTGGCCGTAGTCATCGACTCCACCCATGTGGAGCGCCCGGGCACGGCCTTGCGGGTGGTCGCTCGACCCTCGAACTCGAAGCCGGTCAGCGTGGCAGTGTCGTCCACGTGCCCAGTCGCGGTGCCCTCGAAGCCATCACTCGTGGAGGCGCTGCCGGCGGTGGCATCAAGCTGGACCTTGAACTCCATCTTCACGGTGCCTTCGGCGTCGGGACAGGAGCTGCCCGTGACGCGGAAGCGCAGGCTGCCGCTCGCCTTCCGGCCGTCCTTCTCGACCTCGATGGCGACGATGGTATCCCGGTCCGCGCCACCGAAATCGATCGTCTGGCTGACGGTCAAGCCATCCTTGGCCTGCGAGACGCTGAAGGCCGGCAGCGCCTTGACGATACTCGCCACTCTCGCCATCCTTGACGAACCCGAACGCCGTCGCCAGGTTGGCTGCCCTCTGGCCGCTCAGGCCGCCGTTGTCGCCGTCGCTTGCGCCCGCACCATCGGCCGCCGGTGCACCGAGGACACGGGCATCGGCCCCGCGGGTCGCGGCCAGCAGGCCGAAGGCCGTGGCGCCCTCCGTGTCGCGCTCGCGGTCCCGGGACTTCTTGCCACCCGACGCTGCTTCCTGCGGCTCGTCGGCCCCGGTGGCGCGTTCGACCTCCGCGGCGATGTCGGCTAGCAGCTCCGCCTCGAGCGCGTCCGCCGATCCCATGGCCTCGAGCAGGGCCAGCAGCTCGGGATCGTCGCCTGCCAGCTCGACCAGCCCCGGCAGGAGCATGACGGACCAGCCGCCCAGCGCCGCGATGGCCGCCTCGCTGTCGGGCGACCCGGTCGGGTCGAGGAGGTCCGCACCCAGGCCTGCCGTCGGATCCACGGCCACCTCGTCGGGCAACGCGATGGCCCCCACCAGGGCCAGGTCATCAGCCTCGCCAATGGTCGCCTCCGCTGACGGGGACGGGCTCGGAGGGGGGTCTTCCTGGGCGAAGGCCGGAGGGGCCGCCGTGCCGATGAGCGCGGTGACGAGTGCCAGCGCGAGTGCGAGCGTCCGGGGGTGCATGCGTGTCCCTCCTCCAGCCGATGACCGTCTCGGTCACCGAGCGCCGATGCGACGCTCTGCACCCCCCGATGTGCCGCACAGGATATGCGATGCCCTGCCACCAGGCGCGTCGGCATCTCCACGCGCTCGCCCATCGGCAGCCTCCACATCCCTCGGGTCCACGGGCTACGTCGAGGAGGCAGGAGGCACCGGATAGGGATCCTGCATCAGCACGGCGCAGCTCAGGAAGAGCAGCAAGCCCAGGCTGATGGGTAGGAGCAGCAGCAGCAGAGCGGGAGGCGATGAGCCGCGGCCCACACTCTGGCCGCCGGGACCGCCCATCTGGGTCAACGCGACGGCTTGTGTGTGAGCGTGACCGTGAGTACCCCGTTGAACCCCACCCTGCTGTTGCTGACGTTCGTGCTGACAGCCTGGACGTTGCCGTTGGTCAGAGGCAGTTCGAAGCGATAGCCGATGACGTCGCCGGAGTCGGAGTCGATGACTTCATGGTCGATGAAGACGTTCGCGAAGGCCGCCCAGACGACCTGGACCCCCGGGGAGCGATGGTGGCCGGAGATGTATGTCTCGCCTTCAGGGGCGTAGAACTGATCGATGTCGAGGGTGGCCGTGCCCGTGCAGGGGTCAAACGGCTTGATCCTCGCGCGAACCTCGAAATCCGGCGCCTTCATCGTGCCCTTGCTGCCCGGGTAGACATAGCGCGTGTAGCTTCCCTTGCCTTCCCCCTTCAGGACGAACTCCTTCTCGACCTCGCTGGTCGCTGTCGCGGTGAGCGGGATGACGCCCTCCAGCCGCCACTGTTCCAGTCCGCTGTCCACCTCGAGGGTCAGGGACAGGTCGAACCCCATGGCGGCCTCTATCTGGGTGATGACCCCTTCCGCATCGAAGCCAGCCGTATCCAGCCCCGCTGCGTTGATCCAGCGCAGCAGGGTCAGGATTGCGGTCACCTGCCGATAGTCGTGCTTGGTCTTCAGGTCGTCGAGCATCCGAGGGACGTGGGTGGACAGCCACTTCGCGACTTCTGCCAGGAGCGGCTCCGCGATCCCGGGATCGCCGACCAACGTGACGGCGCTGGCGGCATTGTGGGCGAGGCCCACGATGGCCAGCACCTTGTTGCGATCGGTGCCGTACGTCTTGATCAGTGTCCGCACCTTGGTGAGCAGCCTCTCGGCGAGGGCCTGTTCGGTCGGGAGGTCATCGCTGGGTTCGACGCCCAGGAGCGCGAGCCCACGACGTGCGTCGAGTAACGCTGTGAGGACACCCAGCTCGGGGTCTCCGCCCGTTGACACGTAGTGATCCACGAGCGTCTGCGTTAGGAGATGCACCAGCGAGTCCTCGTTGCATTCCCACTCGTAGGACGGAGGCGGAACGGTCGTGACCGTTTGCTTGAGGACTCTCTCGGCTGCCTCGAGCGCCGACTTGTAGCGCGCTTGAGCCGCGGGGATGCGGTCCTCGACGGTCTCTTGGTCGACGACCGGCGGTGACCCGCCCTGGGCCAACGTGCCACCGGGGCAGAGCGTCACCACGACCAACGCGAAGATGACCGCCAACCGTCTCATTGTCGGTCCCCTTGGACGGAGCACGCCGGAGTCAGCACCATCATCACATCCCGCTGAGCGGCACGCCCAGCCGGGGTCGGCAGCGGTGGTTCGCCGGTCCGGGGCAGGACCCTGACATGCCCGCCGGCGGACCCGACTCGCGCAAGAGTCGAGGGGACTCTCTATGAAGCGCGTGCTCATCCCGTTGGCGGCGCCGCTGCTCGTCCTGGCGTGCGCCGCCCCTGCAGCAGCGGCCAAGCCGCTGGGCCATGAGGATGGCGACTACGACCCGGGCGAGATCGTGATAACCGACATGTGCGCATTCCCCGCGATTTGATAGCAGGGCTGGGGTCTGAGCTTCCGCCTTCACGACCTCCAAATCTTGAACCAAGTAGTAGCCGTGTGGCGTCATACACAGTGAACGGGAGGCAACGATGCACGGCCCACACCCCGGCCGCCGGGACCGTGCTGAGCCACTGGCGAGACCGACCCGCACGTGGGCAGGAGACGACCATGAAGCACATGCACTTGGAGACCCACATCGAGGCTCCCGTCGAGCATGTCTGGGACTTCTACTGCGACACCTCGCACTGGGGGGACTGGATGCCTCGGGGCAAGTTCTCGGAATTCAGCGGGCCGGTGGACAAGGTCGGGACGACGTACGTCGGGGCCATGAAGATCATGGGCTTCGAGATGAAGGCGACCACCGAGGTCAAGGAGGTGAGCCGCTGCGCCTCATCCATGAGCACAGCGACTACGGCCCGGAGGACAACTACATCCGGTTCGAGCCCGACGGCGAGGCGACCAACGTCGTCGTCGACAGCGACTGGGACATGCCGGGCAAGGTGCCGGGCTTCATCAAGGACCTCATCAGCAAGGGCTGGATGGAGCGCAGCTCGCGCCAGATGCTCGAGGACTTCAAGGCCCTCGCCGAGGCAAAGGTCCCGGCCCAGGCCTGACGACCGATGCCGCCGATGCGGCTGCCTGCGCGTTGCCACCCGCGAGATGATCGCTGCAGCGGCGCTGGTGGACCTGCGGTCTCGGTAGTCGCACGAGGGAACAGCGATGGCTTGGATACGGAGCCTCGTGGAGAGGCTCGGCTGCTGGACGTGCCGCATCCTCACCCTGCTCGGCAAAGGGGCTGACGACCGCTGCGACTGTCGCGCTGACGACGGCGCCAGTGGGAAGTGATAGTCGAGGAAACGGAACCCAGGGGGGTACCCGCCGAGCAGCCCCCTCGCGCCGCCTCGGCTGCCAGTGAGGCCCGTCCCGCGAGGGGCGGGCCTCTTGTCGAGTCGGAGGATGATCTCGGCGACAAGCAGCCGAGCGTTCGCTGACCAGCATCTGGAGTCGGCGCGTCGTGAACCTTCGCGCCCCGATCCTTGAACTCTTCCGCTCGGAGGCCCGTCATACACGGCGAAGCGGGAGGCGTTGAGGCGCGGCCCACACCCTGGTCGCCGCTACCGCGCTGAGCCACTGGCGAACCCGACCCGCGCGCAGGGGGGGATGATCATGCGCAGGCTGTGGGCCGCAGGAGCGGCCATCGTGGTGTGCCTCGCGATCAGCGGGATGCCGGTCGCGGCACAGGCGGAGTCCACAGAGACACCCGCCGCACCTGGGGCCTCGGCGGCGACCCTGGCCGTCGGGTTCACGAACTACTTCACCGGCAACGACTTCTTCGACAAGATCGCTCAGGGTGCGCAGGAGGCCGCCGACTCAGCCGGTGTGACACTCCTGGTCGAGGATGCTGGCGGCAACCCGACCACGCAGGCCCGACAGGTGGAAGGCTTCATCGCTGATGGCGTGGGCGCCATCATCATCGTCCCCGCCGACCCCGACGCCATCGGGGCCGCCGTCGAGGCGGCCAACGCCGCCGGCATCCCGGTCCTGGCCGTGGACCGCACCGCCAACGGCGGGATGGTCACCTCGCTCATCGCATCGGACAACGCGGCCGGCGGCCGGATGGCCGGCGAGTTCCTGTTCGAGGCGATGAGCGGCAGCGGCAAGGTCATCGAGGTGCAGGGCGACTTCGCCTCCGCTTCCACGGGTCGAGCCGAGGGCTTCGGGCAAGCACTCGACGCTGCGCCGGGCATCACGCTCGTGGCCAGGGACCAGCCTACGGTGACCCCGCCATGGCTGCCGCTGTCACGGGGGCCTTCCTCGAGACCGATGCGGACATCACAGGGCTGTTCGCCCACAACGACGACATGGCGCTGGGTGCCATCCAGGCCGTCGCTGACGCGGGCATGGCGGGCCAGGTCATGGTCGTGGGCTTCGACGCCTCGCCCGGCGGCCTCGCGGCCATCGAGGCCGGCACGATGGCGGGCACCATCGCCCAGCAGCCGCTACTGATGGGCCAAGTGGCGGTGGAGACCGCCGTCGCCGCTGCCTCGGGTCAGGCGGTCGAGCCATTCGTTCCCATCGAGACGATGCTCGTGACGCGGGACAACGTGGACCAGTTCCAAGCGGGAGAGGCGGGCGCCGCCGGGGCGGCAAGGTCCGAGGAGCCTGACCAGGGCACCACGTGGCCGAGGCTCACGATGCTCCACGAGTACGGCGACGACCCCCGGCAGGTCGTCCAAGTTTACGAGCTGGAACCTCGGGCCGAGCCACGGCCCGCCGTCGTGTTCTTCCACGCCGGTGGCCTGATCATGGGCGAGCCGATGGGTGATACCGCCGCCGCGAAGTGGGTCGCCGGACTGGGCTTCGTGACGTTCATGGCTGGCTATCGGCTCTACGCCCCGTGACCAGGAGGAACCGTGGCCGACCCAGCTGGACGACGCCCAGCGAGCCATGCGATGGGTCCGCGCACACGCGGACGAGTTCAACGTGGATCCCGGAGCGCGTCTGTGCCCGGGCTACTCCGCCGGTGGCTACCTCGTCGGCTTGCTGGGGACCCTCGATACCCGCGACGACTCCGACCGCGATCTGGCGGGCTTCTCCAGCCGACCCGACTGCGTCTTCATGGGGGCCGGCGACGGGGACCTGACCGTCCCGTATCCTGAGCAGTACCTGGAGGGCGTCCTGGTCGGTGATCTCATGGCAGGCTGGCTCGGCGGCACCATCGACGAGGTGCCGGAAGTCTGGGAGGCGGCCTCTCCTGCCCACAACATCGATGCGAACACCCCACCGTTCCTCGTCATCCACGGCAGCGACGACGAGTACACGCCGGTCGAGATGTCCCGCAACTTCGTGGATGCGATGCGCGAGGCGGGCAGAGACGTGGAGTACCTGGAGCTTCCGGGCGGCCAGGCGAGGTCCCCACCGACCCCGAGTTCCTGCCCGCCATCGAGCGGTTCCTCGTGGACAGGATGCACCCGGAGCAGTAGCCACGTCCCGCAGCCCTGGCTGCCTACCTCGACCACGAGTGC
>CAVYBJ010000021.1:0-312196 GCA_963766685.1 uncultured Chloroflexia bacterium
TCAGTGGGGTCAGGCAGTGGTCGGCAGCCCGCCTCCTCTCGCCCTGGCTTCCTTAATGCGGTAAGAGTCACCACTGACCAGCCGCGGACAGGAAGCGGCACGCCGAATGGCACCGTGGTCCAGGCTGACGACACGACGGTCCACGACCGCGACTCGGGCGGTCAGAATGAGGTCGAAGGTCGGGCTCATCTTCGACGGCGACCACCGCGTGAGCCGCACCCACCTTGAGTTGCCGGGACGGACGTACCACGCCGACACCGTCTCCCGGACGGCCTTCGCGGGGAGATCCAGGCGCTCTCGGCGCAGACCGCGGGGTCCACGAGGCCGAGCAGGCCCTCTTCGTCTCGAACGGGACTTCCGCCATCCGCGACGGGGGGGAGCCGGCCGTACGTGAGGCGCTCGAGCTGCTCGACTGGCACACATCGTCGAGAACCTGCGCAGCCATCGGCCCTCGCCATACGGAATGTCCTCGCCGCGGGCCCCGGCCGCCGCGGAGGCCAGCGACGCAGATGTCCGCTCGCGGTCCTCGATGCCTACCGCCGCGCGCTCGAGGGCGACGAACCCGATCAGGCCGCGTGCTGCCGGGCAGACATGGGCTACCTCGACGACATTCGGCCTGCCAGCGCCAACTACCGCATCGTGCCGCTCGCATCCTCGGGGCCGATGGAGAGGGCGTCGACCTCGTTGACCGCGCGTCGCTTCAAGCTGTTGGGGATGAGCCGGTCCCGGTCACGGTGTCGGTCATCTGCTGCGGCTCCGACTCATGCGCCCAATCGGTTCCCAGGAGCGTTCGTGAGCCGAACGAAACGCCCTCCCTCCTCGGCCATCGGTCACGCGACCCCAGCACGGGAGCGGGATGCCTCGCGAGGCCATTGATCAGGTCTGCTTCGGAGCCTCGGGTCAAGGGGGATGGGTCAATGCTCCCACGCCGTGACGGCATCCATCCCACCCCCACCTCACCTTGCTGCTCCCGAGCGTCGGGCACCACACCAGCATGGGACCTTCGACCCTCCCCCCGTGTTCGAACGGTCCAACGAAGTCGCCGTAGCGAGGCGCCCGCAAAGTCGCCGACGTCATCCTCTTGGGTGACCCGAAAAGGCACACCCGTCGCGAGGCGGGGCCGCAAAGCCGAGGACCTGGCGTGAGGCCAGGTGGCCGGGCTGCCGAAGACGCGTCACCGCCCCAGACGGGGGCGCATGCCAGGGACTCGCCGAGCGTCCCTGCGCTTCTGGACCTGCCGCCGACCTCCCGCCCCTCGATGAAGGAGTTGGCGCATGTCAACCCAGCACGACCCGTGGCAGGCGCCGTCCCTGCCCCACGCCCACCCGAGTGAGCCCGAGCCAGCCCGCCTGCCTGGCGGACCGCAGGGCCGGCGACACGGGGTCCGGCGCGGCCTGCGGACGTCCCTGGGCCTGGGGCTCGTCGTCGTCCTGCTGGCCAGCCTCGGCGGGCCCGCGATCGCGTCGGACCGCTCGGGCCAGCTCCTCGTCAGCGAGTCCTTCGCGCGTTCGGATACCGCGTCCTGGGGGATGACCGACAGCGGTCAACGCTGGCGCCTCCCACAGGACAGCGTCGGCCTCGCCTCGGTCGCCGACGGCGGCCTGATGATGCTCCCGGCGCCCCAGAGCCGCCGATCGGCCCTCCTCGAGGGCCAGGGCACGGTCGCGCGCGACGTGGCCATGAAGTTCAGCTTCAGCCTCGACCGGATGCCCGGGCGCGGCAGCGCCACCGTCCTGGCCACCGCGCGCAAGTCGTCCGCGGGTGCCTATCGGGCCCTCGTCCGGGTCGCGCCCCAGGGTGGCCTGTGGCTCTCCTTCAGCAAGCAGCGTCAGGGTGGCTCGGCCAGCGCGGTCGGTCGGACCGTCCCGGTGCCCGGCTGGCGCTACAGCGCCGGCCAGATCGTCAACGTCCACTTCCAGGCCGTCACGCAGGGCGCCACGCAGCTGCGGCTGAAGGTCTGGCCGGACGGCACGGCCGAGCCGGGCGGCTGGCAGCTCGTGAGCGACGATGTCGCCGATGATGTCCGTGCCCCTGGCCGGATGGGCCTCGGGGCCTCCCTCAACCGGCGCGTGACCGCGGTACCCGTGCAGGTCCGCTTCGGCTTCCTGGTGGTGCGACGCGCCCGCGATGTCGAGCGCGCGCCGCAGACCACGAAGCCTCGAGGGAACGAACGGCCGCTCCTCGGCCAAGGGCCAAGAATCAGGGCGCGCACCGCCCCGGCACCTGCGCCCGTGGTGGCCCCTGCGCCCATCCCGGTGCCTGAGCCCGTGGTGGCGCCTGAGCCCGTGGTGGCAGCCAAGCTTGCGCCGACCCCTGCGCCGACCCCTGCGCCGACCCCTGCGCCTAGCGGCTTCAAGGTGCCCTCGTCGATCGACGCCACCGGCTCGCAGAACGTCTCGAGCGCGATGGCATCGTTCATCCGTGGCGTGCCCGACGGCTCGACCATCGTGTTCCCCGCAGGAGCCACCTACCGGCTCGATGGCGACGGCATCGTGTTGAGTGCCCGCCGGAACCTCGTCTTCGCCGGCCAGGGCGCGACGCTCGAGTTCAGTGGCTGCGGGACCAACGACTCCGCGTTCAAGCTCAAGGACACGCGCGGCATCGTCATCCGCGACTTCGTCCTCGTGGGCGACAACCCCGGCGGCTACCACGGCGGCTGCGAGTCGAGCGAGGGCGTGGCCATGTACGGCGCACGCGATACAACGATCAGCCGGGTCGACGTGCGCAAGCCGTACGGGCACTGCTGGTACACCGAGCAGACCGACGCGAGCGGCTGGACCGACGGCGTCCGCATCGAGGACTCGAACTGCGTCGGTGCCGGGGTCATGGGCCTCGCGGTCGTGGCCGGGCGCAACGTCACGATCGAGGGCTCGACGCTCAAGGACATCGCGCTCTTCCCGTTCGACATCGAGCCCCACGACACCGATGGCGGTGGCGAGTACATCACCATCCGCGACAACGTCGTGGACCGCTACGGCATCAGCCCGGACTACACGCCGTGGGTCCTCGCCGCGGCACCCGATATCGGCTCGTACGCCCACATCACGTTCGAGCGCAACCACGTCGTCCGCGGCGCCACCCACGGCGCGACCCTCGCCGGCCTGGCCACGCGGATGGACGGCAGCGCACCCAAGCGCGACATCGTCATCCGCGACAACACCACCGCCGTGCCCGGCCAGGGCCCGGTGATGCGCTTCCGCAACGTCGACGGCCTGGTGGTGTCGGGCAATGACCAGCCGCTCTCGAGCGGCGCGCTCACCAGCTGCTCGGGCTGTACCAACGTGACGACCCAGTAGCCCGCCAGGGTCGGCCGCGGAGCGAGGCATGGGCCACGGGAGCAGCAGCCGGGTAGAGCCATGCGTCGATGATGTCGTACCGGCCTCGCCGCACGGCTTGGAGGAGGCGACGGGTGCCATGCCCACTCGTCGTCGAAGGCCGGCCAAGGGCGACTCCCCCTGCACGGGTGGCAAACCCAGCGGGATGACCCTCGCACCAGCACGTCGGGCACGATCGTCGTAGTCGCCCGGTCCGATCATCACCAGGAAGTCGACGACGAAGTGGTCCCCATGTCGTCGGGCTGAACAAGCGCAGGCGGGCCTCCCATGCGAGGGCCCTAGCTGTGGTTCCCGGGGTTAGTGGAACGTGACATCACGCCCCCATCAGCTCGGTGAGCCAGCCCTGAATGGCCAAGCGAAAGTCCCCACTGGTGGCCACGAGTGTCAACGCCGGTCCAAACCTGAGCAGATATCGCCGGCCGAAACCTGAGCGGTCTCAGCTGCGCTTGGAGCCTGTCAGCACCTCCTCTCCCTTGCCCCGCAGGCGATAGCTGTCGCCCTTGAGCACGATGACCTCGGCGTGGTGGACCAGTCGGTCGACCATGGCCGCCACGGCCACGGGGTCCCCGAAGATCTCGGCCCAGGCGCTGAAGGTCTTGTTGGAGGAGACGATCATCGAGCGGCGTTCGTAACGGGAGCTGATGAGGGCGAAGAAGAGGCTGGCCGCCTCGGGGTCGAAGGGGATGTAGCCCACCTCATCCACGACCAGCAGCGGGAACCGGCCGAGGCGCTCGAGCTCCTCGTCGAGCCGTCCTGCCCGCTTGGCGGCTCCCAGGCGGTTGACCCACTGGTGGGCCGTGGCGAAGGCGACCCGGTGGCCCCGTCGCGCGGCCTGCACCGCCAGCGCGATGGACAGGTGCGTCTTGCCGGTCCCGGGCGGTCCGAGGAAGACGACGTTGGTCGCCTCGGCGAGGAAGTCGAGCTGGGCGAGGTGGGCGATGACCTCGCGCTTGACGCTCGTCTGGACCCGGAAGTCGAAGTCGTCGATGCGTCTTGACGGCCGGGAAGCGGGCCGCCTTCACCCGGGCCGCGCCGCCGTGGCTGTCGCGGGCGGCGACCTCCTCGGCGAGGACCGCCGCGAGATACGTCTCATGGTCCCAGCCGTCCGCGCGGGCCTGCTCGGCGAGCCGGGAGGCCACGTCCCGGATGCGCGGGGCCTTGAGCGAGCGCGACAGCCAGGCCAGCTCGGCGGCGGTGCTCCCGCTCATGCCGGCACCTCGCAGAGACGGTCATAGCGGGCCAGGTCGACGGGCGGGACCTCGACATCCCCATCACGGAGACGATCGCGGGCCTCCCGGGCGAGGCGCACCGCGCGGCCATGCGCGGGATCGAGGACGACGTCGGCGGGCACGAAGCTGCGGACATGGCGTCGCGATCAGCCGGCCCTCGGAGGAGAAGCGGACCTCGGATGGCGTGACCCGGATGCCGACGTGGCGGTCGGCGAAGAGCGGTGGCACCGAATAGTCCGCCGTGAGCACCCGCACCCAGCCCTTGACCGCACGGGCCTCGAGGTGCAGCTCGGTGTCGGGCAGCGGATCGGGCAGGGCTCCGAGGTGGCCACGTTCGACGGCCCAGCGCCCGGCCACCGTCGTGCCCGTGCGGCGGAGGTGCCGTCCGACCGCGACCTCGGCCCTCCAGGCGTCGTGCTGGGCCTGCAGGTCAGCGAGGGAGCCGAACGTGCGCAGCGGCAGGAAGCTCGTCTCGAGGTAGCCGATGGTGCGCTCCACGCTGCCCTTGGTCTCGGGCTGCCCGGGACGGGCCACGATGGCCCGCGTGCGCAGGGCGCCCAGGAGGCCCAGCACCTCGTCGTGCAGGCGGGCCCGGCCATGCTCGCGCGCGGCCACGATGCTGGCATCGTTGTCGAAGACGAGGGCCTCGGGCACCCCACCGAGACGCTCGAGGCAGCCCGCCAGGGCCGGGCGCAGGTCGCCCACCGTGCGGCCCAGGGTGAAGACCGCGGCATGGGCTCCCGACCAGGGCAGCGTGGTCACGAGGCCGAAGGCCTCCCGGCTGACGCCCTGTCCCACCGGCACCGGCGCCCCGGTGTGCCACCAGTCGACCTGGCCGATCTCGCCGGGCAGGTACGTCGTGCGCTGGTACGCGCGGGCCGCGAGGAAGCCCGGGCGCACTCGCGCGAGGTGCTCCTTGAGGATACTGATGCCGCCCCGGTACCCGAGGGCTCGCAGGTGCTCGCGGATGACCGTGGCACGCACCGTGGGGTCGGCATCGAGCATGGCCGCGATGGCCTCGGCGTAGGGGTCCAGTTGGGAGCCCGCCGGCGCTCGGACGTAGCGCGGAGCCTCGTCGAGCCCGAGCAGCCGGGCCACGGTGTTGCGGCTCATGCCCAGGCGCCGTGCGATGGCCGCCTTGGGCAGGTGCTCGCGATCGAAGAGCCGGTTGACCTCGGCCCAGTCCTTCACCCTGTGCACTCCTTCCTCCCTCGCCACGAGCTCCTGCTCGGGCGAGGATGCTGGTCGATGACCCGGATGGGTGCTCAGGTTTCGACCGGCGGGAAGTGCTCAGTATTCAGGCGGCGTCGACAAAGGACAGCCCGCCGGAGGCTGCTCCCGGACTGCCAAGGGAGTGGCAGGCCGTTGATCGGAGCGGACCCCGGCGGGCTGTGACGACTCGATCGTGATCCGGCGGAGGAGGAGGGAGGAGACCGGACCCCGATCGCGACGCGTATCTAGTTGGCGGCTGGAAGCTCCATGATCATCCGCCGCGAGTGGCTGAACGACGTCAGCCGGGCGACCAGGCCGGCCAGCCCGGTCTTCTCCGTAGAGAGTGCTGCGCACTCCAGCCAGACCTGCTCGCCGTGTGCGACGGCCAGCATGTGCGAGCCGCAGAGGCAGGTCGGTGCCGAGCGCTCGGCCGACTCGATGAGCTCGACCGCTCGCTGGTTGTCGCGCTCGGTGAGGAACGCGGGTGGCCGGGTCGCGAACCCGGCGGCCTGTGACTGTGTCATCAGTGACCTCCAGGGTGTGGTGTGACGTTGCTGCTTGTCCGCCTTGGGCTCCGATTCGCGACCGGAGTTCCGAGGCGACCCGTATCGTAACTCATGGTGCTGAAGATTGCAAGACGTGCCGTCTCGTTACATGTTGCGGACCCGCTTGCGCGTGAGACGGCGCGTTTCGTATCATGGCCAACGTGACGGGACCTACCAGCATGGCGACCGATCCGGGCCCGATCGGGCAGCTCGCCTCGAATGCTCCGGAGCGTGATCCGCTCGACGAGATCGATCGCCCGTGAGCTGCCTCCGCCCCGGGCGCCCGGTCGGCCGGGTCGGCCGCGGAGCGACCGGGCGCGACGCGACATCTGCGACGCCTTTCGGCACATCCTCATCGAGGAGGGCTTCGACAAGGTGCGCATGGAGCATGTCGCCGCCCGCGCGGGCGTCGGCAAGGCCACCATCTACCGGCACTGGCCATCCAAGCAGGCGCTGGCGCACGAGGTGCTCCTGGAGCTGGCCACGCCGTTCCTGGCGGTGCCGGACGTGGGCGACACGCGAGCGGAGCTGCTGGCCACGGTCCTGGCGCCCATGCGGGCCATGACGGAGACCGCATTCGGACCGGTCATCCGGGCGCTGCTCTCGGAGATCTCGCGTGACCCGGAGCTGGGCGATCCGTTCCGGGCATCCGTCGTCCAGGTGCGTCGAGACGAGGTCTCGCGCGTTCTGGCGCGCGGCATCCGGCGCGGTGACCTGCGTCCCGACCTGCAGCCCGACGTAGCCGTCGAGATGCTCATGGGGCCCGTCTACTTCCGGCTCATGTTCGGCGGCGAGCTGGATGGCGACTTCGCTGAGCGCATCGTGGACGAGGTCTTGCAGGGCTGGTCGATGCGCGGCTGGGGCGAGGTCGCCACCAGCTGGCTGTAGGGCCGTCACGCCCCGGGGTGGCCCCAGGCCGTCACGTCCCGGGGAGCCCCGGGGCAGCCCTCGGGCGCCGTCTCAGCCGGCCAGTGGGAGCTTCTCCAGGAGCACGAGGAACGGCTTGGTCGGGAGGGTCACCGGCTCATCCACGCGCAGTCGCAGCCAGTCGTCACCGGCCTGGCCGGGATGCCAGCGGCCATCCAGCCGACGGACCGAGACGGCCGCCAGGCCCAGGGAGGCGGCGGCCCGGGCGAGCGTCACGCCCTCCCCGACGAGGCCGCGGCTGAGCGCGCAGACGGGGACGTCCGGCAGCAGCGTCGCCAGGCGGCGGCGTCTCTCCACGAACGGGAGACGGGCCACGGAGCGTCCCTCCAGGTAGGCCAGGTCGGTCGCCACGAAGGCGGCGTCGACGGCCGGCCCGCTCACGGAACCAGCCAGGTGTCGGCGCAGCAGGCGCGGGTCGGGTCGGCCCTCGGCGTCGAGGGCCATGAGGATGCCCTCCACGATGACGCCGTCCGCGGCGAGCAGCGATGCCATGGAACGCAGCTCCGGGAAGACGGCCAGTGGATCGCTGAGGTGTTCGGTGCGCAGCTCGACGCGCTCGCCCTCGCGTCTCAGCAGGGCCAGGGCACCCGGCCACCAGGGCTCGAAGAAGCGCTCGTCGTCGTCGAATGGCTGGCCACCCTCGGTGGGGACGGGGAAGGCCAGGCGAGCCGGCAGGGCGGGGCGCGACGCATCCGCGGCGTCTCCCAGCGGGAGCGACAGCTGGCGGTCGATGGCCACGGACGTCGGCGCGCAGGTCAGGCGGTCTTGCGGCGCCTGGCTGGCGAGCCGCTCGAAGAGGCCGAGGAAGCGGCGGCAGGCTTGGCCTTGCGGCCCCCCTTGAGAGGCACGGTCGTTGACCCTGGCTGTCCCGCCTCCTCGGCCGCGCGGGTCCGCTGGGCCTCCTCCCGGGCCGCGGCGACGCTTGCCTCAAGGACCGCCATGAGGTCGGTGAGCTTGCTCGGCGCTGGGGTCGGCGCCGGTGCTTCCAGCGGCTGGCCGGCCGCCTTGGCCTCGATGACCGAGAGGAGGGCCTCGCGGTAATCGTCGTGGTAGCGCGTGCGTGTCGAACTCGCCGCGTGAGCGTCTCGACGAGCTGGCGCGCCATGTCCAGCTCGGCCGGCTTGAACTCCGGCTCCACCTCGGGCAGCTGGAGCTCGCCGACGTCGCGCACCTCGTCCGGCCAGTAGAGCGTGGAGAGCAGCATGGTCGGTCCGTAGGGGTCCAGTGCTGCGAGCTGCTCGCGGTCCTTGAGCACGATCTTGCAGATGGCCTGAAGACCCCGTTCGGCGAGGACCGCCTTGAGCAGGGCGAAGGCCTTCTGGCCGAGCGGTTCAGGCTCGAGGTAGTAGGACTGCTTGACGAAGACCGTCTGGCGCTGCTCGCGCCCAGCCGGCACGAACTGCTCGATCTCGATGGCGCGCACGGTGGGCAGGGGTACGGCGTCAAGGTCGGCATCCTCGATGACGACGTAGCGGTCCTTCGACCACTCGTAGCCGCGCACGGTCTCCGAGCGCGGGATCTCGCCGTGCTCCGGGCAATGGACGCGCATCTGGATGCGCCGCTGGTCCGGTGCGTGCAGCAGGTTGAACGAGAGCCCCCCTCGCGACTCCGTGGCCAGATAGAGCCGGACCGGGATGGTCACCAGCCCGAACTGGATGGCGCCGCGCCACATCGAGCGTGGCATGAACAGACTCCTCCGTGCGGGGGTTCGGTGCCACGAGCATAGCGACGTCCCGCAAGTCCGCCGTGCGCTGGCCTCTCAGGCCCCGGTGCCGCGGGCCGCGCTATCCTGCGCATCCGAGAGTGAGAAGCATCCTGGCCCTGACGACCGCCGCCGTGCTGACCCTGGCCGGGTGCTCCCTGTCGGGCGCTCGAAAGCGGTTCGCAGGGGCCTTCTGCCACACCAGGGTCGACCACGCCGCAGCGACCCGCCGCCGAGCCCCCAGGGCGAGGCGGAACCCCTGCGCCTGGTCACCCTGGGTGACGGTTACACGGCCGGGACGGACACCGGCACCGCCAGGCGAGACAGCTGGCCGGCACAGCTCGCGCTGGCCATGGACCACGGCGACCTGCGCCTCCGCCTGGTGGACAACCTGGCCGAGAGCGGTCACACGAGCGCGGACGTCGAGCGTGTCCAGCTGCCCCAGGTGGCGGCGCTCGAGCCGGACGTGGTGACGCTCCAGGTCGGGGTCAACGACATCATCGCCAGGGACATCAGCCTGGAGGACTACCGCGTCAACCTGGCCCGCATCCTTGACGCGTTGCTGGCCATCGTGCCGCCCGACCACCTGTTCCTCATCACGACGCCCGACCACACGCTCACCGTGCGCGGGGGCGACTACGGCCCGCGCGACGCCGGCCGCGCGGACGTCCAGGAGGCGAACGCCATCCTGGCCGCCCTGGCAGCCGAGCGGGGCATCCCGGTGATCGACATCTCCGCCGTCAACGAACGGGTCGCCGACGACCCGAGCCTGGTGGTGGGCGAGGGGCCCTACCCCAGCGCCAAGCAGTACGCCGGCTGGGTGGAGGTCATCGGTCCGCGGATGCGCCGGGTGCTCCTGGGAGCGGAGCCGTAGTACGCTTGGCATCACTTGCCCGGCCGGTCACGTGTGGGCCGGTGACGCGGTCCCGTGAGGCCAGCAAGGAGGACGTCTGAGCATGCCCCCGCTCCCCCTGCCACCGGAGGCCGTCGTCGACCCCCGGATCGGCAGCAGCGGTCCCTGCCTGCTGGCGCTGGAGGACGGCGCGGTCTTTCGCGGCGTGGCCTTTGGCGCGCCGGTCGCCAGTGGGGGCGACCTCGTGGTCAACACCTCGCAGACGGGATACCAGGAGGTCTGCACCGACCCCAGCTATGCCGGCCAGGTCGTGGTCATGACCTTCCCGCTCATCGGCAATCACGGCCGCTTCGCCGACGACGACCAGTCGGAGCGCCCGTGGCTGCGCGGCCTGGTGGTGGGGCACGCGACGGCCGGCGTGCTGGGCCGGGCGCGCCAGATCGTGCATCTGCTGCGATCAGCGGGCGTGCCGGCCGTGGCCGGCCTGGACACGCGGACGCTGGCGCGGCATCTGCGGCAGAGCGGTTCGCTGCGCGGCGTCATCACCGCGCCCGGCGACGTGGACGCGGAGGCGGCCGTGGCGGCGGCCCGGGCGGTCCCGCGCTGGGAGACCCAGGACTTCGTGTCTCGTGTCTCGGCCGAGGCACCCTACGAGGTGGGCGATCGGGGCCCGGTGGTGGCCGTCGTGGACCTGGGCCTCAAGACCAACATCATCCGTGCCCTGCATCGGCGTGGCGCCCGCGTCCGCGTGTTGCCGCACACGGCCACGGCTGCCCAGGTGCTGGCGGCGGACGTGGATGGCGTGGTGTTCTCGCCCGGGCCCGGGGACCCGGCGCTCCTGGCCGGGCCGGTGGACCTGGCACGCGCCGTCATCGCCGACGGCCGGCCGCTGCTGGGCATCTGCCTGGGGCATCAGATCGTGGGACGTGCCGCCGGCGCGGGGACTCGCCGTCTGCGCTTCGGGCACCACGCCGCCAACCATCCGGTCCGCGACGAGGGCGACGGCCGCGTGACGGTCACGGCGCAGAACCACGAGGTCGAGGTCATCGGCGAGTCGCTGCCCGCCGGATCGGGCTTCTACGTGAGCCAGCGCAACCTCAACGACGGCTCCGTCGAGGGGCTGCGCCACCACGCGCTGCCCATCGAGACGGTCCAGTACCACCCGGAGGGATCGCCCGGCCCGCTCGATGCGGCGGAGGTCTTCGACCGCTTCCTGGGCCACGTGCACGCCCGCCAGCCGAGGGTCGGGACGTGAGCGGAGCGCGCCCGGGTTCCATCCTCATCCTCGGCTCGGGGCCGGTCATCATCGGGCAGGCGGCGGAGTTCGACTACGCGGGCACGCAGGCCTGCCGGGCGCTGCGCGAGGAGGGCATCCGCACGATCCTGCTCAACTCCAACCCGGCCACGATCATGACCGACCCCGGGGTCGCGGACGCCGTGTACCTGGAGCCGCTCACGGTGGCCTCGGTGGAGCGCATCCTGGAGATCGAGCGCCCGGACGGCCTGCTCGCCAGCCTGGGCGGGCAGACGGGCCTCAACCTGGCCATGGAGGTCTCGCGCGCCGGGGTGCTGGAGCGGACCGGGACGCGCCTGCTGGGCACACCCATCTCGGCCATCGAGATGGCCGAGGACCGCGAACACTTCCGCGACCTGCTCGACCGCATCGGGCAGCCCTACGCACCCTCTGTCATCGTGGAGGGCCAGGATGACGCCGAGCGGGCAGCCGCGGCCGAGCGTGCCCTGGAGACGATCGGCCTGCCTGCCATCGTGCGCCCGGCCTTCACGCTGGGCGGGACGGGTGGCGGCATCGTGACCACGCCGGCGGCGTACCAGGAGCGGGTGCGGGCGGGGTTGCGCCTGAGCCCCATCGGCCAGGTCATGGTGGAGCGCTACCTGTCCGGCTGGCAGGAGATCGAGTACGAGGTCATGCGCGATGCGGCGGACACCTGCATCGCCGTCTGCTCCATGGAGAACGTCGACCCGCTGGGGGTCCACACCGGCGATTCCATCGTGGTGGCGCCGGTCCAGACCCTGCCCGACCCGGTGCACCAGCGGCTGCGCACGGCGGCCCTGGACATCATCCGGGCGCTGGGCGTGGAAGGCGGCTGCAACGTCCAGTTCGCACTGTCTCCGGACGCCTCGGACTACGCGGTCATCGAGGTCAACCCCCGCGTCAGCCGCTCCTCCGCCCTGGCCTCCAAGGCCACCGGCTACCCCATCGCTCGCGTGGCCGCCCAGATCGCCATCGGACGGCGGCTGGACGAGATCCCCAATGCCATCACCGGGACCACGGTGGCGGCCTTCGAACCGGCACTCGACTACGTGGTGGTCAAGCTGCCGCGCTTCCCCTTCGACAAGTTCCCCGGCGCCGACCGGACGTTGGGCTCGCAGATGAAGGCGACCGGCGAGGTCATGGCCATCGACCGCACCTTCGGCGCGGCGCTCAACAAGGCCCTGCGCGGTCTCGAGCAGGCCGGCGCCGGCTTCCTGGCTGAGGACCCGGCCTGGGGCCCCACGCTGGAGATGCTGGCTGGCTGGGTCTCCGGCGGCCGTCAGGGAGAGCCGCCCCCATCCCCCTGGCCGGGGAGCGCTCGGACCCCATCGATGAGCTCCTCGTGGATGCCGCCGGGTTGCTCACCGAGGGGGGCCCGGGGGCGCTGCCCGACGTCGCGCGCCGGTCTCATGCAGCGCTTCCTGCAGCCCTCCGACTCGCGCCTGTGGCGCCTGCTCGCCCTGCTGCGCCGCGGCGTGGCTGCCGCCGAGCTGCAGCGGGTCACCGGCATCGCCCCCTGGTTCCTGTCCGAGATGGAGCGGCTCGCGGAGCTGGAACGGCGCATGCGCGAGTCGGGCGACCGGCTGTCGGACGAGCTGCTGGTTGCGGTCAAGCGGGCCTCCTTCAGCGACCGCGACATCGGCACCCTGACGCGCCTCGGCGAGGACGCCGTCCGCGGGCGACGACACGCCCTGGGGCTGCGGCCAGGCTTCGCCATGGTCGATACCTGCGCCGCGGAGTTCGCGGCCGAGACGCCCTATTTCTACGCCACCTACGCTGCGGCCGGCTCCCCGCCGGAGGCGCCCCCCGTGCCGCGCCCGGCGGCGCTCGTCATCGGCTCCGGCCCGGTCCGCATCGGCCAGGGCATCGAGTTCGATTACTGCGCGGTGCAGGCGGCCCGGACACTGCGCGCCGATGGACAGGCTGCCGTCATGATCAACTCCAACCCCGAGACGGTCTCCACCGACTTCGACGCCTCGTCACGGCTGTACTTCGAGCCGCTGGATGCGGAGAGCGTCCTGGAGGTCATCGACGCGGAATCCCCGGACGCGGGCGACCTGCTGCCGGCGCTGCTGCAATTCGGCGGGCAGACGCCGCTCAACCTGGCGGCCGCCCTGTCGGCGGCCGGGGTGCCGCTGCCAGGTCTCGACCTGGAGGCCATCGAGCGCACGGAGGAGCGCACGCGCTTCGCGCAGATGGTCGACCACCTGGGCATCCCGCAGCCGCGCGGCGGCATGGCGACCTCGCTGTCGGAGGCGCTGGCCGTGGCGGAGGAGGTCGGCTACCCGGTGCTCGTGCGGCCGTCGTTCGTCATCGGCGGGCTGGCCATCGACTTCTGTCACGGACCGTCGGACCTGGAGCGGCAGCTGGCGACGGCCACGATCGTGAGCCCGGAGCGGCCGGTGCGCATCGACGCCTACCTCGAGGGGCTGGAGGTGGACGTCGATGCCGTGACCGATGGGCGGGATGTGCTCATCCCGGGGCTCATGGCGCACGTCGAGCGGGCCGGCGTCCATTCCGGCGACAGCGTGGCGGTCTTCCCGCCCCAGCAGCTTTCGGTGCGCGACCAGGACCTCATCGTCTCGGCCATGCGCAGGATCTGCCTGGAGATCGGCGTGCGCGGCCTCGTGAACGGCCAGTTCATCGTGCGCCACGACGGGGTCTACGTGCTGGAGGTCAACCCGCGGGCCAGCCGGAGCGTGCCCTTCCTCTCCAAGGTCACGGGTGTGCCGATGGTGGCACTGGCGACACGCGTCGGCCAGGGTGCCTGGCTGGCGGACCTGGGCTGGCGCGACGGGCTCCTGGCGCCGCCGGCCTTCGTGGCCGTCAAGGCGCCGGTCTTCTCGACGACCAAGCTGCGCGGCGTGGACCCCAGCGTCGGTCCTGGCATGCAGTCCACGGGCGAGGTCATCGGCTTGCACGCCGACGCCGACGTGGCCATGGCCAAGGCGCTGCTGGCCGCCTCGCTGCGGCCTCCGCTGCCAGGCGAGGGTGGCGCGGCAGCGCTCATCTCCGTGGCCCCCCGGGACGTCGGCCGGCTGGCCGAGCTGGCCGAGGCCCTGGCCCGGGTCGGCTACCGGTTCGTCGCCACGCCGGGCACGGCCAGCCGCCTGCGCGAGCTGGGTCACGAGGTGCGCGAGGTGGCCCTGCTGGGGTCGGAGGCGGAGGGGCTGCCATCCATCCTCGACGTCATCGCCGAGGGCACCGTCTCACTCGTGGTCAACACGCCGGCGCCCCGCTCGGGTGCCGTGCTCGACGCGGCGGCCATCCGTCACGCCGCGGTCGCGGAGGGCATCCTCTGCCTGACCGACATCGACACGGCGGTCGCCGCCGCTCGCTCGCTCGACCCGGCGACCCAGGCTCGGGTCACCGACGTGCGCTCGCTGGCCGCCTGGCTGGGTGGGGAGGACGGGCGCTGAGCGGTCCGCGCGTGTGAGCGGCCGCGGTGACCCTGGCGCATGGCCTGACGGTGCCCTGATCGTCCTGGTGGGGGCCTCGGGCAGCGGCAAGTCGACGTGGGCCGCGAGTCGCTTCCGGCCCCACGAGGTGCTGTCCTCGGACGTCTTCCGGGCCATGGTCTCCGGAGACCCGGCCGACCAGTCGGCGACGGCCGATGCCTTCCGGCTGCTCCACGCGGCGGCTCGCGCCCGGCTGCAGCGCGGCCTGCTGACCGTCATCGATGCCACCAACCTGACGAAGGCCGCTCGGCGAAGCCTGCTGAGCCTCTCACGCCAGGCCGGCCGGCCGGCGGTGGCCGTGGTCTTCGACGTGCCCGTGGCGCACTGCCTGGCCCGCAATGCCGGTCGTCCCGGACGACAGGTCCCCGACGCGGTGGTCCGGCGGCAGGCCGGGCAGTTGCCGGCGGCGCGGCGCGCGCTCGCCGACGAGGGCTTCGCGACCATCCACGTCATCGGCGCGCCCGACGCGGAGCCCCGCTAGGATGGTCGGATGCCCAAGGCCCAGACAGGTGCGCCCGTCGTGACTGACCGACCGTACGTGCGCTTCAGCCAACACACCCTTGCCAACGGTCTGCGGGTCATCGTGGCTCCCGACCGCGTGGCGCCCGTGGTGGCCATCAACCTCTGGTACGACGTCGGCTCGAAGCACGAGCAGCCCGGCAAGACCGGCTTCGCCCACCTCTTCGAGCACTTCATGTTCCAGGGCAGCCGGCACGTCGCCAAGGCAGAGCACCTGGGCATCGTCCAGGGGGCCGGGGGCGTCTGCAACGCCACGACCTTCTTCGACCGCACCAACTACTTCGAGACGCTGCCGTCGCACGAGGTGGAGCTGGGCCTCTGGCTGGAGGCGGATCGCATGGCCACGCTGCTGGACGCCATGAGCCAGGAGAACCTGGACAACCAGCGCGACGTGGTCAAGAACGAGAAGCGTCAGTCGTACGACAACCGACCCTATGGCTCGTTCTACGAGAAGCTCATGGCGGCCGTCTTCGCGCCCGGTCATCCCTACCATCACACGCCCATCGGCTCCATGGAGGACCTCGACGCGGCCAGCCTGGATGACGTGGAGTCCTTCTTCCGCACCTGGTATGTCCCCAACAATGCGGTCCTGACGGTGGCCGGCGACGTCGACGAGCGCCCGGTCCTGGAGATGGTGGAACGCTACTTCGGTCCCATCGAGCCCAACCTGGCCCTGCCGGCCTGGCGCTCCCGCGACCCGGGTCCGGTGCTCGGAAGCCGCGAGGTCGTGCCGGACGCGGTGCCGCTCGAGCGCGTCCACGTGGGCTACCGCTGTCCCCCCTTCGGCACGCGCGCCTTCGACGCGCTCGAGGTGGCCACCCAGATCCTGGCCGGCGGGCGCGGCAGCCGGCTTCACAGGCGCCTGGTGCGGGACGAGCAGGTGGCCCAGGACGTGGCCCTCTTCAGCCTGCCGCTGGTGGCCGGCTCGTCGATCGCGGCCGGCTGGGTGACGGCGCGCCCCGAGTCGGACGCCGCCACGGTGGAGCGCATCCTGGATGAGGAGCTGCAACGCATGACCCACGAGTCGGTCACGGACGACGAGCTTGCCCGGGCCGGGGCGCTCATCGAGTCGTCGGAGATGGCGGCACTCTCGCGGATGGACGAGGTCGCCGACCGGCTTTCCATGTGCGCCACCTACTTCGACCGGCCGGAGCTGGTCAACGAGCAGTTGGGGCGCTACCTGGCCGTGGACGCGGAAGCCGTCCGCGATGTCTGCGCCGAGGTCTTCGGGTCCGACCAGCGTGCCGTCATCACGTACGTGCCACGGGATGGGGCGGAGGTGGCCGCGTGAGCGACCTCTCCGTCCTGGAACAGCGACCTGGTCCCGGTCGACCGCGCGACTACGACTTCCCCGATTTCGAGCGCTCGCGGCTGCCGAATGGGCTGACGCTCATCCGCGCCCACGTGCCGGGCCGCCCGCTGCTGCAGGCGCAGCTCCTGGTGCGCGGGGACGCGGGTGGCGGTGCCACCACGGAGGAGCCTGCGCAGGCCGGGGTGACCGTGCTGGCTGCCCGGGCCATGTCGGAGGGCACGGCCCGGCGAGACGCGGTGGCCTTCGTGGAGGCCGCCGAGCGACTCGGCGCCAGCCTCGGGGCGAGCGCCGGCTGGGACAGCCTGGTCGTCCAGGTGGAGGTGCCGCGGGCTCGTCTTCGACCCGCCATGGAGCTGCTGGCGGAGATGACCCTCACGCCCAGCTTCCCCGTTCGCGAGGTGGAGCGGCTGCGGGAGGAGCGCCTCAACGACCTGCAAGCAGATGATGGCCGACGCTCGCCGCCGCGTCGACCGCCTCTTCCCGTCCGTCGTGTATGCCGACGGGGCTGCCTACGCCCGGCTCATGGCCGGGTCCGAGGTGACCGTGCCGGGCCTCGACCGCGACGTCCTCGTGGCACGTCACGCCGCGCTCCTGCGCCCGGAGGCGTGCACCGTCATCGTCTGCGGAGACCTGGACGGACTGCCCGTCGAGGACATCGTGGCGTCCTCCATCACCGCCTGGCCAGAGCAGCCTGGGACGGGGTCGGACACGTCAGCGACCGGCGAGCCGGGCGGGCCCGCTCCCGACAGCCCCCGCGCGGGGCGACGGGTCGTGGTCGTGGACCGACCCGGTGCGCCACAGTCGGAGGTCCGCGTCGGGCACGTCGGGACCGCCCGGCGCATCGCCGACTACCACGCGCTGGCCGTCATGAACGCCCTGCTCGGCGGACTCTTCAACTCGCGGCTCAATCGCCTGCTGCGCGAGGAGCGCGGCTATACCTACGGCGTCCACTCCGACTTCGACATGCGCCGCGCCGCTGGCCCGTTCTCCGTCCGCTGTGCGGTGGAGACGGAGGTGACCGCGCCAGCCATCGCGGACATCATGTCGGAGCTCGGCCGCATCCGCGAGAGCGTCGGTCGCCCAGGATGAGCTGGACGCGGCCCGCGACTACCTGGTCGGCGTCTTCCCCCTGCGCTTCGAGACGTCCGCGCAGGTGGCCGGCGCGCTGACCGGGCCTGATCATCCACGACTTGCCGGACGACGAGCTGGACCGCTATCGGCCGGCCGTGGCCGCGGTGAGCGCGGAGGACGTGCGCTCAGCCGCCACCACCTACCTCGATCCCGGTCGAGCCTCCATCGTCGTGGTGGGCGACGCCCAGCGGTTCCGTGGCGCGCTGGAGGCGGCTGGCTACGGAGAGGTGGAGGTCGTGGCTCAGGAGGACGCGCCTGGTGCGGCCTAGTCACCCCGGCCGATCGCGATCGACGGCGCGAGCATGATCGTCGTCCTTGCCCGGCCCCGGGTCTACCGCCCCGAGCCGGATGGCGAGCTGGCGCCCGGCGGACTCGGGGTCGAGGTCGCCCTGGCGCTTGGCCGGGCCGGCGTGGCGGTGGAGCTCGTGGGCAGCATCGGTGACGATCCGGAGGGCGACCGGGTCGTCGTCGCCCTGGGCCAGGGAGGTGTCGGGCACGCGGCGCTGCTGCGTGACCCCTCCATGCGCACCCCTCCGCTCGGAGAGGACGATGGCGGACGCGGGCTGCCGCGCCTCGATGCTGCCGACGTCGAGCTGGGACTTCGCTACCTGGCCGACTGCCGCGTGCTCGTGGTCGCCGAGGACCTCGATCCGGCGGCACGCCGGGAAGCACTCGCGGCCGGCGACTACCACGGAGCGGCGGTGGTCGTGGTCGCCTCGGCGGACAGCGTGGACCCGGAGTCGCTTGGCGACGCGGTCACGCTGCTCGAGCGGCCGGGGCTGGCCATGGCGGACGACGGCGGAGACGAGATGGACGTGCCGGCGGACGCCCGCAGCGTGGCGGTCCAGGAGGCCGCCTTCGCTGGCCTCGTGGCCGACTACGCCCGGCGTCTCGACCAGGGCGAAGCGCCCGCGGACGCCTTCATGGCCGCGCTGGAGGGGGGCGCCTGGGAGCCGTCCCCTGACTGAGCTGGCCGGGGAGCCCATCCTCGTCTGGAGCGAGGCGCTCCGTGAGTACGACTTCGGACCCGGCCATCCCCTGACGCCGCGACGCTTCGGGCCGGGCATCGACCTGCTGCGAGCATTCGGCGCGCAGCGACTGGTCGCCCCGGAGCCGGCGGACGACGCGGACCTCGCGCCGGCTCCACGTGCCGCACTACATCGAGCAGGTGCGCTCCTTCAGCGACCATCCCTGGCAGCCACCGGCCATGGGCGTGGGCACCGCCGACGTGCCGGCCTTCCACGGCATGCACGAGGCTGCGGCACTCGTGGCTGGCGGCTCCATCGGCGCCGTCGAGCGCATCCTGGCTGGCGAGGCAAGCCACGCCTTCTCGCCGGCCGGCGGGCTGCACCACGCCATGCGCACGCGCGCCGCGGGCTTCTGCATCTACAACGACGTGGCGCTGGCCGTGGCGCGCGCGCGCGATGCCGGTCACCGGGTGCTCTACCTGGACCTGGACGTGCATCACGGTGATGGCACCCAGACGCTCTTCTGGGACGACCCGGAGGTGCTCACGTTCTCCATCCACGAGACCGGCCATCGCCTCTTCCCGGGCACGGGCATGCCTGACGAGACCGGGGGGCCGGACGCTCCGGGCACGGCCGTCAACGTGCCCCTGGACGAAGGGGCAGGTGACGACGCCTGGTGGCCGATCGTGGCCCGTCTCGTGCCGGCGCTGGCCGAGGCCTTCCGGCCGACGTTCATCGTTTCGCAGCACGGCTGCGACAGTCACGTCCTGGACCCGCTGGCACACCTGCGCCTCACCACGGCCGCCTATGCGCGGGCCTGCCGACTCATCGACGAGGTCGCGCATCGCCGGTGCGAGGGACGTTGGCTGGCCACCGGCGGTGGCGGCTATGACGCCTACCGCGTGGTGCCCCGCTCCTGGGCCATCGTGTGGCTGGCGCAGGCACACCGGGAGCTGCCCGCGGAGACGCCGGCCGCTTGGCGGAGCGCTGGCGCGAGGAGGCGCGAGCCTTCGGCCAGGGGCCCCTCCCGGTGGACCTGGTCGATGCGCCTGGGAGCGTGACCGCAGACTCGGCCGCAAGCATCGCGCAGCACCTCGAACGCGCGGAAGCGTCCCTGGCGCAGGCGCTTCGACTCCTCCGACGGACCGACCCAGGCGAGGGCGAGGCGGCCGGCTAGCTCAGCCGTCCCGTTCGTGCCGGCGGCGCATGCGGTCAGGCGCGTCGGCGGTCGGGATGCGCACCAGGTGCGCCCGCTCGAAGGAGCCGTCGCCCCACAGGCCGAGCAGCGTCAGTTCCTGGACCGCTTCGGCCGGCATGCGCGGGTTGCCCACGGCGTTGGTGTCGATGCCCAGGGAGCGACCCTCGTGGTAGAGCGTCGGTCCCGACCACTGCGGCGTGTGACCGAAGACGACGCGCTCGATGCCGGCCGCGCGATAGGCCGAGAAGTCGGGCGCGTCCCACGGCGTGTCGAAGAAGCCCGAGCGGATCCAGAGGTGCTCGTCGGTCGTGACCCCCAGGTCGTCCGGGGCCGTGGCCAGGTGGCAGGCCGCCGTGGACGAAGAGCACGTCGCGCCAGCGCACCGCGTGCGGCAGGCCGGTGAGCCAGCCGAAGAGACCCGGATCGGCGGCCTCGAGGGCGACGATGGCGCCTGCCGGCCTCCTGGACCTCCCCGGACGGACCGCTGAAGGACGCCATCGTGGCATCGCCGCCGTACTCCAGCCACGTCTCGAGCCACTCGTGCGCCCCGCCACGGATCATGAGCGGCATGGCCTCATGGTTGCCCCTGGCCAGCAGGACCCTGCCGCCGGACGCCCGGGCCTCCGTCTCCAGGCGGCGCAGCAGGTCCACCAGGCCGCGCACGTCGACGCCGCGGTCGAGGTAGTCGCCGCAGCCCACCAGCGCCGTGCGCGGCGGCGCCACCCAGTGAAGGGCCTCGTCCATGATGCCCGCCCTCTGCAGCGCCGCGAGAGTCCGGAGGTGACGCCATGCGCATCGCTGAAGGCCCAGACGGTCCAGTCGTCCGGGACGCGGGGGAGGCGCGGGTGGGGCATGCCCCAGTATCGCCGCATCTCGACGAGACCCTGGTCACGGTCGAGGAGGCGGTGGCACCGCCGGCCGGCACGTATCGGCGTGGCGTTCGGCCCTCGACGGTGAGTGGCCGTCCGACCAGACTCCCGGGAGCGCTGGTCGGCGCGTCACGGGAGGTTCCGGGGATGGCTGGGGGTCGAGCGGCAGCGGTGACGAACGGTGACGCGAAGCCGGCGTCACCCGCCATGCGCGATCGCGTGCCCATGTGGCTGGCCGTCGCCGTCACGGTGGCCGTGAGCCTGCCCTTCGGGCTCTGGCTCGGCGACTACGACCTGCCGCTGTGGGCTGCCTTCATCGTCTGGGCGGAGTACTTCGTGCTCGGGGCCAGGCCGGAAGCGCTGCGCCTCATCATCCCGGCGTTCTTCGTGGGTGTGCTCGGAGCGTTGGGCATCACCACGGCGAATGCCCTCCTGGAGCGTGTCCTCGTCGACACTCGGCTCGTCGCCCAGGGAGACGTGGCGGCCTTCCTCGCCTTCTTCGTGGGCTTCTGCATCTTCCTGTACGTCATCCGCTGGGTGCCGCTGCCGCTTTCGACGACGGCCACCCTGCCCTTCTTCAACGGCGTCTCGCTCATGCTGGGCATCTACTTCACGGACGCCTTCCTCGACGCCGCCCCAGCCGGGATCGACCCGGTGCTGGAGCCGCTCGTGGCCGCCATCGGCGCCATGCTCGCGTGCCTGCTGGGCTGCTTCCTGGGCTGGTTCAACGTGCTCATCCTGTTCAGGGAGCCGGCGTCTGACAGCTCTGATCGAGCCAGCCTGACGTGCGGCGAGTACGAGAGACCGCGAGGCAGGGGGAGGGGAGCGCACGAACGGGATGACTGAACAGGGAAGCGGGCAAGGGGCCCGGGTGGATGCCGTCGCGCTCGCCCGTGCCTACTACCTCGACGAGCGGCACCAGTTCGGCTGCGCGGAGACGGCCTTCATGGTGCTCAAGGCTGCCTACGGCCTGGAGGACCCCATGGACCCGGCAGCGGCCGTCGCCCTCAACGGGGGCGTCGGCATGGAGCGGCGGCATGTGCGGCGCCCTCACGGGCGCGGCGCTGGCCGTCGGGCATGCTCGCCGAGCGGCGGATCGTCGACCACGCGACGCGCCAAGCGGGTGGCACGCGAGCTCGTGGCGGCGACGCATCGACGCGTTCCGCGACGAGCACGGGGCGGTGGACTGTCGTGAGCTCATCGGCTGCGACCTGCGCGCGCCGGGTGGCCACGATGCCTTCCTGGCCAGCGGCGCCTGGCGCGACGGCTGCATGCGGCAGATCGAGACGGTCGTGGGCCGCCTGGCGGGGCTGGCCGACCGAGTGGCCTGGGAGGCCGCGGTGCGACGAGGTGGAGGCGGCGCTCCGGGGGCTGACCGAGGCGCAGCCTGCCCCGGCCGGCCCTGCAGCGCGCGTGCGAGCATGAGAAGGGCCCTCCCGCCCGCGGCAGAAGGGCCCGTCTGCGAGATGGTGCGGGTCAGGCCCGCGCCCCGACTCGCTACCAGCTGCACTCGTTGGGCGGGTCAGCCGGGTCGCACTCGGCCTCGGTCTTGACCTGGTCGAGGAGGTTGAGCGCCTGGGCCGGGTCAAGGAGGACGGGCTCGCCCGATGGAGCCGTCCGCGTTGAATGGGATGTACGCCGGGCGTGACGGCATTGACGCCGCCGTCCGTGTAGTCGCCGGGTCCGGTGATGCCCTCGTAGTCGATGTCCTTGCCCTCGCGGATGAGGGCCAGGCAGTCGGCGTACGTGTAGCAGACCTCGCCGGGGGCCTCGCCGACCGTGTTCATGGCCGGTGCCCAGTCGCTGGCCTTGTACGAGCCACCGGCCTCGACGGCCAGGGCCGTCTGGACCAGGAGGTCGTAGGTCGAGGTGGCGTACTGGTTGGTGGCGTCATAGGGCGGGCAGGTGGCCACGCCGTCGGTGCAGTCGGTCTGGCCGTCCCACAGGGGCTGGAAGAACGCGAACGCCGGGCTCGCCAGGTTCGGCGCGAAGGTGGCGAAGCCGATGCCCTTCTGCGTCGCGATGGGGTCGGCCCCCAGCGACCCGATGAACTCGGCCTCGCTCCAGCCGGTCTCACCGATCCAGTTGAGCGAGAGGCCCGCCTCGGCCGCTTCCTTGATGAGCGTCGCCGACTCCACGGACCCGGCCTGGATGAGGACGGCGTCCGGGTTCAGGTCGGCGATCTTCTGGGCTTCGGTCCGATACGAGGACTGCTGGGCCGGGGCGTCGATGCGCTCGAGCACGTTGAGGCCCAGGAGCTCGGCCGTGGCCTGTTGCGTGTCCGCCGCCTGCTGGAAGCCCTCGACCTCGGTGGCGAAGAGGACGACGTTCTTGGCGCCGATCGTGTTGGCGTACTGAGCGCCGTAGACGCCGAGCCCCTGGTCGAGGCCCTGGGCCCGGAAGATGGGCTCCGCGGCCTTGCCGCCCAGGTTGCCCGGGATGGCGCCGCCGTGGACCGATGGCCCCAGCGGACCGTCGTTCTCGGCCCAGGTCTCCATCATGTAGTCACGGTAGGTGCGGTACTGGTGGGCGATGCTCACCAGGATCTCGGCACCGTGCTGCTCGATGCAGGTCTTGGCGGCCTGTCCCTCGAAGCTGTCGCCGATGTCCTCCGAGATCAGCTCCCAGGGGCGTCCCAGCGGCGGGTCGAGGTTGATGACCTCCACGATCGGGAAGCGCACGTCGTTGGTGAGAGACGGCCCGTACGACTGGAACTCGCCGGTGTAGTAGGCGAGCTCACAGACCACGACCGGCTCGCCAGATGCCTCGTCCTGGGCCGCGACCGGGGCGGCCCCGACGGCCGCGGCGAGCAGGCCTGAGACGGCGATGAGCACCGCGATGCGGCGCGCCTTGATTCCCTGGATCCTCATGGAACGCTCCTCCCTGGATGGCCTGGACCGTAGCGTTGTCCTGGACCGAAGTGCGTGACTGGTCAGATCCTGTAGCCCTCCTTCAACTGCTGCGTGGTCACGTGGGCGGCATCCTCGATCGCGTGCGCCTCGCCAAGGTTCAGCACCATGACCCGGTCAGCGACCTCCAGCGCCTTGGTGGCGTTCTGCTCCGCGAGCACGATGGCGACACCCCGGGTCTCGTGCATCTGCCGGATCTTGCCCATGAAGAGGTCCACGTAGAGGGGCGACAGGCCGGCCGTGGGCTCGTCGAGGAGCAGCACCTTCGGGATCCTGCATCAGGGCACGTCCGCAGGCGACCATGCGCGACTCCCCGCCACTCAGCGTTCCCGCCAGCTGCCGCTGCATGGACGTCAGGTCGGGGAAGAGCTCGAACACCTCGGCCAGCCGCTCCTCTCGGGCGCGCGTCCCGATCATGGCGCCCACGCGCAGGTTCTCACTCACGGTGAGGTCCGGGAAGACCCCCTGCTCCTGCGGCACGTAGCCGATGCCACGAGCCGCGGTCTCGTAGGGCGGCAGGTGCGAGATGTCCTGGCCCTGGAAACGGATGGTCCCGCTCATCAGCGGGATGAGGCGAGCCAGTGTGGCCAGCAGCGTCGTCTTGCCGGCGCCGTTGGCGCCCAGGATGGCGAAGACCTCGTTCCCGACCGTGAAGTCGAGGCCCTTGAGCACCGTCACGCCGTGGTATCCGCTACGCAGGCCGGAGACCTCCATGCGCGGCGGGCGTCGTCTCAGACATGTCCCTCTCCGAGGTACTTCTCGACGACGGTGTGGTTCTCCCGGATGGATGCCGGGTCACCGTTCAGGATGACGCGGCCCTCGGCCATGAAGTGGACCACGTCGCAGAGGCCCCAGATGACGTTGAGGTCGTGCTCCACGATGACCACGGACGTGCCCTTCGCGGCCAGTGCCCGGATCTCGGTCATGACCTTCTCGGTGAGGTCATCGGGAAGCCCGGCCGTGGGCTCGTCGAGGAGCAGGAAGCCCGGCCTCAGGAGCAGGCAGCGCACGATGTCGAGGAGCTTCTTCTCGCCCGCCGACAGGGCGAAGGCGGTCGGGTCTCCGAAGCCGAAGGTGTCCAGGTACCGGCGCATCTCCTCCTCGTGTCGCCGGAACACCTGCCGCTCGGAGAAGACGCTGGAGGGACGCTCGTGCCGCGCCTCGGTCACGGAGAGCAGGAGCGAGTCCCAGATGGTCAGCTTGTCGAAGTCCATGATGACCTGGTTGGACTTGACGACGCCGTGGCGGGCCATGCGGTCGGCGGGCAGGCCGGAGAGCAGCACCTCGCTCCGCCCCGGCGCTGATCAGGGAGATGCGGCCCGCGTCGAGCGGCAGCGAGTGCATGATCATCCGCATCAGCGTGGTCTTGCCGGCTCCGTTCGGCCCGATGAGACCCTCGATGGGCTTCTCCCCGAGGACCAGGTCGTCGACGTCGACGACGACGCGGCCGGAGAAGGACTTCACGGCCCCGCGCACGTGGATCTGGGGGCGGGCCACCTCGCTGGCGACGGCGATGTCACTCACCATGGAGCTTCCTCATCAGCTTGTCGCGGCGCATGTCACCGAGCAGCCCGGACGGCCGGAAGAGCAGGACGACGATGAGGGTCAGGCCGAAGGCAGCCTCGCGCAGCGTGGGGATGGCCTGCGTGTACCACTCGCGCGGGAGGGGCAGGTAGGAACGCACCACGATGTCGAACAGCCCCACCGTCAGGAGGACGCCGACGACGGCACCCCAGACGCGCGCCGTACCGCCCAGCACGAGGCCCACGATGGCGGCCAGGGTGACCCCCACGCCGATATTGCCGATGTCCAGGTAGCGCATCATCGCCCCGGACATGGCTCCCAGCAGGCCCATCGCCCCGGACGTCAGGGCGAACATCCAGAGCTTGGTGCGATAGGTCGACTTGCCCAGGCTGCGGGCGAGGGCCTCGTTGCCGCCGGTGGCGATGAGGAGGCGGCCGTAGGGCGAGCGGTGGACCTGGCGCGCGTAGAGGAAGATGACGGCCACCACCCCGACCAGGACCAGGAGCCAGCCGAACTCGTCCTCCTTGACCTTGCCGATATCGAAGGGGATGCGCAGCCCGCCCAGTCCCCGTGAGCCGCCGGTCCAGGCATCCTCGGTGGTGGCCAGGATCTGCACCACCGTCGCGAAGCCCAACGTGACGACGAGCACGCCATCGGTGTCGAGGTCGGAGATGAGCCAGCCCACCACCGCGCCGGCGAGGCCGGCGACGAGCGAGGCGAGGGCGGCGCAGACGAGGAACTGCCAGGGATCCCCGAAGGCCCAGTCGACCTGGACGTAGAGGACGCCGAAGACGTACATGCCCAGGCCCCAGAAGCCCACCACGCCGAAGTTGGCGATCGCGGGTGAGGCCGAGCTGCAGGTGCAGCAGGAGGGCCAGGCCGGTGACCATGGCGACCTGGAAGAGGCCCGTGATGAGGAAGGCGTCGAGCCAGTCGAGGTTCACGGTCTACACCTTCGCGCCTTCGGTCAGCCGACGACCGCGCCACTTGAGCACCACGATGAAGGCCACGATCAGCACCAGTTGGGCGTAGTAGACCTGGCCGAAGCGAAGCTCCATGGCCGTCAGCGCGATGCCCGTGGCCACTCCCGCCACGATGACCCCGCCCAGGCCCCAGACCCCGCCCACGAGCACGACGAGCATGATGAAGAGGAACTCGTGCCAGCCCAGCAGCGGGTCGACCGAGGAGCCGACCCCGATGAAGGCGCCGGCCAGGCCGCCAGCGACCCCGGCGATGAACCAGATCATGACCGTGACGACGAGCGGCCGGATGCCGCTCACCTGGGCCAGCCGCTCGTCACTGGCCAGGGCGCGGATCTGGAGCCCGAAGTCGGAGCGCTGGATGAAGACGTACAGCAGCCCGGAGAGGAGCGCCACGGTGATGACGGCGACGAGCCGGAAGGACGTCACCCCGACGCCCAGGATGGAGATGGTGTCCGGTGGCGGGACGTCGAAGAAGCGGACCGGCGAGCCGAAGATGAACTGCAGTCCGTAGCGCAGGAAGATGGCGAGGCCGAAGCTGATGATGATCATCTCCAGGCCGCCCACGTTGCGCCGCTTGGCCGGCCGGAAGATGACCAGGTAGGTGGCCACGCTCAGGAGCCCGGACAGGATCGCGGTCGGGATGAGGACCGCGTAGAAGTCCAGGCCGAACGTCGTGTTCAGCCACATGGCGAAGTACGCGCCCAGGGTGAGGGTCTCCGCGTAGGCCACGTTGATGAGGCCGGTCAGGCGGTAGAGGAGCGCGAAACCGATGGCCGCCAGGACCAGGGGAGCGTCGTAGGCGACGCCGATGACGACCGACTGGGTGACGAACTCCATCAGCCCGCCGCCATCGCTAGTCGCAGCTCCTGATGGGCCCCGGGCTGACCATCAGCCTGCGCACCCGCTGAGCGACGCGCTCCGCGGAGAGGCAGTACATGTCCAGGAGTTCCTGCTCGCCGGCCGATTCGGTGTAGTGGTCCTGGATGCCGATGCGGTCGACGCGCGTGGGGCGGTGCTCGGAGAGCGTCTCGGCCACGGCGCCGCCCAGCCCACCGATGACGCTGTGCTCCTCGATGGTCACGACCCGGCCCGTGCGCTCGGCGGCGGCCACGATGCCGGCCTCGTCGAGGGGCTTGATGGTGGGCACGTGGACGACGTGTGCCTCGATGCCGCTGGCGGCCAGGATCTCCGCGGCGTCCACGACGCGCGGCTGTCTGCGTGCCGGTGCTGATGAGGGTCACATCGCGGCCCTCGCGCACGACCTTCACCTTGCCGAACTGGAAGCGGTGTCCGGGCTGGAAGAGCGTCTGCGTGACGTCACGCACGAGGCGGATGAAGACCGGTCCCTCATAGGCGACCGACCAGGCCAGCACCTCCCGCGTCTCCACCTCGTCAGCAGGGGAGACGACGACCATGCCGGGCATGGCCCGGGCGATGGAGATGTCGTCCACGATCTGGTGCGTCTTGCCGGCGCGGCCCGTGAAAAGGCCGGTGTAGCCAGCCGTGATCTTGACGTTGGCACCCGTCTGCGCGATGAGCACGCGGATCTGGTCCAGAGGCCGGTGCAGCGCAAAGGCCACGAAGGTGCTGATGAAGGGGATGCAGCCCATCTTGGCCATGCCCGCGGCCACGCCCAGCATGTTCTGCTCCGCGATGCCCATCTGGTAGTAGCGCTCCGGGAAGGCATCCTCGAAGATCTGGGCGCGCGTCGAGCTGCCCAGGTCGCCATCGAGCATGACGATGCGCGGGTCGCCGGCAGCCAGCTCCGTGACGACCTCGCCGAAGACCTCGCGCAGGGGGCGACCCATGGGCAGGCTCATGCAGCTCCCTCCAGCGACTCACCCAGCTCCGCCATCGCCGTGGCGAACTGCTCCGGCGTGGGCACACCCATGTGCCAGGCGTAGTTGCCCTCCATGAAGGAGACGCCGCGCCCCTTCAGGGTGTGCGCGACGATGGCGACCGGGCGCCCATCCGGCCGGCTGGCCGTCTCCAGGGTGGCCACCACGGCGGCCATGTCGTGGCCGTCCATCTCCAGCACCCGCCAGCCGAAGGCGGCGAAGCGAGCCGCGAGGTGGCCGGGGTCCTCCGGTGGCATGCGGTCCTTGGCATCCCGGCCGCGCCATCCGAACTGCTGGAACTTGTTGTGATCGATGATGGCGATGAGGTTGTCCGCACTGAAGCGCGGCGCCACGTGAGCGGCCTCCCAGACCTGGCCCTCCTGGCACTCGCCGTCGCCCAGCAGCACGAACGTGCGCACGTCGCGGCCGAGGTGCCTGGCGCCCAGGGCGAAGCCAAGGCCGGCAGAGAGTCCCATGCCCAGGGAGCCGGTCGAGATGTCGATGCCCGGCAGCTTGTTCATGTCGGGGTGACCCTGCAGGCGCGAGCCCTTCTGGTCGAAGGTGGCCATCTCCTTGAGGGGGAAGTAGCCGGCCAGCGCCATGGCCGCGTACTGTCCCAGCGCGCAATGGCCCTTGGAGAGGATGAACCGGTCGCGGTCCTGCCAGTCGGGCTCGGTGGGTCGGATGCGCAGGACGCGCCCGTAGAGGGCGGCCAGGATGTCCGCGGCCGAGAGCGGTCCGCCGACGTGCCCGACCTTGACCGTGTTGACGGTGCGGATGACCGCCACGCGGATGCGACGCGCCATGTCCTCCAGGGCAGCGATCTCCTCGGCGGTGGCCGCGGGGCGTGCCGTCGCGGTCACGAGCGGCCGCCCTTCTCGTAGGATCCGGGCACCACGGGCGGGGAGAAGAAGCACACCAGCTCAAGGGGTTCCGGTCCGTCCGCCTCGGTCGCGTGCGGCGTGCCGACGCCGACCCACACGGTCACGCCGGGCTCCACCTCGGCGACGCCGTCCGGCGTCACGATGCGGCCGCGGCCCGCGGCGCAGTAGATGGTCTCCTCCTGGGCGTCGTGCACGTGGCCGGCCGGGCGCGCGCCGGGCTCGAAGACCGAGACGCCCATCGAGACACGCTCCGTCGGCGTGTTGTGGGGCCCGATGTACGTGTGCCAGTCGCGGCCCGGCAGGGGGACGACCTCCGCTTCGCCTCTCGCGACCCGCTTGAGCATCCGTGCACCTCGCGTGACCAGTGGCGCCTGCGATCCGAGCCCGGTGGCATCGGACCTCACAATCGATTATCGAGGATACGCTCTTCGGGGGAGCGGATGTCAAGCCGCTCGCAACCGCCGGAAGCGGTTGACTGCCAGGCGACGGGCGACGTATCTTCATCCATAATCGATTATCGAGGGTGCGCGGTCGGCTTTGGTCGATCGGGGCACCGCAGGCGGAGGGATCGCCACTGGCTACGCCTTGGGAGGGCACCGACCGAAAGGCCGGCTGCCAGGAACGCACCTCGGACGGCTCGATGGAGCCGACGTCCCGGACCGGCCACGGAGGATGGCCGGCGACAGTCACGGAGGGGATCGACTGATGGCGCTCAAGGAAGAGGTCCTCGGGCAGTTCCTCGGAGACGAGACGTTCCCGATCGAATGGACGTCGGAGACCGAGCGGCTGCTCTTCTGGGTGTACGACGACCTGCACTGCCCCAAGCCGTTGAGCCCGATGTACGAGGACATCGGCGGCTGGTGGCTCTCCTGCGACCACATGTTCCGCCGCTTCGGGACGCCCTTCGCGACCGACTGGATCTACAAGAACATCAACGGCTACCTCTACACCGCGGCCATCCCGGCCGAGGCAGGCCTCGTCGTCGACACCCAGGAGTACGACTACCGCACCAACCCCATCGTCCCGCAGGACGATGGCTACGCGGGCAAGATCGGCGCCTACCTGGGCCTCGTGCTGCCGGTGTACGGCGACAACTTCACCATGTGGTGGCGCTCCCGGTTCGTGCCCGAGATGCAGCGCAACTTCGACTACATCGAAGCCATGCTCGACCGCAAGGCCGAGCTGTCGCTGGCCGACCTGGCCGTCCTGCTCGAGGACGCCATCGACATGCACGACCGCCACTGGAAGATCCACTGGATGCTGAACTTCGCGCAGCTCTCCGCGACGCTCAACCTCAAGGCCGTCATGGCGGAGACCCACGGCAAGGTGGACGACGTCCTGCTGGGCCGTCTCCAGAACTCCGCCGACGACCGCAACTGGGACAAGATCCGGGCGCTCTGGGAGATGAAGGAGGAGGTCAAGGCGGACAGCGAGCTGGCGCGCATCTTCGGCGCGGCCACGGCTGCCGAGATCGCGCCGGCCCTCCAGGCCAGCGACCGCGGACGGCGCTTCATCGACGAGCGCGTGGTGCCCTACCAGAAGGAGTTCGGCTGGCACGCCGTCTGGAGCCACGAGTTCATCTACCCGAGCTTCCGCGAGGACATGAACCCCGTCCTCCAGCTCGTGCGCGACCAGGTCACCTCCGATTACGACTACCCGTCCAAGGTGGCAGCCCTCAAGGCCGACATCGAGGCCGCCTCGCGGGAGATCCTGGAGGGTCTCGAGGGTGAGGCGCTGGAGAAGATGCGCGCCGCCAACGAGATCAACCTCAAGATGGCGCCGCTGACGCCGGACCACCACTTCTACATCGACCAGGGTGCCAATGCCCACGTCCGCCTCGTCCTCATCGCCATCGGCGAGAAACTGGTCGAGATGGGCATGCTGGACCAGCCTGACGACGTCATCCTCTTCCGCTACAACCAGCTCCGCGAGTTCATGGGGGCGCCCGACGCCGAGAGCGGTCGTGCCGCCGCCGCGGCCGGTCGGGCCAAGCGAGCGGCCGCCGAGCAGGTCCGGCCGAAGGACTGGGTCGGCACCGTGACCGCCACCCAGCTGGCCTTCCCGTACCTCAACCTGTGGGGCTTCCCGGACAAGTTCAACCGGCCCCGCGAGATGGAAGGCGACACGATCGTCGGCATCGGCGGCTCGCCGGGCGTCGTCGAGGGCGTGGCCCGCGTGGTCCTGTCCACCGACGAGTTCGACAGCCTCGTCCCCGGCGAGATCCTCGTCTGCGAGATGACCAACCCGGCCTGGCAGGTCCTCTACGGCAAGATCATCGCGGTCGTGACCAACGCCGGCGACCTGGTGGCCCACCCGGCGGTGCTCGCACGCGAGTACGAGATCCCGGCGGTCGTGGGTACTTCGGTCGGCACGTACCGCATCAAGACGGGTGATCGGATCCGCGTCGACGGCAACGCCGGCGTGGTCGAGATCATCGGGTAGGCTCGCGGACCGCACCGTGTCCCACGAGGCCGCCATCACCCGGAGCGTCCTCAGCGACCAGGTCAAGGGTCGCCTGCTGCAGGCGATCCTTGACGGCCGCTACCCGCCGGGGGCGCGCATCGTGGAGACTCGCGTGGCCAGGGAGTTCGGCACCAGCCAGGCCCCCGTCCGGGAGGCGCTGCGCGACCTGGAGGCGCTGGGCGTCGTCGAGGTCACGGCCTTCCGCGGCGCCCGGGTGCGCCACCCGAGCGTCGAGGAGCTCCTGGAGGCGTTCGAGGTGCGCGCCGTGCTCGAGACGCAGGCTGCCAAGCTGGCCCTCGCCTCCATCACGGAGGCGGACCTGCAGGACCTTGAGGGCTACCTCTCCCAGATGCGGGCGGCGGCGGAGGCTGGCGACCCTTACACGGAGGCCACCGCGGACGCGGCATTCCACGGCCACGTCATGCACCTCTCCGGCAACGCCACCCTGGAGCGGGTATGGCGGACACTGGAGCCGTTCCTGCGCACCTACATCACCATCGCCTCGGCGGGCGTCGACCGCCGCGCCATCGCTGAGCGCCACGCGCCCCTCGTGGAGGCCCTTCGCCAGGGCAGATGCGGACGACGTGCAGGCCGCCGTCGGGTATCACTTCGACCAGGCGGCCCAGTCCCTGGCTCGCGTCTGGGCCGACCCCGGTTCGGGCGAACCGGCGGCCACACCCGGGTCGTCGACGCCAGTTGAACGAAGCGGCACCCCTGAGTGCCCTGGAAGGAGACCATGGATCACGACCTGCGCCTGAGCGAGGAGTTCTCCGCGGGCGCCGCGCGCCTGCGCATCGACGTCCTCGGTGGTGAGCCCCGCGACCACGTCCTGGATGACCTGAACTTCCTCAACTACCGCCTGGCCGACGTACGCATCTCGCCGCAGGTCACCCTGGCGGAACCGGACATCGTCTGGGACCAGGATGGCGAGAAGGACGTCCGCTACGACGGGCGAGTGGTGACCTTCACGGGCGCGTGGCCGGCGGGGCCGCTGCAGAAGGTCATCGTGGCCGTGCTGGCCCTGCGCATGGAGGCGGTCGGGCTGCATCCCTCTCACAGCGCTGCCGTTCACTACCGCGGCCGGACGATCCTGTTCCTGGGCGGCGAGTCCAATCACGGCAAGTCCATGGGGCTCATCGAGGCCGGCCGGCGGGGTGCCCTGCAGGTCGCCTCGGAGACGACCGTCATCGACGAGGATGGGCGAGCCGTCATGGGATCCGTGGACACCTTCCTGCGCAAGCGCACGGAGGGCACCGAGCGCTCGGACAAGGCGGCCCCCAACAAGGGCGTCGAGAAGTTCTGGGGCGAGATGCCGACGTGGGGCATGTATGACGGCCAGCCCGCCATCGACCTCGTCATCGTGCCCGCCATCGACGGCAACTTCGACCCGGCCAGCAACCGGCTCATCGCCTTCGAGGCCCAGTTCCAGTTCCTGCACTCGCTGCAGAACTACTTCCTCACCAACGAGCTGCTGGCGCCGGGCCACGTCATGCCCATGCTGGACGACGACGACCTTCGCCGCCGCCGCGCCGGCTTCGTCTCGAGCTTCTGCGAGCGACCCTTCTTCTTCATCCGGGCAGCCACCCCCCAGGTGCTCCTGGACGAGGTGGAGAAGGTCCTCTAGCGGCAGCGGCTGCGGCAGGATGCGCGCGTTCGCCTACCAGCGCCCGGCCACCATCGGTGAGGCCGTGGCGCTGCTCGGGTCGCACGGAGCGGACGCGCGCGTGCTGGCCGGCGGCACCGACCTCATCATCCGGCTCCGCGACGGCAGCCTGCGGCCGTCGCTCGTGGTGGACGTCAAGCGCATCCCGGAGCTGCAGGCCGGCATCTCCGTCGCTGACGGCCTCGCCCGCATCAGCGCGGCCACCGTCATGACCGACGTGGCTGCCCACCCGCATCATGCGTCGCCAGTTCCCCGCCCTCGTGGAGGCCGCGGAGGTGGTGGGCTCGGTGCAGATCCGTAACCGTGCCACGCTGGTCGGCAACGTCTGCAACGCGTCACCCGCAGCGGACACGGTGCCGCCCCTCCTCGTCTACGGGGCCGTGCTCGTCGTCGCCGGACCGGGCGGCGAGCGGCGTGTCACGCTGGATGACTTCCTGGTGTCCTCGGGTCGCACGACGCTCGCAGCAGGTGAGTTGGTGACGGCCGTGGAGCTGCCGCTGCCATCCGAGGGCATGGGGGCGACGCACGTCCGCCGCACGCGCCGCCGCGGCCATGACCTGGCCTCCGTCACGCTCTGCTGCGCGGTGGATGCAGCGGGGGTGACCCGCATCGCCTACGGCAGCATGGGTCCGCGCCCGTATCTCGTCGTCGACGAGAGTGGTCGGCTGGCCGATGAGACGGTCGCGGACGCGGAGAAGGCGGCCATCTTCGAGCGGCTCTTCGAAGCGGCGAGCCCCTCGCCCCGATCGATGCGGGCCAGCCCGGAGTACCGCAGTGCGATGCTGCGCGTCCTGGGCTGGCGGGCGCTGCGGGTGGCCGTGGCCCGGCGGGGGGAGGGTGGAGCCCCATGAGCGACCTGGTCTCGGTCGAGCTGACCGTCAACGGCCGCCAGCGCCGGCTGGACGTCGCCCCGCATCACACCCTTCTCGAGGTCCTTCGCGACGACCTCGAGCTGACCGGTGCCAAGGAGTGCTGCCTGGTCGGCGAGTGCGGCGCGTGCACCGTCCGCCTGGACGGCCGCATCGTCGACTCCTGCCTCGTGCTGGCCGTGGAAGCCGATGGCGGAGAGGTCACGACCGTGGAGGGCCTGGCGCCGGAGGGGACGCTGGACCCGCTCCAGCAGGCCTTCCTGGACGAGGGCGGGGTGCAGTGCGGCTTCTGCATCCCGGGCCAGGTGATGGCCGCCGACGACCTGCTCCGGCGCATCCCACAGCCCACCGTGGCACAGGTCGAGGAGGGCCTGGCCGGCAACCTTTGCCGCTGCGGCTGCTACGAGCAGATCATCGCGGCTGTCCGGGCTGCGGCCCGGGAGACCGGCTCGTGAGCGCGGTCGAGATCGGCGAGTCCGTCAACCGGGTCGGCGGCGATGCCCGGGTCAGCGGCCGCCAGCGTTACGTGGCCGACATCCACCTGCCCGACGAGCTGCACGCGAAGCTCGTGACGCTGCCCGTGGCGCGGGCCAGGATCGTGGCCATCGACGCCGCGGATGCCCTGGCCGTGCCCGGTGTCCGGCTGGTCATGACGGCCGCGGACCTCCCGCAGCCGGTGCCGCGCTTCGGCCCCCAGGTCGACGACCGCCCGGTGCTGGCCGTGGGCGAGGTCAGGTACCACGGTGAACCGGTGGCGGCCGTGGCAGCCGAGACGAGGGATGCCGCGGAGGAGGCCGCTCGCCTCGTGCGGGTCAGCTACGAGGAGCTGCCGGCGGTCGTGACGCTGGCGGCCGCCCTGGCCGAAGGGGCGCCGCTCGTGCAGGAGCCCTCGCTTCGCCCGGGCGACCCGCTGGCGGGGAGCAATGTCTTCAAGGTGCACCGGGTCGGCTGGGGTGACGTCGAAGCGACGCCGGCCGACCTCGTGGTCGAGCACAGCTACACGTTCCCCATCGTCACCCACTTCGCCATCGAGCCGCACGCCGTCATGGCCGCCCCCGATGGCGACGGCATCGCCGTCTGGTCGTCGATCCAGCACCCCAACTGGCTGCAGCGGATCCTGGCCAGGGTCCTGGGCATGCCGCTCTCCCGGGTGCGCGTCCTGGCGCCTGACCCGGGCGGTGGCTTCGGGGGCAAGCAGCACGCCAAGGTCGAGCCGCTGGTGGCCTTCATGGCCCTGCGTGCCGGCCGGCCGGTGCGCCTCGTGCTGTCCCTGGAGGAGTCCTTCCAGGCCGTGCGTCGGGCGGCCTCGGAGGTCCGCGTGCGGACGGGCCTGCGGTCCGACGGCACGATCGCCTTCCAGGATGTCGCCGCTGACTACCTCATCGGCGCCTACGTGGACATCGCCGACCGCGTCGTCAGCAAGGGCAGCTACGTGGGTGCCGGGCCGTACCGCATGCCGGCCGCCCGCATCGTCGCTCGTGGGGTGCTCTCCAACACCGTGCCCTCCACGGCCTTCCGCGGCTTCGGCAACCCGCAGGTCAACTGGGCCGTCGAGTCCAACCTCGACGAGGCCGCCCTGCGCCTGGGCATCGACCGGCTGGACATCCGGCTGCGCAACCTGGCCCGCAGGGGCGAGGCCTTCATCCCCTGGGACACGCCGGCCGATGGCGACTGGCAGCAGACCGTGCGCCGGGCCGCGGAGCTCATCGGCTGGCAGCACGCCGACGTCGGCGGGGCGTGGCCGTGGCATCGCCGTGGGCATCAAGTCGGGCCCCACGACGGGGCTCTCGTACTCGACCGTGCGGCTCCTGGTGGACGGCAGCGTCGTGGTCTACGCGGGCACCTCGGACATGGGCCAGGGCGCGCGCACCGTCTTCGCGCAGATCGCGGGGCACGAGCTCGGCGCACCGCTCGACTGGGTCACCGTGGTCATGGGCGACACGTCCGTCGTGCCCTACGACCAGCAGACGTCCGCGAGCCGCTCGACCGTCCTCATGGGCAACGCCGTGCTGGCGGCCTGTCGCGACATCCAGGCCCGGCTGCGGGCCATGGCGGCGCGTCTCCACGGACGTGCCGGAGGCCGACGTCGAGGTGGCCGATGGCGTCGTGCGCGTGGCGGGCCGGGAGGTCCCCATCCGGGAGGTCCTGGCGGCCGGGCTGGGACGCCTGGGCGGAGAGCTCATCGGGGTGGGGGAGAGCCGCAAGGACGCCGACCCGGACCATCCGCTGTCCGGCGCGCCCGCCTTCTTCGAGTTCAATGCCACGGCCATCGAGGCCGAGGTCGACCGTGAGACGGGGGACATCACCATCGTCCGCCACGTCATCGTCTCCGACGTGGGCAAGGCCCTCAACCCGCTCCAGGTGCGCATGCAGGACGACGGTGCGGCCATCCAGGGCCTCGGCCACACGCTCATGGAGCACTACATCTACGACGACGCCGGCCGGGTCCGCAACCTGGGGGCCGTCGACTACCGCATCCCCACGAGCATGGACCTGCCGCTGGAGATGATCAGCGAGGTCATCGAGAACGGCGACGGGCCGGGGCCCTACGGCGCCAAGGGCATGAGCGAGGGCGCCCTGCTCTGTGTCGCTGCGGCCGTCGCCGGCGCGGTCAGGGAGGCCACGGGGGTCGTCATCCGGGACCTGCCACTGACGCCGGAACGAGTCTGGCGAGCCCTTCGGGAAGCCGAGCTTCAGGCCGGGCAGCAACGGGGGCAGCAGGCCCCGCCCGAAGGATCAGCGTGGCCATCAGGAGGGGAGGAGCACACATGAGCGCACCGGGAGAGGTCGGGCCCATCGGGGACATGCCGGCCGAGCAGGTCGCCAGGGCGGCCGCCATGATCAAGCAGGGGCGCATGATCTCGCTGGCCGCGACGCGCTTCGACGGCATGCCCCTGTTCCCCGGCCATCCGCCCTTCCAGGTGCTCAACGCCGTGAGCCCGCGTGGCATCCGGGCCGGCAAGCGCCAGCCCTGGGGCCCCGTCAACGACGTCGGGCTCGGCTACATGGCCGAGTACCTCATGTGCACCTCGCACTCCGGCGCCCACGTCGACGCCCTGGCGCACATGACCGTGGGCGACGACATGCACTGGTACGGCGGTGGGCGCGCCGACGAGCACCTCACCGACCATGGCCCCATCTACGGTGACGCCTCGCAGATGCCGCCCATGTTCACGCGCGGCGTGCTCATCGACGTGCCCACCTACCGCGGCGTGCCGCATCTCGGCCGGGGCGAGCCCGTCGATGCCGCGGAGATGGAGGACATCTGCCGCGCCCAGGGCGTGGAGGTGCGCCAGTGGGACGTCGTCCTCATCCGCACCGGCTACATGAGCCTGTGGCCCGACTTCGAGCGCATGATGGCCAACAAGACCGCCGGCCCGGACCTCTCGGCGGCCGACTGGCTGCTGCGCAAGGGTGTCGTCGCGACAGGCACGGACACGGAGACCTACGAGGTCCAGCCCGCGCCCGACCCGGGCCCGGAGGGCAACCCGCAGCCCGTCCACAAGCACCTGCTCATCGACCACGGCATCTACCTCATGGAGAGCCTGGACCTCGAGGAGCTGGCCCGCCAGAAGGTCTACGAGTTCGCCTTCATCGCCCTGCCCCTCAAGATCCGCGGCGCCACGGCCTCCATGGTCGACCCCGTGGCGGCCATCTAGGCAGCCACCCCAGCGAGCCCTCCCGAAAGGAGCCCCCCACGTGACCGACACCATGAAGGCGCTGGTCGTCCTCGAGCCGGAGCGCTTCGAGATCCAGGACGTGCCCATCCCGGAGCCCGGGCCCATGGAGGTGCTCTGCCGGGTGCGTGCCGTGTCCATCTGCGGCACCGACTCGCACCTCATCGCGGGCGACTACCCGGGCTTCTGGCCGCCGGCCTTCCCCATCATCCCGGGCCACGAGTGGGCCGGGGAGATCGTCAAGCTCGGCCCTGGGGCCGAGAAGGCCGGCTGGAAGGTGGGCGACCGCGTGGCCGGCACCAGCCACGACGCCTGCGGCGTGTGTCAGCAGTGCGTGGAGGGTCGCTACAACCTCTGCGAGAACTACGGCGTCATGGACCTCCACCGGCAGTACGGCCACAACTACCAGGGTGCCGACGCCGAGTACGTCGTCCACGGCGTGAAGTGCGTCTTCCCCTTGCCGGCCTCGGTGAGCTTCGAGGCCGGGGCCGTCATCGACCCCGCCTCGATCGCGCTCCACGTCGCCAACCGGGCCCGCATCGCGCCGGGCGACAACGTCGGCATCATGGGCGGCGGCGCCATCGGCCTGCTCGGCGGCGAGGCAGCCAAGATCCGCGGCGCGGGCCGCGTCATCGTCGTCGAGCCGCTGGCGGCGCGACGCCAGAAGGCCCTGGACATGGGCTTCGAGGTCGTCGATCCCGCGACCCAGGACCCGGCGCTCGCCCTGCGCGAGATGACCGGTGGCCTCGGCGTGGACCGCGTCATCGAGGCGGCCGGCGTGCCTGCCACGCTGCGCTGGGCACTGGCATCGCTGCGCAAGGGCGGCCGCATCGCGGCGGTGGGCATCCCGACCAAGGACGTCGAGATCAACGTCCGCGACCTCGTCCTCTACGAGCTCGAGCTGGCCGGCTGCCGGGCCTCCGCGGGCGAGATGCGCCGCGTCATGCCGCACGTGGCCGACGGCCGGATGCGCCTCCACGAGGTCATGACCCACGAGTTCGCCCTCACGGACTTCGCGACGGCCATGGCCACCTTCCGCGACCCCACGAGCGGCGCCATCAAGATCATCGTCAAGCCCTGACCGGGGACGGGGCGTGCCATGACCTGGACCTACGCATTCGACGAGGCTCCGGCCCTCGACCGGCCCGCGCTGAAGGCGCTCCTTGGAGGCAAGGGCGCCAACCTGGCCGTGATGACCAACGAGCTGGCTCTGCCGGTTCCGCACGGCTTCGTCATCACCACCGAGGCCTGCAAGGCCTTCGGGCGCGGATGGCTGGCCGAGCGGGCTGGATGACGAGCTACAGGCGCAGATGGCGCGCATCGGCGAGCGGGTCGGCCGGTCCTTCGGAGACCCCGGTGACCCGCTGCTGGTCAGCGTCCGCTCCGGCGCGCCCGTATCCATGCCGGGCATGCTGGACACGATCCTCAACCTCGGCCTGAACGCGGCCACCACGAAGGGCCTGGCCGCCGCCTCGGGGGACCCGGCGTTCGCGGCCGGCTGCCAGCAGCGCCTCGAGTCGATGTACCTGGACATCGTCGGTGCCGACCGCGTCCCGGACGACCCCTGGCAGCAACTCCGCGCCGCGGTGGAGGCCGTCTTCCGCTCCTGGGACAGCGACCGGGCGCGCACCTATCGCGAGCGGGAGCGGCATCCCGGCCGACCTGGGTACGGCCGTCGTGGTGCAGGCCATGGTCTTCGGCAATCGAGGGGCCGATTCGGCCACCGGCGTCCTCTTCACGCGTGACCCGGCCACGGGCGAGAACGTGCTCTACGGCGACGTCCTCTTCGGGGCGCAGGGCGAGGACGTCGTGGCCGGCACGCACGCCACGGAGCCCATCGCCGTGCTGGACGAGCGGCTGCCGGCCGTGGCCGCCCAGCTGCGGTCGATCGCAGCACGCCTGGAGCGCCACTTCCGCGACGTCTGCGACATCGAGTTCACCATCGAGGAGGGGCGGCTCTGGATGCTCCAGACCCGAGTGGGCAAGCGCACCGCGCAGGCGGCCTGCCGGATCGCCGTGGAGATGGCGCGAGGACGACGCCTTCCCGCTCACGCGGGCGGAGGCCGTGGAGCGTGTCGCGGCGCTCCTGGCCGACCCGCCCCACGCGACCGCGGAGCGCTCGGGGCGCGCGACCGGTCATCGCCACGGGCCTGGGGGCCTCACCCGGCCTGGTCTCGGGCGCCATCGCCACGTCCGCCGAGGCCGCGGTCCGCATGGCCGACCAGGGCACGGCGGTGCTGCTCGTCCGGTCGGAGACGTCCCCGGATGACGTGCACGGCATGGCGCGCGCGGTGGGCATCCTGACCGCCACCGGCGGTCTCGCCAGCCACGCCGCCGTGGTCGCCCGGGGCTGGGACATCCCGGCCGTCGTGGGTGCCGCCGGGGTCGTGGTGCACGACGGCCTCGTGGAGATCGCCGGCACGACCTACCGGGAGGGCGAGGTCCTCAGCATCGACGGCTCCAGCGGCGAGGTCTTCGCGCGGCGCCGTGGACGCGGCCACGCGCCGTCGTGCCGGAGGCTGCGGTCCTGCTCGCCTGGGCGGACGAGCTGGGGATCGCCATCGGGACGGGGGAGGAGGTCGGGGAGATGCCTGAGGAGGATCCATCCACGGGGGGTGCGCCGGTCACACGTGACGACGTCATCCGCGCCCTCGCCATCAAGGGCTACGTGACCGCGGACCTGCTGGCACCGGCCCTGGGCGTGGCCAGCGAGGAGGCCGCCGGACTGCTCGACGGCCTGGCGGCCGACGGCATCGCCACCGGCAGCGGCGGCATGTTCAGCCTCAGCGCTGATGGCAAGGTCCTGGGGGCGGAGATGCTGGCCCGCGATCGCGAGTCCTGGGGTCCGGCGCCGGCCGCGGCTGCCCTCGACGGCTTCGTCGCGCTCGACGGGCGCATGAAGACGATCGTGACGGCCTGGCAGATGAAGACGGTCGACGGGCAGCCCGTGCTCAACGACCACGCCGACGCCGGAGTACGATGCCCGCGTGCTGGCGGACCTGGCCGCGCTGCACGCGGATGCCACGGCCTGGATCAGGCCGCTGATCGAGGGCCTGCCGCGGTTGGCAGGCTACCGGCGTCGGCTGGACGCCGCGGCCGCTGCGGCCGCCGATGGCGACGGCCGCTACATCGCCTCACCGCGCCTGGACAGCTACCACGGCGTCTGGTTCGAGCTGCACGAGGACCTCATCCGGCTGGCCGGCACGACGCGCGAGGAAGAGGTCGCCGCCGGCCGCGCCTGACAAGGGACTGGTGCGACCTGCGATCCTCGCCGCCGGCCGAGCCTGAGGCTCGTCCGGGCCGGGTCGCTGGCGCGTCCATGCGGTCCTTCAGGACAGAAGTCGGCCGTGGCGCCTGTATCGCCCGATATCCGGCTCCGCGCATGACACAAGTCCGCCGACGGCATCCTTATGCGTGAAGAGACCGCGGCGGCGGCCCTTCCGCGCCAGCAGATGGCCTCTGAGACGGTCCGGGCCACGCTCGTCTGCGGCTGCGCAGACGGTCAGCCGTCGATCCCGGGCAACGCGAGCCCGCACCAACGTGTCCACGAGCACGCCCAAGGAGGCCTGGGGACACTTCTGTCCTGGACGCCCGGCTGCCGGGCGCTGCTGAGGCTTGCCCGGACGGGCATTCGTCGGTCGGCGGAGCCGACGACCGGAGCGGGTTCAGCGGGCCGCCGCGGGCGTCCCGTCGGGGGCGGTGAGGCGCGGCGCGCTGCCGGTCAGCTTGTCGTAGAGCGCCGCGGCGTTGCGTGACTGGATGTAGTCGAGCATGTAGCCCTGGCCGATGTCGACCGGGCCGAACTCGTCGCGGAAGCTGACCCGGGCGATGGTCTCCTCGCGCGACCAGCCCTTGCCGATGGCCATGGCGACGGCTGACTTCCAGGCCAGCAGGTGGGAGCGCTGGACGTCGAGGTAGGACTTGGGCACGACCGGCCCGTGGCCGGGCACGATGAGGTCCACGTCCAGCGTGCGGATGCGCTCGAGCGCCGCGAGCCACTGGTCGACGTCGGAGGTCATGAGCCACGTCTGGCAGCCGGAGAAGATGGTGTCGCCCGTGAAGACGACGCGCTCCTCGGGGACGTGCACCGCGAGCTGGCCGGGCGTGTGTCCCGGGGTGTGGAGCAGGTCGAAGGTGTGGTCGCCGACGCGGAGCGTCAGGTCGCCGGTGAAGACGATGCGGCCCTTGTTGGGGTCGCGGTAGTACTCGTCGCGGTCCGGCCAGAGCGCCACGCCCTCCGGGTCATCCAGGTCGGTGCCCTTGGCGTTGTCCCCCGGGACCGATTCGTAGGCGTAGGCGAAGGGGTCGAGCTCCGGGAAGACGACCATGAAGCGCTCGTACAGCTCACGGTGGTTGACGACCGTGCCGGCGCCCCGGAAATACCAGTTGCCGAAGATGTGGTCGACGTGCTGCTCGGTGTTGATGACGTAGCGGATGGGGCCGTGCGACTCCGCCTCCTGGCGCATGGCCACGGCCTTGGTGGGCAGCTGCGGCGTGTCGATGACGACGACGCCGTCGGTCGTGACGACGTAGCTCGGATTGCAGCCACGCAGCCGCGTGTTGGTGTGGACGTTGGCGGTCACCCGCTCCATGGCTGGTTCCACGTTCGATCCCTCCCCGCGTGGCGCTGGCTACTGGGTGGCGGTCAGGCCGCCGTCGATGCCCAGGATCTGGCCGGTGATGAAGGAGCTGGCATCCGAGCACAGGAAGATGGCGGCACCCACGAGGTCGTCCGTGCCGCCCACCCGGCCGATGGGGATGCGGTCCGTGAGCGACTTCTTGAAGGCCGGGTCGTCGAGCAGCATGGCCACCTGGGGGGTGTCCACGAAGGTGGGCGAGATGGCGTTCACGTTGATGCCGTACTTGGCCCACTCGGTCGCCCACTGGCGGGTCAGCGAGCTGATGGCGCCCTTGGCGGCCACGTAGGCCGAGTAGCCGGCCCGGATGCCGAGCGCCGCCCGCACCGAGCTGATGTTGAGGACCTTGCCGCCGCGGCCAGCGGCGATCATGGCCTTCACGGCCGCCTGCGTGGGCACCAGGGTGCAACGCACGTTGATGTCGTAGATCCAGTCCCAGGCGTCGTCGGGGTACTCCTGGGCCTCGAAGAGGACCTTGCCGGCGCCGCCGCCGATGGCGTTGACGATGATGTCCAGGCTGCCGAAACGCTCGAGGGTGCGTCCGCACGACCTCGTCGGCCGCGGCCCGGTCGGTCATGTCGCCGGCCATGGCCAGGCACTCGCCCCCGGCAGCCGTCACCCGGGCCGCCGTGGCGTCCACCGACTCCTGGGTGATGTCCACGACGGCGACCCGCGCGCCAGCGTCGGCGAAGGCCACGGCCATGGCCGAGCCGATGGCGCCGCCACCGCCGGCGATGAAGGCGACGCGGTCATCGAGTCTGAACCTCTCAAGCTGGCCCATCAGGCGTCCTCCCTGGAAGCGGTCCGTGTGTGTCGGCTGGTCTGGTCTGTCCGGCTCGTGCCGTCGTAATCATCGATTATCGAGCATCGCGCCGTGCGGCGTGCCGGGGACGCGGTGGCAGCGGTGCCATCGAACGGATGTGCTAATCGGGTCACCGGGTGGTAGGATGCCTTCCCGTGTCCCGTTCGACCCGAGTCGCGCACCCTGATCCACTGGCGGGCTTCGATCTGCCACGCGAGACTGGTTCCGAAGCCTCGTTCGAGGGGCCCACGGAGGCGCAGGCGCAGGGCTGGCCGGCCATCGCGGCAGGAGAGCACACGCTCATCTGTGCGCCCACGGGCAGCGGCAAGACGCTGGCCGCCTTCCTCTGGTGCCTGGACCGTCTGCACGCAGAGGACCGCCCCGGCGATCCCGTGCGGGCACTGCGGGTGCTGTACGTGTCGCCGCTCAAGGCACTCGTCCACGACGTCGATCGGAACCTGCGGGCTCCGCTGGCGGGCATCGCGCTGGCGGCGGAGCGGCTCGGCCGGCCGGTCCCGCCCGTGCGGGTGGGCATGCGCACGGGAGACACCCCGGCCGATGAGCGGCGCGCCTTCGGCAAGCGGCCCCCGGACATCCTGGTCACCACGCCGGAATCGCTCTACCTCATCCTGACCTCGCAGGCCCGGGCCGCCCTGGCGGGCGTGCGCTGGGTCATCGTGGACGAGATCCATGCGCTCGCCGGCACGAAACGCGGCGCCCACCTGGCGCTGTCGCTCGAGCGCCTGGAGGTGCTCACCGAGCGTCCGCCGCAGCGCATCGGGCTGTCCGCCACCCAGCGCCCCTTGTCCGCGGTGGCCGCCTACCTCGGCGGCCGCCAGCCGTCGCCCGGCGGGGCACAAGCCGCTCCGCGGCCGGTGACCATCGTGGACGCCGGCGTACGCAAGCCGATGGAGCTGCAGGTCGTCGTGCCCGTGGCGGACATGGGGCGACTCGGCGAGGTCATCCCGCTGGAGGAGTCACCCGGCGGGCCGACCGCGGCGCCGGAGGCGCGGACCTCCATCTGGCCATCCATCTACCCGCGCATCCTGGAGCTCATCCGGGCGCACCGCAGCACCATCGTCTTCGCCAACAGCCGGCGACTGGCGGAGCGCCTCGCGCTCAGCCTCAACGAGCTGGCCGGCGAGGAGTTGGCGCGGGCCCACCACGGTTCGGTCGCCCGTGAGCAGCGTCTCCTCATCGAGGAGCAGCTCAAGCAGGGTCGCCTGCCGGCCATCGTGGCCACCTCCTCGCTGGAGCTGGGCATCGACATGGGCGCCGTGGACCTCGTCATCCAGGTGGAGTCGCCGCTCTCCGTGGCTCGTGGCCTGCAGCGCATCGGGCGGGCCGGCCATCGGGTCGGCGAGCCCTCGCGCGGCGTCATCTTCCCGAAGTACCGGGGCGACCTGCTGGAGACGGCGGTCGTGACCAGGCTCATGCACGAGGGCGCCATCGAGCGCACGGTCATCCCGCGCAACCCCCTCGACGTGCTCGCCCAGCAGCTCGTGGCCATGTGCCTCGATCGGACCTGGTCGGTGGAGGAGCTCCTGGGCGTCGTCCGGCGCGCGGAGAGCTACGCCGACCTGTCGGAGGAGGCCTTCGAGGCCACCCTGGCCATGCTGGCCGGCCAGTTCCCGGCCGACGAGTTCGCCGAGCTGCGCCCACGCCTCGTGTGGGACCGCACGGCCGGGACCGTCGTGGCACGCCGTGACGCCCGCACGGTCGCGGTCACCTCGGGCGGCACGATCCCGGACCGCGGCCTCTTCCCGGTCTACCTGGCCGACGACGCGGTGCCCGACGGTGCCGCGGTCGGGACGCGCGCACGGGCAGCCCGCGGCGGTGGGCGACGCGTGGGCGAGCTGGACGAGGAGATGGTCTACGAGGCGCGCGAGGGCGAGGTCGTCCTCCTGGGGGCCAGCGCCTGGCGGATCGAGTCGATCGGCCATGACCGGGTGCTCGTCTCGCCGGCGCCGGGAGAGCCGGGCAAGGTGCCCTTCTGGAAAGGTGACGGGCTCGGCCGACCGGTGGAGCTGGGCCGCTCGATGGGCGCCTTCACCCGCGAGATCTGGCAGACGATGACGACTGGCACGAACGGGCGTCAGGCCGCCCAGCGCCAGCTGGTGGAGGAGCACGACCTGGACGAGCTGGCGGCCGCCAACGTGCTCGGCTACCTCGAGGAGGAGCACGAGGCCACCGGGGCCCTGCCGACCGATCGCACCATCGTGCTGCAGCGCTTCCGCGATGAGCTGGGGGACTGGCGCATCTGCCTCCTGACCCCCTTCGGCGCACGCGTGCACGCGCCCTGGGCGCTGGCCATCGAGGCCCGGCTCCGCGAGGCGCTCGGGGTGGAGGTGCAGCCCATCTGGTCGGACGACGGCATCGTCGTGCGCCTGCCCGCCACGGAGGCCGGCCCGGAGGCCTGGCTGGAAGCCGCGCCATCGGCCGCGTCCGACCCGCTCGCGCGCCTCGGGGCAGGGTCGGTCGCGCAGCAGGCCGAGGCCGCCGTGCTCGTCCCGGCGGCCGAGGTCGAGGAGCTCGTGACGGCGACGGTCGGCGGCTCTGCCCTGTTCGCCAGCCGGTTCCGTGAGAACGCCGCGCGTGCCCTGCTCCTGCCGCGGCGCCGTCCCGGCCAGCGCACGCCGCTCTGGCAGATGCGCCAGCGGTCCTCGCAGCTTCTCGCCGTGGCCAGCCGCTACGCGACCTTCCCCATCGTCCTGGAGACCTATCGCGAGGTCCTCGCCGACGTCTTCGATCTGCCTGCGCTGCGAGACATCCTCTCCGCCATCGAGCGTCGCGAGATCAGGGTCGTGAGCGTGGAGACGTCTCGCGCCTCGCCGTTCGCCTCGTCCCTGCTCTTCGACTACATCGCCACCTACATGTACGAGGGCGACGCTCCGCTCCTCGACCGACGGGCCCAGGCACTGGCCCTCGACCGCGACCTGCTGCGCGAGCTGCTCGGTGCGGAGCAGCTGCGGGAGCTCCTGGACGCGGATGCGCTGGCCGACCTCGAGCTGGAGATGCAGGCGCTGACGGCCGGCCGAGCGGCGGCTTCGGCGGACGCCGTGCACGACCTGCTGCGCCGCCTCGGGGATCTCTCGGAGGACGAGGTCGCGGCGCGCATCCGCGGCGGTGAGGCAGAGACCCGGCAGCGGGCTGCGGGCGAATGGCTGGCGACCCTGCTGGCGGATCGGCGCGCGCTCCGGGTGCGCATCGCCGGGGAGCCCCGCTGGATCGCTCTCGAAGACGCGGCTCGCTACCGTGACGCGGTCGGCGTGGCGCTGCCGGCCGGGCTGCCGGAGCCATTGCTGACGCCGTCGCCGGATGCGCTCGCGGCCCTGCTGGCACGCTGGGCACGGACCCATGGCCCCTTCCTGACCGATGCCCCAGCAGAGCGTTGGCGGCTGCCCCGAGGCGTCGTGGAGGCCGGCCTCGAGGCGCTCATGTCCGCTGGCCGGTTGCTGCGCGGTGAGTTCCGGCCCGGAGGCGTCGAGCGCGAGTGGTGCGATCCCGAGGTCCTGCGACTCCTCCGCAGACGGTCACTGGCGCGCCTGCGACGCGAGATCGAGCCCGTGGAGCCGGAGGCCCTGGCTCGCTTCCTGCCGGCGTGGCATGGCGTTGGGACCGCCACCGGAGGCCTGGACCGGCTGGCCGAGGTCATCGCCCAGCTGGAAGGGCTGGCGCTCCCGGCGTCGGTCCTGGAGCGGGACGTGCTCCCGGCCCGCGTGCGCGGCTACAGCCCGCAGATGCTGGACCAGCTCGGTGCTGCCGGCGAGGTCGTCTGGGTGGGCGCCGGCAGCCTCGGCCGCGATGACGGGCGCATCGCCCTGTACCGGCCGGACCGCCTGGCCCTGCTCCTGCCCGACTCCGCAGACGCCGCCGCGGCCCACGCGACGGGCGGCCGGAACGTGGCTCCACACGGCCCTTCGCGAGCACCTCGCGTCGCGTGGGGCAGCCTTCCACCGCGAGCTCGCGGCGGCTGTCATGGCGGCGGCGGCGCGGCTCGGTGAGCGTCGGCCGAGCGAGCGGGACATCCTGGACGGGCTCTGGGACCTGGTGTGGGCGGGCGAGGTCAGCAACGACACGTTCGCGCCGCTGCGCGCCCTGCGCTGGCCGCGTCGGAGCGGCGATCGACGTGCCGGGCCAGCCCGGCCGCGCGCCGGATCGCGCATGGGGCCGCCGGAGGCGGCCGGCCGATGGACGCTCGTGGCTGACCACGTCCGCTCGATGTCCGGGCTGACGGGTGACCGTGAGCCGACGCCCACGGAGCGACGGGCCGCGCTCGCGAGCGCGCTCCTCGAGCGCCACGGCGTGGTGACCCGGGACGCGGTCCTGGCCGAGGGCGTGCGGGGCGGCTTCGGTGCCGTGTACCCGGTGCTCCGCGAGATGGAGGAGCGCGGACGTGTCCGCCGCGGCTACTTCATCGAGGGTCTCGGTGGCGCCCAGTTCGCCCTGCCCGGTGCCGTCGACCGTCTGCGCGCGGGCGCTGCCCGAGGCGTCGTCGCAGGCAGCCCGGGCGGTCGTGCTCCTGGCGGCTGCCGACCCGGCGAACCCATACGGGGCGGCCCTGACCTGGCCGAGCGCCCAGGGGCGCCACGATCGAACGCCGAGCCGGTCGGCCGGCGCGTACGTCGTGCTCCAGGACGGCCAGCTGGTCGCTCTACCTGGAGCGAGGAGGACGCTCGATGCTGACCTGGCCACCGTTCGACGACGATGCCGTCGCCGCCAGGACCATCGAGGCCCTCCGCTCGCTCACGACGAACGGTCGGATGCACCGGCTGCAGGTCGAGCGGGTGGATGGGCAGGATGCGGTCGCTTCACCCCACCGGGCACGGCTGGAAGGGCTCGGCTTCCGGGCCTCCTATCGAGGGCTCGTCCTGGTGCCACAGCGGGCGGCCGTCGGCGACCGACCATGAGCGGGTCGAGCCTGGGGGGCGTCCGCCTCGACCGGGGCCGCTACGAGCTGGAGGTCGAGGACCGCTTCCAGAAGCCCGAGTTGGACGAGCAGCTCTGGATACCGGCCTACCTCCCACACTGGAGCTCCCGGGCGGCGGCGGCAGCGCGGTACCGCGTCGGCGGCGGCTCGCTGGAGCTGCTGATCGAGGCTGAGCAGCAGCCCTGGTGCCCTGAGTTCGACGGCCAGCTGCGCACCTCTTCGCTGTCAGACCGGGATCCATGCCGGGCCGCTCGGCAGCGCGATCGGTCAGCACCACTTCCGCGACGGTCTCGTGGTGCGGGAGACGCAGCGGCCTGCGGCCCTGTACACGCCTCGCTACGGTCTCTTCGAGTGTCGCGCCTCGGCCATCGACGATCCGGTCAGCATGGTGGCCCTCTGGATGATCGGCTTCGAGGACCGCCCAGAGCGCTCGGCCGAGATCTGCATCTTCGAGATCTTCGGGCGGGACGTGGGACCGGCGTCGGCGGCCATCGGCATGGGCCTGCACCCCTTCCGCGATCCGCTCATCATCGACGACTTCTCGCGAACGCTGGTCGACATGGACGCTCGCCAACCCCACGACTACGCGGTCGAGTGGACGCCCGAGGGTGTGGCCTTCTTCATCGATGAGCGCCTGGTTCGGGCAGGCGGGCAGTCGCCCTCGTACCCCATGCAGTTCATGCTGGACATCTTCGAGTTCACCGAGGACGGCGTCCCTGGGTCGCCGCCTGAGCGCTATCCGAAGGTCTTCCGAGTCGAGTGGTTCCGCGGCCACCGGCCCGTGCGCGGGCCCGGGGCTCGCCCTCCGGCCTTCCCGGGGAGGGCGTGGGACGAGCCCGGAGGGTCCGATGCCCGAGGGTGACACGCTCTTCCGGGCCGCGGACGTCCTGCGCCGCGCCCTGCTCGGCGAACGTGTCACGGCTGCTCGGGGTCGACCTGGCGGCGCACTCCTCGCGCGGGTCGTCGGGGCCCGGGTCCGGGACGTGTCCACGCACGGCAAGCACTTGCTCATCACGTTCGATGACGGTCTCACCCTGCACACCCACCTGGGCATGAAGGGCACCTGGCATCGTTACGCGCCCGGCGACCGGTGGCGTCGAGACCCGGCCCGCGCAGTGGCAGTCGTCGAGACGGTCCGCTGCACCGCCGTCTGCTTCGATGCATCGGTCGTGGAGCTGCTCGAGACCCGCGCCCTCGCGCAGCACCCGTCCCTGGCACGGCTGGGACCCGACCTGCTGGCGCAGGCCCCCGACCTGGTGACCGCGGTCGCCCGCCTGCGCGCGCCGGAACGCGCCTCGCTGACCATCGCGGAGGCGCTCCTGGACCAGTCCGCCGTGGCCGGACTGGGCAACGTGTACCGCAGCGAGCTTCTCTTCGCCGCCCGGATCGACCCCTTCGTTCCCGCCGTCTCGCTCGATGCCGAAGTGCTTGAGTCTCTGCTCATGATGGGCGTGCGACTTCTGGGCGCAAACACGGGCGGTGGTGAGCGCGTGACGATGCCGGATGCCCTGGGGGCCCAGCCGGGGGCATCCAGTGGCCTGCGGGCTCGCTCCGATCGGTGGGTCTACCGGCGAGCGGGACGGCCCTGTCGCCGTTGCGGGACCCCGGTCCGCTCGACGTCACTCGGGCACCCACCGCGCCGCCTGTACTGGTGCCCGCGTTGCCAGGGACCTCCGGGTCGGCCCCCGGGCACCGGTCAGCCGCGGGTGCCTGGTGCGCCGCACGCGCTGGGCTGAGCCCGTCAGGCCAGCCCCAGGAAGGCCCTCGAATCCGCGGACCGCGGCGTCAAGGGCCGCCGACCAGCGGCCGGGCGAGTCCCACCAGGCGCCGATCGCAGCACCGGCCGCCCGTGCGGCGGAGCGGAGCTGTTGGCCCCACGTGCGCCACTCGAACCACGCTGGGTGCGACCAGACCCAGGGCACCGCGGCCCAGGCCAGCAGCATGTAGTCGATGCGCAGGGGGCGGGGATAGCCGATGACCAGGCCGATCTGGCGCACCACCTCCGGCCACACGGCCAGCGTCAGGAGCCCCAGGAGCGCCAGCCAGACGATGCCCCAGAGACGCGCCCGCGGCGGCAGGATGAGGAAGAGCACGGCCGGGAACCACTTCAGCGCCGCGGCCAGCGCCCACAGGAAGCCGCCCAGTCGTGGACCCACGAAGTGGGCGGCCCAGATGCCCATGGCGCACAGGAAGGTGATGTTGCCGGTGTCCAGCGTCGCGGCCAGGGCGGGCGTGATGAGCAGCACCAGCAGCGCCGTCGCCGAGTGGGTGTTGCCGGTACGCCCAGATGACGCTCCAGGCGAAGAGGATGACGTTGACCACCCGGTAGACGAACCAGGCCGTCTCCCAGGGCAGTGCCGCCCAGGGGACGAAGAGCGGCAACGACCAGGACCAGTAGACGTAGGGCATGTAGGGCGGCGGGGGATCGAGGGGGTCGCCGCCACTGAGCCACAGCCGAACGCCGCCCCAGTAGGCCCGTGCGTCGGCCCCCACCAGGTCGCCGCGGGCGACGATCCAGACCGCGATGGCCGCGCCGCAGGCGACCAGGATGAGCGATCGCGGCCAGTCGCCTCGGGTCTCGCAGGAACCGGGTCGTGGCTGCATCGCTCGCATCGTAACGCCGCGGCCCAGGCCGGGAGCCCGAGCCCCGGATCGACCCCGGGCTCGGAGGCACCCTCAGCGAGCGGGCCTGACGACGATGAGCTCGGCGCTGTCCGTGGGCGCGGTCCCGCTGGTGCCACCGGTGACGAGGACCTGTCCGGTGCAGATCGATCGCCGCGGCAGGTTGCCAGCGGGCCACGGCGAGCGATCCAGCCTCCTCGAAGGTGAGCGTGCGCGGGTCGAAGACCTCGAGGGACGAGGTGGCCGCGAGGGTCTCGGCATCCAGGCCGCCGACGAGGAGGACGCGACCGTCGTCGAGCAGGACCGCCGCGTGTGAGTAGCGTGGCGTGACCATCGGGCCCGGCGATCGTGACCGTGTCCGTCTCGGGATCGTAGAGCTGGGCGGGGGCGCCGTGCCCGATGAGCAGGACGCGGCCGTCCCCGAGGCGCGTCGCGGTGCCGCGGTCGAAGCCCAGCCATCCGTCCGCCGTCGAAGGGCTGAAGCGACCGCTGTCGGGGTCGTACAGCTCGGCGACCGGGTCCTCGGCGCCGACCACGAGGACGCGGCCGTCGCGCAGCAGCACGGAGACGTGTCTGGCTCGTGCGGTGCTCATCGAGCCGGTCGGCGTGAACGTGTCCGTCTCGGGATCGAAGATCTCGGCTGAGTCCGTCTCACCGCCGATCACGAGCACGCGGCCGTCCATGAGACGGGTCGCCGACGGCGAAATGCCGCTCCTCGACCATCGGACCGACCGGGACCACGTCGTTCAGGCGCGGGTCGAAGGCCTCTGCCGGTCCGTCGCCGCCGCCGGCCAGCAGGACCCGGCTGTCCGCGAGCAGCGTGGTCGTGCCACTGCGGATGCTGCGCATCTCGCCGGCTGGCTCGGAGGTCCCCCTGGCCGGGTCGTAGACCTCGACCTCGGCGGCGGCCCCCGCCGGCCAGCAGCACGCGCGCCGTTCGCCGAGCACGGTGGCGCTGTGGCCGCTTCGCGGACCGAGCATCGGCCCGCTCTCGGTGACCACGGCCACGGCCGGGGCCGGAGTGGTGTCGACGCTCGGGGCCGCCTCGCACCGTCAGCTGGTAGACGACCGCGGCTTCCGGTCCATCGTTGGACAGCCGCACGGTGTCGCCGTCCTCGAGCGTCCTCGGGAGCTGGATGGCGCTGCCGGCACCAAACGTCAGCGCGCGTGGCTCGGCGCCGCTGGACGCCGCGGCGCGGGGCGCGACCGTCCCGGTGATGGTGCCCACGTCGACGGCGCGCAGCGCCAGCGTGCCGTCCTCGAGCGGCGGCAGGTCGGCGCCGGGAGGCACCTCCCAGCGGGTGATGCGCAGGGACCGGGTCGCCACGCAGCTCCTCGATCACCCTGCGAGCACGTGTGATACCAGGGCGACTGCATCCCGGCGTGGGTCATGGCGCAGCAACGGCTCGACTCCCGGATGGCGAAGCCGACGACGCGGGCGTCGTCACCCGGCGTCGACATGGTCCCCAGCGCCTCGGAGCCCAGGCAGGTCCTAGGGCATGTCCTGCATGACGAAGGTGTCACCTGGGCCGACGAGGGCCTCCTTGCCGGCCGCCACGACCTCGGCGTCGGCCCACGTCGTTCCGGCCCGGATGACCTGCACCGCCGACCGGGGCGTGATGGCCAGCGTCCCCGATTCGACGTTGCGCACGAACGTGTTGGGGGGGACGAAGCCGCGCCCGAAGGAGATCGTCTGGTCGGTCGGGTAGATCTTCCGGAAGAACAGGATGCCGGCGAGGTCCTCCGGGATGGCATCGCGGTCCAGGGTCACTTCGACCAGGGTCTCCGGCTGGGCGAGCGGGGCCCGGACGCCCGGAGCGGATGCCGGCGAGGGCTGAAAGACGACCGGGATGGCGAGTCACGGAACCGAGGGCACCGCGACCACCACGACGGCGGCCAAGACGACCCTCGACGCCATGGCAGGTGGCTCCCTCGGCCGTCGTCAAGCCGCCACACGGAGGCCAGTCGGTCCGCCAGCCGGGCCAGGCGCTGCCGCGCGCCGCGCTGCTGGGGCAGCTCGCGCGTCTGGGCGAACACCGCGGCCAGCAGCCAGTCTGGAACCTCGGCGCCGGACTCCGACTCGAGCCAGGCCCCGACCCGCTCCTCCAGGCCTCCGTGTGGCATCGCCGGATCCGAGTCGCTCATGCCGGTCTCCCCGCCAGGCAGGCAGCCGGCCGAGCGTCCGCCTCGACCGCTGCGCGCAGCGATCTCCATCGCGTAGTGGAGCCTCGACTTGGCCGTCCCGAGCGGGATATGCAGGGTCTGCGAGACCTCGGGCAGGGAGAGGCCCAGGTAATAGCGCAGCACGACCACGGCGCGTTGCTCGGGGCGCAGCCGGCTGAACCCGCGCTCGATCTGGTCCCGGTCGGCCACGCCGCACGTGTCATCGCCGCGCGGGACGTCGACCTCGATGAGGTGGACGTTGGCCCTCAGTCGCGTGCGGCTGCGGGCCACGTCCATGCAGGCGTTGACGAGGAGTCGGTGAAGCCAGGCGTCGAAGCGGTCTGGGTCGCGCAGGCGAGGGCAGGCTTCTCCAGGCGTGCACGAGCGTCTCCTGCACGGCGTCCTGGGCCAGGTCCACGTCGCGGAGGATGAGGCGAGCGATCGCGTAGAGCCGGTCGGCGGCGCCCGCGGCGAGGACCTCGAAGGCCTCGTGGTCGCCAGTCCCTGGCCGCCTCGACGAGCTCCCGCTGCACCGGTGTCTCCATCGAACGCACGACCATCTGGCCGTGTTACCCCCTCTGACGGGCAGGCTCGTGGCGATGGTTCAAGAATGGCAGGCTGCGCCGCCCTAGCAGCCTGCGCAAGTGCCGCCGGTCATCTCGCGCGGGAGCGGGCCCGGCCGCCGGGCGCGCCGTCGTCGCTGGCGAGCGTCAGCGCAGGAACGTGGCTCCGCAGGTGTCGCAGACGGTCACGAGGGCATGTCGCTCGCGAGCGTAGCCGGCGACGTGCAGCCGGCCAGTGGCGTCTCCCCGGGGCAAACCCAGGTCCACCAGGTCAGCGGAGGCGCCATCCTCTCCCGGCGAGCACGTCCCCAAGCGGTGTCGTCTCCGCCCGGACGCCGGTCCGTCAGACCATCGAAGGCAGCCACGGCAGCGGCGACGGCCGCCGCGCGCTGGTCCTCCGTCTCACTGCTGTAGGGATAGCTCTGGCTGACGTTCGAGCTCACGTGCTTCACCGCTGTCCGGGGAGTGGGATGGCCAGCCGCGAGGGTCGTGAGCGCGGCGCGACCGGCCTCCGATGAGTATACCGAGGAGCCTTCGGCCGCAAGGCACGGCACGGGCACGCCGCTCACGGAGTCCGGGGCACCGGTGGCCGTGGCAGCAGACGTCGGCGGGGCCGGCGCCTGCCGAGGGTGCCAGCGGCAGGACGACCCCGACGCGAGCGCCACCCTCGGGTCGGTTCTCGGCAAAGACGCGGCCGCCCAGGGCATCGGCGAGGTCTCGCACGATGGCCAGGCCAAGCCCGAGCCGCGGGAGGCCCGGGCCGGGTCGGCGCGGTAGAAGCGGTCGAAGACATGGGCCAGCGCCGCGGGCGGGATGCCCGGTCCGTCGTCGCGCACGGCCAGCAGGACCCCGGTCGCGACCGATCCAGCCACCCGGGCCGCCGACGGGGCCGTCGGTCGCTGACGAGCGTCCGCACCTCCACCCGGATGCTGGCCGCCAGGGGAGGGGGCATGAGCGAGGGCGTTGGCGACGAGGTTGCCGAGGATGCGGTCGAGGGCATCCCGGTCGGCCACCAGCGACGCGGTGCCAGCTCGCTCGGCGCCTCCGGCCAGCGGCCAGCGATTGTCCCCGCGCTTCGGCCTCCCCGGCGAAGCGCTCGACGGTCGCGCTGGGCCAGGTCGAGCGCGACGAGCGACTCCAGGCGCATGGGCTGGGCCGTCCGACTCCGGGCATCGTCGAGGTGGTCCAGGTCGGCCAGCATGCGCTCCAGCCGGCCGGCTTCGTCGGAGATGGCGGCCGCCGCGCGCTCGGCGGCCTGCACCGCTGGCCGTGCCGTCGCGCAGCGCCTCGGAGAAGCCGCCGATGACGGTCAGCGGCGTGCGCAGGTCGTGCCGGACGTCGGCCAGCAGCTGCCGCTGGGCCTGGCGCGTGGCGTCGACCTCGGCGGCCATGGCGTTGAACGCGGCGCTGGCCTCGGCGACCTCACGTGGTCCCGAGGTCGGCAGCGCCTCGGGGACGCGGCCGGCAGCCACCGTACCGGAGGCCGGGGCCAGCCGCGCAGGGGGCCGCTGACCGAGCGCCCGAGCCCCACGGCCAGGGGGACGCCGACCAGGAGCAGGACGACGGCGGCCACGGCCAGGGCCCGCACCAGGTCGTCGGTGGCCAGGCGCGCAGAGTCGTCCGCGCGGGCCAGCAGCAGGGTCGGCACCGAGCGGTCCAGCGAGGGCTCGCCGATGAGCGTGGCCGCGTAGAGCACCTCCCCGAGCCCCTCGATGACCGTGGTGCCGGTCTCGACCTGACCCGCCAGGCCAGGTGCCTGGAAGCTGGGGGGCCGTGGCCAGCGTGGCGATGGCGTCCGTGGCGGGATCGCGGACGACCGTGCTGCCGTCCGAGACGAGCAGGACGGAGATGCCCGCAGCCTCGATCTCGGCCTGGGCCTGCTCCACGAAGTCCTCGAAGGCCTCGCTGGCCTGTCGTCCCGGGCGACTCTCCACGGAAGGCGCCCAGGGTGCCCTCGTCGGCGTGCTCGCCCCGCATGGCCGGCCGCAGCATGTCGAGCGGGAAGCGCTGGCGTGCCTGGCTGGCGTAGGGCACCGTGAGCTCCGCCAGGGAGCCCAGGGCGGCATCCCGGTGCAGGTCGCGCAGGGCGATCCAGAGCGCGCCCGCCGACCGTGACCAGGGTGACCAGGGCGAAGACGAGCAGAGCGGCCCCGAAGCGGCCCGCGAGCGACGCTCATGCGGGGCGCTCGCGGGCCGGCGGCACCAGCCGGTAGCCGACGCCCTTGACGGTCTCGATGGGGGGCCCGTCCGTCGCCGAGCTTGCGTCGCAGCTCGGAGACGTGGACGTCGACCGTGCGCGTCTCGCCAGGGAAGTCGGTGCCCCAGACCGATCGAGAGCAGGTCGTCGCGGCTCCAGACCACGCCCGGGTCGCGGGCCAGCGCGGCCAGCAGGTCGAACTCGCGCGGCCGCAGGTCCAGGCGGCGGTCGGCCACGTAGGCCTCGCGCCGGCGCGGGTCGACGCGCAGGTCGCCCACGTCCATGGGCCGGGCGCCTCGCACGGCCGGATCGGAGCGCCGCAGGATGGCCTTCACGCGCGCCACCAGCTCGCGCGGGTTGAAGGGCTTGGTGAGGTAGTCGTCGGCGCCCAGCTCCAGGCCCACGATGCGGTCGATGTCCTCGCCCCGGGCGGTGAGCATGAGGATGGGCGTCTCGCCGCGCCGCCGGATCTCCCGCGTGACCTCCATGCCGTCGCGGCCGGGCAGCATGAGGTCGAGCACGACGAGGTCCGGGTCGACGCCGGTCGTGCTGCCGCAGGGCTTCCTCGCCGTCGCGCGCCTCGACGACCGCGAAGCCGGCCTGCTCCAGGTAGAGGCGCACGAGCTCGATGATGTTGCGCTCGTCGTCGACGACGAGGATGGTCTTCACGAGTCCGAGGATAGCCCCGAGCCGTCAAGCACCGGGCCGACCCATGTCAGGAGGATGTAAGGCCGCGCGCAGGGTGGGACCGGGCGCGCTACCCTCGATCCATGGCCCACCCGTCCTCCAGCCTTGCGGATGCCCTGCGACCAACGCCGGAGGCTGCCCTGGCAGCCTGGGCCGCCCGAGTCCGGGCAGACCGCGAGCAGGTGGAGCGCTGCCGGGAGGTGGCGGACCCGGCCGACTTCTATGCCCCCGTCGCCCAGCGCTTCGCACAGGACCCGACCCGTACGGACGAGCCGGTGCTCGATGCCCTTCTGGCCTGGACCGCGCCTGACGACGCTGGCTGGACATCGGCTGTGGTGGCGGACGCTACGCGCTGCCGCTGGCACGTCGGGTCCGGCACGTCACGGCGGTGGAGCCCTCGCCGGCGATGCTGGCCGTCCTGCGCGATGGCATGAGGGCCCACGACCATCCACAACATCGCCATCATCCACGGGCGCTGGCCGGACGCGGCGGACCAAGTGGCCCGGGCAGACGTCGCGCTCATGGCGCACGTGGGCTACGACATCGAGGACATCGGTCCCTTCCTGGCGTCCGCCGAGATGGTCAGCGGCCGGTGCCTCATGGTCATGAGCGAACGGGCCGCCACGACGGCCGCAGCCGCGTTCTGGGAACCGGTCCACGGAGAGCGGCGGGTGTCCCTGCCCGCGCTTCCGGAGCTCGTGACACTGCTCCTGGCTCTCGGCCGTCTGCCCCGGGTCGCGTTGGCCGAGCGGACCGTCCCCGCCCACGAGAGCCTCGATGATCTGCTCGAGATGGCCCGCCGGCAGCTCTGGGTGCGGCCCGGCTCCAGCCGGGACCGGCGCCTGGCGGACCTCGTCAGCACCACGGCCCACCAGGGCAAGGGAGGCTGGACGCTTCAGGATCGGCCGTCGATGGTCGGGCTCGTCGCCTGGGAGTCCGGCGGGAGTCCACGCTAGCGACCTCACGGGGCCGGACTGCCGCGCGTGTGGGGCCACATGCGGGGCGATGCTGTGTCGTGGCCGATGCCGTGGTCCTCATCTGGCGCATGAACCCGGGAGGGGTATGCTGCCAGGATGAGGGTCCTGCACCTGACCACGGGACCGGTCGCCACCAACGTCTGGGTGCTCGCGGATGCCCGGACGCGGGAGGCCATCGCCATCGACACCGCCACGCCCAGCGTGCGCTGGCTCACGCAGCAGCTGGGGGACGAGGGCTGGGCGCTCCGGTTCGTCGTGAGCACGCACCGCCACTGGGACCACATCGGCGACAACGCGGAGGCCGTCATCGCCACCGGCGCCACCCTGGCCGTGCACCGGGCCGATCGCCATGGCCTGGAGCACCCCGACGCCAGGTCTGCGCCCTTTCCCATCCCGCCCAGTATCCCGGCGCTGGAGCTGGCGGAAGGTCATCGCATCCGCTTTGGCGAGGTCGATCTCACCGTGCTGCACACGCCGGGACACACGGAAGGGTCCGTCTGCCTGCTGTCGGCGGAGGACCGCCTGCTGGTCAGCGGTGACACGCTCTTCGCGGGAGGCTGGGGTCGCACCGACCTGCCCGGAGGTGACGCCGCCCTCATGGTCGAATCGCTCGCGCGACTTGCCACCCTGGAGGACGGCCTGACGGTCCTGCCCGGCCACGGGCCCGAGACGAGCATCGGCCGGGAGAAGCCATGGCTCGGCCTCGTGGCCCAGCACCGCCGCCTGCCCTGGTGACGCCCGGCCGCTGACCGCGACAGACACCCTCGGGTGCCGGGTCTGGCAACACGGCCGCGCCGATCGGGCTGGGCGGGCCGCGCGCCAGGTGGTCGGGCCGCGCGCCAGGTGGTCGGGCGCCTCACGTCTCGCCTCGCTTGTTGCGCTCGGCAAGCTTGCCGTGCTGCCGGTAGAAGCGGCCCAACCGCCGGCTTTCGGCGCGTTCGCGACGCACATCGGCACGCAGGGCCACCGAGCGCAGCTCGGCCTCGAGCTTTCGATGGCTGGCCAGGCGACCAGGGGGCAGCACACCCGCCTCGATGGCGGCCCGCACGGCACAGCCCGGCTCGCTCTCGTGCCCGCAATCGGAGAAGCGGCAGTGCCGAGCCAGTGTCGCGACGTCGGCGAATGCGGCATCCAGGCTGGAGCCCTCACCAAGGACGCCGACCGCGCGCAGGCCTGGGGTATCGATGAGCAGCCCGCCACCCGGGAGCTGGAAGAGCGCGCGGCTCGTCGTCGTGTGCCGACCTCGGCTGTCGTCCTCGCGCAGCGCACGTACCGCCTGGCGCTCCTCGCCGAGCAGGGCATTCACGAGGCTGGACTTGCCCACGCCCGAGGACCCAAGCAGGCAGGCCGTGAGGCCTTCTTGGACGTGGGACCGGATCTCATCGAGGCCGGCGCCGGTGATGGCGCTGCTGACGATGACCCGAGTGCCCGGTGCCACGGCATGGACCTCGGAGACCGCGTATGCGAGGTCCACGGCGATGTCCACCTTGTTCAGGATGACGATCGGCGTCACCCCGGCCTGCACGGCCAGCAGCAGATACCGCTCGATCCGCCGCGGGTTGAAGTCGTGGTCCAACCCGGAGACGAGGAAGGCCACGTCCAGGTTGGCGGCCAGGACCTGCGGTCGACCGTCGGAGGCGCGGCTGCGGACGATGGTGCCCCGGCGCGGCAGGATCTCGCGCAGCACGGCTCGGCCGGGTTCGTGGCGCACAGGCTCCAGCACCAGCCAGTCGCCGACCGCTGGTCCGGCCCCATCGCCCTCCCTGGCCTGCGGATGGCGTCGCTGGAGGACGACCTCCACCGCACCGGCGGCCGTCATGGCCAGCAACACACCGCCGCTGCTCACGACGCGGCCAGGTACGCATCCCTCCGCGGCGTGCGGGACGAAGGCCGCGGCAAGCTCTGGCGACCAGCCCATCTCGATGAGGGTGGGGGATGACCGGTCTGACCTTCGCCCCGGCGTGGCCATGTCGTCGCCCATCAGCCGACGCGCTTCAGGCGTCCGGTGCGCTTCGCGTAGCGCTCTGCCCGGCCGAAGGTCCAGACGCCCAGGGGGATGAAGACGACGGCCATGACCAGCAGCGGCCAGAGCAGGTTCAGCAGCTCGGTCACGGGCGTGCCCTCGATGATGCCGGCACGAATGCCCTCCAGGACGTAGGTCGCCGGCGAGAGTCGCGAGAGCGCCTGCATCCACTCGGGAAGCACGTCCACGCTGTAGTAGACGCCGCTCACGAGGAGGAGCGCCGACTGCAGCATGAAGGTCATCTGGGCGCCCCGTTCCACGTACATCAGGGGCAGGATGGCCGCCATCATGCCGATGCCGATGAAGGACAGGGAGCCGACGGCCAGGAAGACGAGCGGCGTCAGTGGGTCAGCCTGCGTGAGGTCCAGCCCGAAGAAGAGGGCCAGGACCACGAGCATCACGGCGGTGTGCACGAGCCCGTAGAGGACCGCGTACGTCGTCGACCCCAGCAGTTGCGTCCAGCGCTGGATGGGCGCCATGAAGGTGTACTCCAGGGTGCCCTCCCAGCGCTCCCAGGCGACCGTCTCTGCGATGAAGCCGAAGACGATGGAGAGGAAGTTCCAGAAGACAGCCCCGATCATGAGGGTCAGGACCAGGTCAGGGTCCTCCTGGCTCACGCCGATGAAGGCGATGGAGAGCGCGCTGGTCGTGGCGTAGATGAGCCAGGCGATCTCCCAGCCCCAATAGCGACGGGTCAGGAAGAAGTTGCGTTCGATGAAGGCGAAGCTCGCCGTGAGCTCACGCTTCAGCACGGCCATGGGACAAGGACTCCTCGTGACTGCAGGGGGCCGGCCGCCGCCCTCATCGGGAGGCGGCTGGCTGCCGCGGCTCGGCCTCGATGGCCGTGCCGATGCGAACGATGGTGCGACCCACGACGCGGCGCAACGTGCGCCCGGGGCGCGAGCCCGGCTGCCGGGGCCCAGCGGCCCCGAGGCCACGGAACCGCCAGTGGCGCTCCAGGTCGCGCAGCCGCTCTTCGTGCAGCTGCCGGGAGATCTCGGGGTGCATCATGGCAAGCCACCTCCATTCCTTCGGTGTGTCGGGAGGGCAGGGCACGTCACGCCTGGTCCTCCTCGATGTCGTCGTCCAGCGACCGCCCGGTCCAGGTCATGAAGACGCTGTCGAGCGTGGGCGGCAGGCCGTGCTCGCGGGCCACGCGGTCCTTGAGCTGGCCGGGTGTGCCCTCCACCACGAGACGTCCCCGATCGAGGATCGAAAGGCGATCGCACAGTCGGTCAGCCTCCGCGAGGTCGTGGGTGGTGAGCACGACCGTGGCATCGTGGTGCTCACGCAGCTCCTCGACGAAGGTCTGCACGTCGAGCTTGCTGCGCGGGTCGAGGCCGGTCGTGGGCTCGTCGAGCAGCAGCAGCGTGGGGCTCGTCAGGATGGCCCTCGCGATGGCCACCTTCTGCTGCATCCCGCGGCTCATCTGCTCGAGCGGCTCGCCCAGCCGGGACCGGGCGATGCCCAGTCGGGCGAGGATGCGCACTGCCTGCTGGCGGGCCTCGGTGGCCGGGAGCCCGTAGAGCCGTGCGGCGTAGACGAGGTTCTCGTAGGCCGACAGCTTCTTGAAGAAGGCCGCGTCCACCGAGACACGATTGATGAGCCGCTTGACGGCCATCTCTTCGCGGACGACGTCGTGTCCGAAGACCTCGATGCGGCCCGCGTCCAGGGTCAGCAGGGTGCTGACCAGGCGGATGAGCGTGGACTTGCCACCGCCGTTGGCGCCCAGGATGCCGTACACCTCGCCACGCGCGATGCACAGCGAGACATCATCGACGGCCGTCACGGTCTTCTTCTTGCGTCCCGGGCTGAAGCGCTTGCTGACGTGCTCGACGAGCAGTGCAGCCGGCCCGCTGTCGGGTCGTCGGGGTTCCTGTGGTGGTGGTCACGGGTCTGCTCCTGGTTGGGATCGACGTGCGATGCATCCGGCTCGGCGTGGTATGCGAGCGGGACACCCGGCTGGTCGATGCCTCAGGGCAGATCGGGCATCAAAAAAGCCGGGGGACCCATCCGGCCCTCCGGCTCGATCGACTGGCACGCGAGGTGCCTGGAGGATCTACGAAGGGCACGGATCTCCCGCATCCCGGGCGCCGATGGGCGCGCCCAGCCGCTGCCGGGAGGCGGCGCTGCTGCTCAGGCGGATGCGTTCCATGTGTCCTGCGGACTCCTCTGCTGACGACCGATCTGTTCGGCCGCCCATCATCGTAGGACCGCTGTCAAGCCCCCTTCGGCGGCCTGCCCGATACTGTGGCGATGCGACCACCGAGCGTCCTCGCGCTCCTCCGGGCCGGCGTGCTGGAGCCGGGCCTTGCGGCGCTCGTGTGGCTGCTCGTGGAAGGCGGCGTGCCGCTCGTCGTCATCGGCTCGGCTGGCGCCCGTGAGCGGTCCGAACTGGCCGGTGCGCTGCTCGGCATCGACCCGGCCCGCGCCTTCGTCGTCCTGGACGGCGACCTCGAGCCCCTGACACTGGACCGGCTTTCGGCTCTCCTGCGTGGCGGTGCCGCCATCGGCATCACACTGGCGGCGGCAGATCTGCCCGCAGCCGTGGATCGGCTTCGAGGTGATGCCGGCAGCCTGCCGGACGATGCGGTCCGGCGCCTCGGGATCGTCCTCGCGCTGGATGGGACCAGCCGGGGCCCCCGCTGCTCGATCGTCCACTACCTGCGTCCCACCGAGCGCGATGGGCAGGGCCACGTGCAGCGCCGTCCGCCCGCCATCCTGGCCGCCTGGGACGAGGCGTCGGGTGGCTACGAGGATTACGCCTGGGCCGTCACGCCCGAGCTGGCCGACCGGGTGGACCGAACCCAGGCCGACTTCGAGGAGCGCCTGCGCGACCGAGCGGTGCTGCTGGCAGGGACGGCGCGGGCGGCTCACGTCTCCGCCGGTGAGTGGCAGGAGGGCGTGCGCCGCCACCTCGCGAGCGAGCCCCCGAGGACACCCTCGCGGCTGCGTCGCCTTCCCACCGGCGCATGGGCATGCGACGCCCGGGCCAGATGATCGATGAGGACGTCGCGAAGGCCCGGAAGTCAGGCGAGGAGCCTTGCCTCCGACCGCACGTCTCACATGGCTCCTGCCGGAGCGAAGGTCGCCAGCAGGCCACCCCGGGCATCGAGGAGCCTCAGGTCCGGCCCATCGCGATCGAGCATCGCCCACTGCCGCAGGGCATCGAGCAGCGCACGATGGGCCGCCTCACGGGCACATCCCGTGATGCCGGCCGGGTGGACGTCGGCCGTGGAGAGGAACACGCCGTCGGCGACGTAGCGCCCGCTGAACGGGCCACAGGGCCCCTCGCCGCTGAGCAGCCCGCCTGCCAGGCGAAGCGTGACCGTGTCAGCGCCGGTCGCGATGCCTGTCAGCCCGGACAGCAGCCACGTCGTGCCCTCGAGCGGTGTCGAGCTCACGAACTCCAGGCGGTCGCCGCTGCTGGCCGACTCGAGGACGAGCCGGTCGAGGGGCAGGTCAACGGTCAGCGAGGGACTCTCCAGGACCGCCATGATGGCCGCCTCCTGGGCCACCAGCGCGGTGGAACAGGGTGCCTCCGTGCGCTCGAGCGACGGGAGGCTGAGCACATCGGCCTGGCGACGGAACCTGCCGACGATGCCATTGCAGCCGGTCGAGCCGATGACGTCCCCGCTGGACTGGCGCTGCAGCTCCCGGTCGCGGGTCGGACGGAAGGCCAGGACGGCTGGCTGCAGCGGGTCCGCGGCCATCGATCGTCCGGCCACGCTGTAGCCCTGCAGCTCCCAGTCGCCCGCAGCGAGGTCGGCCGCATCGTCGAGCACGAAGCGCAGGTCCTCCCGGCCGTCCGCATCACGGATGATCAGTCGGGCATCCTCCGTGGCAGCCGCGCCCACGATCTCGAAGCGTGACGCGTCGTCCAGCGCGGACGTGAGGCTCGTGGCGACCCGCGCGGCCGCCTTCTGACATCGACCGTCCTTCACGGCGGTCGGACGGACGGCCAGGGCGATGCCCAGGTCGCCATAGCGTCCGGAGAGTCGGCCGCAGCTCGTCGAGCCCCGGAGCTGGCCTCCCCGCAGCGTCATCCAGGCTGCGATGTCCGGTCCGACCGTGCGCATCTCGCCGCGGCGGTGGGCGACGAGGCGCCAGGTCGTGCCCTCCAGCGGCGGCAAGCCGTCAGGCTCCAGGGCCAGGGGTCGCAGGAGGCCAGGCGGGGGGAGTGCCGTCGGGGGTGGCGAGGATCCTGGGCCCGCACGGCGGGCGCTGCCAGGAGCAGGGCGAGACCGATGATGACGACCGGTGCGAGCGAGCGGGGCGGCGCCATGGCAGGGCCGAGTATCCGTCGAGTGGGTCCGACGCGCTCGCGGCGAGCCTCCAGGCAGGGCCCTGAACGTGACCGCTGGACCGACCTGACAGGTCCGATGGTCCCGGTGCACCGTCCGCCGAGGCGGTAGCATCTGTGCCAGATAGCACCCCCGCGTCCGTTGACGCCCATCGGAGGTTCACCCCATGTCCGCACCTCGTGTCGCCACGTCCCCCGGCGAGCTGCTCGGTTTCCTGTCCGGCATCGCCCGCATCGAGGGCGAGCGTCTCGTCATCGAGGACGAAGCTGCCTTCCGCGCCGCGGGCATCCGCGACGTGGTCTGGTCGGCCACCTTCAGCCAGGATGAGGGCACCGTCGAGGCCGCCCGCTGGATCGTGTGGGAAGCCTCCCAGGAGCTGGGTGCCCCCTCCGCGAGCATCCACGACCTCTACATGGCGCGCAGCCGCGGCGAGTACAGCGGCTGGACCGTGCCGGCCATGAACCTGCGCACGCAGGTCTTCGACATGGCCATGGCCGGCTGCCGCGCCGCCATGGAGGTCGGCGCGGGCTCCGTCATCTTCGAGCTGGCCCGCTCGGAGCAGGAGTACACCTTCCAGCGCCCCGGCGAGTACATCACCAGCGTCCTGGCTGGCTGCATCGCGGCCGGCTGGCAGGGCCCCGTCTTCGTCCAGGGAGATCACTACCAGTTCAACGCCGCCAAGTACAAGGCCGATCCGGAGGCCGTGACGGAGACGCTCCGCAAGGCCACCGTGAATGCCATGCAGGTCGGCTACGGCAACATCGACATCGACTCCTCCACGCTCGTGGACCTCTCCTTCGAGTCGCTCGACGACCAGCAGAAGGTCAACTACACGCGCGCCGCGGAGCTCTCCGCGCTCATCCGCGCCAACCAGGACGAGGGCATCGTCATCTCCATCGGCGGTGAGATCGGCGAGGTCGGCAAGCAGAACTCCACGCCGGACGAGCTGCGCGCCTATCTGGACGGCTACCGCAAGGAGCTCGATGCGCGCGCCGGCACGGACGCCATCGGCCTCTCCAAGGTGAGCGTCCAGACGGGCACCTCGCACGGCGGCGTGCCGCTGCCGGGCGGCGGCGTCGCGGAGGTCAAGCTCGACTTCGACACCCTCAAGGTCCTCGGTGAGGTCTGCCGCGAGTACGGCCTTGCCGGTGCCGTCCAGCACGGCGCCTCCACGCTGCCCGACGAGCTCTTCCACCGCTTCCCGCAGGTGGAGACCGCGGAGATCCACCTCGCCACGGGCTTCCAGAACGCCCTCTACGAGCACCCCGCCTTCCCGGCCGACCTGCACGCCAAGATCGAGGCGTTCTGCTTCGAGAACTGCATGGACGAGCGCAAGGACGGCGAGACGGACACCCAGTTCGTCTACAAGACCCGCAAGAAGGCGCTGGGCACGTTCAAGCGCGAGCTCTGGGACCTCGAGACCAAGGACGAGATCATCGCCAGCCAGCAGGCCAAGATGAAGTTCCTCTTCGAGCAGCTGGGCATCCCGGGCAACAAGGCCATCGTCGACCGCTTCGTGACGGCTCCCGAGCGCCACAAGCCGCTGCCCGCCAGCCTCAAGGCCTAGCACCACACGGCGTGCCCGCCCGTCGCGGCGGGCGCGCCACGACCGGGCTGCTGGCGCCTCCGCGCCGGCCGCCGCCACATCGCCGGGACTCGCAGGGGTCCCGGCGATCGTCGTCCCGGCCGACGAGCGGTGACCCGGCCGCCAATCCCTAGCCCGAAGGTAAGATATCGACCATGCTGACCGAATCGACCATCCTCGACGTCCTTCGCCAGGTCCAGGACCCGGAGATCCACCGCGACATCGTGAGCCTCGAGATGGTCAAGGACATCCATATCGACGGCACCAGGGTTGCCCTCAAGGTGGACCTCACGACGCCGGCCTGCCCGCTGAAGGACCAGATCGGCGAGGACATCCGGGCACGCCTGGTCGGGATCGGCGCCACGGACGTGGAGCTCACCTGGGGGGCCTCGGTCCGTCGGGCGGCTCCGTCGCAGCCGGACAACCTCGTGCCCGGCGTGAAGAACATCATCGCCGTGGCCTCCGGCAAAGGCGGCGTGGGCAAGTCCAGCGTCTCGGTCAACCTGGCCACCGCGCTGGCCATGGAGGGTGCCAGCGTGGGGCTCCTCGACGCGGACATCACGGGCCCCAACATCCCCCAGATGATGGGCCTGGAAGGCGCCCCCACGGCAGCGCCGAGCGGCAAGATCCTGCCCCTCGAGCGCTACGGCGTGAAGGTCATCTCCATCCAGTTCTTCGTGCCGGAGGGCCAGCCCATCGTGTGGCGCGGCCCGCTCGTCGGCGGCGCCGATCCAGCAGTTCCTGCGGGACGTCGAGTGGGGCGAGCTCGACTACCTCGTGGTGGACATGCCGCCGGGCACCTCCGATGCCCAGCTCACGCTGGCGCAGTCGGTGCCGGTCAGCGGCGCGCTCCTGGTGACGACGCCGCAGGACGTGGCCCTGTCAGACGTGGAGAAGGCCCTCACGATGTTCCGGCGCCTCTCCGTGCCCATCCTGGGCCTCGTGGAGAACATGAGTGCCTTCCTGTGCCCGCACTGCGGCGAAGCCACGGCGATCTTCGGCGAGGGTGGTGGCGAGCGCTTCGCGGCCCGCCACGAGCTGCACTTCTTCGGCGGCATCCCGCTGGACGTCAAGGTGCGTCACGGTGGTGATGCCGGCGTGCCTGCCGTGGCGCAGCGGGAGCCAGGGCCAGCCGCGCAGGTCATGCGCGACGTGGCCCGCCAGGTGGCCGCTCGCATGGCGGTCCGCGCGGCGTCCGGCCTGCCGGTGCTGACCATCTCCTGACCCGCGCGTCCTGCCAGCCCCGGGCGGCCTGGCCCACCGCGCGAGACGCGGCCGGTCAGTCCGGGGCGCTCCCGCCCAGACGTCGCCAGAGCTCGGCGGCGCCAGCGTTGGCGGAACGTCGGCGCCCGATCTCCCCTCCGCGGAAGATGACGTGGCTGGCACTGGACTCCTGTCCCTCGATGTCCAGGCCCACCGCTGCTCGCATGTCGTCGCCCGACTGGTGGGCCACGACCGCGAGGCCGATCTCCGCGCCGCTGTCAGCGCGTGCCTGCCTGGCCAGTGCGACCGGGTCGAGCTCCGCTGGCCCCGGAGGGCGGTCGCGCCATGGACGGCCGCGTGCACCAGGAAGGGGGCCGAGCCCAGCAGCAGCGCCAGGTAGCCGCCTGTCCCCACCTCCACCGTGGCCACGCGACGGGTCCCCAGCCGGCCCGCCAGGGCCACGGCCCAGTCGTCCTCGTCCCGGGCGAAGACGTAGGCGTCCAGGCGCGGGCTGAGCGATGCGACGGCCTCCTCGACGAGCGCCTCCGCGCTGCGCGCGCCGTCACCGGTGGCACTGATGCGCAGGTCCACCGAGTCGGGGCGGGCGTACGTCGCCAGCTGCGGGTTGCGCGAGGCCAGCACGTCGGCGCCCACGAGGTCCACGACGGCCGACTCACCGATGCCCGTGAGCCGCAGCGTGACCGCCGCACGATCCAGGCCGAGGCCGCGGGCGCGCAGGCGCGGCAGCGCCTGGTCCTGCCACATGGGTAACAGCTCGCGCGGTGGCCCGGGCAGGGCGAGGATGATCCGAGAGCCCGTCTCCACCCACCAGCCCGGCGCGGTGCCGTTGGGGTTGTCCAGGGCCGAGGCGCTGGGGATCAGCCAGGCCTGCTTGAGGTTGACGCTGGAGAAGGGCAGGCCGCGCTTCGCCCAGAGATCGCGCAGCCAGGCCTCCAGCCCGGGATCGACGGCCGGCTGCTCACCAAGGGCGGCCGCGATGCCCTCGCGCGTGAGGTCGTCGGGCGTCGGCCCGAGGCCGCCGCTGGTGACCACCAGGTCGACGCGCCCCAGCGCGGCGGTCACGGCCTCGGCGATGGCGTCGAGCTCGTCCGGCAGCTGCGTCATGCGCCGGACCTCGACGCCGAGGTCCGTCAGGGCGCGCGCCAGGTCACCGCTGTTGGTGTCGCGTGTCTCGCCCACGAGCAGTTCCGCCCCGATGGCCAGAAGCTCGGCAGAGGCGATGGGGGAGCGGTCCGAGGGTGGCACGGCCGGAGTGTATCGGGTCCGAGGACGTCGACCGTTTCCTCCACGGGCTCGGCCTCGGGGCGCGACGCAAGGTCGTCTGCCGCAGGCCTCCAGCCTCACGGTTGACGCGGCGCCCCGGTCTGTGTTATCACTCTGACGCTGAGAGTGCTAACCAACGCAGGGTGCGGACCCGCCCCCGGCGAGGGATCACGAGACTGGCAGCGCCGGGCGACCTTCACGCGATCCGTGTCACGACACGGACGCAGGGACCCGCGAGGCCGCGATAGGGAGGCAAGATGGCCAAGCTCATCTCCTACAACGAGCAGGCTCGGACGAGCCTGAAGATCGGCATCGACGCACTGGCGGACGCCGTCAGCACGACGCTCGGTCCCAAGGGTCGCAACGTGGCCCTGGACAAGAAGTACGGCGCGCCCACCGTCACGCATGACGGCGTCACCGTGGCGCGTGACATCGAGCTGGCCGATCCCTTCCAGAACATGGGCGCCCAGCTGCTCAAGGAAGCCGCCACCAAGACCGAGGATGTCGCCGGCGACGGCACGACCACGGCCACCGTGCTGGCCCAGGCCATCGTCCACGAGGGTCTCAAGAACGTCGCCGCTGGCGCCAACCCGATGCAGATGAAGATCGGCATCGACGCCGCGGAGGCCGCCCTGTCAGAGGCCATCCGCCAGGCCTCCGTGCCCGTCAAGGGACACGCCGAGATCGCCCAGGTCGCCGCCATCAGCGCCGCTGACCAGGAGATCGGCGACCTCATCGCCGACGTCTTCGACAAGACCGGCAAGGATGGCGTCATCACCGTCGAAGAGTCCAAGACCATGGCCTTCGAGACCGAGTACGTCGAGGGCATGCAGTTCGACCGCGGCTACATCAGCCCCTACTTCGTGACCGACACCAACCGCATGGAAGCCGCGCTCGACGAGCCCTTCATCCTCATCACCGACAAGAAGATCAGCGCCATCGCAGACATGGTCCCGGCGCTGGAGAAGGTCATCCAGGCCGGCAAGCGCGAGATCCTGATCGTGGCTGAGGATGTCGATGGCGAGGCCCTCGCCACGCTCGTCGTCAACAAGCTGCGCGGCATCGTCAACGTGCTGGCCGTCAAGGCCCCCGGCTTTGGCGACCGCCGCAAGGAGATGCTCCGGGACCTGGCCATCCTGTCGGGCGGAACGGTCATCAGCGAGGAGGTCGGCCGCAAGCTGGACTCCGTGGAGCTGGCCGACCTCGGCAAGGCCCGCCGCGTGGTGGCCAACAAGGACAACACCACGGTCGTCGAGGGCAAGGGTGACCCCAAGGCCATCGAAGGTCGCATGACCCAGATCAAGGCCCAGATCGAGGAGACCACCTCCGACTATGACCGCGAGAAGCTCCAGGAGCGCCTCGCCAAGCTGGCCGGCGGTGTGGCCATCATCAAGGTCGGCGCCGGCACGGAGGTCGAGCTCAAGGAGAAGAAGCACCGCGTCGAGGACGCCCTCTCCGCCACGCGTTCCGCGCTGGAGGAGGGTCTCGTGCCCGGCGGCGGGGTGGCCCTGCTGAACGCACAGAAGGCCCTCGACGGCATCAAGCTCGAGGGTGACGCCCAGACCGGCGTGAACATCGTGCGCCGTGCCCTGGAGGCCCCTGTCAAGAAGCTGGCTGAGAACGCCGGCTACGACGGCTCGGTCGTGCTGGAGAACATCCGCCGCGCCCAGGCCGAGCGCAAGTCGGACAAGATCGGCCTGGATGTCATCTCGGGCGAATACGTGGACATGGTCAAGGCCGGCATCATCGACCCCGCCAAGGTGACCCGCTCCGCGGTCGAGAACGCTTCATCGATCGCGGCCATGGTGCTCACCACGGAGGCCATGATCACCGACAAGCCGGAGCCGGCCGCCGCGCCCGCTGGGCCCCCCGGCGGCGGCATGGGAGACATGGACTTCTAAGCTGGAGTGACACGGTCGGCCGCCGTGTCCTGGGGCCCGTCCCGCGAGGGCCGGCCCCCTTTCGATGCCCGGTCCGCCGCCGTGGCTGCTCGGCGTAGCTGGCGACGCTGCAGGCCCGTCAGGCCGGACAGGTCTGGACGGGGAGGTCCTGGAAGATCTGGTTCGCGGCGTCGATCTTGCGGAAGGCGACCTTGATCCGCCACTCGCTGCGCAGGACGACGGCGCGGTAGAGCAGGCGGACGGCGCCCCGGACCTCCTGGAAGCCCTTGGTCGCCCGCTGTTGCTGCGCCTGGTAGCAGGGCAGCGCCGGGTGCTGGTACATCCACTGGATGCCCCGGGTGAGCACGTTGTCCGTGCGCCGGGCGTAGGTCGAGAAGCAGTACCACCGCTTGCATGCCTGGAGACTGTCCCAATTGCGGATGAGGCGTTGACCGTCGTGCGCAACATCGCCTGGTAGGCGTCGTATTCGGGCGTGCCGGCCGGGACGGTCGCGTGCGCCACGGCCTCCGGCTCGGGTTCGACCGCTGTCTGCGCGAAGGCTGGCGTGCCGCTCAGGATCACAGCGGCGGCGAGGGCCGCGATGGCGAGTGCCTTCATGGTGTCCCCCTCTCTCAGGTGCCTGGAGGCTCCTGTCGAGGGACACGCTGCTCCGAGGACTCGCGGAAGGCAAGTGACAAAGGAACCACCATCGCGGACGCGCGGGCAAGCCAGGCCACGACCCCATCGATGGCCTGGCGACCCGACGAACATGGTCCCGCGACCGGGTCGCGGTCATCGGGACCGGGACGGCGATGGGGAGATCGCACGGTCGGCCCCTGGCCCGACTTCGGCCGCCGCGGCTGTTGGCCCCTCAGGTATCCTCTAGCGGACCGGCAGGCCGCCAGGGTTGCCTGCCACGACGCGTGAAGCGAGGCCCATTCTGACGCTCGAACCGGATCCCCTCGACGCCCGTCGAACTGACGGTGGCGCCGCGCCTGCGCCCGGCGACCCGTCCGGTGCCGGCGTTCCGCCTCCGGCCGGCCCACGGGCGAGCCGTGGCGATGAGGCTGGCGCGACCGCCGGCGGCAAGCGATCGTCCTCCGCTGGTCAGGCTGCGTCCGCTGGCGATGGGCGGGCTGCCGGACGCGATGAGCAGGCGCCCGGTGTCGGCGAGGCCGTGGGCGATGTTCGTGCCGCGTTCATGCGCATGGCCAGGGCTCACCTGGCGCTGCTGCGCGCGGAGCTCTCGCTGGCTGGCCGGGAGCTGGGCATCATCGTCGGCCTCGGGGCCGCGGCTCTCGCCCTCGCGCTCCTCATGGGGCTGCTGCTCTACATCGGCAGCTGGCTCTTCTTCGGGGAGCTGCTCTTCGGATCGATGGGCTGGGGCATCATCCATGGCAGCCTGCTGAACGTGGCGCTCATCGGCTTCGTCGGTGTCAACCTGGCCGGCGGCTCCACGCGGTCCTACGGGTGGGGCTTCGTGGTCGGTCTCATCACCGGCCTGGTGGTCGCGATCATCCTGGCCACCAATGCGCTGCCCCAGGGCGCGACCACCGTGGCAGGCGAGGCCCAGGGGGCTGTCGACCTCGCCAAGAACCTGCTGGCCACACTCGTCGGCGTCGTCATCGGCGCCGCACTGCTGGCCATCGTGGCGCTCATCCTGGGTTGGCGCGAGCACTTGCGCGGCAAGCGGCTGAGCTGGGTCGTCGTGGCCGGCGCCCTCGCGGGCGCCTTCATCGGCGCCATCGTGGCCTCCAGCCTCTGGAGCTATGCCGGAGCGGCGGCCATCGGCATCACCATCGGACTGCTGACCTGGATCGGGGTCGGGGGCTGGCTGGCCTATCGTCGCGGCTTCGACCCGGAGGCCCGCTACGCTGACCTCGTGCCGCGTCGCTCGATCGCGTCGCTGGAGGTCTCGCGCGATTTCGTGAAGGCCCAGATGAAGCGGCAGAAGGACAGGATGATGGGCCGATGACGACACGACCTTCGAAGGCCGGTGACGCGGGCCTGGCGAACGAGCGCAGTCTCACGCCCGAGGTTGCCGCTGCCTTGGCGGAGCTGGACGCGGCCCGTGCGGGCGTGGAGCAGTCGCTGGAGGAGTTGACCGACGCCTCGCGCTCCGCCCTCGACGTGCCTGCCAAGATCCGCCGCAACCCGGTGAAGGCGGCGGCGCTGGTCGGCGGGGCCGGCTTCCTGCTGGCCGGGGGTCCGCGTCGCGTCGCGCGTTTCGCGGTCGGCCGGGTGCGAGCGCCCAAGGCAGAACCGTTCGTCGGCCTCATGCCGCCGGAGATCGAGCGCGTCCTCAAGGATTCCGGCCTGGCCGACGATCCCGAGGTGCGGCGTGCCCTGAACGAGGACTTCGCGGAGTACCTCAAGTCCAAGGGCCGCTACGACCCCGCACCAACCGCCTCCACATCGCTGTGGCGCACCTTCGACCGCCTCGCCGGGCCACTGGGCACGGTTGGTGCCCGGATCCTCGTCCAGCGCATCATGGAGGCCGAGCGCGATCGTGGCCGGCGCCTCTCAGAGGCACGCCGGAAGGCGCGCGAGCGGCTCTCCAAGTCCTGACCGCCGGGTCAAGGTGCGGAGGCGCAGCGAAGGCGGGCGCGGGTGCGGTGTCGCGTATCATCGGGCCGCCCTGCCGGGGTGGCGGAATGGCAGACGCAGCAGCCTTAGGAGCTGTTGACCGCAAGGTCGTGCAGGTTCGACTCCTGTCCCCGGCACCAACCCGGCGCACCACGACGTGCCGCTGCACCGATCGCACGCCTGCACCGCAGCCGGGTGCGGGTGCGCCCTCGAGGTCGAGTCTCGTGCAGACTCGCTCCAGCCGGGATCTAGTGCGGGCGCGTTCCTCCTCGAAGGTCATGACGTCGATCGACTTGGCTATCTTCTTGAGCGCTGATGGAGCGACGTAGCATGCGTTCCAGACCGTGACGCCTGACCTTGACGGTGGACGGGGTACTTGCCGAAGTACTGGTGAACGATGATCCAGTGCCTGATGCTGTCGACTCGTCATACGCACGTCGTCGTGAGTGTCTCACCTCGCCGTGATCGATGCGTCGACGCCGGGATGAGCGTCATATCGAGGTCGACACTCGAGCGGGCATCGACGATACCAGACCACTGGGTCCTCGCTCGACAGCGAGAGTCATTCCACCGATGAGGACTCAGGCATTCGACCACGGTGTAGTAGCCGTCGCCTTCGTCCACTCCATCGGCGATGGTAGGTGGCACGCCGAAGAGCTGGTTCCAGTGGACCAGGTTGTCGGCCTCGTTCACGGCGCCGGCTGGGTTCTGCAGGGCGGCGATGGTCGCCAGCGCCGTGGAATCGATGCCGTCGATCTTGTCGGCGTCCATCGCCTTCTGGATGATGTTGTTGGGCAGATAGCCGGTGGCACCGATGGCCATCAGCTTGCCTTTGCGCGCCGTCGTGTTGCTGGTGTACTTGATGGCGTGCCGACCATCGATGCGGTCAGCGTTGACGTTAGCCACGGCGGATGGGGCGACCCCATCGTCGGTTCCAGCCAGGGCAGCCTGGCCGGTGACCGCCAGGACCATGATGGCCGCGATGACCCACGGCACCCGCTTGAGAATGGTGTCGAACACTGCGTCCCCCCTTCGCGATGCGGTCGCTGGGCCATCTGGCCGAGCGGCAGTTCCGACCGTGCGGGCACTCAGCGCCCGCACCAACCCGGTATGGGCCTGCGTTCATTCTAGGTGGCCTGCATAGCCCTCCCTCGACCCCGGGTCTCACACCCCCCAGACACGCCCTCGGCGTCGTCTCCCTATACTCGCGTGGCACTTCCACCCACTCGACGAACAAGGACGACGTGAAGACCGACATCCGCGAAGGCGACCGCAGCACCATCGTGCTGGAGGTCGAGATCACTGCCCAGGAGCTCCAGAAGGCCATCGACGAGGGCGTCCGGCATCTTGCCCGCCGCACCCGCGTGCCCGGCTTCCGGCCTGGCAAGGCACCGCGCCAGATCCTCGAGCGGGCCCTGGGCATCGACCGCTCCGATCCCGATGCGCCCAACCCGATCTACGACGAGGCCCGCGAGCACCTCTACGAGCGCACCGTCCTGCAAGCCCTGCAGGAGGCTGACCGGGACGTCCTGGAGCTGCCCCGCGAGCCCGAGTGGACGAGCTTCACGGAGGGTGAGGGCGCCGCCTACCGCGTCACGCTGTCGGTCCGGCCGGAGGTCAAGCTCGGCGACTACACCGGCTTCCCCTTCACGCCGCAGGTCGACGAGGTCACCGACGAGCAGGTCGAGGCCGTCATCGACCAGCTGCGCGACCAGCAGGCTGTGCTCGTGCCGGTCGAGGACCGCGGGGCACAGGCCGAGGACTACGCGGTCATCAGCTTCGAGGGTCGGCGCAACGGCGAGCCGGTCGATGGCGCCCAGGCCGAGCGCTTCCCGCTCGTCATCGGCAAGGAGCGCATGGTCCCCGGCTTCGAGGCCAATCTCATCGGGCTGCGCGAGGACGAGGAGCGCACCTTCACGGTGACGTTCCCGGAGGACTACGGCGAAGCCGAGCTGGCAGGCCAGGACGTGGAGTTCACGGCTCGCATCCGCGAGCTGCGGGAGCGCCGCCTGCCGGAGGCGGACGACGACTTCGCCAGCCTCGTGGGCCCCTACGAAGACCTGGCGGCCCTGCGCGCTGACCTGCGCTCACGCATGGGGGTCAGCGCGCTCGACCGGGCGCGCCACACCTTCTCCGATCGCGTCATCGAGTACGCCACGGCCAATGCCACGCTGGAGCTGCCCGACGTGCTCGTGGAGCGCGAGGTCGAGATGATGGTCGATGAGCTCAAGGTGCGCACCGCACAGCAGGGCATCCGCTACGAGGACTACCTGCGCGTCACGGAGAAGACCGAAGCGAACCTGCGTGAGGAGTACCGGGAACCCGCCGAGCATCGCGTCAAGGTGCTGCTCGTGCTGGGCACCATCGCGGACAAGGAGGAGATCAGCATCTCCGACGCCGAGGTGGAGGCGGAGATCGCCCACCTGCGCGCCGGCGAAGAGTCCAACCGCTCGGTCGCCGACTACCTCGACACCGACCGCGGCCGAAGCTACGTCCGCTCGCAGCTGCGGCGCTCTGCCGTCGTCGAGATGATCGTGGACCGCTGGATCGAGGCCCATCCCGAGTTCGCCGCGGTCCAGCACCAGCACCAGCAGCACACCCACCACGAAGACGAGGCCCCCAGCCTTGTCGACGAGGTCATCGGCGATGGAGACGACGAGGAAGATGCCGAACTGGCCGCCATCGAGGCGGCCGCGGCAGAGGAGGCCAGGGCATGAGCATCCGCCGTCCTGCGGTCCCGAAGGCCTCCGCGGCGGCTGAGGCCTCGCGTCGGACCACGGCCATGCTGGTGCCCATGGTCATCGAGTCGTCCAGCCGGGGCGAGCGCGCCTACGACATCTACAGCCGCCTGCTCAAGGACCGCATCATCTTCCTCGGCGATGCCATCGAGGACCACGTCGCCAACCTGGTCATCGCCCAGCTGCTCTTCCTCGAGGCGGAGGACCCGGAGCGCGACATCAGCCTGTACATCAACTCGCCCGGCGGCGTGGTCACGTCCGGCCTGGCCATCTACGACACGATGCAATACCTGCGCGCCCCGGTCAGCACCATCTGCATCGGCATGGCCGCCTCCATGGCCTCCGTGCTCCTGGCGGCCGGCGCCAAGGGCAAGCGCTACGCCCTGCCCAACAGCCGCATCATGATCCACCAGGGCTCGGGCGGCTTCCGGGGCTCCACGCCCGACGTGCTCATCCAGGTGCGCGAGCTGGAGGACCTCAACAACCGCCTCCACGAGATCCTGGCCCGACATACCGGCCAGACGACCAAGAAGGTGGCCGCCGACACCGAGCGCGACTACTTCATGGCCCCCGAGCAGGCCAAGGCCTATGGCATCATCGACGAGGTCTACGCGGAGCGGTCCGAGTCGCTCATCAGCGAGGCCAAGGGCAAGGCGTCAGCCAAGGGATAGGACCCGCATCCGGGAAGGAGCGCGCATCGTGGCCAGCACCTCTGGCAAGGGCACCAAGGTGCCCTATCGCTGCTCCTTCTGTGGCAAGAGTCAGGAGCAGGTCCGCAAGCTCATCGCCGGGCAGGGCGTCTACATCTGCGACGAGTGCATCACGCTTTGCCAGGAGATCATCGACGAGGAGATGCTGGAGGCGCCGCGCGCGCCCGGCAAGCCCAAGCCCGCCAAGCTGCCCCACCCGCGCCAGATCAAGGAATCGCTGGATGCCTACGTCATCAGCCAGGAGCGCGCCAAGCGCGTCCTCTCGGTGGCGGTCTACAACCACTACAAGCGCATCAACGCCGGCAGCGCTGTCGACGACGTGGAGCTGCAGAAGTCCAACGTCCTGCTCGTGGGGCCCACGGGCTCTGGCAAGACGCTCCTGGCGCAGACCCTGGCACGCGTCCTGGACGTGCCCTTCTGCATCGCTGACGCCACCTCGCTGACCGAGGCGGGCTACGTCGGCGAGGATGTCGAGAACATCCTGCTGCGACTCATCCAGGCCGCCGACTTCGACGTCGCCCGCGCGCAGCGCGGCATCGTCTACATCGATGAGATCGACAAGATCGCCCGCAAGGCGGACAACCCCTCCATCACCCGGGACGTCTCCGGTGAGGGCGTGCAACAGGGCCTGCTCAAGATCCTGGAGGGCACCGTCGCCAACGTGCCGCCGCAGGGCGGGCGCAAGCACCCCCACCAGGACTTCATCCAGATCGACACCACGAACGTGCTCTTCATCCTGGGCGGCGCCTTCGAGGGACTGGAGCGCATCGTGGAGGAGCGCGTCGGGCACAAGTCCATGGGCTTCGGGTCGCAGGCGCAGGTGGAGCGCACCGAGCGGGCCCGGGTCCTCGAGCAGCTCATGCCGGAGGACCTCCTGAAGTTCGGGCTCATCCCGGAGTTCGTGGGCCGCCTGCCGGTCATGGTGACGCTCTCCGCGCTCACTCGCGACGACCTCATGCGCGTCCTGACGGAGCCTCGCAACGCCGTCACGCGGCAGTTCGAGCGTTTCCTGCAGCTGGACAAGGTGGAGCTCGTCTTCACGCCGGGCGCCATCGAGGCGGCCGCTGACCTGGCGCTGCTGCGCAAGACCGGTGCGCGGGCGCTGCGCTCCATCGTCGAGGAGTCGCTCCTGGACGTCATGTTCGACATCCCGGAGCGCAGCGACGTGCGCAAGTGCATCATCACCGAGGAGGTCATCCGCGAGGGTCGCTCCCCGCTGCTGCTGACCAAGGCGCACCTTGACCAGGGCGTGGACGAGTCGAACTACGAGGGTCTCCGCGAGAAGGGCGCCTAGCTGCCGTCAGGCAGGACTGGCAGGCAGCCCCAGGAAGGCACACACCTCGGCCCAGGCTCGCGCGGAGGCGTCCGCGTGCTCCGCCTGCTTGCGGTCGAAGAAGGAATGTGGCGCACCTGGGTAGGTCACGACGCGGTGGCGCACCCCGGCCAGCTCCAGAGCCTGCTGGAAGGCGTCAACGTCCTTCGCAGCGATGCCCGCATCAGCGCCGCCGAAGAGCGCCAGCACGCGTGAGCCGAAGTCGGTGACGACGTCCGCCGGCGCCGGCATGTCGTTTCGAAAGGGACCGACGGGCCAACCGTAGAAGCCGATGACGCCGTCCAGCGCGAGGTCCGGAAGACTGGCCAGCAACAGGGAGAGGCGGCCGCCGTAGCAGAAGCCGATGGAGTACAGGTCGGTCACCGAGGCGTTGGTGCGCAGGTGGGTGGCCGCAGCCCGCACGTCGGCCTGCAGACCCGCCCACGTGGAGCGCGGTACGTGGGGAGCGAATTCGAAGTCGGCGTCACGCCGCGACGGACCTGCGGTGCGACCGTAGTAGTCGATGGCCAGCGCGGGCAGGCCGGCCTCCGCGAAGCGCAGCGCCAGCTCCTCGTAGTAGGAGAACAGGCCGCGCACGTCCGGCAGCACCAGGATGCCGGCCTTGGCCGGGTGGTCAGGCAGGGCCTCGAAGGCCGCCAGGCGGTTGCCGTCGGCGGCCTCCAGCACCAGGTTCCGGTGATCGATGGCGGCGCCGGCCAGGGGCTGGATGGGCGGTTGGCTGTCCGGGTCAAAGCACACGTCGGTTCCTCCTCGGGTGCCGGAGACGATAGCAAGGTGCGCTAGACTCGCCACACCGTGGCCAGCTCGACCCGCCGGCCTCGGTCGCAGAAGCTCAGGACCTCGTTCGTCGACGGGACGGACGAGGTCGTCCATGTCGCACGAGGAGATGAACCGGCATGAGCGAGGCGTCGGCCACGCCGTCAGGCGCAGGGGAGGCCAGCCGGCCGCTGCCCAGCCCGCAAGGGCCGGCCCCCATGGCCAAGGCCTACCAGCCGGCGCACGTCGAAGCGGCGGTCTACGCGCGCTGGCTGGCTGCGGACGTCTTCGCCCCGGATGGTGCCGGCTCCCGGGCGCGCTCGACCGAAGCGCCCTTCGTGGTCATCATGCCGCCGCCCAACGTCACCGGCGCCCTGCACCTCGGCCACGCCGCGCGCTCGGCCACGGAGGACCTCATGGTCCGCCGGGCGCGCATGCAGGGACGGCCGACGCTCTGGCTGCCCGGTGTCGACCACGCCTCGATCGCCGCCCAATGGGTGCTGCGCCGGGTGCTGGCTGACGAGGGCACGACCCCCGAGGAGCTTGGACGCGAGCGATACCTGGAGCGCATGTGGCGCTTCATGGAGGAGACCCGCCCGGTCATCATGAGCCAGCAGCGGCGCCTCGGCATCTCGGCCGACTGGGGCCGCGAGCGCTTCACGATGGACGAACGCTCGGCACGGGCCGTGCGCGTGGCCTTCAAGCGCCTGTATGAGGACGGACTCGCCTACCGCGGTCAGAAGCTCGTCAACTGGTGTCCCGGCTGCGGCACGAGCGTGTCGGACCTGGAGGTCATCGGCACCCCCGAGACGGGCAGGCTATGGTCGATCCGCTACCACCTGCTGCCGGAGGGCGCCGGACCGGGGACCGAGCCCAGCGCGGCTGAGACCATCACCGTAGCCACCACGCGCCCGGAGACCATCCTGGGCGACACGGCGGTGGCGGTCCACCCGGAGGATCCGCGCTACGCGGCCGTGGTCGGTCGTCTCGTGCGCATCCCCTTCGTCGACCGCGACGTGCCCATCATCGCGGACGCCTTCGTGGAGCGCGACTTCGGCACCGGCGCGGTGAAGGTCACGCCGGCCCACGACCACACGGACTTCGCCACCGGCGAGCGCCACGGCCTGCCGCGTATCGACATCATGACCGACGACGCCACCATGAACGAGCTCGCCGGGCCCTATGCCGGGCTGACGCGCGAGGCCTGCCGCGTGCGCATCCTGGCGGACCTGGAGGCCCGCGGCGACCTGGCGGCCACGGTGGACCACGAGCTCGCCATCGGGCGCTGCCAGCGCAGCGACGACATCGTCGAGCCACGCCTCAAGACGCAGTGGTTCATCGACGTGAAGCCCATGGCCGACCGCGCCATGCAGGCTGTCCGCGAGGGGCGCACGCGCTTCGTGCCGGAGCGCTTCGAGAAGGTCTTCTTCGACTGGCTGGAGAACATCTACGACTGGAACGTGAGCCGCCAGCTCTGGTGGGGCCACCGCATCCCGGCCTGGTACTGCCCCGACGGGCACGTGACCGTCAGCGACGAGGAACGCCGGCCGGAACGCTGTGTCGAATGCGCTTCCAGCGCGCTGACACAGGACGACGACACGTTCGACACCTGGTTCTCCAGCGGGCTGTGGCCCTTCTCCACGCTGGGCTGGCCGGAAGAGACCTCCGACCTGCGCGCGTTCTACCCGACCACGGTCATGGAGACCGCCCACGACATCCTCTTCTTCTGGGTGGCCCGCATGATGATGCTGGGCGAGTGGCTGACCGGCGAGGAGCCCTTCTCCGTGGTCTACCTCTCCGGTCTCATCCGCGATCCCTACGGCAAGAAGATGTCCAAGACGAAGGGCAACGTCATCGACCCGCTGGCCATCATGGACGACATCGGCGCCGACGCCCTGCGCTTCGCGCTCGTCAACGGGGCTGCCCCGGGCGCCGACCAGCGCCTCGGTCCGTCGCGCCTGGAGGGAGCCCGCAACTTCGCCAACAAGCTCTGGAACGCAGCCCGCTTCGTGCTCGGAGCCCGGCCGGAGGAGGTGCCCGCCGAAGCCAGCCTGGCACTGCCCGAGCGCGAGCTGCTCGGCCCCGCGGAGCACTGGATCCTGTCCCGCTGCCAGGCGGCCGTCCGAGACACGGAGGCTGCCTACGCCAACTTCCAGTTCGCCGAGGCCTCGCGCATCCTGCACACGGCCATCTGGTCGGAGTACTGCGACTGGTATCTCGAGATGGCCAAGGTGCGCCTCGGCGCGGATGCCGATCCGGCCGCTCGCGTGGCGACCTGGCAGGTGCTGGCCTGGGTCCTGGACCGCTACCTGCGCATGCTGCACCCGGTGATGCCACACATCACCGAAGAGATCTGGGGTCGCCTCCCGCATCGAGCGGACGACGGCGACCTGCTCATCACCGCCGCCTGGCCAGCCCAGGACTCGTGGGCCGCGGCGACCGAGGGGGCACAGGCCTCGGCGGTGGCCGACCTGCTGGAGCTGGTGACGCAGATCCGCAATGCCCGCGCCGATGCCGGCATCGAGCCGGGGACCTGGCTTCAGGCCGACATGCGCTTCGACGACGAACGCACCGCGGAAGTGTTCGAAGCTCTGCGCGACACCGTGGCTCGGCTGGCCCGGGTGCGGCCGACGCTCGCCAGCGCGACCGCCGAGCCGGCCACCGCGGATGCCGCAGCGCTGGTCGTCGTCGCCCGCGGCGCGGAGGCCCGCCTCTCGGTCAACGCGGAGGACCGCGAGCGCGACCGGGCCCGGCTCCAGAAAGAGCTCGATGATGCCGAGCGCCTGCTCGCCTCGACGCGTGCCAGGCTGTCCAACGAGGAATTCGTCAGCAGGGCACCAGCCCACGTCGTCGACGGGGTCCGGGCCACGGAAACCGAGCTGCAGGGCCTCACGGCTCGGCTTCGAGAGCACCTTGAAGCCTAGCTCGCAGGGGCTGGGGCCGCTGCCGGAGGCCTGTGCCGCCCGCGTGGCTAGGTCTTGCGAGCGACGCGCTACGATGGGCAGAACCAGTCCTGCCACGCGACGTTGAGCCGGGGATCGACCTGTGACCTTCGACTTCCTCAAGCGCAAGCCCGAGCCGGTGGCGGCCAAGCCCCGCTCCCTGGGCCTGCCCGATCCGGGCATCCTCACGGAGGAGCCACCCGCCGAGGACTACGAGCTCAAGCTCACCTATCGCGCACGTAGCAGCAAGGGTGTGCGCTTCCGTCCGGGTGAAGGCTCGGTCGCGGCACTGCCGCTCATGCTCGAGCCGTTCGCGAAGTCGCCCATCGAGCTCATCGAGCCACTGGACCCGCAGTTCGCCGATGCGAACCCGACCGTCATGCGCACCATCGAGGCCTCCCAGTGGCTCAACGCCCACCACTATCGTTCGCCGGTGACGCGCTACGGCCTCATGGTGCTCGAGTCCCTGGACGCGGTGGACCCGGCCTACGAGTCGACCGCCATGTGTCTCCTGGAGGGGACCCTCGACTCGGGCGGCTACCCCGACTACACCGGCATCGTCGGTGCCGTGGCCTCCTACTGGGACGAAGTCACCGGTGACCAGATGGTCCGCGGCATCGTCGGCTGGGGGGGTCGGGGCGTGCGGGGTGACACCGAGCGCAACGCCACGCGCTTCCTGAGCAGCATCCTCGTGGCCATCGTCTCGTCGCGAGGCGCAGCCGAGGTGCTCGAGCTCGATCGGCCGCTACCGCCCGACTCGGGAAGCGGGCTGGTCTGTCCGCATTGCCAATTCGCCCAGGTCGGGCGCAGCGCGTACTTCTGCCCGAAGTGCGGCATGCGCCTCCTGAGGGGCTGACACCATGCCCACCTACGACTATCGCTGCATCGACTGCGGTCTCGAGGTGGAGGTCACGCATGGCATCCACGCCAGTGGGCCGGCGACCTGCACTGCGTGCGGAGGTGCCATGCGCAAGGCGCTGTCCACGCCGGCCATCCACTTCAAGGGCAGCGGCTGGGCCAAGAAGGACGCCCGGGCAGCGGCGAAGCCGGCCATCGGCCAGCCCGGCCAGCCCGGCCGGCAAGGAAGCGGAGGGCAAGCCGGCCGCATCCGGTGGGGCGGCGAAGCCCGCCTCGGAAGGCCCATCGACGGCCGCCGGGAGTGGCAGCGGGGGACCCGCCGCGGGGGACGCCGCGCCTGCCAAGCCGGCCTCCGGCTCGGGCGCATAGGCGAGGTTCGAGCGTGTCGCGCACCGTGTCCGACTGGATCAGCCTCAGCGAGGCCGCGCGCATCTTCGCCGACGCGAACGTGCCCGTCAGCCGATCGACACTGGCACGTTGGGCACACTCGGGCAAGCTCCAGTCCATCCAGCCTGGTCGGCAGATCTACGTGCGGCGCGCCCAGGTGCGAGCCATGCTGCGACCAGGCAAGCGCGGACTCAGTGCCAGCCAGCTGCAGCCGGGATTCTTCGAGGATCTGAGCGAGTGAACGACGGAGGCGGAACGCCTCCGGGCAACGACCACGGGGCACCGCCGAGCACCGGCCGCGCCCAGTGTACGGTCACGGCTGGAGGCAGCGCGCCAGCGGCTGCTGCAACATCCCCTGACACACCGCATCAGACAGGTCATGCGTGCCTACGACCGCGGGGGCGGCGGCATGCTGGCCGCGGCGCTGGCCTACTTCGCCTTCTTCACCATGGTCCCGGCCCTGCTGCTCTTCGTGAGCCTGCTGGGCATCCTGGTCGAGGATCGGGGCCTGCGCGAGCAGCTCGTCACCAGCCTTGTGGACCGACTCGACCCCGTCAGCGAGGTCGCCACCACCGTCATCGACGGCCTCGCCGGTGGTGGGCGGACCGGCTCGTTCATCGGGATCCTGGGACTCCTCTGGGGCGCCAGCGGCTTCTACGGTGCCCTGCAGAACGCGATGGGCCGCATGTTCCCCGGGCCGGGCGGCCGCGGCTTCCTGCGCACCAGGCTGCGGGGCCTGCTCACGGTCGCGCTGATCCTGGGCAGCCTGCTGGCTGCGGTCGTGGCCATCGTCGCCCTGCCTGTCGTGCGCCAGTGGCTGGCCGCCCGCTGCCTTGAGATCGATGCCCTGCAGCTGCCGCTCCTGGAACAGGCTTGCGCCGTCGACCCCGGTCCCGTCAGCACCATCGTGGCTGTCGGGGCGACGATGGTCGTGGCCGGCGCTGCGGCGCTGCTGGTGTACGTCGTCATCCCTGCGGACGGAGCCTCACTGCGCCAGGCGTTGCTGCCGGCCGCCCTGGTCGGCGTCGCGATCGGGCTCTTCACCTCGCTGTTCGGATGGCTCGCACCGCTGCTGATGCGCCAGTGGCTGACGCTGGGGATCGTCGGCAGCGTGTTCATCTCGCTGATCTGGTTCGACCTGGTCTTCCAGGCACTGGTGTACGGCGCCGCCGTCGCCCGCATGCGGCGCGATGTGTCACGCCGCGGCTCGCGCCACTCGGTGAGGAGCGCCTCGATGTCGCCTGCCGACGGCGAAACCGAGTAGCGCCTGACGCTCTTCAGGACGGCTGCGGAGCTCCGCAGCGACGACAGAAGCGTGCCTTGGTCGAGAGCGGCAGGTTGCAGCTGGGGCATGCCCTCGAGGCTGCCGCCTGCCTGGACGGTGGCACGTGAGCCGCCGGCACGCTCGCCGGGCCGGGCATCGCGGGCAAGGGAGCCACGCCGAGTGAGGTTGGGGGCGGACCGGCGGGTGCCAGCCCAGGCCCGGCGGGAGGGAGCGGCGGCGCAGCGAGGGGTGGCGGGGGCCCAGCGGGAGGGAGCGGCGGCTGGCCGGGAGGCGCTGGCGGTGCGCCGATCGGGGCAGGGGAGGACGCTTCTGGCATGAAGACGACGGCCTGCGGCGCCGGCGCCTGGTAGGGCTGGGCGAATGGCCCTGGATCGACAGGCGTGGCCCACACGGCCAAGCCGGGAGGAGGCAGGGGCGAGGCCGCCTGCCTCAACGGCGTTTGTGGCGAGGGCCCGAGGGGCGCCGGCGGGCGCGGTTCGGCCGGCGAAGGAGCGGGCATCGGTGCCTGATCGGGGATCACGACCGGCGCGGCTGGCAGCTCGGCCGCGAGCGGTGTCAGCGGCTGTGCCTCCAGGCTGGTGGGCGGACCGGGCTGCGTGCCTGGTGGTGGTGACTCGGTCGACTCGAGCGATCCAGCGGGTGTCAGGAGCTCGCGGGCGTCGGCGGCAGCAGCTCGGCGATGCCCGGGTCGCCGCCGAGATCGAGCGAGGACTCCAGCTCATCGTCCAGCTTGGCAGGTGCCTCGTCGAGGCCTCGGCGGGCGACTTGCAGCCAGGCTTCCGTGTCAGGTAGCGGGGCGAGCGCAGCATCTACCGGTGGCGTCGGCTCCGGCGGGGCAGGGGACTCCACCACCTGGGGCTCCTCTCGGCGCGGGGGCTCCGCCACCGGGGGCGTCGGCTCCGGTGGGGCAGGGGACTCCACCACCTCGGGCTCCTCTGCCGGGGGCTCCTCCACCGGTGGCGTCGGCTCCGGTGGGGCAGGGTCCGGAGAGCGGCTACTGCGACCCATCACCACGGCGCTGGCGCGCATCCACCCGGTCGCGTCAACAGGCGTCTCGCTGTTGACAAGGCTGGCCAGGACGCCGACATCGTCAACCTGGGTCGGGGCCACCGGCCGGCTCAGGTGGTGCGGGGGGTGCGGGGAACGCCACCGAGGCTGCCGTCGGTGTGGGCTCGGAGCGTCCCCGGTCCTCTGCCGAGAACACGACGCCGCGCCAGGGGTCGGGCTCCGAGGTGGGTGTCCAAGGCAGGTCCGGTGCGCTCGCCGGAGTCGGCTCGGCCGGCGATCCCGCTGGCGGCACGTTCGCCCGCGACAGGCTGCGCGAGCGAGCGCGTCGACGTCGCCGATCCCGCCCGCGGGATCGGCGGGCCGCGCGACCCAGCCGGACAGGGTGAGGTCGGTGGTGCGCGGCGGATCCACCCGCGGCCGTGGGTGACCCACCCGCGATCGTCGCATCCGACGCGCCGCGGATCAGGTCATCGGTCGGCCAGGCGCTCGTCTCGGCGGCCACGCGCGGACCGTCGCCTGGGCGCGTGGCCCATGCCGGACCCAGGGTGTCCGGATCAGCGGTCAGCACCCCTGGCGGGCCACCGGCCGGGCGGCAGGAGAGGCAGTGGCCCTCCTGCTCGTTCCAGCAGGCCTGGCAGTTGTAGCGGCGGCAACCGAGGCAGAAGTGGAAGGTGTCCCGGAACACCTCGCTGATGGGCAGCGCCGCACTGTCCACGGGCGTGCTCTCCGACTCCACCGTTCGCCGTCGAAAGCGCCCGAGCACGCCGGCGGCTGGGACGGGCTTGTCTACGGCGACCGTCTGCGTGAAGCGCGAGCCACACCGTTCGCAGAAGGACTGGACGACATTGTCGGTCATGGCGCGGCGGCGCGACTCCCTCAGGCAGGCTCCGGGCAGGTCGAGGTCTCGAGGCGTCCAGAGTAGTGATGCTGACCACCCCGAGCCTACCAGCACCTGCGTACCCTGACCAGCGAGAGCGATGGTCCCATGGACGATGCGACCCGCCCGCCGAGGCCCCGGACACTCCCGTCCACGCGCGGGCTACCATGTTGGACCTGCCCCGCAGAGGACCGCTGCCCGTGGCCAAGATCCAGGAATCCGGCGAGCGCGTCGCCGCCAGCGTCGAGCGCGTCATCGTGGGCAAACACCGGGAGGTCCGACTTGCCCTGGTGGCGCTCTTCTGCCAGGGCCACCTCCTCATCGAGGACGTGCCGGGCACGGGCAAGACGATGTTGGCGCGGGCGTTGGCCCGCAGCCTCTCGTGCACCTTCCGCCGCATCCAGTTCACTCCGGACCTGCTTCCCAGCGACGTGACCGGCCTCTCCATCTACGACCAGAAGCGCCAGGAATTCGAGTTCCGTCCAGGCCCCATCGTCAGCCAGATCGTCCTCGCCGACGAGATCAACCGGGCGACGCCCAAGACGCAGTCCGCGCTCCTGGAGGCCATGGAGGAGCGGCACATGACCGTGGACGGAGTCACTCGCCCTCTGCCGCAGCCCTTCATGGTCATCGCCACGCAGAATCCCATCGAGTACGAGGGCACCTTCCCGCTGCCGGAGGCCCAGCTCGACCGCTTCATGCTGCGCCTCCGCATGGGTTACCCGGAGCCCATGGATGAGATGCTCATCCTCGACGAGCAGAAGCGCGGCCACCCCGTGGAGACGCTCGATCCGGTAGCGGACGCTGCGGAGGTGCTGGACATGCAACGGGCCGTCCGTGAGATCTACGTGGACCCGGCCATCTCCGACTACATCGTGCGACTGGTGAGCGCCTCCCGGACGCACCCGGACGTGTATCTCGGTGCGTCCCCGCGCGGCTCGCTGGCGCTCTATCGCGCCAGCCAGGCCTGGGCCGCCATGTCCGGACGTGACTACGTCATCCCCGACGATGTGAAGGCCCTGGCCGAACCAGCCCTGGCCCACCGCATCATCGTCAAGACGTCCGCCTCCATCCACGGCCTGGACGGACGCAGCGTGGTCAGCGAGATGCTCATGAGCGTTCCGATCGGGATGCCTCGGCCGAGCGCGGACGGCCAGGGGGTGCGGCGGGCGTAGGCGACAGGCCGGAACGCCCCGCACGACCGATGCGCACCAAGCTGGGCCTCCTCACGGCCGCGAGCCTGGTGGTGGTGGCCGCACTGGTCAGTGGCTCCATCATGGTCTACTTCCTCGCCTGGCTCGTGGCGGTGACCGTGGCTGGGGCACACCTGCTCGCCCGGCGGGGGCTCGGATCCTGGAGGCAGGCGCCTGGCTGGATCGACGGCATGCCACCGTCGGCGACGTCCTGGCGGTGACGTACACGGTCCGCTCGCGGGCACGGCTACCCAAGCCCTGGCTGGAGGTCCACAGCCCGTCCACCCTGCCGCTCGCCATCCCCGGCCGGGTCATCTCGCTGCGCGGGCACACGGAGCGGACGTGGGCGGCCCGGGTCCAGCTGCCCAGGCGTGGCCAGTACCGCGTCGATCCGCTCGTGGTGCGTACCGGGGACCCGCTGGGTCTCTTCGAGTCGGTGGCCAGCGTCGGGCCGGGGGCCACCATCCTCGTCTATCCGCAGGTGCTGCCGCTGCCAGGCTGGCACCTCCCGTCGACCGCGGTGGAGGCTTCATCGGCACGCGGCCGGCAGGGGCTCGCACCTGACGCCGGTGGTGACGAGCGTCCGGCCCTACACGCCCGGTGATGCCTTCAATCGCATCCACTGGCGATCCAGCGCTCGCCACCAGGAGCTGCAGGTCAAGGAGTTCGACATCGAGCCCTCAGCAGACCTGTGGATCTTCCTGGACCTGCAGCGGGACGTGCACCTCGGGACCGGTGAGGCAGCCACCCTGGAAAGTGCCGTGAACGTCGCGGCCGCCCTGACCGGTCACGCCCTGTCCGATGGACGTGGTGTCGGCATGGAGGTGGTCGGCGTGCGGCGGGCCGTCGTCGCCGCCGATCGCGGCGCCCGCCAGCGACACAAGATCCTGGGGCTGCTGGCCGTGGCGGAGGCGGAAGGCTCGACACCGCTGGTGGAGATGCTCCTCGAGAGTGCCGGTCGTGCCCGACGGGGCATGGCGGTCGTCGTGATCACGCCGTCCCTGGATGCCTCCTGGGTGCGGCCGCTGGCGGCCCTCCGTGGCCAGGGCATGGCGCCCGTGGCCTGCCTCATCGACCCGTTGGCGCACCTCGTGCGGCAGGCCGACCTGGCCGGATCGGGCATGCTGCCGCCATCCCTCCGCGAGCCCCTCGAACGCGAGATGCGGGCGCTGCTGCACAGCCTGGCCGAGCACGACGTGCGCACGCATGTCGTGACGCCCGACCAGCCGCTGGGTGAACAATTGGTCGCCGGACGTGACCGCGGCGGCACGAGAGCCGCATGAGCCTGCGACATCGCCACTGGCCGGCCGTCCTCTCCCGACCCGCATCGGGCTGGTCGAGCCTGCTCCTGCTGCTGGGCATGCTCTCCGTGGTCGGCGCGGCCGTGGTGGACACCCGCCCACCGGTCATCGGCCCGCAGGACCGCGGCCTCGCGCCGCTGGTCGTCATCCTGGCGGCAGGGCTGGTCGGCTTCCTGCTGGCGAGGAGCCACATCGGGGTGCTCAGGGCGCACCTCATCGGAGCGGCGGCCGGCGCGTTCATCCTGCTGCTGTCAACGGCAGCGTCGCTGGAGGGCGGACGCGCAGCGACGCCCGACCCGAGCGGCCTCGCGCTCATGGGCGAACAGCTGACCCGCCTCAGTGCCGCCGTGCAGTCGGAGGTCCGCCAGCTTCTGGGCTCCAGCGACGCCCTCCCGGTCGTCCTGCCCGGCCTGGTCCTGGGGGCGATCGCGTGGTCCACTGGCCAGTTCAGTGCCTTCAGCGTCTTCCGGCACGGGCGAGCGGGTCCGGCGATCGTCGCAAGCGGCACGATCCTCCTCCTCAACGAGGCCCTGCCGGCCACGGCATCGGCATCCGATCGGCTCCCCCTCGTGTGGGCACTCGCGCTCTTCAGCCTGGCAGCCATGCTCCTGCTGGTGCGCCTGCAGCACGCCGCACACGCCGGACAGTGGTCAAGGCGTCAGATCGTCGCCAGCGCGGAGGTGGAGAAGTCCTTCGTGCGCCTCGGCGGGCTCTTCGTGATCCTGGTGGTGATCGCGGCGACCTCGTTGTCGGCGGTGGCCAGGATGCCTGCCCAACCCATCGACGAGGGCCTCTTCCGAGGGCCGCTCGATGACCTCCGGCAGGAGGTCTCGCGCTGGTTGCGCCTGGTCGCGGTCGACGTGACGGGGCAGGCGTCGACCACGCTGGACGACCGGCTCCGGGTCGCTGACGAGTGGGAGCCAGGTGGCGGGGTGGCGTTCGCCGTTGACGTGGAGGGTGACCTGCGCGGCAACTACTGGTGGCTCTCGGCCTTCGCCGACTTCGATGGCTACGCCTGGTCGCGGTCGGATACGACCTCGGACGAGGCGGCCGCCCTGGTGCCCATCGACCTGCCGCCCGACACCAGCGGCGCGGGGCCCTTCGACGTGTCGGTCACGGTCACGCCACGGCGCTCGACGCTGGCACTTGGAACGCTCATCGCCCCGAGCGAACCGCGGGTCGTGAGTCGTGCTGTCCGTGTCCGCAGCCTCGGGGACCGGGAGGGCCTGACCGAGATCACCTTCGCTGATGCGGTCCTGCGGGGTGCCAGTTACCGCGTGACCTCCGCGGTGCACGACTACCAGGGTGGAGAAGGCGCGCTGACGGCCTCGCTGCTGCGCGCCGCCGGTACCGACTACCCGGCCTGGGTCGACCGGTACCTGCGAGTGGACGCCGGTGCCTCCGGGCCTCGGACCGTTCGCCTGGCCGCGGAGATCGCTTCGTTCGCCGAGCGTTCCGGGCTCGACAGCCCATACGACCTGGCGAGGCTGTTGCAGGACCGGCTGCGCACGATGGACTACCAGACCTCCATCGAGGGTCTCTGCCAGCCCGGAGAGAACGTGCCCGAGTGCCTCCTGCGCACCGAGACGGGCTTCTGTCAGCACTTCGCGAGCACGATGGTGATGGCCCTGCGGGAGCTGGGAGTGCCGGCCCGGATCGTGAGTGGCTACCTCCCGGGCGAACGGAGCGAGGATGGACGCTGGGACGTCCCGCAGCAGGCGCTGCACACCTGGGTGGAGGCCTACTTCCCCGGCGTCGGCTGGGTCCGCTTCGACCCCACCCCGGGCGACCAGCTGCGGCGCTTCGCACAACTGCCCACCGACCTGGCCGAAGGTGAGCCGGTGGCCTCGAGCGGTCCGGACGCCAGCAGTGCTCCGGCCGCCGCTTCCGCAGCGGCCGATCTCGAGCTGCTGCCGAGCCCGTCCCCCGACAGCGCTGCCGCGACCCCGGTCGGTGGGGGCGGCGCAGCTCCCGGCATGGAGCTGCTGGTCATCCCGGCCCTGGCGGCTCTCGTGCTGGTCGTGCTGCTGGCCGTGCTGCTCGTGCGCCTCCGCCGCTTGCCGCAGGCCGACGGCGCGCTGGCCTACAGCCGCATCGCCGGTCTCGCGTCTCGCCTTGGCCGCGGACCCCATCCAGCGCAGACCGAGTTCGAGTTCGCCGCCAGCCTGTCGGACGCCTTGCCGTCGCTGAGACCGGACCTGTACCTGGTGGCCCACGCCCGCGTGGAGAAGCGCTACGGCCACCGGGACGTGGCCAGCGATCGACGGCCGGCCCTGCGTCGGGCCTACGCGCGCATCAGGACGGCCCTCCTCCGCCTGGGCTGGCGAGGCGGCCGCTAGGCCGAGGCGTGGACCACGCCACCATCAGCGGCGCGTCAGGGCCGTGACGTGCTCATCGAGGTTGTGGGCCCGCAGTCGGGGCATGCCCGCGTTGGTGTCCAGGACGCTGATGGCGGCCAGGGCGAACGGGAACGACCAGAAGTGCTCCAGCCCGATACCCAGCAGGGCCAGCGCAAGGCAGCGCAGGATGCCATCGTGAGCGACGACGATGCCCCAGGCGGGAGGGCGGGCGTAGCCCTTGGTGCGCTCATAGCCAAGCACGGGTTCCGCCGGCAGCACCGGTCCATCGGCTGCGGGTCGTGCAGGAGTGGTCCTTCGCAAGACCCTCGGTGCGCGACCGGCAGCCGGCTTCGCATCGATCGGCGTGGTGAGGATGGCCTGCAAGGCCCGCTGCGCACGCTCGGATGCCGCCGGCAGCGACTCGCCGCCCGGGGCGTGGTGGTGGACCGGATCGTCCAGCCAGCCCTTGAGCTGTCGCGGATAGTGACTGCGCACCTCGTCGAGCGTGAGGCCCTCCCACTCACCCTGGCTGAGCTCCACGAGCTCGTCGAGAGGCCGCAGTGGCGCGTCCGCTTCGCGCGCCTCGTGGATGGCCTGGGCGGTCTCCGTGGCGCGGCGCAGCGGAGAGTGCCAGATGGCCAGCGGCGGCATGTCCGGCACCGGCACCGAAGGGGCAGCCGCGGGCGCGGCAAGGCGTGCGCCGATGGCCGTGGCCTGCCGGCGCCCCATGTCGGTCAGCGGTACATCGCCGCGTCCCTGGAAGCGGCCCTCGGCGAGCCAGGTGGACTCGCCATGTCGCACCAGGGCCAGGATGGCAGGGGTGGTCACCCGGGGGCGTCGAGGCTGATGAGCCAGACGTCGAGCATGGCGTCGTAGGAGCGGATGCGCTCGAGCGCAGCCTCCGGCACCTGCTCGTCGAGGGCCAGGATCATGAAGGCGATGGAGCGCTTGTCGGAGCGGCCCAGGTGCATGGCGCTGATGTTGACGTCAGCCTCGCCAAGGCTCTGGCCCACGAGGCCGATGGCCCCGGGGCGATCCTCGTGTCGGGAGACGAGCATGTGCGCCGACGGCGCCAGGTCGATCTCGTAGCCGTCGAGGGCCACCAGGCGCGACTCCCCGGAGGCCACGGTGCCGGCCACGGAGCGGTCTCCCCGGAGCGTCAGCAACGACGAGTAGCGGCCCGACTCCGGGATCTTGTGCACGGCCAGGTTGATGCCGCGAGCCTTGGCCAGGGCTGGCGCGTTGACGACGTTGACGCGCTCCTCGGTGTGCGTCTCGATGATGCCGCCCAGGGCCGCCGCCACCAGGGGCGCAGAATCGAACTCCGCCAGCTCGCCGGCGACCTCCAGCGTGAGCCCACTCAGGCTCCCCGCGAACTGGGCGTAGAACTGGCCCAGCGTGCGAGCCAGCGGCAGATACGGCGACAACGCATCGGCCGTCTCCGGGGTCATGAGAGGGGCATTGACCGCGTAGCGGGCCGGACGCCCGGCGAGCACGTCGCGAACCTGCTCACAGGCCTCCACGGCGACCCTGGTCTGTGCTTCCTCAGTGGAAGCCCCCAGGTGCGGTGTCAGGATCGCGTTGGGAGCCGTGCGCAGTGGGTTGTCGAGCGCGGGCGGCTCGCTGGAGTAGACGTCGATGGCCGCCCCGGCGATGGTGCCTGCCGCCAGCGCCTCGGCCAGGGCAGCCTCGTCGATGACCCCACCCCGGGCCACGTTGATGACGTAGGCATCGCGCTTCATGGTCGCCAGCTCGGCGGCACCGATGAGGTTCGTGGTGTCCTTCGTCTTGGGCACGTGCACGGTGATGGCGTCAGCCACCCTGAGGATGTCGGGGAGAGGCATGGGCGTGATGCCGTGCAGCGCGGCGGCCTCTGCGGTCACGAAGGGGTCGGTGCCCACGACCTCCATGCCGAGGGCGCGCGCGCGATCGGCCACGGCCATGCCGATCTTGCCCAGGCCCACCACGCCCAGCGTCTTGCCCACGAGCTCGCGGCCCATGAAAGCAGAGCGGTTCCACTCGCCGGCGTGCATCGAGGCGTCGGCAGCCGGCACGCGGCGGGCCAGGGCGAAGAGCAGGGCCAGCGTGTGCTCCGCGGCTGCCACCGTGTTGCCGGTCGGGGCGTTGACGACGATGATGCCGGCCGCGGTGGCAGCCGGGATGTCGATGTTGTCCACCCCGACGCCGGCCCGGCCGATGACGACCAGGCGGCGACCCGCGGCGATGGCCTCAGCGTCGGCCTTCACACCGCTGCGCACCAGCAGCGCATCGTAGTCGGGCAGGGCGGCCAGGAACTCCTCGCGCGAGAGGCCGGTGCGGACGTCGACCTCGTGCTGCGCACGAAGCAGCTCGATGCCCTCTGGAGCGAGTTTCTCGGCGACCAGGATCCGCATCGTCAGACCCTCGCGGCCGCGCTGGCGGCCACTGCGGCGCCTGCTCGCCGCGCAGCCTCCGCGGCTATGCCTCGAGCGACGGGCACCCCGGCTGCCGTGGCACCCTCTTCGAGGACATCTACCGCACGCACGATGTCATCGACGCTGACGTCGCCAAGGTGCCCGATGCGGAAGACCTTGCCCTTCAGCTTGCCCTGGCCGCCAGCCAGGACGAGGCCGCGCGCCTGCAGCTCCTTGCTCACGGCTGACCACTCGACGCCCACCGGAACGAAGGCGGAGGTCACGCTGTTCGAGGCGTGGGCCTGGTCGGCGAAGAGCTGGAACCCCAGGGCCTCGAGTCCGGCCCGTGAGGCAGCACCGCAGGCGGCGTGCCGGGCGAAGACGGCCTCCATGCCCTCGGCCTCCATGAGGGCCAGGGCGGTCTCCAGCTGGAAGACAAGGCCGACCGCCGGCGTCCAGGGGGTCTGGCCCTTGGGCAGCACCTCCCGGTGGCGCGCCAGGTCGAAGTAGAAACGGGGCATGCTGGCCGTCGTGGCCGCGGCCCAGGCGCGCTCGGAGGCGGCCGCCATGGCCAGTCCCGGCGGGATCATCCAGGCCTTCTGCGAGCCGGTGACCACGACATCCAGGTCCCAGGCATCCATCTGGAAGGGCATGGCACCGATGCCGCTGACGCCGTCAACGACGATGAGGGCCTCAGGGGCGGCGTCGCGGATGGCGGCGGCCAGCTGCGCGACGGGGTTGGTGACCCCCGTCGAGGTCTCGTTGAAGGTGAGCAGGACCGCCCGCGGCTGACGACCCTCCGCCGTCATGGCGTGGATCGACTCGCGGACCGACTCCGCGTCCGCAGCCTGGCCCCACTCGACCTCCAGGCGCGTCACGTCCGCGCCGTAGATGTCCGCGATGGTGGCCAGCCGCTCGCCGAAGTTGCCGATACTGACGGCCAGCACCGCGTCACCCGGCGAGAGGAAACTGACGATGGCAGCCTCCAGGCCACCCGTTCCCGACGAGGTCAGGATCGATGACCTCGTTCTGTGTCCCGAACCAGGGGCGCATGCGCGGCGCTGGCGCGCACCAGCAGCTCCTGGAACTCCGGGCCGCGGTGATTGATCATCTGGCGCTCGCCAGCCTCGCGGACGGCGTCGGGCAGCGGTGTGGGACCGGGGATGCGCAGGTTCTGGGGCGGCACGGGGTCTCCTCGACGGATGGCGGGCGTGGGCTCGCGCGGTCTCAGCGGTTCACGGTGCCTAGATGGTAGTCGTGCCGCGCATGGCCCGCACTAGACTCAGCGAGATGGACAGCACCGACCGGGTCGCTCGCGGCGATGCGCGCCCCGAGACCCTGCCGCTCCGGGGCGACGCTGTCCACGCGCCCCTGGCCGCCCGCATGCGGCCGCGCGACCTCTCCGAGTTCGTGGGCCAGGAGGCCTTGGTCGGCGAGCGAGGGGCGCTGCGTCGCATGGTCGAACGAAGTCGGCTCGCATCCATGGTGCTCTGGGGACCGCCAGGCGTCGGCAAGACGACGCTGGCGCGATTGCTGGCGGAGGCGGTCCGCACGCGCTTCGACGTCCTCTCGGCGACCTCGAGTGGCGTCAAGGAGGTGCGAGCCGCGGTCGCACAGGCGCGCGACTGGCTGGACCGGGGCGGCAGCTCCACGGTCCTCTTCATCGACGAGATCCATCGCTTCAACAAGGGCCAGCAGGACGCCCTGTTGCCCCATGTCGAGGAGGGCGTCGTGACGCTCATCGGGGCGACCACGGAGAATCCCTACTTCGAGGTCAACTCGGCGCTCCTGTCGCGGCTGCGCGTCTTCCGACTGGAGCCCCTCTCGGATGCCGATGTGAGCGCCATCATCGATCGCGCACTGACCGACGCGCGCGGCTACGGCGGCCGGGCCACGCTGGCCGAGCCTGCCCTCGAGCACCTCGTGGCCATCAGCGCCGGGGATGCGCGGGCCGCCCTCAACATCCTCGAATCGGCAGCCTCCATGGCCGGGTCCGACGACGCGGCCGATGGGACGCCGGTGTCCCCCAGCCTGGAGGACATCGAGACGGCCGCACAGCAGCGCGTGCTCGCCTACGACCGCGCCGGGGATGGCCACTACGGCACGGTCTCCGCATTCATCAAGTCGATGCGTGGCAATGACCCTGATGCGGCGCTCTACTGGCTGGCGAGCATGGTTGCGGCAGGGGAGGACCCCAAGTTCATCGCTCGGCGCATCATCATCGCCGCCAGCGAAGACGTCGGCAACGCGGACCCGCGGGCGCTGCAGGTCGCGGTCGCGGCTGCCCAGGCGCTCGATTGGGTCGGGCTCCCGGAGGCCCAGTATGCGCTCGCGCAGGCGGTGGTCTACGTCTGCGACCGCGCCCAAGTCGAACCACTCCGGGCAGGCCTACTGGGCAGCCCTCGCCGACGTCCGCGAGCACGGCTCGCTGCCGGTCCCCAAACACCTGCTGAACGCGCCGCACCGTGGCATGCGCAGCCACGGCATCGGCGTCGGCTACCGGCTGCCCCACGACTACGAAGGCGCGGACGTCGAGCAGCAGTACCTGCCCGATGCGCTCGTGGGCCATCGCTACTACGAGCCCTCCGACCAGGGCTGGGAGGCCCGCATCAAGGAGCGCATGGACACGCTCATGGCAGCGCGCCAGCGGGGGAGCCGGAGGCGCCGCTGAGGCCGAGGGCAGTCTGCCAGCTGGCGATCCCGACGCTGCCCATCGAGGCGCCAGGCCGCGACTGAGGCACCGATGAGGCTGCCCGGCAGCCCCGGGGTCAGGTCGCCGAGGGTGTCCCGGTACGCGGTCTCAGCCCCGGACGGCTTGCTGCACGGCCTCCTGGAGCTCACGGTGCGCCCCGTCCCGACTCGTTTCGGCAACTTCGCCGTCGCCCGCGGCCACCGCTATGCTCTCTGACATGAGGGGAGCAGCGCCACGATGCGGATGACGGACCTGCAGGCAGGCTGGGTGGTGCTGGGCAATGACGGTCGCCGGCTCGGTGCCATCAAGGCGGTCGGGCAGAACTACATCCTGACCTCGCGGCCCGGCTTTGCCGCCGACCTGTACGTGCCCGTCTCGTTCGTCGCCAACGTGACCAGCGGCGCCATCCATCTCAACCTCACGGCGCGAGACGCCGAGCAGATGGGCTGGGAGCAGCAGCCCCGGGACGAAGAGGAGTTCGAGCCTGGCTCCGACACCGATCTGCAACGGCACATCTGAAGGACCCAGCCCTGGCGCGGCTCACAGCCAGACGGTCGAGCCCGTAGACTGCCAGCACAACTGACGCAGAGGGAGAGGTCCACATGATCGTCCTGGCATTCGTGGTCATCGCGCTGGTGGCCGGCTACATCGCCAACTTCGTGGTCGGCAAGGGCAAGGGTTTCCTGCCCTGGGAGATGTTCGTGGCCGGCATCATCGGCTCGTTCGTGGGCGGCACACTCCTGGGCTTCATCGCCGGGGACGGCTTCGACATCGCGCTCAGCGGTCTCATCGGATCGGTCGTCGGCGCCATCGTCGTCCTGGCCGTGTGGGGCTGGTTGCGCACCGGCCCGCTCAAGGGCAAGATCTAGGCTCGTCCCCAAGCCGCGCACCGTCCGCGACCCGCGCACAGTCCGCGTCGGTGCCCGCCAGGGAGGCCTCGCGGGCGCCGGACGGTTCCGGCGAGTGGATCAGTAGAGGCCGAAGAGGTCCAGCAGCACGAACAGGACCCACGCCACGGCGAGGCCCGTGATGAGGATGCCGGACACGACCGCGATGCGTCGCAGGTCCTCGCGAACGTAGACGTTCTCAGCCGCCACGCGCGCCTGCAGGCTGTCCTGCTTGACGGTGACGCGCTTGCGAGCCCGGGACGGCGTCAGTGCCGGGGCGACGGGGTCCGCGATGGTGACCTCGGTGGTTTCGAGGACGACTGAGTCGATCGCCTGGCCGATCGCGGCATCCGTGGCCACGTCCCCCGACGCGGAGATGGCCGCCGAGGCCGTGGACGGCTTCTGTGGGCGCGTCGGGACCTGGCCGCCGGGTCGATGGGTGGAATGGCTGCCACGAACCCGCTTGGCCACGCGCTGCTCTCCTTGCATTCGGTCGGTCGGTCGCGCCGAAGGATAGCACCGCACTGGGACCCACCGTCCGGCCGTCCGCTGCTACAGTCGCGGGCATGGAGGGAGCGGGCGGCATCCTCGTCGCGGTGGTCGCCCTTGCGGCGCTGGGTCTGGCGGTGGTCGGCCTCGCCCTGGGGGTCCGACAGGGGCGGCAATCGCCCGACTGGCCATCGCCAGCAGCCAGGACCGCGGGGCTGGAGCGCCGCATCGCCCAGTTGGCCCAGCGACTCGAGGTCGTCGAGGCAGAGGTCGATGCCAAGGGAGGCGTGGTGAGTGGCGCCCCGTCGTCGCCGGGCACGGTGCGCACGGCAGGTGTCGCGGTGTCACACCTTGGCCTGGTTCGCTTCGATGCGTTCGATGATGCCGGTGGCGCCCAGTCGTTCGCCCTGGCGCTCATCGACGACGACGGCGATGGCGTCGTGCTGACCAGCCTGCACTCCCGACAGGCGACCCGCCTCTACATCAAGGCCGTGCGTCGCGGCGTCGCCGACTCACCGCTCTCGGCTGAAGAGGTGCGCGCGATGGGATCGCCGGGATCGCCCTGGAGTTGCCCCGGTTTCGTAGACGGTGATGCGTCATCCGGCCTTGACGGCCGGAGCTGAACGATAGCGCTCCTCGAACTGCTCGGGACTGAGGTTCCCGAGGCTGCTGTGGCGGCGGATCCGGTTGTAGAAGACCTCGATGTACTCGAAGACCGCGGCCCTCGCCTCGGCCGGGGTCGCCCAGTCCGAGCGGTCGATGAGCTCGGTCTCCAGGGTGGCGAAGAAGCTCTCGGCCATGGCGTTGTCGAAGCAGTCGCCGACCGAGCCCATGGACGCCGCGATCCCGGACTCGCGCAGGCGCTGGCCGAAGGCCAGGCTCGTGTACTGGCTGCCGTGGTCGCTGTGATGGATGAGATCGCTGCCCGGTCGACGGTGGACGATGGCCGCGTCGAGGGCCGCGCTGACGAGCTCGGTCCGCATGTGGGTCGCCATCGACCAGCCGACGACCCGGCGACTCCAGGTGTCGGTGATCGCGGCGAGGTAGCAGGAGCCCGATCTCGTCGGCAGCTCGGTGATGTCGGCGACCCAGAGCCGGTCGGGGCCCGGAGCCGTGAAGTCACGGTCGACGAGGTCGGGGAAGGGCTCCGCGTGCTCGTCGCGGATGGTCGTGCGCACGAAGCGGCGGCGATGGACGCCCGCGAGATGCTCGGCCCGCATGAGCCGGGCGACCCGCTTGCGCGAGACGTGGTGGCCGGCCTCGGCGAGGTCGGCATGGATCCGGGGCACCCCGTACGTCCCGCGGCTGCGGGCGTGGGAGCGCCGGATCTCCGCAGCCAGGGCGGCATCGGAGAGGGCGCGGGCAGAGGGGCCCCGTGAGCGCCAGGCGTAGTAGCCGCTCGGGGAGACACCGAGGGCGGTGCAGAGGATGCGCACCGGATAGCTCGCCTTCTCCTGCTCGACGAAGCGGAACCGGGTCACCGGGTCCGCTCGGTCTCCTGAAGCGAAGAAGGCGGCTGCTTTTCGGAGGATCTCGCGCTCGGTCTCGAGGACCTTCACGCGGCGGCGGAGCTCAGTGAGTTCGGCCCGCTCGTCATCGTCGAGCGGCGTTCCCGCCGGGCGCTCGCGCGCCAGGCGCATCCACCTCGCGAGGCTCTCGTTGCTGATGCCCAGGTCCATGGCGACCTGGCGGATCGACTGGCCCGGATGTCTCGGCGAACCGCACCGCCTCGGCCCGGAACTCGGTGCTGTAGTGGGTGTGCTTCCTCCCCAACGTGGACTCCTTCCCGCGGACGCTGCCGCGATGGTAGGTGTCCACGAAAGCGGGGTAGGTCCAGCCCACGGTGTGACACCGTAGCTGTCACGATCGTCCGGCGAGGATCGGCTTCGATGAGCGCGATCCGCACACCCCGGACTGATGTACACCCTTCATCTCGAGTCGAGCCTGCAGCGGGAGCCCCGGTCTCCATCGAGGAGGTCCGCAGCCTGCTGGACGGCCTGGACCGCCGCCAGCGACTGGCCGTCACCCACGGCGATGGGCCGCTCCTCGTCATCGCCGGCCCGGGCACGGGCAAGACGGAGGTCATCACTCGCCGCATCGCCTGGCTCATCGCCAGCCGGCGTGCGCGTCCCTCGCAGATCCTGGGCCTCACCTTCACGGAGCGCGCCGCGGACGAGATGCAGGCACGCGTGGACCTGCTGGTGCCCTATGGGCAGGCAGACACCGCCATCCACACCTTCCACGCCTTCGGGGACTGGCTCCTCAGGGAGCACGGTCACGCCATCGGCCGGCCCATGGACCCGCGGGTCATCGGGCGCACGGAGGCCGTCGTCCTCGTCCGCGAGCGCATCTTCGAGCTGGGCCTGAGGCGCTACCGGCCGTCGGGCGACCCGACGCGCTTCGCTGGAGCGCTCGTGGACCTGTTCGCGCGGGCCAAGGAGGAAGGCCTCGGGCCAGATGACCTGGCGGCCTACGCGACCGAGCTGGAAGCGGGTGCCAGGTCCCTGTCGCCGGCGGCAGATGACATCGCCGGCGAAGGAGGTCGTGGCCGGTCTGCTGGATGAGGCCTCGTCACAAGCGGAGCTGGCAGCCGCCTATCGTGGCTACCAGGACATGCTCAGGGAGCGCTCCTTCGTCGATCACGGGGACCAGGTGGCTGAGGCCGTGCGCCTGCTGGAGGAGCGTCCGGCAGTGCGGCAGGCGCTGCGCCGACGGTTCCGCTTCATCCTCGTGGATGAGGCCCAGGATGCCAACCCGCAGCAGCTGGCGCTCGTGCACCTCGTGGCCGGCGGGTCCGGCAACGTCACCTTCGTGGGTGACGACGACCAGGCCATCTATGCCTTCCGCGGGGCCGTTGGCCACGGGCTGGTCGGCATCGGTGACACGTACCCGACCCTCCGGGACATCGTGTTGCGGCGCAACTACCGCTCCCGCAGGCCCATCCTGGACGCTGCCCGGCAGCTCATCCGGCACAACGACCCGGAGCGTCTGGAGGTCCAGCGTGGTGTGGACAAGTCGCTGACCGCCGTGAGACGGGCAAGGCGACCCGCCCCTGTCCGGCACCTCGTCCACGCCACCGCGACCGAGGAGGCGGACGCCGTCGCGGTGGAGATCGAGCGTCTCCTTGGCAAGGGACGACGGCCAGGCTCGATCGCGGTGCTCGTCCGCACCAATGCCGACGCGGAGCCGGTCCTGGCCAGCCTGGACGTGCGCGGCATCCCGCGGCAGTTCTCCGGCGCCTCAGGCCTCTTCGCCTCCCGCGACGTCCGGGACATCCTCAGCCTCCTGCGCGTCCTCGCTTCGCCAGCGTCATCGGAGGACCTCTATGCGGTCCTCGCCTCGGAGCCCTATGGGCTCGGCGGAGAGGACCTGTCGGCCATCTGCGACCTCGCCAACCGCCGCCATCGCAGCCTCTGGTCGGTGGTCACCGAGCTGCTCGAGCAGCCTGGCTTGTTGCGCATCGCTCCGGACACGCGGGAGCGCCTGCAGCGGGCGGTCGAGCTGCTGCGGGCATCGCTGCGCTCCGTCCACGAGCGACCCGCCCCGGCCGTCCTCTACGACCATCTGCGCGAGAGCGGCTGGCTGCGGGCCCTGGTGGCCCGCGCGGAGAGCGGGGACGAGGGTCCGCTGCGACGCGTGGCCCGCTTCTTCGAGGTCCTCAAGGCGCAGTCCGACCTCCTGGGCGACCCGCGGCTGCCACTCCTGGTGCCGACCCTTCAGGCTCTCATCGATGCCGGGCAGGACGCCGCCATGGAGGAGCCGGCAGAGCCCGTGGAGGCGGTGTCAGTACTCACCGTGCACCAGGCGAAGGGCCTGGAGTTCAGCCACGGTCTTCGTCGTCGGCTTGGCCGAAGGGCGATTCCCGCTCCCGCCTCGGCGGGATCCCCTGGCGCTCCCGCCGGCCCTGACAGGCCGGCCTGCCGCGGATGACCCTGACAGGCAGCGCGCGGAAGAGCGACGACTGTTCTACGTGGCCATCACGCGGGCGCGGGACGAGCTGGTCCTCAGCCACGCCATCCGTGGGGCTCGCGGCGGGCGCCAGCGCCAACCTTCCAGGTTTCTCGCCGAGGCGCTGGGTCGGCAGGTCCAGGCATCGCTCGACGCTGGGGCGGAGGCCCGCCTGGAGGCGCCCACGGGAGCCCTCCGCTGGGGTCGGCGCGGTCATCCCGACACTGGGTCGCGCCGGAGGGCAGGTGCTGAGCTTCACGCAGATCGACGACTACCTCGCTTGCCCACGCAAGTACCACTTCCGGCACGTGGTGCGTGTCCCCACCCCGTCCCACCATGCGCTGGTCTTCGGCAACGCCATCCACCAGGCCGTCGCGGTGGCCAACGCCGCCCTGATGCGCGGACAGGTCGCGGACGAGGCTGCCGTCCTCGCGACCCTGGAGGCTCACTGGAGCAGTGAGGGCTTCCTCTCAGCTGAGCATGAGGTCGCGCGCTTCGCGGCTGGGCAGGTCGCGCTGCGGCGCTTCCTGGAGCGGACCGCCACGCAGTCCGGCGAGAGAGTCGTGGCCGTGGAGCAACCCTTCTCGGTCCGCATCGGGGATGCCCGCGTCCGCGGTCGCTATGACGCCGTGCGCGAGGTCGATGGCGCCACGGTCATCACCGACTACAAGTCCGGTGACGTCCGTGACCCCGTGCGTGCCCGTGAGCGCGCCCGGGACGCGCTGCAGCTGCAGATCTACGCACTGGCCTGGGAGGCAGAGCACGGCTCGCGCCCGGCTGCCGCTGAGTTGCACTTCCTGGAAGGGGACGTGGTCGGCCGCGTCACAGCCACGGACCGTCAGCTCGAGCGGGCCACGCAGAAGGTGGCGACGGTCGGAGCCGGCATCCGTGCCGGTGCGTTCGAGGCCACGCCCGGCTTCCCGGCGTGCGACTGGTGTCCCTACCGGCGCATCTGCCCTGCCGCCGCCGTGACGGGCCCGGGCTACACTCCCGGCGGTGTCCGTCCGAGATCGAAGCATCACCCTGGCCCTCGTCGCGGCTGCGCTCGTCGCCTGGTTCTGCGTGGTCATCGTCTTCCTGACCCTGTCCCCGACCGACGACGCCGGTGTCCAGCTACTCGGGTCGATCATCCTCGGAGCCGCCGTGGGCCTGACCGCCTGGCCGCTGCTGTGGTCGATGCGCCGCGCGGCCCCAGGCTCACTGATCGCGGCTGGCCGGCGGGCAGGCCTGGTCGGGCTCGTGGTGAGCATCCTGGTCGTGCTGCGCGTGCTGGACGCCGTCTCGCTGCCGATCGTCCTCTTCCTGGTGATCGGTGCGGTCCTCGTGGAGCTCGCGCTCACGCTGCGTCGCTGATGACACCGCGGTGCGAGCCCCTCTGCCTGGACACCGGTTGGCCGCGCTGTCCGGTGTCACGCTAGGCTTTCGACCATGCGTCGACCGTCCACGCCCCGGCCCGGCGCCGGCGATCCCGAGATCGGGCTCGCTGGCCTCAGCGAGCGTCAGCGCGCGGAGATCCTGGCGCGCTTCTATGACCTGGACGTGCTGGATGTCTCATACGACGCCGAGCTCTACCAGCGGCTCGCTCACGACGCCGGGGAGTCCGTCCTCGAGCTTGCCGTGGGCAGCGGCCGACTGGCCATCCCCCTGGCCCTGGCCGGCCACCGGGTGGTCGGGGTCGACCATGACACCGCCATGCTGGCGCGCGCCAGGACTCGCTGGCGCAGCGTACGCGGGCCCATCGAACATGACCGGCTGAGCCTGCACGAGGGCGACTTCGCGTCCTTCCGGCACGCTCAGCGCTTCGACATGGCCTTCATCGCGGTCAACACGTTCCTGCTGGCCAAGGACGACGCGGCCCGCCTCGCCGTGCTGAACGCCATGCGTGACCAGCTGCGGCCTGGCGGCGTGGCCGTCATCGAGGTCAGCACGCCGGACGAGGACGAGCTGGCCAGCTTCGACGGTCGACTCCAGCTCGAGTGGCTGCGACACGAGCCCGAGAGCGGCGACCTCGTCGCCAAGCTTGTCAGCGCACGCCACGACCCGGATGCCTCAGCCGTCTCGCTCTGCCAGGTCTTCGAGTGGACCCCGGCGCACGGCGGTCCGCTCTCCCGGGTGGCCAGGACGGACACGCTGCACCTCGTCTCCGCAGCGCGACTGGCGGACTTGGCGACCGAAGCCGGCTTCGGGGACGTCGTCGTCTGGGGGGACCATCTATCCATACCCTACGGTTCCGGAAGTCACCGGGCCATCGTCGTGGCTCGGTTGCTATAGTCCGGCCGTGGCCACCTCTGAACAGATCCGCCTGCTGCTGGTCGAGGATGTCGCCCAGGTCTCGCAGTACGTCCGTAACCTCCTCCAGCACCAGAAGCCGATCCGCCTGCTGGACACCGTGACCGACGGCCGCGTCGTCCTGGACCGCGTCCGCGAGCTGCGCCCTGACGTGCTGATGGTCGATGCCCTCCTGCAGGGCAAGGCCAGCGGCCTGGAGGTGGCTGAGCAGGTTCGGCAGGCCGGCCTGCGCATCCCCATCATCATCGTCACGGTGCCCCAGAAGCCCGTGAAGGTCGGGGAGGGGATGGGCATCATCGAGGTCCTCTCGATGCCGTTCTCCGGCTTCGAGCTGATGAACGCGGTCAACCACGCCAGCAGCCGCTATCGAGCCACGGCGCCGAGCGCCATGTCGCGCTCCTACGTGGTCTACTCGGGCAAGGGCGGCGTGGGCCGCACCACGATCGCCTACAACCTGGCCGTGTCCTTCGGGCAGATGCCCGGGGTTCGCGTCGTCCTCATCGACGGCGACCTCCAGTTCAGCGACCTGCGCGGGCTGCTGCGCGTCCCGGACACGCGCGCCGTCACTGCTGCAGCTGCCCACCGACCGCATCGCCGAGAGCGATCTCGCCTCCGTCCTGTGGCGCGACCCTTCCGGCATCGACCTGCTGCTGGCACCGCCCCGAGTGGAACAGGCCGAGATGGTGACGGCGCGAGACGTGGAGAAGGTCGTCTCGCTCCTGCGGCGGATCTACAACGTCATCGTGGTCGATGCGCCGCCGGCCGTCACGGACACGACGCTCGTCTACCTCGACGACGCCGACGGCATCCTGACCGTGGTCACGCCGGACCGCAACTCCGTCCGTGCCGCGCGCCTCGCCGGGCAGGCCTTCGTGGCGGCCGGCATGTCGCCGCACAAGATGATGCTGGTGCTCAATCGGGCTGGCACGCCGGGCATCGGTCCCGAGCAGATGGCAGCCGAGCTGGGCCGCCTGCCGGACGTCGCGATCCCTGACGACCAGCCGCTCGTGAAGGCCACCACGGCTGAGGGAGTGCCCTTCGTCATGGCCCACCCCAAGGCCCCCGCCAGCCTGCGCATCATGAGCATCGCCCAGACCCTGATGGCGCCGCCCGAGCCCGTGGCGCCCCAGCCCGTTCCGAGCCTGGCTCACTCGCTCGCCTGACCTGATGGGTGACCCGCGACCCATCGGCTTCTTCGACTCGGGGGTGGGCGGGCTGACCGTCCTGCGTGGAGGTCATGCGGCGGCTGCCAGGCGAGGACACCGTCTACCTCGGTGACAATGCCCGCACGCCCTATGGCCCGCGGCCGGACGAGGAGGTCCTGCGCTTCAGCACGGAGTGCCTGGACGTGCTCGCCGAGCGTGACGTCAAGGCCATCGTCGTGGCCTGCAACACGTCCACCGCCATCGCCCTGCCCGACCTCCGGCGGCGCTACGCGCTTCCCATCCTGGGCGTCGTCCGTCCTGGCGCCACGGCCGCGGCCCTGGCGACCCGGACGCGCGCCGTGGGCCTCATCGCCACCGCGGCCACCGTGCGCTCGCACGCCTACTTCGAGGCCATCAAGGAGGAGGACCCCTTCGTCGAGGTCTACGAGCACGCCACGCCTGACCTCGTGCCCCTGGTCGAGGCCGGCCGGCTGGCCGGGCCGGACGTGGAGGAGACGGTGCGCCGCTCCCTGGCGCCCCTCCTGGGCTCGGAAGCGGTGGGCGGTGCCGCCCCTGACGGCTCCTTCGTCTTTCCCATGCCCCGGGGCGCCCGCATCGACACGCTGCTGCTGGGGTGCACCCACTATCCGCTGCTCGGCCCCGTCATCCGCGGCATCGTCGGCGATGACATCGCCGTGATCGACTCCGCGTCCGCCACGGCCAGCGCCCTCGCCAGCCTCCTGGAGATCCATGCCCTCGGTGCGCCTGGCCGGGAGCAGGGTCGCCACCTGATGCTCACCACCGGCGACGTGGAGGCCTTCCGTCGCACGGCACGCCTGCTGTTCGGCCAGGAGTTCGGCGATCGTGGAGCCCCTGGATCTCGCCGTGGGCGTCGTCCCGCTCGCCGACGCCGAGCGCAGCTCTCGCTCCACTCGCGGACGCCCGGCCATGACCGTCATCGGCAACGCCGACCGCCTGTTGGCCAGCCGCCCGGTGCGCATCGGGCTGGCGATCGGCGTCGGGCTGGCGGCGCGGGCGGTGGCTGGCCGTGCCACGCTCCGACCGGCGGAGGGCCTGGTCGATTGGGATCGGGCCCAGCGGATGGCGCAACGGCGGCTCCTGCGCGCTCCCGGGCACCTGACCGACCAGCAGCTGCGCGCCACCCGCTCCGCCTACGCCCGACACATGGCACGGGTCGTGCCGCTGCTCGAGCGGCGCCTGGGCGCCGACCTGCCGGGGGTCGTGGAGCGTCACGCCGTGGCCAGCCGGACCGAGTGGGCGGCCGCCAACATGGGCACCTTCAAGGCCCTCGTGGCACACCTTGAGCCCAGCCTGCGACCGCGTGGACCGCAGGGCAGCCTGCGCGTCGGCATGGCGAGCGCAGCCAACCGGCTCCTGACGACGAGCCAGGTGGGGTTCCTGCTCGGCTACCTGGGCACCCGCGTGCTCGGCCAGTACGACGTCGCACTGCTCTCGGCAGAACAGGCTCCTGGTCGCCTGCTGTACGTGGAGGAGAACATCCGGGCCACCGCGCGCGCGGTCGGGGTGCCCCTGGAGACCTTCCGCCTGTGGGTCTGCCTGCACGAGACGACCCACGCCTTCGAGCTGGAGGCCCATCCATGGCTGCGTCCCTACCTGCGTGAGCGCCTGGAGCGGCAGGTGATGCTCTTCGCCGAGCAGACGCGCCACCTGCAGCGACAGGGACTCCGCTACGTCGTCAGCCGCTGGCGGGCGGCCGCCGCGGAAGGCTCCTGGCGCGGCCTGCTCGAACCGGAGCAGCGGACGCTCTTCCGAGAGACGCAGGCCGTCATGAGCCTCATGGAGGGCTTCAGCGACTGGGTCATGGACGAGGTCGGCGCGGAGCTCATCCCCGACGTGGCATCCATCCGCCGCCGCTTCGAGATGCGACGCGGACAGCGCCGCCGCGGCATCGACCGCATCCTGGCCCGGCTCACGGGCATGGACCTCAAGCTGGAGCAGTACCGGCGCGGCGAGCGCTTCGTGGCCGGCGTCCACGACCTCGGCGGTCGCTCCGCCATCGCCCACCTGTGGGACGGACCTGAGACACTGCCCACGGAGCAGGAGTTGGACGACCCGGCAGCCTGGCTGGCGCGCATCATGCCGGCAGGGGCCGAGTCTCCGGCGCACGTGTCACCCACGGACGCGCCAGCAGGGAGGACGTGACCGCGACGATGCCTCGAGGGACCGAGCCAGCAGCCATCGCCCTGACGCCCATCCTGTCAGCCCGCTATCGCGAGGAGGACCTGGCCCGCATCCGCGCGGCGGCCCCCGGCGCGCGACTGGTGAGCGTCTCGCTCGAAGGCCTCTCCGACAGCCCGCTCGACGATGTCGAGGTGCTGCTGCGCGGGCCGATGCCGGCCGCGAGCTTCGATCGCCTCCTGGCCCGCTGCCCTCGACTGTCCTGGGTGCACTCCGCGACCGCCGGGGTGGAGCGCCTCCTGACGGCCGAGGCAGCCGGCCGCGACCTCGTCATCACCAACGCCCGCGGCGTCTTCAGCGAGCCCATCGCCGAGTACACGATGATGATGATCCTGGCCGTCGTGCGGCGGCTGCCGGAGCTCATGGAGCTGCAGCGCGAGCGCACCTGGCAGCCGCTGCCGGCGCGCGAGCTGCGCCAGGTCACGGTGGGCATCGTCGGGCTCGGCTCCATCGGTCGGGCCGTGGCACGCCTGGCTGTCGCGTTCGGGGCTCGGGTCATCGCCACACGGCGTGATCCCGGGCGCTTCGACGTCGGAGAGCCCATCCCCGAGGGCCTCGACCAGATCCTCTCGCATGACGAGCTGCCGGAGCTGCTGGCGGCCGCTGACTTCGTGGTCCTGGCCCTGCCGCTCACGACCACCACCGACAAGCTCATGGATGCCCGCCGCCTGGCCCAGATGAAGCCGGGCTCCTGGCTCATCAACGTGGCCCGCGGCCGCCTCGTCGACCAGGCAGCCCTGCTCCGTGCGCTGCGCAGCGGCCAGCTGGGCGGCGCCGTCCTCGACACGCTCTGGGAGGAGCCGTTGCCCGCCACCTCGCCGCTGTGGGACGCTCCAGGCCTCATCATCACCCCGCACACGTCGTGGTCCAGCGGCCGCGTCATCGACCGCAGCATCGAGCTCTTCTGCGAGAACCTGGCGCGCTTCCGCGACGGGCGAGAGATGCTCAACGTCGTCGATCGGGAGGCGGGCTACTAGATGCAGATCGCCATCGTCGGACTTGCCCGCTCCGGCAAGACGACCGTCTTCAACACGCTGACCCGGGGCACGGCGGAGACCGGCGGCTTCGGCGGCCTGACCGTCAACACGGGCGTCGTCAAGGTGCCGGACGAGCGCCTGTCGCGGCTGACCAGTGTCTTTCGCCCCAAGCGGGAGGTGCCCGCCGACGTCACCTACGTGGACCTGCCGGCGCCCGCCATGGCCGCGGAGGGCGCTCCCCACGCGGACATCCCGGCCGATCAGCTGGCCCGTCTGCGCAACGCGGACGCCCTCCTGCACGTGGTGCGCGCGTTCGCCGACGACACCGTGCCGCACCCGCTGCTGAGCGTCGATCCCCAGCGCGACGTCGAGCAGCTCGAACTGGAGTTCACCCTCGCGGACCTGGGCGTCGTCGAGAAGCGCGTCGAGAAGCTGCGCACCTCCGGCCGCCACGGCACGCCCGCGGAGCGCGAGGCCAACGACCGGGAGCTGGAGGTCCTGGAGCGCATCCTGCCTGCCCTCACGGAGGGTCGGCCCATCCGCGACCTGGAGCTCTCGACCGACGAGGAGCTGCGCATCCGGGGCTTCCGCTTCCTGACCGAGAAGCCGGTCCTGGTGCTGCTCAACGTCGGCGAGGCGGACCTCGCCCGCGCCGACGCGCTGGCCGGGGACGTGCGCGACGGGCATCCACCACGCCCGGACCAGCGTCGTGCCACTCAGCGCCCGGATCGAGATGGAGATCGGCCAGCTCGACGAGGAGGAGGCGCAGGTCTTCCGCGACGACCTCGGCCTGACGGGCTCCAGCCTGGAGCGCGTCATCCGCGCCAGCTACTCGCTCCTTGGGCTCATCAGCTTCTTCACGGCCGGCCCGGATGAGACGCGCGCCTGGACGGTCCATCGTGGTGCCTCGGCCGTGGACGCTGCGGGTGCCATCCACTCCGACCTGGCCCGCGGCTTCATCCGTGCCGAGGTCATCGGCTGGCAAGAGCTCCTGGAGCTGGGCTCGATGGCGGAGGCCAAGCGCCACGGCAAGGTCCGCTCGGAGGGCAAGACCTACCAGGTCCAGGACGGCGACGTCATCGAGATCCTCTTCAACGTCTGACCTGCCGGCGGTCCCGGCGCCGGGTCCGGCCCCACGGCGCGACGGTCGTCGTCGAGCCGATGGTCAGTCGAGCCGGTCGTCGCCCCAGACCGCGTCGTCAGGCTCGACGTCCACGAGCATCGTGCGGTAGTCCGTCGCCTCGGACCCGCCCCTGCTGGCCAACGCGATGTCCGACACGAACGTTCCGTCGTCCATGGCCGAGACGTTGACCGCCACGCGCAGCTGCGAGTCGTCGATGACGAGGAAGCCGGACTTCTCGGCCAGGTCTGCGGCGATGGCCTCGATGAGCGAGTCCTCGCGGAAGCTGTCGATGACCCGGGCGCGGGAAGCGACGACCATCTCCAGGAACTCCGATTCGTCGTACTCCACCTCGTGGGCCAGCAGGACGTCCGCGAACAGATCGCTGTCGCTCTCGTGGAGCTCGTAGAAGAAGAGGGGCACGTCGCCGTCGCGCATGGTCACGGGCACGAGTATAGGCTTCGCGGGACGCCCGCCCGCGAGCGGCAGGGCCGGCACGGTCGGCACAGCAGGGACTTGGAGAGGCTCAGATGCGCAAGCCGGATGTGGTCATCGTCGGGGCGGCCACGCGCGACCTCAATGACGAGGTGCCGCGCGGCTGGCTTCTGGGCGGGGGCGTGACCTACGGGGCTCTCGCGCTGGCACGGCTCGGCGTGCGCACGGGCGTCCTGCTCGGGCTGGACGACGACGCCCGCACGGCCCCGGAGCTCGACCTCATCCGCGACGCGGGGGCTGAGATCGTGGAGGTACCGCTGGCCAAGGGCCCGGTCTTCCGCAACACCGAGACGCTCGCGGGACGCGTCCAGACCTGCAACGGCCCCAGCGACCCGGTGCCCGTGGCGGCCCTGCCCGACCGCTGGGCGAGCGTGCGCGCCTGGGTCCTGGCCCCAGTGGCCAGCGAGATCCACGACGAGTGGGCCGGCGCACCACCCGCCGATGCCTGCGTCGCCCTGGCCTGGCAGGGCATCCTGCGCCACCTGGAGCCGGGCGCCCGCGTGCGGCCCCTGGAGCCCGGCCCATCGCCGCTCGTGCGCCGGGCGGACATCCTGGCCGTGAGCCGGCACGACATCCCCGGCGACCTGCCACTGCGCAGCATCGGCCAGTGGCTGCCGCCGTCGGCGGAGCTGCTCCTGACGGCCGGTCTGCTGGGCGGCCTGCTCGTCCGCTTCCGCGACCATCGTCTCGTGCAGGCGCGGGCCTATCCCAGCGTCCCGTCGCCCATCGAGGTCGATGCCACGGGGGCCGGGGACACGATGCTGGCAGGGCTGGTCGCGGCACGCGTCGCGGGCGGACCGGATGGTCATCGCCTCGGCCGCGACCTGCACCTGGGCGCCATGGCCGGCAGCCTGCTCGTGGAGGGACCGGGCATGGACTCGGTGCCCACCCTGCGCCAGCTGCGGGAGAGACTGGCGCACACCGAGTCCTGAGGACAGCTCCTCGACAGGGGCGCGAGCGGCTCGACCGGAAACGTGGACCGCCGGCACCTCGTGGTGCCGGCGGTCCGTGATCTGCGTGCCCGGCGCAGGCCGGGCGGGCCGGTTGTCTACCCGGCGGCGTTCTCCGCGGTGATGAGCTCCACGCCCGTGTCGATGGTGGGCTCGAGCGTCTCACCGTTGATGAGCTTGATCAGGCTCTCCACGCCGTAGTAGCCCATGTTGATGGGGTTCTGGGCGATGGTGGCCTCCATGTCGCCGGCCAGGACGGCCTCGCGGGCATCCGGGTTGGCGTCGTAGCCCACGACCGTCACCTGGTCGAGGAGGTCGGCGGCACGCAGCGCCTCGACGGCGCCGAGGGCCATCTCGTCATTGCTGCCGAAGATGCCGGCCAGGTCGGGGTGCTGGGTGATGATGTCCTCGGTCGCCGCCAGGCCCTTGGCGCGGTCCCAGTCAGCCGGGACCTCCATGACGAGGTCGAGGCCACAGGCCTCGACGGCCGCCTTGGAGCCCTCGGCGCGGGCCTGCCCGGTGGTGGTGGTGATGAGGCCCTGGAGGATGGCCACCTTGCTGCCCGGCTCCAGGTTGTCGCAGAGGTACTGGCCGGCCAGCGCGGCGCCGACGGCGTTGTCCGTGCCGATGTACGTGACGCCCTCGTTGTCACCGCCCGAGTCGACCCAGACGACCTTGACGCCCGCGTCCATGGCGGCCTGGATGGCCGGATGGAGGGCCACGGCGTCCGTCACGGCGATGGCCATGCCCGCCGCGCCCTGCGCCGTGTTGTCCTCGATGAGGGCGATCTGCCCGGGGATGTCGGACTCAGCGGACGGGGCGACCACCTGGACGTCCACGCCGTAGTCCGCGCCTGCCTGCACGGCGCCCTGCTCGACGAGCGCCCAGAAGGGGTTGCCCGCCGACGGGCCCTTCATGTTGACGAAGAGCTTGGCGCCTGCCGCGGCACCCGGGTCCTTGCTCGCCGCAGCCGGACTCTCGTCCTGGGCAGCGACCGGTCCCACGACGGCGAGGGCCAGCATCGCGGCCCCACCGACCGCAAGGAAGCGTGTTGCCTTCATGTCTCCTCCTATCTGAAGGTCCCAGCGAGCGCCGAAGTCCGGACTGCTCGCCGCCTGAATGATGGCGCCTCAGGGTGCCCGCTGTCACCTCCCTTCGTTGCCCGTCCCTCCCGAAGGCTGGACGTCGGTCACGAGGCAGCGGCCAGCCGCCGGCGGAACACGTCGAAGGCCACCACGGCGATGATGACGACGCCGATGAGCACCTGCTGCCAGAAGACCTGCACGTTGGAGAGGTTCAGGAGGTTGCGCAGCATGCCGATGACGAGGACGCCCGCGAAGACCCCCAGCACGGTGCCGCGGCCGCCGAAGAAGCTGGCGCCGCCGATGATGACCGCGGAGATGGCGACCAGCTCGTCGCCCTCGCCGGCGTTGGGGAAGCCCGAGTTGGTGCGTCCGGCCAGCAGCAGTCCGGCGAAGCCCGCCATGAAGCCGCAGAGGGCGTAGGCGATGACGAGCGTCCGGTCCACGTTGATGCCGGAGACGCGCGCCGCCTGCGGGTTGCCGCCCAGGGCGAAGATGTGCCGCCCCGTGCGCAGGTGCTGCAGGAAGAACCAGGCGATGACGAAGGTGATGACGACGATGACGAGGCTGACCGGGATCGCGCAGCCCCAGGACTTCGAAGTTCCCGGAACCCAGCCAGGTCACCTCCGGCGGCATGCCCGGTGATGGGCCGCCCGTCGGAGATGAGGTACGTGACGCCGCGAGCCACGAACATCATGCCCAGGGTCATGATGAAGGGGTGGGGCATGTGCAGCTTGCGTGAGGCCCAGCCCGTTGATCGGTGCCGACGCAGCAGGCCCACGATGAGCGGAGCGATGCATGACGACCGGCCAGGCGGCCCCGCCGTCGGCAAGGATGGCGGCGCACATCATGGACGAGCGCCAGGACGGAGCCGATCGAGAGGTCGATGCCGGCCGTGACGATGACGATGAACTGCGCCCAGCGCCAGCAGCTGGTAGAAGGCCGTCTGCCGGAAGATGTTGAAGATGTTGCGCTCGGACAGGAAGACGTCCGGCTGGGCCAGCCAGGAGAGCGCGGCCCATGATGAGCACCATCAGCAGGACGCCCCAGCGGTCGAACCAGCCGATGGCTCGCATCGTCCACTTCGAGCGGGTGCCGACGTCGCCGATGTCCGACCCGGCCCCCGTGCTCATCGCGTCGGTCATGCCCTCAGCCCTCAGTTGAGGTCCAGGCCGGACGGCACGTCCGAGCCGCTCTTGTTGCCCATGATCCAGCCGATGACCTCGTTGCGGTCGATCTCCGAGAGCGGCGCATCGGCGAAGTTGCGGCCGTGGAAGAGGGCCATGACCCGGTCGCAGACGTAGAAGATGTCGTCCAGCCGGTGGCTGATGAGGATGACGCTGATGCCGTGCGTGCGCAGGTCCTTGATGAGGTCGAGGACCTTGCGCACCTCGCGCACCGCGAGCGCCGCGGTGGGCTCGTCCATGATCACGACCTTGGCCTCGAAGGCCGTGGCACGCGCGATGGCCACGGCCTGGCGCTGACCGCCGGAGAGCTGCTCGACCCGCTGGGCCACGCGACTTGACCTCGATGTGCAGGTTGTCGAGGTGCTCGATGGCCCGCTGCTGGTTGGCCTTGTGGTCCACGACGCGGAACGGTCCGAAGCGCCGGGTGAGCTCGCGGCCCAGGAAGATGTTCTCGTCGATGCGCAGGTTGCCGGCCAGGGCCAGGTCCTGGTAGACCATCTCGATGCCCAGCGCCCGCGCGTCGGCGCGGGCTGCTGAGGCGGACCGGGCCGACCCTCCACGAGGATCTCGCCGGCGCTCGGCGGGTGGAGTCCGGAGAGGCACTTCATGAGCGTGGACTTGCCGGCCCCGTTGTCCCCCACGACCCCGAGCACCTCGCCGTGCCGGAGCGCGAGGCTGACGTCGCTCAGCGCGACCACCTGCCCGAACCGCTTCGAGATGCCGCGCGCCTCGATGATGGGCGGCTCTGCCAGCGGCGCGGGGTCCGCGCCCGGCACCGGCTCGGGGGAGAGTGCCGCCGTCACGCTGCGATCTCCGCGAGCCTCACGGGCCGGTGCTCGGCCGCGGACACCGTGAGGGCCTCGGCGATGCGCAGGGCCTCGACGCCGTCCCTGGCCGTGCAGGGGCTGGGCCGCGTGCCCCGGGCCACGTCCAGGAAGGCGATGATCTCGTCCCGGTAGGCGTCGTCCCAGCGGTCCAGGAAGATGTGCCAGGGCGGCCCGTCCGGGGCTGGCACGCCCGGCTCCACCGATCGCATCGGCATGCGCGGCCCGAGGCCCACCGCGACGCTGTCGCGCGAGCCGAAGACCTCCGTGCGGACGTCGTGGCCAAGGGGGTCGTGGCGTGCCCAGCTGAGCGCGACAGGGGTGCCATCGTCGAGGCGCATGGTGGCCACGGCATTGGCCAGGTCGTGGTACTTCTCGTAGAGCGGGAAGCCCTTCGCCGAGCCGACCACGTAGACCTCGTCGACCTCTCGGCCAGAGACGAAGCGCAGGATGTCCAGGTCGTGGATGGCGAGGTCGCGGAACATGCCGCCGGAACGAGGCGATGAACTCCTCCGATGCCGGCTCCGGGTCGTGGCTGCGCAGCGACAGGAGGTGGACCTCACCCAGGGCGCCCGATTCCACGAGTCGGCGCGCCTCCACGTAGGCCGGGTCGAAGCGACGCTGGAAACCGAGCTGGAAGGGCACGCCGGCAGCGTCGATCTCCCCTCGGACGGCCATCGACTCGGCCAGGCTGGCCGCCAGCGGCTTCTCGCAGAAGGTGGGGATGCCGCGGCTGATGGTGGCCCGGATGAGCGCCGGGTGATCGTCCGTGGAGGCGCAGATGATGGCGGCATCCGCCGCGCCCAAGGCATCGTCCAGCGATGCCGCGACGCGACCGCCCAGCGCCTCGGCGGCCGCTGCGGCACGCTCGGCGACGACGTCCATGACGGTGAGCTGGTCGACCGCGCCGGTGGCCAGCAACGTCCGCGCATGCAGGGGTCCGATGCGACCGGCGCCGAAGAGGGTGACCTTCACCCGCTCCACCTCCTTCTATCGCCGGCAGCGAGGCGGGTGTGCGACCCGCGGGATCGGCCGGACACGAGTCGTTGGTCAGGGATGACAGCATACGGCGGGGCTACTCGCGCTGCACCACCCATCCGACGCCGTCAGGGGCGCGAGTCCGGGTGTGGCGCGTGGGTCGCGGGGGCCGTGGAACCCCGGTTCACCAGCGTGACCGGCAGGCGGACGGTCCGCCCTGGCGTGCCGCCGACCTGGCCGGCCGTGGCCTCACGGCCGCGGTCGATGCGTTGCAGGAGGCTGGCGACCGCCCAGTGGCCCATCTCGTCGGTGGCCTGGCGCAGGGTCGTGAGCGGCGGGTCCACGTGGGCAGCCATCTCGATATCGTCGAAGCCCACGACGCTGACGTCCTGGGGAACCCGCAGGCCCAGGCTGCGCAGACCGCGCACCGCGCCGATGGCCGTCAGGTCACTGGAGCAGATCAGCGCGCTCACGGTGCTCTCGGCAGCCATGGCCATGACGGCTGCCAGCGCGCCGCCGTCGACGCCGGGCGCGGCTGGCACGATGGTGAGGGTCCCGCGACCGAGGCCGCGTGCCCAGAGCGCGGCGCGCACCCCGCCAAGTCGCTCGTGGACCGCCCAGTCGTCCACGGACGGCGCGGCCAGGTAGGCCATGCGGCGGTGCCCCTGGTCGAGCAGGTGCTCGGCCGCCAGGCGACCACCGGAGACGTTGTCCGAGACGACCGCGGGCACGGCCGACACGGTCGACTCGCTGTTGATGATGACGACAGGGCAGGGCACCTCACGGATGCGCGCCTGGTGCCGCAGCGTCAGCGTCGTGCTGGCGATGATGAGGCCATCCACCTCGCGCTCGGCGAGCACCTCGAGCGACTCGATCTCGCGCTCCGGATCGCGGCGACCATCGGCCAGCAGCACGGAGTAGGCGCGTTCGCGGGCGGCATCCTCTACGGCGCTCACGAGCTGCGGGAAGTAGGGGTTCTCGATGTCGGTCACGATGAGGCCGATGGTGCGCGTGGCCCGCAACCGCAACGAGCGGGCCACGCCGGAGGGCCGGTACCTGAGCGCGCGGGCGGCTTCCTCGACGCGCTGCCGGGTGCCAGGGTCCACGTTCGTGTGGCCGCGCAGGGCGCGGCTGACCGTGGCGATGGAGACACCCGCGCGCATCGCGACGTCCCGGACGGTGGCTGGTCTGCCTGCGCTCATCCTCGTCGCTCGTGGGTCCCCTGGGCCGCGCCGGGTGGACGGACGGCCGCAATCGTTTTCGTGACCCCGTATCATGGTGATGCCTTGCGGCGCGCGTCAAGTCGGTGGTGGCGGGGACGCCGTGGGTCCTCTCGTTGCCCGCAGCGGAGCACGCCGACCATGCCGACCAGCCAGGCAGACGCCCTGCATCGCCGAGCCCGGACCCCGGACCCGGTCGACGGGCGCGTCCATGACATCCGCCCACGCGACGCGGGCTGGCGCTACGTGGGCTTCGCCGAGCATCGCCTGGCTGCCGGTGCCGGGCTGGCTCGCCCGGCTGATGATCGGGAGGTCGCCGTGGTCGTGGTCGAGGGCTCGGTCGACCTCCGCGCCGGAGTCCAGCGCTTCACGGGGCTTGGCAGCCGCGGCAGCGTGTTCGAGGGGCCGCCACCGCCCGTGGTCCTGCTGGCCCCGGGTGACCGCCTCGAGGTCACCGCGGAGACCCCGGCCACGGTCGTGGTGGCGGATGCCCCCGGGGGAGCGGAAGGCGGGACGCGCGCTCATCGATCCAGGCTCGATCCACGTCGAGACACGCGGCCACGGCGTCACCGAGCGTCGCATCCACCACCTGCTGCCGCCCGCGGCTCCGGCCGCGCCGGCTCATCCTCTTCGAGGTCTTCACGCCCGGCGGGAACTGGTCGAGCTATCCGCCCCACAAGCACGACACGGAAGACCCGCCGCGGGAGGCCTATCTCGAGGAGCTCTACTACTACCGCTTCGCCCGCCCGGAAGGCTGGGCCTTCGCCCGGGTCTACACGGCCGACCGCTCGCTCGACGCGTCGTTCGCCCCCGGTGACGGTGACGTCATCCTGGTGCCCCGCGGCTACCACCCCGTGGGAGTGCCTGCGGGCTACGATGCCTACTACCTCAACGTGATGGCTGGCCCCCACCGGGCATGGCATTTCACCCTCGACAGTGACCACGCCTGGCTGATGGACTGGGATCCCACGACCCCGAGCCAGGATCGACCCCCGCGCTGACACCACCCACAAGGAGCGACTCGATGGCGACGACGATGACGGCCAGCCCCCTGCTGCGCACGGCCACGGATTTCCCGACCGATTACTGGAACGACTCCTGCAACGAGGCCGAGCTGCGCTACGCCATCGAGAACGGCGCCGTGGGCGCCACCACCAACCCCACCATCGTGGGCACGGTCATGCAGCAGGAGTACGCGACCTGGGCGCCGCGCGTGCGGCAGGTCGCAGCCGAGCATCCCGACTGGACGGACCAGCAGGTGACGTGGCAGATCATCGAGGAGATGGCCATCCGGGGCTGGGCGATGCTGGAGCCCATCTACCAGCAGCACCACGGCCAGAAGGGTCGCCTCTCCATCCAGATCGACCCGACCTTCAACCGCTCGGCCGCAGAAGATGCTCGAGCAGGCGCGACATTTCGACACGCTGGCGCCCAACGTGCAGATCAAGTTCCCGGCCACGGCGGCCGGGCTCGAAGCCATCGAGCAGGCGACCTACGAGGGCCTGAACATCAACGCCACGGTGTCCTTCACCGTGTCGCAGGCGCTGGCCGTGGGAGCGGCCGTGGACCGAGCCCTGGCGCGGCGCGAGGCGGAGGGTCACGACACCTCCTGGATGTCGCCCGTCTGCACGATCATGATCGGCCGCACGGACGACTGGGTGAAGAAGTCCTGCGAGCGGGACGGCATCACCATCCACCCGGCCGCGGGCGACTGGGCCGGCATCGCCGTCTTCAAGCGGGCTGCCGCCATCTTCGAGGAGCGCGGCTACCGGGCCCGCCTGCTGGCGGCCGCCTACCGCCACCACCTCCACTGGTCGGAGCTCATCGGCGGGGACATCTCCATGACCATCCCTGCCAATTGGCAGCGACTCTTCAACGCCTCGGCCGTGGAGGTCAAGGACCGCTGGCACGACCCGGTGCCGGCCGCCTACATCGAGGAGCTCCAGGCGCGGGTCCCGGAGTTCGTCAAGGCCTACGAGCCGGACGCCCTGAGCGGCTGCCCAGTTCGACACCTACGGCGCCACGATGCGCACGCTGCGGGCCTTCGTCTCGTCCTACTGGGAGCTGGTGGCCGCCATCGATAACCTGCTCATCCCCAACCCGGACGTCAAGGCCTGACGGACAGCAGCCCAGGAGAGGAGGGGGCCAGATGCCACGCACCACCGTCGCCCAGGCCGTCGTGACCTGGCTGGCCAACCAGCACGTGGAGCGCGACGGCCATCGCCAGCGCTTCTTCGAGGGGATCTTCGGCATCTTCGGCCACGGCATCGTGGCCGGCATGGGCGAGGCCCTGGAGGCCGCCCAGGACAGCGTGCGCTACTACCAGACGCGCAACGAGCAGGCCATGGTCCACACCGCGGCGGCCTTCGCCAAGCAGAGCCGCCGCCTGCGCACGTTCGCCTGCACGTCCTCCATCGGCCCCGGCGCCACGAACCTCGTCACCGGCGCTGCGAATGCCACCGTCAACCGCCTGCCCGTGCTGCTCCTGCCCGGCGACCGCTTCGCCACGCGGCGCGTGAAGCCCGTCCTGCAACAGCTCGAGCGGCCGGAGGCCGGCGACCTCTCGGTCAACGATGCCCTCCGACCGGTCTCGCGCTACTTCGATCGCATCGAACGACCGGAGATGCTCATCGACGCGCTGCCGGCGGCCATGCGCGTGCTGACCTCGCCGGCCGAGACCGGGGCCGTCACGCTGGCCTTGCCCCAGGACGTCCAGGCCGAGGCCTTCGACTGGCCAGAGGAGCTGCTCGCGCCGCGCACCTGGGTCATCGCCCGTCCGCGCCCGGACGCCTCCCTCCTGGCGCGGGCCGCGGAGCGCATCGCCGCCTCGCAGCGTCCCATGATCGTGGCCGGCGGCGGCGTCATCTACAGCGACGCCAGCGCAGCGCTGGACGCCTTCGCTCGTCGCTTCGGCATCCCGGTCGCGGAGACCCAGTCCGGCAAGGGCGCCCTGCCCTGGGACCACCCGCTCCAGGTCGGGGCGCTGGGTTCCGCGGGCGGCACGGCCGCCAACGCCATCGCCCGCGACGCCGACCTCGTCATCGCCATCGGCACCCGGCTCTCCGACTTCCCGACCATGAGCTGGTCCTCGTGGCAGGACCCGGACGTCGCCTTCGTGGCCATCAACGTTGCGGAGCTGGACGCCGCCAAGGCTGCCGCGCTGCCACTGCTCGGCGACGCCCGCGTCACCCTGGAGGAGTTGCAGCAGGCCCTCGAGGCACGCGGCTGGGGCGGTGCGTCCGCCGACCGGCGGGCACTCGTCGAGCGGCTCCGCCGCGAGTGGGATGCCGAGGTCGACCGCGTGCGCCACCTGGTGGCCAGCGAGCACGTCTCCCAGCCGGAGGTCATCCGCCTCGTCAACGAGGCGGTCGGCGCCGACGGCGTGGTCGTCTGCGCGGCCGGAGGGCTGCCCGGCGACATGCACAAGATCTGGCGTGCCAGCGGCCCGGACACGTACCACATGGAGTACGGCTACTCCACGATGGGCTATGAGATCGCCGGCGGCCTGGGCGTGGCCATGGCCGAGCCGGAGCGCCGCGTCTTCGTCATGATCGGCGACGGCTCCTACCTGATGCTCGCCAACGAGATCCTGACCGCCTGCCAGGAGCGCGTCTCGATGACGATCGTGCTCCTGGACAACCACGGCTACCGCTGCATCCGCAACCTCTCGGCCGCATGCGGTGCGGACAACCCCTTCAACGACTTCCGCTACCGCGACCCGGCCAGCGGCACCTTCAGCGGAGAGGTCCTGCCCATCGACTTCGCGGCCAATGCCGCCAGCCTGGGTGCCCGCGTCATGACGGCCGGCACGCCGGTCGAGCTGGAGGCCGCCCTGGCCACGGCGTCCGGCATGAACGGCGGACCGGTGGTCATCGTCGTGGAGGTCAACCCGGAGCCGTCCGTGCCGGACTACGAGTCCTGGTGGGACGTGCCCGTCGCGGAGGTCTCGACCTCAGAGCGGGTCCGGGCCGCGCGGCGTGCCTATGAGGCCAACCTGGCCCGGGAGCGCTCCTTCGTCTAGGCGCTCAGGGCCGGCGCCCTGTCTCGTCACACTGCAAAGGGGGAGCTCATGAGCGGCGCGAACGGATCGAGCGGCGTCAAGGTCGCTGCGGCCCCGTGCTCGTGGGGGGTCTTCGAGAAGACGGAGGACGACCCGCTCCAACTGCCGCCGGAGGCCATGCTCGACCAGATGGCCGCCGCCGGCTATGCCGGAACGGAGCTGGGTCCGCCCGGCTACTTCGGTGACGCCGAGCAGCTCCGCTCACGCCTTGGATCCCGGGGACTGTCGCTGGTGGGCGCCTTCCTGCCGCAGCGCTTCAGCCGTGTCGAGCACGCCGCCGAGGACCGCGAGTGGATGATCGGCGTCCTCGACCTGCTGGCGGCCGGCCGACCGGACGACGTCATGCCCAAGGCGGTCCTGGCCGACGCCTCGCTGGAGCCCGAGCGCATGCGCTGGGCCGGGCAGATCCCGGGACACCCGGAGGCGGCGCTGCCGAAGGAGCGCTTCAGCGTCCTCATCGACAACCTCCATCGGGCGGGCGAGGCAGCTCGTGAGCGCGGCTTCGACCCCGTGCTGCACTTCCACGCCGGCAGCTACGTGGAGTCGGCAGCCGAGATCCACGCCGTCTTCGACGCGCTGGACACGTCCCTCGTGGGCATGTGCCTGGACACCGGTCACGCGCTGTTCGGTGGCGCGGACCCCCTGGAGCTGTTGGACACCTACGCCGGATGCGTGCGCCACGTCCACGTCAAGGACTGTGACCTCTCGCGTGCTGCGGGAGGTCGCCAGCTCGGGGGGCGGGCTCATGGAGGCCTGGGACCGCGGCGTCTTCTGCCAGCTGGGCCTCGGCACGACCGGCCTGGACGGCTTCGTGGATGCGCTCAAGGCGCGCGCCTGGGAGGGCTGGGTCGTCATCGAGCAGGACCGCTTCCTGAAGCCGGCGGACACGCCGGAGGCGCTGCTGGCCCTGCACACGGCCAATCGCCGCTGGCTCGCGGAGCGGGGCTTCTGAGACCCGCCGGACGGCTGCCGAGACGCTGAAGGCCCCGGTGTGGACCGGGGCCTTCATTCAGAGGCCGGACGTTGGCCGATCGATCGGGGCGATGCCCGGACGGCCTGCCTGGTTCAGGCGGCGAGGCTGGCCAGGAACTCGGCCGCGACGTCCTCGATGTCCTCCTGGTCGACCGCGACGCGCACGTTCAGCTCGGTCAGGACCTCGGTCGTGATGGCCGCCGAGACCGGGTCGAGGATGGCCGCCACCGCTTCTGCCCCGCCATCGACCTGCGCCAGGAAGTCGTTGCGGACGACGGCGACGAGGTTCTCCGCGGGCTGCGTGTCGAGGTCGTCCTCGAGGACGACGAACCCGTTCTGGGCGATGGCCGGTTGCGTCGAGCAGAGCCAGCCGAAGTCGACCGCGCCTCCCGCGAGCGCGTCGGCGACCTCCGCGCCACAGGCTGCCAGGGACTCCTTCTGGATGGCTGCGAAGTCGATGCCGTACTGCTCGAGCGCACCGGCACACAGGGGTCGTGTCTCGCATTCGGGCGGCAGGCCGAAGACCAGCTGGTCGGCCACCGCCGCCACGTCGCTCAGGGCCGTCAAGACCCAGCTCGTCTGCCGTGTCCGCCCGCACGGCCGCTGCGTTGGTGTCCTCCGCGGGCGTCATGCCCAGCACGGTGGCCTCGATGCCCAGCAGGACGTAGGCGGCCTGCAGGTTGGCCCGGTTGAGCTCGCCGTCGCCGCCCACGGCCAGCGCCGCCAGGCCCGGGTCGTCCGAGCCCAGCACGTAGTACCCGAGGCCGGAGCCGACGTACTCCGGCACGAGGTCCACCTGGCCCTCCTCGAAGGCCGGCGCTCTCGTGTCGCGGCTGCCCAGGCCGAGCTGGCGGTCCACCGTGAAGCCGGCGCCCTCCAGGGCCTGGGCGTAGATCTCAGCCATGAGCCTGGACTCGTAGAAATCGTCCGAACCGATCCGCACCGTGGGCTGCTCCTGCGCCGACACGATGGCGCCACCGGTCGCGCCGAGCGTGGCCAGCACGGCCAGGATCGACGCACCGAGGGCGAGTCTGCGGTGATGCCGCATGGCAACCTCCCTGGGACTGCCGGCCGGCCGCCCATCTGACGGCCCCGCCGAGGCGTAACCCTACCCTGTCCGCCACGACCGTGGGATGACGGCGTCAGGCGCGTCGCAGCGACGGGGGCGCGACGGAGCCCAGGTCGCCGATGGCCTCCAGGACCGCCTCACCGGACGCCACCTTGACGCCACGCGGCGTGAAGCGGCGCTGCAGGCCCGCCAGCAGCAGGTCGGTGCCGACGGCCAGACATGCCACGAGCACGACTCCCGCGTACAGCATGCCTTCGTCACGCCTGGCCAATCCGTCGATGATGAAGCGGCCGAAGCCACCCCCCGAGAGGACCGCCCCGAGCGTGGCCGTCGCGATGACCTGCAGCGTCGCGACGCGGAAGCCGCCGATGATGACCGGCAGCCCCAGGGGCAGCTCGACGTGCCGCGAGGATCTGGCGCTCGGTGAGGCCCATGCCCCGTGACGACTCGACGATGTCCCGGTCGACCTCGGCGATGGCGGCGAAGGTGGCCACCAGGATGGGCGGGATGGCCAGCAGGGTCATGGCCACGAAGATGGGCAGGAAGGTGAGGCCCAGGCGCGGGTCGAAGCCGAGCGGCTCCGCGGCGGCCAGCGCGACCGGGAAGACCATGACCATGACCGCGTACGAGGGCACGGCCCGGCCGATGTTGGCGAGGTTCAGTCCGAGCAGCTGGAAGCGTCCGGTGTGGCCGATGTAGAAGCCCGCCGGCAGGGCGATCAGGCTCGCCGCCAGGACGGCCAGCCCACAGAGCACGAGGTGCTCCAGGAGCCGGGACGGGATGCCGGCCGCACCCTGCCAGCTGGCGCTCTCGCCCAGGAAGGCGAGCAGCGCCTCCGGTCCGCTCACGTCGACGGCGCCCGGGCCCTGGCCCAGGGCGTCAGGAGGCGCTGTACCCCCAGCAGCAGGACGTCCACGACGAAGGCCAGCATGACCGAGCCCACGGCCCCCAGGTAGACCTTCGTGTCGAAGGAGGTCTGGAGGCCCTCGGTGATGAACTGCCCGAGTCCGCCGAAGCGGTCGCCGCCGATGATGGAGGCCACCGTGACGAGCCCGATCGTGGTCACGGCCGCGACCCGCACGCCAGCCATCATGAGTGGCACCGCCAGTGGCAGCTGCACGCGCCAGAAACGGCTGGCGCTGCCGTAGCCCATGGCCGTCGCCGCCTCGTTCACCTCGGCAGGCACCGAGCGCAGGCCGGCCACGGTGTTGACGTACAGGATGAGCAGCGTGTATGCGGTGAGGGGGATGATCGCCGTGGCCAGCGACAGGCCGAAGATGGGCCGCAGCACGCGCGAACGCCGCGAGGCTGGGGATGGTGTAGAGGAGCCCCGTGACCGCGGTGACGGGGCCGATGGTGCCCGGCCGCCGCAGGGCAAGCACGCCCAGGAGCAGGGCGATGAGGAACCCGGCCAGCATGGGGATGACGAGCAACTGGAGGTGCTGCCAGGTCTTCTCGGCGACGTCGTCAAGGTGCCCCGCGATCCAGTCCCAGCGGATCTCGATCACGCCGTCCCTCCGTCCCCCGGAGCGTGCTGGTGGGCGCCGGCCGGATGGGCCAGCACCTCCGCCACGGCGTCGGCGATGTCGGCCGGCACCTCTCGCGAGCGGTCGTCACGCATGAAGCCCATGACGGCCTCCAGGGTCAGCAGCCCCAGGACCCGGCCTGTCCGGTCGACGACGATGCCGCTGCGCACTTCCTCGTCCAGCAGGAGCGAGGTGGCGTCCTTGAGGGTGGTGCGCCGGTCCAGCAGGGGCGACATGGGGACCGCGTCCGACTCGCCGATGGCGCCATCAGCGGCAAGGTCCATGGCGTCCAGCCAGCCCAGCGGCCGATCGGCAGCATCGACGAGGAGGACGTGGGGCGCGTCCGCGGCCCGGGCCCGCGCGCGGACCTCGCGCCTGGTCTCGCCGACGTGGGCCAGGGGAGCCGCAGCGAGGGGCACGTCCGATACCCGGTACAGCGAAAGACGCTTCAGGCCCCGGTCGGTCCCGACGAAGCGGGCCACGTAGTCCGAGGCCGGCTGGGCCAGCAGGTCGGCCGGAGCGCCTGCCTGGGCGATGCGTCCGCCCTGCTCCATGACGACGACGAGATCGCCCATCTTGATGGCCTCGTCGATGTCGTGCGTCACGAAGAGGATGGTCTTGGCGAGGCCCTCCTGCAGCCGCAGGAACTCGTTCTGGAGGCGCTCCCTGACGATGGGATCGACCGCCCCGAAGGGCTCGTCCATGAGCATGACGGGCGGATCGGCGGCCAATGCCCGAGCGACACCCACGCGTTGGCGCTCCCCGCCCGAGAGCTGGCTCGGGTAGCGCTCACGATAACGCCCGGGCTCCAGCCCCACGAGGGCCAGGAGTTCGTCGGTGCGTGCCTGGCGGCGTGCCTCTGGCCAGCCCAGCAGCTGCGGCACCGTGGCCACGTTCTGGGCGATCGTGTGATGCGGGAAGAGCCCCGTCTGCTGGATGACATAGCCGATGCTGCGCCGAAGCTCCGTGACATCGCGGGCGGCGATGTCACGGCCGTCGATGAGGATGCGGCCGGCGCTCGGCTCGATGAGCCGGTTCACCATCTTGAGGGTGGTCGTCTTGCCGCAGCCGGACGGGCCCACCAGGACGCAGATGCGGCCGGCGGGTACGGTCAGCGTGAGGTCCTCGACGGCTCCCTGCGGCGTGGCGCCGCGCGTGGCAGGGGCGTACCGCTTGCTGACGTGGTCGAACTCGATGGTGGCCCCGCTCGTGGCCGCCGGCCGCACCGCATCGTCACCCATCACGGCCGGACCTTACCGCATGAACCCGACGAATCGCCCGTGGCTCCACGGTCGCCGCCCGCGCGCGCCTCAGGCCGTCACAGCCGCGAGCCGTCTCCTGAGGCGGGGCACCCGGCGCGCCAGGTCCCGCTCGACGACGCGATCGCGATGGCCGAAGAGCCGGCTCCGCTCCGCGATGGCGCGGGCGCGGTCCGTGGCAGCCAGGGCCGCGGGCACGTCGCGTCCATCGTGCTCGCGGTGCTTGGCGACGTGCAGCCAGGCCATGGCGGACTGCCGGCCACCCTCCAGCGCGATGGCGTGCCAGGCGCCCTCCGCCTCTGCCCGCCGCCCGAGCCGCGTCAGGGCCCGCGCGCGGTCGATGGCGACGCCCTCGTAGCGGTGCGCATCCCGGGCGTCCGCCAATCGTTCCAGCGCCGCGTCGAAGCAGGCCAGGGCCTCCTCGTGACGCCGTCGTCGCGCGTAGGCGCGCCCGAGCCCCCCGAGGTCCCCCGGGTCCACCGAGCCGGGAGCCCGACGCGTCGCGCTGGCCGGGGCCAGGTCCGTGGCCAGCACGCGCAGCAAGAGAGCCATGGAAAGGACATCCTGGCGGTTGTGCTCGAGCACCTCGAGGAGCAGGCCACCGTGTCCCGACCGCAAGTAGTCCAGGTAGCGCGCCGGGACGAGGCCACCGGGCAGGTCGTGGGCTCTCCGCACACCGCAGATGGCAGCTTCCACGCTGGCCAGGCGTGCGTCAACCAGCCGATGGCGCCACAGGGCACGGGCCAGGGGCAGCAGGTCCAGGTGGGCCGCATGCGGCGGCGGGGGCCGACCGTGCAGTCGGAACCTGGTCACGAGGAGCGGCCAGTCGAAGGTGCGCCCGTTGTAGGTGACCAGGCAGGCGTCCGGTGGGATGAGGCTGGCCACAGCGGAGAGGTAGCCTGCTTCATCCGACTGCTCCGGCAGCAGCAGCTGCCGGGTCACGAAGGTATCCGACTGCCACCTGCCGACACCGACCAGGAAGGGCAGCGTGCCGGCACCGGTGCCCAGGCCGGTCGTCTCCGTGTCGATGAGGACGAGCGGCTGGCGCGGATCGACCGGGTCCGGCAGCGACCGCAGGCCGTCCAGCCGAGCCTCCAGTGACAGGTGCCGCTCCACGAGCACGACGGGCCGCTCTGGAGTGTCCAGCACGGTCCCGCCCACGTCCGCGGCCAGCCTCCGTGCCCGGTCCGGGCGCGGTTCCGGTCGCGGGATGGTGCTGTGGGCACCGACGCCAGCAGCCGTGGCCGCCCGCAGCCGATCCAGGCGCGAGCGACGAACGGGTCCAGGGTCCTGAGTCCTCCACGCCGCTCAGGCTGGGCCAGGCCAGTGCCAGCTCGACTGTCACGCGGCGCGCTCCCCCGCTGGGCGTCTGACAGCATCGGTGGCGCCGACCAGCAGGCGCAGAAGACTCGTCGCCAGGGCACGGCCGTCCAGTCGGCTCTCACCGCGCGGCCCGACGCAGGCCGGGCAGCCCACCTCGCAGTCACAGCCGTCGACCAGTTCCAGCGCGCCTGAGACGAGCTCGTCGGTCCGATCGAAGAGACGGGCTGAGAGGCCGACGCCTCCGGGCGCAGCCTCCCAAAGGTAGATGACGGGACGTTCCGCGTGGGGCGACTGGACCTGCGCCACCAAGCCCAGGTCGTGGGGATCGGCCATGAGCAGCACGCTGGCCACCGTCTGCAGGGCGCGACCCGCGCCGACAAGGGCCGCATCCAGCTCGTCGCGCCGCCAGGCGGCTACGGCATCCGGGTCCAGCGCCAGCCACCAGGCGGTGGTGTGCAGCTCCATCTCCGGCAGGTGGATGTGACCCCAGCCGACGTTCTCGTGGGTGTCCAGCTTGAGCTTCTTGAAGATGGTGGCGATGCGAGCTGATCATGACCTCACCGTGCTGCCGGCTCCCGGCCTGGCGGGGGGCGCTCTCGAAGACCTCCAGGGGCTTGAGCGTCACGGCCAGCTCAGCCTGCGTGTAGTAGTCGGCATCCACGGGCCGCACGAGTGCCTTGCGCTCCTCCCAGTCCAGCGTGTCCACGTGGTACTGGCGCGAGTCGTGCAGGTAGATGGCCTTCTCGTGCACGAGGACGCGTGCCGCGAAGAGGTCCACCTCGCCCAGCACCCGCGGCCGCTCCGGTCCCGTGTCGATGATGAGCACGTTCTCCGGGGCCGCGACGCGCAGGTCGATCTCCGAGGCGGGGAAGTTCTCGCTGGCCCAGTACCAGCGCCCATCGTCTGCCTGGCGGACGTGGCCCTCCTCCGCCAGGAACGCCAGCAGATCGTCAGCCGGGGCACTGCCGAAGTGATCGCCCGGGTCGAAGGGCAGCTCGAAGGCGGCCGCGCGCAGGTGTGCCAGCAGCACGTGGATGTTCTCCGGGTCCAGCCGTGCCTCCTCCGGACTGGCCTCGAACAGGTACTGCGGGTGCGTGGCCACGTAGCGGTCCAGGGCACCCGCCCCGGCCACGAGGATGGCCACGCTCGGGTCGCCGCGCCGCCCTGCCCGTCCCATCTGCTGCCGGGTCGCCGCGATGGTGCCCGGGTAGCCGGCCAGGATGGCGACGTCCAGGCGGCCGATGTCGATGCCCAGCTCCAGGGCGTTGGTGCTGACGACGCCCAGGATCTCCCCGCTGCGCAGCCCGGCCTCGATGGCCCGGCGCTCGCTGGGCAGGTAGCCGCTGCGATACCCATGGACGCGCTCGATGGGACCGCGCCCCTCGCGCATGGCCTCCCGCAGCGAGCTGAGCAGCAGCTCCACGGCCACGCGGGCACGACCGAAGACGATGGTCTGGCGGCCGGCACGCAGGAAGGCGAGTGCGGCCCGATACGAGAGGCCGTGCGGTCCCGGGCGCACGCCGCTGCGGCGATCGAGCGGAGGCGGGTCGAGCACCACCACGTGCCGCTCACCCTGCGGCGCACCGCTGCGGTCGATGACGCGGAAGGGCCGGCCGGTCAGGGTCTCCGCCAGCTGGCCGGGATTGCCGATGGTGGCCGAGCAGCACACCAGCCGCGGCGCTGACCCGTAGTGGGCACAGACGCGCAGCAGGCGGCGCAGGACGTTGGCCACGTGGCTGCCGAAGATGCCGCGATAGGTGTGCGCCTCGTCGATGACGATGTAGCGCACCTGCTCGAAGAGCTGGAACCACTTGGTGTGGTGGGGCAGGATGGCCGTGCTCAGCATGTCCGGGTTGGTGACGACGACCTGGCCCGCTTCCCGCACCACGGCCCGGATGGGGGCCGGCGTGTCCCCGTCGTAGACGGCCGCCGAGAGGTCCATGCCGGCCAGCCCGGCCAGGTCACGGAACTCCGCGAGCTGGTCCTGGCTGAGGGCCTTGGTGGGAAAGAGGTAGAGGGCCCGCGCCGCCGGATCCTCCGCGATGGCCTGCAGGACGGGCAGGTTGTAGCAGAGCGACTTGCCGGACGCGGTCGGCGTCACGATGGCCACGTCCTGCCCGGCCCTCAGGGCCTCCAGCGCCTCCGCCTGATGGCTGTACAGCGCTCCGATGCCGCGGCGACCGAGGGCAGCCACGAGACGATCGTCCAGCCAGCCCGGGATGGGCACGTGGACGGCCGCCTGCTCAGGCGTGACGTGCCGAACCGCGACGCTGGCGCGTACGTCCGGATCCGCCAGCAGGCTATCCAGCGCGTCCAGGGTGGACCGGGGTTGGTGCAGTCTCATGGCCGGCCTCATAAAGCGCACATCCGTTCGGTTTCTGGCGAAGTGTACCAGCCCGGGTCGCGCTTGACAGCCCGGATCTCGCGTCACTAGGCTCGGCAGCGATGTCCATCCTGCCGAGCGGCTTCCTCGAGCGGCGCGGAGCCGCTGTCATCGTCTTCGGGCTCTTCGTCGCCGGGGGCATCGTCTTCGTCTTCGCCGGCGCGCTGTCACGCGCCACGGAGCTGGAACAGGAGGCCGCCCGCGCTCGAGCGGAGGTGGCCACCCTCGAGTCGCGCCTGATGGAGGGCAACGCCGAGGTGGAGTTCCTCAAGAGCGACCGCTTCCTCGAGCAGCAGGCTCGGGTGGTCGGCTATGGCGAGCGAGGCGAGGTGCCGTTCCGCCTGCCTGACGAGGCGCCGTCACCGGAACCCATCGTGCCCCTCGGTAGGCTCACGGAGACGCCGGTGTCCGGCGCCCCACTGGAAGCCTGGCTGGAGCTGCTCTTCGGCGCCTAGACCCTGGGCTCCATGTCAGCGCTGCCAGGCGGGTGCGTTCCGACGCTGAGGTCATGGCGGGCGCGGAGATCCAGGTAGAGGACGGCCAGCAGGGCAGGGGAGAGCGGCGCCAGCAGCACGCTGCCGATGGCCGCCACGAAGGTCTCCGCCACCGCGGCGTCGAGACCCACGGCACCAGCCAGCAGGTCGACGACCACGACGGCGAGCAGCTGCGAGATGACGGCCGCGCCGAGGGCCGTGAGGAGCGCCCCCAGGATGACCACGAAGGCGACGCGCCATGCGTTGCCCGCGCTGAGCTGCCACGAGCGGCGCAGGGCCACTCGCCAGCCAGCCCCTTCCATGGCCATCACCGGGTAGGCCGGCGCCCAGCGCATCGTCAACCAGGCCAGCGCCACCACGGTGGCCACGCCGACGACGAGGGCCAGGAAGACGCCCGGCCCGCCGCGGCTGATGGGCCCGGACGAGAACGACGTGATGGCCGATGTCATCACCAGGAGACCGGCCAGCAGGAGGCCGACGACGACGGCCGACGTGACCAGCATGAAGGCGAGGACGCTCACCGTTCGGCCCAGCGCCACGCGCACCGCCGCGCCCAACGCCTCACCCCAGGGCCGCTCCCGGTCGAGCACGGCAACGCTGAAGGCGACCGCGCCCACGCTGCCCAGCACGCCGGCCACCAACGTGGCGGCCAGGTAGGCGAGGAACGCGCCCCCGAGGCGCTCCACCTGGGATGTCGGTCAGCAGCGGCACGTCCGCGACGAGGCCCTCGCTGAGGCTGGGGAAGATGTCCAGCACGACCGCGTTGAAACGGACACCGGCGGCGGCCGTGAAGAGCGCTCCGGGCCCGGCGAACGCCAGCGCCAGCAGCAGGGCGACCCGCCAGCGGCGCCGCAAGCGAAACGCCGCCGCCTCAAGGATGGCGCCCACCCGCATCGGCCCCCCAGGGGCGGCGCGTGACGGCGTCAGCGGAGGCGGGAAGCCCTCGCCGGACCCTCCGTCCGGGCTCACGCCCTGCCTTGGCGTCACGGACGTGGGGATCGTGGCGCTCGCCAGCGCATGACCTGGTATCCGACCGCGGACATCAGGGCGAAGGCTGCGATGGCGACCGTGACGAGCGTGTCCAGGGTGACCGCGAACTGAAGCCTCACGACCTTGCCACGCGGCAGCGCCTCTTCCGAGGTCTTCAGCACGGCCCGGCGCAGCTTGCCCATGCCTACGAGTGTGCCACGACCGAGGGCCAGCGGCGAGACGGACGGCCGGAGCGAGTCCCCTGGTCGTGCCCGGCTGGCGTGATTGACAGCCGCGCTAGGATTGCCCTCCATCCACGCAGGGAGTCCGCCAGTGGCGCTGAGCAGGCAGGAGAAGGTGTCCTGGCTGGCCAAGGTGCCGCTCTTCGACGGCTGCGCCGGACAGGTCATCGAAGATGTCGCCGAGGTCACGACGGAGCAGGCCTTCGTCGACGGTCAGGCCATCGTGCAGCAGGGACAGGTCGGCAACGGCCTCTTCATCGTGGTCTCGGGCAGCGTGCGCGTCGTGGCCGGCAGTCGGGAGCTTGGCCGACTTGGGCCCGGCGAGTTCGTGGGCGAGCTCACGGTCATCGATCAGCAGCCGCGGGCTGCCACGGTCCTGGCGGACGGACCGACGGTCTGCCTGGCGTTGGCCTCGTGGGATCTCCTGGCACTGATCGGACGCGACCGCGAACTCACCCTGAACCTGCTGCGTGGCCTGGCCGCCCGGCTGCGTCGCGTCGACGAAGGACTGCGCGATTGAACGAACGCCGGCCACCTCAGGACGGGAGAGACGCATGAACCAGTCGGAGATGTTGGACGCGCTGGCCAGGCTGGCGCTCTTCGCGGACCTGGACGGGCCGCAACTCCAGGCCGTGGCCCACACCATGTCCGAGGAGACCTTCGCGCCCGGGCAGCGCATCCTCCGCCAGGGCCTCTCGGGCTCGGGCTTCTTCGTCGTCCTCGACGGTGAGGTCAGTGTCCGGGTCGACGGTGCCGATGTCGCGCGACTTGGCCGGGGCGAGTTCTTCGGTGAGACGTCGCTGCTGCTCGGCGAGGCCCCCGTGGCGGACGTCGTGGCGGTCGGCGCGGTCACGGCGCTGCAGTTGGCCGGGCCGGACCTGCGCGCCTTCCTGCTCAGCCTACCCGCCAGTCATGTACCGCATGCTGCAGGCGATCAGCCGACGCCTGGAGCGCGCCAACCGGCGCGGCTAGGCGCAGTCGTGAGCGAGAACCGGGCTGGCCCCGACGCGTCCGGGACCCCGCCGCACCCGCCCGGCCGCTACGACGTGGTCATCGTGGGCAGCGGCCCCGGCGGCCTGCAGGCCTCCTACTACCTCTCGCGCCTGGGCATCGACCACGCCGTCATCTCGGCCGATCCCGGCCCCGGCGGCATGTTCAGGCAGTTCCCCTTCTTCCAGCGCCTCCTGTCCTGGACCAAGCCGCACGCCCGCTTCGCCCATGACTCGAGGGAGTACGAGCGCTACGACTGGAACAGCCTGGTGGCCCTCGAGCCGGAGCACCGCGGCATCATGGCCTCGCTCATGGACGGGTCGTCGGAGTTCCCGTCACGAGCGGAGATGGAAGAGGGCCTCCGGCGCTTCGCCGAGCGCACCGGCCTGCGCGTGCGCTACGGGACCACGTGGCAGGGCACCGGGCGCGACGCTGACGGCTACGTCCTGCACACGTCAGCGGGCGACTACCGTGCCCGGGTCGTCGTCTTCGCGGTCGGCATCGCCGAGCCCCTCCTGCCCGAGACACCCGGGATCGAGCACGCGGCGCACTACGTGCGAGACGCGCGAGGCTGCCAGCTATGCGGGCAAGCGGCTCTTCATCATCGGCAAGCAGAACTCCGGCTTCGAGCTGGCCAGCGGCCTGCTGCAGTGGGCCAGCCCCATCATCGTGGCCTCGCCCCGCCCGGCACAGCTGTCGGTCAACCTGCACTCGCTGGGTGGTGTGCGGGCGCGCTACATCCAGCCCTGGGAGGACGCCGCACTGGGCGGCGGCGTCTTCATCCTGGACGCCGCCATCGAGCGGATCGAGCGCGTGGAGGGCGGCCTGGCCGTGCACACCCGTCGCTCGGACACGTCGGAGCCCTTCGTGGCCGAGGTGGACGAGGTCATCGCCGCCACGGGTTTCCGGGCGCCACTGCTGGACCTCGAGACGGTCGGCGTCACCGTCTTCGGCCGCAGTGGCCTGCCGGCCATGACCAACGCCTACGAGTCCACGACGGCCCCTGGCGTCTACTTCGCGGGCACCATCGGACAGGCCGTGGGCGGCCTGCGCAAGTACGGCATCCCCGCCAACTCCGGGGCCGTCCACGGCCACCGCTACAACACCCGCCTCCTGGTGGACGACCTGGCGGCCCGCAGCTTCGGCATCGAGCGGCCCCGCCCCATCGTGCCGCCCGACCGCGTCCTGGACGTGTTGCTGGCCTCCGCCTCGTCGGCCCCGGAGCTCTGGCACCAGAAGTCGTACCTGGCCCGGGCGGTCACGCGCGACCCGGACGGCGTGACGAGGGACGAGGGCATCGTCTCGCTCGCCGAGTTCATCGATGCCGCCGGGCCGGATGGCCTGGCCATCACCGTCGAGACGGACGACCGCGGCGACATCCACCCGACCGTCTACGTGCGCCGGCACGGCCGCGTGGACGCTGACACCCGCCTCTCGAGCGACCCGCTGCTGGTGTTCGACGGAGCGGAGCAGCGCGCCCAGCTGGCCTCGCTCATGGCCAGCCTCCCGGCGTCGGCCGACCCGCGAGCGGCACGCTAGAATGGCGGCCGGTCGGGCATCCGTGGCAGGGTAGCTCAGCGGCAGAGCAAGCGGCTCATAATCGCTAGGTCACAGGTTCGAATCCTGTCCCTGCTACCACCCCGCAGCGCCTTGCGGCGCCTGCCTGGGGCGGCGCAGCGGTGCCGCCCGTCATCAGTCCTTCACGGTCGCGGCCCGGTCCGGGCCTATAATCGCCTTCCCGTCCGGTCCTCGCGGACGGCTTCAGGCTGAAGGCAGGTTCCTCTTTGAACAGTCGGTTCATGCGCAACGGGCTCGTCACCCTCGTCCTCATCGTGGGTTCGGCCGCGCTGCTGTACCTCTTCCTCTTCAACGAGGAGCCATCGCAGACCATCCCCTACAGCGGCTCGGAGGATGCCTTCCTCACGGCCGTCAGCCAGGGCAAGGTCGATTCGGTGCTCCTGCAGTGGTGAGAAGCTGCAGATCACCCTCAAGCAGAAGGATGAGCAGGGCACCAATCTCGTCGTCGAGTCCTTCGTGCCCAGCCAGTTCACGACCTCCCTGCGCGACGACATGGTGCAGGCCTGCGCGGCCGGGCCCTGCGGTGACGCGGTGCCCGCGCTGACCGCGAAGCCGGCGGAGGACGGCAACGCCTTCCTTGGCCTCATCGTCTCGATGCTCTTCCCGATCCTGCTCATCGGCGTCTTCCTGTGGTTCATGTTCCGCCAGGCGCAGGGCAGCAACAACCAGGCCATGAGCTTCGGCAAGAGCCGGGCGCGCATGTTCCTGGGCAACAAGACGGTCGTCACCTTCTCCGACGTGGCCGGCGTGGACGAGGCCAAGACGGAGCTCCAGGAGGTCGTCGAGTTCCTCAAGTACCCCGAGAAGTTCAACTCCCTGGGCGCCCGCATCCCGCGCGGCGTGCTGCTCGTGGGACCGCCCGGCACGGGCAAGACCCTCCTGGCACGCGCCGTGGCCGGTGAGGCCGGCGTGCCCTTCTTCAGCATCTCCGGCTCGGAGTTCGTGGAGATGTTCGTGGGCGTCGGCGCCAGCCGCGTGCGCGACCTCTTCGACCAGGCCAAGCGCAACAGCCCCTGCATCGTCTTCGTGGACGAGATCGACGCCGTGGGCCGCCAGCGCGGCGCCGGCCTGGGCGGGTCTCACGACGAGCGCGAGCAGACCCTCAACCAGATCCTCGTCGAGATGGACGGCTTCGACACCAACACCAACGTCATCGTCGTGGCTGCCACCAACCGCCCGGATGTGCTCGACCCGGCGCTGCTGCGCCCGGGCCGCTTCGACCGCCAGGTCATCCTCGACCGGCCGGACATGAAGGGCCGCCTCGAGATCCTCAAGGTCCACGTCAAGGGCAAGCCGCTCGACAAGGAGATCGATCTCCAGACCGTGGCCAAGCAGTCACCCGGCTTCTCCGGCGCGGACCTCGCCAACCTCGTCAACGAGGCTGCCATCCTGGCCGCCCGACGCAACAGGAAGACCATCAGCACGCCGGAGTTCAACGAGGCCCTGGAGCGCGTGGTGGCCGGCCCGGAGCGCAAGAGCCGCATCATCAGCGACGAGGAGAAGGCCATCATCGCCTACCACGAGGGCGGGCACGCCCTCGTGCAGCGCATCCTGCCCAAGTGCGACCCCGTGGCCAAGGTCAGCGTCATCAGCCGCGGCATGGCCCTCGGCTACACGATGGGGCTGCCCATGGAGGACCGCTACCTCCAGTCGAAGACGGAGTTCGAGGACAAGATCGCCGGCATGCTCGCCGGCAACGTGGCCGAGCGGCTCATGTTCGGCGATACCACCACGGGCTCCTCGAACGACATCGAGAAGGCCACCAACCTGGCGCGGCGCATGGTCACCGAGTTCGGCATGAGTGACAAGCTGGGTCCGCGTGCCTACGGCAAGCGCGAGGAGATGATCTTCCTGGGCCGCGACATCGGCGAGCAGCGCAACTACTCGGACGAAGTCGCCCGCATGATCGACGACGAGGTGCGCGCCATCATCGACAAGGCCTACGCTCGCGCCACGGAGGTACTCACCACCTACCAGGACCGCCTCACGCAGCTCGCGGAGGCGCTGGTGGCCAAGGAGACCATCGAGGCCGACGAGTTCGCGGCCATGTTCGCGGACCTGCCTGAGCCGCGCAACGAGCCGGGTGGCTCGCCGACGCCAAAGCTGGCCTCGCCGCTCACGCCGCGACGCCGGGTGGACGAGGACGCCGCGGGCAGCCCGGCCGGGGATCAGCCGCCGACCCCTCTCGCGGCACCGGGGCCCGCACCCCAGCCCGCCTGATCGGTCCGCGCAAGCCACACACGCCACGCACCGGGGGAGGGGAGTCATGACGCCCATCGAGGCCGTCGAGGCCTACCTGCTGGAGCACGCTGCAGAGCGCCTCGACGAGTTCGTCGAGTTCCTGCGCATCCCCACCATCGGGGTGCTCCGGGCCCACCGTGACGATGTCCGCTCCGGTGCGGAGTGGCTCGCCGAGCGCATGCGGGCCATCGGCCTTGAGCACGTGGATGTCTCGGAGACGGGCGGCCATCCGGTCGTCTACGCCGACTGGCTCCACGCCGAGGGTGCGCCCACGGTCATCGTCTACGCGCACTACGACGTCCAGCCGGTCGACCCCCTCGAGGAGTGGGTGCGACCACCCTTCGAGCCTCGCGTCGAGGACGGGCGCGTCTTCGCGCGCGGGGCGGCCGACGACAAGGGACAGGTGCACCTCCACCTCTGGGCAGCGCGGGCCTGGCTGGCGACCGCCGGTCGCCTGCCCCTCAACGTGCGCTACGTCATCGAGGGCGAGGAGGAGGCCGGCTCACCCCACTTCCAGGCCTGGCTCGTGGCCAACCGCGAGCGCCTGGAGGCGGACCTCGTGGTCGTCAGCGACACGGGCTTCTTCGTGGGCAACCGGCCGGCCGTGACGGTCGGCCTGCGCGGCAACACCTACCTGCAGGTGGACGTCACGGGTCCCAGCCAGGACCTGCACTCGGGCAGCTTCGGCGGCCTCGTCCAGAACCCCGCCAACGCCCTCGTGCGCATCCTGGCCTCGCTGCGCGATGGCGAGGGCCACATCACGGTGCCCGGCTTCTACGACGACGTGCGCGACCTGACGCCGGCCGAGCACGAGGCACTGGCGAGCCTGCCCTTCGACGAGGCGACCTTCGCGGCCGGGATCGGGGTGCCGGAGCTCTTCGGCGAGCCGGGCATCCTGCCCGTCGTCCGCCGCGGGGCACGGCCGACGCTGGACATCTGCGGTCTCTGGTCGGGCTTCCAGGGCGAGGGTACCAAGACCATCATCCCTGCCCGTGCCCACGCCAAGGTCTCCGCCCGGCTCGTGCCCGACATGGACCCGCTGCGCACGTACGAGCTGCTGCGCGACGCCATCCTGGCGGTGGAGGTCCCCGGCGTGGAGGTGTCGGTGACGCTTCACGACACGATGCGGCCCTTCATGGTCAGCGTCGAGCACCCGGCAGCCCGGGCGGCGGCGCGTTGCCTGCGCGAGGTCTTCGACCAGGAGCCCCTCTTCATCCGCGAGGGCGGCTCCATCGGCGCCGTGGCCAGCTTCGACGAGGTCCTCGGCAAGCCCGCCGTGCTGCTCGGCTTCACCAACCCGGACGACCACGCCCACTCGCCGAACGAGTCACTCGTGCTGGCCAACTACGAGGGCGGCGCCAGGACGGTGGCCCGGTACTGGGCGGCGCTGGCGGAAGAAGACGGGCTGTCCTCGTAGTACCCATGGGCGTGGGCGCCTAGGATGGATGGGTCGCCGTGGACGTGGCCGCGTCCTTGGTAGCATCCGTGGCACAGAAGCCTGTCACAAGGGAGCCTGGAGGCCTGCGCCTCTGACGCCGCCATGACCGTCCCTGACGCCCTCGACGCCGATCGCCGGCCGCCTGGCCAGCCTGATGGCACGCCAGCCCGGTTCACCCGTGCTCGCTCCCGGAGAGCCACCCCGCCCAGCCGCGACGGGCGGATACCCGCCGCCGCTGGCGCCCGTGCCGCCTGGTCCCCGACCGCCCGCACCCGCCCTGGCGCCGCTGCCGCCGAGCCAGGCCGTCCCGACGTCGCAGCAGATCGGCCTCGCGCCGCAGCTCGCACGACCCGCCACCGACCCACGCCACCCCAGCGCCATCAGCGCCACCGACGAGACCATCGGCGGTCAGACCTGGGCCTACGACTCCGGGCCTTGGCGTCGTGGAGCCGCGCAGCGCCACGCAGGTGCTCAGCACGCTGGCCGGCAAGGTGGCCGCAGGGCGACGTGACCCAGTACCAGCCCGTGCCGCTCGGCTTCACGCCCCTGGACAAGTCCATCGGCGGCGGCATCCGCGCCGGCGAGATGCTCCTCATCGGTGGGGCGCAGGGGACCGGCAAGACCACCATGGCCCTGCAGATGGCCCGCAACATCGTCATGAGCGGCCTTGCCAGCGTCCTCTACATCTGCTTCGAGCACGACGAGGAGTACCTGCTCAACCGCATCATCTCCCAGGAGTCGGTGCTGCCCAGCCTGCCCAACCGGGCCGGCGGGGTGAAGCTCGTGGACGTGCGCCAGGAGATCCTGGGCACGTGGATGGCGACCGGCGGCCAGAACGCCGACCTGGGCACCAACCCGCGCCTGCGCCCGGCCCTCGAGCGCGTCAACCGCTACGGCCCCAACCTCTACCTGCTGCGCGGCTCCCAGACGACCAGCACGGTGGAGAACATGAGCGCCCTCGTGCAGCGCTACAAGGAGCTGGCGGGCGACCGCCGCCTCGTGGTCTTCATCGACTACATGCAGAAGGTGCCGGTGCACCCGGAGCCCGCCAACGAGGTCGAGAAGGTCACCACCGTCGTGCAGGGCCTCAAGGACCTGGCCCTCAACTACGAGGTGCCGCTCATCTCCATCGTGGCGGCGGACAAGGAAGGCCTCAAGGCGGCCCGCCTGCGCAACCACCACCTGCGCGGCTCGTCGGCCATCAACTACGAGGCCGACATCATCCTCATCCTCAACGAGAAGTACCAGATCGTGGCCAAGGTGAACATCGAGTTCAACCCCTACCAGGCGCAGCGCTTCCGCGACTGGGTGGTGGCCACCGTCGAGAAGAACCGCAGCGGCACCAACTCCATCGACCTCGAGTACCAGAAGTACTTCGAGTACTCCTGCTTCGACCCCAACGGCCGCGCGGTCATGGAGAAGCTCATCGAGGAGCGCCTCTACAACGACTGACGACCACGCTCGTCGGCCGTCAGCCTCCCGCTCGTGCACCCGCGCCGGGGGGCAGGCAAGGGAGGCCACAGCCGCTGATCCTTGAACCAAACGACCCCCGGGTGTGGGTGGGCGACGGCCGCGGATGGCGCGGCAACGTCACCTTCGACGCCGAGGCGCTCTGCACCTTCTTCGGCTTCGAGTTGGTTTGGTAACGGACTGCGGCACTGACAGAGGGCCCGTCCCGCGGAGGGCGGGCTCTTGTCCGGTCGAGGCCCGGCCGTCGCGCATCACGGCGTCCGACCGGGTCCCGGGCCGCGGTGCGCGGCCGTTTGTCGTTGGCCCATTCGGTTCGTGCGCCAAGCAGCAGCCGCGGCACCGCGCCCGAACAGCCTCGGACCGCACCCCGGCCAATGGATAGACTCTCTGGACATGAGCCCTCAGCCGCCCCGCCTGCCGCCCCTCACGACCCGCCCGAGCGTCGTGCTGCTTGACGTGGGCGACACGATGGTCCGCCCGGACCCCTCCTGGCGTGACGTCTACGCCACGGTCTTCGCCGACCACGGCATCACGGCCACGGCAGAGGCATTCGAGGCGGCCTTCCGCGAGGCCTGGAAGGAATGGGAGCATGAAGGGCCGTTCGAGGCCAGCGAGGAAGCCTCCTTCGAGCGTCTCATGGCCCTCGACCGGCTCGTCTTCGGTCGCCTCGGCTACCCGGACCTGCCGGAGTCCTTCTTCCGTGACGTGGACCTCGCCTTCCGACGGCGCTCGGCGTTCTACGTCTTCCCGGATGTGATCCCGGCCCTGCGGGCCATGCGCGCCGCCGGCCTGCGGCTGGCCGTGGTGAGCAACTGGGGTTGGGCCGCGCCGGAGCTGCTCCAGACCCTGGAGTTGGCGCAGCACTTCGAGGTCCTCAGCATCAGCGCCCGCGTCGGCTACCAGAAGCCGCACCCGGCCATCTTCGAGCACGCCCTGGAGCTGCTCGGCGTCGAAGCCAGCCAGGCCGTCCACGTCGGCGATGACCCCAAGGCGGACGTCATGGGCGCCCGACGGGCGGGCATCGAACCCATCCTCGTGGACCGACACGGCCGGGCGCACCCGCCCATCGGTGCCGACACGCCGGCCGATGGCGCGACGGTCATCGCCGACCTCGCGGAGCTTCTCGACCTGCTCGGGATCGAGCGGCCGGCCGCACTGGCCGGAGCACCAGGCTGAACGCCGCCCCGCGGCCCGACCTCCACGCCACCGATCGCTGGCGTCTCTTCATCTCCCTGCCGTTGCCGGCCGAGGCACGGCGGTCCCTGTGGGCGCAGCTGGCACCCTACCGCGAGCGCCACCGACAGACGCGCTGGCTGCTGCCCGCGACCTGGCACCTGACGCTCCTCTTCCTGGGGTCGGTGCCCGTCGGACGCGTGGGCGAGGTCGCGGCCGTGGTCGACCGCGCCGCCGCGCGGTCAGGGCCCTTCCGCGTCGGCGTCGCCGGGGGCGGCGGACGGGAGCGGCACGGCGAGGCCGTCGCCTGGCTGCCGGTGGGGGAGGGCGCCGGGCGAGTCATCGGGCTGGCCGGCCTGCTGGCAGCCGACTGTCCGACGGACGCGACGATCGGCGGGCCCCCTCGTCGGACCCCGGCCGCGCACCTCACCGTGGCCCGCGGAACGGATCGGGCCGCCATCGACGACCTGTCCGCGGAGCGCTGGGGACGCCCCGAGGAACACTGGCTGGTCGATCGCGTGGCGCTCATGCGCAGCCACCTGGAGCGGGCCGGCGCTCGCTACGAGACGCTCCACGAAGCCGCGTTGTACGCTGCAAGGCAGTGAGCCGGGTCACCGGCCGTGGCAGTCGGGCCCCCGGGGGGCCAAGAGGGAGACGATCGATGGCACTGACCCGCACCAAGTTCATCCTGCCTGAAGACCGCATCCCGCGCGCCTGGTACAACATCAACGCCGACCTGCCCGTACCGCTCTCGCCGCCGCTGCATCCGGGCACCCTTCAGCCCGTCGGTCCGGAGGACCTGCTGCCGCTCTTCCCGATGGCCCTCATCGGCCAGGAGATGAGCATGGAGCGCGAGGTCGAGATCCCCGATCCGGTCCGCGAGGCCTACGCCATGTACCGCCCCTCGCCGCTCTTCCGGGCGCATCGGCTGGAGAAGGCGCTGGGCACCAGCGCACGCCTGTACTACAAGTACGAGGGCGGCAGCCCGGCGGGCAGCCACAAGCCCAACACGGCCATCCCTCAGGCCTACTACAACAAGGAGGAAGGCGTCACGCGCCTGACCACGGAGACGGGCGCCGGTCAATGGGGCTCGGCGCTCTGCCTGGCCGGCGCGCTCTTCGGCCTCGAGGTCATGGTCTACATGGTGCGCGCCTCGTACGACGCCAAGCCAGGTCGTCGCAACCTCATGCAGATGTACGGGGGCCAGGTCGCAGCCAGCCCCAGCAGCCTCACCGCCTACGGCCGCGCCGTGCTGGCGGAGACGCCAGATACCCCCGGCTCGCTGGGCATCGCCATCAGCGAGGCGGTCGAGGACGCCGCCGGGCGCGACGACACGCGCTACGCCCTCGGCTCGGTGCTCAACCACGTGCTCATGCACCAGACGGTCATCGGCCAGGAGGCCATGGAGCAGATGGCGATGGCCGGCGAGAAGCCGGACATCCTCATCGCCTGCACGGGCGGAGGCTCCAACTTCGCCGGCCTGACCTTCCCGTTCATCGGCCAGAAGCTCCGCGGCGAGGCCGACTACCGGGTCATCGCCGCCGAGCCGGCGGCCGCCCCCAGCCTGACCCGCGGCATCTATGCCTACGACTTCGGCGACACTGGCAAGATGGCGCCCGTGGTGAAGATGCACACCCTGGGCCACGACTTCGTGCCCGATCCCATCCACGCCGGCGGACTGCGCTACCACGGCATGGCGCCGCAGGTCAGCCTGCTCAAGGACCAGGGGGTCATCGAGGCCCGCGCGGTCGTCCAGAGCCGCACCTTCGAGGCCGCCCGCATCTTCACGCAAGCGGAGGGCATCCTGCCGGCGCCGGAGCCGTCGCACGCCATCGCCGTCGCCATCGAGGAGGCGCACAAGGCCACCGAAGCCGGCACCAGCCCGGTCATCCTCTTCAACATGTGTGGCCACGGCCACTTCGACGCCTCATCCTACGACCGCTTCCTGGCCGGCGAGCTTGAGGACTACGAGCTGCCCGAGGAGCGCATCCAGCACGCCCTGGAGACCATCCCTGCCGTCTGACGGACGGCCAGAGCCGGCGTCGCGCGCCCGCTGCAGCGCGGGCCGCTGCCGGTCATGAGCGATCCGGCGCGCGTGGCGAGCGATCCCCGGCGGGAGCTCGTCCTGGGGCTGCCGCGCGCCCGCATCCTGGGCGACGACGGCTGGACGGGCATCCGGGACACGGACGTCACGTCCGTGCTGGCGCTCGTCGCCGCCGAGGGCGAGCATCGGCCCCGCGACGAGGCTGAGGAGGACCCGACCTGGAAGCAGGTCATCCCATACCTCCTGCTGCGCGACCGTGGACGCATCTTCCTCATGCGCCGCACGAGCGCCGGCGGCGACGCCAGGCTCCACGAGCGCTGGTCGATCGGGGTCGGCGGCCACGTGGGCCCCGACGACGAGGGCATCGAGGCCGGCCTGCAGCGCGAGTTCCACGAGGAGCTGGTGGCCGACTGGCAGCCCCGGCCTCGGCTGCTGGGGCTGCTCAACGACGACCGCACCCCGGTCGGACGCGTGCACCTCGGGATCGTCTTCGAGGCCGAGGCCGCGGGTCGTGCGGTGGCCGTGCGCGAGACCCACAAGCTGTCCGGCGCGTTCGCGGATGCCGCGGAGGTCCAGCGCGGCTATGAGTGGCTCGAGTCCTGGAGCCAGCTGCTCTTCGACTTCGTGCAGGACCGAGAGCGGCCCTAGTCCCTGGGCTGGCGAGTCCCGTCACTCCGGCCGGGGCGGCCCGCTGACCTCGCCGTCGAGCCTGCGCTCGTAGATGCGGTACGTCTGGTAGATGCGTGCGCCCAGCTTCTCGAGACCGCCACGCATCCGCAGGTTGTCCTCGAGGACCAGCGACGCGTCCGCCCCACGCCAGCCACGGGCGAGACCCACCTCCCAGATCCGCAGGTACAGCGGAGCGCCGAGGGGCAGCCCCTGGTAGCGCTGCCTGACCCCGAGGGCGAAGATGCGGAGGGCGTCGATGCGCCGGCGGCCGAGCGCCCAGTGGACCCAGCCGAACGGCAGCCGCCGGCCGTTCATCCGCTTGAGCACCTGGTTGTAGTCGGGGAACGCCACGACAGCGGCGGCCGGCTCGCCGTCCACGAAGGCCCACCAGATGAGCTCCGGGTCGGCCATCTGCCGAAGGCCCTGCGCGACCACCACGAACTCGTCGCGGCTGATGCGCGCGTGACCCCAGTTGTGCTCCCAGCCGTCGTTGTAGATGTCCCAGAACCACATGATCTCCTCGTCCCAGTGCGCCGGGTCGAGGTGGCGCAGCTCGACTCGCGGGTGCCGCTCGAGGAAACGCTGGGCGGCGCGAGCCAGCCGCTCGGGCACGGGTGCGTGGTCGAGCCAGTAGGCGTACCAGTCACGCACGCCGACCAGCCCGAGCGACGCGTAGTGGCGCGCGTAGTAGTCGCGGTTGTGGGGGTTGAGAACCGCCGCGTCCGTGTCCCACCCGTCCACCCGGAGCCCGAACTCGTGGTTGGGCGAGAGGTTGTAGGGACCGCGCATCGCGGACATGCCCTGGTCGCGCAGCCAGCCGGCCGCGGTATCGAAGAGCGCTCGGCTGATGGCTGGGTCATCGGGGAACTCGAAGAAGCCGAAGAAGCCGACACCGGGCTCGCGCTCCTGGGCTGAACCATCGACGGTCGCCGCGATGGTGCCGACCGGGGTCCCGTCGCGCCAGGCCATGAAGCAGCGGACGCGCGCCGCCTGGAAGTAGGGGTTCTGGGCTGGGTCCAGGAACCGCTCCCGCTCGAACAGCAGCGGTGGGATCCAGCGCGGGTCGTCGGCATAGATGGGCCACCAGGTCCTGCAGAAGCGGGCAGCGTCGCGCGGCAGCTCGATGGCTCGGACCTCCACGGACATGCGACCCTCCAGGCGCGCCAGACTGCCGACCGGCTGCGTGCCAGTCTAGCCGCGGGCCCACGGCCGACCGGGGCCGTCGGGTGGACCCGTCGCGGCTCGTGACCGATGGCAGGCACCGTCCTCGGGGCAGTCGATGGGATAATCCCGATCAAGGAGCGATCGATGGCTGACCGTCGTGCACTGCGCAACAGGCTCGTCCGGGCGGTACTGCTCGTGGCGGCTGCGTTGACGCTGCTGCTCGGCGGCACGCCTGGCGCAGGACGAGCGCCGCGTGGTCGTGCTGCCCACCACGGGCGTGGTCGACCAGGTCCTGGCCGGCTACCTGCGCGAAGGCATCGCCGCCGCGGCGGCCAGCGGGGCGGTCGCGGTCGTCATCGAGCTCGACACGCCCGGGCGGCTCGCTGGAAGCCACCCGGGACATCGTCCAGGCGCAGCTCAACGCCGAGGTCCCGGTCCTCGTGTGGGTCGGCCCGGCCGGCAGCCGGGCCGCCAGTGCCGGCACCTTCCTGACCCTGGCCGCCCACGTGGCGGCCATGGCACCGGCGACCAACATCGGCGCCGCCACCCCCATCTCGGGCGATGGCTCGGACATCCCCGACGACCTCGGCGCCAAGGTCCTCGCGGACACCATCGCCACCATCACGTCCATCGCCGAGGAGCGCGGACGCCCGGTCGATTGGGCCGTCAGCACGGTCGAGGACGCGGCCTCCTACACGGTGGACGAGGCGCTGGCCGCGGGAGCCATCGACATCAAGGCCTCCTCCGTCGAGGACCTGCTGGCCCAGGCGGACGGCCGGCTCGTCGAGGTGGCCGGTCGCGAGCTCGCCCTGCAGACGGCCGGGGCGACGGTCGAGCGGGTGGACATGAACCCGCTGCAGGGCTTCCTGCACCTGCTCTCGGACCCCAACATCGCCTTCATCCTCTTCACCCTGGGCTTCTACGGGCTCTTCTTCGAGCTGCAGAACCCCAACTGGGTGACCGGCATCCTGGGCGCCTTCGCCATCATCCTGGCCTTCATCGGCTTCGGCAGCCTGCCGCTCAACATCGCCGGGCTGCTGCTCGTCGGCCTGGCCCTCATCCTCTTCCTGCTGGAGATGACCATCACCAGCCATGGCCTGCTCGCCGTCGGCGGCCTGGTGGCCTTCGCGCTCGGCGCCTCTGCCTTCTACACGCAGCCCGGGCGATCCGCTGGCACCGACGGTGGCGGTGGCCTGGCCCATCATCGCCGCCATGACCGGGCTGACGGCCCTGGTCATCGGCGGGCTGGTCGTGATCGTCGTGCGGAACCGCCGGGCACCCCAGCTGGCCATGGGCGCCAGCCACATCACGCAGCCGCTCGTGGCGCTGGGCACGCCGGCCATCGTGCGCCGCGACCTGCTGCCCGACGGCAGCGTCTACGCGGCCGGCGAGGAGTGGACGGCGCGCGCGGGCGATGGCAGCACGCTGGCACGCGGCACGCCGGTGCGTGTCGTCGGTCATGATGGATTGACGGTCATCGTGGAGCGCCTGCCCGACGATGACCCCGTCGCAGCCCGCGCAGCCGCGGGTCTCCCGCTGCTGCGCCCCCGTGACGAGACGCACGCTGAAAGGACGGTCTGACCGATGGACGGGACACTCATCAGCATCATCGTGCCGCTGCTCCTCGTTCTTCGTACTCGTGGTCATCGTGCTCTACCTGTCGGTGCGCGTCGTCAACCAGTACGAGCGCCTCGTCGTCTTCCGCCTCGGGCAAGACGCGGCCCGAGCTGGTCAAGGACCCCGGCCTGCGCTTCCTCATCCCCATCGTCGACCGACCGGTCAAGGTGGACGTGCGCGAGGACTTCGACGAGATCCCCAGCCAGACCAACATCACCAAGGACAACGCGCCCATCGACATCGACTTCCTCATCTACTTCCGCATCGTGGACCCCCTCGCCAGCGTCGTGAACATCTACGACTTCCGGGCCGCGCTGCGGGGCATCGCCACGACCACCCTGCGCGCGGTCATCGGCGACATGAACCTCGACGACGTGCTCTCCAAGCGCGACCAGATCAACGACGTCCTGCGGGCCCGGCTCGACGAGCAGACCGAGCGCTGGGGAGGCAAGGTCACCACGGTGGAGATCCGCGAGCTCATCCCGCCGCCCGGCGTCCAGGACTCGATGAACCGCATGCTCACCGCGGAGCGCACGCGACGCGCCGTCATCACCGAGTCCGAGGGCGAGCGCCAGTCGAAGATCAACGTCGCCGAGGGCGAGAAGCAGTCGGCCATCCTGCGCGCCGAGGGCGAGCGCCAGTCGGCCATCCTGCAGGCCGAGGGCTTCAGCGAGGCGCTCAGCGCGCATCTTCTCGGCTGCACGCGAGATCGACGACCGCACCATGACCCTCCAGTACCTGGAGGCCCTCAAGCCCTGGGCAGCACGGCGGCCACCAAGTACGTCATCCCGCTCGAGCTGACCGACCTGGCCAGGCGCCTGGGCAACTTCCTCGACAACGGCCTGGAGACCGGCCGCGACGTGCGACATGGCCGGCGATCGTGGCGAGCCGCGTGCTCCCGTCGCGACCAGCGAGCCCGCAGCGGGATCGTCCGGACCAACGGCACGCCCGGCCTCGACCGACACCCCGGAGGGGCCGCGGCCGCCTGACAAGTCGGCTCCCGCCGCCTGACCCGACCTCCCGACTGCCGGCCAGACAGCGTCCAGCCTGGGCCCCGCACAGCACAGACGGATCGACCGCATGCCCGACCCCACCGACCAGGCTGGCGCACCGGAGCCAGCCTGGCACGCCCTGTCACCAGATGAGGCACTGCAGCGGCTCGACGCTCGCCGCGAGGGCCTGAGCTCGGCTGAGGCAGCCGCCCGGCTCGATCGGTACGGCCCGAACGTCCTGCCACGGGCGAGCGGGGACAGCGTCCTGCAGCTCGTGCTGCGCCAGCTGGAGAGCCCCCTCATCTGGGTGCTCCTGGGCTCCTCGGCGGTGGCCATCCTCCTGGGCAAGGTCCTCGACGGTCTGGTCGTGCTGGCCGTGGTCGTGGTCAACACGGTCATCGGCTTCATCCAGGAGTACCGCGCCAGCCAGGCCATCGGCGCGCTCCTCCAGATGGTCCCCGAGACGGCGACCGTCCTGCGAGATGGGCGACGCATGTCCGTGCCCGCGGCTGACGTCGTACCCGGTGACATCGTGGCCCTCGCTTCCGGTGACCGCGTACCTGCCGACCTGCGGCTCCTGACCTGCCGCAGCCTGCGTTCCGAAGAGGCCGCCCTGACCGGCGAATCGGTCCCCACGGAGAAGCAGGTGACAGCCGTGCCGGAGGAGGCGGACCTGGGAGACCGCGCCTCCATGGTCTTCGGCGGCACGCACATCACGTACGGCACCGCCGAGGCCATCGCCGTGGAGACCGGCGCCGCGACCCAGCTGGGCCGCATCTCCGCGCTCCTCAAGTCGACGGTGGACCTGGACACGCCCCTGACGCGCGCCCTCAAGACCATCGGCGGCCTCATCACGGTGGCCATCCTCGTGGTCGCCGGGGTCATGCTCGTCATCGGCATCCTGCGCATGACGGCCCAGGGACTCTCGATCACGGATGCCTTCAGCGAGTCGCTGCTCTTCGCCATCGCCCTCGCCGTGGGCGCCATCCCCGAGGGCCTGCCCGCCATCGTCACCATCGCCCTCGCCATCGGCGTCCAGCGCATGGCGGCGCGTCGTGCCATCGTGCGCAAGCTCCCCGCCGTCGAGACACTGGGCAGCACGACCACGATCTGCTCGGACAAGACGGGCACGCTGACGCGCAACGAGATGACCGTGCAGGCCATCTGGACCCCGGACGCGGTGCTGGAGGTGACCGGGGTGGGCTATGCCCCGATGGGCGGGTTCCGGCAGGACGGGCAGGACCTCGCTGCCGCGCCGGACGGGGTCCGCTCACTGCTCCTCGACGCCGCTCTCTGCAGCGATGCCACGCTGGAGCGCTCCGGCGACGCCTGGCGTCATCTCCGGCGACCCCACCGAGGGTGCCCTGGTGGTGGCCGCCGAGAAGGCCGGCCTGGCGGTGGACGAGCTCCGCGGGGCGTGGCCCCGGCTGGACGCCATCCCCTTCGAGTCGGAGCGTCAGTACATGGCCACGCTCCACGCCACCGCGGAGGGCGGACAGCGCGCTGTCCTGAAGGGTGCTCCGGAGGTCCTCCTGGCACGCTCGGACCACGATCCCGAGGGTCAGCCCCTGTCACCAGATGACGTGCACGCGGCGGTCGAGCAGCTGGCCGCCGGGGGCATGCGCGTCCTGGCCGTGGCCGACCGGGAACTGCGCGCGGGTGAGGCGCTCAGCGAAGCCACGCTCGGCGGCGGCTGCCGGTTCCTGGGGCTCCTGGGCATGATCGACCCACCGCGGCCGGAGGCCATGGCCGCCGTGCGCTCCAGCCAACGCGCCGGGATCGTGGTCAAGATGATCACCGGCGACCACCGCCTCACGGCGGAGACCATCGGACGTCAGCTCGGCCTGCGGGTCGGCGATGGCGCCGTCACGGGCGCCCGCATCGAGCGCATGGACGATGCCGAGCTGCGGGCGACGGCCATGAGCGCGGACATCTTCGCCCGCGTCGCTCCGGAGCACAAGCTGCGCCTCGTGCGCGCCCTGCAGGCGGAGCACCAGGTGGTGGCCATGACGGGCGACGGCGTGAACGACGCACCGGCCCTCAAGCAGGCCGACATCGGCGTGGCCATGGGCATCACGGGCACGGCCGTCTCCAAGGAGGCCGCCGACCTCGTCCTCACCGATGACGATTTCGCGACCATCACGGCGGCCGTGGAGGAAGGCCGTCGGGTCTTCGACAACCTCATCAAGGCGCTCGCATTCGTGTTGCCCACGAACCTGGGACTGGCGCTCATCCTGACCTTCGCGGTCATGTTCTTCCCCTTCGACGCCATCACGAACGAGCTGCTCCTGCCCATGGCGCCGACGCAGCTGCTCTGGATCAACCTCGTGGCCACCATCGCGCTGGCCCTGCCCCTGGCCCTGGAGGCACCCGAACCGGACCTCATGGAGCGACCACCGCGCGACCCCGACGCGCCCGTGCTCAGCCGCTTCGTCCTCTCGCGCACGGTCCTCGTTGGCCTGCTCATGGCCGCTGGTGCCATCGGCCTCTTCCTCTTCGAATACGACGGCGCACTGACCCGCGGGGAGGATCAGGCGGCCGCCTTGGCGGAGGCCCAGACGATGGCCGTCACCACGGTGGTCCTCTTCCAGGCCTTCTACCTCCTGAACTGCCGATCGCTGCGCGACTCGATCTTCCGCATCGGTCTCTTCAGCAACCCCAGCGTCCTGGTGGGCATCGGTGTCCTGCTGCTCCTCCAGGCGGCCTTCATCTACCTGCCGCTCTTCAACGACATCTTCGGGACGCACCCGCTCGACGCCACCGACGTGGCCCTCGCGGCCGCGGTGGGTGCGGTCGTGCTACCCGTGGTGTCGATCGAGAAGTGGTTCGAGCGACGGAGGACTCGCCCGGCCGCCGCCTGACGGGCGAGCCCCACGCGACCCGGGTCTCCGCCTGGCGACCTCAGGCCCGTGAGCCTGTGCCAGACGGTCTCCCCCGGCGGGTCGTGCCCGAATGACCCGGCTCGGCTCCGGGTGCCTCCTCGCCGAAGGCCTCGGCCAGCGAGGGCTAAGTGGCAGTGAAGCCTCCTGGGCCAGACTCGCGGCATGCTCGCGATCCTGGACACCGCCGTCGTCAGTGGCCTGCGTGGCGAGCTGGTGCGCGTGGAGGTGGACGTCGCACCAGGCCTGCCGGGCTGCCAGATCGTCGGCCTCCCGGACGCTTCGCTCTCGGAGGCACGGGAGCGCGTGCGCAGCGCCATCCGGAACGCGGGCTTCACGTACCCCTTGTCACGCATCACGGTGAACCTGGCCCCCGCCGACCGACGCAAGCACGGTGCCGCCTACGACGTCGCCATCGCCATCGGCATCCTGCTCGCCTCGGAGCAGATCCGCGCCTCCGGTGGCTCGTGGGCCCTGCTCGGGGAGCTCTCCCTCGACGGCGGCGTCATGCCGGTGGCCGGGGTCCTGCCCATGGTGGCGACCCTCAGGGACGCCGGGCACCGCCGCGTCTGCGTTCCGCTGCGGAATCTCCGGGAGGCCCAGCTCGTGTCGAGCGTCGAGATCGTCGGGGCGGACGGCCTGGACGACGTGGCCCGCCTGGTGGCCGGGCCCCGTGGCCGGATCGCAGCGGCGGCACGGCGCCGCGCGCCCATCCGCATCTCCGGAGGCGCGCTGACACCCGCCGTGACGCCCGACCCGCGCACGTCGCGCGGCCAGGGGAGTGCGCCCGATGGTGAGGGCTCCTGGACGGAGCTGGCAGACGTGCGCGGTCAGCAGCATGCCCGCTGGGCCCTGGAGGTCGCCCTGGCCGGACGCCACAACCTGCTGCTGCTGGGGTCGCCGGGCGCTGGCAAGACCCTGCTGGCGCGCGCCACGCCCGGCCTGCTGCCGCCCTTGACGGAGGCTGAGGCCCGCGACGTGGCCATCATCCGGAGCGTGGCCGGCCTCGAGCAGGAGGCCGGCGACCGGCTCAGCCGGCCGTTCCTGAGCCCGCACCACACGACGTCGTACGCGGCGCTCGTGGGCGGCGGCGCCGCACTGCGGCCGGGGCTGGTGACGCAGGCCCACCACGGTGTCCTCTTCCTCGACGAGCTCGCGGAGTTCGACCGCGACGTGCTGGACGCGCTGCGCCAGCCGCTGGAGGACGGCAGCGTGGAGATCGTGCGGGCCCATGGATCGGTGCGCTACCCGGCCCGCCTGCAGCTCATCGCGGCCATGAACCCGTGCCGCTGCGGCTGGTACGGGGATCCGTTGCGTGCCTGTCGCTGCCCGGTACGCGAGCCACAGCGCTACCTGCGCCGCGTCAGCGGGCCGCTCCTCGACCGCATCGACCTGCGGGTGGTCATGCCCCGACTGGACGCCGTGGAGCTCGTGGGAGACGCGCGACCGGAGGACAGCGCCAGCGTGGCCGCGCGCATCAGGCATGCCTGGGAGCGAGCCATGCTGCGAGGGGGCGGGCGCCCCAACGGGTCGCTCCGCGGTCGTCACCTGCTGGAGGCCTGTGCCATGGACGCCGCGACGCGGCAGAACCCTTGCGGAGGTCTCCGAGGGGCTGGAGTTGACCGCGCGCAGCGTCCACCGCGTCCTGCGGGTCGCGCGCACCATCGCGGACCTCACGGACCAGGGGTCCGTCGGCAGCACGGAGATCCTGGCGGCCGCGGCGCTGCGCGACCGGTCCCTGGAGACGGGCGCGGCCGCATGACCCCGACCAGGCCGGGCGCGACGAGCGCGAGGCGTGGATCGGGTTGGCCAGCACGCCGGGCGTGGGGGACGTCACCTTCGAGCGCCTGCTGGCCACCTGGGGTGACGCCAGCACGGCCCTGGAGGCTGTCGCACGGCTGGACCAGCAGCGAGCTGACCAGGTCCTCGCCGGGGCGATCGGGTCACGGCGCCGGGCTGGGCTGGCGGCGGCCGTCCGCGCCACGGCCGCCGATCCCGGCCGTCCGGAGCGAGCCATGACGGCCCTCGGCGGCTGGGTGCTGACGCCGCTGGACAGCGCCTGGCCACCACGGCTGCACGAGCTGGAGGAGCCGCCGCCGGTCATCTTCGGGCTGGGCTCGCAGGCCAGCCTGGTGGCCCCACGCCTGGTCGCCGTCGTCGGGACGCGGCACCCGACGGGCCTGGGGCGCGGCCTCGCCGCTCGCATCGGCACCCGACTCGCACAGGCTGGCGCCACCGTCGTGTCCGGGTTGGCCGTGGGCATCGACGGCGCCGCCCACCTGGCCGCCCTGGAGGCCGGAGGGGAGAGCGTGGGGGTGGTCGGGGGCGGCCTGGATGAGCCGGGGCCCGCCGCCCACCGCCGCCTGGCCCGCCGGCTCGCCGCCCAGGGCGCGGTCATCAGCGAACAGCCACCCGGCGTCCGCCCCACGGCCGGCACCTTCCCGCGGCGCAACCGCATCGTCAGTGCCCTGGCCGCGGCCACCCTCGTGGTGGAGGCGCCGGCTCGCAGCGGCGCCCTCATCACGGCTCGCCACGCGCTGGAGCAGGGTCGCCTCGTGCTCGTGGCACCCGGTCGGCCCCTGGACCCGTCCGTCGCCGGCAACCTGGCCCTGCTGCGTGAGTCGCCCGCCCGCCCGCTGACCGGCCTCGACGAGATGCTGGTCGACCTCGGCCTGGACGGCACGACCGAGCCAGGCCGGGCTCCGGATGCCAGGCTCTCGGCCGCCGCTGCCCTGGACGCGCTCGCGGGTCCGCAGCGCGCGGTCGCCGAGGCGCTCTGCCGGGGACCACAGACGGTGGACAGCCTGGCCGTCGCCAGCCAACAGGCTCCCGGGATCGTGGCCGCGGCGTTGACGCTCCTCCAGCTGCGCGGCTGGGCCACGTGCCTGGGGGCCCTCCAGCTGCCCGCGGGACCGCTCCTCGAGCGGCGGGGAAGGTCGGGCCGATCGCGCGGCCCCTGGGCGGCCGAGCGACGGCCACGGCCCGGGCCAGCGTAGGATGGGGCCATGATCCGCAACGTCATCCTGCACCTGCACAACGAGCAGCCCCTGAAGGCGGACATCGAATCGCTGCCCACGGCCGCGGACGCCGGGCTCCTCTGCACCAACCTGCGCACCCTGGAGGGGCGCAAGCCCCTGACCACGGAGTACCTCGACTCCGTCTTCCTCATCCCCTACAACATCATCCGCTTCATCGAGATCCCCCGGGCCTCCATCGACCAGGCCGGCCTGGGGATGGACCTGCCCATCCGCCCGGTCCAGTTGCCGGCCGAAGCGAGCGGCGTGACCGAGCACCCCGGCGGTCATCATCACGCCGCCGCCGAGTGGCTTCGGGACAGCCGGTGCAGGTCCGGAAGAGGAGGCCCTGGAACACCTGGAGCCGGACGCGGAGCTGCTCCGGCGCATCCGCGAGGCATGAGCGCGCGAGCCGCCGGCACGGGTGGTGCGCCGACGCACCGGTGCTACACTCGCCGGCCATGACCAAGAACCTGGTGATCGTCGAGTCGCCCGCCAAGGCGCGGACGATCGAGCGATACCTGGGCGATGGCTACAAGGTGCTGGCCTCCTACGGTCACGTGCGCGACCTGCCGGAGAACCCCGGCAAGGGCAAGCTGGGCGTGGACGTCGACCACGACTTCGCGCCCGAGTACGTCGTCAGCGAGGACCGCCGCAAGCAACTGAGGGACATCGGCCGTGCGGCCGCCTCCTCGGACCTCGTCTATCTCGCCACCGACCTCGATCGCGAGGGGGAGGCCATCGCCTGGCACATCGTGGAGGCCGTGGACATCCCGGGGGAGAAGACCCGCCGCGTCACCTTCAGCGAGATCACCAAGGGCGCCATCGACGCCGCCTTCGCCCATCCGCGAGACATCGACATGGACCTCGTCGACGCTCAGCAGACGCGGCGCATCATGGACCGCCTCGTGGGCTACACGCTCAGCCCGCTCATCTCCCGCAAGGTGCGCAGCGGCCTCTCCGCGGGGCGCGTGCAGTCGGTGGCCGTGCGCCTCGTCGTGGAGCGCGAGCGCCAGATCGAGGCCTTCACGGCCCGCGAGTACTGGACGCTGGAGGCCAGCCTGCGCACCGCTCGCGACGAGCCCTTCACGGCCAGCCTCGTCCGCGTGGACGGGACCGCGGTCGCACGGAGCGGCGAGGTCGGTCGCCGCGAGGTGCCCATCCCCGACGCCGGCACGCGCCAGCGCGTACGTGGAGGAGCTGCGCGGCCAGTCGCGCCCGTGGTCACGTCGCGCACCGTGCGCTCCAGCAAGCGCAACCCCGCGCCACCGTTCACCACCAGCACCCTGCAGCAGGAGGCCAGCCGCAAGCTCGGCTTCGGCCCCAAGCGCACGATGTCCGTGGCCCAGCGGCTCTACGAGGGCATCGTCATCGACGGTGAGCCGACCGGCCTCATCACCTACATGCGCACCGACTCGGTGAACATCGCCACGTCAGCCCAGCACGAGGCCCACGACGTCATCACGCGAGCGCTTCGGTGCCGAGTACGCGGTCAAGGGCGGACGCGGCTACCGGAACCGCGCCAAGGGCGCCCAGGAGGCCCACGAGGCCATCCGCCCCACGAGCTTCCTGCGCGACCCCGATTCGCTCAAGGGGCGGATCAAGGACGAGGAGCTGCGCCTCTACCGGCTCATCTGGCAGCGCGCCCTGGCCTCGCAGATGGCCCCCAAGCAGCTCGAGACGACCGCGGCCGAGCTGGACGCCGGGCGCTTCGGGCTGCGCGCCAGCGCCACCCGCACGCTCTTCGACGGCTTCGCGCGGGTCTACACGGAGGGCCGCGACGACGGGACCGACGACGAGACGGAGGGCCGACTGCCCGAGCTCGCCGAGGGTGACGCGGCCAGGGTCGAGGATGCCGCCGCCGAGCAGCACTTCACCGAGCCACCGCCGCGGTACACGGAGGCCACGCTCATCAAGGCCCTCGAGGAGCACGGCATCGGCCGCCCGTCCACGTACGCCGCCACCATCTCCACCATCCAGGACCGCGGCTACGTGAAGGTGGAGGACCGGCGCCTGCGGCCGGAGGTCGTGGCCGGCATCGTCACCGACGTCCTCGTGGAGCACTTCGGCGACTACGTGGACGTGGCCTTCACGGCGCGCATGGAGGAGGAGCTCGACGAGGTCGCCCGGGGCGAGCGCGAGTGGGTGCCCCTGCTGCGCGAGTTCTACGATCCCCTCAAGGCGCTCGTCGACGAGAAGCGCCGCGAGTTGCGGCGCCGCGACCTCACCACCGAGGAGACGGACGAGGTCTGCAGCGAAGGCCACCCCATGGTCATCCGGCTGGGCCGCAACGGGCGCTTCCTGGCCTGCTCGCTCTACCCGGAGCACAAGGAGACCCGGCCGGTGCCCGGCGAGGAGGATGAGCTTCCCGCCGTGGAGGGCGTCGGCCAGGCCTGCCCCAAGTGCGGCGAGGGCAGCCTCGTCGCCAAGCGGGGCCGCTTCGGGGTCTTCGCGGGCTGTTCGCGGTATCCCGAGTGCGACTACATCCACCGCACGGGGCCGCCGCCCCCGCCGCCGCTGCCGTTCGAGGTCGAGTGCCCCACGTGCGGCCAGGGCAGCTTGACGGCCCGTCGTGCCCGCCGCACGGGCAACGTCTTCTACGGCTGCTCCCGCTACCCGGCCTGCGACTTCACGACCAACCTGGAGCCGCTCGGAGCGGTCCACGACGCGGACGCCGGCCCCGTGGCGCTCAAGGACGAGAGCGGCCTGTGCCTGCGCTGCGGAGCGAGCGTGGACCTGCCCATCGACCGCGCGGCGCTGCCCGGCCAGCAGCTGCCCGGCGGTCCTCCGAACCCAGGGGCGCTCGCGCCGTCGAAGAAGCGTCGTGCCTCGGGCCGGAGCAGCGCCCGGAGCCCGCGGACCCCGGGTCGAGCAGCGAAGGGACGTGGCGCCTCGGCCGCTTCGGGCTCCCGTCCGGCCTGATGGCCGAGCATCCGGCCGCCGGCCGATGACCGCCGTGGGGGAGGATCCGCGACGGGCGCGTCGGCCGTCGCGGCGTTCCTGGCAGCGCTGGAGGCACGTGACGCATCGGTGCACACGCGACGGGCCTACAGCACCGCGCTCGGGCAGTACCTCGACTGGCTGTCGGGTGTCGCCGGCGTGACCTGGCAGCGGCCGCCGCGCCGCACCCTGCGCGCCTACCTCGCGGAGCTGGATGGACGGGGCCTGGCGCGCTCCACCATCGCCAGCCGGGTCGCCGCACTGCGCTCCTTCTACCGCTTCGCGCGCCGCCAGGGCTGGGTGAGCGGCGACCCGTGGTCGGCCATCGTGACGCCCCGGCGTTCGTCCCGGCTGCCGCGAGTGCTGTCGGTGGCGGACGTCGAGCAGCTGCTCGACGTGGTGCCGGGATCGGCTGGCCACGCCGTGGGCAGGGCGCGACGTGACGGCCTCCCTGAGGCCGTGGAGCTGCGCGACCGGGCCATCCTGGAGGTCGCCTACGCGGCGGGGCTGCGGATCAGCGAGATCGCCGCGGCGCGGCTCACGGACGTGGACGTCGCGCGCGGTGAGATCCGTGTCCTGGGCAAGGGACGCAAGGAGCGCATGGGCATGCTGGGCGCACCGGCCCGTGACGCGCTGGAGGTCTACCTGCGCCACGGACGCCCGGTCCTGGCAGCCACTGCCGCGGGGGACGCCTCGGACGCCGTCTTCCTGGGCACGCGGGGCCAAGCCCTGGGGGTCCGTGGTGTCCGCCTCCGCGTCGACCGGCTCGTGCGTCGCGCCGGATTGCCGGAGCGGACCACGCCGCACACGCTGCGCCACTCCTTCGCCTCGCACATGCTGGAAGGCGGGGCGGACCTGCGCGTCGTCCAGGAGCTGCTCGGCCACGCCAGCCTCGCCACGACGCAGGTCTACACCCACGTCAGCCCCGGCCGGCTGCGCTCCAGCTACCGTGCCGCCCACCCCCGGGCCGTCTCGGCCGCCCGGCCCGCCCCGCCGGACGGTGACGGCACACCCGACCCATCGTCGTGAGCCGGGGCACGCTCGCCCGGGCCGGGCTCGTCGTGACGGCAGCCTTCCTCGCCTCGCGCATGCTGGGCTGGCTGCGCGTCGTCGTCCTCGGCAACCTCTTCGGCGCGACCGCGGAGCTGGACGCCTACTACGCCGCCTTCCGGATCCCGGACCTCGTCTTCCAGCTCGTCGCGGCCGGCGCCATCGCCTCTGCCCTGGTGCCGGTGCTGGCCGGCCTGACGGCCCACGGCGAGCGCGAACGCGCCTGGCGCGTGGCCTCCACCGTCCTCAACCTGATGCTCGGCGTGCTGCTCGTGCTGGCGGCGCTCCTGGCCATCTTCGCGCCTGCCGTGGTGCCCCTCCTGGTGCCCGGCTTCGACGCCGAGACCACCGCGCTCACGGTCGAGCTCACGCGCCTCATGCTCATCTCGCCGGTCTTCCTGGCCGCTGGTGCCATCCTCTCCGCCATCCTCAACACGGAGGACCGCTTCGGCGCGGCGGCCATGGCGCCGGTCGCCTACAACGTCGGCATCATCGTCTGCGCCGTGCTGCTGGCGCCCTGGCTGGGCGTCTTCGCGGCCGCCATCGGCGTCGTCGTCGGCTCGGTCGCCCACGTGCTGGTGCAGGTGCCGCCACTGCGCGGGCACTTCCGCTACTCGCGTCGCGCGGACATCTCCGACGAGGCGGCCCGGCAGTCGTTCTGGCTGATGCTGCCGCGAGCCGTGGGCATGGGCGCCAACCAGATCACCTTCCTGGTCAACACCGCCCTCGCCAGCACCCTGGCGGTGGGTGCCGTCGTCGCCTACAACGTGGCCTTCAACGTGCTGCAGATCCCGCTCGGGGTCATCGGCCTGCCGCTGGGGATCATCCTGCTGCCGACGCTCTCGCGCGCCCTGGCCACCGGCGAGGAGGCCGCCTTCGGATCCACCGTGGTCAGCGCCCTGCGCCTGCTGCTGTGGGCCATGCTGCTGGTCTCGGCGGTGGGCATCGTGGCCCGCGACCAGGTCACCGAGCTGCTCTTCGGCTGGGGCTTTGACGCGGCGGCCCTGGAAGCCACGGCCATGACCCTGGGCGTCTTCATGCTGGGCCTGCCCGCGCACGCGCTCAACATCATCCTGGCCCGCGCCTTCTACAGCGGCAAGGACACCATCACGCCGGTGAGCGTGGCCATCGCCTCGGTCGGCGTCAACGTCGTCGTCTCGGTCGCCACGATCGACCGCCTCGGGCTGGGCGGGCTGGCACTGGGCATCGCCGTCGGTGCCTGGTTCGAAGCGGTGACCCTGACGCTGCTGCTGGCGCGGCGCCATGCCTCGGTGCAGGCGCGACCGGTCGTGCGGGCCGGGGTGACCTCGCTCGTGGGGGCGCTCGCGGCCGGGCTGGTGGCAGCCGGCGTGCTGGCAGTGCTGCCCGCTCCCGGCGTCACGGGCCGCGCCGTCACCCTGGGCCTGGAGTTGCTGCTGGCGTCAGTGGCGGCGCTGGCGGTGTACGTCGGCTACAGCTGGCTCGTGCGCCTGCCGGAACTGGCGCGCACCATCGGGCTGCTGCGCTCGGCGCTGCGTCCCGGATGAGCAGCCATGACCGGAGGCAGCCACGGTGAGCGGCGGACGCACCCCTCCGCTGGACGGCCAGGGCGCGCCACGGCTGACGGTCGTGGGGGACGGCTCTCGGGCCCCCGACGACTGGGATGAACGGGCCGTGCGCGTCATCGGCGGCCATGTCATGCAGTCGACGGCCTGGGCCGACTACCGGCGGAGCCTGGGCGACGAGCCGCACTTCCTGGCCTTCGACGACGGCCGAGTGGCCCTCGCCACCCTGCGCGCCACGAGGGGCCTGCCCGGCACGGAGGCGTCCGTGCGGCGCGGACCCGCACACCTGGGAGAGGCGGCCGACGTGGCCGCAGCGCGGGCCCGGGCGCTCGCCGACTGGGCGCGGGCTCGCGGCGCACGCGACCTCTTCCTCGACCCGGAACGTCCGGCCGACGCTACCTGGGAGGCGGCCATGGGAGCGGCCGGCTTCCGAGTCAGCGAGGGCCTCGAGCCGTCCATCCACGTGATGCGGCTCGACTTCCCACCGGGCATCGACGAGGAGGCCCTCTTCGCGCGCCTCTCCAAGTCCACGCGCCAGCGGGTGCGGGCAGCCGAGCGCGACGGCGACCCGCGTGCTGGACGACCGGGCAGGGGACCGGCTCGAGGAGTTCGTGGTGCTCATGGCGGAGCGCGCCCGGGCGCTGGGCATCCCGCTGCGATCGGACACCGACTACCTGCGAGGCTGGCGGGCGCTGCTCGCTGCGGGGCTGGCACGGCTCCTCCTGGCTGACCACGAGGGCCTCCTCGTCGGCGGGCTGTTCCTCTTCCGGCAGGGTGGCATCCACGCGACCGCCTACTCGGCCGACCGTGCGGCCTCGCGAGATGACCTGCCGGGCACGATGCACCTCCTCCGCTGGACCGCCATCCGGGACGCCCTCCGGGAAGGCGCCGCGGCCATCGAGCTGGGTGGCGTGGACCTGCCCGGCCACCGCCGGCCGCCGCAGCCGGGCGAACCAGGCCACGGGCTGTACGAGCACAAACGTGGCTTCGGTGCGGTGTGGGTCGATCGGGCGCCCCCGCGGCGCATCGTGCTCAGACCCATGGCCGACCGGCTGGCGCGTGGCCGGCGCCGCGCCATCGACACCCTGCGTGGGGTGGGAAGATAGGCGACATGGAGGCAGTCCTCGATCGCCTGCGCCACGACGCTGCTTCGTGGGACGCCTTCGTCGAGGTCGACGGAGACCGACTTCCCGCTCCAGCTGAGCGCCTGGGCGGCGGCCAAGGCGGCCACGGGCTGGAGAGCGGAGCGCGTGGTGGCCGACGGCGGCTCCGGCCCCATCGGCGGCCAGCTGCTCGTGCGCCGCCTGGGTCCAGGACCGTACTCCGTGGGCTACCTGCCTCGCGGGCCGGTGGCGACGCGCTTCGACGCTGCCAGCGTGGACGCCTTCACGGAGGCGCTGCGTGCGGTCGCGCGCGCCCGGCGCCTCACCCACGTCACGGCCGACCCCGGCCTGGAGGGCGACGCGCACCACGCCCTGCTGGCGGCCGCCGGGTGGCGACCGGCGGACCCCGTGCAACTCACCTCGACGCAGGTCATCGACCTCACCAGGAGCGAGGAGGAGCTCTGGTCCGACGTCTACAAGTCGAGCCGTCGCTACGCCAATGGCGCGCGAAAGCGCGGCTGCAGCGTCCGCGAGGGCGGAGAGGCGGACCTCGCCGGTCTTCTACGACATCCTCGTCGAGACGGCCGTCCGCAGCGGCTTCATCCCGCGCGCCTTCGAGGCCTATCGGGACGTCTACCGCGCCTTCGCCGCCCAGGGTCGAGCGCTGCTCCTCATCGGCTCGCTGCCGGACGGCACGGACGTCTCGAGCAAGCTCATCCTCACCTGCGGGGGACGCGCCTCGCAGCTGTACGGCGGGCTGACCGACGCCGGTGGCGAGATCCGCGCCGGCCACTACTTCGAGTGGCAGGCCATCGTGCGCAGCAAGGCGGCTGGCGCGCGCGTCTTCGACATGTGGGGCCGCTCCACGCCCGGCATCGCCCACTTCAAGCAGGGCTTCGGGGGGCGCGTCGTCGAATACGGCGGCACCTGGGACCTGGTCGTGAACCCGGCGGTGCATGCCCTCGTGGATCGAGGTCGGCGGGGCCTGGTGCGGCTGGCCAGGCGCCGGCACGGGCTGGCCTCGCCGAGCGACCATCCGCCGGCCGCCGGCGGCTCGGCGCCGCCCGTCGCGGCCGACCAGCCGGCGCCCGCCGGGGCCGATCGAGCGTGGACCGAACCCCGGCTGGCGGCCCTCACCGCGCTCCTGCAGCGTCGCGGCCTGTTGGCCAACGAGGGCATCCCTGCCCACGGCGGCGCGCCCGACCCGGTCATCGGCGCCATCCGCTACGACTCCCGCCTCGTGCGGCCCGGCGACCTCTTCGTGGCCAGGCGGGGTCAGCACGCCGATGGCCACGAGCACGTCGCCGCCGCGGTGGCGGCCGGAGCCGCCGCCGTCATCGTGGAACGCCCGGTGCCCGGCCTCCCGGTGCCGGAGCTCCTCGTCCGCGACTCCCGGATGGCCCTGGCGCTGGCTGCCGCCTGGCGCGCCGGCGACCCCTCGCTGCGCCTGGGCATCGTGGGCATCACGGGCACCGACGGCAAGACCACGACCGCGTACCTCGTGCGCGCCATCCTCGAGGAGGCCGGCAGCCCGACCGGCTTCATCGGCACCACGGACGTCATCATCGGTGGCCGCAGCCTCGGCAACGCGGCACGTGCCAGCACCCCGGAGGCGCCGGAGCTGCAGGGCTACCTGGCCGCCATGGCGGCCGCCGGCGATCGCTGGGCCGTGGTGGAGTCGACCTCTCACGGCCTCGCCCAGCAGCGCGTCGGTGGGGTCGCCTACGACGTGGCCGTGCTCACCAACGTCACCTCGGAGCACCTCGAGTTCCACGGCACGCTGGAAGCCTACCGGGAGGCCAAGCAGAGTCTCTTCGCGCGGCTCGCCAGGAGCGACGAGAACCCCGAGAAGGGCTGGGGCAAGCACGCCGTCGTCAACGCCGACGACCCGCAGTGCGCGATCGTGTCAGCCATCGCCGGCGCGGCCGGGGCTCGCGTGCTGCGCTACGGGCTGGCCGGGGCGCCACCCGGCGATGCGGGGTGCTCCGGTCTGCCGAGCGACGACGCGGCCGAGATCGTGGCCGCGAACGTCGCGGAGACCCCCGGCGGGCTGCGCGCCCAGGTGACCGCGCCGGGCTGGTCCGGAGGGCTGGAGCTGCGGCTGGCTGGCCGCTTCAACGTCTACAACGCCCTGGCCGCCCTCGGCGTGGCGGCGGCCATCGGGCTGGACCTGGATGCGGCAGCCGCCGCCCTGGGGCGCGTGGAGGCCGTCCCGGGCCGCATGCAGCGCATCGACGAGGGCCAGCCCTTCAGCGTCGTCGTCGACTACGCCCACACCGCCGAAGCCCTGGGCAAGGTCCTCGACGAGCTGCGGCCGGCCGACCCCGTGGCCGGGCTCATCGCCGTCTTCGGCTCCGCTGGCGAGCGCGACGTGGACAAGCGCGCCCACATGGGCCGTGTGGCCGGCGAGCGCTGCCGCCTCGTCGTGCTCACCGACGAGGACCCGCGGGGCGAGGATCGGCTGGCCATCCTGGAGGCCATCGCCGTCGGAGCGGAGACGGCGGGACTGCGCCGCGGCCAGGACCTCCTGCTCGTGCCCGACCGTGCCGAGGCCATCGCCGTGGCCCTGGCGAGCGCTCGCCCGGGAGATGCCGTGCTGCTGGCCGGCAAGGGCCACGAGAAGACCATCGAGACGGCCAGCGGCGAGATCCCCTGGGACGAGGCCGCGGTGGTGCGGAGCACCCTGCGCACCCTGGTCGGCTGACGACGCTCGCGGGCACGGCGGCGGCAGGCCGCGGCGGCGCGACGACGCGGCTGATCGCGCCGCCGTCGGATGACCGGGCCGCCCGTTCGGCGGGTCAGTCAGCGCGGCCGAGGACAGCCGCGGCGAGCTTCTCCATGGGTTCGTCGGTGAGCCAGTTGCCCTGATTGGAGAGCAGCACGATGGAGACGCCCTCGTCGGGGAAGTACCACATCGAGGACTCGAAGCCGCGCAGGCCGCCGCGGTGGCCGTAGGCGCGGTGCCCGGCGAAGACGGCCACGTCCGCGCCCAGGCCGTAGAGTCCGGGCTCCAGCATGGTCGTCATCTGCGCCAGGGACTCCGGCGCCAGCACGGAGCCGCCGTAGAGCGCTCGCTGCCCACGTTGACAGGTCCCGAGCCGTCGAGGCGATGGCGCCGGCCGCGTCCGCCACGGTCAGCGCCGCCTCGAAGGGGCGCAGGCGCGAGTCACGCGTGTGATCCGAGTAGCCCGTGCCGTAGTCCCAGTACCCGTGCGCCGCGTCCGGCGGCGGCAGCTCCGCCGGCTGGTAGACCGTGTCCGCCAGGCCGAGCGGCTTGAAGAACCGGCGCCGCAGCTGCTCGTGGAGCGGGGCTCCGCCCACCGCCTCCGCGATGCGGCCCAGGATGACGTAGTTGGTGTTGGAGTAGTGGTAGCACTCCCCGGCCCGGCAGTAGCCGGTCTTGACGAGGTCCATGATCTCGTCATAGGTCCAGGCGTGCTCGCGTGAGGCCAGCCCCGGGGCAGACACCGGGCGCAGCCACGCGCGCGAGATCTGCGCATAGCGGGGATGCTCGAAGTAGTTGTAGATGCCGCTCGTGTGGCTCAGCAGCTGCCGGATGGTGACGGTGTCCTTGCGCGGGGCATCCGCCCAGTAGCGGCCAAAGGGCACGTCCAGCTCCAGCTTGCCTTCCTGCGCCAGCTCCAGGATCAGCGCGGCGATGAAGGTCTTGGTGACGCTGGCGATGGAGAAGACCGTGTCGTCCGTCACGGGGCGCTGGGGCTCCAGCTGCGCGCTTCCAGCGCTGCCCAGCCAGGTCTGGCCGTCAGGCAGCCGCACCGCCGCCTGCAGGCCGGCCACCCGGTCCTTCCCGGTGGTGCGCTCCAGGATGGCTGCCAGCTTGCGCTGCGTGCCGGCATCCAGGGAGACGCCTGCGCTGGGGCTTGCCGTCGCCGGGGGAGGGGTGGGGGTGAGGGTCGCCTCGGACGGCTGGACCGTCGGCGACGTCGAGGCTGCCGCGACCGAGGCCGCGGGGGTCGGCTGGGCGAGCGGCGGGGGACGACGCGGGGAGCGTGGCCGGAGCCGCCGTGACTGGGGCCGCCGTGACTGGGGCCGCCGTGACTGGGGCCGCCGTGACTGGGGCCGCGACGGCCCGCGCCGAGGCGACGCTGGCCTCGTCGGACAGGTCGGTGATGGAGACGCACGAGACCAGCAGGCTCATCGAGCCGGCCAGGAGCAGCAGGGGGATGACGGCGCCCGATGGGCGACGTCCGTGCCACGGCGTCACAGCGGCTGACGGTACACCCTCGACCTGCGGGGCCGGGAGTGCCATGAGGTTGCGATGTGGTGCGTTCGCCTGAACCACCCGCCCCGGGGCACCCCTGACAGACACCCGATACACTCGGGCGGATGACCAGCGCAGCGTCCGAGGTCGGTATCACCCTCCCTCTCGAGGGAGGCCCGGGTGAAGCGCGCACCCGGCGACGCGCCCGACCCGCGGCGCCGGTGGACCATTCCATGGACGGCATGCAGCGGAGCCTGCATCACATCGAGCAGGAACTCCAGGCTCACTACCCGCAGGCCGACCTGTCACCTCTCTCCGCCGCCTTCGCCTTCGCCCACGCGGCCCACGCCGACCAGAAGCGCGCCAGTGGCGAACCCTACGTCACCCACCCCCTGGCCGTGGCGCGCATCCTGGCCGAGATGGGGCTCGACCCCACCGCCGTCACCGCGGCCCTCCTCCACGACATCCCGGAGGACACGGAGTACTCGCTCGACGACGTCGAGGAGCACTTCGGCGCGGACGTCGCCCGGCTCGTCAACGGCGTCACCAAGCTCAGCAAGTTCAGCACCCTGACCCACGAGCAGCAGCAGGCGGAGAACATCCGCAAGATGTTCCTGGCCATGGCCGAGGACATCCGCGTCGTCCTCATCAAGCTGGCCGACCGCCTCCACAACATGCGCACGCTGACGGCGCTGCCGCCCGCCAAGCAGCTGCGCATCGCCCGCCAGACCGCGGAGATCTACGCCCCGCTGGCGGAGCGCCTGGGGATCTGGCAGATCAAGTGGGAGCTCGAGGACCTCGCCTTCAAGATCATGGACCCGGATGCCTACCACGAGGTGGCGGGGCAGCTCGAGAGCCACCGCAAGGGCCGCGAGGTCTACGTGCGGCGCGCCATGGAGGAGCTCCAGGTGGCGCTCGTGGAGGCCGGCATCACCGCGGAGCTGTCCGGCCGACCCAAGCACATCTACAGCATCTACAAGAAGATGCGTCGCAAGCGGGCCGAGTTCGGTGAGATCTACGACGTGCACGCCCTGCGCGTGCTCGTCGCCGACGTGCGCGAGTGCTACGCGGCGCTGGGCGTCGTGCACTCGCTCTGGCGGCCCATCCCCGGGCAGTTCGACGACTACATCGCCATGCCCAAGAACAACATGTACCAGAGCCTGCACACCGCGGTCGTGGCCCTCGACGGCAAGCCGCTCGAGGTCCAGATCCGCTCGCACGACATGCACCGCGTGAGCGAGGTCGGCATCGCTGCCCACTGGCGCTACAAGGAGGGCTCCCGGACCGACCGGGCCTACGACGCCAAGCTGGCCTGGGTGCGCCAGCTCATGGAGTGGCAGACCGATGTCTCCGACGCCACCGAGTTCATCGAGGGCGTCAAGCTCGACATCTTCCAGGACCAGGTCTTCGTCTTCACCCCCAAGGGTGACGTCAAGGACATGCCGGCGGGCGCCACGCCGCTCGACTTCGCCTATCGCATCCACACCGAGGTCGGCCACGCCTGCATCGGCTCCAAGGTCAACAACCGCCTGGTGCCCCTCGACTACAAGCTCAAGAACGGTGACATCGTCGACATCGTCACCACCAAGAGCGCCCACGGTCCCTCGCGCGACTGGCTCAACATCGTCACCACCAGCCACGCCCGGGAGAAGATCCGGCAGTGGTTCAAGCGCCAGCAGCGCGACGAGAACATCACCCACGGCCGGCAGGTGCTCGACCGCGAGCTGCGACGCCTGGCGCGCACCACGCTCGAGCGGATCGACCACGGCGACCTGGACGGCCTGCTCGACCACTACGGCATGAAGTCGCTCGACGACTTCCTGGCCGCCATCGGCTACGGGCAGATCAGCGCCCAGCAGGTCGTCTCGCGGCTGGGTGTCGTCGACGATGCGGACCAGGTCCAGCTGCCCCAGGTGGCACCGCCGCCGCCGACGCCGGGCGGCGTCCGCGTGCGGGGCGTGGGCGACCTGCTGGTCCGCTTCAGCAAGTGCTGCCACCCCATCCCCGGCGACCCCATCGTGGGCTTCATCACCCGGGGGCGCGGCGTGACCGTGCACCTGGCCACCTGCGCCACCATCATCAACGAGCGCGCCGTGGAGCGCCTCATCGACGTGGAGTGGGAGACGGCCGCCCAGCGCACCTACCCCATCGCCATCCTCATCGAGGCCTACGACCGCACCGGGCTGCTGGGCGACATCAGCACCATCGTCGCCGACGACAAGATCAACATCGTGGCCGCCACCGTGGCGGTCCACAAGGACCACCGTGCCACCGTCCAGGCCACGCTGGAGGTCTCCTCGGTGGCCCAGCTCTCGCGGGTCATGGCCCACCTCGAGCAGCTCAAGGACGTCTACTCGGTGGAGCGCGCCCGCGCCTGACGAGTGGACCGTTCCCGGCGGACCCGGTCCGATACCGACCGGAACGCCGGTGACCCGACGCACCGAGCCAGCGCCCTGCGCTGGCTGCGATACCAGCCGGGACTGGTCACGAATGACCATGACCCGCTAGACTGCGTGCAACGCCCCGACTGCCGTGGTCGAGGCGGAGCCGTATCGTGAGTGAGGGGTCCATCGCCGGATGACCGCGCGCCAGGAAGCACGCGTCGGATCTCGTGCGACCGACGGAGCCCGCTGGTCCTACGAGACACAGCGCGCGCCGCATGTCGGAGAGATCCTCCAGACCGCCCGCGAACGCAAGGGGGTGGATCTGGCGCGTGCTGAGCGCGAGACGAAGATCCGCGCCCGTCACCTGGCCGCCCTGGAGAGCGGCGACGTGGCCGATCTGCCGGCGCTCGTCTATGCCAAGGGCTTCCTGCGCAACTACTCCACGTACCTCGGACTCGACGCGGAGGAGATGCTGGCCCGCTGGCGACGTGAGATCGACCAGCCCAGCTCCGCCGAGACGCCGCGCCTCAAGCCACCGCCCCAGCCCATCACGGCGCCCGACCGCCGCCTCAAGCTCACCACCGGGCTCATCGTGGCGCTGGCGCTGGCGACCGTCGTCTTCGCCTTCGTGGGCTACATCGGCCTGCAGCTCGTGCGCTTCACGCAGAACCCGGAGATCTCGCTCAACGGACCGTCCATCCGCCAGCTGCAGCCCGGCGCGGAGCGCGTCGTGCTGAGTGGCGGAGGCACGCCCAGCGCCCTGGTCACGGCGCCGGGGCACGGATGACACCTTCCGCACCACCACGGCTGACTCGCGCGGCCAGTGGACCCTGGACCTGCCCGTGGCCAAGGGACGCAACGACTTCACCATCATCACCACGGATGCCGAGACGGCCCGCGAATCGGAGCCCCTGCAGGTCATCGCCACCGTCCCGGTGCTGGACCTGCCCGGCGTCGTGGGGGAGATGGCGCCGGCCCTGCCGGAGGGCGTGGACACCTCCAACCTGTCGGGGACGCCATCTGCGGAGCTCGTGCTGACCTCGCCGCAGGAGGGCTTCCAGTCAGCCGACGGCGCCGTCAAGGTGGAGGGCACCAGCGATGCCGAGAGCGTCGTGGTCAGCGCTCCAGTGGCTCGGGAACCTCGACCGTGAGCGCGCCGCGCCGGAGCCGCTGCAGCTGCCCGTGGAAGAGGGCGTCTTCCGTGGTCGACTCCAATTGCCCAAGGGCCGCTGGCAGGTCTCCGTGGCGGCCGCCATCGACGGCGGCACGCCGGCCATCTCCACCATCCCCGTCCGTTCGCTGGCTGACAAGATGATCGTCACCGTCAGCGCCGTGGAAGGCTACACGCGCGTCAAGATCGTGGGCCCGGACGAGGAGGTCATCGCCGACAGCATCCGCCTGGAGCCCGGTCAGTCGCGGACCTACCGGGTGGACCCGGACGTCCTGCTCCAGGTGGGCAACGCCCGCGCCGCGCACGTCACCGTCGACGGCGTGGACTACGGCGCCGTGGGCAAGAAGGCGGAGGCCGCGACGTGGCAGCTCCTGCAGGGCCGGAAGCCGGCGCCAGTCTCCTGACGGGACCCGGCAGCCCCACGCTGGAGGAGCTCGCCGAGCGCCTCCAGCAGCTCGCCGTCGCGCACGGTGTCACGGTGGGCACGGCTGAGTCGTGCACGGGCGGCCTCGTCGGCCACGCCATCACGTCGGTGCCCGGGTCGAGCGCCTACTACCTCGGCGGCGTCATCAGCTACGCAGACCGCGCCAAGGTCGAGCTCCTGGGCGTGACCGCCGTCGACCATCGACCGGCACGGCGCCGTCTCCGCACAGTCGGCCGTGGCCATGGCGGAGGGCCTGCGCGAGCGACTCGGCTGCCACCTGGCCGTGGCCGTCACCGGCGTGGCCGGTCCTGCCGGCGGCACGGACGCCAAGCCGGTGGGCCTGACCTACGTGGCCGTGGCCGAGCCGGCCGGCCACCGCGTGGAACGCCACCACTGGGACGGCGACCGCTCGACCAACCAGGCGCTGAGCGCCGCCGCCGCCCTGTCGATGCTCATCGCCACCCTCGACCAGGATCCACCGCGGGCCGGGCGATGACCGTCATCCGTGGCGCCGACGCCATCGGCCGGGGCCTGGCTGCGGCGCGCGAGGCGCGACCCATCGGCCCGGACGAGGTCATCCACGTCGTCGGCGCGGCAGGGGCGGGGGCATCGGCGGCCGCGCTGCTCGCGGCGGCCGCGGGAGCGCGTGTCAGTGGCTGCGATCCCGCTGCCCCGACGGCCTACACGGCCGCGTTCGAGGCTCGCCGCATCCCGGTCGCCTCCGCCCACGATGCGGCGCACGTCTCGACCAGCCGTGCCCACGCCGACGCGCCTGGCCGTCACCAAGGCCCTCACCTCCGTGCAGCCCGACCATCCGGAGTTGGTGGCAGCCCGCATGGCCGGTATCGCCATCGAGCCCTGGCAGCAGACCGTGGCCGACGCCGCGGCCAGCCAGGGCGGACGGCTGGTGGCGGTCGCCGGCACGCACGGCAAGTCCACGTCGTCCGGCTGGCTGGTGCATCTGCTGACCGCCTGCCGGCCGCGACCCGGCAGCCTTCGTCGGGGCGCTGCTTCCCTCCGCGCTCACCGGCGGCGCTCCGGCCACGGCGCGCTGGGGGAGGGGGGACGCCTTCGTCGTCGAGGCGGATGAGTACGCCGGCAACTTCGACCCCTACCGGCCCGACGTGGCCATGGTCCTCAACGCCGACTGGGACCACCCGGACGTCTTCGCTGACCGGACGGCCGTCGTGGACGCGTTCGAGGCCTGGCTGCGCGGCCCTGGCGCGGAGGAACGACGGGTGGTCATCGGCACGGACGATGCTGGCGGCGCGGAGCTGGCCCGTCGGCTGGGCGACTGGGGGGCGCGCGTCGTGCCCGTGCGGTCGGCAGCCCAGCCTGACGCGGTCCAGTCAGCCGACGGACCCACGTACCGGCTCGATGGCTCGCGCCTGCACCTGGCGGGACTCCGCGGACCTGGCGATGCCGCGCTCGAGGTCGAGCTCCACCTCGCCGGCCAGCACAACGCCGCCAACGCGGCCTGCGTGGCCGCCGTCGCCGCACTGCTCGGCGTGGGCCTCGCGGACATCGCCGGCGGCCTGGCTACCTTCCGCGGCGTGGGCCGGCGCTTCGAGATCAGGGGTGAGCCCCGGGGCGTCCTCGTCATCGACGACTACGGCCACCACCCCACGGCCATCCGCGCCACCATCGGGGCCGTGCGCGACCGATACCCCGGCCGACCCGTGTGGGTCGCCCACGAGCCGCTCACCTTCCACCGCGCCGCGGCCATGCTCGACGACCTCGCCGCAGCGCTGGCCACGGCCGACCACGTCGTCATCGCCGACATCTGGGCTGGGCGCGACCCGGACACGAGCATCGCCAGCGCCGCCGCGCTGGCCGCGCGCGGTCTCGCGCCTGGGCGGCCCCGACGTCGCCGCACCCGGCAGCGTGGAGGCCACGGCCGATCACCTGGCCGCGCGGGTCCAGCCCGGTGACGTGGTGCTCACCATGGGCGGCGGCCGCTCCTACGTCATCGCCGAACGGCTCGTGGAGCTGCTGGAGGCGGCGGGCCTGCTGGAGGCTGGGGCCGGCGGGTAGAATGCCCGAGTGCCGCATGACCTGACGCCCGGTGACGGGCAGGATGTGCTCGCCCGCTTCAAGGCGGCTCGCGAGCAGCGCGACCCGGACGCGATGCTCGAGCTGTTCGCGTCGGACGCCGAGGTCCGCACCGACCCCTTCGAGCCGTCCCTGAGCGAGTCGCTCGCCATCCGCGACGCACTGGAACCGCGTCGCCGCAGAGCAGGTGGACGTGGAGTTCGACGCCGAGCGCACATGGGTGTCCGGTCGCACCGTGCTGGCCAGCTGGCACGCGGCCTATACGCCGGTCGGCACGCAGCAGCGGTGGCGCGAGCGCGGTTTCATGGTCCTCGAGGTCGACGAGACCGGGTGCATCTCCCGGATGCGCACCTGGCCGGTCGTCCGCCTCGTGGCCGATGGGGGCCCAGCGGGGGCTGCAGCAGTGCCGGCGGACGCCGGGGAGGGACAGGATGGCCGGTAACGTCTCGTTCGACGTGGTCAGCGAGTTCGACCGCCAGGAGCTCGTGAACGCCATCGACCAGGTGCGTCGCGAGGTGGCCACGCGCTTCGACTTCAAGGGCGCCAAGATCCAGATCGACCTTGCCGAGAAGGAGCTCGTCGTGGTCACGGACTCGGAGATGCGCTCGGCGGCCATCGCGGACCTCGTCATCGGCAAGGCCATCCGGCGGGGTCTCTCGGTCAAGATCTTCGACTGGGGCAAGGTGGAGCCGGCCGGCGGGATGTCCTTCCGGCAGCGAGCCGCCCTGCGCCAGGGCCTGCCGGAGGACGTGGCCAAGAAGATCAGCAAGCTCATCCGCGACGATTTCCCGAAGCTGCACGGCCAGATCCAGGGAGACGCGGTGCGCGTGAGCGGCAAGTCCAAGGACGAGCTGCAGCTGCTCATCGCCCGCCTGCGCGAGACCGCCGACGACTATCCGGTCGCGCTGCAGTTCAACAACTACCGCTAGGCTGTGAGCATGACCGACGAGAGCCGCGCTTCCCGCTTCCTCGTGGCCGTCCTGGCCACGGTCGTCATCGTCGCGCTCATCATCACGATGGTGCGGGTGTGAGCGACCTGCCGGCCGACCAGCTGCCGCTGCCCGGCGACGCCGTGGACGCGACCGCCAGGCCAGATCGACACCAGCAGCTCCCACGACCTCCCTCCGTCCGAGTTGCTCGACGCGCCTGCGGCGGGCGAGGACTTCGACGACCCGCGCGAGGGCGTGCTGCCCGACGACGCCACGGCGGCGGCCGCAGGAGGCCGCGCCGATGGCCGAGATGGACCTCGGCTGACGATGCCGAGGCACCCGCCGCCGAGAGCCGCGCCTCCACGGAGAGCGACGCCCCGCCAGGGGCCGCCGAGGCGCTCGACGCGGCCGCGACGGACGCCGGGCGACCGGAACCGCTCCCGGCGAACGTGCCCGCTGACGTCCCCGCGCGGGCCGTGGTGCGCCGCAGCGTCTCGGCGGAGGTCGCGCGTCAGCTCAGGCGGGCTGGCGCCCGCTACTGCTTCACCGTGCCGGGCGAGGCGATCCTGCCGCTCCTCGACGACCTGGCTGCCGAGGGCATCCGCGTGGTGACGACCCGGCACGAGGCCGGCGCCGCCTTCATGGCCGAGGCGCTGGCCCAGTCGACGGGACGACCGCAGCTCGTGGCCGTGTCGCGCGCCGTCGGCGCCGCCAACGCCGCCATCGGCATCCACACCGCGAGCCAGGACTCGGCGCCCCTCGTCGTGCTCGCCGGACAGGTGGAGCGGGCCTATCCTGGGGCGGGACGCGTTCCAGGAGAGCGACCTCGTGAAGGGCATCGGGAGCCTCGCGAGCTGGGCGAGCCAGGTGGACGACCCAGGCCAGGCCGTCGGCATCCTGGCCAGTGCCACCCGGCGCCTGGCCACCGGCCGCCCCGGGCCCATCCTCCTCTCGCTGCCTCGTGACGTCATGGACGCCGAGGTCGAGGTCGCGGATGCACCCTCGACCGCTCCGGTGGGCTCGCGTGGGCCGGCCGCCGACCGGGCCGCCGTGCGACGCGTCCTGAAGCTCCTCGCCGCGTCGGAGCGGGGTGTCATCGTCGCCGGGGGCGGCGTCCTGCGTGCCCGGGCCAGCAAGCGACTCGTGGCCCTCTCGGAAGCCCTGGCCGTCCCCGTCATCGCCGCCTGGCGGCGGCCGGACGTCTTCCCCAACGACCACCCCAACTACCTGGGCATGGCAGGCCCATGGTCGGCAGCCACCGTCCAGCGTCGCCTCGAGGATGCCGACGTCATCGTCTTCATCGGGGCCCGGCTGTCCGAACCGACCACCCACGGATACGCCATCCCGGGTCCCGGCACCCGCTGGGCGCAGGTGGATGTCCAGCCCAGGTCCGCGCCATCGTGGCTGCCGGCAGCCGCCGTCAGCGTCGAGGCGGACGCCTCGCGCTTCCTGGACGCCGCCTGGTCGGACCTGCGCGCCGCGGCACTGGACAACGAGATGCGCAGCCGCCGTGAGGCTCGCACGGCCGCTGACCGGGAAGCCTTCCGTGCCGCCAGCGCGGTGGGGCAGGGGAGCTGGGACGGTCCCGGCGTCCATCCCGGGCACGTCGTGGACGTCCTGCGACGCGTCCTGCCGGACAACGCCGTCCTCACCACCGACGCCGGCAACATGGGTGGCTGGCTTGCCCGCGGCTTCCGCTTCCGCCGCCCCGGGACGTTCATCGGACCGGCCTCCGGCGCCATGGGCTTCGGGCTGCCTGCCGCGGTCGCGGCCTCGCTGCACGAACCCGACCGCATCGCGGTGGCCGTCTGCGGCGACGGAGGCTTCGCCATGTCGGCGATGGAGCTGGAGACCGCCGTCCGTGAGGGTGCCCACCCCATCGTCCTCGTCTTCGACAACGAGCGCTACGGCACCATCGCCATGAGCCAGTCGCAGGAGGGCCGCAGCTCAGCCGGTTCGGACCTCGGACCGGTCGATTTCGCTGCCATCGCCCGCGCTCAAGGGGCCCTGGGCTTCAGCGTCGCGGACGACCGGCAGGTGGAGGAGGCGCTGCGCGCAGGCCATCGTGTCGCGCCAGCCCTCGGTCATCCACCTCGCGCTCGACCGTGCCTGGGTCTCAGTGGACGATGGGCCGCTGACAGCCGAGAGGTGATCGCGATCCCGACTGTCTTTGCGCAAAGACAGTCGGACGCTGACGCCGCGACACAGCCGGCCGCTCCGTTCAGCCGCTCGCGCTCCCGATGGCGCGGCGCAGCGCCAGGGCGCCGAAACTCGCGCCGACGTCGGCGTCACGGCCGGTCCCGATGACCTCGAACCCGAGCCGGTCGTAGAACTCGAGCGCGCGCTGGTTGTCCTGCAGGACCCAGAGAACGGTCTCCTGGGCGCCCCAGCCGGCGGCCCACGCCTCCAGCGAGCCGATGAGCTGGCGGCCCACGCCCGCGTGGCGCTCTGCCGGATCGACCCACATGCTGAAGAGCAGCAGGGTCGACGGCCGGCGACGACGTCCGTGCACGAGCCCGATCTCGTCTCCGTCCCGCTGCGCCAGCAGCCAGTTGCGCTCGTCGCCGTGCGCCGACTGCGTCGCCTTGCGGCCCCACTCCTGCGCGGACATCCCCATGGCCTCGGCCAGCGGCTGGCCGAAGGCGTCCGGGGCATCCTGGAGGCTGCGCAGGCGGAGGGCTCGCAGGAGCGGCCCTTCCGGCGCGCGGATGCGGCGGATGACCAGGCTTCCGGTCCGGGACGTCACGCGCAGACGGTACCAGCCGGCGTCACCGGCACTCGGAGCGCCGGCGCTACTCGATCGGCGCTCCGGCTGCGGCCAGTCCATCCAGGCCACCCGCGTCGATGATGTCGGTGAAGCCGGCCTTGGCCATGGCGTCCGCGGCCAGGGCGCTGCGCCGCCCGGAACGGCAGTACACGAGGTAGTCACCCTTCGGGTCCAGCGTGGAGATCTTCTCCGCGAAGTCGGAGGCTTCGACGTCGATGTTGACGGCGCCCGCCACGTGCCCAGCGGCATATTCGGCCGGGGTCCGCACATCGATGACGGTGCGCTCGGCAAGCACCTCGACAGCGTCCGCGGCTGCCACGGTGCGGACCGGCTCCGTGCTGGTGCCTGTGTCGCTGCCGCTGCAGGCACCGACCGCGAAGACCGAGGCCAGGGCGAGGACGAGGAGCGGGTGCAGGACGCGGGACACGGGATCCTCCGATGTGCGTAGCGGAACGATGGGCGCAGACATCATTCCACCATTTGCGCAATCACGCAAGTGTCGACACGGAGCGCGGCGGCGGCAGACGGTGACTTGACCATCGGACGCTATGCAGGAGTATGTTCGGATCATGAGCATGGTCCGTCTGTCGTCCACGACAGCTCCGTTCGATACGCCCTCGGTTCGGAGTGCTGCGGCCCGCCTCGTGCTCATCGCCGATGGGCTCGGCCTCCTGCCGGAGGACAGGCCGATCGAGCGGATCGACGATGAGCTCATCCGCGAGATCGCGCGCAGCAGCCTCTCGGAGGGTGTCGCGCCAAGGCGCAGCCCTGGCCATCCTGGACGACACGGGGGCGTCCACCTCGGGGGCTCGCTGGGGTGCCCTCATCGAGCAACTCCAGGACGCGCATCACCGCGCTCGCCGATGCCGCGGCGGGAGCTGACGGGCCTCTTGCGCACCTACGGGCACGAGAGCCTGGGTCGACTGCTCGGCGAGCTCGCCTGCCAGCCTGCGTCGCTATGCGACCGGCACCCGCGCCGTGCCAGACACGGTCGCGGCGACCGGATCCACTTCGTGTCACTCCTGACCACGGACCTTGCGGGCTCGTACAACGCGTTCGGTATGCGGCGCTGGTGGGAGCGGCCGCGGGCCGCGCTGGAGGGTCGCTCACCCCGAGAGGCCCTCGGTGACGACGTGGGATCCCGGACGAGCCTGCGGCGCTGGCCGTCGCTGACCTGGCGCGCGCCCTGGCAGGCCCCGGCGCGGCGGCGTGATCGCCTTCCGCCACGCGGACGCGCGGACGCCGTTCCTGTGGGAGACCGACGAGCAGCCTGGGCGCGCTGGCACGCTGCGGGGAGGGGCCCGTCGCCTACCTCGCGGAGACGCCTGACGGCGCCTGGGCGGAGTTCCTGCGCCACGAGGAGATCAGCGACCCGGTCGACCTCGAGGGTGTCCGTCGTGCCATCTGGGCCGTCGAGCTGCCAGTGCCGCCGGCGGCCACACCGTCCCTGCCCATGGCGACCCTCACGGGCGACCGGTCGAGCTGGCCCGATCTGCCAGGCCGAGGCTCGCCGGCTCCGGTCTCGCGGCGCCGAGGGTCTCCTGGCACCCTCGGCCGCGCTCCTGGACGGCACGCCCTCCGGCTTCCTGACCGCGGGCGGCCTGCGCCCCGCGGCCTCGCGCCGCGAGCGGACGCTGGTCCTCTTCGGCCCACGCCCCGATCTCGTGGGCTGGTGCGCCTGCACCGCTGGCCGACCACGGTCGGACCTGCTGCCCCGCGTCCGGCCAGCTACGCTAGCCTGCCAGTCTTCGGCGGGGCCGCACGCGCATCTTCGGCACCGAGCCCTTCCGGCCTGAATGTTACATAACTTGCATTATCGGTAGTGTCAGTACGCCGTGACGAGCGCGAGCCGTGGCCGCGCGCGCTACTGTCACGACATGCCTGATCATCGCCCTGTCGTCGTCGCTGGCGGGTTCGGCATCGACACGAACGTCTATCCGCTCGGCGAGCCAGTCGGCACCGAGATGACCTTCGCACACGTCGTTGACGCGCCCGGCCAGGCTGGCTGCTACAGCGCGCGCGCCTTCGCGGCACTCGGCTTCAAGACGCGTGCCATCGCCGCGCTCGGTGACGATCATCACGGCGCCTGGGTGCGCGCCGAGTTGGCCGCCTACGGCATCGCGCTCACAGAGCTGCGCGACCCACTGGGCACACACCGCAGCGTCAACCTGATGGATAGCGATGGTACGCGGCGCAACTACTTCGATGCCCGCGGCGCCGCGATGGTGAGCATCGACCCGGAGGCCTGCCGGCGCACCCTGGCCGATGCGAGCCTGCTGCACTGCCACCTCGACGACTGGTGCCGCGAGCTCCTGCCCATCGCACAGGAGGCCGGCTTGCTGGTCAGCTGCGACCTGCAGGATGCGCCCGGAGCTGACGAACCCTACCGGGCCGACTTCGTGGCAGCTGCCGACGTCCTGTTCCTCTCGGCGGTCAACCTCGACCGAGCCGGAGCAGACGGCCGTCGACCTGGCCTCCCGGCACCCCGGCCGCGTCGTCGTCGTGGGAGCCGGTGCCCACGGCTGCCTGCTCGCGAGCGATGGACGCGTGCGCCGCTACCCGGCCCTCGAGATGCCTGGCCGCCCCATCGTGGACACCAATGGCGCCGGTGACACGCTGGCCGCCACGTTCCTGGCCGGCCACCTGCTCGAGGGGCTCGACCCGGGGCAGGCCCTGCGGCGGGCCCAGGTGGCGGCGCGCTCGATCTGCACGCGGCGCGGGGACGACAAGGTGCCCCTCTCCCGAGAGCAACTGGAGGAGCTGTCAGCCGCAGCGACCGGCCCGGCCTGAGGCAGGACGCGCTCAGATGCGGCGTCGGACGTGGAAGAGCGTCCTCGCGGTGCCCTCGATGGGGGTCTCGCTGAGCAGGTCGAAGTCGGCCGCGAAGGCCTCCCGGAAGCCCTCGATCGTGTAGCCGGGGAAGATGTCACGCCGCGACGCCAGCAGGCGCTGCACCATGGCGTCCTCCTTGGGCACGAACTCCACGATGGCCTGCGGCGCCAGGCGGGCGAAGAGCGAGGCGATCATGGGCAGCGGCACGTTGGCGCCGATGGCCAGGTGGTGGACGAGCGCCAGGGCGAGGACGACGTCCGCGTCCGCGCGAGCCAGCAGGGCGGCGCGCTCGGCGCTCCCCCACCCCTGCGCCGGGCTGGGGTTGGTGAGGTCGGCGAGCAGTGGCAGGATGTCCGGGCGACCCTCCTCGCGCAGGCGGCGGTAGTGTCGCTCCACGGCGCCGGGATCGACGTCCAGGGCCAGCACCCGGTAGCCGCGCTCAGCGGCAAGCCGGCTGTAGCGGCCCGTGTTGGCGCCCAGGTCCCAGGCCGTCGAGCCGCCTGCCAGCTCAAGAGCGGACGCCACGGCCGACTCCTTGGCTGCCGTGGCCGCGTCGTCGTAGCTGGTGTTCTCGGCGTAGTCGGCCCAGACCGTCCCCACGGGGGCCCAGTCGAGCCCCTCGATCGTGGTGCGCAGCGACTCCACGAGCGTGGCCAGGCGTGACGAGGACATGCTGGCCGTGCGCGGTGCATCGGCCGCGTCGGCGCCGTCGCGATGGTCGTCGGCGTGCTGACGCTGCGCGCGCGCGTGGAGGTGGATGTGGGGTCCGAGGCTCAGCGAGAAGCGCGTCCGACTCGGGAGCAGGCGAGACGCAAGGTCGAGCGGCACACCCTCGAGGTGATCGCGCAGGAGCCCGCCGAGTCGGACGTCGACCCGTGCCATGAGGGCCAGCGGGGCCAGGAAGTGCTCGCAGAACTGACGGTAGGCGACCCAGGGCCGACCCTCTTCTGCCCGCTCGAAGGAGAGCGAGTCGATGAGCACCGGACGCCCCCGCTGGAACTGCACGTTGTAGGCGGAGGCGTCGCGCAGCGTCATGCCCGCCTCAGCCGCGAGCGACTGCGCGCGGAGGGTCAGGAGGGCGGCGTCCTTCAGCTGGCTGAAGGACCACTCGTACGGGTACGAGACGAAGTCCAGGCGCTCCGGCCGGATGACGCGGTAAGCGGGCGGCGCCGCGGCCAGCGCGGGGTCGACCTCCTCGTGACCGAGGATGAGCCCGTCCTCCCGCAGGCGCGCGTAGAGCCCTGAGGCGATGAAGCACTCCCAGTCCTTCGCGAAGGAGGCCTGGACCTGGCGGTAGACGGTCCCAGAGCGGCGGTAGACGAAGCCGGCCGGGTCGCGGTAGGAGCCAGGGTCACGCGCGACGTCCGGATGCTCCCCCACGGCTGGCGACCCGTCGCGGCTGCTGCGGACCCGGGTGCCGGTGCGGGCCGCGGGTGGGGCTTCCGGGTCAGGCGTCCCGGCTGCCGTCATCCGTCGGCGCGAGCGCGGCCGAGCCCTTCTCCTCGCCGCCGCGAACGGCGCGCAGGAAGCGCGAGATCTGGTGCCGGAAGAAGATCGGGATGGCCACCAGGCCCGGCGATGAGGGCCTGGATGATCAGGCTGCCCGAGCCCGGGTCGATGTAGGCGAAGAAGAGCTCCATGGTCGACTCCCTTGGACGTGCTGGTCCGCACGGCCGCCCTAGTTCCCCGATGGCGCCGCGTCCCCCAGACGATAGCACCGCGCGCGCCTCCGGACCGGCGACACCCCCCGCGACGGGCAGGGCCGGTCGCGGTCCCGGCTCAGGGCCCCAGCAGGTCGCCGACGGCAGCCTCGTAGCCGGGGAAGTAGCGCTCGATGACGGGCAGGTCGAAGCTGCGCAGGATGGCCTCGCGCGGCTCGCGGGCGAGCAGGAACGCGAAGGAGGCCGCCACGAGCCGCTCGGGGTCGTAGTGGCCGGGGGCCAGGCGTGCCAGGTCGGCGCGGCTCACGCTCACGCTGTGGCGCGTGGCGGCCGCGTCCCGCCCCACCACGACCTCGCACAGGAAGCCGGTCGGCGTGGGGCGGCAGAGGATGTCCAGCGGCTGGCTCACGGGATCGCCAGTCGAGCCGTCGACCGGAGCATGCCGGCGGGCGGCCGCCCGCAGCTCTCCGGCGAGCGAGGGGATGACACGCCCGGCCACCCGGACGCCGGCGTCCTGGTAGGTGACCTCCACCGTGCCCCGTTCGCGGACGCGTGCCAGGAGCTCGCCCTCCGCGTACGGGAGCGTCACGTCCACGTCCTCCCAGAGGTCCGCCAGCACCGCCGAGATGCGAACGCGCAGCGTGTCCAGGCCGAAGCCGGTGAGCGCGGAGACCGGGACCGCCTCCCCGACCACTGGCGCGAGGGCATCACCGCGCTGTGCGCACGGGATCGAACAGGTCAGCCTTGTTGAGCGCCACGATGCGGGGCTTCTCGCCCGCGCCGAGCTCGTCGAGGACCTCCTGGACGGTCTGGCGGTGGACCCGGGCGTGGGCGTCCGAGCCATCCACGACCTCGACGAGGACGTCCGCACGCGTGACCTCCTCCAGCGTGGCCCGAAAGGCGTCCACGAGCTGGTGCGGCAGCTTGTGGATGAAGCCCACCGTGTCGGTCAGGACGACGCTCTGGCCGTCACCCAGCTTCACCTGGCGGCTCGTGGGGTCCAGCGTGGCGAAGAGGCGGTCCTCGGCACGTGCCGCCTCCCGCCCCGCGAGGGCGTTGAGCAGCGAGGACTTGCCGGCATTCGTGTAGCCCACGATGGCCAGGCTCGGCACGAGGCGGCGGTCGCGCGAGCGGCCTGCCGTCTCGCGCTGCTGGCGGACCTGCTCGACGCGCTCCTTGAGCTTGCGGATGCGAACCCGGATGACCCGCCGGTCGGTCTCCAGCTGCGTCTCGCCGGGGCCGCGCGTGCCGATGCCACCACCGGTGCGCGAGAGGTGCGTCCACATGCGCGTGAGGCGGGGCAGCTGGTACTCGAGCTGGGCGAGCTCCACCTGGAGTCGGCCCTCGTGCGTCTGGGCGTGCTGGGCGAAGATGTCCAGGATCAGGCCGCTGCGGTCGAGGACCTTGACCGTGAGCAGCTCCTCCAGGGCGCGCTGCTGGTTCGGCGAGAGCTCGTCATCCGCGACCAGGAGGGTGAAGCCCGTCTCCTGCTTCGCGGCTCGCAACTCCTCCGCCTTGCCCTTGCCCAGGTACCAGTTGGGATCGATGTGCCGACGGTGCTGCCATTCGGCCCCCACGACCTCCGCGCCGGCCGTGTCGGCCAGGCTGGCGAGCTCGGCCAGCGACTCCTCGGCCGTCCATCCGTCGTCCGTGCCGGTCTCCACGGCGATGAGGAAGGCACGTTCCTGCGGGGGCGCCAGGTCGATGAGGTCGCTGCGAGTCATGGCTCGCCAGCATAGCCGCCGCGGTCCGACGGCGCGAAGGAAGGGCGTCAGCACGCTCCAGGCACGGTCCGCGAGCCCCTCCCCCGCCTCCAGCCAGTGCACCTCCGGCTCCGAGCGGAACCAGGTGCGCTGCCGGCGCGCGTACGCCCAGGTCCGCTGGGCATCGACGGCCCTGGCCGAGGCCGGGTCACGACGACCGGCGAGCACGTCGAAGGCCTCCCGGTAGCCCATGGCGCTGAAGGCCGGCAGGTCCTCCCCGTAGCGGGTGCGGAGCCCGGCGGCCTCCTCGAGCAGGCCTGCCGCGAACTGCGCGTCGACCCGGGCGTCGATGGCCTGGCGGTGATCGGCCGGCTCCCGGGCGAGACCCAGCCAGATGACGGGCGCGGGGTAGCCCTGCGGCTGCGGCGGCAGGCCCGACCCGGTCACGATGGCGCGCTCGAGGGCGCGCACGACGCGGCGCGGATTGTGCCGATCCACCCGTGCCGCGGCGGCGGGATCGCGCTTCGCCAGCTCGGACGTCAGCGCCGCGAGGCCATCACGCGGACAGGCGGCGCTCGAGCTCGGCGCGGACCGCGGCGTCCGTCGTGACCGCGTCCAGCGGCAGGCCGCGCGCCACGGCCCGCAGGTAGAGGCCCGTGCCGCCGACGAGGAACGCCAGCCCGCCCCGGGCCGCGATGCCTTCGAGCGCGCCGAGCGCCGCGCGCCGGTAGTCCGCGACCGTGAAGGGCTCGTCCGGGTCCACGAGGTCCAGGCCGTGGTGGGGAACGGCGCGCGCTCGGCTGGCGTCGCCTTGGCCGTGCCGATGTCCAGGCCGCGGTAGACCTGGCGCGAATCGGCCGACACGATCTGGGCGCCGGGCAGGCGTCGCGCGAGCGCGATGGAGAGGGCTGTCTTGCCCGTCGCGGTGGCGCCACCGACCACGACCAGGGGCGGCAGCTCAGCGCGTGACCACCCTCCCCCACCGCGCGGCCGGCCAGCGCGTAGGGGCCGGCACGCGTGACGTCCACGTCCACGAGCTGACCGACCAGGTCGGCGGGGCCGTCGAAATGGACGAGCTTGTGTTCGCGGTTGCGGCCCACGAGGCGCAGGCCACGCTCCGCGGTGTCGCGGCCCGCGTCAGCGTCCGCATCGGGCTCGTGGTGATCGTGGTCATGGTGGCGTGGCGGGCGAGCCTCCTCCACGAGCACCTCCGTCCGGCGGCCCAGCCAGGCCTGGTTCGACTCCAGCCCGATGACCTCCTGGACCGCCAGCAGCGCATTGAGGCGACGGCGCTTCTCCGCCGCCGGGACGTCGTCGGCGAGCCGTGCCGCCGGCGTGCCCGGCCGCGGCGAGTAGGCGGCCGCGAAGACCTGCTCGAAGCGCACCCGCCGCAGCAGCTCGAGCGTGGCCTCGAACTGCTCCTCCGTCTCGCCGCAGAAGCCCACGATGACGTCCGTCGTGAGGCTGATGCCGGGTACCGCGGCCCGCAAGCGTGCCACGAGGTCGCCGTAGGCCGCGACGCCGTACTGGCGGCCCATGCGCTGCAGGACCTCGTCCGAGCCGGACTGCACCGGCAGGTGGAGGTGCTCGCAGACCGAAGGACAGTCGGCCATGGCGCTGATGAGCCGCTCCGTGAGGTCCCAGGGATGGGAGGTCACGAAGCGCAGTCGGTCGATGACCGGCCGCCCCTGGCCATCGCGGATGCCATCGATGGCGCGCAGCAGGGCCGCGATGTCCGGGCGCCCGTCGCGAGCCTGGGCCCGCCCCAGGCGACGCTGACCGGACACCTCCGCGAAGCGGGGGTCGGGTGGCAGGTCGTGGCCCCACGAGTTGACGTTCTGGCCGAGCAGGGTGATCTCCCGGCAGCCCGAGGCCGCCAGGGTCCGGGCCTCGGCCACGATGTCGTCGAAGGGGCGGCTGCGCTCGGGCCCCCGCGAGAAGGGCACGATGCAGTACGTGCAGGTCTTGTCGCAGCCGTACACGATGGGCAGCCACGCTCGCGCGCTCGCCGATCTCGCGATGCGCCCTGCCTCCACGGCCGCCGCCCGCGTGGCCGGCAGGCGATCGGCCACGGCCGCCACGGAGCGGCCCACGCGCCGGTACCCGGGACCGGAGAGCGCGCCCGGGGTGGTCGGTCCCGCCAGGCCCAGGCGTTCGACCAGCTCGGGCTCCTCGTCGGGACGCAGGAAGAGGTCCACGGCCGGGTAGCGCCGCCGCAGGCTGGCCGCGTTGTCGGCCCGCACCGAGCAGCCCGTGAGGACCACCCGGAGCGTCGGGTCGGCGGCCTTGCGGCGTGCCAGCACGCCCATCCGGCCGATGACCTTCTGCTCCGCGGTCTCGCGGATGGAGCAGGTGTTGATGACGATGAGCCCCGCCTCCTCCAGGCCTCCGGCCTCCCGACAGCCCGCGGCCAGCAGGGCGCCGGCCATCTCCTCCGAGTCCGAGGCGTTCATCTGGCAGCCCAGCGTCCAGACGTGGAACGCGGGCAGGAGGCGATCCTCCGTGGCGTACTCTTCGAGCGCGTCGTGGGGCCGGACGCCTGGTCGTGGCGCCGTGGAAGGCGGCGCGGGCATGTCGAGCACGGGCAGGGTCGCGCGCGCGCTCATGCCAGGCCCAGCGCTGCGGCGATGCGCTCGCCGACGTGGCGTGGCACGTGGACGGTGGCCTGCGAGGCTGCATAGTCGCCCCGGTCGCCGTGGTAGTCGGAGCCGCCGGTGGCCAGCAGGGCGCGCTCCTGCGGCGAAGGCCGCCATGGCCTCCACGGTGGGCTCGTCCCAGCCGGGGTAGTACACCTCGATGGCGCACAGACCCCAGTCCCGCAGGCGATCGATGACGTCCGGCTCGGCGGGCGCCCACCGCGAATGCGCCAGCGAGGGCAGACCACCGGCCGCCGTGATGGCCTCGATGGCCGCCCGCGGGCCGATGCCGCTGCGGCGGACGTAGGCGGCCTGGCCCGGCTCGAGGTAGCGGCGGAAGGCGTCGTCCACCGACTCGGCATGCCCTGCAGCCACGAGCGCGCGCGCCACGTGGGGCCGACCCAGGGCGTCGATGCCGCCGGGCACCTCGGGCAGCCGGTCGCGCACCGGCAGGCCGAGCTCGTCGAGCCGCGTCAGCGTCTCCTCCAGGCGATCGCGGCGCCCGGCGCGCTGCCCGGCGAGGATGGCCTCGAAGGCGGCGTCACCCGGGTCCACGCCGCAGGCCCAGGATGTGCAGCTCGGCCGCATCGTCCAGCGACCGGGCCACGTCCCGGACCGGGTCATCCAGGCTGGTGTTGATCTCCACGCCCACGATGACCGTGGGGCCGCCCTCGTCCGCCTTGCCAAGGCCTGCCGCGAGCAGCTCGCGAGCGCCTGCCAGCGTGTCGTGATCCGTGATGGCCACCAGCGTGGAGCCCCAGGCGCGCATCTGCTCCAGGAGCTGCGCGAGGCGGCAGCACGCCGTCCGAGCGCGCCGTGTGCGTGTGCAGGTCCACCTGGTTGCGGCGGGGCGTGGTCATGCCTCGATGATGCGGGCGATCCGTTCCACGCTGCGGGCCCGACCGCTGGCGGTCTCGATGTCGATGAGCAGGGCGTTGAGGACGACGGGGCCGCTGCCGACCTCGAACCGCGTGGGCAGGCCGTTGATGAAGCGCGGCAGCACCGTCTCCGGGTCGAAGCCGATGACGCTGTCCAGCGGCCCGGTCATGCCCAGGTCCGCGGTGAACGCGGTGCCGCGCGGCAGGACGCGCTGGTCCGCGGTCGGGACGTGGGTGTGCGTGCCCACCACGGCGCTGACGCGGCCGTCAAGGTACAGGCCGAAGGCCGTCTTCTCGCTCGTGAGCTCGCAGTGGAAGTCGACCAGGCGGACGGCCGGCAGCTCGTCGGCGGCCTCGTCGAGCAGGCGATCCATCTCCGTGAAGGGGTTCTCGATGGGGATCATCGTGGAGCGGCCCTGGGCGTTGACGACGGCCACCTCCGTGCCCTCCGCCGCGTGGAAGACACCCCAGCCACGGCCGGGCACCCCGTGGCTGCCGTAGTTGAGCGGCCGCAGGATGCGCTCGTCCCGGTCGAGCTCGGGGATGATCTCGCGCTTGTCCCAGATGTGGTTGCCGCTGGTGATGACGTCCACCCCGCAGCCGAAGAGGGCCGCGGCCGTGGACGTGGTGAGGCCCATGCCACCGGCCAGGTTCTCGCCGTTGGCGGTCACGAGGTCGACGCCGCGCTCGTCACGCAGCCCCGGCAGGTGTCGCTCCAGGGCGACGCGCCCGGGCCGCCCGATGACGTCGCCGATCATCAGCACCCGCAGCGATGCCGGCGCCGGGCGTCAGCGGCAGCGCCGGCAGCTGGTCGGCGGCCAGGGTCCGCGCCTTGTCGCGCCTCGTCATGTGCCGGCCGCGACCCGCCGGACGTGGCCGCCCCCCGGCGGCCGGGTCACTTGGCGTACTCCACCGAGCGCGTCTCGCGGATGACGGTGACCTTGATCTGGCCGGGGTAGGTCAGCGTCTCCTCGATCTGGCGGACGATGTCGCGGGCCAGGCGACCCGATGCCAGGTCGTCGATCTCGTCGGGCCGGACGAGGATGCGCACCTCGCGGCCGGCCTGCACGGCGAACGACTTCTCCACGCCCGGGAAGGCGTCGGCGATGGCCTGCAGGTCCGTGAGGCGCTTGAGGTAGGTGTCCATCGTCTCGCCGCGGGCGCCCGGACGCGAGGCGCTGATGGCGTCGGCGATCTGGACGATGGGCGCCTCCGAGCAGGTGTACTCGACCTCCTGGTGGTGCGCCGCGATGGCGTTGATGGCCTTGGGCGAGAGCCCGTGACGCCGCGCGATCTCGGCGCCGATGGCTGCGTGCGGCCCCTCGACCTCGTGGTCGATGGCCTTGCCCATGTCGTGCAGCAGCCCGCCCAGCTTGGCCGCCTGGACGTCCGCACCCAGCTCGGCGGCGATGACGGCCGCCAGGTGCGACGTCTCCTTGACGTGGTTGAGGACGCTCTGGCCGAAGGAGGTGCGGTAGCGCAGGCGGCCCAGCAGCGTCAGGATCTCCGCGGGCAGGCCGGGCACGCCAGCAGTCGTAGGCGGCCGCCTCACCCGCTTCGCGGATGAGCACGTCCACCTCTGCCCGCGACTTCTCGACGACGTCCTCGATGCGCCCCGGATGGATGCGCCCGTCGGAGATGAGCTTGGTCAGCGACAGCCGCGCCACCTCGCGGCGGACCGGGTCGAAGCCGCTGAGCATGACCGCATCCGGGCGTGTCGTCGATGATGAGGTCGATGCCGGTGGCCTGCTCGAGGGCGCGGATGTTGCGGCCCTCGCGGCCGATGATGCGGCCCTTCATCTCGTCGGAGGGGATGGGCACGATCGTGACGGTGGCCTCGGCGGTGTGGTCGACCATGACGCGCTGGATGGCGGTGATGACGACGTCGCGCGCCTTGTCCTCGGCGTTCTCGCGGGCGGAGCGCTCGATGGCGCGCGCCAGGCGCACCGCGTCGTGCTCGGCCTCCTCGCGGACCTGCTCCACGAGCACGGCCTTGGCCTCGTCCGCCGTCATGCCGCTGACCCGCTCGAGCGCCTGCACCTGTTCGCTGCGGGCGGCGGCGAGCTCTGCGCGCTGGGCCTCCAGCTCCTGCTCGCGGACGAGCAGCTTGCGGTCGCGCTCCTCGAGCATGTCCGTGCGCTGGTCGAGCTGCTCATCGCGGGCCAGGAGGCGCCGCTCGAGACCGGCCAGGTCGTTGCGCTTGGCGCGACCCTCCTCATCGAGCTCGCGATGGAGGCGGACCTGCTCCTCCTTGGCCTGGAGGATGAGCTCCTTCTGCTGGGCACGCGCCTCGGCCACGATGCGCTCGGACTTCTCGTTGGCAGCCTTGATGGACTGCGAAGCGACGAAGCCACGCGCCACGAAACCGACCGCGAGCCCGCCGACGGCCACCACGAGCAGGATGACCGCCATGACGACGGGTTCGTTCATCTGTCCCTCCCATCCAGCGCCGACGGCTGGACGTGAATCACGTTCCTTGGAAGCCCCGCCAGGCGGTGGCCGGAGGTGACGCTCCCTCGTGCCACCTCCGACGGCCCGACCCGCGACGCCGGCGATCCCTGTGGGCTGCCGGGCGGAGCGCTGGCCGTCCGTGGGTCAGGTGAGCAAGCCTACCCGTCCTGCGAAGAGAGCGTCAAACGCCCTCGTCGTCAGCCGCGACCGGCTCTCCGGCAAGCGCTGCGGCAAGGTCCGCGCAGACGTCCGGGGCGAATCCGTGGCGCGCCAGCAGGGCATAGGCCTTCTGGCGCCGGCGGCGTGGATCGGTCTCCCGCTCGAGTCGGGAGGCCTGGCGTTGGAGGAGCCGCCGCCCGGCGTCGCGCTCCGCGGAGGGGCTCGCTGCGAGGGGCCCCGCCGGGTCGGCAGCGCCGGCCTCCGCACGGGCGGCGAGGACCTCCTCCACGACCTCCCGGTCGATGCCCTTCAGCTGCAGCTCGCGGCGAAGGGCCTGGCTGCCGCGCGGGCGTGAGCGGTCGCGGCTCTCGACCCACGCCTGCGCGAAGGCACGATCGTCGAGATAGCCCACCGTCCGGAGCCGCTCGATGACATCCTCGACAAGGGCCGGCCCGTATCCCAGCGCCTGCAGGCGCCGCCGCGTCTCCATGACCGACCGTGGCCGAACCGCGAGGAAGGCGGCCGCGGCCTCCATGACGACGTCGGCGTCGGTGACCGCCGCGCGCCGCGCGCGGCGGTCCAGCGCAGCCTGGCGCCGCTCTGCCGGGCTACGGCCTGTGGGAGCCATCCCGCCTCGTGTCCCTGTCAGGCCGCGCTGCCCGGCGACCCGTCCTGGCTACTCGGCCTCCTTGATGCCCTCCACCGGGACGTCGATGGTGGCCACCTTGCCGCGGATCTCACCCTCGAGCTGGGCCGCGATGTCCGGGTTGCCGCGCAGGAACTCCTTGGACTGCTCCCGGCCCTGCCCCAGGCGCGTCTCGCCGTAGGTGAACCAGGCGCCCGACTTGCGCACGACGTCAGAGGCCACGCCGACGTCCAGCAGGCCGCCCTCGCGGGAGATGCCGCTGCCGTACATGACGTCGAACTCCGCGACCCGGAAGGGCGCCGCGACCTTGTTCTTGACGACCTTCACACGGCAGCGGATGCCGATGGCCTCCGAGCCGGTCGTGATGGTCTCGATGCGGCGGATGTCGAGGCGCACGCTGGAGTAGAACTTGAGGGCCCGACCGCCCGGCGTCACCTCCGGGTTGCCGAACATGACACCGATCTTCTCGCGCAGCTGGTTCGTGAAGACGAGCGCCGTGTTGGAGCGGCTGACGATGCCCGTGAGCTTGCGCAGGGCCTGGCTCATGAGGCGCGCCTGGATGCCCACGAAGGAGTCACCCATCTCGCCCTCGATCTCCGCCCGGGGCACGAGCGCCGCGACGGAGTCGACGACGACGCAGTCCACGCCGCCGGAGCGGATGAGGGTCTCCGTGATCTCCAGGGCCTGCTCACCCGTGTCCGGCTGACTCACCAGCAGGTTGTTGACGTCCACGCCGCAGGCACGGGCGTACTGCGGGTCCAGGGCGTGCTCGACGTCGATGAAGGCGACGACTCCGCCGAGGCGCTGGGCCTCAGCCAGGACGTGCTGGCAGACCGTGGTCTTGCCCGAGGACTCCGGGCCGAAGATCTCCGTGATGCGGCCGCGCGGCACGCCGCCCACGCCCAGCGCCAGGTCCAGCGCGATGGAGCCCGTGGGGATGGCGTCGATCTGCTGCCGCTCATCCGAGCCGAGGCGCATGATCGAGCCCTGCCCGAACTGCTTCTCGATGGAGAGGATGGCGGCTTCCACCGCCTGCTGGCGGTCCTTCCGCTGGGCGTCACGCGCCCCATTCGCGGAGCTCTTGTCTGTCCCGGTCGACCGACCGGCGCTGGTGACGGTCATGCCTGGTGTACCTCCGAGGCTGCCACCGTGCCGATCAGGGCCGAGGTGCTACTCCGTGGAGTCCTCCTCCTTGCGCGGCTTCCGCTTGGGCTTGATCTCCTCGACGGAGGGCAGCGGCGGCTCGGAGAACGGCTCGAGCGTGACCTTGGTCTTCTTCGACTTCGGGGGCTTCTTGGCTTCACGGCGAGAGGGGACTTTTCCGGCCATCGATCCTCGCGCCTCCGACTGGTGCCGCCTAGTGTGGGCGGCGGGCCTTCACTCCGACTTCACCCTCCCTTCGTCCGCAGTCTCAGCGCCATTCGTGTCAGCTTGGCTGTCACGAAGCGACTGCTTCAATCCAGGGAAGGTGCCGGCCCGGATGGCGGACCGGATGCTGGCCATGAAGTCTAGGGTGAAGGTCAGGTTGTGACAAGTCGCGAGCCGGTAGGCGAGCAGCTCGTTGGCGCGGAACAGGTGGGCCAGGTAGGCACGCGAGAAGGTCCGGCAGAGCCGGCACGGGCAGCCGTCCTGCACGGGACGCGCATCGTCCAGGTAGCACGCGTTGCGCAGGTTGAGGCGCCCTCCCGGCACCCACAGCGAGCCGTTTCGCGCCACCCGCGCCGGCAGCACGGAGTCGAACATGTCCACACCGGCGTCCACCGCGTCCAGGAGATCCATGGGCGAGCCGAGCCCCATGAGGTAGCGGGGCCGCGGGTCGTCAGCCAGCAGCGGCACGACGACGTCAAGGACGGCCCGACGCTGGGCCGGCGTCTCATCGCCGGCCAGGCCGCCGATGCAGATGCCGTCGAACGGCAGGCTCGTGATGGCCTGCGTGGAGGCGCTGCGCAGGTCCTCGTGCAGGCCGCCCTGGATGATGCCGAAGAGCGCCTGGTCCTCGCGTCGGTGGGCATCAAGGCAGCGCTCCGCCCAGCGATGCGTCCGCGCCGTGGCCTCCATCACCTCTGCCCGGGACGAGGCGTGGGGCGGCACGGGCTGGTCCAGGCAGACGGCGATGTCCGGCGCCCAGGGCCTCCTGGACGGCGATGGCGAACTCCGGGCTGAAGTGCAGCAGCGCCCCGTCGAGGTGCGAGCGGAAGGTGACGCCCTCCTCGTCGATGCGGCGCAGGTCGCCCAGGCTCACGACCTGGAAGCCGCCCGAGTCGGTCAGGATGGGCCGATCCCAGGCCATGAAGCGATGCAGTCCGCCGAGCCTGGCGATGCGCTCGTGGCCGGGCCGCAGGGACAGGTGATAGGTGTTGGCCAGGATGATGGTGGCGCCCACCTCGCGCAGGTCGTCGGGGTCCAGGGCCTTGACCGTGGCGTTGGTGCCGACGGGCATGAAGATGGGCGTCTCCACGACGCCGTGGGGCGTCTCCAGGCGCCCCACCCGCGCCCGGCTCCCGGCTCCCGCCGCCAGCTCCGCGGTCTCGAAACGGATCGGCGACGGGCGCTGTGGGCGGCTGCTCACCGGCCCACCCGGGCCGCCGTCGCCGTCATCCGGCCGGTTCTTCCGCGCCGTTGCGACCCTCGGCCGTCACGCCGTCCCAGAGCCCGGGGTCATCCCGCTCGGCGCGCCGTGGCGGCGGCACCTCGTAGCCCAGCGAGCGGAGGTGCTCGCGCGCCAGCTCGGTGGCCACGCGGCCCTGCGGGGTGCGGTCCAGGAAGCCCAGCTGCAGCAGGTACGGCTCGTAGACATCCTCCACGGTCTCCACCTCCTCGCCGATGACGGCGGCGATGGCCGCCCCACCCACCGGGCCCGAGCCGAACTTCTGCACGATGGCCGCCAGGAGCCGACGGTCCGTGGTGTCCAGGCCCACCGGGTCGATGTCCAGTGTGCCCCATGGCGGCCGAGGCCTGCGTCCTCCGTGATGCGGCCGTCCCCCCGGACCTGGGCATGGTCGCGGGTGCGGCGCAGCAGGCGGTTGACGATGCGCGGCGTCCCACGCCCGCGGGCCGCCAGGATGGCCACCGCAGCCTCATCGATCTCCACGCCCAGGATGCCCGGCCGAGCGGCGCACGATCTCCGCCAGCTCCTCCTCCGCGTAGTAGTCCAGCCGGTAGACGGCACCGAAGCGGTCACGCAGGGGCGAGCTGATGCGTCCGGCCCGGGTCGTGGCGCCGACCACCGTGAAGGGCTTGAGCGAGAGGCGCAGGCTGCGCGCGCTGGGGCCGCGGCCGATCATGACGTCGATGGCGAAGTCCTCCATGGCCGGATAGAGGATCTCCTCCACGGAGTGGTTGAGGCGATGCACCTCGTCGATGAAGAGGACGTCCCGCTCGTCGATGTTGGTGAGGATGGCGGCCAGGTCGCCGGGCCGCTCGATGGCCGGGCCGCTGGTGGTGTGGATGCCGACCCCCAGCTCGCGGGCGACGATGTTGGCCAGCGTCGTCTTGCCGAGGCCGGGCGGGCCGTAGAGCAGGACGTGGTCCGCCGCCTCCCGGCGGCCGTTGGCCGCTGCCAGCAGGACGGAGAGGTTCTCCTTGACCTGGCGCTGGCCGATGTACTCGTCCAGCTGGCGCGGTCGCAGCGACGTCTCGATGATGTTCTCATCCGGTCGCGCCAGCTCCGGGGCGACGGAGCGCTCCTCGTCATCCATGGGCAGCGAGTCTACCAGACATCGGCGCGGAATGGAACAGGCGTTCGACTCTGCAGCGAGCCAGCCGGTCAGTCGCGTCGCAGCGATCGCAGCGCTTCCTTGACACGCTCCTCGAGGCTGGCCGCCGCCGGCAGACCGGCCACCGCCGCCCGGGCCGCTTCCCGTCCCTCGCGCGAGGTATAGCCCAGCGCCTCCAGGGCCGCCACGACCTCCGACTCGCCGCTGCCGTCGCTGGTGGCACCCGCCCCGGCGACGGCCACCTTCTCGCGCAGCTCCAGGACGATGCGCCCGGCCAGCCGCTTGCCAACGCCGGGCACGGCCACCAGGACGGCCTCATCGCCCTGCAGGATGGCCAGCTCGAGGTCCGCCACCGGTCGCGACGAGACGATGGCCAGGCCGACCTTGGGACCCACGCCGCTGACGGTGGTGATGAGCTCGAAGAAGCCCAGCTCCTCCGTGGCTCCGGAACCCGTACAGCGCCTGCTGGTCCTCGCGCACGAGATGATGGGTGTGCAGCTTGACGTGGCCGCCCGTCGCGAGCCCGGCCAGGGTGCCGGGTCCGGCGTGCACGCGGTAGCCGACGCCGCCCACCTCGAGGATCAGGGATGAGGCCGCCACGGCGGCGACGATGCCCTCCAGCGAGGCGATCACCGCCCGGCCTCCGTCGCCGGCGGAGCCGCGTGGGCCGTGCAGACGGCCACGGCCAGGGCATCGGCCGCATCGTCCGGCCGGGGCAGCTCAGCCATCGAGAGCACCAGCTGCACCATGCGCTGCACCTGGTCCTTGGTGGCGCGGCCATAGCCGGTCACCGCCATCTTGACCTCGTGCGGGCCGTACTCGTAGACGGGCAGCCCGTGCTGGGCCGCGACCAGCAGGGCCACGCCCCGCGCCTGGCCCACCGCGAAGGCGGTCTGCACGTTCTTGTTGAAGAAGAGCCGCTCGACCCCCACGGCCTCAGGGCGGTGCGTCTCGACGAGGTCGGTCAGGGCCTCGTGGATGAGCAGCAGGCGGGCCCCGGCCGAACGATCGGGGATGGTCTCGAAGCAGCCGTAGTCGACCATGCGCAGGGTGCTCCCCTCGCGGGCCACCAGGCCGTATCCGGTGCGGGCGGTGCCGGGGTCGATCCCCAGCACGATCACGACTCGGCGGCCTCGGCCAGGATCTCGTCAGGCAGCTCGAAGTTGGCCGTGACGCGCTGCACGTCGTCGTTGTCCTCGAGCGCCTCGATCAGGCGCAGGTTCTGGCGCGCCCGGTCGACGTCCACCGCGACCGGCGACTTGGCCTGCATCGTCATCTCCGCCGACTCGACCTTCAGGCCGGCCCCCTCCAGGGCCACGCGCACCGACTCCAGGTCGCCGGGCTCCGTGGTGACCTCCAGGGGGTCAGCCGTGGTGTCCACGTCCGTGGCACCGGCGTCGATGGCCAGCAGGGCGATGTCATCCGCGTCGCTGCCGCGCAGGTCGATGCTGACCACGCCGCGCGGCTCGAACTGCCAGGCGACCGAGCCGCTGCCGGCCAGCTGGCCGCCCGACTTGGCGAAGAGGGAGCGCACGTCCGCGGCGGTGCGGTTCTTGTTGTCCGTGGCCGTCTCGACCAGGATGGCCACGCCGCCGGGGCCATAGCCCTCGTAGACGATCTCCTCGTAGACGGCGGCCTTGTCCCCGCCGGCAGCCCGCTCGATGGCGCGCTTGATGTTCTCCGCGGGCATGTTGACGGAGCGCGCCTTGTCGATGGCGAGGCGCAACCGGAAGTTCCCTTCCGGGTCCGGGCCGCCGGCGCGGGCGGCCACGCTGATCTCCTTGCCCATCTTGGTGAAGATGGCGCCACGCTTGGCGTCGTTGACGCCTTTCTGGCGCTTGATGCTGGACCACTTGGAATGACCGGACATGGCTTCGGATTCTATATGATTGCGGCCACGAAACCGACTCGGTCGGCCTGAGGGATGAGGCCCGCCCAGATGCCTCCGCCGACCCCTAGCCCCGTTCTGGAGGTCCGCGCGTGCCCCACGTCGATATCTCGCGACTTCGCAACGTCGTCATGGCCGGTCACACCGGCTCCGGAAAGACGACCATCGCGGAGCATCTCCTCCACAAGGCCGGCGTCATCAGCCGCATGGGCCGCGTGGATGACGGAACCGCCAGCCTGGACTTCGAGCCGGAGGAGCAGAAGCGCAAGCTGACGCTGTCGCTGGCCGCCAACACCTTCGACCGCGACGGCAGCCACGTCACCCTCATCGACACCCCCGGCTACGCGGACTTCGTGGGTGAGGTCATCTCCGGCTTCGCCGCCGCGGACGGCGCGCTCATCACCATGGATGCCTCCGGCGGCGTGGAGGCCGGCACCGAGACGGCCATCCGCCTCAGCCGCCAGACACACACGCCGGCCATCTTCGTGGTCACCCGCTGCGAGCGGGAGAACGCGGACCCCATGGCCGCCGTCGACGCGCTGCGAGCGGCCTTCGGCGCCAAGATCGCGCCGCTCCAGGTGGCCATCGGCAAGGCCGACAGCTTCCGCGGCTACGTGGACCTCGTGCACCGCACGGCCTGGGTGTACAAGGACGGCAAGCGCCAGGAGACGGCCATCCCGGACGAGCTCGCCGAGGAGGTGGCGCTGCGCCGCGAGCAGCTGCTCGAAGCGGCTGCCGACGCGGACGACGAGGTGCTCATGAAGTTCCTCGACGGCGAGGAAGTGACCGACGAGGAGCTCGAGCTGTGCCTGCACAAGGGCGTCCGGGACTCCGTGCTGGCACCCGTGATGATGACCTCGGCCAACCGTGACATCGGCGTGAGCGCCATGCTCGACGCCATCATCCGCTACCTGCCGGCGCCCACGGAGGAGCCCCCCATCGAGGTCACGGACAACCGCGGCGAGACCGTCGAGGTCCCGCCCGATGTCTCAGGCCCGCTCGTGGCGCAGGTCTTCAAGACCACCGCCGACCCCTTCGTCGGACGCCTCACCTACTTCCGCGTCTGGTCGGGCAGCATCAAGGCCCACGACCAGGTCTGGAACGCCAGCCGGGGCGAGGAGGAGCGCATCGCGCAGGTCTTCTACATCAAGGGCAAGGAGCAGGAGCCGGTCGGACGAGATCCGCGCCGGCGAGATCGGGGCGGTGGCCAAGCTCGTCCACACCGTCACGGGCGACACGCTCAGCAGCAAGGAACGGCCGCTGACCATGGCCGCCATCGAATTCCCGCAGCCGACGCTGCCGGTGGCCGTCGAGCCTGCCTCCAAGGCGGACCTCGACAAGCTCAGTGGCGCCCTGACACGCCTCCAGGAGGAGGACCGCACCCTGCGCGTGGAGCGCAACGTCGAGACGGGCGAGCAGATCATGTGGGGCCAGGGCGAGAACCAGATCCAGGTGGCTGGCGAGCGACTGGCGCGCAAGTTCGGGACGTCCATCGTGACGCACGCTCCGCGCATCCCCTACCGCGAGACCATCCGCAGCTCGGCCAGGGTCGAGGGTCGCCACAAGAAGCAGACCGGCGGTCGCGGGCAGTTCGGTCACGTCTGGCTGGAGATCTCGCCCAACCCCGGTGGCGGCGTCGAGTTCGAGACGAAGGTCGTGGGCGGCGTGGTGCCCAGGCAGTTCTTCCCCGGCGTGGAGAAGGGCGTGCGAGCCGTGGCCGACAAGGGCCCCACGGCGGGCTATCCGGTCGTGGACTTCAAGGCCGTCCTCTACGACGGCTCCTTCCACACCGTCGACTCGGACGAGCTCTCCTTCCGGCTGGCCGGCTCGATGGCCACTCGCAAGGGCATCGCCGAGTGCAACCCGGTCCTCCTGGAGCCCATCATGGAGGTCGAGGTGCGCGTGCCGGAGGCCTACATGGGTGAGGTCAACCGCGACCTCAACACCCGTCGCGGGCGACTGCTGGGCATGGACGCCGATGGCAGCCAGCAGATCCTGCGGGCCCTCGTGCCCCAGGCGGAGCTCTTCACCTACGCCACGGAGCTGCGCTCCATCACGGGCGGGCGCGGCACCTTCAGCGCCAGGCTCTCCACCTACGAGGAGGTCCCGGCACACGTCGCCCAGAAGGTCATCGAGGCCCACAAGGCCGAGGCCGTCGAGGACGACTGACCCTTCCCTGCCCCACCGGGCGGGTTCACGATCGAGCGACCCCGGCGTGGCTCACGCCGGGGTCTCGCATCCCTGCTCCCTGTCTTCCTGGCTGGTCAGACGCCACCGGCGCCAGGCGCGCCGCCGCCCAGGGCCGCGGCGGCCGTGGCCAGCGCCTCGGGCAGGCTGAAGGCCCCTTCATAGAGCGCGCGCCCGGTGATGGCCGCCTCGAAGCCCCGGTTCGCCAGCACCGAGATGTCAGCCAGGCGACCCACGCCCCCGGAGGCGATGACGCCGGCCTCGGGCACGGCCGCGCGGACCGCCTCCAGCAGCTCCAGGTCGGGCCCGCCCAGTCCGCCATCGCGGTCGATGGCCGTGACCGCGAACCAGCGCACGCCGGCCTCCGCGAGCGCCTCCGCCAGCGCCAGGGCGTCCGTGCCGCGGGCACCGGCCACCCAACCGTCACCGACCGCGCGGCCCCCGCGGACATCCAGGGCGGCCACGATGCGATCGGGCCCGTGGCGCTCGACGAGCACGCGGCCGAGGGTCGGCCAGCTGATGAGGGCGCTGCCGAGGACGACGCGGTCGGCCCCGGCGGCCAGCGCCGCCGCCACCTGGTCCGCGCCGCGGATGCCGCCCGCCACCTGGCAGCGCACGCCGGCCGAGGCGACGATGGCCGCCACGACCGCCGCCTGCAGCGGCTTGCCCTCGCGAGCCGCGTCGAGGTCCACCACGTGGATGCGCGTGGCGCCCTCGTCCGCCCACCGCCGGGCGACGGCCACCGGGATCATCGCCGTAGTCGGTGACGGCGTCGAAGTCGCCGCGCGAGAGCCGCACGACGCGCCCGCCGAGCAGGTCGATGGCTGGGATCACTTCCATGCTACTATGCTACCATGCTACTCGGCTGAACCGCCAGCCCGCAGACCAAGCAGGGAGACCATGAGCCTCAGATCCTGCCGAATGGCGCTCCGACGCCACCAGCGACCTCCTTGACACCATCCTGACCCTGCCCGATCGCGGGGCCGCCGAGCGCTTCTTCCGCGACCTGTGCACGCTCCGCGAGCTGCACGACCTGGCCCAGCGCTGGCACGTCGTGCGCCTGCTCGACGCTGGCCAGCCCTACACGGAGATCTCCCGGACCACGGGCGCCAGCACCGCCACCGTGACCCGCATCGCCGGCTGGCTGCACCACGGCACGGGCGGGTACCGGGAGGCACTCGCCCGGCAGGCCGGGCCGGAGGATGCCCGGTGAGCCTCAGCCTGGACACGAGGGCCACCTACACCACGCTCCACGACCCCGGGCGCCTGCGCCTGGCCATCCCCAACAAGGGCCGCCTCCAGCCGCCCACGCTGCAGCTCCTGCACGACGCCGGCCTGCGCTTCGAGGACGGCACGCGCGCACTCACCAGCCGCGTCGACGGCTATCCGCTCGACATCCTCTTCGTGCGCACGGACGACATCGTGGAGTTCGTCGCCGATGGCGTGGCCGACCTGGGCATCACGGGCACCAACCTGCTCGTCGAGAGCGGTGTGGAGCTCGCGGTGCTCGCCGAGCTGGGCTACGGCTACTGCCGCCTGGAGGCGGCCGTGCCGCACGCCTCACCCGTTCAGACCTTCGCGGACCTTGCCGGGCGGCGGCTGGCCACCAGCCATCCGCGCTCCACGGCCACGTCGTTCGCGAAGCTCGGCGTGGAGGTGGACATCGTGACCATCAGCGGTGCCGTCGAGGTGGCGCCCGGCATGGGTCTCGCGGACGGCATCGTGGACCTCGTCTCCAGCGGCTCCACGCTCATCATGAACGGCCTCCGCTCGCTTGGTCCGCTCTTCGCCAGCCAGGCCATCCTCGTGGGGCGGCGCGACCCGGCACCCGCCACGCGCCTCCCAGGCAGCCGAGCTGCGCACCATGATCGAGGCCGTCATCGCCGGCCGGGGCGTCAAGTACCTCATGATGAACGCGCCCCGCACGGCCCTGCCGGCCATCGAGGCCATCCTGCCGGGGCTCGAGTCGCCCAGCGTCCTGCCGCTGGCCCACGAGGGCATGGTGGCGGTGCACGCGGTCGTCGCGGCCGGCGACGTGCACCGCATCCTGGTGCCGCTGCGCGAGGCCGGCGCGACCGGCATCCTGGTCATCCCCGTGGAGAAGCTGCTGCCATGACCGACACCCCCCGGGTGACCCTGCGCCGGGTGCGCCTGGCCGACCTCTCCGCGGCCGACCGTCGCGCCCTCACCGACCGCGCCTCGACGGCCACGCCGGACATCCGGGCCCGGGCGCGGGCCATCGTGGAATCGGTGCGCGACGGCGGCGACGCGGCCCTGCGCGCGGCCAATGCCCGCTTCGGCGGGGGTCTCCTCGAACCGGCCAGCGCGCCCGCGCTGCGCGTGCCCGCGGCCCAGCTGCGAGCTGCCCGTGACCGCCTGCCGGGCCCCTTGCGCGATGGCCTGGAGGTCATGGCCGCCAACATCGAGCGCTTCCATCGCGTCGAGGTGCCGCCCGCCGAGCAGTGGGTGAACGTGGCGCCGGGCATCGAGGTGGGCCGCGTGTGGCGCGGGCTGGACCGCGTCGCTGCCTACGTCCCGGGCGGCACGGCGGCCTACCCGTCGTCGCTGCTCATGAGCGCCATCCCGGCCCGCCTGGCCGGAGTGGGCCGCTACGTGGTGGCCAGCCCGGCCTCGGCCGGACGGCCAGCTCTCGCCCGCGCTGCTGGGCGCCGCGGGGCTCATGGAGGTGGACGAGTTCTGGGTCATGGGCGGCGCCCAGGCCGTGGGCGCCCTGGCCTATGGGACGGAGTCGATCGAGCGCGTGGACAAGATCGTGGGCCCCGGCAACGCCTGGGTCACGGCGGCCAAGCTGGAGGTGCTGGACCGCTGCGCCATCGACATGCCGGCCGGCCCCACGGAGGTCATGGTGGTGGCCGACGATATCGGCCGACCCGGTCCACGTGGCCGCCGACCTGCTCAGCCAGGCCGAGCACGGGGCCGACTCCCCTGCCCTGCTGGTGACCACCTCGGAGGCCCTGGCCGACGCCGTGGAGGTCGAGCTGGCCCGCCAGCTGCCGACGCTGCTGCGCCGCGAGACGCTGGCCGGGGCGCTGGCCGCGGCCGGGACCGTGGTGCTCACGGCGGACGTCGCGGAGGCCCTCGCCTTCGCCGACGAGTACGCGCCCGAGCACCTCTCCTGCGTGGTGGCGGACCTCGACGCCGCCCTGGCCACGCCTGCGGCACGCCGGCTCCCTGTTCCTCGGGCCCTACGCGCCCGAATCGGCGGGCGACTACGCGGCCGGCTCCAACCACGTCCTGCCCACGGCCGGCGCCGGGCGCGCCTACAGCCCGCTGGGCGTGGAGTCGTTCGGGCGCTGGATGCAGGTCAACCGCATCACCCGCGCCGGGCTGGCGTCCATCACCCCGGCCGTGGCGGCCGTGGCCGAGGCGGAGGGCCTCACGGCGCACCGGCGCGCGGTCGAGATCCGCTTCGAGGACGGGCGCTGATGTCGCTGCCGGTCACGGAGGCCATCGCCGCGGCCTCCAACGTCTACACGTGGGAGCCGCCCAACCGCGTCATCGCGGCGCGCTACGGCCTGGCCCCCGCGGACATCCTGCGCTTCGACACCAACACCTCGCCCGCTCCGCCGGACTTCGTCGCCGAAGCCCTCGCGGGCCCGTGGGACCCGGGCCTCAACGAGTACCCCGACTCGACGTACGCGGACCTGGCCGAGGCGGCCGCCGCCTATGTCGGCGCCGACCCGTCCGAGATCCTCGTGGGCTGCGGCGCCGACGAGGTCCTGGACATCATCGCCAAGACGTTCCTGGCCCCGGGCAGCGGCTCGCTGGTGCCCACGCCCACCTATGGCATGTACGCCGTGCTCGCCTCGCAGCGCGACGCGCGGCCGCTGCCCGTGCCGCGCCTGGGCCCGGCTGACGGGTTCGCACTGGACCTGCCCGCGGTCCTCGAGCGCCTGCCCGAGGCCGGCGTGACCTGGCTGTGCGCGCCCAACAACCCCACCGGGGCGCCAGAGTCGGCGAAGGCCATCGAGGCCGTCCTGGAAGCCGGCGCGCGGCTGCCGGGCGGCGGACCGGCCATCGTGGTCGACGAGGCCTACATCGAGTTCCATCCCGGCTCCGTCGTCGCCTGGCGGGAGCGCTACCCGGCCCTCATCGTCGTGCGCACGCTCTCCAAGGCCTTCGCCCTGCCGGGCCTGCGCGTCGGCTACGCGGTGGCCGCCCGCCCCACCATCGCCCGCCTGGAGCGCGTGCGGCCGCCGGGCAGCCTCTCGACGGTCTCGGCCACCGTCGGCGCGGCCGCCCTGCGCCGTCCGGAGCTGGCGGCCGCCAACGCCGCCGCGCTGGGCGCGGAGCGCGACCGGCTGGCCGCGCGGCTGGCAGCCATCGGCCTGCCCGCCTACCCGAGCGTCACGAACTTCCTGCTCGTGCGCTTCGGGGAGCCACGAGGTCGCAGAGGCCGCGGAGGAGCACCTGCTGCGGCGGGGCATCGTGCCGCGCACCTTCGGGGCGGAACACCCGCTGCGCGGTCACCTGCGCTTCACGGTGCGCGACCGCGACGCAGGACGATCGACTCGTGGCGGCCCTGGCCGCCTGGATGGATGGGAGGACGGCATGACGGAGGGACGGCGCGCCGAGCGCGTGCGCGAGACCCGCGAGACCAGGATCGCGGCGTCGGTGAACCTGGACGGCAGCGGCGCCGCCAGCATCGCCACCGGCGTGGGCTTCTACGATCACCTGCTCACGTCGCTGGCGCATCACTCGCTCATCGACATCGAGATCACGGCCGCCGGCGACCTGGAGGTCGACGAGCACCACACCGTGGAGGACGTGGCCCTCACGCTGGGCGCCGCCATCGCCGACGCGCTCGGTGACCGGGCCGGCATCACGCGCTTCGGCGCTGCCCGCGTGCCCATGGACGAGTCGCTCGCCCAGTGCGCCTCGACCTCTCCGGGCGGCCCTTCGCGGTCATCGACCTGCCCTTCCGGGGCGAGCGCGTCGGCGCCCTCTCGACCCAGCTCGTGGAGCACGCCCTGTCCTCCTTCGCCCAGGCGGCCGGGGCCACGCTGCACCTCGATGCGCGTCGGCCGCAACGACCACCACCTCGCGGAGGCCGCCTTCAAGGCCCTCGCCCGCGCCCTGCGCATGGCGGTGCACGCCCGACCCACGGCGCGCCGGCGTGGCCTCCACGAAGGGCAGCCTGCCGCCCTGCCTCGGGAGCGCTGTGACCGATCCCGTCCGCGTCGCCGTGGTGGACTACGGCGCCGGCAACCTGGTGAGCATCCGCAATGCGCTCCAGCTGCTGGGCGCCCGGGTGACCGTCGCCACGGCGGCGCCGGACCTGCAGGACGCCGATGCCATCCTCGTCCCCGGCGTGGGCGCCAGCCGGCCGGCCATGGACCGCCTGCACCGCCAGGGGCTCGTGGAGCCCATCCTCGAGCGCGTCCGGGGCGGCACCTGGTACCTCGGCATCTGCCTCGGCCTGCAGCTGCTCTTCGAGCGCTCCCACGAGGACGGGGCCGCCATGCTGGGCCTGCTGGCTGGTGACGTGGTGCGCCTCGCGGACGCACCCACCCTGCCGCACATCGGCTGGAACCGGCTGGAGGTGCGCCGCCCGCACCCGGTCCTCGATGGCCTCGCGGACGGCACGCCCGCCTACTTCGTGCACAGCTATGCGCCCGTACCGGCCGACCCGGCCGTCGTGGTGGCCGAGACGGAACACGGCAGCCGCTTCGCCAGCCTGGTGGCCCACGACCGCATCCTGGGCTTCCAGTTCCACCCCGAACGTTCGGGTGATGACGGGCTGCGCATGCTGGCCAACAGCCTGGCCCTCATCGGCGGCCAGGCGACCGGCGCGACCGACACGCTCGTCGCCGGCGCCACCCCGATCGGCCGCTCGGGCGGGGCGGCCTGATGCTGCTGCGCCGCGTCATCCCCTGCCTGGACGTCAAGGACGGCCGCGTCGTGAAGGGCGTCCGCTTCGTCGATCTCAGCGACGAGGGCGATCCCCCGGAGCTGGCCGCGCGCTACGCGGCCGCCGGTGCCGACGAGATCTGCTTCCTGGACATCACGGCCGCCCCAGAGGGGCGCGGCACGCTCCTCGACGTCGTGGAGCGCACGGCCAGCCGCGTCTTCGTGCCGCTCACGGTGGGCGGCGGCGTGCGCACCGCCCACGAGATGCGCGACGTGCTGCGCGCCGGGGCGGACAAGGTGGCCGTCAACACGGCCGCCGTGCGCGACCCGTCGCTCATCGCCACCTGCGCGCGGCGCTTCGGCAGCCAGTGCGTCGTCATCAGCGTGGACGTGCGCGCCCGCCCGGAGGCGCCAGGCAGCTGGGAGGTGGTGGTCCAGGGCGGCCGCACGCCGACGGGCCTGGACGGCCTGACCTGGATCGAACGGGCCGTGGAGCTGGGCGCCGGCGAGGTGCTGCTCACCTCCATCGACCGCGATGGCACCCGCCAGGGCTTCGACCTGGAGCTGCTGCGCACGGTGACCTCGCGCGTGCACGTGCCGGTCATCGCCTCCGGCGGCGCCGGCTCGCCGGCCGACATGACGGCCGCGGTCGTGGAGGGGCACGCCGATGCCGTCCTGGCGGCGTCGATCTTCCACCGCGACATCCACTCCATCGCCGCGGTCAAGGCGGACATGGCCGCAGCCGGCGTTCCCGTCCGCCTCACGGAGGCGAGCGCCTGATGATGCCGCAGGATCGCGTCCCCTGGATCGATCGGCCGTGCGCTACGGACCGGACGGACTGGTCGCCGCCGTCGTTCAGGATGCCGACGACGGGCGCGTGCTGATGGTCGCCTGGCAGGATGCCGAGGCCGTGGCCGCCACGCTGGGAACGGGTGAGGCGCACTTCCACTCGCGTTCGCGCGGGACGCTGTGGCGGAAGGGCGAGACGAGCGGCCACACCCTGGCCGTCGTGTCCATGGAGCTCGACTGCGACGCGGACGCCATCCTCGATCCGGGCTCGTCCGGCCGGCCCGACCTGCCACACGCAGGCGCGCTCCTGCTTCGACCTGGCGCCCGATGGGCCGCCCGAGGCGATGGCGCCGCCGAAGCGGTCCGGCGCCGACCACGCCGACACGGCCGCCGACACGCCCGCGGGCTTCGACTGGCTCGAGGTCCTCTGGGCCACCATCGCCGAGCGCGCCCGGACGCGCCCGGAGGGCTCCTACACGAGCCGCCTGCTGGCCGGCGGCGTGGACGCCGTGGCCCGCAAGGTCGCCGAGGAGGCCACCGAGGTGGTCATGGCCGCCAAGGACGACGCCGTGGCGCAAGCGGTCAGGTGCGCCCCGCCCCCGGGCCGAGCTGGCCGGCGAGCTGGCCGACCTGCTCTATCACGCGCTCGTGCTCTGCGCCGAACGCGGCCTCGAGCCGCGCGAGGTCATGGACACGCTCCGGCGGCGCCACGCTCGCTAGCGCTGACGCCTGCGCAGGGCTCCCCTGGCTCAGCCGGAGCGGCGGCCCACGACGCGCCGCTTCCTGCCCAGCGACACCCACCAGTAGCGCTCGCCGATGAGCGCCGGCGGGGCTGCGGATGGGTCGCCCAGGCGCTCGCCGTTGATGGAGAGACCGCCCTGCGTGATGAGCCGCCGCGCCTCCGCCCGCGACCCGCCGCCGGCGGCGACGGCCACGTCGAGCACCGTCCAGGCGTCCGCCTCCGGCCCGAACTCGAAGCCACCCAGCGCCTCGTACAGCGAGCCCAGGACCTCCGGGTCGTCCACGCGGCTGGCGAAGGCGGCCTCTGCGAGCGCCACCTGCCGCTGCGCCTCGTCGGCTGCCGTGGATGCGGGCGGTGAGGTCGAAGGCGAGGGCCTGCTGGGCGTGGCGCGCCTCGGGGCGCGCGAGGTGCTCGGCCGCGATGCCCTCGATCAGCCGCCTGGTCCAGCGTGGTCAGCCAGCGCAGGTGGTCGATGACGAGGACGTCGTCGTCGTTGATCCAGTACTGGTAGAAGTCGAAGGGGCTGGTCAGGGCGGCGTCGAGGAAGACGGCGCCCTTCTCCGACTTGCCCATCTTCTGGCCGGAGCGCGTCAGCAGGAGCGGGCTGCAGAGCCCGAAGGCGGTGGGCTCCGCGGCACCCGCATCGGCGCCCTCGGCCGGCCGCCTCGCCGCGGCCCTCGACCCGCCGGATGAGCTCCAGGCCGGCCGTGATGTTGCCCCACTGGTCGGCGCCACCCATCTGCAGGTCCACGCCTTCGTGGCGGTGGAGGTGCAGGAAGTCGGTCGCCTGGAGGGTCTGGTAGCTGAACTCGGTGAAGCTCATGCCCGCCGCCAGGCGCGCCTGGACGGAGTCCTTGGCCAGCATGTAGGGCACCGTGAAGTGCTTGCCGATGTCGCGCAGGAAGTCGATGACCGACATGCGCGCCAGCCAGTCGCGGTTGTCCACCATGCGTGGCTGCGCGGGCCCCGGCGAGAAGTCCAGGAAGCGCTCCAGCTGACGGCGCAGGGCCGCCGAGTTGGCCTCGATGGTGGCCTCGTCGAGCAGCTTGCGCTCGCTGGACTTGCCGGAGGGATCGCCGATCATGCCCGTGCCGCCGCCGATGACGATGACCGGCCGGCCGCCTGCCCGCTGCAGGTGGGTGAGCAGGAAGACCTGCAGCAGGTGGCCCACGTGCAGCGAGGTGGCCGAGGCGTCGAAGCCGATGTAGGCGCTGATGGGGCCGCGCGCGAGGCGCTCCGGCAGACCCTCCGAGGCGAGGTGGACGAGGCCGCGCCAGCGCAGCTCCTCGAGGAGCGCCAGGCCGCTCATGCGGCCGACCGCGGGCAGGGATAAGAGTTCGTGTGCATGCCTTCATGCTAGCCATCGCCAAGCGTGGCTGTCGCCGCGGCCCGGACCGCTGCCGGACCGCTCTCCGGGGGTGCGATGCTAGAGTCGCTGGCGCATGCCATCGACGCCTCCCGGCGGGCCCCGGCCACCGTATCCCCCGGCCCGCCAACCAGGACCACCGCCTCCGCCCCCACCGCTCGCGGGCCGGGGTGTGCCGCCCGTCGCGGCATCCGCCGGCAGCCACCGGCGAACCCCGCACCGACCCCCGAGCCGGCGCCGCACCGCCACCCTGCGGACCCTCGTCCTGCTGGTCTTCGGCGGGCTCGCGCTGCTCGGCGTGCTGGGCTTCGTGACGGTCGTCGGCGGGGCCGTCGTCTACAGCCGGGGGCTCCCGGACCCGACCGTCCTGGAGGAGATCGTCTTCCCGGAGGACTCGGTCATCTACGCGCGTGATGGGAAGACCGTGCTGGCGCGCATCTCCTCCGGCGGTGAGCGTCGGCGCGTCATCGCCTGGCAGGACGTGCCACCCGTCGTGGCCGACACGGTCACGGCCGTGGAGGACAAGACCTTCTGGGCCAACACCGGCATCGATCCCCTGGGCATCGCCTCAGCCGCCCTGGACACGCTCACGGGCGACGCCCGCGGTGGCTCGACGATCACCCAGCAGCTGGTGCGCCAGAAGCTCCTGCCGGAGGACGTCATGCAGGCGTCGACGCGCCTGGGCGAGCGCAAGATCAAGGAGCTCATCCAGTCGGTCAGGGTGACGGACGCGTACCGCGGCCGCGAGGGCAAGGAGGCCATCCTGACCGCCTACCTCAACCAGAACTTCTACGGCAACAACAGCTACGGCGTGCAGGCGGCCGCCAAGTCCTACTTCGGCATCGCGGACCTGGACGACCTCTCCATCGCGCAGGCCGCCACCCTGGCCGCCATCCCGCAGGCACCCTCGACCTATGACCTCGTGCGCAACGCCGTGGAGACGGATGACGGCCGCCTCGTCGTGCCGGCCGACTCGGCCATCGTGGCGCGCCGCAACATGATCCTCGACCTGCTCGCGAACGACCCGACGCGCCGCGAGCTCACCGGCGCGACCTTCAGCCGCGAGGACTTCCTGGCCGCCAAGCAGGAGGAGCTGCAGATCGTGCCGCAGGGCCAGGCGGCCTGGAAGGCGCCGCACTTCGTGTGGTACGTCCGCGAAGAGCTGCGCGAGCGCCTCTGCGGTGAGGCGGAGACCTGTGACACCCTCGAGCAGGGCGGCCTGCGCGTGGTCACGACGCTGGACATGCGACATCCAGGAGTCGGCCGAGAAGTGGATCCAGGCCGCCACGCTGGTGCCGCACCGCGCCGACCCCGCCGCGGCCGCTCGTGAGCTGGGCGTGCCCTATGAGGCCTGGATGCAGCGGCTGCGCACCCAGAACGTCTGGAACGGTGCGCTCTCGGCTCTCGACTACGAGCGGGGCGAGATCATCGCCTACGTCGGCTCGGCCAACTACGAGGAGCGCCGCAAGGTCAGTCGCAAGATGCAGCCGCAGTTCGACGTCCTGTCGTCCGGCTGGCGCCAGCCCGGCTCAGCCTTCAAGCCCTTCACCTACGCCACGGGCATCGACGAGCGATCCCTGACCGCCTCCACGATGCTGATGGACGTCACCACCGACTTCGGCGGCTACGTGCCCACCGACTTCAACGGCCAGGAGCGCGGCCCGTTGCGCGTTCGCAACGCCCTGCAGTTCTCGCTCAACATCCCGGCCGTCAAGGCCCTCGCCCTGGTGGGCGAGACCGGACGTCTTCGAGCGTGCCCAGGCCTTCGGCATGGAGTTCCAGCGCGATCGGCCGACGGCTGGCCTGGCCATGGCCCTCGGCACGCTCGAGGTCCACCCGCTCGACCTGAACCAGTCCTACGCGACGCTCGCCAACGGGGGTCGCAACCCGGGGGTGACCTCGATCCTGCGGGTCACGGACACGACCGGGGACGAGGTGCTGCCGCCCCACGAGCCGCCCAAGGGCGATCGCGTCATCAGCCGAGCCGGCGGCCTTCGTCATGACGGACATCCTGGCCGGCAACACGGACCCCACCGTGAACCCCATCTGGGCCGCCAACCGCATCACCACGCCGTCCGGGCAGCGCCGACCCGCCGCCCTCAAGACGGGCACCACGAACGACGCCAAGGACCTCAACGCCTACGGCTACCTGGCGCCGCCCTCCTCCCGCGGTCGCCAGCGCGGCGAGTACGCCCTGAGCGTGGGCGTCTGGGCCGGCAACAGCGACTCGAGTCCCGTGACGACGGTCGCGAACCCCGTCTTCTCGCTGGACGTCGCGGCGCCCATCTGGGACGCCTTCCTGAGCGAGGTGACGCGCGACTGGGAGGTCCGCGATTTCGTTCGGCCGGACGGCCTGACGACCGCCGCCGTCGACGTCTTCACCGGCCACCAGCCGTCCCAGTGGTCGCGCGAGCAGACCACCGAGTACTTCCTGCGCGGCACCAGCCCCGGCGAGGACCCCTACCTGCGCGGCGTGGAGGTCGTGCGCGGGGCCGATGGCGGCACCTATCTCTGGGAGCAGGGCTGCGAGGGGCAGCCCCGCACGCGCGGCTACCTCGTCCTGGATGACGCCGAGTCGTCCTTCCCGAGCTGGAACGCGGCCGTGCAGGGCTGGGTCAAGCGGGCGCGCAAGGGTCCCGGGGTCGGAGCCAGCGTCTCCAGCACCAAGCGCACCTACACGGCCTACTTCTTCGAACCCTACTTCCAGCCCTACGGCCCGTCCTGGGGAGGGCCATTCCCGCCGACGCGGTCCTGTGGCCTGGCGCCCTCGGCCAGCCCCAGCGTCTCGCCGTCGCCGTCGGTGTTGCCGTCGGTGCCAGTCTCGCAGCCGCCACAGGCCTCGACGGCCCCCACGCCGCCGCCGAGCCTGGCCCCGCCGCCGACGCCGGAGCCAACGAAGCCACCCAAGCCGACGCCGGAGCCCAAGCCCACCCCGGAGCCGCAGCCGACGCCGCCGCCGACAGCCGACGCCGGAGCCAACGCCCACCCTGGAGCCGACGGCGCCGCCCACGCCCGGCCCGGCGGCCAGCGTCGCACCCCTCGCTGAGGCGACCGTCGCCCCGGCCGGGCAGCCAAGCCTGGCCCCCGCGGCCGACGGCCAGGCGGCCGCGCCGGGCACCGCGCGCACCCGTCAGCCCGTGATCGGCGATCCCGCCTGACCGTCCCTGAGAGCCCCCTTACAGGGACACGATGGTGGCCCCGTCGCCGCCTTCGCCGCGCTCGCCGGGCCGCCACTCCCGCACCAGTGGGTGCTCACCGAGGGCGCCCCTGACGGCGTCCCGCATCGCTCCCGACCCGTGTCCGTGGATGACGGTGACGCGGCCGGCGTCAGCACGCGCGGCGTCGTCGAGGTACTGCTCGAGCAGCGCCAGCGCCTCCTCCACGCGAGCGCCGCGCAGGTCCAGGCTGGCCGCGACGGCGCGGGGACGGGCGCGACCGACCCCGCCACCGGCCAGCGACCGGGGCCCGGGCCGCAGCTCGTGCCGGCTCCCCGAACTCCCCCCGCCTCCCGCTGCGCGGCGAGCCTCCCGGCCGGCCGGCGCCCACCAGGGCCGGCCCGCTCGCAGAGGCGGCCTGGAGCTCGTCGAGGGCCACCTCCAGGCGCATGCCGCTGACGTCGAGCGTGGCTCGCCCGCGGGCCTCGTCCAGCCCCACGAGCGTGCCCAGCCAGCCGCTCGAGGTGGCGGCGCGCTGTCCCACCTGCCAGCCACCACGGACCGCGGGCGCGGGCTCGCGCACATCCTCCACGCGGGGCATGACCGCCAGGCGCGCGTCGATGCGCGACATGGCCTGGTCGAGGCGCGCTTCGGTGAGGGTCTCGCGAGCCAGCGCGCCGCGCATCTCCGCGATCTCGGCCTCGATGGCCGCCAGGGCCACCTCCGCCTGCCGCCGCGCCTCGGCCGCGGCCACGCGTCGCTCGGCGCGGGCGCGCCGCCGTTCCTCCTCGGCCTCGGCCAGCGCCGCCTGGGCGCGCTGCTCGGCCTCGGCCGTGCGCGCCTCCGCGGCCGTGATGTCCAGCTGCGTGCGGCGGATGGAGGCCAGCGTCGTCTCGAACTCCTGCTGGGCCACGGAGAGGCGCGAGCGGGCGTCCTCCACGAGAGCCGCCGGCAGCCCCAGGCGCTCGGCGATGGCGAAGGCCTGGCTGGTGCCCGGCAGGCCGATGGAGAGGTGGAACGTCGGCGCCAGGGTGGCCAGGTCGAAGTCGACCGAGGCATTGCGGGCGCGAGGTTCGTTGTGCGCGTAGGTCTTGAGCTCCGCGTAGTGGGTGGTCGCGACCACCAGGGTGCCGGCGCGGATGAAGTGGTCGAGCAGCGACTGGGCCAGCGCGGAGCCTTCGGTCGGGTCGGTGCCAGCGCCCAGCTCGTCGAGCAGCACGAGCGTGCCCTCGCCGGCCGCCTCCACGATGCGCGTGATGGTGCGCAGGTGGCCGCTGAACGTCGACAGCGACTGCGCCACGGACTGCTCGTCACCGATGTCCGCGAGGACGTCCCGGAAGACCGGCAGCGCGCTGCCGTCGGCCACCGGCACGTGCAGCCCGGCCTGGTTCATGAGCACCAGCAGGCCGACGGTGCGCAGGGCCACCGTCTTGCCGCCCGTGTTGGGGCCGGTGATGACGAGCGCCGTGTACTCGCCGCCGAGGCGCACGTCGATGGGCACGACGCGGCCGCGGAGGCCGGGATGCCGGGCGGAGAGCAGCGTGACCATCGGCCGTGAGGCGAGCGCCGGGCGCACGGCGTCCATCTCGTCGGCCAGGCGGGCCCGGCAGAGCCAGAGGTCGAAACGGGCCAGGGCCTCGAGGTCCGCGGTCAGGGCCTCGGCGTTGGCGCCGACGTGCGCGGAGAGCTCGTCGAGGACGCGCTCCTCCTCGGCCTGGACCGCCAGCTGGGCCTCCCGCCAGGCGTTGGAGAGCTCGACCACGACGAGCGGCTCGACGAAGAGCGTCTGCCCGCTGCCCGACTGGTCGTGGACGATGCCGCGCACGCGGCCCTTGGCGTCCGCCCGCACCGGCACCACGTAGCGGCCGCCGCGCATCGTGACGAGCGGCTCCTGCAGCGCGCCCGAGAGCTCGGAGTGGATGAGCGCGTCCAGCCGGCCGCGCAGGCGCTCGTGGGCCAGGCGCACCGCGCGGCGCAGGCCCCCCAGCGACGGGCGAGGCCGTGTCCAGGATCTCGCCGGTCGGGTCGACGCTGGCCTCCAGGCGGGCGCGCAGGGCCGGCACCGGGTCCAGGCTGCGGTACAGCGCGTGGAGCAGGGGGCGCTCGACCTCGCGCAGCGTGTCGGCCAGCCGGCCGGCCGCCATGAGCGTCTCGACGACGGCCCACAGCTCCGCCGGGTCGAGGCGACCGCCGCGCACGGCGCGCGAGACGACCGGCCCGATGTCCCGCGCGCCGCCGATGCCGACGTCCGGGCGCACCGAGAGCAGCCAGCGGGCCTCGTCGGTCTCGTCGAGGCGGCGCGCGACGACCACCGGGTCCGCCGAGGGCTCGACGGCCAGCGCCAGCCGGCGGGACGGATCGAAGGCCGCGTAGGCGGCCAGGCGCGCGCGGATCTGCGGGAACTCGAGCAGCTCCGCGGAGCGGGCATCCATCGGCCTCAGCTCCCCCGGAAGGGACGGCTCAGCGAGCCATGATCGGCGATGCCGAAGCGCCAGGGACGCGCGGCCCACTCCGGACCGGCGTAGGCCACGCCCACCCGGGGGCCGGCCACCACCCGCTCCCCGACCTCCAGGCGGACCTCTCCCCGTGGCGGACCCACCAATCGCAGTCGGTCGTCGGACAGCAGGTCGAGGCCATCGAGCGACCGGTCGATCCCGAGGGCCTGGCAGAGCCGTGCCGGTCCGGCCGTCAGGCGCGCGTCGCCTCCCGGGGCAGCCCCTCCGCGACCGCCGTCCGCCATCAGGCCGCGGGCGTGACGCATGAGATCGAGGCCCTCGAGCGGCTGCAGGGCACGGATGAGCACGGCCGCCGCCTCACCCTCTGGCCCGCAGACCACGTTCAGGCAGTGGTGCATGCCGTACACGAGGTAGACGTACGCTCGACCGGGCGGACCGAACATGACGCCCGTGCGCGGTGTCCGTCCGGCGCGCGCGTGGCTGGCGCGGTCCTCCAGGCCGCCATACGCCTCCGTCTCCACGATGCGCCCGGCACGACGCCCGGCGCCGTCGTCGCGGACCACGATGGCGCCCAGCAGGCGCCGGGCCACCTCGGCCGGCGGCGCCGACCAGCATCGCCCGGTCGAGCGGCTCGAACGGTGTCACGGTCGGGTCTGGCGTCCGGGAGGGAGGGTCACCCGCGGGCCGAGCGGCCAGGGTCAAGCCATCGCCTCGCGGACCTCAGGCGGCAGGATGGGGCCCGAGGATCGCCCCCAGCACCGGGACGAGGTGCTCGTCGATGGCGCCGCCGATCGTCGAGTCGAGCAGCGACTGATAGAGCTGCGCCGTCCAGTCAGGACCGCCAGCCGGGTCGACGAAGGGCTCACCGCTGCCGTAGTAGGTGGCCAGCACGATCATCAGCCCCGCGATGCCGAGGATGGCCACCGACATGGCCACGAGCGCACCGACCACGTCATCCAGGGCCTGGCTGGCGAAGAAGCGCTGCGAGCCACGCGTGGAGGCCACGATGACGATGGGTGCCGCCAGCAGCATCCCCATGTAGATGAGGCCGAAGGCCGCCATCTCGCTGAAACCGGCCGCGTAGTCGGTCCACTGGGAGGCCAGGTAGGAGCCCAGCTGAAGCTGCAGGTAGGCGCCCGCCACGAAGGCCAGCAGCCAGGCCGCCACGAACATGAGGCTGCGGACCGCGCCCCAGAAGAAGCCCACCACCAGCGCGGCCACGATGATGGCCAGCAGGTAGATGTCCATCGTCCCGATGGTCATGGGCGCCACCTCACGCCACTACGCTATCAGGCCCGGAGGCGGGCGCCAAGTCGCTCGCTCAGCACCCCAACCACCCGCTCCACCGCGCCATCGACGTCGGCCTCGCTGAGGACCCCGTCGAGGGCCTCGAAGCGCAGCCGGTAGGCGAGGCTCCGCTCCCCCTCGCCCAGGGGTGCGCCGCGATACTCGTCGAAGAGCCGGACCGCCCGCAGGTGCGCGCCGGCCGACTCACGGATGACGTCCTCCACCATGCCCGCGCTGCGGTCCAGCGGCAGGACGACCGCGATGTCCCGGTCCACGCCGGGCAGTGCATCCGGCCGACCGACTCGGATGCGCTCCGGCCGCAGGCGCGCCAGCGACTCCAGGTCCAGCTCGGCGAAGACGACGTGCTCGGCACGCACGCCGAAGGCCGCCAGCAGGCTCGGGTGGAGCTCCCCGACCCGACCGATGCGCGACCCGGTCGCCATCGGGGGTGACGGCGACCACGGCAGCCGTGCGGCCAGGGTGCTCGACCCGGTCGCGGGTCGGCGTGACCTCGTAGGCCAGGCGCGCCCCGGCGAGCCGCGCCACGAGCAGCTCCAGCGTGCCCTTCGCGGAGGCCACGTCCACGGGCGTCGCGGCCCGGTCGGGCGTCAGCGGGTGCTCGCGACCGGCGAGGATGATGCCGACCACCTGGCGTTCAGCCGGTCGTCCCCCCTGCCAGGCGTGCAGGGTGCCGATCTCGAAGGCGTGGATGTCCGGGTTGCGCTGCCGCTCGTTGTCGACCACGACGCGCAGGTGGCCGGGCAGCAGCGACCGGCGCAGCTCCGAGTGGTCGACCGTGACCGGGTTGGCGGCGCGGATGGTGTCCGGGTCGGACGGCGTCCAGCCCAGGCGGGCGTGGTCCTCCGGACCGATGAGACCGTGCGTGACGATCTCGACGAGGCCGGCGCCCGCGAGCATGTCGCGGATGGCGTCGACCGTTCGCCGACCCTCCGGCCGATAGCCCGGCATGGCGGTGTCAGGCAGGCGACCGCCGACCGTCTCGTAGCCGCGCACTCGGGCGACCTCCTCGGCGATGTCGGCCTCGATGGCCAGGTCCCGCCGGTGCGGCGGCACGACGGCGACCAGGGCCTCCTGCGACCCGTCTGCGCGTCCAGCGCCACGGGGGCCTCGCCGACGATGACGGGCACGGCCGCCCCGGCGAGCGGCCGGCTCGGTGCGGATCTCCACGCGCTCCAGGAGGGCGCGCTGCTCCGCGACCGGGATGTCCTCGCCCAGGAGGCGGCTGACCCGGGAGGGGCGGAAGGTGACGCGGGCCGCCGGGGCTGCCTGCGGTTGGCTGTCCACGACGCCCACGGCCGCGCGGCCGCCGGCCCAGCGCAGCATGAGCGGCGGCGGTCCGGTCGGCTCCCAGGAGCGCCATGCGGTGCTCCTGGCCCTTCTCGAAGCGCAGGCTCGCCTCGCTGCGAAGTGCCGTAGCGGAAGGCCGTCCGGCGGATGCTCACCGGGTCGAAGATGGCCGACTCGATGATGACGTTGCGCGTCTGCTCGCCGACCTCGCTGGCGGCGCCGCCCATGACGCCGGCGATGGCCAGCGGGCCACGCGGGTCGCTGATGAGCAGGGTCTCCGGGGTCAGCTCGCGGTCGACGTGGTCGAGCGTCTCGAGGCGCTCGCCAGGACGAGCGCGCCGCACGACGATGCGGCCGTCGCTCACGGCGTCCGCGTCGAAGGTGTGGATGGGCTTGCCCAGCTCCAGGAGCACGTAGTTGGAGGTGTCCACGACGTTGGAGATGGGCCGCATGCCGGCGGCGATGAGACGCCGCTGCACGTGCCAGGGCGAGGGGCCGATCCGCACCCCCTCCACGTAGCGACCCACGAAGCGCGGGCAGAGGTCCGGGTCCTCCACCTCCACGGCCAGGTGGTCGGCGGTCGCGGTCGCCCGATTCCGCCACCGAGAGGTCCGGCCAGCGCAGCGGCGACCCGGTCGCGGCCGCGACCTCGCGAGCCAGGCCGAGGATGGAAAGGGCGTCGCCGCGGTTGGGCTTGACATCCACGTCCAGGACGACGTCGCCGGCCAGCTCGGCCATGCCGCGACCCACGGCCGTGTCATCGGGCAGGATGAGGATGCCGTCCGCGTCGCTGCTCAGGCCCAGCTCGTCACCGCTGCAGAGCATGCCCTGGCTGGCGCACCCCGGCGATGCTCGTGACCTCGATGCGGCGGTCGCCCGGCAAGCACCGATCCGGGCAGTGCCACCGGCACGCGCTGGCCGACCGCGATGTTGGTCGCGCCGCAGACGATGGACAGCTCCGGCTCGCCATCGCCGACCCGCACGCGCGTCAGGGAGAGACGGCCGGAGTTGGGGTGCGGCGCCACCTCAAGCAGCTCGCCGACCACGACACGCTGCCACTCGGCACCGATGTGCTCGATGGCGCTGACCTCCATGCCCAGCAGGGTGAGGCGCTCCGCGAGCCTCTCGGCCGACAGCTCGACATCGACGAACTCGCGCAGCCAGGAGAGCGGGACGCGCATCTAGAGCCGCTCCAGGAAGCGCAGGTCGTTGGCCAGGAAGGCCCGGATGTCCGTGATGGCGTAGCGCAGCATGGCGATGCGGTCGGTGCCCATGCCGAAGGCGAAGCCCTGGTAGCGCTCCGGGTCGATGCCGCCGTTGCGCAGCACGACCGGGTGCACCATGCCCGCGCCCAGGATGGTCATCCAGCCGCTCCGCTTGCAGGCCGGGCAGCCCTCGCCCTTCGCAGACCACGCAGCCGATGTCGAAGGCCACCGAGGGCTCCGTGAAGGGGTAGTAGCCGGGCCGGAAGCGGGTCGCCCGCTGGGCCCCGAACATGGCGTGCGCGAAGGCGTCCAGGAGCCCGCGCAGGTGGGCCATGCTGGTGCCCTCGTCGACCATGAGGCCCTCCACCTGGAAGAACTCGAAGCCGTGGCTGGCGTCCACGGCCTCGTAGCGGTAGCAGCGGCCGGGGGTCAGGATGCGGATCGGCGGGCTGGCCTGGCGCATGGCGCGGATCTGGCCCGGCGACGTGTGCGTGCGCAGCAGCAGGTGCTCATCGTCCGGGCCACCGCCGGCCGCTCGGGGGCTCCACGTAGATGGTGTCCCAGAGGTCGCGCGCCGGGTGGTCGGCCGGGATGTTGAGGGCCTGGAAGTTGAGCGCGTCGCTCTCCACCTCCGGGCTCTCCACGACGACGAACCCGAACTGCCCGAAGATGCGCGCGATCTCACGCTCGGTCTCCGGCAGGGGGTGGAGCGATCCACGCCACGCGCGGACGGCCAGGCAGCGTGACGTCGTCGCCTTCGGCGCGGAGACGCTCCTCCAGGGCCGCCGCCTCCAGGCCGGTCGCGACGCTCGACCAGGGCGGCCTCGACGGCCTCACGGACCGGGTTGGCGAGGGCGCCGACGCGCGGCCGGTCTTCCGCGGGCAGGGCTCCGATGCCAGCCAGCAGCGCCCGCAGCTCCCCCTTGCGGCCCAGGATGGCGGAACCGACCGCGTCGAGCCCCTCCGGCGAGGTAGCCGCCGCGATGGCGGCCATGGCCCGGACCTGGAGCTCGTCGAGCTCGGCCTGGAACGAGGCGACGTCCACGACGGGCGGGAGGCTCGTCGCTACTGGGACTTGGCGACCTCGGCGATGCGCGCGAAGGTGGCGGCATCGCGGACGCAGATGTCTGCCAGGACCTTGCGGTCCAGCGCCGACGCCGGCCGACTTCAGGCCGCTGACGAGCGTGCCGTAGGTGAGGCCGTTCAGGCGCGCCGCCGCGTTGAGGCGGACGATCCAGAGCGCACGCATCTGGCGCTTGCGCTCCTTGCGACCGCGGATACGCGTAGGCCATCGCATGCAGCTGCGCCTCACGCGCCGACTTGATGAGCGTGGAGTGCGTGCCGCGCTTGCCCTCCGCGGCCTTCAGGAGGCGCTTGTGGCGCTTGTGGGCGGTGACGCCGCGCTTGACTCGTGCCATGGGACGTTGGGGCTCCTAGAGGTAGGGCAGCATGCGCTTGACGGCGTTCGCGCTGGAGGCGTCAAGCATGGTCTTGCCGGCGTACCGGCGCGTGCGCCGCGACGGCTTGATCTCGAGGTGGTGACCGCGCCAGGACTTGACTCGGTAGACCTTGCCACTGCCCGTGGCGCCGAAGCGCTTCTGGGCACCCTTGTGGCTCTTCATCTTGGGCACTGGCGTCAGCCTCCTGTGCTGGCCGCGGCCGGAGCGTCCGACCCGGCCGCGACGACCGGCGGCACCACCGCTGCGGGTGCCGCGTCTGGTTTCCTGGGTGTCTTCGGTTCTGCGTCCGACTTCGGCTCTGTGTCCGGCTTCGATCCGTCTTCCGCCTTGGTCTCGCCGTCCGGCTTGCGCACCTGCGCCGCGGGCTTGAGGCTGGCCGTCAGGACCATGGTCATGGAGCGGCCTTCCAGGATCGGCGGCCGGTCGACGTTGCCGTAGTCAGCCACCGAAGCCGCGAACCGGTCGAGCAGGTCACGCCCGATGTAGGCATGGCTGACCTCGCGGCCACGGAACTGGACCGTCACCTTGACGCGGTCGCCGCCTCCAGGAAGGAGATGGCGCGGCGCACCTTGGTGTCGAAGTCGCCCTTGCCGATCTTGACCCTGAGACGGACCTCCTTGAACTCCACCGAGCGCTGATGGCGCCTGGCTTCCTTCTCCTTGCGGGCCTGCTCGTACTTGAACTGGCCATAGTCGAGCAGACGGGTGACGGGCGGACTGGACATGGGGGCGACCTCGACGAGGTCGTATCCACGCTCCTGCGCCAGTTGCAGGGCCCGAGGCGTGGGCATCACGCCCAGCTGGGTCCCCTCTTCGTCGATGACCCGCACCTGCGGGATCCGGATCATCTCGTTGACACGCAGGTCCTTGCTCAGGCTAGTCCCTCACCATTGCAGCATCAGATCGTTCGCCCCGCGCAGACGCGGCGCACTGCCACGACCAGCGCGGGTCGCCGGCGGAATATAGCACACCGACCCGCGTGGTCGACACCCGGCCGGCGCGTCTCACTCGCTCGTCTGGTCGGCGTCGCGGTCCACCGGCGCCCGCGCATACTCGGCGCCCACGTGCACGGCCATGTCGTCGAACCGCGCGCTGCCCATGCCTGAGTCGGTGGCCACGTAGAGTCCCGGCCCGGCCGTAGGGTCCCACCGGGATGTCGAGACGGCCCAGCCCCATGGCCACGCTCACCGGGCGCCCATCCACGCTGATGGCCACGTAGTCGCCGCCTTCGTCCTGGGCCACGGCGCATTCGATGGCGACCCGCACGGCCGCCTCCGATGGCTTGATGGGCAGCATCAGCAGGCCACGGTCGATGAGCTGGAAGCGGCCCTCGATCTGCCGTCCGAAGTACCACTCGTCGGCATTGTTCACCCCTGCGATGAACCAGCGAGGCACGCCCAGCGCGGAGCCGCAGGCCACGCCACCGCCCGTGGCTGGCACGATCGTCGATCTCCACGAGTGCCTCGACCCGCAGGACCGGGGCCGGCTCGGCCAACTCGTACCAGTCGCGATAGTTGGCATCCTGCCCGCGGATGGACATGTAGAGCGAGCCGTCTTCGAGGGAGGTGCGGCCGTTCTCGTCCTGACCCAGGTCGATCCAATCGGCGGCGCTGTCGAAGGCATCCCGGTAGACCAGGACATCCGCTCCGAGGATGCCAGGGCCGGCCGCTGCCGCAGGGTTCGGTGAGGTGGAGCCTGCGGTGGCGGCTGGCGCCGCGGACGCGTCCGCCGACGGATCCGCTGCCTGGGCCACGACGGGCAGGAGCGACCCGAGGGCCACGACGACGGCCGCGGCGACAGGCAACAGGCGCCGCGGCCGCGATGCATCCAGGGATCCTGGTGCGTGCCGTTGCCGACCAGTCTTCGGGTGGTTCATGGCCAAGCCTCCGTCCGGCGCGTCCTGGGCAGTCGGGGGAGGCGGCCCTTGAAGCGCCCTCTCAGGATACCCGTCGAGTCTCGGCCTCCCGGGACAGCCGCTCTGCGAGCGCTTCCCAGGCCATGGGCTCCTGCTGCTCCCCTGCCCTGGTGCGGGGCGAGGCGGTGCGGGCCTCGGCCTCGCGGTCGCCCAGCACGAGCATGTAGGGCACCTTCTGCTCCTGGGCCAGCCGGATCTTGTTCTGCATGCGGTTGGAGCTGTCATCCACCTCGACGCGGATGCCCCGGGCGCGCAGGACCGCGGCCAGCTCGCCGGCGGCCTCGATGTGGCGGTCGGCGATGGGGATGACGACCGCCTGGACGGGCGCGCACCAGAACGGGAAGGCGCCCGCGAAGTGCTCGACGAGGATGCCGATGAAGCGCTCGAAGGAGCCGTAGATGGCGCGGTGGATGGCGATGGGCCGCTGCGCCTGGCCGTGCTCGTCGATGTAGCTGAGGTCGAAGCGCTCGGGCAGCATCATCATGTCCGCCTGGATGGTGGCCATCTGCCACTCGCGGCCCAGGGCGTCCTCGATGTAGATGTCGATCTTGGGCGCGTAGAAGGTGCCATCGCCTGGTTTCACCACGTAGTCGACGCCGCTGGCCTCCAGGGCCGAGCGGATGAGGCCCTCCGCGCGCTCCCACGCCGCCGGGTCACCGAGCGCCTTGTCCGGGCGCGTGGCGAAGGCGAAGCGCGGCACGAGGCCGAACCAGCCGTAGCACTCGCGCACCTCGCCCAGGAGCGCCTCGATCTCCGCGGCCAGCTGGTCCGGCCGGACGTAGACGTGGGCGTCGTCCTGGACGAACTGGCGCACGCGGGTCAGCCCGGAGAGCGTGCCGGAGCGCTCATTGCGGTGCAGGCGACCGTATTCCGAGAGTCGCAGCGGCAGCTCGCGGTAGGAACGCACTCGGCTGCGGTAGATGAACGTCGATTCCGGGCAGTTCATGGGCTTGAGCGAGAAGACCTGCTCCTCCGACTCCATGCGGAACATGTTGTCGGCGTAGTGGTCCCAGTGACCGGACTGCTCCCAGAGGCGCTTGCTGACCAGGATGGGGGTGCTCACCTCCTGGTAGCCGCGCCGCTCCTGGAGCTCTCGCATGGCCGTCTCCAGGGTGCGCCAGAGGCGCTGGCCCTTGGGGTGCCAGAAGGCCGATCCAGGACTGATATCGTGGAAGCTGAACAGGTCGAGGGCCACACCGAGGCGGCGGTGGTCACGCTTGCGCGCCTCCTCCCGCCGCCACAGGTAGAGGTCCAGCTCCTCCTGGCTCGACCAGACCGTGCCGTAGATGCGCTGCAGCATGGGGCGGTCCTCGCGGCCCCGCCAGTAGGCGCCGGCCACGGAGAGGAGCTTGAAGGGGCCGATGTGGCCGGTCGACTCGACGTGCGGCCCGCGGCAGAGGTCGATGAAGGGCCCGTGGGCGTACGTGGTGACCGGCGGGGGCGGCTCGCCGCGCTGGGCGGCGGCGGCTCGCAGGTCATCGAGGATCTCCACCTTGTAGGGCTGGCCGGCGGTCGCCAGGAAGACGCGCCCCTCGTCGGGATCCCACTCCCGCCGCACGAAGGCGATGGTCCGCCGCGACCGAGGCCGCCATGCGCGCCTCGATGGCGCCCAGGTCCTCCGGGGTCAGCGGCCGAGGCAGCTCGAAGTCGTAGTAGAAGCCCCCGTCGATGGCCGGCCCGATGCCAAGGCGCGTGCCGGGAAAGAGGTCCATGACGGACTCTGCCATGACGTGAGCCGCCGAATGACGCATGGCGTCCAGCGGGTCGTGGGCATCGGCATCGAGGAGCTCCTCCGCCGACCCCTTCCGGGCGGCCTGGAACTCGAGGTCGTCATCGACGTCGGCGGCGACCGGGGGGCCGTCGCCGGGCTCTGCTGCGCTCATGGTCGCTCCGATCGAAGTGAGCGCCCCTCGTACCGCAGGGCGGTCGAGAGGCGCTCGGCGCTGTCGGTGGGGGTCGGGCCGGTGTCGCCCGATCGTACATCAGGGCGGTGGGCGGACGCAGCTGATGGAGCCGACGATGCGCGGATGGCCGTCGAGGGCGGGCGCCGGGTCAGGACCGGGTTCGAGAGCTGCGCGAGCCCTCCCGAGCGGGGAGGCTCCGGCCAGCGGATCAGGTGTGGGCCGGCGCCATGGGTCTACCTGCGGCCTCGTACCCGGCCGCCACCACCGGTGACGCTGGCCGCCAGGCCGTCGCGTCCACCGACTCGTCGCTCTTCATGACCCGCGCACGGCAGCAGGACCACGACTGGCGGTCTGGTGTCCGGGCGCGGAGATGTCTGCCCCGCGATTCCCACCCTGGCGAGGGGATGGACGGACCGGGTCCTCAGCCTAGGACACCTCGACTCGGAGGTCCCGTCCTTCCCAACGTCCCGCCTCGGGCCACCAGACGGTGAAGTCCACGGCATCGCCCGGCTGAAGCCGATCTGATCCGGGTATGTCGACGACCCAGACGCCGACGCCGGTATCGCGGGCATCGATGTCGGACCACGTCTGCCAGCCATCCGCCGTGTAGCGCACGCGAGCGGGGGCCATGACCTCGAGGCGGAGGACCCGTCCGGCCACCATCGACGGGCGCGGCGCCATGAAGCGCCAGGTCGCGCGCTTCGCCACGGGCGCCACGCCGTGGTAGCGGTGCCAGGCGGCCGCGGGCCGGTCGATGGCGTGGCCGAGGGCGATCGATCGCATGAGCTTCACGTACTCCGCATGGGCCCATGCGAGCGGCATCGCCGAGCCGCTGGGCCTCCCGGGGATCAGGCCGCGCTCGGGGATGGGTGCGGCGTCCCAGACCTGCTCCGGCAGCATCCCACCATCGGACGTCATCCGACGCATGGCGGCGAGGTAGGGCCTGGCATCGCGGCCTGCCTCCAGATCGTAGTGGCCGCGCTCACCGACGAGCAGGGGCCAGCCGCGGCCGACCCCGGTGCCATCGAACGCGCTGCCGTCCGGGTGCTCACCGTAACCGTCCCCGTCGTAGCGGTGCCAGACCGGGCCGCGGGGCGTCTCCGTGCGCAGCAGCGCGTCGGCCACCGCGAGGGTGGAAAGGATGCGTGGGTCATCCGCCCGGCGCAGGCCGAAGCGAACGAGCGCCAGGAAGTCCGTGCCGACCATCTCGTCGGCGGGCACCAGGGAGGCTTCGGGTGGCCGGTTGCGCACCGGGACGGGGGTGGAGATGGGCGCGCCGGCCAGCACTGTCGGCGACGCGATGCGGACGTAGTGACCGTCGACGCCGTGCTCGCGGGCCAGCCTGGTCCCCGCGGAGTACGTCCAGTCCTCGATCGACGCGTTCCAGTCATCGGCGAGCTCGCGCAGGTAGGTCGCGGCCGGTTCCGCGCTGTGGTCGGCGGCCACGACGAGCGCGGCCACGACCGGTGCCAAGGTCGACGGCGACAGTCCGGCATCTTCTTCCCAGCGGTCCTGTGCGGTCGCGGGCCCCGTGCGAGCCAGGAACCGCGCAGCGGCGTGGATCATCCGATCGAGCGCCGTGTCGGTGAGCAGATGCTCGAACGCGGCGGCCTCGCTTCCGGCCATGCCGTGCATCTCGGCGGCACCGCCACGCCGGACGGCGGCGGCCAGCAGGATGGGGTAAGCGGCCTCGTCGAGTTGGACGCCCGACCAGAACGCGACCCCGTCCACCCACTGGTTCTGCGCCCACGAGCCGTCGGGCTCCTGCGTCGCGACGAGGTAGGCGAGCGTGCGCTGCGCCGTCCGGTGGGCGCCGAGCGCGACGAGGGCACCGGCGCACTCGACGAGGTCCCGAGCCCAGACCAGGTGGTAGCCGCCCAGGTCGTTGCGCGTGTTGCCCCAGGGGATCGACAGGCTGGCCACCGTGGCGCCCGGCATCGTGCGGTCCGCATGCACCCGGAGGACCGAGGCCGACGTCAGGTACAGGTCGCGATCCTCGTCCGGGACGTCCGCGGGCGGGCTGGCCACCGTCCGCAGGAACCCTCGCCAGTTGCCGACGTACTCGTCCCACGCCCCCTCGAACCGACCGGCCAGTGCGGCCCGGGCCTGGAGCCCGGCCTCCTCCGGATGGGTGCCGAAGCCGAGCGCGAGCCGCGCGACGCCATCCTGGAGCACCAGCTCCGTGATGCCCGCCACGTTGCCGGCCTCGGCCCGTTCCCAGGCCCACGTCATGCGGCCGTTGGTCGCGAAGTCCTGCCAGCCATCCGAGGATCCCACGTAGCCCACGCTCTGGCGGACCGGACCCGGGTCCGACGCGAGCGCCAGTGCGCCCTCGCCGCCCTGGGCGAAGAGCATCGGGCGTCCCTTGTATTTCCCAGTCCAGGCCCGGTTGTGCAGGCCGCTGCGGCCCAGGTGCGGGGCGAGCAGCGGATATAGCCGCAGCGGGTGCGTCAAGCACCCCGGGTCGGCCCCGACGCGCTCGTCATCGAGGCGAGCCTCGATGTGGATGACGTCCGCGTGATCGTCGGCGCAGATGCGCAGGGTCAGGGTGTATCGCTCGTGGCGATGGGTGGCGATGATGGCGGGGATGCCCGGCTCGAGCTGGTGGACCTCGTGGGTGGCGTCCCGTTTCACCTCGCTCCAGAACCCGATGTCATCCGCGACGATGAACCCCAGGTCGCGCACCTGCGGCTGGTCCACCCGGGGCCAGTAGACCTCGTCGAGGATGCCGTGGCCGACCGTGAACCAGACCCGGCTCGAGAAGTGGGAGGTGCCCACGGCATCCTTGTCGCTGCTGGACCATGTGGGCGCGATCCCAGGCCCACCCGGCGCGAGCGTGGTGGTCTCCGTCATGAGGTGGCCGCCGACCCGCGCCGCGCCGCCGGGGCCGAGATCATCGGGTGGTGCCAGCGGTCCCCGGGCGCGAGGACCCCGGCCGCCTCCAGCGGCCCCAGGTCCCGGGCTCGTAGTCGTGCAGTGACGCCCGGACGTCGAGGATGCTGCCGACGACACGCCGGGCCACTTCCACGGGATCCTCGCGGGCGAACAGCGACTGGTCGTCTCGCATGGCATCGCGAATGAGTTGCTGGAAGGGCGGTCGCTCCGTCCCGCCCTGGTGCGAGGCGAACAGCTCCACTGCCTCGCCCACGAGGGCCTCACCGACCTTCTTGGCCCGCGCCCCGAGCGAGATGGACATGTCAGGCGAGAGACCCCGAAACCCGTCGCCATGGGTGTCCGTGGGCCACGCCTCCGAGAAGCGGCCCCTGTTGGGCGTCACCCACCGACCTAGTGTGCGTGCTCCGCGTGCCGCGTGAGTGACACACGAGGCGTGGGTCCCTGGCATAGGCATGCCGCGCGGTGTCGTGTGGCGGGGCGGCCTCGACCACCTCATGCGTCATCGAGGGTCACGGCGCTGCCTGACCCGCCGGGCGTCTCAGCAGGGCGCGCCGCCGCGTCCGCAGACGGCGGTCCCATCGGCGCCTGGGACAACATGGTCAGGACGGCTCGCATCTCGGCAGGTGTCTTGACCCCGAACCGGGCCCGCGTCGGCGGGGTTCCCACGTGGATGCTCCACGCATCTGGCGGGAGTCGTTCGAAGAGGTCCTCGTCAGAGCGGTCATCGCCGGCGGCGAGGATCAGTGCGGGATCGGGCATCGAGGCAGAGACCAGCGCGAAGATCTCGCCCTTCGTCGCCCAGGCGAAACGGACCTCGATGACCTTGTGGCCGCGGAGGACCGCGAGATCGGTCCCCGCCGTGATCCCATCGAGGGTCGCCGCCACGTCGTTGGCGAGCCACTCGCCGAACTCCGTGTCCACGAGCCGGTAGTGCCATGCGATCGAGTATTCCTTGTCCTCGACGATGGAGCCCGGAGCCAACGCGGTGTAGTGGTCGAGGACCGACCTGACCCGGTCCTTCCAGGCGGCGTCAGCGCCCGGGTGCAGCGGTGACCACTGGTCCGCTCCTGCAGGCTTCACGAGCGCCCCGTGCTCCGCGGCCATCCAGACACCTTCGACGTGGCCGAACCAGCGGTCGAGGTCGCGGTGACCACGCCCGGAGACCATGACCACGGAGGTCCCCGACTGTGCGCACAATCTGGTGAGGTCTTGGACCAGCGCAGCATCCGGCCGTGCATCCTGGGGTCGCTGGGCGATGGGGACGAGCGTCCCGTCGTAGTCGAGGTACACGAGGCGCGAAGCCGAAGCCCTCCACGCGGCGAGCAAGGGGGAGACACGCAGCGGCTCGACCCGAGGGCGCCGGTCGCGAGCGTCGGGGGCCACGGCGTCGCGGAGCGTCTTGAGGAATCGGCCGCTCCAGGCGACCGCGTCGTCGCGGCGGATGCGTGCCGCGAGCCCCGACATCCGCTCGCGCTGCTCTTCGACGGGCATGTCGAGCGCGCGCTCGAGTGTCTCGACCATGCTGTCCTCGTCGTAGGGGTTGACCCGCAGCGCCTCGGCCATGCCTGCGGCAGCACCGGCGAATTCACTCAGGACGAGGACCCCTGCGCCGTCGCGACGACACGCCACGTACTCTTTGGCCACGAGGTTCATGCCGTCGCGCAAGGGCGTGACCCATGCGACATCCGCTGCCGCGTACAGTGCGGCGAGCTCGGGGCGAGGGATCGACCGTCGCAGGTACACGACCGGCGTCCAGTCCGGCGTCCCGAACTCCCCGTTGATCTCGCCCACGAGTTCGCTGACCTCGCGGCGCAGCTCCTGGTAGAGGGGCACGCGTTCACGTGTCGGGACCGCGACTTGGACCATCGTGACCGCGGCACGCCGGGCGGGGCTGCCGCGAAGGAGGTGCCGCAGCGCGCGCAGCCGCTCGGGGATCCCCTTCGTGTAGTCGAGGCGGTCGATCGCGACGATGAGGTGTCGGCCGCGGTGCCGCGACCGCAGTTGACCGACGCGACGGAGGACACGCTCGTTGGCCAGGAGCTCATCCCACTCTTCCGGCACGATGCCGATGGGGAAGGCCTGCATGTGCACGCCGCGGCCGTCCACCTCGACGCGGTCGATCTGGCTCTCCAGCCCGAGGACGTACTGGAGCGAGCGCCGGAAGTTGTGGAGGTGCTCGTGTGTCTGGAAGCCGATGACGTCCGCGCCCAGCAAGCCACGGAGCAGCATCTCCCGCTGAGGCAGGATGCGGAACACTTCCGATGAAGGGAACGGGACGTGCAGGAAGAAGCCGCAGCGGACCTCCGGGTCGGCCTGGCGGAGCAGTGCGGGCATCAGCATCAGCTGGTAGTCGTGCACCCAGACCAGGTCGCCCGGATGGAGGCGCGCGGCCGCGGTGTCGGCGAACCGCTGATTGGCATCGCGATAGGCGAGCCACGAAGCAGGATCGAACGTCACGCGAGTCGAGAAGGAGTGCAGGAGCGGCCAGAGCGTGTCGTTGGCGAAGCCGTCGTAGAACCCGCTCGAGATGGCCGGCGGGAGATCGACCGCGACGAAGCGGTGTCGTCGCTCCCAGTTGGCCACCAGCCGCCGCCTCGAATCGGGAGCCTCGCTGCCGGCCTCACCCGGCCAGCCGATCCACTCGCCATCCGACTGGCGCATCAATGGCCCGAGCGCCGCCACGAGCCCGCCGCTGCTTGGTTCGCTGCGCCAGCGGTCACCGACTCGCTTGGCCGTCAGCGGCAGGCGACTCGAGACCACCAGCAGTCGCGCCTCCGCAGGCGGCGGTGTGGTGGGCGCAGGTGGCGTCAGCGATCGTGACGCCGTGGTCTTCGTCATCCTCCGGTCCCGGCTGGGGTCCCACTGGGTCCGACGCGGCCTCGAAGCCCGACACGGCGTCGCGGCCCGAGGCAGCGTCGCGGCCCGAGGCAGGGCGCGCATGCAGCGAATGGTACGCGAGGGCAGGAGCGCCGGATAGCTCCAGCCAGTCAACGCGGTCGCGACGCCTGGCTCCGGCCTCCGGTCCCTCTCAGCCGGAACCTCGCCGCCGCGCGCTGAACGACCGTCTCAGCGATGGCAGCTAACGCGGCGCGCATCGGGTCCACCCCGAGCAGCTCGTCGAGACCGGCCAGGGGCATGCCCAGCCAGTCGGAGCGCTGGCCCTGCCACGACCCAAGCTCATCGCAGGCCCGCGCCACGAGCAGGCTCTCGAACATGATCGACCAGGCCATGTCGTCGGAGGGCAGCAAGGCCGGCCCCGTCGCTGGCCGTGCGATAGCCCTTGATGCAGGCCGCTGCCATCCACTGGAACCAGAACCTCGACCAGGCGGACATGCTCGACCGGGCGCCCTGCTCGGCAGCCAGCAGCTCGCGTTCCATCCGTGGCCAGTGGGCAGCGAAGTGGATGGAGCGGACCAGGCTGGCGAGGTCCGCCAGGGGTGGCCGCTTCAGGCGTCGTTCGCTCAAGGGTTGACCCAGGTCACCCTCGAAGTCCAGGAACACCACGTCGTTGCCGGTGTCGAGCACGTGACCCAGGTGCAGGTCGCCATGGACACGGATGCGCTTGCCGTCGCTGCGCAGGTCGCGCAGTGCGCCCAGCAACGCATCGACGTGAGGCAGCACCGCGAGGGAAGCCTGGGCTGCCGCCGCCTCCCGTGGCTCGGGCGAGGACCGTCGCGCCTCGAGCGCCTCGCGAGCCGCGTGGACCCGCCCCCTGATCGATTGGTAGAGCGATCGGATGTGGAACGGCGTGAGCGCCTCTGGCGCCATGCCGGGGTCATTCGGGTCGGCCGCGGCCAGCAGGCGGTGCATCTCACCGACGCGGCGGCCAAGGATCTCGGCGACGACCAGCGAAGGGCCCATCAGTCGCACCGCAGCGGCCGGTGCCTCACGTTGGGACAGGCGCAACAGGAAGCCGCGACCGCCAGCGTCCACGTCCGGCGCCTCCGTCTCGGCCTCCACGTCGTGCAGGAAGGCGACGACGGCCTCGCGCGTCGCTTCCCACAGGTTGCCCTCGTGGTGGACGTAGCCCTGGACCATGGCCAGCGTCGCTCGCGAGTGCGAGCCTCGGGTCACCTCGAGCGAACCCAGCAAGGGCGGTACGCCGGCGAAGTCATGCTGCCCGAGGTAGCGGCCCAGCTCCAGGTCCGGGTTCGGCCCATCATCCACGGATCCGGTACAGCTTCATGACCAGGCGATCGGAGAAGGAGGCCAGGCTGTTGGACGTGAACGGTCTGCTCGCGGATGGGCTTGGCGCGCAGCGACGTCGTGATCCGGGCCGGCCTGCGCCAGCAAGCCAGGCTCACGCCGCCCCACGACCGCCGACTGGGCTGTCCTGAGGTGCCGGCGTCCGATGACCACCTGAAGCAAGGATTCGAAGACGCTCGGCACCTGACTGCCATCGAGGAGCGTCGCGCTCACATCACCACCGCTGAGCCGGGCGATGACCGCGCGGCCGGCTTCGGCCGACGCGACCTCAGCCTCCGGGTCGAGACGCACCGTGAGGGGCAGCCAGTAGGTGACCGGCTCCGTGTGGCGGTAACGGACCTCCACCATGGCGATCACGGCTGGTGCGTCCGAGGGCATGACCACGACGTCGACGATCCGCGCTGCCAGCACTGGCTGTCCCCCACCGCGGTACCACTGCCGGCTGCGCATCCAGCGCAAGAGCACACCGGCCACCCCGGGACCGGGACTGCGGAGCAGCTGACCCAGGTCACCGCGCCACGGAAGCTCTGGCAGCTCACCGCCCGCTCCGGCCTGGGCCGTTCGGTCGGACCGGGTCGCGGGACAGGCGGAACCACTGGAACGAGTGCGGGCCGAGGCTGACGAGGTAGGGCGTCGCTGCCGATGCGCGGGAACTCGACGGCACCGAAGAGCTCGACCGGCACGTGCCCGGCGTACTCGGCCAGGTCCAGCTCCGTCCACTGCGCGTAGCGCGACAGGTTGGCGACCACCAGGAGCGTCTCGTCGCCGTCCTCGCGCAGATAGGCCAGGATGCGCCGGTTGCCGGGGTGCAGGAAGCGCATGGTGCCTCGCCCGAAGGCCGGGTGTCGCTTGCGCAGGGCGATGAGGCGCTTCGTCCACCACAGCAGCGATTGCGGGTTGGACTGCTGGGCGGCGACGTTGACGGCCTCGTAGTGGTACTCGGCGTCGGTCACGACGGGCAGGTAGAGACGCTGCCGGTCGGCCGTCGAGAAGCCGGCATTGCGGTCGGACGACCACTGCATGGGCGTGCGCACGCCGTTGCGATCGCCCAGGTAGACGTTGTCGCCCATGCCGATCTCGTCGCCGTAGTAGATGACCGGCGTGCCCGGCAGCGAGAAGAGCAGCCCGTACATCAGCTCCAGCCGGCGCCGGTCGTTGCCCAGCAGCGGCGCCAGTCGCCGCCGGATGCCGAGGTTGATGCGGGCCTGCGGGTCCGCGGCGTAGACGCGATACATGTAGTCGCGTTCCTCGTCGGTGACCATCTCGAGCGTGAGCTCATCGTGGTTGCGCAGGAAGAGAGCCCACTGGGCCGTCTCCGGCAGGTCCGGCGTCTGCGCCAGGATGTCCACGATGGGGTAGCGGTCCTCCATGCGCAGGGCCATGAACATGCGGGGCATGAGCGGGAAGTGGAAGGCCATGTGGCACTCGTCGCCATCCCCGAAGTAGGCCGCCGACAGCTCGGGCCACTGGTTCGCCTCGGCCAGCAGCATGCGGTCCGCGAAGCGCTCGTCGACGTGGCGCCGCAGGCGCTTCAGGAAGGCGTGCGTCTCGGGCAGGTTCTCGCTGCTGGTGCCCTCGCGCTCGAAGAGGTATGGGATGGCATCCAGGCGCAGGCCGTCCACTCCGGCCTCCAGCCAGAAGTCCACGATGCCGAGCAGCGCCTTCCCGACCCGAGGCTCATCGAAGTTGAGGTCGGGCTGATGGCTGTAGAAGCGATGCCAGTAGTAGGCCCCAGCGACTGGGTCCCAGGACCAGTTCGACGTTTCGAAGTCGCGGAAGATGATGCGCGCGTCACGGTATCGCTCGGGCGTATCGCTCCACACGTACCAGTTGCGGTCGGCCGACCCAGGTGCGGCACGGCGGGCGCGCTGGAACCAGGGATGCTGGTCCGAGGTGTGGTTGAAGACGAGCTCGGTGATGACGCGCAGCTCGCGACGATGGGCTTCCCGGATGAACGTCCGAACGTCTCGCGAGCGTGCCGTAGTCGGGGTGGACGCTCCGGTAGTCTGCGATGTCGTAGCCGTCGTCGCGCAGCGGAGAGGGGTAGAACGGCAGCAGCCAGATGGCCGTGACGCCCAGATCGGCCAGGTAGTCGAGACGCGATGTGAGACCCTTGAAGTCGCCGGTGCCGTCTGCGTAGCCGTCCATGAAGGCACGGACGTGGACCTCGTAGATGATCGCATCGCGGTACCACTGGGGGTCTGGTGCGAATCCCGTGCCCAGACGCTCCTTCGGCTTCATCGATCGCGCCATCGTCGCGGTCGCCAGATATCGTCCTCGCCCAGCACCGCCATCGGCCTCCAGTCCCGTGTGCTCTGATCGTGCAGATGATGCCACCGCGGGATGCTGCGACCCCATCCGCTCGGCGCCGATGCGGGTCGCCGGCGGCGTTCAGGCGGACTCGACCTGGCGCAGCAGCACGACGGAGTGCGCCGCGATCAGGACGGCGCTCCCGGCGGGGACACGCGGATCCTCCCACGGCCCGAAGGGCTCCGTGGCCGCGGTGTCGAGGACGGTGGCCCAGCCTCGCCCGAGCTCCTCGCCGGGCAGGCGGAACTCGAGGTCCGTGCCAGCCGCGTTCAGGCACAGGTAGAAGGAGTCGTCCGCGATCGGCCGACCATCCGCATCCACGAGGTGCCGGCCAGAGAGATACACGGCGATGGCGGTCGCCCCATCCGTGTGCCACTCCTCGCCGCGCATGCGCGACCCTCGCGGGTGGCGCCACTCGATGTCGGGCCGACCCTGCTCGCCCCCGGGGCCCGGGTGACCCGTCGAGGAACCAGCGCCGACGGCGGAAGACAGGGTGGGCGCGGCGCAGCGCGATGAGGCGTCGCGTGAAGTCGAGGAGCGCCACGTCCGGCGCGTCCCAGTCGTACCACGACAGCTCCGAGTCGTGACAGTAGGCGTTGTTGTTGCCCGCCTGCGTGCGACCCAGCTCGTCGCCGCCGAGGAGCATCGGCACGCCCTGCGAGAGGAAGAGCGTGGCCAGCAGGTTGCGCTGCTGGCGGGCGCGCAGCGCGAGGATGGACGGGTCGTCGGTCGGCCCTTCCACGCCGCAGTTCCAGGATCGGTTGTGCGACTCGCCGTCCCGGTCGTCGTCCCCGTTGGCGCGGTTGTGCTTGCGGTCGTAGGCGACCAGGTCGGCCAGCGTGAAGCCATCGTGCGCGGTCACGAGATTGACGCTCGCCGAGGGTCGCCGGCCATCGTCCTGGTAGAGGTCGGCGCTGCCCGTGAAGCGGCGACCGAAGTCGTGCAGCATGTCCGGCTGGCCACGCCACACGTCGCGCACCGTGTCCCGGTAGCGACCGTTCCACTCGGCCCAGTGGGCCGGGAACTCGCCCACCTGGTAGCCACCCTCACCGACGTCCCAGGGCTCCGCGATGAGCTTGACCGTGCGGATGATGGGGTCCTGCTGGATGATGTCGAAGAAGGCCGAGAGGCGGTCCACGGCATGCAGCTCGCGCGCCAGCGCCGAGGCCAGGTCGAAGCGGAAGCCATCCACGTGCATCTCTTCGATCCAGTAGCGCAGGCTGTCCATGATGAGCTGGAGCACGTGGGGCTCGAGCATGTTGAGCGAGTTGCCGCAGCCGGTGTAGTCCATGTAGCGGCTGCGGTCGTGGGCGAGCAGGCGGTAGTAGGCCTCGTTGTCGAGGCCGCGGAGCGACAGCGTCGGGCCGTCGTGCGCACCTTCGCCCGTGTGGTTGTAGACGACGTCCAGGATGACCTCCAACCCGGCCGCGTGGAGGGCCATGACCATGGCCTTGAACTCGTCCACTTGTCCACCCCGTGAGCCGCTGGCCGCGTACTCGGCATGGGGTGCGAAGAAGCCGATGGAGTTGTAGCCCCAGTAGTTGCGCAGTCCGCGTTGGAGCAGGAAGCCGTCGTGCAGGAAGTGGTGGATGGGCAGCAGCTCCACGGAGGTCACGCCCAGCGTGCGCAGGTGCTCGATGGCGGCCGGGTGCGCCAGCCCGGCATAGGTGCCCCGGATCGCCGTCGGGACGCCCGGGTGGCGCATCGTGAAGCCCTTGACGTGGACCTCGTACAGGATCGTGTCGTGATCGGGGATCCGGGGACGGGCATCGTCTCGCCAGTCGAAGTCATCGCGGCTGATGACCGAGCGCGGCACGAACGGCGCACTGTCCGCCTCGTTGCGCCGTCCCGGCGATGCGACATCATGGCCGAAGATGGCCGGTCCCCACTCGATGGCGCCATCGATGGCGCGGGCATAGGGGTCGAGGAGCAGCTTGCGCGGGTTGCAGCGGCGCCCGGAGGCAGGGTCCCACGGCCCGTGGACGCGGTAGCCGTAGCGCTGGCCAGGTCCGACGCGGGGAAGGTAGCCATGCCAGCTGTAGCCGGTCATCTCGGGCAGGTCGACGCGGCTCTCTCGACCATCGTCGTCGAAGAGACAGAGCTCGACACGCTCTGCGACCCGCGAGAAGACGCTGAAATTGGTGCCCAGGCCGTCGAACGTCGCGCCCAGCGGATAGGGCCCACCGGCCCGCATCGATGCCTCGAGGTCGCGACTGCTGGTGATGCCCGGGTCCTTCGTCACAGGCGCGGCCACAGGACAGCATCACTGCTGTGCCGCGAGCGGGATGGTGGGCGACACTGGACTCGAACCAGTGACCTCTTGCATGTCAAGCAAGTGCTCTAACCAGCTGAGCTAGCCGCCCCGGTCGCCGTGCACGATAGCAGAGCCTCCGCGTCGGGCGTCATCGCTCGCCGGCGCGGGCCGAATCAGGTCCCTTCGGCCCTGTCGCAGCGGCGCACCGCCGGCGCAGCCTCGCGGCAAGGCGCCTCCGCATGGGGCGCCAGCAGGTAGGCTTGCCACGGCCCTGCGGCACGGGGCCTGTCGATGGGGGGTCGAGATGTCGTCACTGCCACACGCCGGTCACGAACACCACGAACGCATCCGCGAGCACGTCGACCGGCTGCCTGAGCTCTTCGACATGCTGGAGCAGCGACCCGTGCCCCCGGAGTTCGCTCCGCGCTTCGCCAAGGAGTACGACTTCATCACGGGCACCCTTTGGCCCCATGTCGAGGCGGTCGAGGGCAACCTCTACCCCCAGCTCGAGCGACTCATGCAGAACCGCCACTCCATGGCGCCCATGCGGCGCGAGCACGCGGAGCTCGGCAGGCTCATCGAGTCCATGGGCGGCTACCTCGACCGCGTGGCGGCCGGGCACCTCAACCCCACCGATGCCCTCGCCCTGCGCCGGCTCATCATCCAGTTCTACGCCCTCGTCAAGACGCACGTCGCCGAGGAGGCCGAGTACCTGCGCGTCCTCCAGGGCAACCTGTCCGAGGAGGAGCAGGAGGCCATCGTCGGAGGCCTGGCGCACGCGGCAGCCGCAGAGTAGTCGGCGCGCCGCCGGTCCGCGGCGCGCGCGGCGGACGGTGGGCGTGCAGCCCGGATACCATCAGCGGGCCGGGATCGCGCGTGGCCTGACCGTGAGGCCAGCATCCGGCTGCCGGGAGGCGAGGTGGAAGAGGTCGAGACCGGCAGCGTGCCGTACGGTGCCATCAACCCGCGCGACTATCGCTTCGTCATGTCGCTGGCGCGGCGCTACAACGCCATCGTCTTCTGGCACCGCGACCGCAACGGCATCGACTGGCAGCCCGTGCTGATGCCGCTCGCGCCGCGCCCGGAGGCACGCCCGGCCGCCCGCTAGCCTCCGTCCGCCGGCGGCAGGTTGCGCCGCACCAGGTCGCGCATGGCCGGCGCCAGGAGCTCCGCGAAGGTAGCCGTGATGTGGTCGGCGTTCCGCCACAGCAGGACGTCGCCGACGACGACCGGGCACGGGTCGTAGGGGCAGACGAGGTCGCTGAGGGAATCGAAGGTGCCGCCCGCAGCCTCCGCGGTCTGTCGCTCCACCGCATCGAGCCTGCCGCCGAGCGCGGCCGCGCGGGGCGTCTGGCAGGCTGACATGTCGCCCGGGCTGCCCTCCAGGCATGAGACGGGGTTGCGGCGCATGAGCGGCGTGTCGGCGAGGACCACGGCCCTCGTCGTCCCGGGCACCTCGGCGAGCGTGGCCGCCAGGCCCGCCTGCCACGCCTCGAGGGCGTCGTCCTCCGCCAGCGGCTGCGCCGTCCGCCCCGAGCAGGTGATAGACGCGGCCGGCGCCCGTCATCAGGAGCAGGTCCGGTGGCTGCGCGGCCAGCCAGGCCAGCGCCTCGGCCCGCCAGGCGTCACAGGAGGCGGCCGCGCCCGGGCTCCTTGCGCCCGAAGGTCACCTGGGCCGGCGGGCAGGCCGCCTTGGTCAGCGTGGTCACCCGCCAGCCCTCCTGCCCGGCCGCGATGACGAGCGCCGGGAGCCACTGCAGGGCGTGCGAATCGCCGAAGAGGACGACGTCGCGCGTGCCGTCCGGGTCGCCGAAGGTGCAGGTGCGCAACTCGGCGTCCACGGCGTCGTTGTGGCAGCGGTCGTCGTAGCTGCTGGAACGGTCCCACCAGGCCGCCTCGAGGGACGGCCGAGGCCGTCCGGGAGGCGGCGGCGATCCTGTCTGCGCCGCATCCGGGACGCCGTCGCCATCGGCGTCCTCGTCCCCGTCGGAGACACCGTCGCCGTCGCTGTCAGGCCGTCCCGGCATCCGTGCTGAAGCGTTGCTCGCCGAGGGCGCCAAGGCCGTCCCCATCGGCATCCTCGGCGGCGTCGATCAGGCCGTCGCCGTCACTGTCCGCGAGCCCTGGGTCGCTGACGCCCCAGGCCAGCTCGACGCTCGTCCCGCAGTCCGTCGCCATCGCTGTCGACGCCGGGGTCGGTCGCGGGGCCGCGGAGGCGGTCGCGGCGGACGCGGAGGCGCTGGGGCTGGACTGGCGGCCGACACGACGGGCAAGCTGATCGTGGCCAGGACGCTCACCGTCACGATGGGGAGAGCCGCCAGGAGCAGCCTGCTCCGGACGCCAACCACCCCGCGGACCACTCACCGATGCCGCCCGCGGCGCAGGCCGGAGGTCCCGATGGTCTGCGCGAGCATCTCCCGCACGGACGGGGTGAGCTGCTCGACGATCGTCCGCGTGAGGTGGCTGCTGTCGCGCCACATGAGGATCTCGCCCTGCACCAGCGGACAGGGGTCATAGGAGCAGACGCGGTCGTAGATGGTGCCGAAGCGCGCACCCTTGTCCCTCGCCACCGCGCGGATGGCGGCTTCCACGAGCCGACGCTTTGGCGGCTGGCGCGGCGTCTGGCAGGCCGCCAGGTTGCCGAGGTGGCGGCGCAGGCAGATGACGGGGTTCTCCGAGTTGTCCGGGACGTCGCCCACGACCAGTGCCTGCGCGCTGTCCGGCAGCGCGGCCAGGGTCCGGCGCATGCCGTCCGCCCAGACCTGCGGGCGCCGGCGGGCCGCGATGGGCTCGCCGCGCGCGTCGACGAGGTCGTAGTCATCCGAGTAGGCGAGGATGACGACGTCCGGCGGGTTGGCGGCCAGCCAGGCGAGGGCGTTGCGCCGCCAGCTGCGACACGTGCTGCCACCATCGATCTCGCCCTGGGTGGTGTTGTGAACGCCCAGCACCGGCATGCAGGCACTCTTGACCAGGGTCACCAGTCGCCAGCCCTGCTCGGCCGCGATCGGCCGCAGCGCCGGCATGTACATCATGGCGTGCGAGTCGCCCATGAGGACCACGAACCGCCGGGGCTGCTCCGGCGCGTACTCGCAGACCCAGAGGTCCCCCGCCCCGGTCGACGCCTGGCAGCCCTCGCGCTCCGGCGGCACGTCCAGGTCCGCGTCAGCCAGGGTGGGCCGGAGTCGCGTGGGCACGGCCCGGTGGTCCTGCTCGGCGCCGTTGGTGAGTCCGTCGCCGTCGGCATCCTCGCGGGCATCAGTGCGGCCGTCGCGGTCACTGTCGCGCCGGTGCGGCAGGGTCCCGGATCGCTGCTCGCCGTGGTTGGCCAGACCGTCGTGGTCGGGGTCCTCGGCTGGGTCCACCACGCCGTCGCCATCGGTGTCTCCGCTGAGTCGGGTCGAGCACGCCCCCACTGCGGACCTCGAAGGCATCGGCCAGGCCGTCACCGTCCGCATCCGGCCCGGCGGCGGACGTCGCCGCCGGCGTGATCACGCCAAAGGAGAGCCACAGGACGAGCGACAGGGCGGCCACGGCCGGCCAGGCAGGACCGGGTCGTGCGAACAGCCACCGCTGGGGCGTTCATCCGGATGCTCCCGAGTCCGCGGCTCCCTCCGCGCTTCCGGAGGCCGGCAGGGCGGAGTCGAGGAGCGCCCCCAGGGTCGGCGCCAGCAGGCGGCTGAAGGTCACCGTGAGGTGGGCGTCGTCGCGCCACAGCAGGACGTCCCCCTGGACGAGCGGACAGGGATCGTAGGTGCAGGCCAGGTCGTGCAGCGGGGCGAAACGCGCACCGGCTCCCGTCACCCCTCGGCGCAATGCGGCCTCGGCCTCCCGTGCGGCAGGACGCTCCCGGCGCGTCACGCAGGCGGACATGTCGTTGCGGTGGGCCACAAGGCAGCGCACCGGGTTGTCGTCGTTGTGTGGCACGTCGCCCAGCCAGAGGACCGCGGAGGTCTCCGGCAGTCGAGCGACCGTGGCGGCTGCCCCCTGCTCCCACGCCAGGTCTCGACCGGCTCCCCGTGCGGGTGGCCCCGCCGCGCCGACCAGGGCGTAGTCGTCGGAGTGCGCATAGACGACGATCGCCGGGCGGGCCGTCCCGAGCCAGGCGATGACGCGGCGGCGCCACTGGTCGCAGGAGCGTCCGCCGTCGAAGTCGTGCTGTTGCAGGTTGGTGGTCCCGAGCACGGGCGAGCAGGCACCCTTCAGGAGGCTCACGACCCGCCAGCCCCGCTGGCGCGCGGCCTCGATGACCGGCGGCATGAGCATGGTCGCCTTCGAATCGCCCACGACGGCCACCGTCACGGGCGCGGCCGGGTCGCCGAACCAGCAGCGCCGCGGCGTGGAGTCGCCCCAGCGGGGACCCCCGCAATCGTCCTGCCGCGACCAGAGGTCCTGCGCTGCGCGTGCCAGCGACGGTCGCAGCCCGGCAGGCAGGGGGCGCTGGTCCTGCTCGAGCGCGTCACTGCGACCATCGCGGTCGCTGTCCTCGCTGCCATCAGGGCGACCGTCGGCGTCGCTGTCACGGGCGCCCGGGTCCGTCCCGAAGCGCTGCTCCCCCAGGTCGCTCAGCCGGTCTCCATCGCCGTCCTCCGCGGGATCGACGATGCCATCACCGTCCGTGTCCCGGTCGCTCGGGCTGGACACGCCCCAGCGCACCTCGAAGGCGTCGCGCAGGCCGTCGCCATCGCGGTCGCGGGCAGCCGTCACCGCGGCCGGCGCGAGCAGCAGGAGCGCCGTCGCCGCCGTCAGCAGGGAGCCCATCGGCTCGCCGTCGCGGGCTCGCACGATGGACCAGGGGCGCCTCAGTCACGTCCAACCTCATCCGCCGTCACCGCATCGATCGCTTGGCCCAGCCGCGCCCCGAGTCGCGCGGCGAAGGTGGCCGTCAAGTGGTGGGCGTCACGATACACGAGCGTCGATCCGCGGACGATCGGGCAGGCGGCCTCGTCGCAGAGCCAGTCCGTGGCGGACACGACTGCCGCCCCCGCGGAAGCTGCGGCGGCCGCCTCCCGGGCGCCGTACTCATCGTCCACCATGCGCTCGCGGCTCGCGTCGCAGTCCTCCAGGTCGGCGTGGGTGGCCAGGCACTCCGCGGGGTCGTAGCCGAGCCGCGGTGTGTCCGCCAGGACCACGACCGGAGCGCGCTCGGTGGCACGCGCCAGGAAGCTCGCCAGGCCGGCATCCCAGGCGGCGGCCGCGGACTCCGGGCCGCCCGCTCCGTCCTTGAGCGGCCGTCCCTGCTCGTCGAGGATGTCGTACATGTCGGCAGAGGCGACGAGCACGAGCGCCGGCTGCTCCTCGTCGATGAGTCGCAGGGCCCGCTCGCGCCAGGCATCACACTCCCGGTAGGCACGCTTCAGCGACGCGTTCCAGACCGTGGCATCGACCAGCGGGCAGGCGGACTTGGTGATGGCGCGGAGTCGCCAGCCGCGCTCGTCAGCCAGGGACTGCAGCGCGGGCAGCCACTGCTGGGCATGCGAATCGCCCAGCAGCAGGACCGTGGTCGCAGCCCCGGGCGGGCCGTAGACGCAGGAGGGCGGCTCCACGGTCGCGTAGTCGAGGTGGCAGCCGTCCCGGTAGCCGGCTGGCAGGTCGTAGTAGGCCTGCTCGAGCGTCGGCACCAGGTCGTCCGGGATCGCGCCAGATGACGCGGGCCGGCTGGAGGTCCGCCGTCCGCGGCGGGGATGGCATCCGCGCTCGCGGGCGCTGGTGACCGGTCCGAGCACGACGGCACCCGCCGCCAGGGCACCCGCCGCCACCAGGATGGAGGCCACACCGGCCACCGCCAGGCTGGCGCGCGGCGGAAGGGGCAGTGCTCGGCCGGACCGGATGGGCACCTCGATGAGCTCCGTGCTGGCCGCCGCCACGACGACCGCCAGGCCCACCAGGGCGAGGTTCAGGGCCAGGCTCTCCACCCCGAGGGCCAGGGGCACGAGCACGAGGATGGGCCAATGCCACAGGTAGAGGGAGTACGAGATGCGCCCGACCCAGCGGGGCGTGCGCATCGCCAGCAGGCGGCTGGGCAGCGTGGGCGCAGTGGCCGCCGACCATGACGCGCGGTGCCGCCGCCGACGATGACGAAGGCCGTGCCGAGCACCGGGATGAGCGCCGCTGTCCCCGGATACGGCGTGTTCGAGTCGATGACGACCACGCCCGCCGCGATGAGCCCAAGGCCGGCCCAGACCAGGCCCGACGCCACGACGGATGGCGTCGCGCTCGGCAGGCGCGCGAGGCCGACCGCGATGAGTGCCCCGACCCCCAGCTCCCAGGCGCGCGTTGGCAGGGAGAAGAACGCCCACGGCGCGGCGATGTCCGTCCACACGAGGGACAGCCCGAAGGAGAGCGCGACCATGCCAGCGATGAGCAGACCGAGCCGCCGAAGGGCCGCCAGGCGCAGCGCGATGACGATGAGGAGCGGCCAGAAGAGGTAGTACTGCTCCTCCACGCTGAGCGACCAGAAGTGCAACACCGGTGAGGGAGCGACCTCAGCCCCCAGGTAGTCGATGGCGTTGGACGCGAAGCGGAGGTTGGAGACGTAGAGGGCTGCCGAGGCGGCGTCGCCTGCCACGCCCGGGAAGCGCAGGCTGGAGAGGATGACGTACGAGGCGACGGTGGTGACCGCCAGCGTCAGCAGGGCCGCCGGCAGAAGGCGCCGAAAGCGCCGAGAGTAGAAGACCAGCAGATCGATGCGGCCGCGCGACGACCATTCGCGGACCAGGAGCCCGGTGATGAGGAAGCCCGAGATGACGAAGAAGACGTCGACCCCGATGAAGCCGCCGCCCGCGCCGGGCACGCCGGCGTGATAGAGCAGGACGATGCCGATGGCGACGGCTCGCAGGCCCTCGATGTCGGGGCGGAAGTAGGCCTTGTCGTCATGCGCCGTCACGGGCCCTGTGCACTCCTCGTGACCGGCCGGCGACCAGGCGCCCGGCCGGCGCGACGGCAGGTCGCCGACAGGCGTCGGTCCTGTCGGCGCCGCTGGCGCCGTCCGCAGTCACGGCCCTCCGCGCGAGTCGATCAGCGACCCTGCTGCGCGTCGCTCCTCGTCGAGCTGGCGCTGCACCTCGGCCGAGACCTGGTCCTCGCGGCGCTGCTTGGCGCGGCGGCCCAGCCAGAAGGCGATGACGACCGGCCAGAAGAATGCCGCCACGCCACCGATGACGAGCGGCGTGAGGTAGTCCTGCCAGGGGTTCCCGCCTGCCATGATGACCAGGAGGATCAGGGTCACGAGGGCGCCGACGGCGATGCCGATAGCACGCTGGATCATGGTGGTCCCTTTCTGTGGTGCCCGGTCCGGCGCAGCTGCCCATCAGCCACGCAGTCGCGGCACGTGCATCGTAGCTCCCATGCACCTCGCGATGTGACGGTCGCCGACAGGCGGCCGGGGCCCCGGGAGCGCTACTCGGGGCGGCCCGTGGCGCGCCAGATCCGCTCGTCGCGCACGAGGAGCTTCGCCTGCCGGGCGAACCAGTCGTCCCCGGTCATGCGGGCCAGGCTGCGCAGCTGGCTGATGTGCGTGTGGTGGTAGTGCAGGTTGCCGGTCTTGCTGCTCAGGCTGTAGCGCGACAGGTGGCCCTTGCGCCGGAAGCGGTGCAGCTGGTCACGGACCGTCTTGGCGCCGCCCAGGAAGTAGCGCTGCGCCTTGGGCGAGCCGGTCTGGCTCCAGAAGTCGTAGAGACCGAAGAGGGCGTTGATGTGCGCGTTCAGGGTGTGGACCGAACGACCGTGTGGCCAGTGCTCGAACCAGAGGTAGCCGGTCCGGGTCACCAGCGTGAACCAGCGCGGGTCTCCCGGTCGCTGGTCGTACGCGGCCATCATGTGCCGGGCATCCTTGAGCCGGCCCGCGGACCCCGTGAGCGCGGAGAAGCGCGAGAGGAACGACTGGACGAGCCCGTGGGAGTTGGCGTTCACCCATCCCGACTCCTGCTCGATGAGGTCGTAGTCGTGCGGCTGCCAGCGCCGCAGGCGGACCTCCAGGGCGATCTCGTCCAGCTTGGCGGCGATCTTGCGGGCCATGCGCAAGTGGGCCGGGTCGCCGTTCTGCCGCCAGGCGTCCAGGCGCTTCATGCCCTGCTGGGCGAGCACCGTCGGGTTGTAGACGAGCTTCTTCCCGGTGCCGAAGCGGCGCATCGGGATGCCCTGGTCGTCCTGCGGCCCGACCGTCTCCAGCGGCATCGGCGCTCCGCCGTTGAGGGGAAGGCGCCGCCACTCCAGCTGCTGGATCTGCCAGTCGCCCACGTGGAAGGGGACCGCGGCCGGCCTGGACCGCGCCTCCCCTGCCCCAGCGCCCGCTCCGCTCGCGGCGGCAACGGGGGACGCGAGGCTGACGGCGACCAGCAGGCACGCCAAGGTCGTGGCGCCGCTGAGGGCACGGACGATGCGCGGACGCTTCACGAGACCGGAAGGTACCACGGACCGCCAGCACGTGGCCGCCGCGAGGCCCTACCATCGGCGCGTGACTACCCTGCCCAGCTCGTCCCGTGCACACCTGGCCCAGCAGCTGGCCGTCGCCTACCCCGGCGCGGGCGGCCGAGCCGAGGACCTCGTCTTCGTCCGCGCCCCAGGGCGCGTCAACCTCATCGGCGAGCACACCGACTACAACGGCGGCTTCGTGCTGCCTGTCGCGATCGACATGGACGTGCGCATCGCCCTGCGGCCCGTCGACCAGCCCCGCGTCCGCCTGACCCGCGTCGATACCGGGGCCACCGCGGAGATCGACCTGCGCGCCATCCCGCCCGCGTCCGGGCAGTGGCACGACTACGTGGCCGGCACCGCCTGGGCCATGCAGCAGGCCGGCCAGCCGGTCGGCGGCTTCGACGGCGTCATCGTGACCAGCCTGCCCATCGGCTCCGGCCTGTCGTCGTCGGCAGCCCTGGAGGTCGTCTCAGCCTGGGCGCTGTCCGGCTCGGCTGGGCCGGCCCTGGCGCCCCTGGAGCTGGCCCGCATCGCGCAGCGTGCCGAGAACGCGCACGTCGGCGTCCAGTGCGGCCTCATGGACCAGTTCGCCTCCGCCTGTGGCGTGGCCGGCCATGCCCTGCTCTTCGACTGCCGGTCGCTGGACTGGCGGGCCGTGCCCCTCCCCGACGACCTGGCGCTCGTCGTCATCCACAGCGGCGTCTCCCATGCCCACGGCGACAACGAGTACAACGCGCGGCGCGCCGCCTGCGAACGGGTGGTGGCTGCCATCGCCCGCGACGACCCGGCCGTCACGCTGCTGCGCGACGTGGACATGGCCAGGCTGGACGCCTACCGGAGCCAGCTCGACCCGGTGGACTACGACCGCGCCTACCACGTCATCACCGAGAACGACCGCGTGCTGGATGCGGTCACCGCCCTGGAAGCGGACGACCACGCCGCCCTCGGCGAGCTCATGGCCGGCAGCCAGGCGTCGATGCGCGACCGCTACGACATCACCTGCCCGGAGATCGACGAGCTGGTGGCCATCAGCGTCGGACGTGCCCGGTGTCATCGGCTCACGCATGACCGGCGGCGGCTTCGGCGGCTGCACCGTGTCGCTCGTGCGCCCGGACGCCGTGGAAGCCCTGCGCGAGCGCGTGGAGCGTGACTACCCGGCGCGCACCGGCAAGACGCCGCGCCTGTGGACGCTGCAGGCCATGGGCGGGGCCGGCTTCATCGAGGACTGACTCGACCGGCGGATGATCGGCCGGCGAGCCGCTCCGCTCGGACGGCGGTGACCGGGCTGTGGCGCGTTCAGCCCTTGGTGGACCCCAGCGTCAGGCCGCTGATGAACTGCTTCTGCAGCGCGAAGAAGACGATGAGCGTCGGGATGCGCCACCAGCACGGCACCCGCTGCCAGCAGGTTGTAGTCGGTGAAGAACTGGCCCTTGAGGTTGTTGAGCGCCGACGTGATGGGCATCTTGGCGCCCTTGCCGGACATGAGCACCAGCGCCCAGAAGAAGTCGTTGTAGACCCACGTCACCTGCAGGGTGGCAAGCGCCGCCAGGGCCGGGCGCGTGAGCGGCATGATGACCGACCGATAGCTCTTCCAGATGGACGCCCCGTCCACCACGGCGGCCTCGTTGAGCTCGCTGCGGGATGGTCTTCATGTAGTTGGAAAGCACGAACGTGCAGAAGCCCAGCTGGAAGGCCACGTGGATGGCGATGATGCCGATGTACTGCTGGTAGAAGAGCCCGTTGTCCGATGGGAAGCCCGCCACGCCCACGTCGGTGGGCAGCCAGAGGCGCAGGAAGATGCGGTACAGCGGCGTGATGATGACCTGCGGCGGCAGCAGGTTGGCGGCCGTGAAGAGCAGCAGGAAGATGAGGTTGAAGCGCCAGCTGTAGCGCGACACGGCGAAGGCCATCATGGAGGCCAGGAAGAGCACCAGCAGCACGGCCGGCACGACGATGACCAGCGAGTTCAGGAAGTAGCGCACCAGCTCGGCCTGGTTCCAGGCGTCGACGTAGTTGTCCAGGTTGAGGGTCGTCGGGCAGGGACAGGTAGCCCGCGCGCGTCTGTCTCCTCGCGGGGACGCAGGCTGGTGTACACGGCGAACGGCCAGCGGCAGCATCCACAGCACGGCCATGGCGATGAGGAAGGCGTGCAGGGCCGCGCGCCTCACGTCGCGACCCCTGTTGCGGCCGGCCTGGGCCGGGGCAGCGCTGGCGGCGGTCATGCGTTGTCCTCCCGGAGAGCTGCGGCTCAGGTAGGCGATGATGGGCACGACCGCGAGCAGCAGCAGGACGACCGCGATCGCGGAGCCGAAGCCGATGCGGCTCGTCTCCCCGATGATGTTGTTGGTCACCATCGTCGACAGCAGCTCCAGGCCGTTGAGGCCCTTGTTGACGACGAAGGCCAGGTCGAATGCCCGCAGCGATTCGATGACGGTGATGACGATGACCACGATGTTGATGGGCTTGAGCACCGGGAAGACGACGCGGAAGAAGGTCTGGCGCTCGTTGGCGCCGTCGATGGCCGCTGCTTCCCGGAGCGTGGGGTCGACCGCCTTGAGCCCCGCCAGGTAGAGCACCATCACGTAGCCGATGTGCCGCCAGCTGGCGGCCACCAGGACGGCCCACAGGTTGAGGCTCGGGTCGCCCAGCCAGCTGATGAGGTTGCCCTGCTTGTTGGTGCCCAGGATGTTGTTGAGGAGGCCCTGCTCAGGCGCGTAGATGAGCATCCAGATGAAGCCCACGATGGCCAGCGAGAGGACCACGGGCATGTACAGGGCGCTCTGGTAGAAGCGCGTGCCGCGGATGTTCTTGTCCAGCAGGACAGCGAAGAACATGCCCAGCGGCGTGGCGATGAAGAGGAAGAAGAGCAGCCAGATGAGGTTGTGCTGAGAGGGCCGGGTAGAAGGGCTTGTAGACCTGGTGGAGGTCGATGTAGTTCTGCAGCCCGATGAACTCGATCTTGTCCAGGCCGCCGATGCCGTTCCAGCTCGTGAGCGACAGCGTCAGCGACGCGACCGTGGGCACCAGGATGAAGATGGTCAGCACGGCCGTGGGGATGCCGACCATGAGCCCCAGGGTCAGCTTGTCCCGCCGCGAGAGAGCTGCGGTCCGGTTGGAGCGCACGACGACCGCCGCCACGCCCGCCACGATGAGCACGGACGACCAGGAGGTGGCGACGGTGACCACCTCGACGGGCGGCACGATGAGGAAGACCAGGAGCAGCCAGCCCAGCACCAGCAGCGCCGCCACGCCGACCACGAGCGCGGCCAGGTCAGGACGATGCGGACGAGCGGGTGTCGCCTGACGGCTGCGGTGGTCATCGGCCTCCCTCGCGATGGTGCGTGGCCCCCGTCCCGGCCGAGGCAGGGACGGGGGCCACGGATGCGGTCCGACCGGTCAGTGACCGCCCGGACCTCGACTCATCAGGCCTCCGACGGCAGCGAGTCGTAGTAGGCCTGGATGTCGGCCAGGAAGGTGTCCAGGTCGATGGTCGGGTCGCTCAGGAAGCTGAGCAGGAAGCCCTGCATGCCGGACGGACCGGCGAAGTCGGCGCGAGCGTCGCGGTCCAGGAACTGGGCGATGCTGCCCGCGCTCTTGAGGACCTCGGCCGAGGCTGCCTGGAGGGTGTTGTAGCCGCTCGGGTCAGCCAGCGGGGAGACCGCCACGCTGCCGATGCCGGGGGTGAGCACGTAGGCGAGCTGCGCCTCCGGGGTGGCGACGCACTTGAGGAAGGCCTTGGCCGCCTCCGGGTTCTTGGGGTTGGCGCTCAGCATGAAGCCGTCGATGGGCGCGTCGATCGCGTTCTCGGCGTCGAACTCGCTGCCCACGGCCGGCCAGGGGAAGAAGCCGATGTCAGGGATGTCCTCGACGGCGGCCTGCTCGGCGGCGAAGGTGCCCAGGAAGTACATGCCCGCGGTCTTGTCGACGAGGGCTGCCTTGGCGGCATCCTGCCACGTGCGGCCGGCCGCGCCTTCCTGCGTGTAGGGCAGGACGTCGTCGCGCCACATCTCGAAGACCGCCTTGACGCGCGGGTCGGACCACTTCTCGCGGCCTTCCATCAGGCCGATGTGGAAGTCGTAGCCGTTCATGCGCATGTTCAGGATGTCGAAGGTGCCCATGGCCGGCCAGCCGTCTGAGTCGCCGAGGGCCAAGGGGGCCAGCCCATCCGCGATCATCTTGTCGCCCAGGGCCTTGAACTCATCCATGGTCGTGGGGACGGTGTAGCCCTTCTCATCCCAGAGGGACTTGCGGTACATGACCACCCACGGGTAGTTGTAGACGGGCACGAAGTACTGGTTGCCATCAGCACCCGTGGAGGCAGCCTTCAGGCCCTCGGTCTGGTACTGGAGGATCTCGTCCCAGACGTCGTTGATGGGCGAGAGCAGACCCTGCGCAGCGAAGAACCGCACGCGATTGCCGGCGAACCACTTGACGACGTCGTCCGGCGTGCCCTGCAGGTAGGCGCTGATGCTGTTCTGGAAGGTGTTGTGGTCATTGACGTTGACCGTGACGCTGATGCCCGCCTGCTCTTGGCAGAAGTCCACGATGTTCTGGACGGCGAGCTTGGGTACCTCGTCACTCTCGTTCGAGCCGAGGGTCGTGGTGTTGTCCTGCGCGGCGGCGCCAAGGCTCATGAAGGCCAGCGCCGCGCTGGCGAGCACGGTCGCGAGGACCGTCGTGCGCCGCCGGGCGCGGGTCTCTGGGAACGCCATGGGTTCCTCCTCCTGTGCTGTGGACGCGGATGCGGTCCAACAGAAACCGACACGGTTCCACGCGATTGTGCGCGGTCCGAAGGCGACATGTCAACTTGAAGTCGTGGCTTTGCGGGGTTATGCTGTGCCAGCTCGTTGACTTCTGTGGGCATCAGCCCTGGAAGCCCTAGACAGAACCTGGACAAGGACGGGGGACACGACAAGGCCGTGCTGGCATCACAGCGACACGCCTACATCCTGGAGCGACTGCGCGCTGACGGAGCGGTGCGCGTGGCCGAGCTCATGGGTGCCCTGGACGTCTCGGACATGACCGTGCGCCGCGATCTCGAGGTGCTCGAGGGGCAGGGGCATCTCCTCAAGGTCCACGGCGGTGCCACCCTGCTGCGCGATTCGACGGTGCACGAGCCGGGGTTCGACACGAAGCGCGCCCTGGAGCACGAGGCCAAGGTGGCCATCGCCCGCAGCGCCGCGTCCCTCGTCGAGCCCGGCATGGCCGTGGCCATCTCCGCGGGCAGCACCACCTATGAGGTCGCCCGGCGTCTGACCGGGGTGCCTCGCCTCACCATCATCACCAACTCGGTGCCGGCGGCCGAGGTCCTCTACCACGGCGGCCGCGGCGACCAGACCGTCATCCTCACGGGAGGCGTGCGCACGCCATCCGATGCGCTCGTGGGGCCCTTCGCCGTCAACGCGCTGCGGGACGTCAACGTGGACGTCGTGTTCCTGGGCGTTCACGGCATGACCGAGCGGGCTGGCTTCACCACGCCCAACCTGCTCGAGTCAGAGACCCACCAGGCACTCATCGAGGCGGGCGGCCGCCTCGTCATCACCGCCGATCACACCAAGTGGGGCATCTCCGGCATGAGCACCATGGCCCGCCTGTCTCGCGCGGACGTGGTCATCTCGGACCGCAGGCTGGACCCCACGGCACAGGCCGTGCTGCGCGCCGAGGCGGGCGAGCTCATCCTGGCCGGTCCCGACGAAACCACCGTTCCGGCACGGGCACCGCTCGGTGCGGCCGCGGCCGTGGGCGCCTGACGATGGGCCTGCCGCAGGGTCCGCACCGCCGCTACGACCCGCTGAGCGACCAGTGGGTGCTCGTCTCGGCCGGCCGCACCAAGCGGCCCTGGCTGGGGCACAAGGAGCGGCGCTCGGTGGCGGAGGGTCGGCCGGCCTTCGATCCCGACTGCTACCTCTGCCCCGGCAACACGCGCGCCAGCGGAGCCCGCAACCCCGAGTACACCTCCACCTACGTCTTCACCAACGACTTCGCGGCCCTGCGACCGGACGCTGGTGACGAGCACCTCCACGACGGCCTCCTGGTGGCCGAGGCGGAGACCGGCAGCTGCCGCGTGCTGTGCTTCTCACCGCGCCACGACCTGACGCTCACGGACATGCCCGCGGAGGGGGTGCGGGAGGTCGTGGACCTCTGGGCGGCGCAGTCCACGGAGCTCGGCGCGCAGAACCGCTGGGTGCAGATCTTCGAGAACCGCGGCGAGGCCATGGGCGCCTCCAACCCGCATCCGCACGGCCAGATCTGGGCCGGCTCTGCCCTGCCGGACCGCGCCGCCCGCGAGGATGCCAGCCCAGCATCGCCACCGCGAACGGTCCGGCCGACGCCTCTTGCTGGACGTGGTCGAGCAGGAGAGCGGTGGGGTGCGGGTCGTGGAGGAGGACCACGACTGGCTCGCCATCGTGCCCTTCTGGGCGGTCTGGCCCTTCGAGACCATGCTCGTGGCCCGCCGGCCGGCGGCACGACTGGCAGACCTCGACGATGCGCAGCGGGATGCCCTGGCCCGGATCCTGCAACGGCTGATGCGCCGCTACGACGGTCTCTTCGAGCAGCCCATGCCCTTCTCCATGGGCTGGCACCAGGCCCCCTACCAGCCTGGGACCGTCGACCACTGGCAGGTCCACGCGCACTTCATGCCGCCCCTGCTCGAGGCGACCAAGCGCAAGTTCATGGTCGGCTACGAGCTCCTGGCGGAGCCGCAGCGGGACATCTCTCCGGAGGAGGCCGCCGAGCGCCTGCGGTCCGTGCCGCTCTGAGGCCGTGCCCTGCCGGACGAAGGGGATCGATGGTGCCGACCGGACCTACCCGGCGCACGCAGCCGCCCTACCATCGACCCCATGCCTGACGCGCTGACGGCGACCCCCGACTCCCCTCGAGGCCAGGGCCGCGGCCTTGGCCCGCCTGGCCGACGAGCACTGGGATGTCGTCGTCATCGGCGGCGGCATCGTCGGCTCCGGGCGTCCTCCTCGATGCGGTCTCGCGCGGCCTGCGGGCCGCCCTCGTGGAGCAGGACGACCTGGCCGTGGGCACCTCGTCACGCTCCTCGCGACTCATCCACGGCGGTGTCCGCTACCTGGAGGACATGCGCCTGCACCTGGTGCGCGAGGCGCTCGCGGAGCGCTCCCGCCTCATGACCCTGGCGCCGCACCTCGTGCGCCTCGAGCGCTTCCTCTTCCCGGTCTACGGCTGGCCGGTCGTGCATCGCGCCATGTTCAGCGCCGGCCTCACGCTCTATGACGTGCTGGGCGCGGCGCGTGACGGCGGCCGCGCGCACCACCTGGGGGCCGGCGCCGTGGCGGAGCTCATCCCGCCCATCGTGCGGCGCGGCCTGCGCGGCGGCGTCACCTACAGCGACGGCGTGGAGGACGACGCGCGCTACAGCATCGCCGTGGCGCGCACGGCCATGGCACAGGGCGCCACCGTCGGTGACGCGGGCTCGCGCCACCGGCCTGCTGACCGGCGACGACGGGCGCGTCACGGGCTCACGGTCCGGGACCTGGTCGGCGACGCTGAGCTCACCGTGCAGGCCGACCGGGTCATCGACGCCACCGGCGTCTGGCTGGGCCACCCGGAGGCACGCCTGGGCGGCTCGACCATGAAGCTCGTGCCCAGCCGCGGCACGCACCTGGTCTTCGAGCGCGATCGCATCCCCATCGGGACGGGCATGACCCTCAAGATCCCCGGCCGGGTGCTCTTCCTCATCCCCTCCCCCGGGGCCTGGATCGTGGGCACCACCGACGAGCCGGACAGCGGGCCGCCCGACCGGCCGGCGCCCACGGGCCACGAGGTGGATCGCATCCTCGAGACGGTCAACGGGGTCCTGGCGGTGGACCTGCGACGCGAGGACGCCCTGGGTGCCTATGCCGGGCTGCGCCCGCTGGTCGGTGTGCCCGGCGGCGACACCGCTCGCATCAGCCGCGAGCACACCATCCACCGCGAGCCGTCCGGCCTGGTGCGTGTCTCCGGCGGCAAGTACACCACCTACCGGCTCATGGCCCGCGACGCCGTGGACGTCGCCCTGGACGGCCGCGATCCCGTGCCGCCGTCCGCGACGGCCACCCTCACGCTGCTGGGCGCGGCGCCGCGCGACGAGCTCGATGGCCTGGCCGCCGAGCTGGCCGCGGCGGGCGGCGTCGATGCCTCCCGGGCGGAGGCCCTCGTCGACCGGCACGGGACCCAGGCCCGCGAGGTGCTGGCCCTGGGCCGGGAGCTCGACCTGTTGCGTCCGCTGGCCGACGACATCCCGCAGCTCGAGGCCGAGGTGGCCTGGGCGGTCCGCCACGAGCTGGCCCTCGGGCTGGACGACGTGCTCTCGCGACGCATGCGCCTCTCGATGGCCCGACGCGACCGCTGTGCCGGCGTCGCGCCCCGCGTGGCCGCCATCATGGCTGCGGAGCTGGGCTGGGACGCCGCCCGCCAGGCAGCCGAGGTGGACGCCTTCCTGGCCTCGGCGCATCGCGAGTACGACGTGCCCGCGGCAGAGCACGCGGCCGCAGGCACCGAGGGGTCGGCCGCGCTGGGCCGACCGGCGTGACCGGGCCCTTCGTCCTGGCCCTCGACCAGGGCACGACGTCCTCACGGGCCATCGTCTTCGACCGGGACGGCCAGCCCGTGGCGCTCGCCCAGCAGGAGTATCCGCAGGGCTACCCCTTCCCCGGCCACGTGACCCACGACCCCGAGGACATCTGGCAGAGCCAGTTGGCCGTGGCCCGCCAGGCCATCGACCAGGTGCCCGGGGGCGTCGCCAGCATCGCCGCGCTGGGCGTCACCAACCAGCGCGAGACGACCATCGTCTGGGATCGCGCCACCGGCCGCCCCGTGGCGCCGGCCATCGTCTGGCAGAGCCGCATCACCGCCGAGCGCTGTGCCGCCCTGCGCGAGGCCGGGCACGAGCCGCGCGTCCGGGCGCTCACGGGGCTTCCCCTGGACGCCTACTTCAGCGGCCCCAAGATCGCCCACATCCTCGATGGCGAGCCGGGCCTGCGGGCGCGCGCGGAGGCCGGCGAGCTCTGCTTCGGCACCGTGGACAGCTTCCTCGTCTGGCGCCTCACGGGCGGCCGAGTCGCACCTCACGGACGTCTCCAACGCCAGCCGCACGCTGCTCTTCGACATCTCCGAGGGGCGCTGGGACCCCTGGCTGTGCGAGATCGTCGGCGTGCCCATGGCCATGCTCCCGGAGGTGCGACCCTCCTCCGCCCTGCTGGCGGAGACGGACCCCGGCATCCTCGGGGCCAGCCTGCCCATCGGCGGCATCGCCGGCGACCAGATGGCGGCCACGTTCGGGCAGGCCTGCCTGGCACCCGGTAGCGCCAAGAACACCTATGGCACTGGCGCCTTCGCCCTTCTCAACACGGGCAGCCAGCCGGTGGCCTCGGCGCATGGGTTGCTCTCCACCGTCCTCTGGCAGCTGGGCGAGGGGGCGGCCCTGACGTATGCCCTGGAAGGCGCGGTCTTCGTGGCCGGTGCCGCCGTGCGCTGGCTGCGCGACGGCCTGCGGGCCATCGAGCGATCCTCGGACGTGGAGGCCCTGGCCGCACAGCGGCGATCGCGAGTCCGGGGTCGTCGTGGTGCCCGCCTTCGCGGGCCTGGGAGCGCCGCACTGGGATCCGGACGCGCGCGGCACCATCGCCGGGCTGACGCTGGGCTCGCGCCTGGAGGACATCGTGCTGGCCACGGTCGACGCCATGGCCTACCAGGTGGCGGACGTGCTGGGCGCGATGGCGCTGGACGCCGGTGGCCGGCTGGCGGTGCTGCGCGTGGACGGCGGCGCCGCGGTCAACGATGCGCTGCTGCAGTTCCAGGCGGACATCCTGGATGTCCCGGTGGAGCGGCCGCAGGTGACCGAGACGACCGCGCTGGGGGCCGCCTTCCTGGCCGGCCTGGCCACGGGCGTGTGGGCATCGACGGACGAGCTGGCTGCCACCTGGCGGCTGGAACGACGTTTCGAGCCGGCCATGAGCGCCGACGAGCGGGCGCGACTGCTCGGCGCGCTGGCGCCGCGCCGTCGAGCGCGCCCGGGGCTGGGCCGAACCCGCGAGCTGAGGACCGTGGCGGCCGCCAAGCAGCCACGCCGGCAGCCACGGCACGCAACCAGAGCGCGCGGCCAGGGGCCTTCAGGACAGGTGTCCAGCCCTGGACACGCTACAGCGGCTTCGGCGGCGCCCACGCAGGACAGATGTCCGCCGTCGACATCCTTGGCCATCGGATCCGCTCGGCGCCGCTCCCCGGATCGTTTGCCTTCAGCCCGCCGCACCATCGCCCACGCTCGTCGTCGCGGTCGGCGCGCCGACGCGGGGCGGTGGATGCCACTCCGAGCTGTCCTGGAGCGCGCCGAAGGATACGTGGGGCGGCATCTGTCCCCAAAGCGCGGCGACATGGGCGGCCGCGTCGATGGTCCCGCACCGGGCGCGTCCATCGTGCCCGGCTCCAGCGGCCCAGGCCGGCGGTGGTCGGATCAGTCGGGGCGCGGACCGGACTCCGGATCGAAGTCCGGCGCACACCACACCACCTCGCCATCGAGGACGGTCAGGAGCGGCCGCAGGGTCGCCAGCCGTGCTGCCAGACCCTCCACATCGGCCCCGGGTGACCGGCCGGCCTCGACCGCCTCGAAGTCGGCACCAGGCAGCACCAGGAAGTCGGCCCGGGCGCCCACGCCCAGGTGGCCCTGGTCGTCGAGGTGAGCCGAGCGCGGACCGTCCAGGCAGGCGGCGCGCAGCGCCCGCGCGAGGTCGATGGCCTGCTCGGGGTGGAAGGCGTCCCGCGGTCGGCCAGCTCGGCCCCCGGCGCGTCACCGCCGCGGCGATGCCGGGCCATGGGTCGGCCGGCTCCACGGGCGCGTCCGTGCCGAAGGGCAGCAGCGTGCCGGCACGATCGAGGTCGGCCAGCGGGAAGGCGTGGCTCGACCGGGCGCCCCAGGCCTGCCGGATGGCCGGCGCGTCGCTGAGCAGGTGGCAGGGCTGCACGGAGGCGGCCACGCCGAGGGCCGCGAAGCGGGCCACGTCGGCGGGGTCGACGAGCTGGGCGTGCTCCACGCGATGCCAGGCGCCCGGCACGGCAGGCACCGTGGCCAGGACGTCCAGCACGGTTCGCACGGCGCCGTCGCCGATGGCGTGGATCTGGCTGGCGATGCCGGCCGCAGCGGCGCGCCCGGACAGCTCCGACCAGCTGGGGTCCGTCGTGCAGCGGCATCCCGGACGGGCCGCCCGGCGGCGGACCGGCCGGCGTCGTCGGCCTCGTAGGGCGCCAGGAGGGCCGCCGTGCGGCTGCCCAGCGCCCCATCGGAGAAGAGCTTCAGCCAGCCGTCGCGATAGCGCCCCGAGCCCGGGTCGCCTTCCGTGCGGCCGGTCCGGAAGCCCATCTCGATGGCCCGCTCGAGCTGCTCCTCGCGAACGCTGGCCATGACCCGCAGCGGCAGGCGGCCGGCCGCGGCGAGGGCCCGGTAGAACGTCGGCCCGGCACGCAGCTCGGGGTCCGGGGCCACGCCGCCCGGATCGTGCACGGCCGTGACGCCCAGCCGCGCCAGGTCGCGCGGCGTAGGCGCGGACGGCCGACTCCATCGCCGCGGCTGTGGGCACCGGGATGACCGCGCTCCACGAGACCGGCGGCGTGCTCGTACAGGACGCCGCTGGGACGCCCGTGCGTGTCCCGCTCGATGCGGCCCGCGGGCGGGTCCGCGCGCCCGGCCAGGCCTGCCCGTGCGATGGCCGCGCTGCTCAGCCAGCGCGAGTGGTGGTCATGGGCCCAGAGCGCCACCGGGCGGCCCGGCGCCGCCTCCTCCAGCAGCGCGGCCGTGGGTCGCCCGCCGAGCGCGTCGAACGACCAGCCATGCCCCAGCAGCCAGCTGCTGTCGTCACCCTGCTCCCGCAGGCGGCGGTGCGCCTCGGAGATGGCCGTGACGGCTGCCACCAGGTCCAGGCCCGTGAGGTCCGGCTGGCCGGCTGCCAGGGCGGCCATGACCAGGTGCAGGTGACTGTCGGTCAGCGAGGGCGTCACGACCAGGCCGGGCCGCAGGCGCCAGCGTCGCGTGCCCGGACCCGCCAGCCCCTCCACGTCGCCGCGGTGCCGGCGGCCACGACGCGCCCGCCCGACACCGCCAGCGCCTCCACCCAACCGAAGCCGGCCGGGCCGGCCAGGGTGGCGATGCGCCCGCTGACGATGAGGTCCACCGCCTGGCCGGCGGCTCAGGCACGGCCGCCACCGGCCAGCAGTGCGGCCAGGGCCACACGATCCAGGCCCGCGCCCAGGCCCAGGGCCAGCGCCACGCGCGCCTTGGGGCCGCTGAGCGTGCCGGCCAGCATGGCGCCGGCCGCCTGCCACGAGACACCGCCGCCGGGGAAGCCGTAGAGGGGCGCCACGCCACCCGCGGCACAGCGGCTCGCCAGCGCCACCGGGACGCCGGCCGCCATGGCCTCGCGCGCCGCGGCCAGCAGGTCGGGATCGGTGTTGCCGGAGCCGGTGGCCTCCACGACCACGCCGACCGCACCGCCGCGCACGGCAGCGCGCAGCAGCTCACCGTCCATCGACACCACCGCCGTCAGGAGGGCGATGGGCTCGGCCGCCCGGTCGGGACGGGTCGGCATCCGTCGCCGCGTGGCGCGCTGCCGCTCCAGCGCCAGTCGGCCGCCCGCGATCCGCCCCAGCGGCCCGTCGTTGGGCGCCTGGAAGGCGTCGAGCGCCCGGCTGTGCATCTTCGTCGCATCGTCGGCCGGCAGCACGAGGCCGTCCATGACGACCAGCACGCCCTGTCCGCGCAGGCGCGGGTCGGCCGCCGTCCGCACCGCATCGGCGAGGTTGCGCGCGCCGTCGAAGTCGGCCTCACCGGCGTTGCGCATGGCGCCCACGACCACCACGGGTGCCTCCGCGTCGTGCAGGAGGTCCCAGGCGAAGGCCGTCTCCTCCAGGACGTCGGTGCCCTGCACGACGACGACGCCCGCCACCTCCGGCCGGGCGGCCGCCTCGCGGATGCGCTCGGCGATGTCCAGCAGCTGGGCGAAGCGCAGGTGCGAGGCCGGCACGAGGCCCCAGTCGACGACCTCCAGGTCCGCCGCAGCGCTGGCCTCCGGCAGACGGGCGAGGAGTTCCGCGCCCCGCAACGCGGGGACGGCGGCGCCGGTCGCCGGGTCGGGCAGCATGGCGATGGTGCCGCCCGTGAAGACGACCACGACGAGGGGCCTCGAGGCGCGCTCCACGCCAGCCGGGACGGGGTCGTCAGGCATGCAGACGCGTCGGGTGGCTCAGGCCGGCGGCTGCGGTGGCGGCGGTGGCTGCGGCGCCGGACCGGCACGGCCGGGCACCACGGGGCTGGCGATCATGTGGATGGGCGCCTCGCGGGCATCCTCGTCAGCGATGTAGCGCAGCCGGATGGGCCGGTTGAGGGTGGAGGAGGCCGTGGTGATGGTCATCGGGTCGACCGGCTCGATGTTGGTCGGCTGCGCGGAGCCCGTCATGCGCGGATGCGCGAAGACGATGGACATGACACCGGCGACGCCCACGATCACGGCCGAGATGACGATGACGGCGGCGGGGCTCACCACGTCCGCCAGGGGCCCGACGATGATGATGGGCACGAAGGAGGCGAGGCTGACGAGCATGTTGAGGACGCCGAAGACGCGGCCGCGCACCTCCGGCTCGATCTCCTCCTGCAGGGACGTCTGGGCCGGCACGGCCACGAAGGCGTAGCAGACGCCGGCCACGAAGGCCACCACGACGACGACGGCCAGCAGGGCCGTGGTGTCCTCCCCGTCCTGGAGTCCCGGCAGGTCCTGGGCCAGGCCCAGGATGACCAGCGACGCCGCCAGCACGAGCATGCCGCCCTCGATGAGCTTGCGCCTCGGCAGGTAGCCGGCCCACGAGGTTGAGGATGACGATGCCCCCCAGGAGGCCCGCGCCGAGCGGCAGCAGGACGACCGCGAGGCCGCCTCCCTCCAGCCCCAGGGTGGTCTTGGCGAAGTCCGGGCCGAGCACGCCGAGGACGCCGATGAGCGAGGCCACGAGGGTCAGGTAGATGAGCGACCAGAGGACGTTGTGGTGGCCGCGGATGTAGCCCAGTCCCTCGCGCAGCTGGTCCATCGTGGCAGCCACGGCACTGCGCGCCGAGGCCAGCGAGGCCTGCCCGGCGCTGCTCGGCGGGACCGACGGCAGGATCCAGCAGAAGACGCCCGCCACGCCATAGGCGACGGCCACGGTGAGCATCAGGAGCTGCTCGCCGAGGAACGTGTAGGCCAGCGGGCCGAGGACGGCGAAGCCGACCACGAAGGCGGCCTGCAGGGCCAGGATGAAGAGGCTGTTGGCGGTCATGAGCTGGCTGCGCTTGACGACCACGGGGATCATGGCCGCCTCCGCGGGCGCGAAGAAGGTGGTCAGGGTGGCCACGATGGCGATGACCACGTAGATGAGCACCAGCTGGTCGGCGAAGAAGACGAGCAGCAGGAAGAGCGCGGCGCGGGCCACGTTCGTGGAGATGAGGATCCAGCGCCGGTCGAACATGTCCACGAAGACGCCGGCGATGGCCCCGAAGACGACGGCCGGGACCAGGAACGTGAGCAGCAGGACGCTCACCGCGGTGCTCGAGTTGGTGAGCTCGTTGACGGTCACGGTCAGGCCGAAGAGCGCCATGTTGCCGCCGACCTGGCTCAGGATCTGCGAGCCGAAGAGGGCCAGGAACTTGGGATTGCCGAGCACCCGCCGGGCCTGGTCGAGGTCGGCCCCGCCCTCCACGGTGATGGCGTCGTCGACCTGCTCGATGATCGTGCTCATCGTCCGCTGACCACCTAGTGCTCCGTGGTGCCGGTGAAGCCGAACGACGCCAGGCGCAACGCGGGCACGAGCGCGGTGCCCAGGAAGCCCTCCAGGGCGCGGCGCTCGACGCTCACGGCCTCCACGCTCGCGAGCGCCGCCAGGTAGTCCTGCGTGAAGCGCAGGTTGCGCACCGGCGCGGTCACGCGGCCGCCCTCCACGAGGAACAGGCCGTCGCGGGTCATGCCCGTGATGACGACCTGCTTGGGGTGCACGACGTTGGTGTAGTGGAAGCGCGTCACCAGCAGCCCGCGCTCCAGGCCGCCGATGAGCTCCTCGCGCGGGGTGCTGCCGGCCGCCATGCTCATGTGCAGGGGGAAGGGTCCCCACGGGTTGGGCGCCGGCAGCCCGTGGCCGGTGGACTCGCAGCCGGCCCGCGCGGCGGTGCGGGAGTCGTGCACGACATCGCGACAGACGCCGGCCTCCAGCAGCGCCACGCGCTGGGTCGGCACGCCCTCGAAGTCGAAGGATGCCGGCGTGCCGGCCGGATCGGCGGCGTCGTCGCTGAGGCTCACCAGCGCAGAGGCCACCGTCCTTCCGGGCTCGTAGAAGGAGCGCTCCTCCTGCACGGCCAGGGCGGAGAAGCCCAGGTAGCCCAGCCAGTCGGTGAAGTCCATGACGGCGTAGCGACTCGAGCACCACCGGGTACTCCCCGGCCGGCAGCGCGATGGGGTCGCGCATGGCCGCCGTGCGCGCGGCCGCCTCGTGGCCGATGGCGGACGCGTCGATGGTGTCGAGGTCCACGGCCACCTGCTCCGCGTAGCCGCTGCCGCCGCCGGGTCCCATCATCACGGTCAGCACCTGGGCGCGTGAGCGCGGCTCGCTGACGCGGACGCCCAGCGAGTTGGCGACGCTGACCTCCTCGCTGCCGGTCTGGACGTAGCCGAAGGCCTGCGCCCCGACCGCCTCCGCCGCCGCGATGACGGCCGCCGCCGCCTCCGCCCGGACCTCCGGGTCAGCGTCCGCGGTGGTGCTCGCGAACGCCCCCGCCACCAACGGGGTCGGCCGTGGCGCGGGCAGCGTGCGGAAGTCGCTCTGCTCCGGCTGCAGGCGCGCCGTGGCCGCCGCGGCGGCGGCCAGCCGCGCCAGCGCCGCCTCGTCGTCGCGGTTGAGCGAGGCGACGCCGACGCGCTGTCCATCCACGAAGCGGAGGTTGACGACCGTGTCCTCCTCGGCCACGTTCTGGTGCAACTCGTTGTTGGCGAAGCGCGTCAGGGCGCTGCGCGTGCGCATGACGACCGCCTCCGCCTGGGACGCCCCGGCGTCGAGCGCCATGGCCACGGCGCGTTCGGCGATCTCGAGGCCGGAGGGCTCCCGGGTGCTCATGTGCTCCCGACCCCCACCTCGACGTCGCGGAAGCGGGCCCCGCTGCAGCCGTGGCCCACGTGCATGGCCTGGCCGGGCTGACCCTTGCCGCAGTTGGTGACCCCCACGAGCTGCCAGGAGCGCTCGTCGGCGACGGCGTCGCAGGAGCCCCAGAAGCGCGGCGTGCTGCCCGTGTAGGTGGCGTTGCGGTACAGCTGGCCGAGCCGGCCGCCCCTGATCTCGCGAGCCATCTCCACGCCGAACTGGAAGTTCAGGCGGCGGTCGTCGATGGACCAGGAGCGGTTGGACTCCAGGTAGAGGCCGTCCTCGGTGTCCGCGATGATGTCCTCCAGGCTCATGCCCGGACGCGGCTCCAGGTTGATGTTGGTCATGCGGATGAGGGGCAGGCGGTTCCAGCCGTCGGCCCGCACCGCGCCACCGCTGGCCCGGCCGATGCGGGCGGCCGTCTCCCGGCTGCTGAGATAGCCGCTGAAGATGCCCGCGCTGACGAGCGGCACCCGCTGGGCCGCGACGCCCTCGTCGTCCCAGCCGAAGGTGCCCAGGCCCCCGGGCGTGGTGGCGTCGGCCACGATGGTCACCAGGTCCGAGCCGTAGCGGAAGCCCGACGCCAGCTTGTCCGTGGTCAGGAAGCTGGTGCCGGCGTAGGCCGCCTCCGTGCCGAAGACGCGGTCGAGCTCCGTGGGGTGGCCGCAGGACTCGTGGATCTGCAGGTAGAGCTGCGAGGGGTGCAGCACGATCGTGCGGCGGCCCGGCGGCAGCACGGGCGCAGCCAGCAGGGCCACGGCCTCCTCAGCCAGGGTCGGCGCCCGCTCCACGAGGCCGAGCGAGCGCACATGCTCGTAGCCGGCCGCCCGATAGCCGCCCGATTCGGGGAAGCTGCGCCGCTGCAGGTCGTCGGCGCTGGCCGCCTGCACCTCCAGCCCGGCGCCCACGTGGGTGATGACCTGCTCATCGGCCGAGCCGTCGGTGGCGTGGAAGTCCTTCCACTCACGGAAGGCGTGGTAGTCGGCCTTGCGTCGTGGCCACCCCGGGGGTGGCGGCCATGGCTCGTTCGGCCTCCAGGAGCAGGTCGATGGTGCGGTCGATGGGCACCTCGAAGGGATCCTCGACCACGGGCGTCTCGTAGCGGCCGGAGGCGGGTGGCCGCTCGGCCAGGCGGACGGGCTCCCGAGCGTGGCGGGCGGAGGCCCGGGCGATGCGCACGGCCAGCGCGGTCACCTCGTCGGCTGCGGGGCCGTCCATGCGACCGGAGCTGGCGAAGCCCCACGCGCCGTCCACCAGGACGCGGACGCCGAAGCCCTCCGTCTCGCCCAGGCTGAGGGCGTCCACGAGGCCGGCCTTGACGCCGGCGTGCTGCTCGCGCCGCCTGCACCACGCGTACGTCGGCGTAGCTGGCACCGAGATGGGTGGCCGTGTCGAGCGCGCGACGCGCCAGGTCATGCATGGGCCACCTCAGGGTAGCAAAGCGGCGGCCGGCGAGGCCCACGCCTCCGGCAGCGGACCGGGCTCCGCCGGCTGCGGCCCGTACGGCTCCGGGCGCTCCGCACCCAGGGACGCCAGCCAGCCGTCCTCGAACGCCTCGAAGCCCTCCCCCGTGGCGGCCACGAAGGCCTCGTCGAGGGTGAGACCGTCGGCGAACGAGGTGATGAGCGCCACGAGCGTGTCCTGGCCGAACCGCTCGACGAGGTGATCGACGGCGGAGACGCTCTCCGCGTAGGCCAGGCTGAAGCGGCCGGCGCGTGTCGGGAACTGCAAGCGCGAGACCCTCCAGCGGCATGAGGCTGCCGGCGCGCACCGCCGACCCCACCTGGGCGCGGTCGCCGTCGTCGTAGCCCTTGGAGAGGTACACGGCGAGGCCCTCGTTGAGCCAGCGAGGCGGATAGCCGTACGGGTTGTCGACCGCCTCGTCGAAGACGATGTGGGCCAGCTCGTGCACGACCAGCTCCTCCACCCAGTCGGACGTCACCTGCTGCGGCTCGATGAGCCCGAAGAGCGTGTGGATGTCGGGGTGCGCCTCGCCGCCCACGTTCTCGCGCGTGCCCGGCCCCAGGGCCTGGCGGAACTCGCGGTCGTCCGAGTAGATGAAGAAGTCCACCGGCGCCAGCTCCCGAACCCCGAGCAGGTCCGCGGCCGACCCGATGGCGTCCTCCGCGATGCCCAGGGCTCGCTCCGCGAACGCACGGTCACCCCGGTCCCACCAGACCGTGACGCCGTCCCCCTGGAGCTGCTGCCACGCCAGGCGCGTGTCCACGACCCGGTGGCTGGCCGGTGGACCCAGGCTCTCGCCATCCGCGGTGACGACGCGGAAACGGTAGTCGTAGGTGGTGTTGGGCACGACATGCCCGGCCTGGTGGACGACCGCGCGCCAGGCGCCGGGCGCAGTCTGCTCGACGGATGCCTGCGTGACGGTCCGGGTCTCGTCCCCGGGCAGCGAGGTGAGCAGCTCCACGCGACGCGGCGCCTCGTCCGATCGGAAGGTGGTCTCGAAGGTGATGGTCTGGCCGAAGGCGCCGCTGGCGGCCGGCGCGTCGAAGCGCACGTCGGCGGCCGCCGACGCGGGCAGGGGCACGCCCACAGGCCGCCCAACCCCAGTGCCAGGGCGAGGACCGCAGCCTGCCGGCGTCCGGATCGCGGTCCCCTGGGTCGCCTCACGGTCGCCACGCCAGGTCGGCGTATCGGAGCAGGCCCACCCCGGAGACCTGGGCGCCGAGCAGGCCCTCGCGACTGAGGGCCCAGGACCCGCTGTAGGCGAGCGGGATGAGTGGCGCCTCGTCACGGACGATGGCCTGCGCCCGGGCGTACAGCGCCGCCTGCGCGGCGGGGTCGGCCGTCGAGGCGGCCTCGTCGATGAGCGCGTCGTAGGCGTCGTTCGCCCAGCCTCCCACGTTGGCGGAGCTGTCGCCCCGCAGCAGCAGCCCCAGGAAGTCGTGGGCGTGGGGGTAGTCGGCGCTCCAGGCCAGCGTCCACATGGCGGGCGTCTCGCCGTCGAGGAGCGTCGAGTGGTCGTCGAAGGACCGCGCCTCGACCATCACCTCGATCCCCAGCTCGCGCTCGAGCTCGTGCGAGATGGCGGACGCCGCGCCGACGCCATAGGTGGCCAGCGAGACCTCGGGGAAGCCCGTCGCCACCCGGGTAGCCCGCCGCTGCCAGCTCGGCGCGGGCCGCCTCCGGGTCGTGCGGCAGCCGCCCGTCCACGTCGGCGCGAGCCTCCACGCCGGGGGGCACGATCGACGTGGCTGCCGAGCCCGCCGGGTCGTGCGCGGCCAGGCGCTGCCAGTCCACGGCCATGGCCACGGCGCGCCGGACGCGTGCGTCGTCGAAGGGTGGCTGCGTGGTGTCGAAGCCGAGCATCTCGATGACCATCTCGTCGGACTGGCGCAGCTGTGGGCCGAGGGTGGGGTCGTAGCGGATTCCAGGAGGCGTCGAGCGGGGAGATGCGCGTCCAGTCCACGGTCCCGTCCTCGAAGACGTCCACTTCGCTGCGGCCGCCCAGGTCGGTCACCACGCTGACGCGCTCCAGCGGCGGCGGGCCCGCCCAGTAGGCGGGGTTGGCGCGCAGCCAAAGCTCCCCGGGCTCGCCCCCCGCGGGCACGTAGGCGCCCGACGCCGCGAAGGGCACGTCGCGACGTGGACCGCGGGCCAGGTCGTCCATCGACTCGGGTACCACCGCCAGGGAGGGCACGGCGGCCACGGCCGGGAAGTAGGAGGCCGGCCGCGCCAGGTCGACGCCGAGCGTGCGGCCGTCGGCCTGGATGCCCACGGCCTCCACCGGTCCCTCACCCCGCGCGTAGGCGGAGGCACCCTCGACGTCATCGAGCAGGCTCGCCAGGGGGCTCGCCCGCGCCGGGTCCAGCACGCGCAGCCAGGAACGACGCACGTCATCCGCGTCGAGCGGCGAGCCGTCGCTGAAGGTCAGGCCCTCCCTGAGCGTGAAGACGACCCGCCGACCCTCCTCCTCGACAGCCCATGACTCGGCCAGGGCGGGGCGCAAGGTGCCGCCGGCGTCCAGCACGGTGAGGCCCTCGAAGACCTGCGAGAGCAGCTGCGCCGACTCGGAGTCGGAGATGGCCGCGGGATCCACGAGAGTGGCGCGGCCGCGGCGATGACGACGTCGGCGTTCGAGGGGCGCGGCAACGCCTCCTCGTCAGGTCCGGGCGTGACCATGACCGCGGCGAAGATGCCGGCGCCCACCATGATGGCCACCAGCAGCAGCGTGCCCAGCGAGGCTGGGCTGAGCCAGCGGCGCCAGCCCTGCCTCGGCCGGGACCGCGGAGCCTCATCGTCGACGGCAGGCTCGGCCACCGGGTCGCCATCCGGCGACCCTTCGCTCGGAGCGCCCTGGCCGGTCAGCGTCGTGCCAGCGAGATGTAGTAGAGCAGCGTGAGGATGGACGTCACAGCGGCGGCCACGTAGGTCATGGCGGCGGCCGTCAGGACCCGCTTGACGCCCTCCTCGTCCTGGGGCCGCACGAGCATCCCCGACCCGCGCAGCATGACCAGCGCACGACGGCTGGCCCCGACTCTCGACGGGGAGTGTCAGGACGCTGAAGACGACCATGAGCGCGAAGAAGACGATGCCCAGCCAGAAGAGCCCGGTCAGGTTGAAGATGAGGCCGAGGAAGATGAGCAGGTAGCTGAGCATCGGGCTGAAGGTCACGGCCGGCACGAGGAAGGCCCGGGCACGCATGGCCACGGTGCCCTCAGCGTGCTGCTGGGCATGACCGACCTCGTGGGCCGTCACGGCCATGGCTGCCACCGAGTTGCGCGAGGCAACCTCCGACGAGAGGCCGACCTGTCGCGTGCGTGGGTCGAAGTGGTCGGAGAGGTCGCCAGGCACGACCTTGAAGGAGATGCCGGTGGCCGGCCCGCTGGCGCCACCGAAGCTGGCCCGCGTGACGAGCTGCTCACCCACCTGGGCCCCCGTGAGGCCGGCCGAGTTGGCGATCGCGTTCCACTTCGCGAACGTGGACCGGATGTACAGCTGGGCGCCACCCGAGATGACGAGGGTGACGATGAAGAGGACGACGTAGAGCGGGTCGAGGTAGAGACCCCAGAACATCATGGCTGTGGCTGGCCTCCGGTGAGGATGACGACCCCACCAGCGTATCGCAGGACGCCGGTCGGCCCCGAGGAGCCGAAACGGAAGGGACCGAGCGCCTCAGCCCTGCGCCATCGGCCCCGTTGCGGTCGGCTAGCGCCCGGCGCCAGGTGACCGAAGCGCGGCCAGAGCGACAGGTCGAGGTCCGGCACCAGCTCCGCCAGCAGCGCCACCTCCGGCTCGTACTCCGCCACGAGCGCAGCCTCGTCCTTGGCGGAGAGGGCCCCCTTGTCGCCGAGGGTCTGGTTGTAGCGCATCGTCAGCATGCGCTCGTCGGGCGACCAGTCCGGGACGCCCAGGAAGCGCAGGGTGCGCGCGAACTCCTCGGCTGGGGCGCGCACGCAGCGCTCGTACTGCAGCACCAGGAGCTGCTCTCGCGGCACGACCTCCAGGAGGCGCTGCACCTGGCGGCCGTAGAAGCCGCGCATGAGGGCCTCGCGCTTGCCGACCCGGTCGTTGCGCCGCAACGAGCGCCGCCGGGCCTGCTCCTGCCACTGCTTGAGCCCGGAGCGGTAGCGCTCCACGGGCTCGCGCACGATGGTCAGCAGCTTCGCCTGGGGCGCGACCTCGCGCGATGATGCCGGCGATGGGCGGCATGGCCATGTAGCGCGGCGTCCACTCGCCGGCGATGTGCCCGGGCAGGCGCGGGAACTGCCGGTAGTACCACGCCTTCTGCTCCGCGCTGATGGGTCCCTCGCGCATGCGGTCGAGCAGGTGCAGCTCCTTGCGGCGTGCCACGGCGTCGATCTCCGGGTGACCCGCCAGCAGGGCCCACCACCACGTCGTGCCGGCCTTGTGGACGCCCACGCCGATGAAGTCGGGCGGGCCCACGGAGGCACCCTCCGGGATGGCTGGCGCCTGGCGGCCGCGACGCTCGGATTCGCGGCCCGGCTCGCGGGCGTCAGCGGTCATGGGCGAGGGCCCGGCCCGCGGCCGGCGTCCGATGATGTGGCATGGGCGCCGATTCTAGCGAGGGTGGCCTCCGACCGGGTCCGCGCGTGCGCTACGCTCGGGGGCACCACGAACCGGTCCGCGACCGCGTTCCGAACCACCGCTCTCTTGGGGGTCACGATGTCCGATCAGGCCGTCCACGACAAGCCGGTCGTGCTGCTGCGCCCGGCGCCGCAGATCATCGAGCGCATCTTCAGCGACGACGCCCTGCGGCGTCTCAACGAGCGCTACACCGTCATCGACGGCCAGGCTGATCCGTCGGAGGAGGCCATCGATGCCTGCCTGCCGGAGGTCATGGCCATCATCGGCCAGCCTGACCTGCCCGCCGAGCGCCTCCTGCGCGCGCCGAAGCTGCGCGGCATCCTCAACGTCGAGGGCAACTTCTTCCAGAACGTCGACTACGAGGTGGCCTTCTCGCGCGGCGTGAACGTGGTGGCCTGCATGCCCGTCTACGCGCAGGCCGTGGCCGAGCACGCCCTCGGTCTCGCCATCGACCTGGCGCGCGGCATCAGCCGCGAGGACCGCGCCTTCCGCGAGGGCCGCGAGAAGTACGTCTCGGCCAGCAACCAGGACGCCATCCTGCTGCGCGGCTCGGAGATGGGCATCCTGGGCTACGGCAACATCGGACGCAAGCTGCTGCCCCTGCTGGAGCCCTTCCGCCCGGCCACCATCCGCTGCTACGACCCCTGGCTGCCGGACGCGGTCATCCGTGATGCGGGCATGGTCCCGGCATCGCTCGATGAGGTCCTCGCGAGCAGCACCTTCCTCTTCATCCTCGCCACCGTGACCGCCGAATCGACGCACCTGCTGAACGCCGAGAACATGACGCCTCATCCCGGCCGGCGCCCGAGTGGTGCTCTCCAGCCGCGCCGCCGTCGTGGACTTCGACGCCCTCGTCCGCTACGTGGCGGAGGGCCGCTTCCTGTGCGCCACGGACGTCTGGCCGGAGGAGCCCGCACCCGCCGACCACCCTGCCCGACGACTGGAGGGCATGGTCCTCTCCGCCCATCGCGCCGGTGGCATCCCGTCGGCCTTCCACGAGATCGGCGAGATGGTCCTCGACGACCTTGACCTCATGGCCCGGGGCCTGCCGCCCGTGCGCAACCAGGTCGCTGCCCGCGAGCTCGTGACGCGCTACCAGCTCCAAGCCCGTGGAGTAGTCACCCGGACATGGTGACGGGGGCCGGCAGTCGATGCCGGCCCCCGTCTTCTCGTCTGGCTGTGCTGACCGGCGCCGGCGTCGGCCGGCGCCGGACTGCGGCGGCCGCCGCTGGCTACCCCTGCAGGCGCAGTTCCGCGCGCAGCGTCTCTCCGCCGACCTCCTGGCCGATGCTGAAGCCCAGCTCGGTGACGATGCGGATCATGCCCCCGTTGGTCGTCAGCGTCTCGGCCACGAGCCGCTCGACGCCCTCTTCGCGACCGACCTCGACGAGGCGACGAACGAGCTCCGCACCAAGGCCCTGGCCCTGGCATTCATCGCAGACGACCAGCGAGATCTCAGCGTCCCCTGAGTTGTAGATGCGCACCATGCGAGCCACCCCCGCGATGCGCACCTTGCCGCTCTCCTTGTCGACCTGCTCCGCCACGAGCGCGATCTCGCGGTCGTAGTCGGTGAAGCAGACGCGCACCATGCGCTCGTGGGCGACGCGCTGCTCGTAGCCGAGCTTCGCGAAGTAGCGCTGGTAGACGGTCTCGTCGGAGAGGCGGCTGTGGAAGTCGACCACGAGCGTCTCGTCCTCCGGCCGGATGGGACGGATGACGAAGTCCGCACCGCCGGGCGACTGCCAGGGCTTGGCGTACTTGCGCGGGTAGGGCCGGATGGCCGGTCGCGGCAGGTCCGCATCCGGGACCGTGCCCGGGTGCAGGATGACCCGCGCATCCAGGGCCAGCAGGCGGTCCGGGGAGGCCAGCAGCGGGTTGATGTCCAGCTCGGCGATGGCCGGCTGCTCGACGACCAGCTCGCTGAAGCGGACCATGAGCTGCTCAAGGGCGGCCATGTCGACGCTGCGACGGCCGCGCACGCCCTTCAGGGCCGTGTAGACCTTGGTGCGCTCCATCATGCGGCGCGCCAGGGTCGCGGTCAGCGGCGGCAGGCCCAGCGAGCGGTCCTTGAAGACCTCCACCAGCTCGCCACCCAGGCCGAAGAGGAGGACGGGGCCCATCTGGCTGTCCACGCTGCTGCCGATGATGAGCTCGTAGCCGTCCCGGTCGATCATGGGCTGCACGGAGACGCCCTCGAAGTGGCCCGGCCCGTGCTTGGCGGCGACGGCCTGCTCGATGCCCGCGTAGGCATCGCGCACGGCATCCGCATCCGGCAGGTTCAGGCGCACGCCGCCGACGTCCGACTTGTGGGTGATGGTGTGCGAGACGAGCTTGACCACGACCGGGTAGCCGATCGCGTCAGCCGCTGCGACGGCCTCCTCCACGTTCGCCGCGGTGCGCGTCTCCGCCACCGGGATGCCGTAGGCGTCGAGGAGCTCCTTGGACTCCGGCTCGGAGAGCGTGGTGCGACCCTGTGCGCGGGCCTGCTCGATGAGCTGGCGGGCTCGGTCGCGCTGCGGGCGGCGCACCCAGTCGGGCGTCAGGCCGGGCGTCTCGTACAGCGACTTGAGGTTCTCGCTGTAGTGCACCAGCTCCGTGAACATGTGGGCCGCGCTGTCCGGGTACGGGAAGGTGGCCACCCCGGCCTCGCTCAGGATGCGCTCGCCGGTGGCCACGTCGTTGCCGCCCATCCAGCTCGCCAGGATGGGCTTGTCGGCGCCGGAGAGGTAGGGCAGGAGCTGCTGGGCGGTCTTGGTCGGGTCGGTCATGGCCTGCGGCGTGAGGATGACCAGCAGGCCGTCGCTGTCCGGGTCCTTGGCCATGATGTCCAGGGCGGCCGCGTAGCGGTCCGGCGGCGCGTCGCCGATGATGTCGATGGGGTTGGCGTGGCTCCAGCTGGCCGGCAGGACCGGGTTGAGCGCCTCGATCGTGGCGTCCGAGATGGGCGCCAGCTTGCCGCCACCGCGGATGAGGGCGTCCGTGGCCAGCACGCCGGGGCCGCCGGCATTGGTCAGCACGGTCAGGCGCGGACCCTTGGGCAGGGGCTGCTTGCCGAGCACCTCGGCGAAGTAGAAGAGGTCGGAGATGCGGTCGGCGCGCAGCACGCCGGTGCGCCGGAAGGCCGCGTCGAGCACCTCGTCAGAACCGGTCATGGAACCCGTGTGCGAGGCCGCGGCCCGCGAGGCCTCCTCCGAGCGGCCCGGCTTCATGACGATGATGGGCTTGGCCAGGGCCACCTCGCGCACGGCTGACAGGAAGGCCCGCGCGTCGCCCACGGTCTCCATGTAGATGACGATGGCATCGGTGTCCGGGTCGTCACCCAGGTAGTCGATGAGGTCGCCCCAGCCCACGTCCGCCATGGACCCCAGCGAGACGATGGAGCTGAAGCCGACCTGCTCGCGCAGGCTCCAGTCCAGGATGGCCGTGATGAGCGCGCCGCTCTGGCCGATGAAGGAGACGCGACCCTTCTTGGCCATGCCCGCCGCGAAGGTGGCGTTGAGGCCGGAGATGGGGCTCATGACGCCCAGGCAGTTGGGGCCGATGACGCGCATGCCGGTGCGACGCGCCTGCTCCACGACCGCCAGTTCGTAGGCCAGGCCCTCCGGCCCGACCTCCTTGAAGCCGGCCGAGATGACGACGGCCGTGGGCACGCCGGCGTCGCCGCACTCGCCGATGATGGCCGGGATGGAGGGTGCCGGCGTCACGATGACGGCGAGGTCCACCGGCTCCGGGATGGAGGCGATGCTGGGGTGGCACTGGATGCCCAGGATGCTCGGGCGGTTGGGGTTGACCGGGTAGACGGTGCCCCCGAAGGGGCTGGCGATGAGGTTGGAGAGGATGGTGCGGCCGACGCTGCCGGCCTTCTCGGTGGCGCCGATGAGGGCCACCGAGCGGGGCTTGAAGAACGTCTTCAGCGAGCCGCGCGCGGGACGCGGCGCTCGTGGACGGGCGTGGGCTGGACGGGTGTCTGGGTGGCTGTGGGTTCGCTCATCGTGCCCGCGATGGTATCGGCCGGGGCTGGACGCCCGGATGGGCCGGTGGACCCCCTCGCGCGGTCCGGGGGTCACGCCCGTCCCCTGCTGGTCGCTCCGCCGGGCCCGTCACGCGCGCCCAGCTCGGTCGGTCCGGCCTCGGCCCGACGCCGACCACCGGGCGGCAGAGCGGCTACGATGGACGCCTAGGAGGTACCAGCCACATGAAAGAGGGCGTCGTCGCCCGCAAGTTCCTGCGCGCCTTCGCGGAATGGGACCTGGACACGTACGAGTCGCTGCTCGCGCCGGGCGCCGTGGAGGGCCGCCCGCAGATGGGCGAGCGCTTCAACGGGCGCGCCCGGATCATGGGCATGTATCGCAGCCGCAAGGGTGAGCCACCCCGCATCGAGTGGCGTCGCGTGCAGGGCGAGGGCCAGACCTGGATCGGCCAGGGCGTCATCGAGGATGCCGCCGGCGACCACGGCCCGGACCACATCGTGGCCCTCATCAAGCTCGACGCCGGCAGCGTCATGGCGGTCGACTACTACTTCTCCAGCGCGCTCGAGCCGCCGGAGTATCACCAGCGCTTCGCCGAGATCGTCGGCCACTGAACCTCGCGGACCGCTCCCCGGGCGCTCAGCCCGCGTAGACGACGCCCACCACGACGATGGCCGCCAGGGTCACCAGCGTGGCCAGTGACAGCGTGTTGACCGTGTAGGTGTGCTCCGGATCGTGCTCCGGGTCGCCCTTCATGGCGCGCGCCATGTAGAGCGGCACCACGAACGGCGGCGGCAGGATGGCCATCGTCATGACGGCCGCCTGGAAGAGGCGGTCCAGGCCCAGCAGCCCGTCGATGACCACGATGTTGAACACCAGGGCGAGTCCGATCCAGATGGGCAGTCGGACGGCCAGCGTGCGTGCCGGGTCGCGCAGGGCGTCCAGCCGCAGCGACGTGGAGTAGCCCAGCACGATGGCGATGAGCGGCGTCGTCAGGGCCGCCAGCATGGACACGGTCGTCAGCAGCGCCTCGCCCAGGGGATGCGCATCGAGGGCGTCACCGAGGCCGATGAGGCTGCCCCCGAAGCCGGCCAGGATGGCCAGGATGACCGGGTGGCGCAGGAACGTCCCGAGCGTCTCGCGCAGCGGCGGTCGGCGGCCGCTGGCGCGCATGACGACGACCGTCACGAGCACGAAGAAGACGAAGAGCTCCTGGCCCAGCTCCACGATGACGAAGCGGTAGAGCTCGCTCGAGCCGAAGACGCCGGCGAAGAGCGGGATGCCCAGCATGCCCGCCTCGAAGCCGGCCATGAGGTTGGGCATCGAGGTGGCGCGGATGCCTGCCCCGCGGCGCAGGAGGGGTGCCGCCAGGAGCACGCCGACACAGGCCACGAAGACGCCGACCACGATGACCGCGTACTGCGGCTCGGAGTCCAGGCGCAGGAAGGCCCCGAAGAGGGTGGCCGGCAGGGTGATGGTGACGATGAGGCGCCGCAGCTCGTCGATGGTGCTCGCGCGACAGGAAGGCGCGACGGCGGATCGAGCGCACCCAGCCCCACCAGCAGCAGGATGGGCAGGACGCGCGCGAACGCCTCCAGCATGTCGTCCCCCCTCCCCCGTCAGCGCGGCGGTCCAGCCCGCACGATGGCCACCAGGTCTTCGAGCGAGCCGCGCATCGGCGAGAGCGACTCCAGCCACCACGTGGCTCCTGCCTCACCGAAGGCCCCGCTGGGCGGTGCCTGGCCAGCTTCGGAGATGCCCAGCACGGCGACGTCGAAGGGCTCCCCTGCCTTGCCCAGCGCCTCCCGCTCGCGCCGTGGCCACGCGCACCTGGTCCGCGAAGGCTTCTGGCGAGAGGCTCATGCCGCTGCCCTCCACGCTCATGGCCACCGCGATCCAGCCATCCAGGCGGGCCGCCCGGCGGATGCCGCCGGGCTTGTAGGCACCCAGCCAGATGGGCGGGCGTGGGGACTGCACCGGCGCGGGTCCCAGGACCACGCCGCTCGCCATGGAGGAGCGGCCCGGCGTGCTCGAGTCGCTCGCCTCGCAGGCCGACGTCCACGATCTCGATGGCCTCGTCCATGCGCGCGACCCGCGTGGCCTGGTCGGACGGATCGCCGAAGGGCTCGAAGTCGGGCGGGTCGACGCCGGCACCGACGCCCAGGATGAGGCGCCCATCGCTGAGCTGATCGAGCGAGCCGGCGGCCTGCACCACGAGCTGCGGGCGGCGACGTGCGAGCGCCACGATCGAGGTGATGAGCTTGAGCCGCTGCGTCCGCGCCGCGACGGCCGCCAGCGCCACGAAGGGGTCGACGGCCACCGTGCCCATCGATAGCCCCAGGCTGTCCCAGATGGAAAGGCCGTCCCAGCCGGACTCCTCCGCGGCCACCGCGAGACGCACGATGGCTCGCGGGTCGGAGAGGTCGCCCAGCGGGGCGATGTCGATGGCGTACGCAGGTGCGGGCATGGCGGCAGCGTACCCGAGCGGACCACCGTCAGGTGCCCCGCACGGACCATCAGCCCATCAGAGTGACCACGGTCGGATGCTACGGTGTCGTCGGACCATCTTGGCGGGTCGTCGTCCCCGCACTCGTCCGACAGCCGGCGCCTCGCCGCCCGTCGCCCACTTGTCATCGGGGGAAGAACGTCACCGTGAACTTCGATCCATCCCGGTCGTTCGCCGGGCGCCTCGTGACGGCCTTCCAGGTCCTCCTTCTCGTCGTCGCCCTGCTCGTCCCGGCTCTCGTGCTCGCGGATGACACGCAGACCGAGCCCGTTGAGCCTCCGTCGTCCGGCGAGCTGTCCGATCGCTGACGAGACCCTCTCGGCGTTGACACCGGACGTCGACGCCCGAGCTCCCGCAGGCGAACCCCACCCGGAGCCCACGCCGGAGCCCACCCCGGAGCCAGATCCGACTCCCGACGCTCGACCGGAGCCCGCACGCCGGGAGCCAGACCCGACTCCGGACGCGCCGACGCCGGAGCCGACTCCCGAGCGCACGGACGAGGCGGCGCCGGAGCGCTGGAGCCCGACCCCGGCGCACGGACGAGGCGGCGCCGGCAGACCCACGCTCGGAGCCGACCCCGAGCCCCCGACGAGACGGCGCCGGAGTCGTCCTCCGCGCCGGACCGCATACCCGGCCCGTCGCCAGTCGCGAAACTCGCGGATCCGTCCTCGCCTGGGGTCACCGCCGAACCCATGACTGCCACACCGGCACCCCCCGACGATCCGACCGTCGCAGCCACGGAGGCTCAAGGTCCTGAGTTCATCGAGCCCGCCGCCGCCTCAGGAACGGTGACCGTGGACCCCGCCCCTACGAGACCTCACCGAGCCCGGTGGCTCGGTGACCTTCAGTGTCCTCGTCGCCAACACGTCGACCTCTCCAGCCACGCTGAACTCCCTGACCGACAGCCTGCTCGGCGACCTCGACGGCAAGGGGACTTGCACCGCGGGTGGGACGATCGCACCTGGCGCCATCTTCACGTGCAGCTTCGCGACCTCAGTGACGGGGGGCGGAGGGACCACCCAGAGTCGTACGGTCACCGCCGTCCTGGCCGATCAGTTCGGATCTCCAGCACTGCCGCACCGACTGGCAGCGCCACGGTGACCATCACGGACGTCCCGTCATCGATCAGCGTCACCAAGACCGCCAACCCGACCTCGCGGCCCGAACCGGGCGGCGCGGTGGCATTCACGGTGGTGGTGCGCAATACGAGCCCCGTGGACAGCGTCACCATCGCCACGCTCGCCGATGACATCCACGGCAACCTGGCCGGCCAGGGCACCTGCGCCGTGCCGCAGGCCATCGTCGCCGGTGGCAGCTACAGCTGCACATTCAACGCGTCGGTGACCGGGAACGCCGGCGCCAGCGAGACGGACACGGTGACCGCGGGCGGCACGGACGACGACGGCCAGGCCGTGAACGCGACCGGCAGCGCGACCGTCACCATCACGGACACGCCCTCCTCGCTCGCGGTCACCAAGACCGCCAACCCCACCTCCCTGCCGGAACCCGGCGGCTCGGTGCTCTTCACGCTCGTGGTCCGCAACACGAGCGCCGTGGACAGCATCACGCTGACGAGCCTGGCGGACGACGTGCACGGCGACGTCACGAAGGTCGCCGCCAGCATCACGACCACCACCTGCGCCGTGCCCCAGCTCATCGTCGCCGGTGGCAGCTACAGCTGCACGTTCAACGCATCGGTGACCGGGAACGCCGGCGCGAGCGAGACGGACACGGTGACCGCGGGCGGCACCGACGACGACGGCAAGGCCGTGACAGCCGCGGGCAGTGCCACGCTGACCTTCACTGACGTCAAGCCCACGATGACCGTCACCAAGACGGCCAACCCCACGACGCTGCCGGAACCCGGCGGCCCCGTGAGCTTCGCGCTGCTCGTCCAGAACACCTCGCCCGAGCCCATCGTGCTGACCTCGGCCCGTGACGATGTCTATGGCGACCTGAACGGCAGAGGAACCTGTGTGCTGCCACAGACCATCGCCACGGGTGGCTCGTACACCTGCACGGCCACGGGCCCCGTCACCGGCGATGCCGGCGACCGCCGCACGGACACCATCACGGCCATCGCCCGCGACGACGATGGCAACACGGTCACCGAGGAAGCAGAAGCCACGGTCACCATCACGGACGTCACGCCCACCATCAGCGCGACCAAGCGCGCCGAGCCCACCGAGCTGCCGGAGCCGGGCGGGCAGGCCTCCTTCACCGTCAGGGTCGAGAACCCTTCGATCGAGGACGTCGTCCTGGGTTCGCTCAGCGACGACGTCTACGGGAGCCTCAACGGCAAGGGCACCTGCAAGCTGCCACAGACCCTTACCAAGTCAGGTGGGACCTACACCTGCTCGTTCAGCGGCACGGTCAGCGGCGATGCCGGAGCTGTGAAGACGGACACCGTCACCGCCAGTGCCGCCGACAATGAAGGCAACCCGGCCGTGGCCACGGCCTCCGCGAGTGTCACGATCATCGACGTCAAGCCGGGCCTGCGGCTCCAGAAGACCGCCGTGCCAGCCAGCCTGCCAGAGCCGGGCGGCGCTTACGACCTGGTCATCGCCGTCACCAACGAGTCCCCGGTGGAGCCCCTCACGCTGACCACTCTCGTGGACGACGTCCTGGGCAACCTCGATGGCAAGGGCGACTGCTCGGTTCCGCAGACCGTCGCGCCCCTGGACACCTACAGCTGCTCCATCCCTCAGACCCTCAACGGGAACGCCGGACGGAGCGAGACCGACACCGTCACGGCGACCGGCGAGGACAACGAGCGCAACACCGTCACCAAGGCGGACGGCGCGACCTTCGTCATCACGGACGTCCCGCCCACCTTCACCCTGACCAAGACGGCCGACCCGTCCACCATCGCAGAGCCGGGCGCCGACGTCGAGTTCTCGGTCACCATCACCAATGACGGGCCCGAGGAGCTGACCCTCACCACGCTGGTGGACGACAACTACGGCGACCTGGACGGAGTGGGCACCTGCGACGTACCTCAGACAGTGGCTGCCTGGTGGCGCCTACTCCTGCTCGTTCGTCCAGTTCGTGGCCAATGACGCGGGCGAGACGAAGATCGACATCGTGAGCGCCACGATGACCGACAACGAGGGCAACGCGGTCACGAAGACCGACTCGGCGACGGTCACCACGGTGGATGCCGCCCCGACCTTCAGCGTCGAGAAGTCGCTGCTCTACCCGGTCTCCCTCCCCGAGCCGGGCGGCACGGCCTTCTACCGCATCGTCATCACCAACACGGGCCGTGAGCCACTGACCATCACCAGCCTCGTCGACGACGTCGGGGGCGTGACCGTGGACCTCGACGGCCGGGGCAGCTGCTCCGTGCCCCAGACCATCCCCATCGGTGGCTTCTACGCCTGCTCATTCAGCGTGCCGGTCAGTGGCGATGCGCGCGACACGGTCTCGGACACGGTGACGGTCACGGCCGAGGACAACGAGGGGACCGTGGTCGAGGGGTTCGACACGGCGGAGGTCGTCATCACCGACGTCCAGCCCTCCATCGACCTCGACAAGTCGGCCAGCCCAGCGTCGGTACCCGAACCGGGCGGAGACGTGACCTTCACCGTCAGGGTCCACAACGATTCCATCGAGGACGTAACGCTGGACTCCCTGGTCGATGACGTCTACGGCGACCTGAACGGTCAAGGAACCTGCGTCACCCCACAGACGATATCGCCGCAGGGTAGCTACGAGTGCCAGTTCGTGGCCTTCGTGTCCGGCGCTGTCCCCGACCTCGCGACCGACACGGTGACCGGCTCGGCCACGGACAACGAGGGCAACACGGCCACGGACAGCGACAGCGCCACCGTCGGCGTCGGCTCCGGCGGTGGCACCCGCACGATCATCACCAAGACGGCTGACCCCATCAGCCTGCCCGAGCCGGGCGGCACCTTCACCTTCACGGTCAGCATCACGAGCCCCGAGGGCATGCTCGTCACCGACCTCGTCGACATCCCCTACGGGAACCTCAGCGGCAAGAGCGACTGCGTCACGCCCCTGAAGATCGCGGCGGGCGCCACCTCACCTGCTCCTTCACCGGGACCTTCACGGGCGATCCAGGTGACGCCCAGACCGACCTCGTGCGCGTCGGCGGCATCGTCGATGGCAAGCCCTACGTGGGCTTCGCGTCGGCGACCGTGCGCATCACCGACATCCTGCCGGCCCTGACGGTGGCGAAGACGGCCACCCCGAACCCCATCGACGAGCCCGGTGGCCCGCGTCCTCTACGAGATCGAGGTGACCAACACCTCGGCGGAAGCGGCCTTCCTGACGACACTCTATCGACGACGTCTACGGCGACCTGAACGGCAAGGGCGACTGCGAGGCCGACCTGACGGTCGTCGTGCCGCCGGGAGACACCTACACCTGCAGCTTCGTCGAGGCCGTCACCGGCAACGCCGGTGAGGTGGAAACCGACTTCGTGCTGGCCGAGCTGTCCGACGACGACGGCAACCACGCCGTCAGCGTGGCCCGCGAGGACGTCCGCATCGCGGACGTGAAGCCCACCATCACCGTGCGCAAGACGGCCAGGCCCACCTCGATCCCGGAGCCGGGCGGCACGGTGTCGTTCGGCATCGTGGTGCGGAACACCTCGCCGGAACCGGTGCGGGTCACGTCGCTGGTCGACATCCCCTACGGGAACCTCAGCGGCAAGGGCAGCTGCCTGACACCACAGACCATCGCGCCGGGCGACACGTACGCCTGCTCGTTCCCCGCACAGGTCAGCGGCAACGCCGGCACGACTGCCACAGACACCGTCACGGCCACCGCCGAGGACGACGACCGAAACAACGGTCTTCCGCGCAGATCCGCCACGGCCTCGTGTCCTCATCACACCCGCCGCGCCCAGCCTGTCCGTGCGCAAGGTCGCCAACCCTGCGTCGGTCCCCGAGCCCGGGGGAGATGTCACCTACAGCGTCACCATCACGAACACGTCCGTCCAGACGGACCCGGTCACCGTCGAGTCACTCAGCGACACCGTGAACGGCGTGACATCCGTACCGACTGGGTTGGCCTGCAACGTGGCTGGCAGCACGGTCTCCGTGCCCTTCAGCCTGGCCTCGGGTCAGTCGGCCTCGTGCGCGTTCCCGGGGCAGGTCGTGGGCAACGCGGGCAGCTCCGTGAGCGACACGTTCCGTGCCTCCGGCGTTGATGACGAGCTGGTCCCGGTCACTGCGACAGGCTCCGCTCGCGTGCCCGTCACGGACGTGCTGCCGACCATGGTCGTCCAGAAGACCGCCTCACCCAACCCCATCGAGGAGCCCGGTGGCCAGGTCACCTACACGGCGTCGGTCAGGAACACGTCGCCTGAGCCGCATCACCCTGACGACCCTCGTGGACGATGTCGAAGGGAACCTGGACGGCGTAGGCACGTGCGACGTGCCGTCGATCATCCCCGTCGGCGCTACCTACACCTGCCGCTGGTCCGGCACGGTCTCCGGCGATGCTGGAGATGTCCGCTCCAACATCCTCACCGCGCGGGCCAGCGATGACGATGGCAACGTCGTCAGCCAGTCGGTGCGAGCCGATGTCGACATCGTCAACGTCGACCCGCGGTTCCGCGTCTTCAAGTCCGCCGACCCCACGAGCCTGCCGGAGCCGGGCGGCCCGGTGACCTTCACGGTGACCCTGGTCAACGACTCCCGCGAGAACGTGACGATCGATTCGTTCGTTGACGTGCCTTACGGCAACCTCAACGGCAAGGGCACCTGTCGGCTGCCGCAGACGCTCACGCCCAACGGCGGCTTCTACACCTGCTCGTTCCGGGCGACCGTGACGGGTACCGCCAGCGCCTCTCCCTACGTGGATACGGTGGCCGCGGCTGTCTCCGACAACGAGAAGAACCAGGTGGTCCAGTTCGCCCGGGCGCAGGTCGTCCTCACGGACGTCAAGCCGGCCATCACCGTCACCAAGACGGCCACGCCCACCAGCCGTCCAGAGCCAGGCGGCAGCTTCTCCTTCGCCGTGAACGTCACGAACACCTCGGTGGAGCCGGTGACGCTGACCAGCCTCGTCGACGACATCTACGGCAACATCGCGGACGCCTCGAACCCCAGGCTGACGGGCACGACCTGCAGCCTGCCCCAGGCCATCGCTGTCGGCGGCAGCTATGCCTGCGCCTTCACGGTGGCGTTCACGGGCAACCCCAAGACGCAGACCGACATCGTGACGGCCACGGCGCGTGACGACGAGGGCAACCCCGCGACCGCCACCGACGACGCCACCATCACGATCACGAACGTGCCGGCCGAGCATCAGCGTGACCAAGACGCCCAACCCGGCGAGCCTGCCAGAGCCCGGAGGGCCGGTGGCCTTCACCTTCACCGTCACCAACCGCTCGACGGTGGATCCGCTCACCATCACGTCGCTTACGGACACGGTCTTCGGGACCCTGGCCGGCGATGCCGACTGCCGGGTCGGAACGGTCCTGCCCCCGGGCGCGACCTGCGACTTCGCGCAGACGTTCGCAGTCACCGGTTCGGCGGCCACCGGGCCGCACCGCGACACCTTCCGTGCCCGAGGTCGAGACGACGACACCCCCACGACCGTGACGGCCACGGCCACCGCGACCGTCACCTTCACCGACGTCCTGCCCAGCATCACGGTGGCCAAGACCGCGGCGCCGCTGACGCTGCCGGAACCGGGCGGACCGTTCACGTTCTCCATCACGGTGACCAACACCTCGGTGGAGCCGGTGACGCTGCAGAGCCTGGTCGACGTTCCCTATGGCGACATCACTCGGGTAGCCGGGCGCATCACCGCCACCACCTGTGCCGTGCCACGCGCCATCGGCGTGGGCGGCAGCTACAGCTGCTCCTTCACGGGCACCTTCACGGGCAACGCGGGGGCCAGCCAGACCGACGTGGTGACGGCGACCGCGAGGGACGACGAGGGCAACGCCGCCACCGCGACAGCGATGACGCGCCAAGTCAGCGCTGACCGATGTGCTGCCCACCATGTCCGTGACCAAGACGCCCGTCCCCACGAGCCTGCCCGAGCCGGGCGGCCCGGTGACCTTCACCTTCACGGTCACCAACGGATCCGCGGTGGACCCGCTCACCATCACGTCGCTCATCGGACACCGACTTCACCCTCAGCGGTGACGCCGACTGCCAGGTGGGCACCATCCTGGCGCCCCGAGCGACGTGTTCATTCACGCAGATCGTCACCATCACGCGGTGACGCCTCCGGACCCGCGCACGAGGACACCTTCACGGCGACCGGCCGCGATGACGAGGGCAACCCCACGTCCGCCTCGGCCACCGCCAGGGTCACCTTCACCGATGTCACGCCCAGCATCGCGCATCACCAAGACGGCCGCGCCCACGAGCCGGCCTGAGCCGGGTGGCGACTTCGACTTCGGCCTCGATCAGTCACCAACACCTCGGTCGAGGCCGGTGACCCTCACGAGCCTCGACGATGACCTCTACGGGGATGTCACCGTGGTCGCGGGCGACATCACCGCCACGACCTGCGTCCTGCCCGCCACGATCGCCGTCGGGGACAGCTACCCTGCAGCTTCACGGGCACCTTCACGGGCGCCCTGGAGCCAGCCAGACGGACATCGTCACGGCGACGGGCCGAGGACGACGAGGGCAACCCCGCCACCGCCCGCGAGACGCCAGTCGTCCGCTGACCGACGTGCCCTCCAGCATCGTGGTGACGAAGGACGCGGACCCGACGAGCGTGCCCGAGCCGGGCGCCATGGTCACGTTCAGCCTCGAGGTCGAGAACACGAGCCCGGTCGACACGGTGACCCTCGAGTCCCTGCTCGATGACATCTACGGCGACGTCACCACGTCGCTGAGCCGATCCGCGCCACGACGTGCGACCTCACGCCGCCCGTGACGCTCACGCCCGGCGAGTCCTACCTCTGCTCCTTCGACGCCTTCACGGCGGGCGATGCTGGCGACACCGTCACCGACACGGTCACGGCCAGCGGCACCGACGACGACGGCAACCCCGTCAGCAACGACGACTCGGCCGACGTGCTGCTGACGGACGTCCTGCCTGGCATCAGCATCACCAAGACGCCTACGCCGACGAGCCTGCCCGAGCCGGGTGGCGAGTTCGCCTTCGCCTTGCTGGTGACCAACACGTCGGTCGAGCCCGTCGACACTCATGTCGCTCGTGGACGACGTGTACGGCGACGTCACGGTGCTGAGCGACGACATCACGGCGACCGACTGCGACGTTCCCCAGGTCCTGGCCATCGGTGGCAGCTACGCGTGCTCGTTCACGGGAACCTTCACGGGCAATGCCGCTGACGCCCAGACCGACACCGTGACGGCGACGGCGACTGACAACGAAGGGAACGAGATCCAGGCCGAGGCCCAGGCGCACGGTTCGGCTGACCGATGTCCCGCCCTCGATGTCCGTCACCAAGACTCCCGCCCCGGCGGTGCTGCCCGAGCCGGGCGGCCCCGTCGCCTTCACCTTCACGGTCAACAACACCTCGGGAGTGGACCCCCTGACCATCACCGCGTTGAGCGACTCCGACTTTGGCGCGCTGACTGGCGACCCCGACTGTCGCGTGGGCACCGTCCTGCCGCCAGCTCCCGACCCTGCATCCAGCTGCACGTTCAGCCAGGCATTCCCCGTGGCAGGCAGCGCCGCCGGGCCCGCTCACCAAGACACGTTCACGGCCACGGGACAGGACGACGATGGCAGTCCCGTGTCAGCGGTGGCGACCGCGGTCGTGGCGTTCACGGACGTCCTTCCCAGCATCAGCATCACCAAGACCCCCACGCCGTCGAGCCTGCCGGAGCCGGGTGGGCCGTTCAGCTTCGGCCTCCTCGTGACCAACACCTCGGTCGAGCCGGTGACGCTCACGAGCCTCGTCGACGCACCCTATGGGGACGTCACGAAGGTGGCGGGCCAGATCACCGCCACCACGTGCGGCCTGCCCGTGTCGATGCCCGCGGGCCGGACGTACGCCTGCTCGTTCACGGGCACCTTCACTGGCAACGCCGGAGCGACCCAGACCGACACGGTCACGGCCACGGCTGCCGACGACGAGGGCAACCCGGCCACGGCGACGGCCAGCGCCACCGTCGAGCCTGACCCCGGTCCCGCCGGTCATCTCCGTCACCAAGACCCCGGATCCGGACTGTCGTCCAGGCGCCGGGAGGCGACGTCGTCTTCACCATCACGGTCACGAACGAGTCCACCTTCGAGCCGCTGACCCTGACGGGGCTCGCCGATGATGTCTACGGCGACCTGGACGGCGTGGGTCAGTGCTTGGCCGACGGCAGCGTCGTCATCCCACCAGGGGATACCTACACGTGCCGCTTCACCGGCCGTGTCACCGGCGCCGCCGGAGACACGCACCGCAACACGGTCACCGCGACGGCGACCGACGACGACGAGATCGTCTCGGCCGTCTCAGCTGCGGCCGTCGCGGAGGTGGTCATCGGGGGCGCGGGTGTCGGCGGAGGCCTGCCAGACACCGACACGACCGACACCGGCATGCCGCCGGGCGGAGATCCATGGACCCCACTGCGGCTGCTCTTGCTGCTGCTGGCCGGGTCGATGGTCGCCCTCGCCTTGGGGTGGCGGTTCACGCGTCGCGCACGTCGCTGACGCTGCGATGACGACATGACCGTCGAGATGCCCCCCCTTGCCCGCATCGTCGGAACCGTGCTGCTGCCAGGCGGCCGGCTGGCACACGCCCTCGTCCACGTGGAGGAGGGACGCATCTCGAGGTCGAGCTCGACCCGTCGCCAGCAGCGGTGCGGGCACTGCGCTCAGACGCCTCCGGGACGATCGTGCTGTCGGACGACGAGGTCCTGGCGCCGGCCTTCATCGACGTCCATTGCCACGGGGCGGGCGGTGGCGACGTGCTCGGCGGACCGGCAGCCCTCGAGCGCATGGCGGCCACGCTGCTGCGACACGGGGTGGGGGCCGTGGTCGCCACGGTGTCGACCGCGCCCATCGCGCAGCTCATGTCCGCGGCCCGGATGCTCGACGGGGTCCGGCGCGCCCTCATGGACGCCCCGGAGGGACCTCCCGCGGCCGAGCTGCTGGGTCTCCATCTCGAAGGTCCCGTGCTCTCCCCCGTTCGCTCGGGCGGCCATGATCCCACGGCCTTCGCCCAGCCGGCCGACCTGGCCCGCTCGCTAGCTCGATGATCCGCTCGCGTGGCAGACGGTGCGCCTGGTGACCCTGGCCCCGGAGCTGGAGGGCGGCCTGGACCTCGTGCGCCAGCTCTCGGCGGCCGGCGTCGTCGTCTCCATCGGCCACACGGACGCCAGCATGGAGACCGCCGCGGCGGCCTATGCGGCCGGGGCTCGCTCCACGACCCACCTCTTCAACGGCATGCCGCCGCTCCGCGCCCGCGACCCGGGGCCCGTCGGTGCGGCATTGGCCGCGGCGCCCTTCGTCGAGCTCATCACGGACGGCATCCACGTCGACCCCGGCCTCCTCGCGCCGATCGCGCGCGCCATCGGTGACGAGCGGCTCGTGCTCGTCTCTGACGCCCTGCCCCTGGCCGGGAGCCGGCTGCGCAGCGTCCCGACACCCGGCTCCTCGGCTCGACTCGAGGGCGGACGCGCCGTACACCCGGATGGCACGCTGGCCGGCAGCCGACTGCTGCTCGACGGCATGGTGGCCGGCGCCGTGCGCCACGGCATCCCACTCGCTGTCGCCCTGCGCGCCGCCACGCAGAACCCGGCGCGCCTGCTCGGCCTCGTGGACCGCGGCCGAATGGAGCCCGGGTGTCGGGCGGACCTCGTCGTCGTCTCCAGGGCCGGACGGCTCCGACGCGTGCTCGCGCCGGGCGGAGCGACCACCGGGCCAGGCGGCCGACCGCCTGGGGACGCCGGCGCATCCGAGGCCGGGATGGGGTGAACGCGCCGGCGCGCGCTCGTGGCTACTTGCCGGAGCCACTCACGAGACCGCGCACCAGGTGGCGGTGCGCCAGGATCCCGAAGGCCAGCACCGGCACCAGGACGATGGTCCCCGCCGCCGCCATGCGCCCCCAGTAGATCTCCTTGTTGGTCATGAAGCCGACGATGGCCACGGGTGCGGTCTTGGCGTCGCGCCCCGTGAGGATGAGCGCGTAGAGGAACTCGTTCCACGTGTACAGGAGGCAGAGGACAGCGGCCGCGGCCAGGCCGGGGCGCACGAGCGGCAGCACCACCAGGCGCAGGATCTGCCAGCGGCTGGCGCCGTCCACGACGGCCGCCTCGTCGAGCTCCACGGGCAGGTCCTCGATGAAGCGGGAGAGGATCCAGACCGAGATGGGGACCGTCAGCGCGAGGTACGTGAAGGCCAGCGAGAAGACGTTGTCGAGCAGGCCGGTGCTGCGGAAGATCATGTAGATGGGGATGACCACGACGATGACCGGCAGCATCTGCGGCAGAAGGGCGGCCGCACGCAGGGCTCCTCGCCCGCGGGTCCTCATGCGCGCCAGTGCGTAGCCGGCCGGCAGCGCCAGCGCCAGGGCCACGCCGGTGGCCAGCGTGCCCACGATGATGCTGTTGAGGAGGTAGCGCGGGAAGTCGGACTGGCCCAGGACCTGCTGGTAGCTCTCGAGCGTCGGCTCGAAGGTCAGGGCCGGCGGGTAGGCGAAGGTCAGCTCGCTGGGCTTGATGCTCGTGAGCAGCAGCCAGACGATGGGGAACATGAAGACCACGACCGCCAGGATGGCCAGCAGGTAGACGGCCGCGGTCGCCCACGCGTGAGCGCTTCACGTGGCCCGCCTCACGCGCGGCTCCGGCCCAGGAGCCGGTACTCGATGGCCAGCACGATGGCCAGGCTCAGGATGATGAGGTAGGAGATGGCCGAGGCGAAGCCGAGGTTGAACGAGGCGAAGCCCTGGTTGTAGGCGTACAGGCTGATCGTCTCGGTGGCGTTGTAGGGGCCGCCCCCGGTGAGGCTGTAGACCACGTCGAAGATGCGGAAGAGGTCGATGGTGCGCCAGACCACGGCCACGAAGATGACCGGCCGCAGCAGCGGCAGCGTGATGAGCCGGAAGGTCTGCCACGAAGAGGCGCCGTCGACGCGCGCGGCCTGCCGTGGCTCGTCGGGCACCGCGGCCAGGCCGGCCAGCACCAGGAGGGCCACGAAGGCCGTGGTGTTCCAGACATCCACGATGACCAGCGACCAGAGGGCCAGGCCCGGGTCACCCAGCCAGGCCACCTTGGGCAGGCCCAGGAGCGAGAGCAGCCAGTTGACGACCCCGAAGTCGTAGCTCAGCAGGATGCGCCAGATGAGGCCGATGACGACGTTGGTCACGAACATCGGCAGCAGCAGGAGGATGAGGATCGTGCGACGCCCCTTGAAGGCCTGGTCCAGCAGGACCGCCAGCGCGATGCCGAGCACGATCTCGACCGAGAGCGCGACGACCATGAAGCCAAGGGTCAGCTGCAGCGAGTGCCAGAAACCGTCGTCGCCGATGGCCTTCAGGTAGTTGTCCAACCCCACGAAGGGCACGCCCTGCTTGAAGGTGGCCAGCTTCCACTGGTGGAAGCTCAGGTACAGGCTGTAGACGACGGGGATGCCGACGACCGCCAGGATGGCGCCGTAGGCGGGCACGAGGAACGCCCACGTCCGGTCACGGGGACCGCGGACGCGGGTGCGTGAAGGGCTGGGGCCGGCCGGCTCGCCGGCCGCCGGGCTGCTCGTCATGGTGCGGAGGCCGCCGCTGCCGGATGGCAGCGGCGGCCCTCACGCGACGCTACTTGTAGCCACCCTCCACGAGGGCGCTCTCGATGGCGGCCGCCGCGTCGTCCATGGCCTGCTGGGGCGTCTTGGCCCCGGCGACCGCGGCAGCCGCGGCTTCCTGCATGGCCAGCACGATCTGGTCGGACGTGGTCAGCAGCGGCGTGATGTGGCGGTAGGGCATGGCCTCCGCGAGCAGCTCGAACTGCGGGACCTGGGCCACGACCTCGGGGTCGGCCAGGGCAGCCTTGTTGGACGGGATGCCGCCGTTCAGCGCCCAGAGCTTGGCGCCCGGGCCGCCGACCAGCCACTCGATGAACTTGTAGCCGGCCTCCTTCTGGCTCGCCGTGGCCGGGATGACCCAGCCCCACGAGCTGCCGCCGAAGCCGTACTCGCCGGCCACGGACGGCGGGATGAGCTCGTAGGCGAGCTTGTCGCAGACGAGCGGCGACTGCTCGCAATCGGTCAGCGCCTGCGTGGCGGCCATCCACTCGACGCCCATGGCGGCCTTGTCCTGGGCAAGGGCGGTGAGGATCTCGTTGAAGCCGTAGGTGGTCACGTCCGGCGAGACCACGGCGTACTTCTGCAGGAGGTCCGAGTAGAAGGTCAGCGCGGCCACGCCGGCCTCGTCATTGACGGTGACCTCCATGGTCTCGGGGTCGAAGAGCTGGCCGCCGAAGGCCCAGAAGTAGTGCATGAAGTCCCACCAGGCCTCGTCCGTGCGCGAGCCGATGACCAGGCCGTAGCGCTCCGGCGTCGTCAGCGCTTGCGCCGCGGCCAGCATCTCGTCCATGGTCTGCGGCGGCTCGATGCCGGCGGCCTCCAGGAGGTCCGTGCGGTAGAACAGCCAGGCCGTGTCGCCCTCCGAGGGGAAGCCGTAGACCTGGCCGTCGAAGGTCAGGTTCGAGATGCCCGGCTCCAGGTCCGCCACGTTGAGGAAGTCGGCCGGCATGCTGGCGATGTACTCGTCGATGGGCGCGAGGCCGCCGGCGGCGATGAAGGCGGGCAGCCAGTCGGCCGACGAGTACACGACGTCCCAGTCGGAGCCACCGCCGACGATCGAGGTGCGCAGCGCCGCGTCGTAGCCGTCGCGGGCGACCTCATCGATCTCGACCGGGTTGCCCGTCTCTGCCGTGTAGGCCTCGACGACCTTGCGCAGGTTGTCAGCCTCGGGACCGCTCCACACGGCCACGCGGATCTGCGGCAGCGGCTCCGACTGTGCCACCGTGACGGCCGCCGAGCCCGCCAACAGGCTCGCCGAGACCGCGAACGTGACAAGGGTGCGAGAACGCATGTGTCCCTCCTCGTGAAGGCCGGGCTCCGCTCCCGGTAGAAGCCGTCAGACGGCCCGGCCACATCCAGGCCCTACGTTGCGGGGCGGGCTCGGGCGTTGTCAAGGCCGGGCGGCCCGTCTCGACAGGACTGCAGGCCGTCCGGCTGGGGCCCTGCCCGGTCAGCCGAGCGCGTCGGCGATGCGGGCCGCCAGATCCGGAGCGACATCCGTGAACGCGCGCCGGCTCAGAGAGCCACGCCAGCTGTCCGGGATCGGCAGCGAAGTGACGATACAGCGGAGCCAGCGCAGGCCCCGACCAGTCGGCCGCCGCGACCTCCTCGACGTGGGGCCGCTGCGCGTAGCGCGGGTTGGGCCGCAGCGTCCCGTCAGCACCCACGTACCAGCCGAACCCGCGGGCCGCGGCCACGCCCCCGTAGATCCCCCGGGCCCGCCGGTCGATGACGTCAGAGAAGACCAGCGGCCCGGCCCCGAGGTCGATGGTCACGTGCGCGAGATCCGGCGGCAGGACGACCCAGTCGCCGGGCCGGGCGCGCACCAGCCAGGCCTGCCGAGCCCGGGGCCCCTCTGGACCCTCGGCGAGGTCCTGGATGAGGAAGCCAGCCTCACCATGCACGACCTCCACGACCTCCGGGTAGCCCATCGAGCCGCCCGGCGGGCAGACGTGGACGTGGCCGAGCGTCTTGGCCGCCTCCCAACCGATGGGCCGGCCGGCCAGCGCCGTCAGCTCGTAGCGCAGCGGGAGGTCCGCGAGGTGCGCATCCTCGCGATGGCGCACGCCGTTGAGCATGTGGTACTCGACCCGGCGGCCACGGCGGCCGACACCATCGGCCAGCACGTCCCGCATGTCAGCCAGGCGGCGCACCAGGTCCTCCTCGGCCAGGACGTCCGCGCCATGCCGGATGCGTCCGGCACGCAAGGTGAGAGGCAGCCCCGCGCGCGCCGACAGGTCGGCGGCCGGAGCGATGAGGGCAGCGATCGCCACGCGAGAGTCAGTCATCGGTGGTCAGGATAGCCCGGGCGACCGGGACCCCTCGCGAGCGCGGACCCCGATGACGGCGGCTCCAGCCAGCACGCTCCGACCGCCCAGCTGGGGGCGTCGCAGCCGCACGCGGCGGCTGGTGGCCCAGTGGACGAGCTGGCCCGCCTCGCGGAAGGCCCCGCGCACGAAGTCCGGCTCCGCCAGCCCCACCGAGCCACCGATCGAGATCGCGGCCGGGTCCAGGCTTGCCAGCAGGGCCGCGATGCCGATGGCGAAGGCGTGGCGGGCGCGCGCCACGAGGGCGAGCGCATCGGCGTCACCCGTGCGGGCCAGGGCGAAGACCCCGGCGGCATCGCGCGGTGCCGCTGAGCCATCCGCCAGGCGCGCCGCCGGCCAGGTCTCGCGCGCCCGTCGCGCCAGGCCGATCCCGGAGCACCAGGCCTCCACGCAGTTGTACCGCCCGCAGTTGCAGTGTGGCCCCAGGCGGTCGTGGACGGCCATGTGGCCCACCTCCCCCGCGGCCCCGTGCGCCCCGCTGACGACCGTGTCCGGCGACGATGACGCCGGAACCCAGGCCGGTCCCGAGCGCCAGGTAGACGAAGGGGTCCGACCCCCGACCCGCGCCGGCGATGGCCTCGCCCAGCGCGCCACTGTTGGCATCGTCCTCGATGACCGTGGGCACGCCCCCGAAGCGCTCCGAGACGAGCGCCGCCAGGGGCAGGTGCCGCCAACCCAGGTTCGTGGAGAACTCGACGATGCCGGCCTTGGGGTCCAGCGGTCCGGGGACGCCGATGCCGATCGCGACGGGTCGCACGCCCGCCGGCAGCACCCGCTCCGCTGCCGTGGTGAGCGCGCCCAGGAAGGCATCCGGATCGCGGGGCGTGGCGAAGGTGACCGGGCGCCGCAGCGGTCGCAGGCCCTCGGTGGGCAGGCCATCGACGGCCGCCACGATGGTCTTGGTGCCCCCCACATCGAGCGCCAGGACGGGCGCGCCCGGCACGCCTGGAGCACCGCCCACGGGATCAGCGCCGCGACGGCGCGCTGCAGCCATCAGGTCACCTCAGGACGGCGAGCGGGCGAAGATCTCGTCGACGAGCCGCGCTGCCAGCTCCTCCGTCCCGACCATGGGGTTCGCGGCCAGCGCTTCCACGAGGGCCGGCCGGCGGCTGGGCAGGTACTCGCGAGAGCGGCTGCCGGCCAGGGCGCGAGCGGTCAGCGTCTCGAACGTGGCGTGCTGCCGAAGCAGGTCCGCCACCGGGGGCGGCAGCTCGACGGCCGGCCGGCGCGCGAGCACGCCGCCGGCAGCGATATCCGTGGGCAGCTCCACGATGGCGTCGTCCGGCGCCCAGGGCACGGCGCCCTCGTTGGGCAGGCCCAGGATGACCGTGTCATCAGCGCCATGGATGACGGCGTCGATGAGAGGCACGATGGAGACGCGGTACCAGAGCGCCCCGCGGCGCGTCTGCTGCTCGGACCCGACATGGCTGGCGTACTGGTCGAGCATCTGGGCCTCCATCCGCTTGAGAGCCTCGGCACGGCTCTCCGTGGCGGCCAGCTGCGTCGCCAGCTGCTGGTCCGGGTGCAGGTAGAAGCGCACGTAGGGGGTGGGCAGGGCGCCCAGCGCCGTGACGTCCGACTCGTCCGCGCCGCTGGTGGCCGGAAGCCCGGCGACGAGCGCGGTGGCGTCAGCGTCCACCCAGAAGCCGCAGTGGTTCATGCCCGCGTAGTCGAGACGGATGGCGGCAGCGTCGCGGCCCGTCGCGCGCGCGATGCCCTCCACGAAGGTCACCGGTCCGTCGCAGAGGGAGACGAACCGCAGGCCCGTGTGGATCGTGGCGGCCTGCGTGACGATGCCGGAGGGGTTGGTGAGATTGATGATGAAGGCGTCAGCGGCCCGCGCGGCGAGGTCGATCCCACGTGTCAGCGAGGGCCGGGACCGTGCGCAGCGCGTCGGCGAAGCCGCCGGGCCCCATGGTCTCCTCGCCGGGCAGCCCGAAGGCGCGCGGGAACGTCTCGTCGAAGACGCGGGCATCGAGTCCACCGACGCGGACCTGGATGAGCACCACGTCCGCCCCATCGAGGGCGCGGTCGAGCGAGGTCTCCGTGCTCACGGTGACGCCCTGGACGGAGGCCGGCAGACGGCTCCGGCAGGCATCCGCGACGAGCTCCAGCTTCTGGCTCGAGCGGCCCTGGAGGACCACCTGCAGCGACGGGCGGCGGTCGTCCCCGCCCGGCCAGCTGGCGATGGCGTCCATGAGCTCCGGCGTGGAGGCGCCGCTGCCGCCCAGCACGGCCAGGCGCACGGTGGCGCTCATCGGACGCCGTAGAAGCCGCGGATGGCCTCGGCCACGCGTTCCACCTCGTCGTCGCGGAGCTCCGCGAACATGGGCAGGCAGAGCAGCCGTGGCACGAACGAGCGGGCCACGGCCATGTCGTCAGCGGCGCGGTACGGGTGGTCGCGGTAGGCGCCCTGGTCGGGCACGAGCTTGGGGTAGACGACCTGCGTGGCGATGCCCTGCGAGTCGAGGTGCGCGCGCAGCTCCTCGCGGCGCGGCGCCATGACCGTGTACATGTAGTAGACGTGGCGGCCCGTGACGTCGTGGGCGGGCAGCTCGAGCGGGGTATCGGCGAGCAGCTCCGCGTAGCGCGCCGCCACCCGACGGCGGCCGGCCACCTGGTCCTCGAGGTGGCGCAGCTTGACGCGCAGGAAGGCCGCCTGCATCTCGTCGAGGCGCTCCTGGTAGCCCAGGATGAGGTGCTCGTGCTTGACGTTCGTCTGGCCCATGTAGCGCAGCTGGCGCAGGCGCGCCTCGAGCTCAGGGTCGGACGTGGTGATGATGCCGCCGTCACCCAGGGCGCCCATCACCTTGGACGGGTAGAAGCTGAAGGCCGCGACCTCGCCCAGGCTGCCGGCATGGCGCTCGCCGTAGGTGGCGCCGTGGGCGTGTGCCGCGTCCTCCAGGATGGGGACGCCCGGCGCTGCCGCGCGCAGGGCGTCCATGTCCACGCACTGACCGTAGAGGTGCACGGGCAGGATGGCCTTCGTGGCCGGCGTCAGCGCGGCAGCCACGCGGGCCGGGTCGATGTTGGCCGTGACCGGGTCGACGTCCACGAAGACCGGCAGGGCGCCGACGTAGGTGATGGCGAAGACCGTGGCCACATACGTGTTGGGGACCGTGATGACCTCGTCGCCGGGGCCGATGCCGAGCGCCCGCAGGGCGAGGGCCAGGGCCGCCGTGCCGGAGCTGATGCCGATGCCGGCCGTGGCCCCGCAGTAGGCCGCGAACTCGGCCTCGAACTCGCGCAGGTTGGGCCCCAGGGTGAACCGGTGGGCCGGCAGGCAGGCCTCGAAGGCCTCGCGCAGCTCGTCCGCGATGTCGGCGTGCCAGCGCGTCACGTCCTCGACCGGGACGGGCGTCCGCTCGAGGGCGGTGGTGGTGTCAGTGGCGCTGGTCATGGTGACTCTCCCTCTCTTCGGCAACGGGTCAGTGGTGGTCGGTCGGGGTCAGGGCCAGGAGCGGTTCGAGCGACGCCAGACACGGTGGCTCCGTCCAGCTCGATCTCGTCGAGGATAGAGTGCGGGAGGCCCGCCTCGCGCACGAAGCGGGGCAGGTCCGCGAGCACCGCCTCCAGCGTGGCGCGGTCGAGGCCGATCTGCTCCGGGCGCCACTGCACCCGGCAGCGATCGAGGAAGGCGATGGCGCGTGCCTGGGCGTTGCCCTGCAGGCCGGACATGAGCACGACGCCGAGCCCGATGAGCTCGCCGTGGACGAAGGAGCGGCCCGTGCGGGCCTCCACGGCATAGCCGAAGTAGTGTTCCGAGCCTTCCTCCGGCCCGCTGTGCCCCACGGCCAGCAGCAGCGCGTTGACCTCCGCGTAGGCGCGGATGATCTCCTCGAGAGCCCGGTCGGTGACGTCCGCGACCTCGTCCGCCAACCCGTAGAGGCGCTCGAGCACGGCGGCAGCCGCCGCGTCCACCGTGGCGTCGAAGGCGATGCGGCCGGCCCGCGCGCCCAGCGCCCAGTCGAAGCGCCCGGTCTGGATGGAGAGCAGGTCGCCCACGCCGGCACGGTTGAGCCGGGCCGGCGCGCTCGCGACGAGCTCCAGGTCCACGACGATGGGGTCCGCGACGACGAACCCGTCGTACTCGACGCGACCGCGGCGCCGCACGGCCACCGTGTTGGTGACCGAGGCGTCCACGCTGATGATGCTGGGTGCCAGCAGCAGCGGCAGCCCACGCCGCCAGGCCAGGAACTTGGCCATGTCCATGGCCATCCCGCCACCGATGCCGACGACGTGCTCGACTCACCGGGAGGCCGGCGGCAGCGGCCTCCAGGACGGTCTCATCGAGCGACTCCGCTACCAGGGTGACCGCCGCCCGTGCACGGATCGACGGCTCGAGCAGCGCCAGTGGCTCTGTCTGACTGACCAGCGCCCAGCGGCCCGTGAGCCGGGCGAGCTCCGGGCCCAGGAGGCCACGTCCCACGCGCAGGTCGGGATGGCTCGCGCGCTCGAGGATGTGCGGGTCCATGATCGTCAGGATAGCAGTTCGGCCACGCTGGCCGCCCGAAGTGCGCAGGAATGGCGCTGTCCTTGCGCAGACTGCGCAGGCCGGTTTGACAGTCCGGGCAGCGGCCAGCACAATCGGGGCCGTGATCCCGCATGCGCGCGACGAGCTCGTCATGGATGTCCTGCGCTCGACGGGCAGCACGTCGGTCGGCGGAGCTGGCACAGGCGCTGGACGTCGGCGAGGCCACCGTGCGCCGCACCCTGCAGCGTCTCGCTCGCGAGGGGCGCCTGGTGCGGACCTACGGGGGCGCCGCCATGCCCCCGGGGATGCCCGGGCCAGCGGGCAGCCGGGACGACCCGCTGCTGGGCTGGAAGCGGGCCATCGGGCTGGCCGCGGCGGACCTGGTCGAGGACGGCTCCACGATCGCGCTCTCCAGCGGATCCACGGTCCTGGAGCTGGCACGGCGGTTGCGCGACCGCACCCTGACCGTCATCACCAACGCGCTGGACGTCGCCAACGCGCTGCTGGATGCCCCGGGCATCGAGCTCGTCGTCCTGGGCGGGGTCGTGCTGCCGGGCATGCACAGCCTGCGCGGCCACCTCACCGAGGAGGCCATGCGCGACCTGCGCGCGGACACCGTCTTCATGGGCGCCTCCGCCATCGACCTGGAGCGCGGCTTCCTCACCGAGCACATCCGCGAGATCGCCGTGGACCGCGCCCTGCGCGCCATGGCCCGCGACGCCGTCATCCTCGCCGATGCCAGCAAGTTCGACCGGGTGGCGCCCGGGTTCATGTTCGGTTTCGAGCAGGTCGGCACGCTGGTCACGGACGGCCAGGTCCGACCCGAACACGTCGAGGCCCTGGAGGCCCGGGGCACCCAGGTCGTGGTAGCGAAGGAGGGAGTGCAGGGTCAGTCCCGGTGATGCGGTCGGCGCCCCGCCGCAACGCCCTTGGACCGAGATGACGACGACCGCGGTGGCGCACAGTTGAGGAGAGCGTTTCGATGACAGGACGTATGGGGAGAACGTCGGTCGTGCTCGGGGCAGCCCTGGCGCTGGTCGCCAGCCTCGCGGCCGTGGGCGCCACGGTGGCCCAGGACGCGCCCGAGCCACTGACCATCCGCTTCGGCCAGCTGCCCTACCTGGACTACGCGCCGTGGGCCATCGCGGAGCAGCAGGGCTACCTCGAGGAAGAGGGCATCACGTTCGACAAGACGACCTTCGAGGTCGAGCAGCCCATGTACGAGGCCATGCTGGGCGGCTCGATCGACGTCGGCGATTCCGGCGACACGCCGTTCATCCTGGCCGCCGCCCAGGCGCCCGAGCTGCGCATGCTCTCGCTGACGAACATCTTCGCCGGCTACTCGATCATGGCGCGGCCGGGTGACGGCTACAAGACCTATGACGACTTCGTGGCCGAAGGGGCGACCCACGAGGAGGCCCTGGCCCAGGCGGCCGCGCAACTGGAGGGCAAGACCATCATCCTGCCCGGCGGCGCATCGTTCACGCCTGTCCTGGACACGGCGCTCGGCTACGCAGGTCTCACGCGGGATGACATGGAGATCCTGGACCTCGACCCGGTCGAGGGCGCTGCCGCCTTCATCCGCGGCGAGGCGGACTTCTACAGCGACGGCCTGCCCCAGCGCTTCCGCCTGGAGCAGGAGGGCATGGTCAACGTCCTGACCGGCCCGCAGCTGGCGGGTGGGGCCATGGACCTGGCCGGGCTGGGCACGACACAGGCCTTCCTGGATGCCCATCCCGACGTGCCGGTCAGGCTGCTGAGCGCCTGGTACAAGGCCATGGACTTCCTCAAGTCCAACGAGGACGAAGCGCTCCAGATCATGGCCGACTGGATCAACGAGCAGTCGGGCGCCGGCTTCACGCCGGAGGATGCCAAGCGCTTCATCACCGACCTCGTGATCATGCCCACCGCGGACGAGGCCGCGGCCATGTTCTGGGATGACCCGGAGAGCCCCTTCTACTACAAGGACCGGCTGCAGTTCGTGGTCGACTTCTTCTCTGGCACGGAAGGGCTGGACGCTTCGGCCATCGACCTCGAGACGCTCGTCCCGGCACCCGGCTTCTTCGCCGACTTCATGGCCAGCCGTTGACGTTCACCAGCCAGCTGGGCGGTGACCCCTCCCGGGTCATCGTCCAGCTCCTGGAAGGCGGAGCGGCGTCCGGAGCCACCAGCCCGGACGCCGCCGTCGCACGGCTGCGCGCCGCCGCCGAGCGTCTGCCCCTGACCGACGTGTGCCTGGGCTGGGGCCTGCCCCTGCCCCTCGTGGAGGCCGTGGCGGCCGAAGCAGACCCGCCAGGCGGCCAGGCTCTGGCTCTGGCATCCCCTGCTCAGCGGTGACGGTCGATACCTCCCGGACGCCGACCGCGTGCTCGGGTCCGATGGCATCGCCGGTCGAGGCACCCGGCGGCATGGCCGAGTTCGCCTTCGACTGCCCGGTACGACCGCGCGCCCGGGAGGCAGCCCTGGACCGACTGGACGAAGCCGCTGGTCGTCATCCCTGGAGCGGCGTCTTCCTGGACAAGATCCGCTGGCCCAGCCCGACACGCGACCCTGCGGCTGAGCTGGGCTGCTTCTGCGAGGCTTGCCACCTCGCAGCGGCTGGCCAGGGTCTCGACCTGGCCGCCGTGGCCCGCTGGCTGGCATCTGCCGAGAAGTCGCCTCGCGGGCGCCTGGGCCTCCTGCGGGCTCTGCTCAGGACGGCACGGATGAGCGACTGGACGGCTTCCTGGCCTGGCGCAGCCAGGCCATCACCGCCATCGTGGAGGCAGCCGCTGACCGCCTCAGCCCAGCGAGCCGGCCCGGACGGGTCCCCCATGCGGCTGGCCCTGGACGTCTTCTCGCCCGCGCTGTCCCGCATGGTCGGCCAGGACATCGCGTCACTCGCGCCACTGGGGGAGTTCACCAAGGCGATGCTGTACCTCGGCACCCACGGACCGGCTGGCCTGTCCTTCGAGCTCTGCCGGCTGGCCGGCTGGCTCGCGTCAGGCGGCGTCCCAGCACCCGCCGCACGGCTCTCGGAGCTCCTGGGTCTGCCCCTCCCCGAACGGGAGCCGCTCTGCAGCGGCAGCCTGCACGGGGTCGTCTTCGGCGCGCAGCTGGCCGAGCTGCAGCGGCTGGCCGGACCGGGTGCCGCCGCCGGCATCGACGCCGTGGTCATCGACGGCCTGGCCGTGCTCCCCGACGATGTGCTCGGGGAAGCGGTGGAGGCGGCCCGACGGTCGGGCGTCCCGATCGTCCTGTCCTGGGATCTCATGGCCATCCCCGACGACCGGCTGACGCTCATCGGCACACGCCTGTCGGAGGCAGCGTGAACGCCCCGCGGCCTGAGCGAAGCTCCTCCGCCAGCGCCAAGATCGCCTGTCGTGGCGTGCGCAAGGTCTACCCGCGAGCGGAGCGGAGTGACCTGGTGGCCCTTGAGCGCACGGACCTGGAGGTCGCCGACCAGGAGCTCCTCTGTCTCGTGGGCCCCTCCGGCTGCGGCAAGTCCACGCTGCTCTTCATCATCGCCGGGCTCATCGCTCCCACGGAGGGCAGCGTGACGGTCGACGGACAGGTCGTTCGCGGGCCGCACAAGAGCCGTGGTGTCGTCTTCCAGCCCGATGCCACGTTCCCCTGGCTCGATGTGCGGCGAAACGTGGAGTTCGGACCCTCCATGGCCGGCCTGGGCGCCGCCGACGTGCGCCGCATCGGACAGCGCTACATCGACCTGGTGGGTCTCACCGACTACGCCTCGCTGCTGCCGCGCGAGCTCTCCGGCGGCATGAAGAAGCGCGTGGATATCGCGCGCGCCATCGCCACCGAGCCGGACGTGCTGCTCATGGACGAGCCCTTCGGGGCGCTCGACGCCATGACCAAGCAGCACCTCCAGGATGAGCTTCTGCAGCTCTGGGAGCGAGACCGTCGCACCATCCTGTTCGTGACCCACGACCTCGAGGAGGCCGTCTACCTGGGGACGCGCGTGGCCGTCATGGGCCGCGAGCCCAACGTCATCCGCTCCATCATGGCCGTCGACCTGCCCCACCCGCGCACCCCGGAGATGCGCACGTCGGCCGAGTTCCAGGCGGTGCGCCGCGACCTGTGGTCGCGCTTCGAGGCGGACCTCGGTCACGTGGAGACCGTGGCATGAGCGAGATGACCCAGGCCGACCTGCCCGGTCCCATCCCCGACGCGGGGCCCGGATCGTCGCCCGTCGCCGGCCGGCGCATCGTGACGCGCCAGCGGCTCATCGGCCTGACGGTCATCGCCATCCTGCTCACCATCTGGCTGGTCGCCACGGTGGGCGGCTTCGTGCGGCCCCTCTTCGTGCCCGGCCCGGCGGACCTGGCGCGCGGCTTCGAGCAGTGGGGCCCCTCCATGCCGGACGACATCTGGCAGACGGTCGGATTGCGCATCGTCCCAGGCTTCATCCTGGGCGGGCTCGTGGGCCTCGTGGTGGGCATCCTGATGGCCGTCTCACAGACGTTCCGGGCCGTGGCCGACCCCATCGTGGAGGTCGTCCGTCCGCTGCCACCCCTGGCCCTCATCCCGTTGCTCATCCTCTGGTTCGGCATCGGCATCGGGACGCACGTGGTGATGATCGCCTTCGGCACCTTCATCGTCATGGTCGTGACCGCGTACGAGGCCGTGCGCAACGTGCCGCCCATCTACCTGCAGGCGGCCGCGACGCTGGGCGCCAGCCGCTCCCAGACGTTCCGACGGGTCATCGTGCCGGCCATCGTGCCCGACATCTTCGGCGGCGTCCGCGTCGCCGTGGCGGCATCGTTCGGGTATGCCGTGGCCGCGGAGCTCATGGGCGCGCAGGGCGGCGTGGGCTGGTTCATGGTGACGTCACGGCGCTACCTGCTCACGGAGAACATCGTGGCCGCCCTCATCGTCATCGTGGTCATGGCCTTCCTGGCCGACCAGCTCGTGCGCTGGGTCAATCGGCGTCTGACCAGCTGGAAGCCGAGAGCCTGATGGACACCTGGCGGGCGCGTGCACATCATCATGTCAGGACGGCAGCAGCCCGGTCGCGACCGGCTGGATCACGCCACCTGGATCGGGGGATGACCGCCATCGAGCGACGGGAAGGAGGTGCGGCGACCCAGAGCTGAGCGGGAGGCTCGCTGCCGGCGGACCCGCCGAGTCGTCCGAGTCCTCGCGCCATCGACACCCCGTCGATCCATCGCATCCCGGCCGGATCCATCCCGTGACCCGGCCGGCATCACCAGGAGGAGGCCACCGTACCCATGTCACAGCGACGCATCTATACGCCGCAGGGCTTCTCGCGGCGATCGTTCCTGCAGCGCACGGGTGCCGCTGCCGCTGGCATCGCCGCGGCCGGCATGCTGCCCGCCTGGGCCAGGGCACTGGGCCAGGATGAGACCGTGCTGCGGGCACTCGTGCCGGCGGCGCCGGATCCCACCCCGCCCGGTGTCCCCAATGCCGCCTACTCGCAGGCCACCAACGATGCCTTCGCGGCCTGGCAGGCGGCCAACAAGGTGAAGGTCGGCTACGAGGACGTGCCCTGGCCGCAGCTGCACGACAAGATGGCGGCCAACTTCGCCTCCGGCGTGCACACCCACGACGTCGTCTACATGTCCGGCTGGGTGCCGGAGTTCGCCGACTTCCTGGTGCCCTTCGTGGACCAGCTGCCGGCCGGCCTGGTGGCGGACCTCCCGCCGTCGAGCTTCTCGACGGTCACCTGGGACGGCCAGAAGCTGGGCGCCGTCTTCACGCTCTCGCTGCTCACGACCTTCTACAACAAGGCCATGTTCGACGCGGAGGGCATCACCGCCCCACCCGCGACCTGGGACGAGCTGCTGGGCATGGCCGAGCAGCTCACCAAGGACGGCAAGTACGGCTGGGTCCTCAACTACGGTGAGCCGGCCGGCATCGGCGGCGTGGCCACCTACTGGTTCGCCTTCCTGCAGCAGGCCGGCGGCCACCTCTGGGACGCCAGCGGCCAGCCCGACTTCGACACCCCGGAGGGTGTCGAGTCGCTGCAGTTCATGATCGACCTCATGAAGTACACGGACCCGGCGGCCATCACCTACGTCGGCATCAACGACGCCACCAATGTCTTCACCAACGGCAGCGCCGCGATGATGCTGAACTGGCCCTTCATGTGGGTCCCGGCCAACGGGCCCGACTCCCCCATCGCCGGTCAGGTCGGCGCCGCGCTCAACCCGGCCGGGCCGGCCGGCACCGCGTCGATCGACGGCACGGACGCCTACACCATCACCAAGACCAGCGCCGACCCGGAGCTGGCTCGCAAGCTCATCGAGTTCTACCTGGACCCGGCGGTGCAGAAGAGCCAGTCCATCGACACGGGCTGGCTGCCCATCCGCCTCTCGGTCCTCAACGACCCGGAGGTCCAGGAGAAGTCAGCCAACGCCAAGGTCGTGCTCGAGCAGGCGCAGCACCCCTATGACAGCTTCGTCACCCCGGACTACAACGAGGTGACCATCGCCATCAGCACCGAGATCCAGAAGGCCCTCCAGGGCCAGCAGGATGCGGCCACGGCGATCAAGACCGCGTCGGATGCGGTCAAGGCCATCGTCGCGCGGCGTGGCTGACACGTCGCGCTCCCGGTGGAGGCCCGGCGCTTGCGCCTGACCTCCACCAGCTTCGAGGGGCGCCGACGCCGCACCGGCCTGTGGCTGGTGGCGCCGGCGCTCCTGGTGCTGCTCGGCGTCCTGGCCTACCCCATCGCGGCCTCGCTGCTGCTGGGCTTCCAGGACGCCACCATCGCTGGCGGCGGCGTGACCAGCGACTGGATCGGCCTGGCCAACTACCAGCGCATGCTGGCGGACCCGACCTTCGGCATCGCCCTGCGCAACTCGCTCTACTTCACCTTCGTCGAGGTCATCGCCGTCATCGGCCTGAGCCTCGTCCTGGCCCTGCTGCTCAACCATCCCTCGGGCCGCCACGGCATCTTCGTCGTCGTGCTGCTCATCCCGTGGGCCCTGGCACCGGTCGCCAACGCGGTGCTCTGGAAGTGGATCTACAACGCCAACTACGGCATCCTCAATGCCATCCTGCTGCAGCTGGGCGTCATCGACCAGAAGGTCGTCTGGCTGGGCGACCCCTTCCGGGCCCTCAACATGATGCTCATCGCGGATGCCTGGAAGGCCATCCCCTTCATCACGCTGCTGCTCCTGGCAGGCCTCCAGAACGTGCCCAACCACCTCTACCGCGCGGCCCGCGTGGACGGCGCCGGGACCTGGGCGCGCTTCCGCCACGTGACCCTGCCGGGCCTGCGGGTGCCCCTGCTGGTGGCCATCGTGCTGCAGTCCATCTGGGCGCTCAAGGTCTTCGACCTCGTCTTCGTGCTGACCAAGGGCGGGCCCGCGGACGGAACGGTCGTGCTCAACTTCCTGGCCTGGCGCGTGACCTTCAACTTCCTTGACCTGGGCTACGGCGCGGCCATCGCCAACGTCCTGTTCGTGCTCATGTTCGTGCTGGCGCTCATCTACGTGCGCGCCCTGGACCCGGAGCGCAGCCGGCGCAAGGAGACGGCCGGGTGAGGCGGGCCTGGGCATGCCCATGGGGGGTCGCCGCGTGAGCGCTCGGCTGCGCCGCCGGCTCTCGACCTGGGGTGTGCGCTTCGGGCTGCTCGTCTTCCTGGTGCTGGCCCTGGGGCCCATCGCCTGGGGCATCGTCACGAGCCTGCTGCCGACCAGCGCCCTGACGCAGAGCCCGCCTGACCTGTCCCTTTCCAACTTCACGCTGGACAACTACGCTGACGTGCTGGTCACGAGGGGCAACCTGCCCGATGCGCTCATCGATTCGGCCATCGTGGCCACGCTCACGGCAGCCCTCTCGCTGGTGCTGGGCTCCACGGCCGCCTACGCGCTGGCCCGCCTGCGCGTTCCCGGCGCCAACAAGATCCTGCTGGCCGTGCTGGCGACGCAGATGTTCCCCGGCATCGTCATCGCCATCCCCCTCTTCATCGTCTTCTCGCAGCTGCGTCTCGTGGACACCTACATCGCGCTCTCCCTGACGTACCTGTCCTTCACGCTGGTGGTCGTCATCTGGATCCTGAAGGGCTTCTTCGAGTCCATCCCTCCGCAGCTGGAGCGTGCCGCGGCGGTGGACGGCGCCAGCACCTTCCAGACGTTCCGCATGGTCGTGCTGCCCATCTCGCTGCCGGCCCTCTTCGCGGCCGGGGTCTTCGCCTTCATCGAGGCCTGGAACGAGTTCTTCTTCGCCATCATCCTGACGCGCGTGGACATCAAGACCGCGCCCATCGCCATCGCCGAGTTCTCCGGCCAGTACCAGACGCTCTACGGCGAGATGCTGGCCGCCGCCGTCCTGGCCAGCATCCCGGTGGTGCTGCTGGCCATCATCTTCCGTCGGTTCATCGTCAAGGGTTTCGTGGAGGGAGCGGTCAAGGGCTGATGGCTGACGTCGAGCTGGTCAAGGTCTGCAAGTCCTTCGGCGCCGTGGAGGCCTGCAAGGACGTGGACCTGCGCATCGAGGATGGCGAGTTCGTGACGCTGCTGGGGCCGTCCGGCTGCGGCAAGACGACGACGCTCAACATCCTGGCCGGCCTCGAGGAGGCCACCTCCGGCGAGGTGCGCATCGGCGGGCGGGTCGTCAACGACCTGGGGCCCTTCGAGCGCGACGTGGCCATGGTCTTCCAGAACTACGCGCTCTACCCGCACATGACCGTGGGCGAGAACATCGGCTTCACCCTGCGGCTGCGCAAGCGACCCAAGGCGGAGATCGCGGAGCGCGTGCGCGCGGTGGCCGAGACGCTCGAGCTCTCGCAGCTGCTCGGGCGCCTGCCGCGCGAGCTCTCCGGAGGCCAGCAGCAGCGCGTGGCGCTGGGACGCGCGCTCATCCGCGAGCCGGCCGTCTTCCTCTTCGATGAGCCCTTCAGCAACCTCGATGCGGCGCTGCGGGTGCGCATGCGCGGCGAGATCAAGGAGCTGCACCAGCGCCTGGGCGTGACCTCCGTCTTCGTGACGCACGACCAGGAGGAGGCCATGTCCGTCTCGGACCGGGTGGCCATCATGCGCCTCGGCCGCGTGGAGCAGGTCGGCTCGCCCGGAGGACGTCTACGCGCGCCCGGCCTCGACGTACGTGGCGCGCTTCGTGGGCAGCCCGCAGATGGACATCCTGCAGGGCACGCTGGAGACCTCGGACGGCGAGACGCGCTACCGCGTGGGCGAGGCCGCCTTCTCCGTGCCCGGCGCGGTGGCCGCCCTGGCTGCGGGCCGGGCGGTGGACCTGGGCATCCGACCCGAGCACATCCAGGTCGGCGAGCGGGGTACACCGGCGACGGTGCGCGTCGTCCAGCCCCTGGGCCCCATGACCTACGTGACGGTGAGCTGGGAGGGGGGCAGCCTGACCGCCCGCCTGCCGGGCATGACCGGTCACGAGGCCGGGCAGCCGGCGCTGGTGAGCCTGGCCCCGGAGCATCTCATGCTGTTCGACCGGGGATCCGGCCGACGGATCGAAGGGAGTGGAGACCATGGGTGAGCTGTTCCCGGTGACCTACGGACGAGGCGTGGCACGCGGCCTGGGTCGCGACCTGGCGGCGCCGCCACGGCCCTCCCCTGGTCATCACGCAGCCGGAGCCGTGGGCCAGCCTGGAGGCCGACCTGGGTATCGAGCCGGCCGCCGTGGTCATGGTCGAGGGGCTCGAGCGTGCCTACCTCGAGGACCTCGTGGCCACCCTGCCGGCCGGGCCCGTCCTGGGCATCGGCGGCGGCTCGGCCATGGACGCCGCCAAGTGGCTCCACTGGCGGCGCGGCGTGCCGCTCTGGCAGGTCCCCAGCCTGCCGTCGGTGAACGCCTGCTTCACGCACATGGTGGCCGTCCGCGACGAGACCGGCGTGCACTACTCGGCCGACGCCATCCCGGAGATGGTCTTCGTGGACTTCGACCTCATGCGCGAGGCGCCGCCACACCTCCTGCGAGGCGGCATCGGCGACGTCTTCACCTGCCACACGGCACGCTGGGACTGGGAGTACGCCGTGGCCCGGGGCCACGACCCGGCCTGGGACGACTTCGCGGCCTCCGAATCGCTGCGCATCGTGGCGCAGCTGCATGAGCTGGCGCCGGAGATCCGCGAGCGCAGCGATGACGGCATCGAAGGGCTCATGGAGCTCCATCGCCTCATCGGCAAGATGTGCGACGACTACGGCCACGCGCGCTTCGAGGAGGGCTCCGAGCACTTCTTCGCCTATGCCTTCGAGTTCGTCAACGGCCACACCATCATGCACGGCGAGCTGGGCAGCCTGGGCGTCCTCATCATGTCCGCGCTGCAGGGCAATCGGCCCGAGTACGCCCGCGAAGTCGTCGAACGGGCCGGGGTCCGCCACCGCCCCGAGGACCTGGGCATCACCTGGCCGGAGATCGACGCGGCGCTGGAGGCCCTGCCCGCCTTCGTGGCCCGCGAGGACCACTGGTACTCCATCGCCAACGACCTCGTCTACGGCGAGCGCGAAGCCGCGATCGTTCGCGACGCGCTCGACTTCTAGACACCGCTCGGTCGCGTGCGATCTTCGGGAGCTCTGTGCGAGCATGCGCTACCCCCGAGTCAACGACGAGGTGCCCCGTGCCGGACACGACCCACGACCACCGACACCCTCACGACGAAGGCGAGCGCGTGGCCGTACTGCTCTGCGGTTACGGCGAGGTCGAGGATAACGACGACCTGGTCGAGTACAACCGCAAGTCCATCGACCTGCTCGTGAGCAAGTCCATCCGGTTCCCCAGCCGGGTGGTGCCCTTCCTCTCGCGCCGCCTGGCGAAGCGCGCGCGCCGGGAGTACGAGCGGGCCAACGACTTCATCTCGCCCCACAACGCCATCTTCGAGCGGCAGCGGGCCGGCATCGCCGAGGCGCTCCACGAGCGGTACGGCGACCGGGTCGAGACCTTCACGGCCTTCAACTTCTGCGAGGGCTACCTGCCGGAGGAGGTCCTGCCAACGATCCGCGAGGCGGGCTTCGAGCGGCTCGTCATCTACCCCTTCCTGGTGGTCGACTCCGTGTACACGGGCGGTCTTTCGCTGGAGCAGGTCAACAAGGCCCTTGGCGACGACGGCTCCTGGCTGCGGGAGGTGCGCTACCTGCCCAGCTTCTACGAGCGTCCTGAATACCACGAGCGCCTGGCGGAGCATCTCCGCGAGGGCGTCCGTCCCATGCGCGGACGCTGGGCCACCTCACAGATCGGCGTCGTGCTGCTCAACCACGGCTGCCCCTACAAGGCCAAGGGCTTCGAGACCGGCATCAAGGAGAGCCGCAAGCTCTACGACCACGTCCGGGAGCAGCTGGTCCACGAGTACCCCAACATCTCCGTGGGCTGGATGAACCACCCCACGCCCGGTCGCTGGACGCAGCCGGACATGCTGCAGGCAGCCCGGAACCTCATCACGACGGGAGCGCGGGCCATCGTCTTCATGCCCATCGGTTTCGTGACCGACAATCACGAGACCATCCTCGATGTCGGCTACACGACCGAGGAGCTGCACAAGAGCCACCCCGAGGTCCAGGTCCTCCGACTGCCCAGCCTCAATGACGATCCCGAGCTGCTGCGCATGGCTGCCCGCTGGATCGAGCCCCTCATCGACTCGGCCGCCGCGCGCCTGAGCATGGACGGTCCCGATGCCGGACGGCGGCGGCAAGGTGGCGTGGCAGGCCTGCTGGCACCCCGGCGGCTCGCGCACGCGCATGAGGGTGGCCACGAGCCAGGTTCCCGCGTGGCCCAGGCCCCTCGCCCCGATCGCCGGGTGCCGCCCCACCACCAGGTGCGGCGGCCACTCGTGGCGCTGGGCACGGATGCGCCGCCTCCGGACGCCGTGAGCGTCGGCCGCAAGGCCCTCTCGTTGTGGTGGCTGGGCAGTCAGGGCGTGCCGGTCCCGCCCGCTGTCGCCATCCCCTCCGAGACCGCGGCGCGCCTCCGGGACGGTGACACCGCCCTGCGCGAGATGCTCCGCGCTGCCCTGCAGCGCTGGCTGGACCCGGAGGCTTCCTACGCGGTCCGCTCGTCCGCGGATGTCGAGGACGGGGAGGCGCACTCCTTCGCGGGCCAGTTCACGACGCTGCTGGACGTGCCACCAGATGACCTGCTGGCGGCCATCGAGGACGTGGCCGACCCGCGCAGCGAGCGGCTGGCGGCCTACCTGGAGCGGACCGGCCTGACCGATCCACCGCACGTCGGCGTCATCGTCCAGCGCATGGTGCCGGCCCGGGCTGCCGGCGTCGCCTTCAGCCGCAACCCGCTCACGGGACTCTCGGAGACGGTCATCGAAGCCGTGCCGGGTCCCGGTCACGTCCTGGTCGATGAGGGCGTGACGCCCGACCGCTGGGTGCGTCGCTGGGGTGAGTTCACGACGGCGCCGCCGCACCCGCGCGTGGGTGAGGCGCTCATCCGCGAGGTGGCCGACGGGGTCTCGCATCTCGCCGAGGCGATGGGGCGGCCGCTGGACGTCGAGTGGGCGTCTGATGGTGAGCGTCTCTGGTGGCTCCAGGCGCGCCCCATGACCGGCCTGGAGGGCCTCCGGCTCTACTCCAACCGCATCGCCCGCGAGGTCCTGCCCGGCATCATCAAGCCGCTCGTCTGGTCGGTGAACGTGCCCATCGTCAACGCCGCCTGGATCGACCTGCTCGAGGAGATGGTCGGGCCCCTGGAGATCGCACCCGAGGACCTGGCGCGCTCCTTCGGCGGACGTGCCTATTTCGACATGACCACGCTCGGCGACATCTTCGAGGCCCTGGGCATGCCGCGCGACTCCCTGGAGCTGCTGCTGGGGCTACCCAAGGGGCCGGAGGCACCGACCTTCAAGCCGGGTCCCGGGTTCGCGAGACACCTGCAGCGCATGCTGGGTGTCCTGCGCGACGGATCGCAGCGTGGCCGTTGGGCGCGACAGGAGGTCCGCGAGCTGCGGGTCGCGTACGAGCGGGTGGCCACCCAGCCGATCGATGGCCTCGCTGACGCCGCGCTCCTCGACCGCGTGGACACGCTGACGGCCATCACTCGCCGCGCCGCCTACGCCAACATCGTCGTGCCCCTGCAGATGCTCCTCTACAACAAGGCCCTCGAGGCCTGCGTCCGGCAGGCCGGCCTGGATCCGGCCGCCGTCGACCCGGCCCGGGAGCGTGCGGACCGGGTCGCCTGGGACCCTGCGCCGGCGCTCGACCGGCTGGCCGAGCAGGCGGCGGCGCTGCCCGAGGATGCCAGAGCGTCGCTGGCGGCCGACCCGCTGGCAGCGTTTCGTGACGACCCGCGGCTGGACGGTTGGTCAGCAGCGCTGGGCGCCTTCCTGCAGCGCTTTGGGCATCTCTCGGACAGCGGCAACGACTTCTCGGTGCCGCCCTGGCGCGAGGATCCGGGGCACGTGGTGAAGCTGGCGCTGGCGCGCCTGGACGCCACCGGATCCGGAGGAGCCAGCACGGCCATCCCACTGTCGGAGGTGGAAGCTCGGACGCCGGTCCCCTGGCGGCCCATCCTGCGCCTGCTCTGGCGTCGCGCCGGGGCCTTCCGCGTCTACCGCGAGGCGGTGAGCTCCACGTATACCGGTGGCTACGGCCTGTTCCGGGGGACGTTCCTGGCCATCGGGGCCCGTCTCGTGGGCCGCGGTGTCCTGCTGACGCCCGAGGACGTCTTCTACCTCGAGGAGGCAGAGGTGCGAGCCTCGCTCACGGGCGATGGGCCGCATCCCGACGTCGGTGCGTGCCCTGGTCGCCGAGCGACGGGCGGCCATCGAGGCAGCCGCGGACCTCATCGTTCCCGAGCTCGTCTATGGCGACGCGTTCGTGCCCCGCCACAGGGACGAGGTCGTGCGTTCGACCCTGTCCGGTCACCCCACGTCGCGCGGCAGCGCCCGCGGGCCGGCGCGGATCGTGAAGGGCAGTGCCGACTTCAGCCGTGTGCAGCCCGGCGACATCCTCGTCATCCCCTTCTCCGACGTGGGCTGGACGCCGCTCTTCACGCGGGCAGCCGGCATCGTGGCGGAGGCCGGAGGGATGCTCTCGCACTCGTCGATCGTGGCCCGCGAGTACGGCATCCCCTGCGTCGTGTCGGTGGCGGATGCCACGGTCGCCATCCCCGATGGCGCCACGCTCATCGTCGACGGCGTGAGCGGCCTGGTCCTGGTGGAGGACGTGTCGGGTGCGGCGCGCAGCCGCCACCGCCGGGGCCGGCTGCCGCCTGAACCCCATGGCGTCCTTCCTCGTCGCGGCGCTGCTCGGCTACCTGGTCGGCTCCATCTCCTTCGCCCGCCTCGTCGGCCGGCGGGTGGCACCCGGCGAGGACCTGCAGACGGCCCGACTCGAGTTCCACGAGGGTGGCCAGGCTGTCGAGGTCAGCGGCGTCTCGGCCACCAGCGTGTCGATCCGGGCGGGCCGTCGCTGGGGCTTCCTGGTCTCGCTGCTCGACATCGGCAAGGCGGCCGCGGTCACGGCCCTCTGTCGCTGGCTCTTCCCCGATGACCAGGCCTACCTGGCGGCTGCCACCTTCGCGGTCGTCGGTCACATCTGGCCCGTCTGGCATGGCTTCAAGGGCGGCTTCGGCGTGTCGCCGATGCTCGGCGGGCTGCTCGTCGTCGACCCGGTGGCCCTGCTCGTGGTCATCCCGCTGGGCATCCTCATCGGCCTGGTGCTGGCTGACCGGCTCATCGCCTTCGACGGCTGGACCCTGCTGCTGGCGCCCTGGTTCCTGTTCGTGCGCGACGACCCTGCCGCTGCGCTCTACGCGTCGGCCATCACCATCCTCTACTGGTGGGCGATGCGCGTGGAAGTGATGGGGCACGTGGAGCGGCTGCGGCGAGGGCCGCGCGATTGGCACGCTCGCTTCGCCGACATCCGCAAGGGCTACACGGGCGACCCGACCGTGGGCTGACGCCGCCTCCCGGCGACCAGAGGCCAGCGGGCCACGCAGCTGGTGTGCCCGCCTCGGGGCACGGCTAGACTGCCGGCAGCATGATCTGGACCCGGGCCGACACCTCGGTCATCCCCAACTTCCGCGATGTCGGTGGTCATGCGACGCTGGACGGCCGCAGCGTCCGGACCGGGCTGCTCTACCGCTCGGTGGATCTGTTCGGGCTGAACGAGGCGGCCACCGACTGGCTGACAGGCTTGGGCGTGCGCACCGTCATCGACCTGCGCACGGCCCCCGAGCGGGAGCGGCGGCCCGACCGCCCGCCCCCGGAGGCACGGACGCTGATCCTCGACGTCCTCGCCGACTCCGGTCAGGCCGACCCGGCGGCGTTCTACGAGCTGATGCGCGACCCGCCGCGCGCCAGCCGGGAGCTGGCGGGGGGCGCCTCCGAGCGGTTCTTCGTGCTGACCTACCTGGACTTCGTGCGCCTCCCGAGCGCGCGGTCCGCCTTCGGCGAGCTGTATCGCCGCCTGGCCGTGGAGGAGACGCACCCCGCGCTGGTGCACTGCACGACGGGCAAGGACCGCACGGGATGGGCGGTGGCCGTGCTGCTGCTCTGGCTCGGCGTGGACGAGGAGACGGTCATGGCCGACTACCTGCGCAGCGACACCGAGATCCGCGAGGCCTTCGGGTCCGTCGTGGACGACTTCGTCGCCCGCGGTGGCGACCGTGACGTCATCGAACCCATCGTGAGCGCCAGGTCGGCGTACCTCCAGGCCGCCCTCGACGAGGTCCGCCAAGCCTACGGATCGCTGGCGGCCTACCTGGCCGACGGCCTGGGGTTGACGGACAGCGACCTGGCGCGGCTGCGCGCGGTCTTCCTGGAGCCCGCCTGAGTGGACGACATGGCGCTGACGGAGCGCCCGCCGGCCTGGTTCTTTCCGGGCGCCGCCTCGCCCGAGCAGGCCGAGCAGTATCGCGAGGCCATCGTGCGCTTCGCCCGGGACAACGGCTTCCCGGCCACGCCACGGCGCATCTTCCGCCTCCGGCACCAGACCGACGACACGGTGCGACAGGACGAGGTCGGCCAGATCGAGAGCCAGGACCACCGCGAGGTCGTGGTGGCCATCCTCGAGGCCGGCAAGCTGTTCCTCGTGGTGACCTCCTCGCGCGGCTTCATGCGCGGCACGCCCATCCCGTACCACGTGGACGAGGTCCTGGAGGTCGTCGACTTCGCCGGCTGAGCTCTTTCGCAGAAAGGCCGCGACCCCAGGCCGCTCAGCGCTCGCGGACGTCTTCGGGTCGCGTCTGGCCCCAGAGCTCCAGGAACGCCCTGGAGGCGGCGTCGATGAAGGCGGCGTCGTTGATGTTGGCCGTGACGTCGCGGCACGGGATATCCGGCCGCAGGCCGGTGCGGATGGCGCCGAAGAGCGCCGCGTCCGCCTCCGGATCGACGAACGGCCCACCCGGCAACTCGTACTTCGAGCAGCCGCCGAGTGGCAGGAGGACGACCGTGGGGCCCGTGGCCACGTTGACGCGCTCGGCGAAACGGGCGCCGATCTCGGCCGCCTCCGCGGCCGTGCTGCGAACCGAGGTGACGGACGCGCTGTGGTCGACGATGCGCCGTTCCGGGCCGCTGAAGCGCTCCGGGAGGGTTTCCCGCGGGCCGAAGTTGATGACTTCCAGTGCGCCCGGGGCGACGACCTGCGGGATACCGCGGCGCCCGGCCGCGGTGAGCCGGCCCGGTCCGGCCGACAGGATGCCCCCGTAGAGCTCCGAGGTGAGCTCGTTGGTGGTGAGGTCCACGACGCCGTCCACGGACCCCGACTCGATGAGCTCCTCCATGGCCATGCCGCCCGCGCCATTGGCGTGGAAGACGATGGTCTCAAGGCCCGCTGCCTCCAGCCGTGCCTGGATGCCCTGGACGGCCGGGGTCGTGACGCCCATCATCGAGATGGCCACGAGCGGGCGGTCGTCGGTCGGCGTGGTGGCCAGCCCCAGGACCATGCCGGCCATGGCGTGGGCGGCGTTGGCGAGGACCTGTCGCGAGACGCGGTTGAGGCCCTGGATGTCCGTGACGGCGTGCATCAGCGTCAGGTCGCGCGTGCCCACGTAGGGCCGCACGTCACCCGACGTCATCGTCGAGACCAGGAGCTTGGGGACGCCTACCGGAAGCGAGCGCAGCACCGCCGACACGATGGCCGAGCCGCCACTGCCGCCGAGGCCCATGACGCCGTCGCAGCGCCCCTGAGCGCGCCAGTCGGCCACCAATGCCGCGGCGCCGCGCGCCATCGCCTCGAGCGCCTGGGCCCGGTGCCCGGAAGCCGTCCCGGCGGTCCGAAGCCGCTCGAGGCTCGTGCCGGCCGCCCGCGCGACGGCCTCCGCCTCGACGTCGGGCGGCACGGTCGGCGCGGCCAGGATGCCGACGTCGACGAGGGTCACGTCCACCCCGGCCTCGCGAAGGCGGTCGCGCACGTAGGCATGCTCGGGACCCTTCGTGTCAAGGGTGCCGAGCAGGACGACGGTGGGCAGGTCACTCATGCGGGCATCATGGACCGTGCGTCCACACGACGGCACGCCCCTCCCGCCTCCCCGCCAGTCGCCTCCGGTCAATGGCAGTCGCCCCCTCCCGCGTCCCGTGTCACGCCCGCGACATCGATGAACCGGAACGACCATGATCCGGCGTCGAGCGTCAGCTCCAGGACCCCGTGGGCATCGTTGATCGCGACCAGGGAGTTCGGCCGGGATCCCCTGAACGACTCCAGGTCGGCACCTCCCGTGCCGACGACCATCTGGACGATGCCGCGCGCCTCGTCCAGCGTGCCGTCCGGCGCCTGCGGAGCGAAGCGCTCGTAGTCGTGATCGTGACCAGCCAGGACCAGCTCGGCATCGGCCGCGTACAGGGCGTCCCACAAGGCGCCCATCGCCCGGTCGTCGCCGTGATCACCGCTGCTGAAGCGCGGCTGGTGCATCAACGCGAGCGTGCAGCGAGCACCGCTCGCATCGAGGTCCTCGCGCAGCCAGCGCACCTGCTCGGACTCGCTCGCGCAACTGTCACCGAAGAAGCCGCAGTTGCCGTCGAGGACCACGACGTGCCATGACCCGAGGTCTTCCGAGAACCAGGTGCGCCCCTCACGGGCCGCGGCGCTGCCCATGTACGCCTGGAGCGGCGCGCCGTCGTCGGTGTGGACGTCGTGATTGCCGGTGACGGCGAACCTGATCCGATCCTTGACCGCGCCCCACGACCCGCCGAAGCACTCCTCGAGCTGCTGCGTGGTGCCGTCGGGGTAGGCCGTGTCACCCAGCGTGGCCACGAGCCCGGGGAGGCTGGCGGCCAGGGCGCCGGTGGCGTCGTCAGCAGTGGAGTCGCAGCGACCGATGTCGCCGGCCGCGATCAGGGTGACGGCAGCGGCACCCGTCTGGCTCGAAGCGGACGGCTCGACCGTGGCCGTCGGCGTGGTCGAGGGCTCGGGAGCCAGGGCTGGTGGGCGATGCTGTCGCCTCCGTCGCCCGCGGCGAAGAGGCGGGCTCCGCTCGCCCTCCACAGCCGCCGACGATCGCCAGCGCAAGGACGCCGGACGTGCCCAGCAGGCCGAGCCGGCTGGCGCGCCCGCTGCCGACCGGACCGATGAGATGCCTGGGTCGTCATGGTGCCGCCTGCGGTGGACCGCCCGCGGGATCGCTGGGGGACTCAGCCCGGCGTTTCGCCGATCCACGACTCGAGCACCTCGCGGTGGCGCTCCTGCAGCTTGACCAGCGGTCGCTTCCTCGACAGGAGCTCGTCCACCTGGTCGAACGTCATGCCCTCCGCGTCCATGAGGTAGGCGGCCAGCACGGTCGCGGAGCGACCCCGACCCTTGGCGCAGTGGATGAGCACGACGCGGCCCTCGTGGATGCGGGCCGCCATCCAGTCCACGGCGTCGGTGAGGACCCCCTCGTCAGGGACCGTCACGTCCGGGACGTGATACTGCCGGTGCGCGATGCCGTGCCGATCGTAGAAGGCCGTGTCCGCGATGCGCTCGGCCCGCACATCCACGACGGCGGTGATGCCGAGCCTCAGCAACTCGTCGTAGTCGCGTCCGTAGGTCGGCGCGCCTCCGAGCCACAGGCTGGGCGTGATGTGCGAGAACCAGACGTGTCCCAGGAGGCGCTCGTAGGTGAACCGGATGGCCGGGTAGAGTCGGTCGAAGCCCCGGTGGAAGAGGCTGAGCCGCGGGGGGTCCTCAGGGGACGACAACCGTGAGGGCCCCCTGGAGCACGTCGACCGAGATCGGCGTGCGACCGATGTACTCGCCGTCAGCCCAGATGGGCTGATCGGGTTCCACCGTGAGGCTGACGGAGCGAGCCTGCCGGAAGTAGCGCCGTGCCTCAGCCGTATGCAGGTTCAGGAACCGCGAGGCGGCGGCCACGAACGTGCCGACGGTGGCCTTGTCCAGCGCGAAGCAATCCAGCAGTCCGTCGTCGATGGCGTAGTCGTGGGAGATCTTGAGGCCCGCGCCCGTCATCCCCGAGTTCACCAGGTAGACCTTCGACGCCTCGAATTCGAGGGCCTCACCGTCGATGTCAACCTGGTACCGGAACTCGCGTTGGCCTGACGCACGCCCGGCCGCCGAGACCGTGTAGGCGAAGACGCCGTACTTGTTCTTGAGCTCGCGGCTGGTCTGCTCCTCCGGCTCGATGCCGATGTAGAGGCGCTGGATGAAGTACCGATCATCGACCTTCGCCTGGCCGATGGCTGTCAGCCTGCCCACGTCGATGCTGCGCGTCCGGGTGCTGGTGCACAGCAGGACGGTCGCTTCCCGCAGCTTCCGTGGCGTGCCCACCTCCCGGGCGAAGCCGTTGCCCGTGCCACCCGGCAGGATCCCCATGGGTACGCGTCGGCCCGTCGCGACGGCGGCCGTGACGACGGCGTTGGCGACCTCGTGCTGCGTGCCATCGCCGCCGTAGGCGGCCACCAGGTCGACCCCATCGGCGATGGCGGCCCGGGCCTGGTCGGCGGCATCGCCATAGCGGTGCGTGACGCTGACGTCCCACGTCACGCCGTGTTCCTCGAACACGTCGTTGAGGGTGTTGAGGATGGGCTCGTTCTTGCCAGACGCCGGGTTGATGATCACGTGCACCCGCCGATACGCGGCATCCGTCATCAGGGCCCTCCCTCGGTCATCGATCGCACATCGCCGGCGACACGCGCCCCCGACGACCGACACGATAGCGGCCGCCAGCCGCCAGCACCACCTCGGCTTGGCCCGACACCTGACAGGGCAGGCGTCAGCATCGGCGGTCCGGCGCGCCGCGGGTCACCGCGGTTTGACGCTCGTTCCGAGCGTGTGCCATATTCCGGTTCCATCGGACGGTCGTGCCCAGGGGCGCGGCCTTGCGTCGACGTCGAACCGTCCACCCCGGAGGATCCATCGTTGCTGAGCTTGCCCGCTGCACCGGCTACGCAGGCGACGCCCATCCTCTCGGTCAGCGGCCTGTCCAAGCGCTTCGGGGGCCTGGTCGCCCTCGCCGACTACGATCTGCGCCTGGCGGCCGGCACGATCCACGGGGTCATCGGCCCCAACGGCGCTGGCAAGACCACGCTCTTCAACCTGCTCTCGCGGATGGTCGCGCCCACGACGGGCACCATCGAGTTCGACGGGCAGGACATCACCCATCTGCCCTCCGATCGCGTGGCACGGCTCGGCATCACGCGGACCTTCCAGAACATCCGCCTCTTCGACGACCTCAGCGTGCTCGACAACGTGAAGGTGGGAGTCCAGGCACACCACCCGGAGCACTTCTGGGCGACGGTCCTCAGTCGGCGCTCGTTCCGCGACCGAGAAGCGGAGATCGAGGCGCGCGCCCGGGAGTTCCTGGCCCTGGTGGGCCTGGGGACGAGCGCCTCGCGCACCGCGGGCAGCCTGCCCTACGGCGACCAGCGACGGCTCGAGATCGCGCGGGCGCTGGCCGTCGAGCCGCGCATCCTCCTCCTGGACGAGCCGAACGCGGGCATGAACCAGGCGGAGACCGACGCGCTGCTGGACCTCATCCGCCGCATCCGCGACGAGCTGGCGCGTGACCATCATCCTCATCGCCCACGACATCCCGCTGGTCATGAACCTGTGCGACCGCATCCAGGTCCTCAACTTCGGTCAGCTCATCGCCGAGGGCGACCCGCAGCAGGTCCGCGCTGACCCCGAGGTGGTCGCTGCCTACATCGGTCAGTCCAAGGATGCTTGAGCTCGTCGACGTCCACGCCGCCTACGGCAACATCCGTGCCCTGCACGGCATCTCGCTCACGGTCCGGACCGGCGAGGCCGTGGCGGTCATCGGCTCCAACGGCGCCGGCAAGACCACGATGCTGCGCACCGTCTCGGGCCTCATGCGGCGCACGCTCCGGCTCCATCACCTACGACGGCATCGACATCACCCATGCGCCGACGGACCGGATCGTCTCCCTGGGCATCTCCCACTGCCCGGAAGGACGGCGCATCTTCGGCCGACTCACCGTGCGTGAGAACCTCATCCTGGGCGGCGTCCGCCGACCCGCCGGGGACGTCCTCGTCGGACATCCGCCGCATCGGGGAGCTCTTCCCGAGGCTCGCGGAGCGGCTCGACCAGCCCGGCGGGACGCTGTCGGGAGGCGAGCAGCAGATGCTGGCCGTGGCCCGGGCGCTCATGGCCAAGCCGCGCCTGCTCATCCTCGACGAGCCGTCGCTCGGCCTCGCACCCATGCTGGTCGAGCACATCTTCGAGGTCATCGAACAGCTCAAGTCGGAAGGCCTGACCATCCTGCTCGTCGAGCAGAACGTCCACCACGCCCTGGACCTCGCCGACCGCGCCTACATCATGGAGAGCGGGCGCATCCGGCTCGAGGGTGCCTCCGCGGAGCTGCGCCACGACCCGCGCGTCGAGAGCGCCTACCTGGGGTTCCGCGCATGAGCGGCCGCGCATGAGCGAGTACCTCCTGCAGCAGGTCGTCAACGCGCTCAGCGCGGGCAGCCTCTACGCGCTCATGGCGGTGGGCCTGGCGCTCATCTTCGGGATCCTGCGCCTCATCAACTTCGCGCACGGCGACGTGATGATGGTGGCCGCCTACATCGGCGTCTTCAGCCTGGCCTCCGGCATGCCGCTGCCGGTCGCCATCGTCACCATGATCCTGGGGACCATCGTCGTCGGCCTGCTCATCGAGCGGATCGCCTACCGGCCGCTGCGCGGCGCCCCGGAGGTGGCGCTCCTGCTGACGTCCTTCGCCGTGGGGCAGATCCTCCAGAACGGCGTGCTCCTCCTGACGCGGCTCTCAGGCCGGCCCATCCAGGTCGCCTTCCCCGCCCCGGATGTCCTGAGCGGCGTCGTGAACGTCGGCTCGCTGACCATCTCCAAGGTCAACCTGGGCAGCTTCCTGGTGGGCGTCGTGGTGCTCGTCGTGCTGACCGCCTTCGTCAACAAGACGCGGCTCGGGCTGTCCATGCACGCCGCCTCGGAGGACCTCGACGCGGCGCGGCTGATGGGCATCCGCGTGAACTTCGTGGTGGCAGCGGCCTTCGCCATCGCCGCCGCCCTGGCGGCCATCGCGGGCTTCTTCTACGCGGCACAGACGGGCCAGATCAACCCCTACATGGGCTTCACGCCGGTCCTCAAGGCCTTCATCGCGGCGGTCATCGGCGGCTTCGGGAGCCTCGCGGGGGCCGTCCTGGGCGCCTACGTGCTGGCCTTCCTGGAGGTCCTGCCCACGGCCCTCTTCGGCATCGCGGACATCATCCCGGCCGGCTCCATCCCGCCGGAGCTGCACGACCTCATCGCGGCGGCCTTCCCGGCCCACCTGTCGGGCTACCGCGACGCCTTCGTCTTCGTGGTCCTCATCATCCTGCTGCTCTTCCGGCCCAACGGCCTGCTGGGCGGGCGCGTTCGCGAGGAGACGCCGTGAGGGGCTCACCGCGCGTCCGTGACGGCGCCATCCTGCTCGTCGGCCTGGTGGTGGCCCTGGCGGCGCTGCAGCTCTCAGGCCTGGCCTTCTGGCAGGGCCTGGCCATCACGCTGGCCATCTTCATCATCCTCACGGTCAGCCTGAACCTGGCCAACGGGTTCACGGGCGTCTTCACCCTGGGCCAGATCGGCTTCATGGCCCTGGGCGCCTACATCTCGGCCATCCTGACCCTTCCCCAGCAGGCCAAGGCCGCCTACCTGCCGGACCTGCCCGGCTGGCTGGCCGGCATCTCCCTCGACCAGACCATCGGCTGGCTGCCGGTGGGCTGGCTGGTGGCCACGCTGATCGCCGCCTTGCTCGTGAGCGGCATCGCGGCGCTCGTGGGCGCGGTGCTGATGCGCCTCTCCGGCCCCTTCGTGTCCGTCGCCACGCTGGGCTTCCTGGTCATCGTGCGGGTCGTGCTCCTGAACGCGGATACGCTCACCCGCGGCTCACGGGCCTTCTCCAACGTGACCCGCTACACGGACCTCTGGCTGGCGCTTCGGGGCGGCCGTGGTGACCGTCTACGTGGTCTGGCGCATCAAGCGCTCCAGCTACGGGCGCGCCATGTTCGCGCAGCGTGGCGACCGCTGGGCCGCCAACTCGCGTCGGCGTCTCCGTGCTGCGTCCCCGGCTGCAGGCCTTCGTCATCAGCGCCTTCTTCACTGCCGTGGCGGCTCGCTGTACGCCCACTTCCTGGGCTCGTTCTCGCCCAACGCCTTCTACTTCGACATGACCTTCGAGGTCGTGACCATGCTCGTCGTCGGCGGCATGGGCTCGGTCAGCGGATCGGTCATCGGCGCCACCGTGATGCTGGGTCTCGGCGAGGCCCTGCGCCGCATCGAGGACCCCACGCAGCTGTATGGCATCGCCGGCATCGTCATCGCCGCGACCCTCATCCTCGTCCTGGTCTTCCGGCCGGACGGCATCATGGGCCAGCGCGAGATCTCCTTCGACCGGCTCTTCGCGCTCCGGCGCAGGGAACGGGACGTCGAGGGGCGCGACGGCGGCTGACCCTGAGCGGGCTCCGTGGCGGACGGGCTCCGCGGCACGTCGACGGGCTCCGCGGCACGCACTGCGGGCTCCGCGGCGCGCCATGGGCCGGCCCCAGCCTGACGTGGAAGAAGGTCGACCCGCGCCCGGAGGTCCGGAGCGCGGGTCGAGTCCGCTGCGGAGGGTGGGCTCGTCGACGAGCCCGGATGACTACGGGGCCGGGACCGACGTGGGCACGACCTCGGCCGCCAGGGTGAAGGCCTGGTCCACGACCTCGATGACCGTCACGCCCTTCTGGGGAACGTGCGAGTCAGGCGAGAAGGTGATCGACCCGGTGATGCCCGGGAAGTCCGTCGTCGTCTCGATGGCGCCCTTGAGGGCCTGGCCGTCCATGGACCCGGCGCGCTCGATGGCGTCCTTGAGCAGGTAGACGGTGTCATAGCCGAGGGCTGCGAAGGCGTTCTCGACCGGGTGGCCGAACTTGGCCTCGTAGGCCGCCATGAAGGCCTTGATGGGCTCCGTGCCGCCGTTGGCGTCCATGAGCGCGTGGGTGGTGAAGTAGACGTCGTTGGAAGCCGGGCCGGCGATGGCCGGCAGGTCCGGCGTGTCATAGCCGTCGCCACCGATGATGGGTCCGGTCAGGCCGGCATCGCGCATCTGCTTGACGACGATGCCGATGTTGCCCGGCATGGCCGCCACGTAGTAGAAGGCGGGCTGCTCGGGGAGCGCCTTGATCTTGGCGATCTGGGCCGCGAAGTCGGTGGCGTCGCTCTCGTAGGTGTCCTCGGCCACGATCGTGCCGCCGGCCTCCGTGAAGCGCGCCTTGAAGTACTCGGCCAGGAGCGTGGTGTAGGTCTGGCCCTTGTCCCACAGCAGGTAGGCGGAGTCGCCGAAGGTATCCAGCGCGTACTCCGCACCGGCCGCCGCCTGGACGTTGTCGCCGAACGCGGCCAGGAACATCATGTCGCCGACCTGGTCGGGGATGAGCGGGGACGTGCCTCCCACGGTGATGAAGGGGATGCCGGCCTCCTGGAAGATGGGGCCGGACGCCAGCACGGAGTCCGTGTCGGTGTAGCCGATCATGGCCTGCACCTTGTCCTCTTCGACGTACTGCCGCGCCGTCTGGGCCGTGACCGCCATGTCGTACTGGCTGTCGTGGGTGACCATCTCCAGCTGCTGGCCGTTGACGCCACCGGCGGCGTTGATCTCCTCGACCGCGAGCGTGGCGCCGTTGTAGGCGGGCACGTCGAGCGCCGACTCCGCACCGGTCAGCGCGAAGCCGCCGCCGAACTTGATGGTGTCCGACTGGGCGCTCGCGACGGAGCCGAGCGACGTGGCAGCGATGGCCGCCAGGAACGCGGCCGAGAGCAGTGCCCCGGGGGCCTTCTTCATCCTGGATCCTCCTTCAGACGGTCGAGTCATGTGAAGTCGTCGCCCGACCAGAGCGACACGATAGCGCACCCGAACCGGAGTGAGCACGGATCGGTGCGTGCGGCCCGGCAGATCGTGACCTGAGACCCTCGAATGGCGACCCCGGCCGTGGGTCGATCAGCGGCCGTAGACCAGCCGAGCGTTCTGCGACCCGATGAGCTCGACGACCAGCCGGGCGTCGGCAAGGGACCAGTCGCCCGCGACCACCCAGCGGCCGAGCACGCGGCTCAAGGCCCGCCGGAACAGCCAGCTGCCGAGCAGGTGCAGCTCCGGCAAGCCCCAGGCGTCCGAGGAGAAGAGGACCTTGCGGAACGGCGCGACCTCCAGCATCTCGGCCACGAGCTGCTCGCTCTGGATGCCCGTGTGGTTGACGGCCAGGCCGATGTCCGTGTAGACGTGCGGGAACATCTGGGCCAGGTAGCCGGCCTGGCGGTGGAACGGATAGGTGTGCAGCAGCAGGAGCCGCGTGCGCCCCAGCGTGGCCCGGATGAAGCCCGTCAGCAGGAGCGGGTCGCAGCGCCGCAGGTCCAGGTCGGAGTCGCCGTAGCCGGTGTGGAGCTGCAGCGGCAGCGCGGTCTCCACCCCGCACCAGAGCACGAACCGCAGCATCACCGGGTCCGTGAGGCGGAGGGGCCCACCGCTGGAGATGTCGGCCAGCCAGCGACCGGCGTGCTCGACGACGTCGGACGCCGATGGGGGGGACGGGTCGAAGTCCAGCCCGTACCGGTAGGCCACGATCGACTTCACGCCGACGGCACTCCGCGTGGCCGCGGCGAGGGCATCGCGGTAGGCGTCTGCGAAGCCGGCAGCCGAGACACCTGAGGCGGCGACCTCCTCCGCGAGGGCCTCCAGCCGCACGACGGGTTCCGCGCGGGCCCCGGCCAGGCGAGCCAGCTCATCGACGGGCAGCAGCTCCGCACTTCGGAACCCGGTGTCCACGTAGAGCGCCTCGAACCCGGCGGGTGGCAGCAGGCTGGCGGCAGCGACGGCGTTGTCCATCGTGGCGCGGTGTCGCAGCCAGGTGTCCGCGTCCACGTGCCGAGGCCATCCCAGCAGCGGCGCGCACCAACGCCGCACCGCCACGCCGAGCTGGTGGTCCATGCCGGCTGCGGCGGCAGCCTCCGGCAGGCCCGACTCGCTGAGGCCCGCCACCAGATCCTCCCGGCTCGTGTCCCCGCCAGGATGCTGTGCACGTGGTGGTCGACGAAGCGCGCCTCGCGGAGGCAGGCGTTGACGCCGTCGTGCGGTCCATCGAGCAGTCCGGCCTGCTCGATGGCGTCGGCCGAGCCGGTCATGACGTCCCGACCCTGACCGTCAGGGCACCAGGGCAAGGACGCGCGCCGGGCCGCCCGAGCCACCGGCCAGGGGCAGCACGCCGACCACGACCCAGGCGCCCAGCGGCGGCAGCGCGGCGAGGTTCATGAGGCCCTCCAGGTGCCAGACGCCGCGCGGGTGGCTGATCTGCCGATGGACGACGAAGTCCACGTCCGCGCCAGGGTCGATGCCCAGGGTGTCGATGCCCAGGCCCACGGCGCCGCGCTCCTCCACGAGGAATCGGGCGGCCTCCGGACCGAAGCCGGGGAAGCGCAGCGTGCCGGGCGCGTTGGCATAGCGCGCCGGGTCCGTGTTGACGTCCTCCCAGCCGGTCCGCAGGAACACCGCCGCGCCGTCCGGGATGCGGCCGTGCTGCTCCTCGAAGCGCTGCACCTGCGCCAGCGTCAGGACGCTGTCCGGGTCGCCGGCCATGTCCGCGCTGACGTCGATGACGGCGACCGGCCGCACGAGCCGGGACGGCTCGACCTGGTCGACGCTCTGGGCGCCCTCCACCATGTGGCAGGGCGCGTCGAAGTGCGTGCCGGTGTGCTCCGTGAGCGTGATCAGCCGGTTGTAGAAGCCGTCGTGGCTGATGGTCAGGATGGTCTCCGCCTTGGGGCTGGGAGCCCCCGGCCACATGACCGTGTGCTCGTCGATGCGCTGGGTCAGGTCCACGACCCGCAGGTTCCCGATCATCGCTCCGTCCTCCGTGTGTGCGGCGGTTCCCTAGAAGACGCGCAGGTGCGCCAGCCGAGCCTGCTCCGGGGTCATCTGTTCGAGGGCCTCGGACTCCGCGGTGCGCACCCCGATGATGCAGCGGCCGAGCAGGTCGCCGAGGGCCGGGAAGAGCACCTCGTCAGCCTGCAGCGTCTGGAGCGCCTCGCGGAGCGAGGCCGGCAGGGGCCGGATGCCCGACCGCTCGCGCTCCTCTCCGGACATGCGCGCCGGGTTGTGGCGTGCCGGCTCCGGCGGTTGCAGGCCGCGCCGGACGCCGTCGAGGCCCGCCAGGATGAGGCCCCCCAGCGCCAGGTACGGGTTGCAGCTGGGGTCGCAGGCCTTGAGCTCCACGTTGGTGGACTCCATCTCCCGGCCACGGAAGGAGGAGGCCACGCGCACGGTGCACTCGCGGTTGTCCATGCCCCAGGAGACCGTGGAGCCGGCCCAGGCATCCGGCCGCAGCCGCTCGTACGAGTTGAAGCTGGGGCAGGTCAGCGCGACCAGCGCGGGGAGGTGCTCCAGCACCCCGGCCACGAACTGGCGGCCGACCTCCGACAGGAGCCGGTCGCCGGCGGCAGCGTCATACATGAGGTTCTGCTGCCGGTCGAGGGACCAGAGGCTGAAGTGGACGTGCGCGCCGGAGCCGACGCCCTGCGCGAAGGGCTTGGGGGCGAAGGAGCAGATGAGGCCGTGCCGCACCTCGGCCACGCCGCGGATGGTGTCGCGCAGCCGCATCTGGTCGTCGGCAGCCTTGAGCGCCGTGCCATAGCGGACGGCGATCTCCTGCTGCCCCGGACCGTACTCGTTGATGGCCTGCTCGATCTCGAGCCCCTGGGCCTCCAGCGCGGAGAGGATGTCATCCATGACGTGGGCGACGCGGTCCATGCCCGCGGACGAGTAGCAGGGCCCGTCCTGCCAGGGCTCGACGCGTCCGTCCACCATGTGCGCCAGGTAGAACTCGTTCTCGAAGGCCGCCATGACCTCCATGCCCATGTCCCGGGCGGAGGCGATGGCGCGCTTCAGGAAGCTGCGCGTGCAGGAGCCCCAGTCCTGGAAATCGTGGCCCAGCTGGTCGCTCAGCATGCTCGCGGTCCGCGGCAGCCAGGGCAGCACCGCGTAGGTGTCGGGGTCGGGCACGATGCGGATCTCGCCCACCGGCTCCATGCCCTCGATGGGCACGAAGGCGTCCAGCATGTTGACCGCGTTCTGTCCGCGCGTCACGCCGATGCCGCTGTGCATCCGGCTCGCCAGGCGGTCGACGTGCACCGCCTTGCCGCGGATGACGCCCGACGGATCGCAGTACAGGAAGCGCACGAGCCGGACGTCGTCCTCGACGGCGCGCGCCACGACCTCTTCGATGGTGGCTGACATGGACTCCTCTCCGACCCGGGATCGTTCTGTCGTCGTCTCGGCCGGGACCTGCTGCGCCGACCTCGTGACGGTCGCTAGTATGGCCGAGGCCCGACGGCCGCATGATGGTCGACTCGACCTTGGAAGGGACGTTTCAGCCGATGGGACAGCACTGATGCCACGGGCCGGACTGCAGGATCTCCGCTTCGCCGTCGAAGCCGCCCTGCCCGACTATCTGGACGACCTGCAACGGCTCGTGGACGTCGACTGCGGCACGTACACCAAGGCCGGCGTGGACGAGATCGCCACCTGGGTGGCGCGACGGCTGGAGGAGCTGGGGGCGTCGGTCGTCCGGCACCCCAACCTCGACTTCGGCGACACCATCGTCGGCACGTTCGAGGGGCTCCCGGGCGGGCCGACCGTCCTGCTCATCGGCCACACGGACACCGTCTTCGAGCCCGGGCACGGTCGCGGAGCGGCCATTCGTCATCCGCGACGGCCGCGCCTACGGTCCCGGCGTGAGCGACATGAAGGCCGGGCTCCTGACCGGTCTCTACGCCGTGGCCGCCCTTCGGTCCGTGGGCACGTCGGGGTCGGATGCCGCG
>CAVYBJ010000022.1:0-256350 GCA_963766685.1 uncultured Chloroflexia bacterium
GACCAGGGCGGCGTGGCACGGGTCACGGCCCTCACCGAGGACCTCATCGAGCGCGGATCGCCGTGGAGCGCACGCCGCTCGTGGCCGGTCGTGGCCGCGGAGGGAGTCGTCGCCATCGTCCTCGGGCTGCTCTTCCTCTTCGAGCCCTTCGGAAGCCCCAGCCTGACCCTCCAATCCCTGGGGCTCATCCTGCTCGCCGGCGCCCTCATCACCACCTTCCAGCTCTTGCGCGGCACGGTGCGCGCGGACCTCCAGATCCTGGCCGCCTTCCGCTCCGGCTCGGGCGTCACCGTGGGCCTGGTGACGGTCGTGGCCATGCTCTTCGCCGCCAGCACGGACGCGGTCATGGCGGCCATGGCCGTGGTGGTCGGCATCGGCTTCCTCGTCTTCGGCGCAGCCGGCATCGCGAGCTCCTTCATCCGACGGCGCGCGGATGCCGCGCTGCCACTGCTCTCGCTGGTCATCAACGGCCTGCTCGCGCTCGCCGGCCTGGTGCTGCTCTTCGCCGGCGCCGCGGGCGCCTCGACCGTGGGCAGCATCTTCAAGCTGCTGGGCATCGTGCTCATCGTGGCCGGGCTGGCCCTCTGCGGCTACGCCTACCTGCTGCGCCAGCAGGTCGCCCACGACCTCGGGAGCTGATCAGGGCCGGTCCGCCGTCCCGCCTACGACCAGGGTCCGTCGAGGCCCCGCGCGGCACGCGCCCGTGCCTCCGGCCCGAACCAGCGCTCGAAGAGGTGCAGCATCAGGTCGATGCCGGAGCTGACACCGGCGGCCGTCAGGATGGCTCCCTCGTCGACGACCTTGGCAGCGACCACGTCCACGGCCGGGAACTCCCGTCGGAGCGCGGCCAGGCCCAGCGTGTGAGTCGTGGCTCGACGGCCGTCGAGGATGCCGGCCCGCCCCAGCAGGAAGGCGCCCGTGCAAACGGAGGCGAGCGTCGGCGTGCTCGCCGCGCGGGTCCGCAGGAAGGGCAGGATGAGCTCGTCCTGGTCCGGGGTACGCTCGTCGGCGCCGGGACCGCCGGGCACGATGAGCGCATCCAGCGGCGGGCAGTCGGCCAGCGTGCGGTCGGGCTGCACGCGCAGGCCGCCCCGGCAGGTCACCAGTGGGCCCGGTCCCGACGGTCAGCACGTCCACGTACGGCCGACCGTCAGCCTCGCGGGTCCCGCTGCAGACCTCGTAGGGACCCGCGAAGTCGAGGACCTCGACGTCGTCGAACAGGAGGATGCCGACCACCGGGCGTGCCGGCAGGACGGGCGACGCAGGCGCAGCCTGGTCTTCGGGGAGGGGCGCACTCATGCTGCGAGTATGTCGCCACTGTTCGCCGGGCGGATAGGCCGAACGGCCTCAGCCGCCCCGACCGCTGTGCACTGGGTGCCGGCCGCTCCGGGAGGTATCGTCGGTCGATCCAGCGCCCGCCTGCCATGAGGTCGTCGTCATGAAGCCACTCGTCGAACCGTTCGCGTCGATGGTGGCTGGACGGCCTGCGGAGATCGACCTGCGCAGCGCGGAGCTGCTTGGCGCGCGCCTGCTCACCAAGGACCTCGCCTTCCGCGAGGACGAGCGCGATGCCTTCGGCCTCCGCGGCCTGCTGCCCGACCAGGTCCTGACCATCGAGGAGCAGGTGCAGCTGGAGTGGGAGCACGTCCAGCGCAAGGCCGACCCGCTCGAGCAGTACATCGGGCTGGCCGCCCTGCAGGACCGCAACGCGACGCTCTTCTACCGCCTCCTGGCCGAACACCTCGAAGACCTCATGCCCATCGTCTACACGCCCACGGTCGGGCAGGCCTGCCAGCAGTTCAGCCACATCATCCGCCGGACCCGCGGCATCTGGATCACGCCCGCGGACATCGACCGCATGCCGCAGCTCCTGAGCAACTGGCCATTCCCGGACGTGCGGCTCATCGTGGTCACGGACAACGAGCGCATCCTGGGCCTCGGCGACCAGGGCGCCGGCGGCATGGGCATCCCCATCGGCAAGCTGGCGCTCTACTCGGCCACCAGCGGCCTGCACCCGTCACTGACGCTGCCGGTCTCGCTCGATGTCGGCACGGACAACCGCCAGCTCCTCGCGGACCCGCTCTACCTCGGCTATCGGGCCCGACGACTGCGCGGCGCGGCCTATCACGAGCTCGTGGAGGCCTTCGTGCGCGCCGTCCAGCAGGTCTGGCCGGGCTGCCTCATCCAGTGGGAGGACTTCAAGGGCCCCAACGCCCTCCGCATCCTCGACCACTTCCGCGACGAGGTCCCCAGCTTCAACGACGACGTGCAGGGCACGGCGGCGGTCACGCTGGCCGGCCTCTACGCAGCCGCCCGGAAGCTGGGCCGCAGCCTGGCCGATCTCCGGTTCGTGCTGGCAGGCTCGGGCGCGGCTGGCATCGGCATCGCGCGCCTGCTGCGTCGCGCCCTGGCCGAAGAGGGCGTGGGCCGCGCGGAGGCCATCTCGAGGATCGCCATGCTCGATTCGCATGGGCTCGTCCACGCCGGACGCGCGGACCTCGACGAGTTCAAGCGCGATGTGGCGATGCCGTCGGAGGCCGTGAGTCGGTTGGGCCTGGCCCTGGAACGCGATGACCACAGCATCCTGGCCGATGTCATCCGGGCCATGACCCCGGACGTCCTCATCGGCACCACGGGGCAGTGCGGGTCCTTCGACGAGCCCGTCATCCGTGCCCTCGCGGCAGGCGTCGAACGCCCGGTCGTCTTCGCCATGTCCAACCCCTCAAGCTGCGTCGAGGCGCTGCCCGCGGACATCCTCGCCTGGAGTGATGGCCGGGCGCTCGTGGCCACCGGCAGCCCCTTTGCCCCGGTCCCCTGGGAGGGCCAGGCGCGGACCGTTGGCCAGGCGAACAACGTCTTCATCTTCCCCGGAGTGGGCCTTGGGGCCGTGGTGGCGGAGGTGAGCGACCATCACGGAGCCCATGTTCCTGGTCGCGGCCCGGGCGCTGGCCGCCAAGGTGAGCGACGAGCGACTCGCTGCGGGCGCTCTCTACCCACCCATCGAGGCCCTGGCCGACATCTCGCGTGATGTGGCCCTGGCCGTGGCCAGCGAGGCCGTGGATGCCGGGGTGGCTGGCATCAGCCCGCGCACGGACCTGGCGGCTGCCGTGGACGAGGCCATGTGGCGCCCGAGCTACGTGCCCTACATCCGCTCGCGTGCGGCGGTCCACCGCCAGGATGAGTCAGCCGCCCGCGGGGAGCCAGCGCAGGGCCGGCTGAGCCGCCAGCGCTGTACAGCCGGCCGAGTCGCCGGCCTGGGGACGAGGCCCAGGGGGTCAGCCCTTGACGCCGCCCGTCTGCAGCCCGGAGATCAGGTAGCGCTGGGCGAGGAAGAAGAAGACCATCACCGGGATGGAGATGATGACCGAGGCCGCCGCCAGCAGGTGCCAGGGCTGGTTGAAGGGGTCGATGAAGGTGGAGAGGCCGACCGGCAGCGTCAGCTTGTCGCGGCTGACCAGGAAGGCACTGGCCAGCATGAATTCGTTCCAGGCCGTCACGAAGCTGTAGAAGGCGGTCACGGCCACGCCCGGGATGGAGAGCGGCAGGACGATGCGCCAGAAGCCCCCGAAGACGCCCAGGCCGTCCACCTGGCCGGCCTCCTCGAGGTCGTAGGGGATGGTGTCGAAGTAGGCCTTCAGCATGAGCACGCAGAAGGGGATGGCGATCGTCGAGTAGGCGATGATCACCGAGGTCAGCTGGTCGATGAGCCCCACGCTGGTGAAGAAGTTGAAGAGCGGGACCAGCAGGATGATGCCCGGGAACATCTGGGCCACGAGGAAGATGTAGAGGGAGCCGTTCCGGCCGCGGAAGCGGTAGCGCGACAGGGCGTAGCCCGCCGTGGCCGCCAGGAAGACGCCGATGAGGGTCACCGCCACGGCCACCAGCACGGAGTTCAGGAACCACTGCTGGAAGTCGCCGCGGCTCAACAGGAACTCGTAGTTGGCGAAGGTGATGCCGCTGCGGCCGACCAGCTCGACCTGGGTCGAGAAGATCTCCGCCTCCACCTTGAAGCTGGTGACGAAGACCCAGAAGGCCGGCAGCACCGCGATGGCCGAGGCGATGACCAGGACGGCGTAGCTGCCGATCTTGATCCAGCGGGGTTCCCTCATGGCCGCGTCCTCACGTCTGCTCCGGCGTCAGCCGCCGGTAGATGAGGGAGAAGACGATGAGGATGCTGAAGATGATGACGCCGTAGGTGGCAGCCAGGGCCAGCTCCCCCTCGTTGAAGACCTGGTAGGCGAAGGTCACCAGGATGTTCGTCTTGCCAGCTGGTCCGCCGCGGGTCGTGAAGAAGATGACCGCGAACAGGTTGAAGGTCCAGATGATGCCCAGCAGGATGACCATGGTGCTCACGGACCGCAGCCCCGGGATGGTGATGTTCCAGAAGGACTGCCAACGGCTGGCGCCATCGACGCGGGCGGCCTCGTACTGGTCCTGGGGGATGCCCTGCAGGCCCCCCAACAGCGCCACCATCATGAAGGGCACGCCGGCCCAGACGTTCACGATGATGGGGGCGACGTAGTACCACGGGAACTCCGAGTACCAGGCGATGCGATCGATGCCGAAGAGGGCCGTGAAGTTGTTGAGCAGGCCGAACTCGCCGTTGAAGATGAACGACCAGCCGATGGCCGAGATGTAGATGGGGATGGCCCACGGAACCAGCAGCAGCAGGCGGAAGCCCGTCCGGCCGCGCAGCTTCTGGTTGAGGATGACCGCCAGCAGCAGGCCCAGCGTGAAGTGGAAGAAGACGTTGACGAACGTCCATACGACCGTCCACACGAAGGCGTGCTGGAAATCGGGATCCTGGAGCGCGGCGACGTAGTTGTCGAACCCGGTGAAGGTCCACGAGGCCTCCTTGAACCGGGTGCCCATGTTGGAGCGGTCGATGTCCGTCAGCGTCCAGATGAACGCCTGCACGAGAGGCAAGAAGACGATGAGCGCCATGGCGATGAGCGTCGGCGCCATGAAGACCCAGGCGACCCAGGATCTTGACCTCAAGGGCTCTGTCCTCCTGGCGGAACGATAGCAGCCCGGAATCGGCGCGGGGCCGCCATTTCGGCGGCCCCGCGCTGGCTGGTGGCTCAGGCGGCTAGTTGCCGAAGAGCGCGTTCCACTCCGTCTCGATGGCCGCCAGGGCCTCCTCGGCGGTCATCTCGCCGTTCAGGAAGGCCTGGTAGTTCTCGGAGTACGGCGCGTACATGTCCGAGGACTTGGGATGGCCGGACCGGTTGGTGGCCTTCTGCATCACCGCACCCCAGGCCGAGATGATGGGGTCAGCGGCGACGGCCTCGTTGGCATAGGCCGAGTTGCGCGTGGGCAGGAGGCCCAGCGTCTGGGCCAGGTAGGCCTGCGCGTCCGGGCCGTTGATGTAGGCGAGCAGGTCGAGGACGGCGGCCTCCTTGGCCGGGTCGTCACCGACGAGCGCGTAGACGACGTAGTTGTGGCCGCCCACCGGCGAGCCGGTGTTGCCGGCCGTGCCCTCGGGGACCGGCGCGATGACGAGGTTGGAGGGATCGGCGAAGGCCTCACCGGTGAGATGGTCCGCCACCTGCCAGGGGCCATTGAGGACGCACATGATGGTGCCGGCCTTGAAGCCGGTGGTCATGTTGCCGTAGTCATTGGTGTAGTCCCACGGCGCGGCCGGGGCGACGGTGCCCAGGATGCTGTCCTTGAGGAAGTTCCAGCCCTCGACGGACTCGGGGCTGTTGATCTTCACCGTGACGGTGCCGTCCTCGGCGACCTCGTAGAGCTGGCCGCCCCAGCCCCACGTGAAGGGCTGGACCCAGTAGCTGTCGCCGCGCATGTAGAAGCCGTACTTCTGGGCATCCAGGTCGGCGATCGTGGAACCAGCGTCCACCAGTTCCTGCCAGGTGGTCGGAGCGGCATCCAGGCCAGCCTCGGCCAGGAGCTCCTTGTTGCACTGCAGGCCGAGCGCGTCGGTGACGTGCGGCAGGCCGTAGGTGGAGCCCTTCCAGGTCGCGGTGGCCAGCGGGACGCCGATGTAGTCATCCCAGTCGCTCACCTTGTCGGTGAGGTCGAGCAGGTAGCCATCATCGGCGAAGCCGATGGTCCAGCCGATGTCGGCGCGCAGGATGTCCGGCGCGGTCCCGGCCGGCGCTGCGTTCTGGTAGTCGGCTCGGGCCGTGTCGAAGGACTGCGCCGTGTGCTTGACGGAGATGCCGGGGTGGGCGGCCGTCCAGCTGTCGATGAGCTTCTGGACCTCGGCGAACTCGAAGTCGCGCATCGTGTTCCAGAAGGTGATCTCGCCCTGGTACTCGAGCTCGCTGGCTGCGACCTCCGGGAGGGCTGGAGCATCCTGCGCCAGCGCGGGCACCGCGCCCACGGTCAGCAGGAGAGCGGCTGCCAGCGCAGCAGCCTTGGGCATGTTGGACATCTCGAGATCTGTCCTCCTCGCTATGGCCACCGGCCAACGGTGGCGCGTCCGGGTTCGTCGGTCCGTGTAGGGCGGCACTGCGCTGGGCATCGAGACCGCGGGCCGTGACGGTCCCGCGGCCTGCGATCGAGCCGGGCCTCCGTTCCCCCCGGGCATCGACTGGCGAGCGGATGATACGCCGAGTCACTGGTTGCGACCACCCCTTCCGCGGGTCGAGCTGTGATCCGACCGACACCGTACCGTCATGAGACTGGCATCCGATAGCATGGGGACGCCATGACCGACCGACGCATCTCGCTCACGCTCGTCCTCCACAACCACCAGCCGGTGGGCAACTTCGGCTTCGTCTTCGAGGACAACTACCGGGCTGCCTATCAGCCCATGCTGGCGGCCCTGGAGCGCCATCCCGGGGTCCGCCTGGGACTCCACTACACCGGGCCGCTCCTCGACTGGTTCAAGGCCTACAGGCCGGAGGCCCTCGAGCAGCTCCGCGCGCTCGTCGACCGCGGACAGGTGGAGGTCCTCGGCGGTGGCTACTACGAGCCGGTGCTGGCCTCACTGCGCGAGTCGGACCGCGTGGGCCAGCTGACGCGCATGGCCGACGAGGTGGAGTCGCTCTTCGGGCGGCGGCCCGTCGGCGCCTGGTTGGCCGAGCGGGTCTGGGAGCCGGACGTGCCCACCTCCCTGGCCAAGGCCGGCTACGCCTACACCATCGTGGACGACGCCCACTTCCGCGCCGCCGCCATCCCCGCCGAGCGCCACTGGGGCAGCTACTCCACGGACGACCAGGGCCACCGCGTCATCGTCTACGGCTCCGAGCAGGGGCTCCGCTACCGCATCCCCTTCCGCCCCGTCGAGGAGGTCATCTCGTACCTCCGCGAACACGCCACGGAGGACGGCGGGCTGGTGGGCATGATGGGTGACGACGGCGAGAAGTTCGGCACCTGGCCGGGCACCTGGGAGCTCTGCCACGGCAGTGGACAGTGGGTCGAGCGGTTCTTCAGCGCGCTGGAGGAGAACCGGGACTGGCTGACGCTGCTGCAGCCAGCCGAGGCCCTCGTGGCGCACCCGCCCATCGGTCGCGTCTACCTGCCCACCGGCTCCTACGCGGAGATGGGCGAATGGTCGCTGCCGGTGGAGGCGCGGCGCGAGTTCACGCACCTGCTCCACGACGCCGTCGAGCAGGGCCGGCCGGAGGCACGCTGGATGCGCGGCGGCTTCTGGCGCAGCTTCCAGATCAACTACCGGGAGATCAACGACCTCCACAAGCAGATGCTGCGCGTGTCGCGCAAGGTGGACGCCCTGCGCGATGGCAGTGCGGCAGGCGAGCCGGGGAGCGCGGGGTGCGACGGCGCCGGGGGCGCGCCGTCGGACGCGACCAGCTGGCGCGCATCGCCGACCACCTCTACCAGGGCCAGTCGAACGACTGCTACTGGCACGGGCTCTTCGGCGGCATCTACCTGTCGCACATGCGGCTGGCCACGCTGGAGCACCTCATCGCGGCCGAGGACGCCGCCGACCGGGCGGCAGCGCGGCGGCGGCACGGCGGCCGGGCTAGGCGGCCGGCGCCCGGCGGCGTGACCATCGAGACGGTGGACCTGGACATCGACGGCTACGACGAGCTGCTGGTGAGCACGCCGGGCCAGGTCGTGGCCGTCAAGCCGGGCGAGGGCGGCGGCATCGGCAGCTGGGACGCGCGCGCCGTGCGGCACGCCCTGGCGTCGGTCATGCGGCGCCGGCCGGAGGCGTACCACGACATGCTCATCGCCGCCGACACGGGCGAGGTGGAGGAGCAGGAGGCCGGCGAAGGCGCCGTCTCCATCCACGACCTCATCAAGGTCAACGAGCCGGGCATCAGCAAGCGGCTCTGGTACGACGCCTACGAGCGACGCTCCGGCCTCGTCCACGTGCTGCCGGAGGGGACCACCCCCGAGCAGTTCGAGCAGGCCGACTTCGAGGAGCTGGGCGACTTCGTCTCGGGCGACTTCGCGGTCGTGGAGGCCGACGGGCGACCGTGTGGTCCTCGAGCGGGCGGGGGCACTGCGCCAGGCCGATGGCGGCAGGGTGCCGCTGCGGGTGCGCAAGACGATCGTCTTCGGGGCCGACCGACGTGTGCCCACGCTGGACCTGGCGGTGGACGTCACGAACGACGGCACCCAGGCGATCGATGCCCTGCGTGGGCATCGAGTTCGCGCTCAACATGCTGGGCGGTGGCGGCAACCCCTCGGCCTGGTACGCGGTCGGCGGTGACCGGGGCAGCTTCGACGCCCGCCGCGTGGCCGACCGCGCCGACCACGTGGGCATGGGCAACAGCTACATCGGCGTGGAGCTGGAGTCGCGCCCGCAGCCGGCCGCGGCCGCCTGGTGGTCCTCGATCGAGACCATCTCCGTCTCGGAGAGCGGCTTCGAGGGCAACCACCAGGGCGGCTGCCTGCTGTGGGTCTGGCCGCTGCGCCTGGAGCCGGGCGAGATGGCGCGGTTCGAGCTGGCCAACCTCGTGCGCACCTTCCGCGACCGCGCCGAGGAGGAAGGCCTGTAGGCTCGGGCGCCGCAGTGCCCGTGGCGTCGCCGGCCTGTGGCGCGACGCCTCGCCACTGCCCCGCTGCGTCCCTCCGGGAATGCCAAGCATCGCTGGAGACGGCGTGCGGCGCCCGCAGGAGGGCGCGAGACTCGTTCGGGCGCTGTTTGGCCTTCATGGGTGGCCACACGACCGCCGGGTGCGCGGCAGGGACACGGGCCTGCCCTGCCGGCGGTCGTTTGGACTCGTGGGCGGGCATCAAGGACCGTGTCCGCTGCGGCGCACTCGACGCGCGACGGAGGCTGAGGACCGAAGCCCCGCAGCGCAGGGGCGCTCGCCGCCCGGTGACCGCGCCTTCCCGGAGCTACGCTCAGCCAGCGCGAACGATGGCTTGAGCGCCGGGTACAGGTCCCGATAGACCGCATAGACGCGCTCGTAGGCGCCGGCATCCGGTCCGGGCTCGGTGGTGCCGGTGATCTCCACCATGGCCTCGCAGGCCGACTCGACCGTTGGATACCAGCCGGCCGCCACGGCAGCCAGGATGGCGGCGCCGCTGGCCACGCCTTCCGCGGTCCGCGTGGCCGAGAGCGACACGCCGAGCACGTCGGCGATGATCTGCCGCCACAGCGCGGAGTTGGTCCCACCGCCCGAGGCTCGCAGGTCGCGGAGCGGCTCCGGTGAGGTCGCTCGCACCAGCTCGAAGACGTCGCGCAGGCTGAAGGCCACGCCCTCCATCACGGCCCGCACCATGTGGCCCAGGCCGTGGCGCACGGTCAGCCCCACGAAGGCGCCGCGAGCCAGGGGATCGGGGTACGGGGTTCGCTCCCCGGAGAGGTAGGGCAGGAAGACGAGCCCGTCGCTGCCGGGTGGCACGGCCGCGGCCAGCGCGGTGAGCTCATCCCAGGAGCGACCCGGCGCCAGGGCATCCCGCAGCCACTTGAGTGAACCAGCCGCGGACAGCGTCACGCCCATGAGGTGCCAGGTGCCCGGGACCGCGTGGCAGAAGGCGTGCAGGCGGCCCTCTGGTTCGATGGCCGGGCCTGCCGTGGGCACGAAGACGACTCCCGATGTCCCCACGGACATGGCGCCGATGCCGGGCACCACGGCGCCAACCCCGACCGCGTTGGCGGCCTGGTCCCCTGCCCCACCGACGACGGGTGTGCCGGCCTGGAGCCCCGTGGCGGCGGCCGCAGCCTCCGTCACGTAGCCGACGATGTCCGGCCCCTCCACGGTGCGTGGCAGCATGGCCGGGTCGAGGCCCAGCGCGTCGACCACCTCGGCCGACCAGGTCCGGGCGGCCAGGTCGAAGAGCACCGTGCCTGCCCCATCGGCCACGTCAAGGGCGTGCTCGCCGGTGAGCTTGAGGCGGACATAGTCCTTGGGCAGCAGCATGTGCCGGGCGCGCGCCCAGGCCTCGGGCTCGTGCTCGCGCACCCAGAGCAGCTTGCCGGCCGTGAAGCCGGTCAGCGGCTCGTTGCCGGTGATGGCGATGAAGCGCTCGCGCCCCACGATCTCGCGGATCCGGTCGCACTCGGCGGCGGTGCGCTGGTCATTCCAGAGGATGGCGGGGCGCACGACCTCCTCGTGCTCGTCGAGCAGCACGAGGCCGTGCATCTGGCCGGCCGCGCCGATGGCCGCGATGGCCTCGGCCGGCGTGCCGGTCTCTCGCAGGACGCGGCCGATGGCCTCCTGCGCCGCGGTCCACCACAAGCCGGGGTCCTGCTCGGCCCAAAGGGGCTTCGGCGACTCGAAGTCGTACTCGGACGAGGCCACGCCCACGACCGCGCCGTCCGGCGCGATGAGGATGGCCTTGGTGGCGGTGGTCGAGACGTCCAGGCCCAGGACGACGGATGTGCTGCTCATGGCCTCTCCCTACTGTCGGTCCAGGTCGCCGGAGCTGACGAGGCGCGCAGCTTCGTCCTCGCCGACGAGGTGGACCTCCCAGTCCTCGTGATGGACGGCTGCCTCGCCCGGCGCCAGATCGGTCAGCGGGCCGAGCGTCTCCAGCTCCGTGAAGTCGGGGTGCGAGTAGACCTGCCCGGATGTCCCCATGTCCGCGTAGATGCGCGATTCGTCGTGGCTGGCCCGCTTGACGAGGAGGACCCCCTGTCGCCAGTGGGCCAGCCAGCCGCGGCGCAGGCTCGTACCGACCTTGAAGGAGCGCGTGATGCCGTGCTCGGCGAGGACGCTGGCGCGGACCTCGATGGCCGCGTCGGTCAGGACGAAGCGGGGATCGTCGGTCCTGGCGTACGTCCACAGGGCGATGTTGCGCTGGGCCTGGAAGCCGCCCGGGTCGAACTCGCCAACCAGGAAGGGCAGCCAGGCGCGACCGGCGGGCGCCATCATCGTGATGGCCCAGGCGGCCAGGCGCTGCGGGTGATCGGCCGTGTTGACCACGCGGTAGTCGAAGGACAGGCGCTCCGGGCCCGTGACGACGATGCTCATCTCGCGGCTCGTGCCCGCCACCGGGTCCGGGCGGGTGGTGAGCCGGACGCCTCCGGGGATCTCCGTCACGGCCACCGGGTCATCATCCGGCCGGTAGGTGACGCGCGGGTCCTCCGGCGCAGCCCAGAGCCGGTGTCCGCCGCGCAGGTGGATGGGGTCGGACCCAGGGCAGGGCAGCGTCATGTCCGGGACCTCGACGAAGGCGTTGGCGCCGTCCGGACCAAGCAGCGCCAGGACCCGCGGACCGACCGAGGTGGTGGCCACGAGGCGCACGGCCCCGGCATCGATGGCGAGTGCCTCGTGCCCGGCGTACTGCGTGGTCGTGATCGACATGGCCTCGTCCCCTCCTCTACGGCGTCAGGCCGATGCTAGCGAACGCGTCGACCCCGCGGGCCAGCCGTGGCGCAGCCGGATGAGGGACCAGGAGACCGGCGGCAGCACGGCCTGCGCACCAAGGCCCCCCGCGGGGATGGCGCCCAGGTCCCGGGGCCGAACCCGGCTCGGGTCGCCCCGTGTGTTCACGGCGTGCACGTCCGCATCGTTGATGACGACCGATGTAGCAGCGTGCCACTCGTCCCCGGCGCTTGCCCCCACGGTGAGCGTGACGGACTCACTCGGGTGGCGGTTCACCACGAACAATGCGACGACCCCGTCTTCGAGCGTCGCTGCGACGTCGATCACCGGCACCGACCCGTGTCTCGACGTCTCCATCCGGGGCGCCGTCACGGCTGACTGCAGGACCTGCCCGCGTGCGTGCGCTGCCGTCAGGGCGAAGGGGTAGAACGTGGCCTCGCGCCACGCCGGACCCCCGGGCACGGTCTTGATGGGCGCGATGGTGTTGACCAGCTGGGCGAGGCAGGCGCTGGTGACGCGGTCGGCATGCCGCAGGAGCGAGATGAGCAGGCCGCCGACCACGACTGCGTCTGCCACGGTGTAGGCGTCCTCGCAGAGTGCTGGCGCCTCCGGCCAGTCGAGCGGGTGGAACCGTTCCAGGTGCCGCGAGAGGTACCACACGTTCCACTCATCGACGGCGATGCCGATGCGCCTGCCGCTGCCGGCTCGCCGGCCCACGTCGTCGATGATGGCGGCTACCTGCTCGATCGAGCGGTCCAGCTCGACACCCGAGGCCAGGAAGCTGGCCAGGTCGTCACCCTCCTCGTAGTAGGCATGCAGGGAGATCTCGTCGATGAGTCCATGCGTCTCTTCCAGCACGATGCGTTCCCACTCGCCGAAGGTGGGCATCGCGGCACCCGAGCTGCCGCAGGCCACGAGCCGCAGCCCAGGGTCGTACTGGCGCATGGCGCGCGCCGCCTCGGCCGCCACGCGCGCATACTCCGCCGCCGTCTTGTGGCCCAGCTGCCAGGGGCCGTCGGGCTCGTTGCCGAGACACCAGCGACGGATGCGGTAGGGCTCCCGAGCGCCGTGTGCGATGCGCCGGTCCGAGAGCTCGCTGCCGCCGGGATGGTTGGCGTATTCGAGCAGCTCGAGGGCCTCGCGGATACCCCGTGTGCCGAGGTTCAGGGTCATCAAGGGCTCGACAGCGGCCTTGCGTGTCCAGCGCATGAACTCGTCGAGGCCGAAGGCGTTCGACTCGCGGCTGTGCCACGCCAGGTCGAGGCGAGCCGGCCGCTGGGCCAGCGGGCCGACGCCATCCTCCCAGCGATAGCCCGAAGCGAAGTTGCCGCCCGGGTAGCGAACGAGGGACACGCCCAGTTCACGGACCAGCTCAAGGACATCGCCCCGGAACCCGTCCTCGTCCGCGGATGGGTGCCCAGGTTCGAAAAGGCCGCCGTAGACGCAGCGGCCCATGTGCTCGACGAACGAGCCGAAGAGGCCCCGATCGACCGGCGCCACGACCTCGCGAGGGTCGACCCAGACCTGCGCGGAGAGCGTCACCGTGGCCCCCGGGCGGCGCTGGCGGTCGCGGGCGGCCCAGTCGTCTGGCGGATGACCAGCTCGGTGTCCATGACCAGTCGGGCGTCCGGCTGAGCCGGATCGTCGAGCAGGCTGATGAGGCGCTGGACGGCGACACGGCCCATCTCCCGCAGGGGCTGCCTCACGGTCGACAGCGCAGCGCCCACGTAGGAGGCTTCCACGATGTCGTCGAAGCCGAGCACGGAGAGGTCGCCAGGGACCGCCAGCCCGGCGTCACGGGCCGCGCCGAGGACCCCGAAGGCGGCGGCATCGCTGGAGGCGAAGATGGCCGTCGGCGGGTCGGGCAGGGCGAGCAGCTCGAGGGCGGCTTCACGGCCGCGCGCCTCAAGGAAGTCGCCCGTGGCCACGAGGCTGTCGTCCGCGCGGATCCCGGCCTCGGCCAGGGCATCCCGATAGCCAGCCAGCCGTTCGCGTGCGGCGCCCACATCCTGGCGGCCGGTGATGAACCCGATGCGGCGGTGCCCCAGGCTGATGAGATAGGCGATGCCCTCCGTCGTCCCGGTGCGATTGGCGGCGTTGACGACGTTGCAGCCGGGCGCGTCGCTGTCGTGGTCGATGAGCACGAAGGGGTACTCCTCGGCCCGGAGCTGCGCGACGTACTCCGGCAGACCGGTGGGCAGCACGATGAGCAGGCCATCGGCCATGCCGTGCGAGAGGCGGGCGACGTACTCGGCCTCCTTCTCGCGGCGGCTGTGCGTGGTGCACAGCAGCAGGTCGTAATCGGCGAGCGAGACAGCCTGGTCGACGCCCTTGATGACGACCGAGAAGAACGGGTTGTCGATCTCCTGCGCGAGCAGGCCGATGGCCTGCGTCCTGCCACTGGCCAGCGCGCGCGCCGTGACATGGGCCACGTAGCCGAGCTCACGCATGGCAGCCTGGACCCGCTCGCGAGTCGTCTCGTTGACGTGGGCATAGTCGTTGACGACGCGCGACACGGTCGAGTACGAGACGCCGGCCGTTCGAGCCACGTCGAAGATCGTGGGTCGCCGGGCCTTCGATCGCTGACGCGAGGCCGGCCTGCCCGTTCCGCCGCGCCCCTGCGGCTCATCTCCCATGGCCAGAGGATACTCGTGTCGAACGGGCTTGCAAGCGCTTGCAGGAATGTGGTACGAATCCGACACAGGGAGGTCCCGGCGACCTCCCGACCAGGGATCGGCACGACCCAAGGAGGAGACGGGATGTCGCGATACCTACGCACCGGTGCGCTCGCCATGGCTGGCGCGGTCCTGGCTGGCACGCTCGGCGCAGTCGCTGTGGCGGCGCAGGATCCGGTGGAGATCGATTGGTGGCACCTCGACATCAATGATCCGGGCAAGTCGCTGCGCCAGGCCGTCGCAGACGAGTACATGGCCATGCACCCGGATGTGAAGATCAACGTCACGGTGCTCGAGAACGAAGCCCTCAAGTCAGCGCTGGCCGTCGAGATGCAGGCCGGCAGCGCACCGGACATCTTCCACTCCTGGGGTGGCGGCATCCTCGCCGAGCAGGTGGATGCCGGCATGGTGCAGTCGCTCGAGGGCAAGCTCGACGATTGGGATGCCCTGAACGAGGGCGCCATGAGCGTCTGGCAGGTCAACGGCGAACAGTACGGCGTGCCCTACACCTTCGGGCTGGTGGGCTTCTTCTACAACAAGGACCTCTTCGCACAGGCCGGCATCATGGAGCCGCCGGCCACCTGGGAGGAGTTCCTGGCAGACGTGCAGGCGCTCGAGGACGCCGGCATCACGCCCATCGCCGTGGCCGGACAGGACAAGTGGCCGGCCATGTTCTACTGGGCCTACCTGGCGCTGCGCATCGGCGGCCAGGCGGCCTACGAGGAAGCCATTGCCACGGGCAACTGGGATGGACCCGCCTTCATCGAGGCGGGCAACCAGCTCAAGCGCCTCATCGACCTGGAGCCCTTCCAGGAGGGCTTCCTGGCGGCTACCTATGACAAGGGCCAGGCCGCAGACATGGGCAACGGCAAGGTCGCCATGGAGCTCATGGGCCAGTGGGCGCCCGGCGCGCAGGTCGCCAACAGCGAGTCCGGCGAGGGCATCGGCGACGCGCTCGGATGGTTCCCCTTCCCGGCAGTCGAAGGTGGAGCGGGCCTGCCGACCGATGTCTTCGGCGGTGGTGACGGCTACTCCATCGGCAAGGACGCCCCGCCCGAGGCGCTCGACTTCCTCAAGTACCTCAACAGCGAAGCGGTCTCAGAGCGGTTCGCGGCGCTGAACACCGGTATCCTGCCAACGACGGAGGCGGCCACGGATGCCGTCACCGACCCGCTCCTGCAGACCCTGCTCGAGAAGCGGAGCGAGGCCACCTTCGCACAGCTGTACCTGGACCAGGCGACGACACCCGCCCTGGGCGCGGTCATCAACGACTCCATCCAGGGCCTCTTCGCCGGCACGATGTCCCCGGAGGACGTCTCGGCAGCGATCACCGAGGCTGCGAAGAGCTGAGCGACTCGATCCATTCCTGCGAACGGGCCGGCCGGGAAGGCCGGCCCGTTGCACATCGGGAGGTCCACCGGTGATCGGCGCGCACGTCAAGGAGGCCCGACCCACCACCGGCCGGTGGAAGCGCTGGGGCGCCATCGGCCTGTTCGTGCTGCCGGCGCTGGGTCTCTACCTCGTGTTCGTGCTCCTGCCCATCGCTCAGGCGGGCTTCTACAGCCTGTTCGACTGGAACGGGCTCAAGCCGCTGAGCGACTTCGTCGGGCTCGCCAACTATCAGAAGGCGCTCTCGGACCCGGTCTTCCATGGGGCCGTCTCGCACAACGCGCTGATCGTCCTCCTCTCGCTGGTCATCCAGATCCCCTTCGCGCTCGGCCTCGCCCTCCTGCTCAACCGCGACTTCCCCGGCCGTGCCGTGCTGAGGCTGCTCTTCTTCGCGCCCTACGTCATCGCCGAGATCATCGCGGGCATCGTCTTCCAGTTGATGCTCGTGCCGAACGGGATGGTCGATCAGGTCCTCGATTCGATGGGGCTAGGGTTCATGGTCCAGCTCTGGCTCGCGGACCCCGAAGTCGTGATGTACACGCTGTTCGTCATCATCTCGTGGAAGTACTTCGGCTTCCACATGATCATCATGCTGGCCGGGCTGCAGAACATCCCGCGCGAGGTCGAGGAGGCTGCCCTGGTCGACGGTGCCAGCCGGAACCAGACCATCCGCCACATCACGTTGCCGCTCCTGGGGCCGACGATCCGTGTCTCGGTCTTCCTCTCCATCATCGGGGCCCTGCAGCTCTTCGACCTGGTCTGGGCGACCACGAAGGGTGGCCCCGTCAACGCCTCCAACACGATGGCGATCTACATGTACGACTGGGGCTTCCGCCGCCAAGAGCTCGGGTATGGCAGCGCCGTGGCGGTGATCATCTTCATCATCGCCCTCGTCCTCGCGCTGCTCTACCAGCGCTTCGTCATGGCGCGCGACGTCGAAGGCGCCCTCACGGTGGCAGAGTGAGCGATGACTAGAGCGGCCGCCACCTCGCCGACCCCGAGCGCCACGCAGCGAGCGCGTCGCTACCTGTTCGTCTCGTTCCGCGTAGTGGTGATGTTCAGCGTGGCCCTGGCCATCATCACGCCGCTGGCGTACGCCGCCTTGGGTGGCTTGCGGACGACCGGCGAGCTGCTGAACCGGCCCTTCGACCTGCCCACGGACTGGTGGCCACACAACTACATCACCGTGTTGCAGTCAGAGGCGTTCTGGACCGAACTCTTCAATAGCGTCGCCATCGCAGCAATCGCCACCTTCACGGCCGTGGCCCTGTCAGCCCTGGCGGCCTTCGCCTTCGCGCGCATCAAGTTCCCCGGACGGGAAGCCATCTACACGCTGTTTGTGCTCGGGCTGCTCTTCCCCGCCGCCGTCGCCATCCTGCCGCTGTTCATCCTCATTCGACAGCTCACGCTGCTCAACTCGTGGTGGGGCGTGGCGCTGCCACAGGCCGCCTTCGCCCTGCCCATCACGGTCATCATCCTGCGACCCTTCTTCCGAGCCATCCCCTTCGAGCTGGAGGATGCTGCCCGCATCGATGGCTGCAGCACGTTCGGCTTCTTCTGGCGGGTCGCGCTGCCCCTCTCGCGCCCGGCGCTCGCCACCGTGGCCGTCCTGGCCATCGTCGGCAGTTGGAACGCGTTCCTGCTGCCGCTGCTGGTCCTGCGGACCGCGAACCAGTGGACCCTGCCGCTCGGGGTGATGAACTTCTCGGATCGCTACACCGCGGACACCGCGCTCGTGCTGGCCTTCACCACGCTGTCACTGGTCCCAGCACTGATCTTCTATGTCATCGCCGAGCGCCAGATCGTGGGCGGGCTCACGGCCGGGGCGGTCAAGGGATGACGACGACACCGGGGGAGGAGACCATGACCACCGAAGACGCACCGCGATATCGCGACCTCTCCCTGAGCGCGGAGCAGCGGGCACGGGACCTCCTCGCCCACATGACCCTCGACGAGAAGCTGGCCCAGCTCGGCGCGCTGTGGTCGTTCGAGGTCTTCGACGGCCAGGGGCTCGATCTCGAGCGGGCGCGCGAGCGGCTGGCGCAGGGGATCGGGCAGGTGACACGCGTGGCGGGTGCCACCAACCTGCCACCCGGGCAGGTCGCCGACTTCGGCAACCAGATCCAGCGCTTCCTGGTGGAGGAGACCCGCCTGGGCATCCCGGCCATCCTGCACGAGGAGAGCCTGCACGGCGTGATGGCGGCCGGCGCGACGTGCTTCCCGCAGTCCATCGGCATGGCGGCCAGTTGGGATGCCGACCTCGTGGAGGCGGTGGCCCGGCTCATCGGGGAGCGCCTGCGAGCGATGGGAGCGAGCCAGGCGCTGGCGCCGGTCCTCGACATCACCCGCGACCCGCGTTGGGGTCGACTGGAGGAGACCTACGGGGAGGATCCGTACCTGGTGGCGACGCTGGGCAATGCCTACGTGCGCGGCATCCAGGCTACGGACGACGGCGGCCGGCCGGTCATCGCCACGGCCAAGCACATGGTCGGCCACGGCGTCCCGGAAGGGGGCCTCAACACGGCCCCGGCGCACATCGCCCCACGCGAGTTGCACGACGCCTTCCTCTTCCCCTTCGAAGCCGCCGTGCGCGAGGCCGGCATCGGCTCGGTCATGCACGCCTACGACGAGCTCGACGGCCTGCCCTGCGCCGCGTCCCGCGAGCTGCTCACGACCATCCTGCGCGAGCGCTGGGGGTTCGATGGCATCGTCGTGGCCGACTACCTGGGCATCGAGCACCTGGTCACCCTCCACGAGACCGTCGCCGACCTCTCCGATGCCGCGGTCATGACCCTGGCCGCCGGCCTGGACATGGAGCTGCCGGCCACGAACGCCTACGGGACACCGCTCCGGCAGGCGCTGCACGATGGCCGCGTGGACATGGCCCTGGTCGATCTCGCCGTCGAGCGGGTCCTGCGCACGAAGCTCAGGCTGGGCCTCTTCGAGCGACCCTACGTCGCAGGCTCCGATCCGACAGGACCTCCCGGCGCGCGAGGCAGAGGCGGCTCTGGCGGCAGCCCGACGGTCCCTCGTGCTCCTCGAGAACGACGGCGTGCTCCCTTTGCCCGCCGGCCTGGCACGCCTCGCGGTCATCGGACCGAATGCCCACGACGCTCGCAACCTCGTCGGCGATTACGGGCACATCGTGCACATCGAAACGCTGCTCGAGAACCGCGGACGCGAGGGCGTCGCGGGCGCGACCGTGCCGCTCGACCTGCAGCTGGCCGATGAACTGGCGTCCTGGACGACCGTCCTGGAGGCCATCCGGACCCGCGTCGGCCCTGGCACCGAGGTCCGCTACGCAACGGGTTGCGGCGTGATGGGTGGCGAGGACGACGACATGGCGGCAGCGGTCGAAGCTGCCCGCGGTTCCGATGTGGCCATCCTCGTGCTGGGCGAGCGTTCGGGCCTGACGGCCCGGTGCACCTGCGGCGAGACGCGTGATCGCTGCGACCTGGGCCTGCCGGGCCGCCAGGCGGAGCTGGTGGCAGCGGTGGCAGCCACCGGCACCCCGGTCGTCATCGTTCTCGTCTCGGGCCGGCCGCTGGCCATCCCCCGTGAGGCCGCCCTGGCGGCTGCCGTCCTGCACGCCTGGGTGCCCGGGGAGGCGGGCCCGGCAGCCATCGCCGAGGTGCTCTTCGGCGATGTGAGCCCCGGCGGGAAGTTGCCCGTGACCGTGCCGCGTCACGTCGGACAGGTGCCCCTGTACTACGCGCACAAGCCCTCCGGGGGCCGTTCGATGTGGCACCAGGACTACGTCGACGGCTCGCACCTGCCGCTCTGGCCCTTCGGCCACGGCCTCTCCTACTCGCGTTTCGAGCTCAGCGGGCTGCGGCTCAGCCGGGCCATCGTCCCGGTGGACGGCGAGGTGGTCGTGAGCGTGGACGTGGCCAACGTGGGCGACCGCGGGGCCGACGAGGTCGTGCAGCTCTACCTGCGCGATCTCCACGCCAGCGTCACCCGTCCCGTCAAGGAGCTGAGGGGCTTCGCCCGCGTCACCCTGGCCGCCGGCGAGCGCTGCACGGTCACCTTCACGATGGCCGCCGAGCAGCTGGCCTTCAGCGGCGTGGACGGGCGGCTGCGCGTGGAGCCGGGGCGCCATCGCGTCATGGTCGGGACCTCGTCGGTGGACCTGCCACTGCAAGCGGAGCTGGATGTCGTGGGCGAGCTGCGGATCCTCCCGGCGCGGACACGCTTCCTGACCGCGGTCACGGTCAGCGAGGGGGACGATCGGCCGTAAGGGGCGCGGCCGAACCCTCCAGGGGTACCGTTCCTCGTCAAGGAACGAATCGGCGAGGAACAGCGACTCCGTCAGGCGCGTGGCGACCCTCGGCGCCTGCATGTTCCCCGCTGGGGAACGGATCGGGCTGTGATGGCGACGCCAGCCTCGATCGCCCGTCCTTCCGCACCCGTTCGTTCCCGCACGAGGAACACGCAGGTGGCCCCGTACTCCGGCGGCGACATGCAGCGACATGGCAGCCGACCCCTCAGCCCAAAGTCACCTCCACCCTGACGAGCGGCGTGCCCGCTTCTGGCAGCGGGATGACCGTGCCCTCGATGGGACGACCGTCGACGCTGACCTCCACGGAGCCAGGCGCGGGTGGCACGGCCGAGGCGCCGGTACCGCCGCCAGCAGCGCCGCCCGTGCCCCACCTGATCGCGCCGCCGGACCTCGATCTCGTAGGTCGTGCCGCGGAAGCGGCGGGTGGCACGGAAGCCCGCCCATGAGCCAGGGAGGACAGGCTCCACCCGAAGGCCGTGGTGCTCGGGGCGGATGCCCAGGATCCACTGGCTGATGGCGACCATGTTCCAGGCGGCCGTGCCCGTCAGCCACGAGTTCTTGGCCTCGCCGTGCGTCGGCGCGTCCCGGCCGGCGATCATCTGGGCGTAGACGTAGGGCTCGCAACGGTGCACGTCGGAGATGGTCTCGCGGGCCGAGGGGTTGATGCGCAGGTAGTGGTCGAGCGCATGCTCGGCATCGCCCGTGATGGCCTCGCCGATCATGATCCAGGGGTTGGTGTGGCAGAAGACGCCGGCATTCTCCTTGTAGCCGGGCGGATAGGAGGAGATCTCGCCGAGCTCCAGGTGGTAGGTCGCGTAGGCCGGCTGCTGGACCACGATGCCGTGCTCGGTCGCCAGGCGCTCACGCACGGAGGCCAGGGCCGTCCGCGTGCGGCCGTCTTCCAGGCCCACGCCGGCCATGGCCATGAGTCCCTGTGGCTCGATGAAGATCTGGCCCTCCTCGTTGAGCGAGGAGCCGACGGGCTGCCCGACGTGGTCGTAGGCGCGCCGGTACCACGCCCCATCCCAGCCGTGCGCCTCGATGGCGGCCGTCATCGCGTGGGCCGCCGCCTCGCATCGGATGGCCTCGGCGTCATCCGCCCGAAGGCGCGCCAGGACCGCCGCCTCGCGTGCGGCCAGCACGAAGAGCGCCGCGATGAAGACCGACTCGGCCACGCCACCCGGGCGGTTGGGCGCGGTCTGGAAAGAGTCCCCGGGCCGCTCGGAGAAGACGTTGAGGTTGAGGCAGTCGTTCCAGTCGGCCCGGCCGATGAGCGGCAGGCCGTGCGGCCCGAGGCGGTCCAGGGTGAACGAGATGCAGCGCCGCAGGTGGTCGTGGAGCGACGTCTCCGAGCCCTCCACGTTGTCCCAGGGCACTGGCTCGTCGAGGATGGCGAGGTCGCCGGTCTCCTTCGCGTAGGCGGCCACGCCGAGCACGAGCCACAGCGGATCGTCGTTGAAGCCGGCGCCGATGTCGTTGTTGCCGCGCTTCGTGAGGGGCTGGTACTGGTGGTACGCCCCGCCGTCGGGCAGCTGCGTCGCGGCGATGTCCAGGATGCGCTCCCGGGCGCGCTCGGGCACGAGGTGCACGAAGCCCAGGAGATCCTGGTTCGAGTCCCGGAAGCCCATGCCCCGCCCGATGCCCGACTCGAACATCGACGCGGAGCGCGAGAGATTGAACGTCACCATGCACTGGTAGGGGTTCCAGGTGTTGACCATGCGGTCCACGTGGACGTCGCCCGTGACCACCTGGAACGCGGAGAGGCGCTCAGCCCAGGCCTCGCGTAGCGCCGCCAGGTCGCGCTCAACCTGGCCGGGCTGCCGGTAGGTGGCGATGACCGCCCGGGCACGGCTCGTGTCCGGGTGCCCGGACCCCGGCGGGTCGAACTTGGCGGCCCCTGGGTTCTCCGTGTAGCCCAGCACGAAGGTCACGTCCCGCGACTCGCCCGGGGCCAGCTCCAGCCCGACCTGCAGCGCGCCGATGGGCTGCCAGCCGTGCGCGATGGAGCCGCTCATCTCGCCGCGCTCCACGGCGATCGGCCGGTCCCAGCCGCGGTAGGCACCCAGGAACCGCTCGCGCGCCGTCTCGAAGCCGCTGACCGGCTGGGAGCAGGCGAACCACGCGAAGTGGTCGCGGCGCTCGCGGTACTCGGTCAGGTGGTAGATGACCTCGTCCTCGACGAGCACCTCGCCCGTGGACAGGTTGCGCTGGAAGTTGGTGGCGTCATCCTGGGCGTCCCAGAGGCAGGACTCGACGGCGCCGAAGAGCGAGACACGGGCCGCCCCTGGCCGCTCGTTGGTGACGCGCACGCGCCACACCTCGACGGTCCGTCCGGAGCGGCACCAGGTAGGTGGTCTCGGCGCGGATGCCGCCGCGCTGGCCACTGATGACCGAGTAGCCCAGCCCGTGGCGGCAGGCGTAGTCGTCCAGGTCGCGCTGCATGGGCTGCCAGCCCGGGTTCCAGGCGTCGCCGCTGTCGTCGTCGCGCAGGTAGAGGAAGCGGCCGCCGACGTCCAGGGGGGCGTTGTTGTAGCGATAGCGGATGAGGCGGCGCAGCCGTGCGTCGCGCACGAACGAGTAGCCCCCCGCAGTGTTCGAGAGGAGCGCGAAGTACTCCTCGCTGCCGAGGTAGTTGATCCAGGGCAGCGGCGTGTCTGGCCGGGTGATGACGTACTCCCGGGCCTTGTCGTCGAAGTGGCCGTAGCGCACGCGATCCTCCTCTCCGGCCGCCTGGCGGCCTGTGTCTGGCCGTCAGGCGGCGACTGCCCGGTCGGCCCGGCGGGCGCGGCCTACGTCCGGTCTTCCAGCCCGTTGCGGGCGATGACGTCGCGGTACCACCAGGCACTGTCGCGCGGGGTGCGCACCTGCGTGGCGTAGTCCACGTGGACGAGGCCGAAGCGCATCGCGTATCCGTGCGACCACTCGAAGTTGTCCAGCAGCGACCACTGGAAGTAGCCGCGCACCTCCACGCCGGCCGCGATGGCCGCGTGCACGGCGCGCAGATGCGAGTCCAGGTAGGCGATGCGACGCTGGTCGTGGATGGCGCCATCGACCAGCGGATCGTCATAGGCCACGCCGTTCTCGGTGATGTAGAGAGGGGGCACGTCCGGGTAGCTGGCCTTGAGCGTGACCAGCAGGTCGCGCAGCCCGTCCGGCGTCAGCGGCCAGCCCATGTCCGTGGCGTCCGGGCCTGGCGCCCGACCGGCCACGTCCTGGAGGCCCGGCGTGTGCGGGATGGTGGCGCCAGGCGCGCGGACCAGGACGTCGTCGGCGTAGTAGTTGATGCCCAGGAAGTCGAGCGGGGCGCTGATGACATCCAGGTCTCCGGCCTGCAGCGGCAGCCCGCCGAAGACCTCCAGGTCCGCGACCACGTCGTCCGGGTAGCCACCTCGCAGGAGCGGTTCCGTCCAGACGCGGTTGCGCAGGCCGTCCACGCGTCTCACGCCGTCCAGGAGGGTCGCGTCCGGCGTCTCCTCGGCCGCCCGGACGGGCGTCAGGTTGAGGACGATGCCGATGTCCCGGGACGGGTCGATGGCGCGCATGGCCTGCACGGCCAGTCCGTGCCCCAGGAGCAGGTGGTGGATGGCCCGCGTCGCCTGGCGCGGGTCGCGGATGCCCGGCGCGTGCACGCCGTCCGCGTACCCCAGCAGCGCCGTGCACCAGGGCTCGTTGAGCGTGGTCCACAGACGCACCCGGTCGTGGAGGGCCTCGTAGACGACGGCCGCGTAGTCGGCGAACCAGTGCGCCGAATCGCGCGATGGCCAGCCGCCGGCGTCCTGCAGGACCTGCGGCAGGTCCCAGTGGTAGAGGGTCAGGGACGGCTCGATGCCGGCGCCCAGCAGCTCATCGACAAGACGGCGGTAGAAGTCGAGGCCGGCCTGGTTGACGGCACCACGGCCGGCCGGCAGGACGCGCGGCCAGGCCACGCTGAAGCGGTAGGCCGTGAGACCCAGCGAGGCCATGAGTGCCACGTCCTCGTGATAGCGGTGGTAGTGGTCATCGGCCACATCGCCCGTGTCACCCCCGCGGATGGCACCCGGCACACGGCAGAGGCTGTCCCAGATGCTCGGCGAGCGACCGTCCTCGCGCACCGCGCCCTCGATCTGGTAGGCGCTCGTGGACGCCCCCCACAGGAAGCCCTCGGGGAAGGGAGTCTCCGTCGTCGCCATGCCTGGTGTGCTCCTTCTCGTGTCTCATGCGGCCCTGGCTGGTGGTGTCCGGCGTGGCCCCGTCAGCCCCCGCCCGGCCGGGCGCCACCCTGGACACAGCCACCGACCTCGTCAACGGTGGCGCAGGTCACATGATGGCCGGGCGAGACCTCCACCATGGTGGGGTTGTCCTCGCTCGCCGACGCCGTCGCGTCACCGCCCGGGTAGCGCTGATGGTAGAGGCAGGCGTGCCGATCGCGGACGACATCCATCTGGCCCAGCGCCCCGGAGTCGCGTCCTCCGTGCAGGGCCGGCACGGACGCCAGGAGCATCCGCGTGTAGGGGTGCGTTGGGCTGGTCGAAGACGGCAGCCGTGGGGCCGCGCTCCACGATGCGGCCCTTGCGCAGGATGATGGCCTGGTCGCTGATGTAGTTGCCCAGCGAGAGGTCGTGGGTCACGAAGAGGACCCCCAGGCCGCCGGCCTTGAGGTCGCCCAGCAGGTTGAGCACGTCCACGCGCGTCGAGGCGTCCAGCATGCTGATGATCTCGTCGGCCACGAGGAACTCGATGTCCAGCAGCAGGGCCCGCGCCACGAGCATGCGCTGCAGCTGCCCGCCAGAGAGCTGGTGGGGGTACTTGCCCAGCACGCCATCGGGGTCCAGGCTGACGCCCTGCAGGGCCTTGTGGACGCGCTCGTCCCAGTCAGCGCCCTTGACCTCGGGGAAGAAGCCGTCCCTGATCAGGCCGAAGACGCGGTCGGCCTTGAAGATGGGGTTGTAGGAGCTGAACGGATCCTGGAACACGCCCTGCACCTTGCGCCGGTAGGGCTTCAGTTCCCGGGACTCCAGCGTGGCCACATCCTGGCCGTCGTAGAGGATGCGGCCGCTGCTCACCGAGGCCAGCCGCAGGATCATCTTGCCGATGGTGGACTTGCCACTGCCGCTCTCGCCGATGAGCGAGATGATCTGGCCCGGCCGTGCCTCGAAGGTGACGTCCTTCACGGCGTGCAGCGTCTGCCCGCCGAAGGTGCCCACGCGATAGACCTTGTTGACGCCTTCGAGCGCGAGCGTACCCATCAGCGGACCTTCCAGCAGGCCACCTGGTGGCCCGGCTCGATCTCGACGAGCGGCGGCAGCTCGTCACACTGCGCATCAGCCAGCGGGCAGCGGGCGCGGAAGCGACAGCCCGCCGGCGGGTCCAGCAGCGACGGCGGCCGTCCCGGGATGCCCACCAGGCGGCGCTCGGCGAAGCGCACGCCCACCTCCGGCAGCGACGAGATGAGGAGCTTCGTGTAGGGGTGGCGCGGCCCGCTGATGATGACGTCCGTGGGCGCCTTCTCCGCGAGGTGGCCGGCGTACATGATGAGGATGGTGTCGGCGACCTCGTGCAGGATCGAGAGGTCATGCGTGATGACGATCATCGACTTCACGAACTGGTTGTCGCGCAGGCCCACCAGGGCCTGGGCCACGGCCTTCTGGGTGGAGACATCCAGTGCCGAGGTGATCTCGTCGGCGATGAGCAGCGAGGGGTCGAGCAGCGTGGAGAGGATCATCACCACGCGCTGCTTCATGCCGCCCGAGAGCTCCATCGGATAGAGGTCCATGACCCGCTCGGGCAGGCCGACCAGGGCCAGGCGCCGCTCGAACTGGTCCTTCACGCTCGCGTAGCGGATGCCCCGCGACTCGATGACCTCGGCGGCCATGCGGCCGATCTTGCGGGTGGGGTTGAGCGCGCTCATGGCGTACTGGGGCACCACGGAGATGGTGTGGAAGCGGTGCCTGTCCATGGCCACGCTGTCCCAGATGGGCAGCTCCGCGCCGTCCAGCTCGACGCTGCCGCCCACGTGGCGCATGCGGCCGTCGAGGCGGATGAGGCTGTTGCCGAGGGTCGTCTTGCCGCAGCCGGATTCACCGGCCAGGCCCATGATCTCGCCATCGGCGATGTCGAAGCTGACGCCGTCGAGGGCGTGGACGTCCCCGGCGAGGGTGGTGTAGTGGACCCGCAGGTCCCTGACCTTCAGCGTCATGTCGCTACAGCTTCCGCAGCCGCGGGTTGAAGACCTGGTCGAGCCCGACGTTGAGGACGTAGAGCGAGCCGACGATGGCCACGATGCCGATGCCGGGCGGGATGAACCACCACCACATGCCCAGCTGCAGCGCCGACCAGAGGACGGCGTTGTTCATCATCAGCCCCAGCGACATGCCGTCCGTGGGACCCAGGCCGATGAAGTCCAGGGTGGCGGCGATGAGCACGGCGCCGCCGAAGAGCAGGATGAACGTGAGCATCAGGTAGGAGCTCATGTTGGGCGCGATCTCGCCGACGATGATCTGGCGCGTGGACTGGCCGGAGAGGCGCGCGAGGTCCACGAACTCGCGCGTGCGCAGCGAGAGCGTCTGGGCGCGGATGGCACGCGCTGCCCAGGGCCAGCTGGTGAGGCCGATGAAGACGGCCTCGATGAGCAGCCCGCGAGCGTCGACGTAGGCCACGATGACGATGAGCACCATCAGCGTGGGGATGACGAGGACGACGTTGGTGAGCATGTTCAGCACCTCGTCGACGAGGCCTCCGCGGTAGCCGGCCACGAAGCCCACGGTCATGCCCACGATGGCCGCCAGCCCGCCACCCAGCAGGCCCACGAAGAAGGTGGCGCCCACGCCGTGCACGAACTGCACGAAGACGTCCTGGCCGAAGGTCGTGGTCCCGAACCAGTACTCGGAGGACGGCCCCTGTGCCGGCGGACCCACGTAGTCGTTGGGCCCGTAGTCGCGCAGCCTGGGCCCCACGAAGGCCACCACGAGGAGGGTGGCGATGATGGCCAGGCTGACGAAGATCTTCTTGTCGCGGACGGCGAAGTAGAGGAACTCGCGGAGGCGCCCGATCTTGCGCGGGGCGCTCGCGGCTTGCCCGAGGGCGTCGGGAGGCAGCAGGCTGGCCATCTCAGCTGCTCTCCATGCCCAGGCGGACCCGGGGGTCGACGATGACGTAGACGATGTCGATGAGGAAGTTGGCCGCCAGGACCCCGACGATCACGAAGAGGAAGATGCCCTGCAGCAGGAAGTAGTCCTGGTTGATGATGGCCTGGTACGAGTACCAGCCCAGGCCGGGATACGAGAAGACGACCTCGGTCACGAGGGCGCCGGCGACGATGACGCCCAGGGAGAGGGCCAGGCCCGGTGAGCTGCGGCAGCAGCGCGTTGCGGTAGGCGTACTTGCGCACCAGCTTCGACGGCGCGCCCAGCGACTGCAGGTAGCGGCTGTAGTCGGCGTCGAGCTCGTAGATGATGAGATTGCGCATGCCGATGGCCCAGCCCCCGAAGCCCACCAGGAAGAGGGACAGGAAGGGCAGGAACCAGTGCCAGGCCAGGCTCTCAGCGAAGCGCAGCGAGAGGGCCGGTGACAGGTTGAAGCCGTAGGCGCCGGCGATGGGGAAGACGTGGAACACGGTCCCCAGCAGCCAGGCCAGCAGGATGGCCAGCCACATGTACGGCGTGGCGGTGAGGATGTAGCCGACCGGCAGCACGGCGCCGTCGAGCCACTTCTTGCGCGCGGCGTAGGCGCCGAACTTGTTGCCCGCCCAGAAGGCCAGCAGGATCGACGGGATGAGCAGCGCCAGCGTGTAGGGCAGGGCAGCCATGATCACCTGCATGACCGGCTGCGGGAAGAGCCAGATGCTCACGCCCAGGTCGCCCTGCAGGAGCGAGGTCCAGAAGTTGACGTACTGCTGCCAGATGGGCAGGTCCAGCCCGAAGGCGCGGTTGAAGTAGCCCGTCATGGCCTCGGCCGCCTCCGGCTGGGCCGCCATCCTTGCCACCATGCTGCGCACGGGGTCACCGGGCGCGAAGCGCGGGATGAGCCAGTCGATGGTCACCGCGACCCAGAAGGTCACCGCGTAGAAGAGCAGCTTGCGCGCGAAGTACTTGCGCACGATGGCTCCGTCAGGCTGGGGGGAGGCGAGGGAGGCTGGCCCGGCTCAGGCCGGGCCAGCCTCTCTCTGGAAGGTCCGGTCAGGCGGCCGGCTCAGGATGCTCGAGCGCGTCGAGCATGCGGATGCCGCCCATCTGCCAGTAGCCACGCCAGGTGCTCGGCAGGAAGTGGTTGCCGGCGTCGGATGGCCAGTTGGTCCACACCGCGTCGCTGACCTGCGACCACATGCCGTTGAACCACAACGGGATGATGGGCACGTCGGTGAGCTGGATGGTCTGGAGCTGGGAGGTGATGGCCTTCATGCCCTCGAGGTCCTCGACCGGGGTCTGGTCCAGCTGCTGGACGAGGTCCCAGGCCTCGGCATTCTCGTAGCGGCCGAAGTTGCCGGCGTTCATGACGTCCTGCGACGGGCTGGCGGAAGATCCAGTTGTAGTACGTCCAGGGCGTGTTGCTGAGCTGCTGGTCGTTGACGATGGCGAGGTCGAAGGTGCCCTGCTGGATGGCGTCCGTGCGGGCGCCGTAGTCCGGGAAGGCCGGCTCGACGTTGATGCCCACGGCCTTGGCGGACTCGGAGATGACCTTGATGGACTCCATCCAGTCGGTCCAGCCGTTGGGCACGATGATCTCGAGCGCGATGGGCGAGCCGTCCTTGTTGTCGCGGAAGCCGTCACCGTCGGCGTCGACGTAGCCGGCCTCATCGAGCATGGCCTTGGCCGCCTCGGGGTCATAGCTGAAGCCGAGCTCGTCCACCACGGCCTGGTCGACGTACTGCTCCCACGGGGGCAGCAGGCCGGTCGAGTCGGCGGCGGCCACGATGCCCGTGTAGACCACGTTCACGATGGTGTCGACGTCGATGGAGGTCGCCAGCGCCTTGCGGAAGGCCGGGTCATCGAGCGGCGGCTTGGTGTTGTTGGTGGCCAGCCAGGCCGTGTTGGCGGACATCATGTAGGGCGGGCCGTCGTAGTAGGTCTTGACGCCATAGCCGCCCTCGACGAGGGTCGCCACGCCGGGCAGGAAGTTGTTGGACATGTCCAGGCCGCCCTGCAGGACGAGGCCCAGGGCCACGTTGTTGCTGCCGTTGACGATGTCCACGATGTACTTCGGCTTGGGGTCGAGACCGAGGGCCTCGGTGCCCCACCAGCCGTCACGCTTCTCCCAGACCATGCGGCCCGGGTCGTGCGAGAGGTACTGGTACGGGCCGGAGCCGACCGGGTTCTCGTTGGCGCCCATGATCTCTTCCTCGGAGCGGTCGCCCCAGAGGTGCTGCGGGACGATGGCCCGGTTGTAGATGAAGTTGGCCCACTGCTGGTGCTGGGGCGAGGAGAAGGTGACCTTCACGGTCGTGTCATCCACGGCCTCGGCCTTCTCGAGGAAGTTCCAGATCGTGCTGTAGGGCACGGACGGGAGCTTGCCGAGCTCGAGCGTGAAGACGACATCGTTGGCGGTGAGGGGCTCGCCGTCGGCCCAGGTGATGCCCTCGCGCAGCTTGATGGTGTACTCGGTGTCGGAGGTCCACTCGCCACTCTCGGCGAGCCAGGGGATGTACTCGTTCGTCAGCGGGTCGTAGTTGAAGAGCGGCTCATAGACCAGGCCGAGGGTGCCCATGGCATAGCCCCAGTCCTGGATCGGGTTCCAGCTGCCGGGCGGTCCCCACTGCGTGCCGCTGGTGTAGAGGGTCTCGTCGCGCGGGAACTCTTCGACCTGCGCGGCCGTGGGCACGATCGCCGTGCCTGCCAGCACGAGGCCGGCCATGAGGCCCACGATCCGGGTGCGGTTCTTCATGTCCTGATCTCTCCTCCTGGTGTCCATCCCTGGTCGGGTGGTCGAACGTCCACGCTCGTCTCTCCGGTGGCAGCCCTCCTTCTTGGTGGATGACAATGGTCGGCGAGCCTGGGGTCTCATCGGACGGCCCAGGGCACCGACGGTCGACTGGCGGATGACCAGCTCCGTCGGCAGGATCACGCGCTGGGGTGCTGGCATCGCTGTCGTTGAGCAGGCGGAACAGGGCGTTGCGTGGCCTCGATGCCGAGGCGGCCGGTGTCCTGGCGCATGGTGGTCAGCGGCGGCGAGGTCTCGGCGGCCTGGGGCAGGTCGTCGAAGCCGGCCACGGCGACGTCGTCCGGGACCGCGCACACCGTGGCCGCTCCAGCGTGCGCAGGGCACCAAAGGCCATGGTGTCGCTGGCGCAGAAGATGGCGTCCACGCCGGCCGCCAGCAGCGTCTCGGCACCGTCCTCGCCGGAGCGGCCAGGTAGTCGCCCTCGGCCACGAGCCCGTCGGTGGCCAGGCCGGCACGCTTCATGGCGCGGCGGTAGCCGGTCAGGCGCTCCTCGGCGGAGACGCCGCCGCGTCGCCCGGTGATGTGGCCCACGCGTCGGCGGCCCAGCGAGATGAGGTGATCGGTGACCTGCTCGGCGGCGCGCTCGTTGTCGATGTCCACGTAGCTCGCGGAGCGGTCACGGTGGCGGTGCCCGACGAGCACCGTGGGCAGACTCGGAGCGGACCAGCCCGTCGACGAGCGGGTCGTCGAGCATGTCGGCCGTGACGATGAGCCCGTCGAAGAGGCGCATGCCCAGGATGCGCTCGAGCGTCTGCTCCTTGGAGAGGTTGGCCAGCCAGAGCATCATGCCGGCGCCTCGCTGGGCGAGCGCCTCGGCGATGCCGTGGAAGAGGCCGGAGAAGAAGACGTCCTGGAAGAGCAGGTCCGGCGGCACGTGGATGACGACGCCCACGACGCCCGAGCGGCCGGAGGCTAGCGTGCGGGCCGCCAGGTTGGGCCGGTAGCCGGTGGCCTCCATGGCCGCCTGTACCTTGCGGCGCGTGGCCTCGGAGACGGAGCCGCCGTTGATGACGCGCGAGACCGTCGAGCGGGACACGCCGCTCGCGGCAGCCACGTCGTCCAGGGTCCCAACCACGCTGGACTGGCCTCCTCCTGCCTGCTGGCGTGACCGCCGGCGACGCTCTCGCCGCTGCCGAGCTGCGCCTCCTGCGGGTCCGACAGCGCTCCCTGCGTCGCCTCCCTGCGTCGCCCTGTGATGGGAGCGCTCCCATTGTGCACGACTGTCAAGCGTGCGCTGGGTGGATTCTGCAGCCGACTGTCGTGCGACAATGCGCGAGAGCGCTCCCATCATGCTGGTACGAGAACGCGTCCGGCTGAGCGACCGCAGGCAGGAGGGACCACGAGCCATGAACCCGCCGATCGAGGGGCCACGCACGCCCGCCTCCATGCCCTGGCAGGATCGCCCGGCGGGCGAGCGCGGTCCGCTCTGGCGCTCCACGCCTGAACCCGGTCATCCCGCGCGACCTGCTGCCCCGCTCGAACAGCATCTTCAACTCGGCCGTGGTGCCCTTCGAGGGCGCCTACGCCGGCGTCTTCCGGGTCGATGACCGGACGCGCACGATGAACATCCACGCCGGCTTCAGCGATGACGGCGTCGGCCTGGCGCATCGACGAGCAGCCCATCGCCTTCGCCCCGCGGACGCGCGGGTGGCGGAGATCCAGGAGCGCTTCGTGCACGCCTACGACCCCCGCGTGACCTGGCTGGAGGACCGCTACTGGGTCAGCTGGTGCAACAGCTACAACGGCCACGGACCGACCATCGGCCTGGCCTGGACGCACGACTTCCGCTCCTTCACCCAGCTCGACAATGCCTTCCTGCCCTTCAACCGCAACGGCGTGCTGTTCCCGCGGCGCATCGGCGGGGCCTACGGGATGCTCAGCCGGCCCAGCGACGACGGGCATACGCCCTTCGGGGACATCTACTACTCGGAGAGCCCGGACCTGGTGCACTGGGGGCGGCACCGCCACGTCATGGCGCCCGTTCCGTGGACCTGGCAGTCGACGAAGGTCGGCGCCGGGCCGACGCCCATCGAGACGCCGGAGGGCTGGCTGCTCATCTACCACGGCGTGCTGACGTCCTGCAACGGGTTCGTCTACTCGATGGGCGTGGCGCTGCTGGACCTCGACGAGCCGTGGAAGGTCATCGCCCGAGGTCGCGACTACCTGCTCAGCCCCCAGGTGCCGTACGAGCAGGTCGGCGACGTGCCCAACGTGGCCTTCCCCTGCGCCGCGCTCGTGGACGGCGACCGCATCAGCATCTACTACGGCGCCGCGGACACCGTGACCTGCCTGGCCCACGGCTACGTCAGCGAGCTCATCGCCCACGCCCGCGAGGGCTGACCGAGAGGTCAGGCGGACCCCTGCCGACCGCGGAGTCGTGTCCCACCGCGCGCCCGAGGTCGGTACCCTGAGGCGCTCCGCCGTCGTCCGGCGAGCCGACGGCCACCGCGACGCTCAGCGCCGCTTACGTCCCGAGGGACGATGGACGCCCGTGGGACGCGACGGGCTGCCCGAGGTCACGACGCTCCGCTGGCCACGCGCCGCCTTCGGGTGCCCAGCCGGCGCCCGCTACGACCTGGACCCTTGCTACGATGCGGGCATCCGACGTTCAGGCGTACGGGGTCCGTCGAGCGGGCCGCACGGCCAGCAGATGCAGGGACCCGCGACCTGGTCGCGGAGGAGGTCATGGTATGGCTACGGTCACGTTCGACGGGGTCTGGAAGAAGTTCGGTGAGGTCGTCGCGGTCAACGACCTGGACCTCAAGATCAACGATGGCGAGTTCATGGTCCTCGTCGGCCCCTCCGGCTGCGGCAAGACCACCTCGCTGCGCATGATCGCGGGGCTCGAGGAGATCACCGAGGGCACGCTCCTCATCGGCGACAAGGTCGTCAACCACGTGGCGCCCAAGGACCGTGACATCGCCATGGTCTTCCAGTCCTACGCGCTCTACCCGCACATGACCGTGCGCGACAACATGGCCTTCGGGCTCAAGCTGCGCAAGACCCCCAAGGCAGACATCGAGCGGCGCGTCAACGAGGCCGCGGCCATGCTCTCCTGCCAGAACCTGCTCGACCGCAAGCCGCGCGAGCTCTCCGGCGGCCAGCGCCAGCGCGTCGCCCTCGGTCGCGCCATCGTGCGTGAGCCGGCGGTCTTCCTCATGGATGAGCCGCTCTCCAACCTGGACGCCAAGCTGCGCGTCCAGACCCGCGCGGAGATCGCCCGCCTGCACCAGCGCCTCGGCACCACGACCGTCTACGTCACCCACGACCAGGTCGAGGCCATGACGATGGGCCAGCGCATCGCCGTCATGAGCGAGGCGCGCCTCCAGCAGGTGGGCTCCCCGCAGGAGCTCTATGACCACCCGGACAACCGCTTCGTGGCCGGCTTCATCGGCTCGCCGTCCATGAACTTCCTCGACGTCGACGTGCATCGCGATGGCGGTGACATCCGTCTCGTCGGCGACGGCATCGACATCCCCCTGCCCGAGCGATACAAGGGCTCCATCAAGAGCCTTCACGGGAGACAAGCTCGCCGTGGGAGTCCGGCCCGAGCACCTCGACGTCAACACCGCGGGCCCCGCCGGCACGCTGAGCGGCAACGCCGACGTGGTCGAGTACCTGGGCAACGAGGAGCTCATCCACCTGAGCGTGGGCGACCACGACATCGTGGCGCTCATCGGAAGCGAGCATCGCGTCCGGCCGGGCGACGACCTCTCCCTCAAGATCCCGCTGGAGAAGGTCCACCTCTTCGACCCCGAGTCCACGCTGGCCCTGGACAAGGAGCGTGACGCGGCAGACATCCGCACCGGCGGCGCAGCGCGGAAGGTCGAGCCCACGCCGGCCGCCGTGTGACCGACTGGCCGGCCGTGAACGGCCGGCACGAGACCTGAAGGACCATCGAGGCGCCTCCCCGGGAACGGGCGAGGCGCCTCGGCACGTCAGTCGGACCGGCCGCGCCCGCGGCGCGGCCGCACGTCGGTCAGTCGGCCGGCGCTGCCTCGGTACCGAACCCCTTCCAGAGCGACAGGTCGAGGTCGGGCATGAGGCGCGCAGGGCCGCCACGTCGTCCGCGTAGTAGTCGACGAGCAGGCGGCGCAGCTCCGGCGCCAGCGACACGTGGTCCGAGGACTTCTTCCGGGTGCGTGAGATCTCGGCCACCGAGGCGCGCTGGTCGGGCAGGCCCAGGAACTCGAACGTGCGCGTGAGCTGGCCCTGCGTATCCGCGACGCAGCGCTCGTACTGCAGGAGCAGCACGTTCTGGCGCGGGAAGTGCCGCAGCCACCAGGCCAGCTGGGCGGCATACCGGCCACGGTCCATGGCCTCCACGATGCGGTGCTCCCTGGCCCCCAGGTCGCCGCTGCCGACCTGGCCCTTCAGCGCCCCCGAGCGCTGCAGCAGGCCCAGTCCGGACACGTAGCGCTCCACTGGATCACGCATCAGGACGATGAGCTTGGCCTGCGGGGCGACGCGCGCGAGCATGGGCGCGACCCAGGGCTGGTAGAGGTAGCCCGGCGTCTTCTCGCCCACCAGGCTGCCCTCCGGGCGCGGGAAGTAGCGGCAGTAGCGCTCGAACTGCGCCTCGCTCGGCCAGCGATCCCAGAAGTGGTCGAAGTAGTGGAGCTCGCGGCGCTGGCGTGCCGGGCGCACGACCTGCAGGTGCCCTTCGACGAGGCCCTGCCACCACGTCGTGCCCGACTTCTGCGCGCCGATGATGACGAAGTCCGGAGGGCCGGTGCGCCAGTCGGGCGGGTGCTCCGGCAGCGGCTGCAGCTGGTCGTAGCGCGAGTGGACGACGCCGCCCTCGTCTCCGGCCGAGGCCGAGGCACCGCGCCGTGCGAACGGGTTCAGGCGCTGGACGACGCGCGCCACGCGCCCTCGGCGCCTCATGGACGGTGCCATCCGACGGGCGGCAGCTGCTTCACGGGCGGTGCCAGCCGAGCCGGCGCGGCGAGGCCGCCGTCTCCACGGCGGCCATCTGCGCCGATGAGCCGGCGGGCGTGCGGCGAGCTGCCATCACGGCCAGCGTGGCGGCGTTGCCCACGTCATGACCGGCTTCCTCGGAGAGGAGCCAGCGCACCTCGAGCAGGTCGCAGTAGGACTGCACGGGGTCGATGTCCTCCCCCAGCGCGGCCACCAGCTGCGCCACCACGGGCTCGAAGATGCCGAGCATCCAGCGGGCGCCGTCCGCGCGGGTCAGCACCCGCCCGGTGCTGCGCTCCTTGGAGTCCCAGGAGCCCGCCCAGCCCATGCCCGCCCAGGCCGTCAGGTCGTTGAGCAGGATGGCCGACTGGCCCTCGCCGGCCTCGATGCCGGTGAGCTGGCGCAGCCGCCGCGAGTGGTAGTCGCGGCCGGCCACCGAGACGCGCAGCCGCAGCTCGTCCGAATCGTCATCACCGGGCTCGAGGAGGACCTCGTCGACCACGTAGCCGAGCTGGTTGATGGCCTTCAGGCGCCGGTCCACCCGGTAGCGCTTGTCGTGCTCGATGCGCACGTCCGTGTGCAGCACGTCCCAGAGACCCTGGTATCGGTCGCGCAGGCTGAGAGCCGCCTCGAAGTCCTCGTCGATGTCCTCGATGGACCGGCCGTTCATGACGGCCATGTCGGCGAGGTCGCCGGCCACGTTCTCGATGGCGATCTCGAGGTCAGCCTCGCGCTGGCCATCGGAGAGCTGCTCGTGGATCTCGCTCGTCTCGGCGTCCACGAGGTAGGCCTGCAGGCGCTGGCCATCGCGCATGAGCAGCGTGTTGGCGAGTGAGCAGTCGCCCCAGAAGAGGCCCATGCGATGAAGCTCGACCAGCAGGCCGGTCATGGCGTCCAGGAGCTGGTCGCGGTAGCGCCGCAGCCCCTCCGGCATGCGCTGGAAGAGGCGACGGAACTGGAAGGAGCGGGCCAGGTAGCGGGTCACGATGATGGCCGACTGGTCGCCGCTGCGCGTGACGAGCCCGCAGGCGCGCACCGTCGGCGCGCCCCGCAGCTCGAGCTCGTGCATGACGTCGTACTCGCGCTGGCCGGCCTCGAGGGGCAGCTCCTTGAGGGCCAGGATGCCGTCCTCCACGACGAGGAAGCGCACGACGTGACGGCTGGCGCCGACGGGCAGGTCCACGAAGGCCAGGCGCTCGCCCGACCAGCGCGCCAGCGGCTCGTGCCAGGGCAGCTCCAGGAGCGCCTGGCGCCCCTCGCGGAAGCGCATCGTGATGCGCCCGGCGTCGTAGGGCTCGCCGCTGTCCAGGGCGTCCGGGACGATGGCGTCCTCGTTCGCCTGCGCGATGGCGTCCTCGAGCAGGTCGGGGTCGAGCGACGGTGTCATGGGCTCCACGTCCATGAACAGAGTCTATTCGCTGACGGCGACCGGGCGGTCGGCTGCGGGTCCCTCGCGGCCCGTCTGCCCTACGATGTCCACGGCGACCTCGCCCGGGCCGCATCGCACCGACCACCACCGGGAGCACCATGTCCGTCAGTCGCGCCCTGCCCGCCCTGCCCCTGTCCGGTCCCTTCGACGGCGTCGTCGTCGACATGGACGGCCTGCTCGTGCACACCGAGCGGCAATGGCTCATGGCCAAGACGATCCTCTTCGAGCGCTACGGCGTGGAGCTCACGGAGGCGGACCAGCTGGCCGTCTTCGGGGCCGCGGACCTGCCCACGGCCACCTACTTCGCTGGCCGCCTGGGGATCCCGCCCGAGGGCGTGCCGGCGCTGCGCGACGAGTACCTCACCATCATCGGCGAGCTCTTCGACCAGGGCGTGGAGCTGACGCCCGGGGCCGCCGAGTTCGTGGAGCGCCTGTCGGGGGCCACCGCCCTGGCCCTCGCCTCCAACACGCGCCGCTCGCTGGTCATCAAGGTCCTGGGGAGCACGCCCTTCGCCGACCGCTTCGAGACGCTCGTCTGTGGTGACGAGGCGAAGCCCAAGCCGGCCCCCGACCTCTACCTGCTGGCCTGCCGGCAGCTGGGCATCGACCCGGCCCGCAGCCTGGCCTTCGAGGATTCGCCGACCGGCGTGACCGCGGCGAAGTCGGCCGGGCTGACCTGCGTGGGCATCCCCAGCGACTCCCGCAAGCCGCTCCACGACGCGGACCTGGTGGTGGAGTCGCTGGCCGAGCTGCTCTGAGGGTCGCCGCCATGGCCCTCATCCGCATCGCGGTCAACGCCGTGGCGCTGCTCACGGCCGGTCTGCTCGTGCCCGGCATCGAGATCGCCTGGAGCGACGACGCGGCGAGCATCGCCATCACGCTGCTCGTGCTGGCCGTCGTCTTCGGCCTCGTCAACACGGCCGTCCGGCCCATGGCCCGACTGGTGTCCATCCCGCTCAACATCCTGACGCTGGGCCTCTTCTCCGTCGTTCTGAACGCCGGGCTGCTGCTGGCCGTGGCCTTCGTGGTCGACCTGGTCGGGGAGCCCCTCATCGTCATCGGAGGCTTCCCGCCCGACCTGGGCTGGGCGGCGCTGGTCGCGGCGGCCAGCGGGGCCTTCGTCATCGCGGCCGTCTCGACGCTCCTGGCCATCCTCATCCCGCAGCGCTGAGACCGGGGCGTGCACGACGCATGAGGCGCCGCATCATCGACATCGATGCTCCGGACCGCTTCGTGGCCACGACCGCGGGGGAGGCCGACGACGACGAGCCCGTCTACCTGCAGGTCCTCCACGACCATCGCGTGGTGAGCGTCGTCCTCGAACGGCAGCAGGTCGCGCAGCTGGCGCATCGGATGCTCCTCATCTGCGGCGAGCTGGAGCGACGAGGGCTGCTCGCCATCGAGGCAGGGGCCCTCCGCGAGCCAGGCCGCTCCCCGAGCGGAACTGGCGCTGCCTTCCTCGCCGGGCCACCCCGGGAGGAGTTCCGGGTCGGCACGCTGACGATCGGCTGGGACAACGACAGCTCACGCGTCGTCGTGGAAGCCTTCGCCCTGGTCTTCGACGCCGGCGCCGGAGAGAGCGCGCTGGCTCCTGACGCGGAGCCGGACGACCAGGAGATCAGCGACGACGACCCCCTGGGGCCGGATGTGCTGCGCGTGCGCCTGACCCCGAGCATGGCCCTGCGGTTCGCACGCCAGGCGGGCCGGCTGGCCTCCTGAGCGACCCCAGGGGCCGACCGCATCGGCCGAGCCTTCGCCCGGGCGCTCCACTGGTCGATACTGACGCCTGGCGCCAGGGATGACGCCGAACGAAGGGAGGTCTGCCATGCTCGGCTCGCCCAGGTTCCGCTTCGCCCTCGCCGCGGCCGCCCTGGCGGTCACGAGCCTGGCGGTCACGACCCTGCCGGCCGCGACAGCCGCCGCGGGTGGCTCCCTCGAGCTGGTGCCGGTGTTGACGGGGACCTCGCGCCCCGTGCTCGTCACGCACGCGCCGGGTGATGCTCGCGTCATCTACATCGTGGAGCAGGCGGGCCTGGTCAAGCGCGCCGCGCTCCAGGGTGGCACATGGCGCACGCTGGGCACGTTCCTGGACCTGCGCTCCCTGGTCAGCACGGACGGCAGCGAGCGCGGTCTCCTGGGCCTGGCCTTCCACCCCCGCTACGCGGCAGAACGGCCGCTTCTACGTGAACTACACGCGCGCCGGCAAGGGGGCCGCAGCGGGCGACACGGTCGTCGCGGAGTACCGGCGCCTGGACGCCCGGCGCGCCGATCCCGCGTCGCGGCGCGTGCTCCTGACCGTCGACCAGCCGGCGGCGAACCACAACGGGGGAAACCTGGCCTTCGGGCCGGATGGCTACCTCTACATCGGGCTGGGTGATGGCGGTGGGGCCGGCGATCCGTGGGGCACGGGGCAGGACCGCGACTCACTGCTGGGCAAGCTGCTGCGCATCGACCCCCTGGACCCCGACGGGCCCGGCGGACGCCGCTACGCCATCCCCTCCTCCAACCCGCTGGTCGGCCGGGCCGGTCTCGACGAGATCTGGGCCTGGGGCCTGCGCAACCCGTGGCGCTTCTCCTTCGACCGCGCCACGGGCGACCTGTGGATCGGCGACGTCGGCCAGGGCGACCGCGAGGAGGTCGACCGGGCCCGCGCCGACGGGGCCGGCCGGAACGCGGGCCGGGGCGCCAACTACGGGTGGAGCCGCTGCGAGGGCCGGCGGCAGTACCCGGACACGGGGGCGCGCTGCCGATTCGGCACGCTGCCGGTGCACGACTACGCCCACGGGCCGGGCCGCTGCTCAGTGACCGGCGGACACGTCTACCGTGGGCCGGACGCGGCGGCCTGGCGCGGTCTCTACGTCGCCGGTGACTATTGCGGACGGCTCTTCGTGCTCGACGCCAGCGGTGCCGTTCGCCTCTCCCGGACCACGCGGTCGCAGATCTCCTCGTTCGGCGAGGATGCCGCGGGACGCCTCTTCGCTGCCGACGTGGCCTCGGGCACGATCTACGAGGTGCGGCCCCGCGGGCCACGACCCTGATCGGCGGACGTCGCGCTGAGGCAGGGTCGCTCCAGTCCGTGGGCCAGGAGCAGGGCCTCGTCATCCAGGATGGCCGCCGTGGAGCCATCCGCCACGACCGTGCCGCCGTCGATGACCACCACCCGCGGGAAGACCTCGGCCACCATGGCCATGTCGTGACTGCTCACCAGGAGGGTCTCTCGGCGGCCGGTCATGAGCGCCATGAGCTCACGCCGGCCGCGCGGATCGAGGCCGGCGGTGGGCTCGTCGAAGACCAGGATGTCCGGGTCCATCGAGAGCACCGTGGCCACGGAGACGCGCTTGCGCTGCCCCAGCGAGAGGTGGTGTGGCACGCGCCGCTCCGAGCCACTCATGCCGACCGCGGCCAGGGCACGCTCGACGCGCTCGTGGATGCTCGCCTCCGGCAGCCCCATGTGGATGGGGCCGAAGGCGACGTCCTCGCGGACGGTGGGGCTGAAGAGCTGGTCGTCGGGATCCTGGAACACCAGCCCGACCTTGGCCCGGACCCGGCGGGCGGTGCTGCGGTCCACGGTGACGCCGTCGATGCTGACGGAGCCGTGGCTGGGCTCCAGGATGCCGTTGAGGTGAAGCATGAGGGTGGACTTGCCTGCGCCGTTGGGGCCGACCAGCGCGATGCGCTCGCCAGGCTCGACGACGAGGTCGATGCCGCGCAGCGCCTCGGTGCCATCGGGGTAGGTGTGGTGCAGGTGCTCGATCACGATCCGGCCGACAGGAGGCTCGTGAGCCGGCAGCCCGCCCATCGACCCATCCTGGCCGTGGGGGTGGTCGTGGTCGCCCTCGGGTGCGTGCACGTGGGGGTGCTCGTGAGCCACCGGCCGAGGTGCCTGGGCGCTCACCAGCGCGGCCCCCACAGGCTGATGGCGACCACGAAGAGGGTCATGGCGACGAGGGCCACGCCGAAGGCCGCCAGCTCGACGGTGGCGGGCCTGGCCATGACGACACCGCGGAACGTCCCGTCGAAGCCTCGAGCCAGCATCGCCGCGTAGACGCGCTCGGACCGTTCGTACGATCGGATGAAGAGCGAGCCCACCATGGAGCCGGCCACGCGGGCCCGCCAGGTGATGCTGCCGCCGCGGCCGGCCTCGGAAGCCGAGCGGGCGTCGCGTGCCCGGTTCATGCGCCCGGCTTCCTCGCCGATGACGGCCAGGTAGCGGTACATGAAGCTGATGATGCTGACCATGATGGCCGGCAGGCGCAGCGATCGGAGCGCGTCGATGAGGGTCGGGAAGGGCGTCGTGTAGGCCAGCAGCAGAGCCACCTGCACGCTGAGCCAGCTCTTGATGACGATGGAGAGCGCGTCGCGGACGCCCTCCTGCGTGACGGTCAGGCTGAGCGGTCCGATGTCGAAGGTCACGCAGCACCTCACCCGGTCGCGTGAAGATGAGCGGCAGGGCGACGACGACGAAGGGCAGCACGATCCACGAGCTGCGAACCAGGCGCCAGGGTCCCAGGCGCGCCAGGCTCGAGGCAGCCACCGTCACGAGCCAGACGACGGCGAAGGACGCGAACGAGCCCGGCGGCAGCAGCGTGATGCCCACGATGGCTGCCACGGCGAGCAGCAGCTTGAGCCGAGGGTCGAACCGGTGGACGGGGCTGTCGCGCGGGATGTGGCGGTCAAGCTCCACGCCGGCCGACCCTCCAGCCCTGGCGCTGCCCCGGTGATGCCTGGCTCAGGAAGGCTCCCTGCCCGAGGCTCGGCGTCTGCGGGCCAGGAGCGTGCCCAGGCCCCACATCAGGGCGAAGACGATGACGACGCCGACGAGGCCCGCCACGATCGTGGCGACGTGGCGTCGTCCAGGCCTGGGATGGTGTAGCCGGGCAGGACTCGAACGGGGCACCCTGCGCCGCGTCGATGAACCCGCGGTCCTCGGCAACGCGCTCGAGACCGTCCGGATCCGGTGAGGCCAGCGGCGCGAGCAGGATGACGACGAGCGCCGAGATCGCCAGGCCAGCCAGCCACCACAGGTTTCGCCGCATGTCAGGTCGCTCCCTGGACACTGAAGGGACCGGACGTCACGCCGGTCGCATCCCGCAACCGGAGCAGGTCCGGTCGGACGGCGCGGATGAGGGCGAGGGCTCCCACCGTGATGAGGGCCTCGCCGATGCCGATCAGGGCGTGGACCCCGAGCATCGCCGGCAGGGCGAACTCCAGCGGGCTGGTGCCGCTGACCACGAGCTCGATGGTCATGGCCAGGGCGGCCAACATGACGGCCGACCAGGCCGCGATCCCTGCCGCCGGCAGGCGTCCGCGAGCCTCACCGCCCAGCAGTCGGCAGGTGGCCGCATAGATGGCGAACCCGCCGAGCGTGCCCACGATGCCCATGTTGAAGATGTTGGCGCCCAGCACGAGCAGGCCGCCGTCCTGGAAGACGAGCGCCTGCACGGTCACCACGCAGGCCATCACCAGTGTGCCCACCCAGGGGCCCAGCAGGATGGCAGCCAGGACGCCGCCCAGGAGGTGCCCGCTGGTGCCACCAGCGACCGGGAAGTTGACCATCTGGGCAGCGAAGATGAAGGCCGCCGTGACGCCCATGAGCGGCACCATGCGCTCGTCCAACGTGCGGTTGGCGCGGCTCACCGAGATGCCCAGCACGACGATGGTGACGGCCCACATGAGCAGCGCCACGGACAGCGAGAGGAACCCATCCGGGGCATGCAGGTCGAAGGTGGGCGAGAGACCGGCAGCGCGCGGGATGACGAGGGCCAGTGGCATCGGCGGGATGATAGTCGCGACCCACTGCTATTGCAAGGGGTTGTGATAAGGCAGGGAGCTGGCCGATGGCGCTATGCTTCGGCCGATGCCATCGACGACCTCGTCGCCCGCCCTCGCCGTCAGCTGGGACCAGGTCCGCGAGCGCCTGCACGAACGTGGGCTGCGCTGGACGCCGCAGCGTCGCCTGCTCATCGAGGTGCTCTCCAAGACCGACGGGCACATCACCGGTGCCGAGCTGGTGGAGCGCTGCCGCACCGAGGACCCGGAGACCACGCCGTCGACCGTCTACCGCACGCTGGACGTCCTCGAGGACATCGGCCTCATCCGCCACGCCCACGGCCTCGACGGACGCGAGGAGTTCCACGTCCGGCCGGTTCGCGAGCACGGCCACCTGCACTGCTCGGTCTGTCATCGCGCCTGGGAGATCGGCTCGGATGAGGTCGCCTGCCTGGTGAAGGACCTGCGGGAGGCCCGCGGCTTCCGCGTGGACCTCGGTCACCTGAGCGTGGTCGGGGTGTGCGGCGACTGCCGGGACGAGCGACTGGCGCAGGCACCGGAGGCGGAGGGTCCCCAGCGACCCGCGTGACCGTGCGCACCCTCGACCGGCGAGCGCTTGGCCGGGTACTCCTGGCACGCCAACTGCGGCTGGAGCGCTCGAGCCTGGACCTCCCAGCGCCGTCGCCCAGGTCGGCGGCCCGCAGGCCCGGACGCGCCAACGGCCTGCGTCGTCTCTCGGCTCCAGCCCGGCGTCGCCGGGCGTCCACGGGAGGTCGCTCGCGTCGTCAGCTCGGCGCCGATGTGGCCGAAGCTGGCGTGCCCGGCGCTCCGGATGCAGCCAGTCGGCGCAGGTCGTCGAGGAGCACGTCCAGGTCCGCCTCGCTGGCCATGTAGTTGAGGATGCCGGCCCGCAGCCAGGTGCGGCCGCGCAGCCGGGTCGTGGTCAGGAAGCCGCGACCGCTCTGCTCGAGGGCCGCCTGCAGGGCGTCCTGGTGGACGTCGATGGCGTCGCGGCCGGCCTGGTCGTCGCCATCACGGCCGCCGGGCAGGTGCCGGAAGCAGACGACGGACAGCTCCGGCTCCACCGGGCAGGCCTCGAAGTCGGCGCTGTCGGCGATCCGTGTGCGCGAGCGACGCGGCCAGGTCGTCGTTCATCTCCACGAGGCGGCCCAGGCCGGCCGTCCCCAGGTGCCGCCAGGAGAGCCACAGCTTCAGGGCACGGAAGCGACGCGTGCCCTCCAGGCCGAGCCGGTAGAAGTCGAGCTCGCCCGAGCCGTGCGCGTCCGGCGGCCGCGTCGGATCACCGCCGCCACGGTAGTACTCGGGCTCATAGGAGAACGTCGCCTCCAGGTGCGAGCGGTCACGCACGAGCAGGCCGCCGATGTCGTAGGCCTGGAAGAACCACTTGTGCGGATCGATGGTCACCGAGTCGGCCAGCTCCAGGCCGGGCACGCGCGCAGCGTCGCGTGCAGACAGCCGGGCCGCGCCGCCGTAGGCGGCGTCCACGTGGCACCAGAGGCCCTCCTGCCGAGCCAGCACCGCGAGGTCCTCCACGGCGTCGACGGAGCCGGTATTGGTCGTGCCGGCCGTGGCCACGAGGGCCAGCGGCGTCAGGCCTGCCGCGCGGTCGCGGGCGACGGCCTCGGCGACGGGCGCCGCCTGCATCCGGAACCGCTCGTCGGACGGGATCACGACCAGCGACTCTGCGGGCAGGCCCAGCATGGCCAGGCTGCGCTGGAAGGAGAAGTGCGCCTGGTCGGAGACGTAGATGCGGCAGCCTTCCAGCTCGGCGCCGCGTGGCGGCCGGTCCAGCCCGCGAAGGCGGGCCAGGTGGCGGTCCCGGGCGATGGTCATGGCCATCAGGTTGGCCATGAGGCCGCCGGAGGTGAGGAGGCCGAAGCTGCCCTCGCCGTACCCGACCAGCCCGCAGAGCCAGCTGATGACCTCCTCTTCGACGAAGGCCGCGGCCGGCCCGCAGTGCCACACGTCCACGCCCTGGTTGGTGACCTGGGCGAGGTGCTCGCCGACGATGGAGGCCCAGAGTGGCGCCGGCGTGAAGTAGCCGAAGGCGCGCGGGTGCCAGCTGTTCAGCTGGTGCGGCGCGACGCCGCTCGCGGAACTCGGCGATGAGCGCCTCCATCGGCGTCGGCATCGGCCGGCGCGGGTCCGGGCCCGCCGCGCGGCCCGAAGAAGTCGGCCCGCAGGTCGTCCGAGCGGGTCGGCTCGCCCAGCGCACGCGCCAGGGCGTGGTCGTAGAGGTAGTCGAGCCCGGCCGCCCAGGCATCCCGGCCGAGGCGCTCCAGGGCCGGGCGGGACGCGGCCTCGTCCCGGATGTCGATGAGCTCCGGCTCCGGGTGCCAATCGAAGTCCGGGCTGACCTGCGGCCCCGTCGTGGCGGTCCCGGCGCGTCACGCCCCGCCAGCCACGCCGACCTGCTCGGTGACCCAGGCCACGACCGTGGGCAGGAAGTCGGGCGTGAACTCCGCTGCCAGGGTCGAGTACTCCTCCACGGCGCCACTCTGCGCGGCCTGGAAGAGGTGGTTGGCGTCGGGGAAGACGACGATCTCGACGTCGGCGTTGCCGCCCGCCTCCAGCGCTGCCCGCAGGGCCGGCTCGTTCTGCTCGGTCACGACCTGCACATCCTTCGACCCGAAGAGCGCCAGGACCGGAACCCTGACCTGCTGCCAGTCGGGAGCCGGGTCGTAGGCCAGGAACGAGCGGAACCAGTCGGACAGGTAGCGCTCCGTGAGGCCCTCCACCTGGCGGTCGATGAAGGGCTCGCGCTCACCCATGCATGGTGCGGTCGTCGTCCGTCGACTGGTCCCAGAGCTCGCCGAAGTAGCTCGCGCAGGCTGGCCTCCAGGGCCGCCTCGTCGCCGTCCCGCGCGGCCGGCATGGACACCTCGGCCGCGGCGCGGGCGGCCGCGATCTGCTCCTCCGAGACCCCCTGTGAGCGCTGGATGGCCTCGTTCTGGGCCACGATGAGATCCACCCCATCGACGGCCGGTGCCGCCATGCCGACCACGAAGGCGATGCCCGGATCGGCGGCCGCCAGCTGAGCGGCGTACAGGCCGCCCTCGCTGTGGCCGAGCAGGCCGAGACGGGCGGGGTCGATGTCCGGCCGCCCACGCAGGATAGTCCAGCGCGGCACGGCCGTCACCGGCCAGGTCTTCGATGGTGGCGGACGCGTAGTCGCCGCTGCTGCCGCCCACGCCCCGATCGTCGTAGCGCAGCACGGCCACGCCGGCAGAGGTCAGGGCATCGGCCAGGATGGCGAAGGGCTTCAGGGTGGTCACCGGGCGCATCGACTCGTCGCGGTCCTGCGCACCGCTGCCGGTCATGAGCACGACCGCCGGGTGCGGACCCGGTCCGGGCGGCAGCGTCAGCGTGCCGGCCAGCTGGATGTCCGCGCTGCCACCCGCGAACGTCACCTCCTCCACGGCGTAGCCGAGGGTGGCGGGATCGGGGTCGGCTCCGGGGCCAGGACGTCGAAGGCTTCCACGGCCGGCACGAAGACCTGCTCGCGCAGGGCGGCGAACTCCTCGGGGTCCGACTGGAGCAGGACCAGGTGCGTGGACCCGCCGTCCTCCGCCAGCGCCAGCTCCACGGAGACGGACAACTCTCCCAGCGTCACGTTGAACTGGTAGAGCGTCCAGTCGAAGCGCTCGCTCGCCAGCGTGCCGGTGACGTCGGGGACCTGGTCGATGGCGAACTGCGGCAGGAGCGCCGGCCAGAGATCGTCCGGAGTGGCCTGGGCCGACTGGATGGCGATGAGCGCCATGTCCTCCGGCGGCGTGCCGCGTGCGTAGGCGCCGCTGCCCAGGTCCTGCCAGTCTTCCGGCACGACCGAGGAAACGCCGAAGAGCGGGTCCTCCACCGGCCGAAGGCCCGTCGGCGAGCCATCCTGGGCCACCACGGCGGGCACCCCGAGGGTCGCGGTGGCTGCCAGCAGCGACAGGCACAGCGCGAGCGTCAGACTCATTCGGCGGGGCGGTCTCATGGTCCTTCCTTCCTGTCTGGCGAGCGGTAGGCGATGACCTCCACCTTCTCGAGCGTGATGAGGCCCTCGCCGACCATGGCGTCGAGCTCGGGGAGCACGGCGCGGATCTTGGCCTCCTCGTCCACGGCCTCGATGAGGATGGGCAGGTCCGACGAGAGGTGCAGGATCCGCGTGGTGTGGACGCGCGCGTTGCGACCGAAGCCCTCCACCCCGCGCAGGACCGTCGCTCCGGCCAGGCCGCGCTGGCGCAGGAGATGCACGATGGCCTCGTAGAGCGGCCGGCCGTCGTGATGGTCCGATTCGCCGATGTAGATGCGCACCAGCAGCGCGGGGCCGTCGATCCTCATGCCAGCGCCCTCCCGAGGGCCAGGCCGGCCACGACCGCGATCATGCCCACCACGACCGAGCCGGCGAGGTTGGCGACGGCGAAGACGAGGTCGCCCGACTCGACCAGGCGCCAGGACTCCAGCATGAGCGTCGAGAAGGTCGTGTAGGCGCTGATGAAGCCGACCATGAGCGGCACGCGCACCTCGGGGCTCAGGAAGGCGCGGTCGACGGCCAGGGCGAAGAGCAGGCCGAGCGCGAACGAGCCGGAGATGTTGATGACGAAGGTGCCCCACGGGAACCGGCCGCCGGCCAGCTCGTCCACCCAGCCCTGGAGCAGGTAGCGGGAGACGGCTCCGGCGGCGCCTCCGACGGCGATCCAGGCAAGGGTCATGGCCCTATCGTCGCATCCCGGACGCGGGCGCGCCGGGCCGTGTCATGCAGGTGTCACGCCGGACCCCTACCGTCTGCGGCATGGATGACGAGCAGGAGACCGGGACCGTCATGTCCGACCAGGAGTGGCGTGCGCGCCTGACGCCGGAGCAGTACCACGTGCTCCGGGAGAAGGGCACGGAGCGGGCCTTCACGGGCGCGTACTGGGACGATCACCGCCCTGGCATGTATCGCTGCGCGGGCTGCGGCGCGGAGCTCTTCGATGCGGGCACCAAGTACGACTCCGGCAGCGGCTGGCCCAGCTTCACCCAGCCGGCCGCCTCGGGCGCGGTCGCCACGGAGACCGATCGTTCGTTCTTCATGGAGCGCACGGAGGTGCTGTGCGCCGCCTGCGGAGGTCACCTCGGCCACGTCTTCCCTGACGGGCCGGGGCCCACCGGGCAGCGCTACTGCATCAACTCGGCGGCCATCCGCCTGGACGCGGACGCAACGCCCATCCGCCTGGAGCCGCCAGAGGAGTAGACGGGCGGTGCTACAGTACGACGGTCGTACTGTCGCACGGGTGCCAGATGCTCATCAAGTTGCGCCACAAGGGTCAGCTGACCATCCCCGATCACGTGCGGCGAGCGGTCCGCCTGGAGGAGGGTGACTACCTGGCGGTCTCGGTCCGGGACGGTGCGATCGTGCTGGAACCCAAGACCGTCATCGACTCGGCGCAGGCATGGTTCTGGAGGGCTGACTGGCAGGCCGGTGAACGCGAAGCCTCGGAGGACATCGCGTCCGGGCGGACGACGCGCTTCGACTCGGATGAGGACTTCCTGGACTCGCTCGTCTAGGTGCCCACCTGGGAACGGACCGCTCGCTTCGACCGTGACTGGATCGCTGTCCGCGGATGAACGGGCGCGCTTCCGAGGCGTCGTGCGCAACTTCGTCGCCGACCTCCGCGCAGGCCGACTACGCGCTGGCCTACGGGTCAAGCGCGTGGAGGGCACGGACGCCATCTTCGAGATGACCTGGGCACCCGACGGCCGCGCCACGTTCGAATACGGGGCTGGCGGTGCAGAGGGCCCGCACGTCATCTGGCGGCGCGTGGGCAGACACGACATCCTTCGTCGACCCTGACGACCCACGCCGTGCGGATCTCGTCTGGCTGACCACCGGTCCGCTCGCTGGCGCAAGACACAAGAGAGACCGCCGGCCCGGGCGATGGGCCGGCGGTCTCGGGTAGCGGTTCCGGGCCGGTCTCGACGTCCCTGGTCAGGAGGCGGGGCTGGCCTCCGGGGACAGAGGCCCGGTGCCATGCTGGCCGCCGCGGCCATGGAGGCTGTCGCCTCCGCGGGCGGGACGGCGACGACGGGCACGCTCAGGCCTTCGCTCGGCGCGCCGCCGGTCAGGACCGGGATGGCGGTGTCGTTGACGAAGAGCAGCGAGCCGGCGGCATCCTGGATGCGCGCCTGGAGGGTGTACGTGTTGGTATCGAGGATGGCGGCCGCGTCGTAGGGGAGCTCGAAGGAGATCTCCGGCGCAGCCGGGATCGACGACTCCGCCGGCTTCGGCGACGACCACGGCCGGAGCGTCCGCCAGGGACGTGTCCTGCAGCTGGAGGGCCCAGAGGGCGCCCTCGGGCACGACCGCACCTTCGGGCAGCGTCACCACGCCGGTCACCTTGGTCTCGACGACGGGGGCCTCGCTGGCGAGCCACCGTCGGGGCCACGGTCGGGGCGAGCGTCGGCTCGGGGGTCGGGGCGACGGTCGGCTCGGGCGTCGGCTCCGGGGTCGGCTCGGGCGTGGGCTCGGGGTCGGGGCGAGCGTGGGCTCGGGGGTCGGCTCCGGGGTCGGGGCGACGGTCGGCTCGGGCGTCGGGCTCCGGGGTCGGGCTCGGGCGTCGGCTCAGGGGTCGGGGCGAGCGTGGGCTCCGGGGTCGGGGCGACGGTCGGGCTCGGGGGTCGGGGCGAGCGTGGGCTCGGGGGTCGGGGCGACGGTCGGCTCGGGGGTCGGGGCGAGCGTGGGCTCGGGCGTCGGGGCGACGGTCGGCTCGGGGGTCGGGGCGAGCGTGGGCTCGGGGTCGGGGCGACGCGTGGGCTCGGGCGTCGGCTCGGGCGTGGGCTCGGGGGTCGGGGTCGAGCGTCGGCTCGGGCGTGGGCTCGGGCGTCGGCTCGGGGTCGGGGCGACGGTCGGCTCGGGCGTGGCCACGGGGGCCTCGCTCGCGGCAGGCACGATGGTGGCCAGGACGGGGGCCGTGGAGGCCTCAGCGCTGGCGGCGGGGGCCTCGCTCGCGGCAGGGGCCGCGGTGGGCGCAGGCGTCGCTTCGCCCCCTCGGCAGGCCATCACCACGAGCGTGCCCACGACCACGAGCGCTGACCAGGTGGCCAGTCGGGTGAGGCGCTTCCGGTTGCGATCCAAGGATCCGTCCCTCCTGCACATGTGAAGAACGCCGCCGGACGACCCCCTCCTGGTCACCGGGCACGGCGTGAGCGTGGCGCTAACGATACCCGGTCGTGCGTGGCCCCGTCATCACCGTGCGTGCGGCGGGACAGCTCGATCGAGCCGCTCGGCACGCCTCAGCCGCGGCAGGCCGGCGTGTCGGGGAAGAGCTGACGGACGTTGGAGGCCGTCACCAGCTCCAGCGTGGCATCCACGACCGGCGGCACCGTCTCACCGTCGAGCGCGCCGACGATGAGCGGCACCACCTGCTCACCGAACCGCTCGGGGAACTGCGCGACGGAGGCGATGTAGTGGTCGTCGCAGGCGATGCGCTCACGGATGGATGGGTCCGCGAGCTGACCGCTGTACCAGACCTCGTCGGCCCGGCCCGCGGACGACGCCGCGGCCATGGCGCCCAGGATGGCGTCCTCGTTGAGTCCGACGATGATGATGCGCTTGCCCTGCAGGCCCTCCAGCCGCGACGCCACCTGGGCCTGCGCGGTCGCCAGGCGGTCGGCATCGTCGAGCACGAACGTGCGACCGGGCAGCGGGCAGTGTCCCTCGTACCCGTCCCGGTAGCCAGCCATGCGGACCCGTCCCTCGGGATCGGCGTCGCTCGACTCCAGCGACAGGTAGGCGCTGACCTCGCAGTCCCACCGCTCGGCGGCGAAGCGGCCCACGGCATCCCCTGCCAGCCGGCCCGACTCGGCCTGGTCGATGCGCAGGCGCGAGACCTGGCAAGGCCCCTGGTCGAAGACGACACCCACCACGGGCACGTCTCCGACGATGGAGCAGACCTGGGCCGCGAGGTCCCCGAAGGGCTGGAAGCTCAGGAGCCCGTCGATGCCGGCGTCGGCCAGCTGCCGAGCGCAGTCGGTCACCCCTTCGCGGGTCCAGCCGGGGTCACATTCGACGAGGTCCAGGCCGGCTGCCGCCACCGCGGCACGGATGGACGCGCTGACCGAGGCCACGAAGGCGTTGCGCTCATCGAGCGAGAGATAGCCGATGCGGGGTGGCCCGGGATCGCCGGACGTCCCAGCGGTCGCCGTCGGATGGCGCGGCGGACCCGTCGTGCACCCCCGGGGTCCCGGACGGTGGCGTCGCGCTGTCGCCGACGCGCGTGATCGACACGCATCCGGCAAGCGACAGGCCTGCGACCAGGACCACCGCCAGTGCGGTGATGCGAGGCCGGGTCGCGCCCCTGCGCAGGTGCCCGCTCCCGCGCCTCCGCGCCAGGCGGCGCCACGCTGACATGGGCCCCACCATCAGCCGGCGTGCCGCGAGGTAGGCCGTCCGGAACCGCTCGGCCTGCCGCCGCGCGACATCGGCGTCGTCGCGCATGCGCAGGCCGAAGGGTGCCAGGTTGGGGTCCTGGACCCCGATGCCGAAGCTCATCGTGCGGGCCAGCAGGGCGTCGGTGGCCGGGCAGCATGCCCGGCTCGTAGCGCGCCGGCTCGTCGTGGGTGCAGCGGCAGTCGAAGGGGCAGCCTCGCCCGACCGCCGTGCGCTGCGCGAGCAGATGCTCCATGTGCGTGTAGACGTGCCAGCCGGACTGGTCAAGGGTGATCGACCCGAGCGCCGCCGTGACGGCCCGTGCCAGCCGAGCGTCCGGGAAGATGACGACCAGGTGCGTCGCCAGGTCGCCGGCGGGGTCCGGAGAGACGCGGAAGGCGATGCCGGGCAGGTCTTCCAGCATCGAGCGGACGACATCCCGGTTGGCACGCAGGTGGTCGCGGATGCGATCGAGCCGCGCGAGCTGCGCCAGGAGCACGGCGCCCTCGAGCTCGGTCATCCGGAAGTTCAAGCCGAGCATGGGCCGTGCGCCGACCTCGATCCCGCTGCGCATCGGGCTGTGGCCCTGGTCGTGCATGGCGAAGCAGCGTCGGTAGAGCGCCTCGTCGTCGGTGACGAGCATGCCGCCGTCGCCGCAGGTGATGGTCTTGTACTCGTTGAAGCTGAAGATGCCGGCCGAGCCGTGGCTGCCGACCCAGGCACCCCGGTACGTGGCGCCAAAGGCCTGCGCGGCGTCCTCGACGAGGGGCAGGCCGTGGCCGTCAGCGACGGCCCTCAGCTCGTCGAGGCGAGCCGGGTTGCCCAGCATGTGGACCGCCACGATGGCCTTCGTGCGCGGGGTGATGCGCCGCTCCACGTCCGACGGGTCGAGGTTCAGCGTGTCGTCGATCTCGCAGAGGACCGGACGGGCACGGGCGTAGACGATGGACGACAGCGTGGCCACGTAGGTGAAACCCGGGGCCAGGACCTCGTCGCCGGGGCCGATGCCGAGGCCGGCCAGGGCCAGGTAGAGAGCGCTCGTGCCGGCGTTGACGGCCAGCGCGTAGCGCACGCCGGCCTGCCCGGCGACGGCCTCCTCCAGGCGGCGCACCTTGGCCGGGAACGTGTCGTCATCCGGGCCGTAGCGGCTCAGCCGTCCGCTGCGGATGACGTCCGTCAGCTCAGCCAGCTCCTCGTCACCGACCAGCTCGAGTCCCGGTCCGGGCATGTCGCACACTCCTGCGCAGGCGTCGTGGTCGCGCCGACCCTAGCACGGGCGTCGGCGCGGTGCCCCTGGCCGTCGGCGCGCTCCGGCACGGGCGTCGTCGCGGTGCCCGGCACGGGCGTCGGCGCAGCGACCCGAAGGCGGGTCGCCCCGGATCAGCCGGCCACGAGCGCCTGGACCGCCTCGCCCAGCGAGATGCGAACGGAGATGCCGAAGCGGCGAGCCTCGCCAGGCTCCAGCATCGGCAGCGTGCCAGCCTCGCGCTCGGCGGCGCGGCCGGCCAGCCCGCAGTTGGCCGGCTCCAGCCCGGTCAGGTACATGCCCGGCCCGAGCATGCGCCACTGCCAGAGGCGCGGCAGCTGCCGCGGGTCGAAGGACACGGTCGCGGCGATGCCGCCGGTCGGCGCGAACGACGGGTTGGCCAGCGTGATGCTGGCCTCCGCGGCGTCGCGGTCGCGCAGGCGATGCTCGTAGACGTACTCGGCGAAGCCGTCCTCCGGGGCCGGGAAGCTGCCGTGGTCGGCGACGGCGCCCTGGGCCCGCTCATCGCGGCCCACGACCTCCGCCGGCGGCCCGATGAGGCGAGCCCCGTCCGCGACGACTGGGTAGCCCAGGTTGACGTGGTAGAGGATGAGCACCGCGGCCGGCGCGAAGCCCTGGTTGACGACCTCGTCCTCGACGTGCACGACCGTCTCGCCCATGGGCAGCCGGATGCGGCGCCGCATCAGGAGGTCACTGCCGAAGACGTCCGTCTCGCGCATCTCGCCGCTGACCTCGGCCACCAGTCGGCCGTCCTCCTCGACGACACGATGGCTGACGTTGCGGGCCGGGATGTTGGAGATGCGCCCGTGCAGGCCGTGCGGGGTGCCCTGGTCGACGGATGGCAGGCCCACGTTCTGCAGGCCGCAGGTCGTCAGCAGCCCGCCGTGGAAGGAGCGCAGCCAGGTCGGCTCGCTGAAGTAGGCGGGATGGACGGCACCGGTCGTGGACTGCCAGCTCACCTGGTGGCCGGCTGCCCACACGGCGCCCAGGTCGAGGCCGCGGTCGGCCAGGATCATGGCCGAGAGGCCCCCGGCGGCGCGGGCGTCGATGACGCGGACGCCGTCCTCGCTGCCATCGGACAGTCGGGCGGCCCGGGTGGACACCAGCTGCGAGACGTCGCCGATGCGCCGCCGCAGCTCGTTCAGATCGTGGACTGCGTGCTCGTTCATGCTGGCACGGTAGCCCAAGCAGGGCGGTCGATGCACGCCTCGGACGCGGCGCCGGGGCGCTGGTGGCGGCGACCGGTGGCCGGTGGGCGCCGCGTGGCTATGATGGCTGGCAACGGGCGGACGACCGGCACAGGAGACGGGAGAGCATGGCCAGGACGAGCGCGAAGCGGTCCACCAGCAGCGTCATCCGCACCTACGCTGCCACCGACCGGGCGGCGGCCGAGCGCTCCTTCCAGCGCGAGCGCGAGCAGGCCGCCGGCCGCGGCTGGGAGCCCGTCTCGCAGCGCTGGCGCACGGAGGGTCACGAGCAGGTCCTGACCGTCGTGTACGAGAGCCGCGACGCGCGACCGGCCGACACGTGGGCTCGGGACACCCGGACCGCCGATGCCCGAGCCGGAGACGTCAGAGTCGCCGACGCGCGGGCCGGTGACATCACGGCCGTCGACGGGCGACCCGGCGACGCCCGAGCCGCCGTGGCCGAGCCGTCCCGAGCCGGTGCCCTGGGACGAGCAGCGTGCCCGGGAGCGCGACGCCTCGCGCCGGGTCGTGGAGACCCTCGACCTGCACTGCGCCGGCGAGCCCCTGCGCCTGGTCCGCAGCGGGTTCCCGAGCGTGCCGCAGCTGCCCATCAACGAGCGTCGCGCCTGGGTCCGCGAGCATGCCGACCACGTGCGCCGGCTGCTCATGTACGAGCCGCGCGGCCACCGTGACATGTACGGCGCCGTCCTCCTGCCGCCGCATCGAGCCGATGCCGACATCGCCGTCCTCTTCATGCACAACGAGGGCTACAGCACGATGTGCGGCCACGGCATCATCGCGCTGACCCAGGGGCTCATCGAGGAGGGCCTCTACCCGGCCACGGCGCCGCAGACGACCATCCGCTGGGAGACGCCGGCCGGGCTGGTGACGGCCACGGCGACCGTGGCAGCCGGTGAGGCCGGCGAACCCATCGTCTCCGAGGTGCGCTTCCTCAACGTGCCCGCCTACCTGCACGCCGACCGACTGGTCATGCGGCCGCGCGGGGTGCGCCTCTTCGGCTCCGCCGCGGAGCGCCAGGGCCTCAGCGTCCAGCTCGCCTTCGGCGGCGCCTACTACGGCATCGTCGATGTCGGCGAGCTGGGCATGCGCGTCGTGCCCGAGCAGGTGGAGCCGCTGGCACGGGCCGGCGCCGCCATCACGGAGGCCCTGCGGCGCGACCACACGCCCGCGCATCCCTCCGACGACTCGCTCGGCTTCGTCTACGGCACGATCATCGTCGACAGCGACCCGGCCAGCTCGCCGGACGGCCTGGCGGCCGGCGCCACGATCCGCAACGTCACGGTCTTCGCGGAGGCGGAGGTGGACCGCTCGCCGTGCGGCTCCGGAACCTCGGCCCTGCTGGCGGCCCGCTACGCCCTGGGCGCCTCGGAGATCGGCGACGAGATCGTCAACGCCGGCATCACCGGCGAGTCCTTCGTGGGCCGCCTGGAGGGCCTCACCAGCCTGGGCGACCGCGAGGCCGTCGTCACGAGCGTGGCGGGACGGGCCTTCGTGACCGGGCACCACCGCTTCGTGGTGGACGACCGCGATCCGCTGCGCGGCGGCTTCCTGCTGCGCTGACGCGCGTGGCCCGCGACACGGCCGGCGGGCCGCCTCGACCGGGTCCAGGGAAGGCCGCGCCCGTCGGACTGCAACCGATGGACCGCCCCGCGCGTTCCTGTCTGCGTGTGCGCTGACTGCCCGGCCCGGCTGGCCGACGACCTGGACGGGGCCTTCCCCGAGTTCCTGGCTCACCACCAGGATCTCGTCTTCGGCGTGGCCATGCGCATGACGCGACACCCGGCGGACGCCGAGGACCTGGCCCAGGTGGCCTTCATCCGCGCCTACCGCGCCCTCGCCGGGTACGAGCCGCAGCGGCGGCGCGAGCTGCGCACGCGCGGCTGGCTGGCAGCCATCGTGGCCAACCTGGGCCGGGACCGGGCCCGCCGCGGGCGACCGGCCGAGACCGACCTGGACGGCGTCAGCGGGCGGCTCCCGGACCGGGACCCCGGGCCAGAGGGCATCGCCACCGAGCGAGAGTCGGCCCGCCGCTGGCAGGCTCGGCTCGATGCCCTGCCGCCGCGGTACGGCCGGGCCGTGGCGCTGCGCCATGTCAGCGGGCTGTCGTACCCGGAACTGGCGGAAGCCCTCGGACGGCCCGTCAACACGGTGAAGTCGGATGTCCACCGGGGCATCGCCATGCTGCGCGAGGCCCTGGCGGCAGAAGGTCGAGGTGAGGCCATGACGTTGAAGGAGGCTCGAGCGATGGTCGATGGGCTGCGGAGCACGGCGCCCCCGGCGCCGGCAGGCCTGGCGGAAGGGGTGCTGGCCGGCGTCGGGCTGGCGCACGCCTGGACCGAGATCGAAGGACCCATCGGGCCGCTCAACGTGGCCTGGGGGCCGAAGGGCATCACGGCCGTCGAGCGCGCCGGCGACCCGGAGGGCTTCGAGACGGAGTACGCGCTGCGGCACGGCCGACCGCTGCGGCGGGTGTCCACCATGCCCGCCCGCATGGCGGAGCAGGTCGTCCGCCGCCTTCGCGGCGAGCGCACCAGCGGGCCGGCGGTCGACCTGGGCGGGCTGACCGCCTTCGAGCAGGCCGTGCTGCACAAGACGATGGAGATCCCCTTTGGCGAGGTCCGGCCGTACGCCTGGATCGCCCGCGAGATCGAGCGCCCCAGGGCGGTGCGCGCGGTGGGCTCCGCCCTGGCCGGCAACCCGGTGCCCTTCGTCATCCCCTGCCACCGCGTCGTGCGCACGGACGGGCACATCGGCGAGTACGGCGCCGGCGGGCCGGAGGCCAAGCGCGAGGTGCTCGCCGTGGAGGGCGTGGACACCGCCGCCCTGGAGCGCCTGGCGGCCACGCGGCACGCGCTTCACGGGCAGCGACACGACCCGCGTCTACTGCTTCCCGTCGTGCCGGCACGCCCGACGCATCACGCCGGCCCACGAGGTCCGCTTCCACAGCGCGGAGGACGCTCGGGCAGCGGGCTACCGGCCCTGCCGCGTGTGCCGACCCCTGGAGATGTCTCCCTTCGCCGCCTGACGGCGCGCGGTCGCCATCACGAGCGGCGCGCGGTGGCCATCACGAGCGGCGCGCGGAGAGTGAACGCCTCCTCGGGGAGCGACGCCCAGCGCTCCACGAGGCGCTCCCGCAGCCGTCCGCGGTCCGCCGTCGAGAGGGACGCGAAGAGGTCCCACTCGTCGAAGCCCATCTTGAACTCCAGGTACTCCTCCCGGGTCCAGGCGTGGACCAGGCCGTCCGCCTGAGCGTCCACGTCGTGGAAGCCGCACGCCGCCAGGTCGGCCCGAAGCTCCTCGGGGCTGGCGATGTCGTCCGGGGGCTGTGCCTCCTCGTCGGCCTCGGCGTCGTCCAGGCGCAGGTCGTAGACGGCCTCGTCGAACTCGACATCGGGCGCCATGACGGTGTCATCGGCCAGCCAGGTCACCAGGCCCAGGACCCCGGTCGGGCGCAGGACGCGGCCGACCTCCTTCAGGACCGCGACGCGGTCGGCCACGAGGTGCAGCATGAAGGCGCAGAGGACGACGTCCACGGAGGCGTCCGCCAGGGGCATGGCTGCGGCATCCGCGACGATCCACTCGAGCTGCCCCACGCGCCGGGGCCGAGCTCGCTGGTGCTGGACTCGGTCGCTCGGCGCGCCACGGAGAGCATGGAAGCCGAGGCGTCGAGCCCGACCACCCGGGCGCCGGGCCAGCGCGCGCGGCCGCCCGGGCCAGCGACCCGGTGCCGGTCCCCAGGTCGAGCACGGCGGCTGGCGCCGATCGTGCACGGCGGGCGTCGATCGGTCGAGGGGCGCCCGCCGCGCCGCGACACGCTCCAGGAGACGCTCGCCGGCCGGCGCCAGGACCGGCTCCCAGTAGCGCGCGTAGCGCAGGCCGGCTGGGTCCGGGTCCCCGGGGTCGGCGCCACGGAGCTCCCCGGGCCGCGACCGGGGCCCGCGGGCCGGCGGGGTCGGGGCCGCTCAGGCCTCTTCCGCCGCGATGCGATAGACGCTGCCGTCCAGGGCGACCAGGTACAGCTCGCCGGCGTCGTCCTCGCCGAAGGAGACGAAGCCCTGGGGTGCATCCAGGAGCAGCTGGGCGACCGCGGGCTGTCCGGCAGCCACGGCCGCGGCGTCCAGGCCCCACACGAACCCGCTGCAGAAGTCGCTGAAGAGATAGACGCCCTGCAGCTCGGGGATGGCCGTGCCACGGTAGACGTAGCCGCCCACGATCCCGCACTGCGGCGAGACGCGCTCGTAGACGGCCACGGGCGCCTGGTAGGCCGACGGATCGCAGTCAGGCAGGTTGTGGCAGCTGTTCGCCTTCCATGTGTGACCAGCCGAAGTTCAGCTTGGACACGCCAGCCGGGATGCGGTTGACCTCCTCGAAGCTGTCCTGGCCCACGTCCCCGATCCAGAGGTCGCCCGTGGCCCGGTCGAAGCTCGAGCGGCGCGGGTCGCGCAGGCCCATGGCCCACGTCTCCGGCGGGAAGCCCTTGCGCTTCTTGGCATACGGGTTGTCCTTGGGGATGGCGTAGAGCTTGTCGCTGCGCACGTCGACGTCGATGCGCAGGACCTTGGAGAGCCGCGACGACGTGGCCTGGCCGATGCCGTTGGGATCCCCCGGGGATACGGCCACCGCCATCGCCGAGCGGGATATAGAGGTAGCCGTCCGGCCCGAAGCCGATCCAGCCCGCGTTGTTGTTGGGGAACGGCTGCTCCTCCAGGAGGAGGGACTTGACGGGCTTGCTGCTGGCCGTTCGGCAGGGGGTGCCGCGGAACTCGGCGATCTGGGTGCGGCCCTGGAGGTCGTTGTAGTGGGCGAAGAACCGCCCGTTCTCGGCGAAGTCCGGGTGGAAGGCGATGGCGTGGAGACCCTGCTCGGTGCCCTCCGTCACGAGGGCGCTGATGTCCAGGAAGGGCTTGGGGCGCACGAAGCCATCCGGCTCCACGACGCGTACCACGCCGCCACGTTCGATGACGTAGAGGCAGGCCGCGTCGCTGCCGTCGTCGGTCACGTAGACGGGCGTCTCCAGCCCGTCCACGACGAGGTCGATGCGGAGCTTGACGCTGGCCGGATCGAAGGTCGGCCCGGGAGTCGGCGCGGGCGATGCGGAGGCCTCGCTGGTCGCCTGGGCGATGGGCGCGGGCGATGCCGAGGCGTCCGGGCCGGGCGTGGCATCAGCCCCGCTGCTGCTGGCTGCCGGCCCGCCCAGCACGAGGGTGGCGGCGGTCAGCAGCATCGCCAGGAGGCGCTGCCGAGGATGACGCGAGAACCGGGTCATGAAGCCTCCGTGAGGAACGACAGGGAGCCCGTGACGGCGCCGACCTCGTCACCGGAGAGACCGGCCGCGTTGGCCGTGGCCGCCACCAGGACGAGGATCGCGACGAGCAGGGCGATGGACGCGAAGATGACCACGCGGCGGATGGTGCGGCCGAACGATGGCACCTCCGCGGGCGGCTCCGGCAGGCCGGCCGGCACGCCTGAGCGGCGGTCGAAGTGGTCCGGATAGGCCACCGCGTCACGGGAGATGCGGTCCATGACGAGCGGCGCCACGTCCGGCGTCCACTGCAGCTCCCCCACCACGAGGGCGACGGCCAGGCTGCCCAGCTCGTCATCGCTGAGCCGGACCGGCTCGGCGGGTCGGGGGCCTGCCATCAGGTGGCCGCCATGCGCGGCCCGCAGGTTCTGCAGGGCCGCCCGCAGGTGCTCATCGAGCAGGCCCGCGGAGATGGACAGCGCGCTGGCCGCATCGACCCGGGAGAGCCCGAAGAGGTAGCGGCTGGCGATGGTCAGGCGATCCTCCTCGCCCAGCCGGTCGAAGGCCTCGCTCAACCGGGCCCGCTCCATCGGTGCCAGCGCGGCCGTGGCGGCCAGTCCGGGCACCGGGGTGGCCGGGTAGTGCGGTCCCTTGATGTGCTCGACCGGGCGCGAGCTGTGACGAGGGCGCCCGGAATCGCGCCGCTGCTGTCGCGCCTCGCCGGCGGCGATGCGGAAGAGCCATGGCAGCAGGCCGTGGTCGTTCTCCAGCGACGGCAGCGCCCGCCAGGCGCGCACGAAGGTGGACTGGGCAGCCTGCTCTGCCAGCACGGTGTCACGGACGACGAGGAACGCCACCCGATAGACGGGCTCCTGGTAGCGACGCACGAGGTGCTCCCAGGCGAAGAGGTCGCCACCGCGGGCCGCCGCCACGAGGATGGCGTCAGCGGCCTCGACCGTGGCGTTGTTGGTCGCCGTCATCGTGGCCTGATGGTAGCCGCATCCATGCGGCGGCGGTCGGCTCGGCGGCAGGCGCCCGTCGTGCCGGCCTCAGCGGCCCAGCGCGAACGGCGCTCCGGGCTCCAGGTCAAGGGCAGCCACGGCCTCGGCGACGCGGTCACGGGGCAGCGACCCCATCCGCGCCAGTTCGACGAGGACGGCCGCCGCGATGTGCGGCGCGTCGATGTCGAAGAAGCGGCGCAGGGCCTCACGCGTGTCACTGCGCCCATAGCCGTCCGTGCCCATGCTGCGCCAGGCCTGTGTCGGCACCCAGCGCGAGATCATGTCCGGCCAGGCGGTGATCCAGTCGGAGACCGCGATGACCGGGCCGGCGGCGCCAGGCTCCGCGAGGAGCCGGGTGACGTGCGGGACACGCCGTGGCAGTCCGGGGTTGTGCAGGTTCCAGTGCTCGACCTCCAGGGCCTCGTTGCGCAGCTGCTGGAACGATGGTGCGCTGAAGACGTCCGCGGCGATACCGTACGTTTCGGCCAGCAGCTTCTGTGCCGCTCGGGCCTGCTGCATGATCACGCCAGAGGCCAGGATGGTCGCCCGGGGCGCCTCTGCGCCCAGGTCGGGCCGCGCCGCGAAGCGATAGAGGCCGCGCACGATGTCCTCGTCGCTGACGCCCTCCGGCCGGGCCGGCATGACGTGGTTCTCGTTGTACAGGGTGATGTAGTAGAGGTCGTCGTGCGGGTCGTCCCCGTGGAGGCGGGCCAGGCCGTCCCGGATGATGACCGCCGTCTCGTAGGCGAAGGCCGGGTCGTAGACGCGGCAGGACGGGTAGTGCGAGGCGTGCACCAGGCTGTGCCCGTCCTCGTGCTGCAGGCCCTCCCCGTTGAGGGTGGTGCGGCCGGCCGTGGCACCCAGCATGAAGCCGCGGCCGCGGGCGTCGCCGAAGGCCCAGATCTCGTCACCGGTGCGCTGGAAGCCGAACATCGAGTAGAAGATGTAGAAGGGGATCATGGGCTCGCCGTGCGTGGCGTAGGCCGTGCCCGCGGCCTGCATGGAAGCCGTGGAGCCCGCCTCCGTGAGGCCCTCCTCCAGGATCTGCCCGGCCTGGTCCTCGCGATAGGAGAAGACGAGGTTGGAATCCACCGGGTCGTAGAGCTGACCCAGGGCGGAGTAGATGCCGACCTCCTTGAAGAGCGAGTCCATGCCGAAGGTGCGGGCCTCATCCGGGATGATGGGCACCACGCGCCGGCCCATCTCCGGGTCCCGCAGCAGGTTCCGCAGCAGCTTGGCAAAGGCCATGGTGGTCGAGACCGCCTGGCCGCCCGAGCCACCCTCGAACTCGCCGAAGACGGCGTCGCCCGGCGTGGCCAGGGTCTTCTGCAGCACGACGCGACGCGGCGACGGGCCACCCAGCGCCGCCCGCCGCTCCTGCAGGTAGCGGATCTCCGGCGAGTCGGGGCCGGGATGGTAGTAGGGCGCGTCCTTCAGCTGCTCGTCGGGGATGGGCAGCTCCAGGCGATCGCGGAAGACGCGCAGCTCCTGCTCGTTGAGCTTCTTGGCCTGGTGGGTGATGTTGCGGGCCTCCACGCTGGAGCCGAGCGTCCAGCCCTTGACCGTCTTGGCCAGGATGACCGTGGGCGCCCCGTTCGGCTGCGTGGCCGCGTGGTAGGCGGCGTAGAGCTTGCGGTAGTCGTGCCCGCCGCGCCGGAGGGCCTTGAGCTCCTCGTCCGACTTGTCGGCCACGAGCGCCGCGAGGCGCGGGTCGGCGCCGAAGAAGTGCTCGCGCATGTAGGCGCCCGGCTCCACGGAGTACTTCTGCCACTCGCCGTCGAGCACGTCGGCCATGCGCTGCACGAGGACGCCCTCCGGGTCGCGCGCCAGCAGGCTGTCCCACTCGCGGCCCCAGATGACCTTGATGACGTTCCAGCCGGCGCCACGGAAGACGGCCTCCAGCTCCTGGATGATCTTGCCGTTGCCGCGCACGGGTCCGTCCAGGCGCTGCAGGTTGCAGTTGACGACGAAGACGAGGTTGTCCAGTCCCTCGCGGGCGGCGATGGAGAGCGAGCCCAGCGATTCCGGCTCGTCCGACTCGCCGTCGCCCAGGAAGGCCCAGACGCGGTTGCGCGAGGTGTCCTTGATGCCGCGGTGGTGGAGGTAGCGATTGAAGCGCGCCTGGTAGATGGCGGCCAGGGGCGAGAGACCCATGGAGACCGAGGGGAACTCCCAGAAGTCGGGCATGAGGCGCGGGTGCGGGTACGAGCTGAGGCCCTGGCCGGGCACCACCTCGCGGCGGAAATGGTCCAGCTGGTCCGCGCTCAGGCGGCCCTCCAGGAAGGCGCGCGCATAGACGCCCGGGGCGGCGTGGCCCTGGTAGAAGACCTGGTCGCCCATGCCCTCGGCGTCCTTGCCGCGGAAGAAGTGGTTGAAGCCGACCTCGTACAGGCTGGTGGCAGAGGCGAAGGTGGCCAGGTGGCCGCCGATGCCCGGCGAGGCCATGTTGGCGCGCAGGACCATGGCCGCGGCGTTCCAGCGCACCATGCGCCGGATGCGCAGCTCCATCTTCTCGTCGCCGGGGAAGGGCGCCTCCTGCTCCGGGCTGATGGTGTTGATGTAGCGCGTCTGCGTCAGCGGCGGCAGGCCGATGTGGAGCTGGCGGGCACGCTTGAGCAGCTTGTAGAGGACGAACTGGGCGCGCTCCCGACCGACCTCCTCGGTCAGCGCATCCAGCGAGGCGATCCAGTCGCTCGGTCTCGTCGGGGTCGGGGTCGGGTGGCAGGAGCTTGAAGTCGCCGTAGGGATCGAACATCGTGGGCGCATCGTAGGCCAAGCCGGGTCGCCGTGCGTGCGGCCGGACTGTCGCCCCATCCCGTCCGGGGGGTATCCTGCAGCCGATGAGCACACCCGACGGGCCGATCCGGGGCGGCGCCGCGCCGACGGCGCTGCGGTCGGCGGCCATCCCGCTGACGGGCCTGGCGCTGGGCATCGACGTCGGCGGCACCGGTGTCAAGGCCGCCCTCGTGGACCTCGCCACGGCGGAGCTGGTCAGCTCACGCGTGCGCGAGAAGACGCCTCAGCCCTCCACGCCGGAGGCCGTCCTGGAGACCATGGCCACGGTCGTGGAGCGCGTCTTCGCGGAGCGTCCGACAGAGCGAGACGTCCCCATCGGCTGCGGGCTTCCCGGCGCCATCAAGCACGGCCACATGAAGACCGCCGCCAACGTCGACCAGGGCTGGATCGACTACGACGCCACGACCCGCATCAGCGAGCGGCTGGCTCGCCCGGTCTACGTCATCAACGACGCGGACGCCGCCGGCATGGCGGAGCTGGCCTACGGGGAGGCCCGGGACCAGCCCGGCACGGTCATCCTGCTGACCGTGGGCACGGGCATCGGCAGCGCTCTCATCAGCGAGGGCCGCCTCGTGCCGAACACGGAGTTCGGGCACATCCTCATGCGCAACAAGGGTGCCGAGACGCTCGTCAGCGGCGCCGCCCGCCTGCGCCGCAAGCTGGGCTGGAAGCGCTGGGCCCGCGACTTCAACCAGTACCTGGCCATGCTGGAGTTCTTCCTCTGGCCGGACCGCATCATCCTGGGCGGTGGCGTGAGCAAGGAATCGAAGGCCTACTGGCAGTACCTGCACACCAACGCGGAGCTGGTCAAGGCCCGGTACCTCAACACCTCCGGCATCATCGGCGCGGCCTACGCCGCCGGCCTGGCGGCCCACGAGGCAGCGACGCGGGCGCCGGACGAGACCGGCCGGCACACCCTGACGGCAGCCGGGCTGGCCGAGGCGGGCGATGCCCCTGTGGCCGAGACGACCGAGGCGACCGCAGCTGCGGCCGGCGGAGGTCCGGCCACGAGGCCGCGGCCGCGACGCCGAAGGCGGCCAAGGCAGCGCGTCCACCTCCCGCAAGCGCAGCTGACGCGCCGGTCCGGGCGCGCCGTGCAGGTCCACCTCCTCGACGGCACCTACGAGCTCTTCCGCGCGCACTTCGGACGCCCACCCCACGCCGGCGCGGACGGCCAGCCCGTGGGCGCCACGCTGGGAGTCGTGGAGTCCGTGCTCTCGCTCTTCCGCGACGACGGCGTCACGCATCTCGGCTGTGCGACCGACCACGTCATCCGCTCCTGGCGCAACGACCGCTACGCGGGCTACAAGACGGAGGCCGGCATGCCCCCCGAGCTGATGGCCCAGTTCGGCCTGCTGGAGGACGCCCTGCGTGCGCTCGGGATCGTGGTCTGGCCCATGGTCGAGTTCGAAGCCGACGATGGGCTGGCCGCCGCGGCGGCACGCTTCGCCGACCACCCCTCCGTCGAGCGCGTCATCATCCTGTCCCCGGACAAGGACATGGCCCAGTGCGTGCGCCCGGACGGGCGCATCCTGACCTTCGACCGGCGCGCCGGGCGGTTCATGGATGCGGCCGCGGTGGAGGAGAAGTTCGGCGTGCCGCCGGCGTCCATCCCCGACTACCTGGCGCTCGTCGGCGACAGCGCCGACGGCTTCCCGGGCCTGCCCGGCTGGGGAGCGAAGTCGGCGGCGGCCGTCCTGCAGCGCTACCCGCACCTGGAGGACATCCCCGACTCCGTGGCCGCCTGGGACGTCGGCGTGCGCGGCGCGCCGAACCTGGCGCGGACGCTCAAGGCGCAGCGCGCCGACGCCCTCCTCTACCGCGAGCTGGCCACCGTGCGCACGGACGCCCCCATCCCACAGCGCGATCCAGAGGAGCTGCGCTGGCGCGGCCCCGATCGACCGGCCTTCGAGGCGCTGGCCGCGCGCCTGCGCGCCCCGCGCCTGCTGGATCGCCTGCCGGCGAGCTGATCCGCGGTCCGGCAGGAGCGGCTCGGGTCCGGCTACGTCAGCGGAACGCTGCGCCAGCATCTCCAGGTAGGCAGCGTGGTGCTGCGGCATGGCGGCCACGATGCCGATGGACTTGCTGGGCATGCCCAGGTCGAACCAGCGGTTGCCCAGGCGCGAGGTGACCACGGCGCCACCCTCGGCTGCGATGAGGCCGGCCGCGCAGATGTCCCAGGTGGAGAGGCCCTGCCACTGCACGTAGGCGTCGAAGCGGCCGTTGGCCACGTAGGCGAGGCTGAGGGCCGCGCTGCCCATGGAGCGCGTGATGCGCACCGTGCGGCGATAGCGCGTGTTCTGCCGCGCGAAACCCGAGCGGGGCAGGCCGAGGTGCACGACCGCGTCGCCGATGCGCGCCTTGCCCGGGTTGTGGATGCGCTCGCCATCCAGGTAGGCGCCCTCGCCGGCCACGGCGTGGAAGAGCTCGTCGCGGAGCGGGTCGAGGATGACACCCAGGCGCGGCTCGCCGTCGATGACGAGGGCGATGCTGACGGCGAAGAAGGGCAGGCCGTTGGCGTAGTTGACGGTCCCGTCCAGCGGGTCGATGACCCACAGCCGCGGCGCCTGCGGGCCGGAGACGCCCGATTCCTCGGCCAGGTAGGCGTCCTCGCGGGAAGGCCGCCGCGAATGGTCCGCAGGATGGCCTCCTCGCTCAGGTGGTCGACCTCCGTGACGACGTCCTTCTCCGACTTGTGGACGATGCGCTCGAGCCGCTCGTAGCGCTCGACGTGGATGGCGCCGGCGGCGCGGGCGGCCGCCGAGGCCACCTGGAGCTCATGGGAGAGGTCGATGTGAGTCACGCCCCGATGCTAGCGGGTCAGGGCCGTTCCCGGGCGCCATCGGCTGCGGCCTGGCTCCGGCACGCAGACCACGGGCGTCCTGGACGACTGCGTCGCCTGGCAAGCCGCACGAACCGACGACTCCCAAGACGGTGCCGAGAACCTCCGGCAGTGGGGCCCCGGTGGTGACGGCAGGGCGACCCGCGGCATCAGTCGGCCGCAGGCGCGCCGCTGCCGTCCGGTCGGCCTGGCAGGAGGGTGGTCGATGGACTGCTGCCAGACGCCGGTCACTGGCTCCCATCGTGCTGTGGTGACGAACCTCGAGACCACTCGGGGTGCTTCGAAGCGACTTCCTCAGCCAGGAACCGCGCCGATCTCCGGGGTGACGAGCTCGGGATATTCGGCGTGCGGATAGTGCCCGGCACCGGGTACCAGGACCACGCGCGCCCCGAGCCGCGCGCCGATGAAGGCGGCCTCGGCGGCCGGGTCACGGAAATCCGGGTCGTGGTCGCCCATGACCACGAGGACCGGGGCCGCGACCTCCCCGAGACGTGCCTCTGCCGCCGCGTGACTGGTCCGGGTCGTCTGGACGAAGGCGTCCCATCGACCGGGCTCCGCGAGGTTGGCACGGATCCGCTCGCGGTGCGCGTCCAGGTCCACCGGGCGGCGACCGGGATAGAGCCGCGCATACCAGGCACTCCACGCTCGCGCGCCCCAGGGTCGCCGGAGCGCGACCCGGAAGCTCAGCGTCGCCAGGCGTCCTACGGGCGCATCCCGGACGAAGGGCCCCGTCAGCACCAGGCCTGCCACGCGCCCGGGCGACTCGGCAGCAGCCCAGACGGCCGCCCGGCGGCCATCGAGTTGCCGATCACGACGGCCGGACCCTCATCGAGCGCCTCGATGACGGCCAGGATGTCCGAACCGGCCGCAGGACTGTCGAAGGTCCGAACGTTACGTCGCTCTGGCCATGCCCGCGCAGGTCCATGGTGGCCACGCGATAGCCGGATCGCACGAGATCGGGGACGAGCAGACGGTACACGGAACGTAGGTCGCCCATGCCAGGCACAGCCAGGATGAGCGGGCCTTCACCCGACAGGTCATAGGCGATGCGGCCGCCCGGGCGGTCAACGAACCGGGTCGTCCCCGGGGCGGCCTGGGCGCGGTCGATCCGACATGGAGTCCTCCTTCCAGTCGCAGGCTGATGTCGTTAGTCGGTTCCGGGACCGGAACAATGACATCAGCGTTGTCAAGGAGCCACGCCAAGGCGGAGCCTGCCCGGGGCGGGAGCTCGTCAGCCGACGCTCCGGTGTCGGCCCGGCCAGGGCGGGGCTACCGGCAGATGACGCTGAGGAGCTCCGGGACGTAGGCGACCGGGCGGTTCGGGTCCGGGGCCAGCTCCTGCTCCAGGCTGACGGTCTCGCCGCCGGCCACGGCCGGGCTGCGGAAGGCCACGTCATCCGGCCGCGGCACGCCGTCGCGGGTGAAGCGGCAGTCGGCACGGCCCTCCGTGTCGCCCTCGTTGGTGATGCTGAAGGCGACGGCCACGGCGCCGCCGGCGCCCGCGCTGGCCGAGGTCACCTGCGTCGAGAAGGGCCCCGCGTCCGTGAGCGTCAGCCGGAACAGCACGAAGAGCCCGATGACGCCCAGGACGATGCCGGCGAAGACCGTGGCGTGCATCTGCGTGGAGCTCGGGCCGGTGAGCTGCTTGGGGTTGTGCTCGTCGCAGAGGCCCACGCCCGGCGGCGTCTCCTTGCCGCAGCGGAAGCAGTGGTCGACCGGCTGCCGGTCGGGCGCCGGGGCCAGGAACCCGTGGTCGGCCGCGGGGGGCGGCTCGGCTGGTCGTGTCATGGGCGCCAGACTAGCGCGAGGGCGAAGGGTGCGCGCTGCTCGACGAGCCGCGTGGCGAGCTCGTCAGCCGGCCAGGGCCAGGAGGCCGTCCAGCTCGTCGGGGTGCACATCGTGGACGATGAGTTCCGCGGCACCGCGCTCCTGCCAGCGGGCCGTCAGGTCGGGCAGGCCGACCGCCGTCTCCTCCACGGTCACGCCCACCAGGATGGGCACCTCGTCCGCGCGGCGCCCCACGGCCGCCAGCTCGGCGTCGAAGACCGGCCGCAGCGCGTCGTAGCTGTCGCTGAAGCAGGTCCAGGCGTCGCCGTGGCGCGCCGCCAGCCGGGCACCCCTCGGCGTCATGCCGCCCACGATGATGCGCGGCGGAGGTGTCGGCGCCGGGAAGGCGTGCGCGGCCTCCAGCCGGTAGTGCTGGCCCTCGTAGTCGGCCGGACCACCGGCGTGGAGCAGGCGGATGACCTCGATGGCCTCCACGAGGTGCTCCGCGCGCTCCGGCCGCTCCGGGAAGGGCATGCCGTAGGCGGCGTGCTCCGCGGGGTGGCCGCCCGCCCCGATGCCCAGCTCCAGCCGTCCGCCGGACAGCTCCGCGACCGTGGCCGCCATGTTGGCCAGGACCGCCGGGTGGTGGTTCATGACGTTGGCCACGAAGGGACCCAGGCGGATGCGGCTGGTGACGGTGGCCGCGGCCGCCAGCATGGACCAGCACTCCAGCAGCGGGTCGGTGAGCCGGCCGCGGCTGACGAAGTGGTCCCAGATCCAGGCCGAGGCATAGCCGGCCGCCTCCAGCGCGGCGCACCGCCGTCCAGCCACCAGGCCGTGGAGACGCCGATGGCGGTCAGGTTCAGGCCGACCGGGATGTGCTGCCGGCTCACGGCCGGCCGCCGGCGGCCGCGCGGGCGCCTAGGCGAGGCACCGGCCTGCCAGGGCGATCTCGATCATGCGGTCGGTGGCGCGCTCCAGGTCGTCGAGGGACAGGTAGGTGCCCTCCGAGGTCTCCTCCTCGGAGAGCGTGTCGCTGACGGTCAGGATGCAGGCGGCACGCACGTCGTCCCCGGCCGCCGCGGCCCGTGACGCCAGCGTGAAGAGCGCCGCGGCCTCCATCTCGAAGCCCAGCACGTGGCGCGCCCGCCACTTCGTGACGTAGTCCTCGTCGGGGTTGTAGAAGACGTCCACGGTGGCGATCTGGCCGATGTGCGGCTGGACGCCCGCGGCTCGGGCCGCGTCGACCAGGGCGCGGGTCAGCTCGAAGTCGGCCGCCGGCGCGTACGGGTCGCCGTGCAGGTAGGTGCGCGTGGCGCCGTCCACCGGCGCGGCGGCCGTGGCGATGACCAGGTCGCCGGTGCGCACGCCGCGCCCGATGCCGCCGGTCGTGCCGACCCGGATGAGCCGCCGGGCGCCCAGGCGCAGCAGCTCCTCCACGATGATGGACAGCGACGGCGTGCCCATGCCCGATGTCTGGACGCTGACGGGCGTGCCCTTGTAGGTGCCCGTGTAGCCGAGCATGCCGCGGTGGTCGTTGACGAGCCGGCTGGCCGCCAGGCCGCCGTCGAAGAGCTCCGCGATGCGCGTGGCGCGGTTGGGGTCGCCGGGCAGGAGCACCAGCGGCGCGTAGTCGCCGACCTCGGCGCGAAGGTGGATCTGCGGCATGGTGGGCACTCCCCGCTCTGACCGTGGCATCGGCCCGGTGGGCACCGGCGGCGGCACGGGCGAGGCGAGTCTAGCGCGGTCCAGCGAGTGCCCACGACACAGCAGTGCCCACGCAGTCGCCCGTGTACGTTGCGTCCCAGCGTCCGTGCCTGGCGGCCGAGTGGGGAGCGGGGCCACCGTCATCCAGCCGCCGTTCCTCCAGCGGGAACGCCAGCGGCACGTAAGGCCAGCCGGCCTCTCCCCGGGCGCGTCCGCGGCCGATCCGTTCCTTTGGCGGGAACGCCAGGGCGACGCCGGGGAGACCCCTATCATCGAGCCTGACCAGGCGAGCGAACGGCAGGGAGGGGTGCATGGCAGTCCGGATCGAGGGTTGGGCGCGCGAGGTCCTGGAGCGCCCGGGGGTCTTCGGCACGCTGTCGACCCTGCAGCCCGACGGCTCGCCGCTCCAGGCGGTCGTCTGGTTCGCGCTGCGCGGCGACGACCTCCTCGTCAACTCCGCCGTGGGCCGCCGCTGGCCGACCAACCTGCAGCGCGACCCGCGCTTCAGCCTGCTGGTGGAGGCGGGCTACGAGTGGGTGGGCGTGCGCGGCACGGCTGAGACGCTCACGGACCCCGAGCAGGCGCAGGCGGACATCGCGGCCCTGGCGCACCGCTACATGGCCGATGACCCGGAGGCTGCCGAGCAGCTCATCCGCGAGCGCTTCAGAACGCAGGAGCGCATCAGCTTCCTGCTCCACCCACAAGCCGTCACGGAGCATCCCGCTTGATCAGCGGGGCCCGGGAAGGCGCGGAGGGCACGATGTCGTCCGGCATCCCGGTCGTCGTCCTCGCCGGCGGCTACGGCGGCGCCAAGCTGAGCCACGGCCTGGCGCTGGCGTCGGCCGCGCGAGCGGCAGGCGGCCGCGAGCCGCTGGACCTCTCCATCATCGTCAACACCGGGGATGACCTGGAGCTCCACGGCCTGGCCATCTCGCCGGACCTGGACACGGTCATGTACACGCTGGCGGGCCTGGCCAACGACGAGACCGGCTGGGGCGTGCGCGACGAGACCTGGTCGACCTCGGAGATGCTGGGCCGCTACGGCGCCGAGACGTGGTTCGCGCTGGGCGACCGGGACATGGCCACCCACGTGCGACGCACGCAGCTGCTGCGGGATGGCCTGGGCCTGACCCGGGCCACGGCCGAGCTGGCGGCGCGCCTCGGAGTGGCGGCGCGGCTGCTGCCCATGACCGACGACCCGGTCCGCACGGAGTTGCGCACGCCCGATGGCTGGCTGGCGTTCCAGGACTACTTCGTGCGGCGCGGCCAGCGCGACACGGTGCTGGAGGTCCGGCGGCAGGGCATCGAGTCGGCCCGGCCGACCGATGAGGTGCTGGCGGCCATCGCCGCGGCGCGGCTCATCGTCATCGCGCCCTCGAACCCCTTCGTCTCCGTGGGCACCATCCTGGCCGTGCCGGGCATGCTGCGGGCGTTGGTCGCGGCGCCCGCACCCGTGGTCGCCATCAGCCCGGTCGTGGGCGGCCGGGCCCTGCGCGGGCCGGCCGACCGGATGCTGGAGTCGCTCGGCGGGCGCGCCTCCGCCGCCGGCGTCGTGGAGCACTACCAGACGGCCTACCCGGGACTCGTCGACGCGTTCGTGCTGGACACGATCGACGCGGCGGAGGCTGAGGCGCTGCGAGCGGCGGGGGTCGCCGTGACGGTGCTGGACACGGTGATGCGCACCCACGCCGATCGGCAGCGGCTGGCCGAGGAGATCCTCGAGGCACACCTGCCCGCCTGAGGGCTCGGCGGCGCGGCCCGACTACCATTCCATCCGATGCGCCACCCGCGATCGACACGCACGAACCCCGACCTGGAGCCGATCCACGTCGTGCTGCCGATGCGCACGGTGTCCGGCGGCAAGGCTCGCCTGGGCGAAGCGCTCGACGCGGAGGAGCGCGAGGAGCTCGTCCTGGGGATGCTGCTCCATACCGTGGCGGTCCTGGCCGAGCTGGTCGCGCTGCCACCGCGTCCACCTCGTGAGTCCCGATCCGGTGCTGGCGGCCGCCACGCGCCAGGCCGGCGCGGACGTCATCGTCCACCGCCAGCCGGGTGAGGGCCTCAACGAGGGCGTCGCGATCGGGATCGCCGCGGCGATGCGGGACGGGGCGGCCACCGTCCTGGTGATCCCGGGTGACCTGCCGCACCTCTCGGTGGACGCGCTCGACGAGCTCGTCCTGGCCGCGGATGCCGGCCTGGCGGCGTCAGGCGGTGGGCCGCTGGTGGCCATCGCGCCGTCCGACGCGCGCAGCGGCACGAACGCCCTGGTGCTGCGGCCGCCGGACGTCATCGCACCCTGCTTCGGGAGCGACAGCTTCGAGGCGCACCTGCGCGCCGCGGAGGCCGCCGATGCCGCCGTGCAGGTCGTCAGCGATGCCGTCCTGGGCTTCGACCTGGACACGCCGGAGGACCTGGAGCGGCTCGACCCGATGCGACTGCGCGACCTGATGGCCGCCGGACGCCGGGCGGCGGAACGGGTCGGCGCGTGAGCGGACCCTGGGCGACGGCCGCCTGCTGGCCGTGGCGCTGCCGGAGATCCCCGAGGTGCAGGCGGGCGACGACCTGGGCGCGCCTGGCAGCCGAGGCCTGGTGGAGCCTGGCGGTGGAGGACCACGAGCTGGCACCGCGGTCGGGCGACGTGCTCGTCGTCACCCAGAAGGTCGTCTCCAAGGCGGAGGGTCGCATCGTCCGGCTCGCGGACGTGGAGCCGCGCGCGGAGGCCGTGGCCTTCGCCGAGGCCTGGGACAAGGACCCTCGCCAGGTGGAGGTCGTGCTCCGGGAATCGGTGGCCGTGCTGCGCATGGAGCGGGGCCTCATCATCAGCCGCACCCGCCACGGCTTCGTCTGCGCCAACGCCGGCGTGGACGCCTCCAACGTCGGCGCGGAGGGCATCGTCACGCTCTTGCCGGACGACCCGGACGGCTCCGCGGCGGTGCTGCGGGAGCGCATCTACGAGGAGCTCGGGGTCTACGTCGGCGTCGTCATCAGCGACTCCTTCGGGCGGCCCTGGCGCTGGGGCATCACCGACGTGGCCCTCGGCGTGGCCGGCTTCCTGCCCCTGGAGGACCTGCGGGGACGCCCGGACACCGCTGGTCGCACCATGCAGGCGACCGTGGTGGCCGTGGCCGACGAGCTGGCCTCCGTGGCGGAGCTGGCGTCGGGCAAGACGAGCCGCCGTCCGCTGGTCATCATCCGCGGCGCCCGCCTGCCGAGCGGCCATGGGTCAGTGGCGCGGGACGTCGTCATGGCCGACGGAGGACGACCTCTTCCCGTAGCCACGACCGGCCGTGCCCCACGGTCCGTCGCGGCACGGTGGGACATCGCAACGGCTGTTGCGGAGGGATCGGGCCGGCCCACGTCCACCCCTACGTCACGCGTTCGTATCGACCGTCGAAAGGGGCGGGCCTGTCCCGGTGATGGCCCTTGTCGGTCGCGCCTGACCTCAGAGGTCGGCCGCGGCCAAGGAAGGACCGGACGGCAGCGCCTGTCGCTGCGTCACTGGTCGACATCGACCTCCAGCGTAGGAAGGGCCGAGCGGGGGCAGCCGAGCGGGGGTCCATGCCGAGCGGGGGTATGCCGAGCGGGGGCTGGCGCCACGGCTCGGTAGACTCGTGTCCATGAAGGTCGGCCTGCAGATCAGCTCATTCACCTGGCCGGGGGGCCCGGAGCGCCTGGGCGAGACGCTGGCCGCCATCGTGCGCACCGCGGACGACGCCGGCTTCGACTCCATCTGGGTCATGGACCACTTCTTCCAGATCGGCGCCGTCGGCCGCCCGGAGGAGCCGATGCTGGAGGGCCTGACCACGCTCGGCTTCATGGCCGCCCACTCGCGCCGGGCGCGCCTGGGACTCATGGTCGGTGGCATCCACTATCGCCAGGCCGGCCTCTGGCTGAAGGCGGTCACCACGCTCGACGTGCTCTCCGGCGGCCGGGCCTGGTTCGGCATCGGCGCGGCCTGGAACGAGCAGGAATCGCGCGCCCTGGGCTTCCCGATGCCACCGCTGGGCCAGCGCTTCGAGATGCTCGAGGAGACGCTGCGCCTCGTACGCCTGGGATGGCAGGACGAGCTTGGCAGCCGGACCGCGCTCGATGGACGCCACTACCAGGCGAGCGACCTGCTCAACAGCCCGCAGTCGCTGACCCGGCCGCACCCGCCCATCCTCATCGGCGGCGGCGGCGAGCGTCGAGACGCTCAAGCTGGTGGCCAGGTACGGCGACGCCACCAACGTCTTCGGCACGGACCCGGGGCAGCTGGCCCACAAGTACGGCGTGCTGCGAGGACACTGCGAGGCCGTCGGCCGCGACTACGACAGCATCGAGAAGACGTTCCTGACGCAGGTCGCCATCACGCCCGACGGTGCTCGCCACACCCTCACGCCGAGCCAGCTGGTGGACCGCCTGGGCCGCACCACTGAGGTCGGCGCCCAGCACGCCATCTTCAGCGTGCGCGACGTCCACGACCTCTCGAAGCTGGAACTCATCGGCCGCGACGTCATCCCGCAGTTGCGCGGCCTGGGCCAGCCCTCCCCCCTGCCCTGATGGGGCGCTCCGTCGTCGCCAGGCCGCCTGGCCGCCAGGCCGGATGACCGCGCGAGATACTCTGGGGGAGTATCTGTCCAGCATGCTAGGATGAGGACATGAACGAGCCCATCGCGCCCATCGGCACCATCGCGCCTGGCGCCCATCGCCTTCGAGCAGGCGGACGAGGGCACGGCGAACCTGGCCGGTCGCGGAGGCGCGCACACCCGCGTGCTCATCATCGGCAGCGGTCCGGCAGGCCTGACGGCCGCCATCTACGCCGCCCGGGCGGACCTGGAGCCACTCGTCATCGCCGGCTTCGTCCCGGGGGGCCAGCTCATGATCACCTCGGAGGTGGAGAACTACCCTGGCTTCCCCGAGGGCATCGACGGCCCGCAGTTGATGGCCAGCATGCGCGCCCAGGCCGAGCGGTTCGGGGCCCGTCTCGTGGATACCGACGTCGAATCGGTCGACTTCTCGGGTCGCCCCTTCGCCGTCGTGGCGGGTGGCACCCGCTACACGGCGGACAGCGTCATCATCGCCACCGGGGCTTCGGCCATCTGGCTTGACCTGCCCAACGAGACCCGCCTGCGCGGGCGTGGCGTCTCTGCCTGCGCCACCTGTGACGGCTTCTTCTTCCGGGACAAGCGCGTGGCCGTCGTCGGCGGCGGCGACAGTGCCCTGGAGGAGGCCCTCTTCCTGACCAAGTTCGCCAGCGAGGTGGTGCTCATCCACCGGCGCGACGAGCTGCGCGGCAGCCGCATCATGCAGAACCGCGCGCTGACGCATCCACAGGGTCAGCATCGAGTGGAACAGCCAGGTCGTGGACGTCCTGGGCGAAGAGAAGATCGCCGGCCTGCGCCTCCGAGACACGCAGACCGGGGCCGAGCGCGAGATGCCCATCGAAGGCCTCTTCGTGGCCATCGGGCATCGTCCCAACACGGACGTCTTCAAGGACTGGCTGGCCAGGGATGAGAAGGGCTACCTCGTCGTCCACGACCACACCTCGTCGGGCATCGAGGGCGTCTTCGTGGCCGGCGACGTGCACGACCATCGCTACCGCCAGGCCATCACGGCCGCCGGCGACGGCTGCAAGGCCGCCATCGACGCCGAGCGCTGGCTGGAAGCGCTGGGCGACGCTGACACGGGCCCGAGCAGATCCCCTCGGACGCTGCCGCCGGAGCGAGGCACTCGGACCGGCTGTCGGCCTGACCCGCCTCAGCGCCGGGTGACGGCCCGCACGACGTCGACCAGGTTGCCACTGGCCAGAGAGAGCGCCTTCAGGACCACGGTGCGCTCCGCGCTGGCTGGAGCCGTGGCGCTGACGGTGACCTTGATGGTCAGCATGCTGCTCTTCCGGGCGACAGCACGGCGGTCTTGTAGGTGCCGGCTTCGACTGCCGCCGTCTTGTCCGTGCTGCCCGCGAGGAAGCTCACGCGCATCGTGTCGGGACCCTTCAGCGTCGCCTTGATCCGGAAACGGTCGAGCGTCTGGCCGTCGTTCTGAAGGCGCACCGTGTAGGTGTAGGCGCGGCCGCGCTGGACCGCCGACCGAACCTGCGTCTGTGCGGCGGTCGGAGCGGAGGCGTAGACATCCTGACCGCGGAACGGTCCGGACGTGGTCAGGGCGATCATGGCGTCCGGCTGGAGGGGGTCGGCCGACGTGTCACAGTTGTTGCCGATGCCGTCGCCATCGGTGTCAGCCTGCTCCGGGTTGGGCTCCGTCGGGCAATTGTCCGCTCCGTCCTGCACCCCGTCGCGGTCGGCGTCGTGATCGCAGGCATCACCCAGGCCGTTGTTGTCCCGGTCGGCCTGGTCCGGGTTGGGGACGGCCACGCAGTTGTCACGGTCATCCTGGAAGCCATCGCCGTCGGAGTCGCAGGCATCGCCCACGCCGTCGAGGTTCGAGTCGGCCTGGTCGGGGTTGGGGACGGCCATGCAGTTGTCGGCAGCATCGGGGATACCATCGGCGTCGGAGTCAGCGTCAGCGACGGTGAACGGTGATGCCAGGCTGGCAGTCAGGGCCTGAGGCACACGCGCCAGCGCCAGGACCATGGCCGCGCGCGCCGCACCGACAGGCGCGGCAGATGGGGTCTGTGCGGCCGACGCCGGCAGGGCCGCGGTGATGACCAGGCTGGCGATGACCGTCACGGTCATAGTCAAGCGAAGGATGACCGCGGTGATGCGGGCCATACGAGCCCTCCCCCTGCGTAGGCTGTGGCTGGTCGCCGGGTCGGGCCGAGCACCGACGTGCCGACGTAATCCTCAGCGGCGCGCTCAGTGATTGTCAAGCAGTAGCGGGACCTCGGACGCTCTCAGCGGTAGCCCATCTCCGAGAGGCGGCGACCGAGCAGGCGCTCGATGGTGCGGCGCGCCCGACTGCTGATGAGCGTCCGCCAGCGGTCGGCGGCCCCCGCGTCAAAGCCCGAGTCGCCTGCCATGACGCCCTTCGAGGTCACGCGCTGCTCGAGCATGCGCGGCTCGAAGGCGACGCCCAGGAAGTCGCACAGGTCGGTCAGGGTGCCCTCTGGATCCACCACCAGGTCCTCGAAGCGCAGCAGCTGGTAGCGACCCGGGAACCGACGTGACAGCGTGCGGTGCCGATGCACCGCCGCCGCCCAGGCCCACGTCACCTGGAGCAGCACGAAGGCCGCCAGGGCCGGCGGCACGCGCACGAGCTGCCGGTAGGGGACGCTGGTCGGGTCCTCGGCCCGACGGCGCAGCTCGGAGACGTAGATGGCCCGGGGGTCGCGCATGCAGTGGACGATGCGAGCGTCCGGGAACCAGGCGAGCAGCGTCTCGGCGTAGGCGATGTGGGCCGGCGTCTTCTCGCCCATGATGGCCTTGCCCCGGCGGTCGGCATAGATGCGCAGGAAGGCCTCGAAGACGCCGCGCTCGCTGCGGTCGCAGGCCAGCAGCCGAGCCTCGATGTCCGCCCGCGGCACGCGCCCGGTCAGCCAGCGCCAATAGGGGGAGAGCTCACGCAGCCGGGAGCGACGCTGGAACTCCGGCGAGTAGATGAGGTCGACCAGCCGGCGCACCGTCGCGTCGTCGTGCAGGTCGCCCAGGCGCCGGAAGTAGTGCCGCGCACCCTCCCAGGCCAGCAGGTGGCCGAGGTAGTGGTTCTCCGTGACGATGCCGATGCGGCTGTGGCGGTCGAGGATGCGCCGGGTCAACGTCGTGCCACTGCGACTGACGCCGACGATGAAGATGGCCTCCGGTTCGCCGGGACGCCGACCAGGAGGCTCGATGTGCTGCTCTCCACTGGAGCCGAGTCTATCTCCCGCGGCGGCGCCTTCGTCCGCATGGCCTGCCGGTGACGTCCGACTGGCAGGGCGCGGCGGCCGGGGCCGGGTAGGCTGCGGGCATGGAGAAGCGCGTCAGCCTTGCCTGGTCCACGGGCATCGAGTTCACAGCCACGTCGGAGGACGGCGTCAGCGTGGAGCTCGGCGGGGTCGAGTCGCCCGGCACGTTCCGCCCGGCCGCCATGCTGCTGGTCGCACTGGGCGGCTGCACGGGCATGGATGCCATCTCGATCCTGACCAAGAAGCGCATCGCGGTGAGCAGCTACAGGGTCGAGGTCAGCGGCATCCAGAAGGACGAGCACCCCAAGCCCTACACGTCGATCATCGTCGAGCATGTCGTGGAGGGCACGTCCATCGACGACGCCTCCGTGGCCCGCGCCGTGGAGCTCTCGGCCCGCAAGTACTGCGCCGTGGGCGCCACCATCGCCCAGGGCGAGACGACCATCGAGCACCGCACCCGCATCATCGATGAGAACGGCGAGCGCACCTGCGAGTGCCTCGTCATCGGGCCGCGGGGCGCCGGACTGGCCGGCGCTGAGAGCCGGGAGGCCGTCGGCGCGAGCGCCTGAGGCGGCCGCATGCGCGCCTGAGCGGCGGCGACCCTGAGGGCCGACCCGCGTCGGTCAGTCGGGCGCTGCGGTCCTGCCAGCGGGCCAGGAGCTTCTCGCGCACGGCCGTGACCTCCGCGGCCCGGGCCTTCTGGCGCGGCAGCTCCCAGAGCTTGGCAGCCGTGAGCACCCGGTAGTAGGTGCGCGTCAGGGCCACGGCGAGGCCCATCGTGCCGTCCCGGTAGCCGCGGCCGCGGATGTACTGCCGCCAGAAGTAGAGGCCGGCCTCCAGGAGCAGGTCGCCCGGCCCGTGGGTGCGCTTGCCGCGCGCGTAGGCCTGGCGAGCCTCGACGTCCGTGTAGCGGTCCACCTTGCGCACGAGGTCGGACAGGTTGCCCCCCGGGAAGTGCCAGATGGCCAGGCCCGGGTCCGCGGCCAGCTTGAGCTTGCGGGTGCCCGGTGCGGGTGCGATCGACTTGTGGATGCGGTCGGTCATGAGCAACGAGCCTGGCCGGAAGAAGCGCGCGTGGCGGCTCGGCCAGTTGTTGCCGTGGCGCAGCCAGCGGCCCAGGAGGACGTTGGCGCGGGGCACCATCACGACGTCATAGGCAGGGTCACGGTCGGCCAGCTCGCGAAGGTGCCGGGCCAGCGTGGGCGGCACCATCTCGTCGGCGTCGAGGATGAAGACCCAGTCGCCCGTGGCCTTGCCCACCGCGAAGCGGCGCGCCGGATCGGCGATGCCGCCCGTTCGCTCGTGCTGGTAGACGGTGGCGCCCATGCGCTCGGCGATGGCGGCCGTCTCGTCCTCGCTGTGCTGGTCGACGACGATGACCTCATCGCACCAGGGCAGCAGCGTGCCCAGCGCGTAGTGCAGCTGGTGGGCCTCGTTGAGGGCGATGATGACGCCGCTGATCCGAGCCATGGCTAGAACTCCACCTCGCCGACAGCCCTGGGCGCCCGGGCCAGGCGCTCCTGCTCGCTGCGGTCGATGGGCGCCAGGTCGGCATCGTGCGTCAGCCCCAGCATGGTCTCCTTCATGCGCTGGTACTCCGCGGCACGCTCGTGCGAGGCCAACTCGTCCCACTGCTTGGCCTGCACCAGGAAGCGGTCCATGACGCGGATGGTGGAGGTGGCGATGCCGGCCGGGCCGTCCTTCCAGGCGCGACCCTTGACGAACTCCTTCCAGGCCTGCCGGGCCGCCACGGAGAACCAGCGACGCGGGCCGGGCCTCCGGCCGGAGCGTGAGCGCTGCCACGCCTGCACGGTCGTGTAGCGCTGCGACTTCCAGACCAGGTCCGCGACATCGTGGTAGCTGAAATGCCAGAGGCAGCAATCACGGTCCATGGGCAGCATGATCTCCGTGGCCCCGGCCGCGGCGTGGAAGCCGCCGTGCATCTCGACGCGGATGTCGATGTGGTCCTTGTGGAAGAAGCGCCGCTTGGCATTGGGCCACCACTGGCCGTGCTCCATCTCGCGGCCCAGGATGACGTTGCGCCGCGGGATGCGCACCACGTTGGCCTCGCTCGTCTCGGCGATCTGGCGCAGCCGTCGACCGAGCGCCGGCAGCACGATCTCGTCCGAGTCAAGGACCATGACCCAGTCGTGTGCCGTGAGGCCCACCGACATCTCGCGGATGATCTCCACGTAGCCGGTGGACTCCACCTCCACGACCCGGGCGCCGCAGCGGCGCGCGATGTCCGCCGTGCCGTCGGTGGACTGCTGGTCCACGACCAGCACCTCGTCACACCAGGAGCGCAGCGACTCGACCGCGTAGCGGATGGTCTCCGCTTCGTTCCAGGTGTTGATGAGGCCGGAGATGAGGACGGCCATGTCAGGGACGCCTCGCCTGGGCGAGCGTGCTCAGGTGCTCGGCAGGCTTCGTTCTGACGGTCCCGTGTAGAGCACGTCGGGCCGGATGAGCTTGTCCATGGCGGCCTGCTCGAGGATGTGGGCCGTCCAGCCCACGGTGCGAGCGACGGCGAACGTGGCCGGGAAGAGGTCTGACGGCAGCCCGATGCCCTGCAGCACGGCCGCGGTGTAGTACTCCACGTTGGTCATGAGCGGGTGGTCCGGGTAGCGCTCCTTGAGCATGCGCAGGGCGACATCCTCGACGGCCACGGCCAGCTCGAGCCAGTCGGCGATGTTGCCCATCTGCTCAGCCACCTGGCGCAGCGCCGCGGCGCGCGGGTCATAGGCCCGGTAGATGCGGTGGCCGAAGCCCATGAGGCGCTCGCCGCGGTCGAAGGCGCCGGCGATCCACTCCTCCGCGTGCTCCGGGGTGCCGATCTGGTGGAGCTGGCTGACGACCTCCGAGGGAGCGCCGCCGTGGAGCGGGCCCTTCAGGGCGCCGATGGCACCGGCGACGGCGCTGGCCATGTCCGAACGGGTGGAGGTGATGACGCGGCCCGTGAAGGTCGAGGCATTGAAGCCGTGCTCCGCCGCCACGATGAAGTAGGCGTCCAGCGCGCGGGCCGAGGCCTCGTCCGGGACCACGCCGTTGAGCTGGTAGAGGAAGCCGGCCGCGAGATCGAGCTCGGGCTTGGGTCGGATCGGCTCCAGCCCCTGGCGCAGGCGGCCGAAGGCGGCCAGGGCCGAGGGCGCGAGGGCCACGACCTGGCGAGCCTGCTCGACGGTCGGCGGCCAGTCGATGCGATGGCCGGCGCCCCACGCGGAGACGGCGGTGCGCAGCGCATCCATGGGATGCGCATCGCTGGGCAGGTCCACCAGGCCGGCCAGGACGCGCGCGTCCAGCGGTTGGCAGGCGAGGTGCGCCTCCGCGGGCCAGGTGCCCGTCCAGAGCAGCTCGGCGACCTTGGGGTAGGTGCCCTTGGCCACGAGCTCACCGATGGGATAGCCGCGGTACAACAGCCGGCCGTTGGCGCCGTCGACGAGGGAGAGCTCGGTCTCGCCCGCCACGACCCCCTGGAGGCCGGGAGAGTACGGTCGTTCGTCCTGGGTCGTCATGCGCGAGAGTCTAGCCGCCCGCGCGCGCGGATGCGACGCCGTCGGCAAGCGTGCCGGGCTCCAGGTGGGCGCCGGCCTCGCGCATGCGCGCGAGGGCACGGTCGCCATCGCCCTCGTCCAGGTCGACGGCACGGATGGCCGAGACGAGGACGGTGACCTCGAAGCCCAGGGTGCGAGCGTCCAGCACGGTGGCCTGCACGCAGTAGTCGGTCGCCAGCCCGGCGACCACGAGGCGCTCGATGCCGGCGGCCCGCAGCAGGGTCTCCAGCTCGGTCGGCAGGGTGCGGCCGCTCAGGGGGTCGCGCATCGTGAAGCCGCTGTAGCCGTCCTCGCCGTGGCGGCCCTTGCGCACGACGGGACCCTCGACACGCAAGTCAGGATGGAGCTGCGCGCCCCACGTGTCGGCCACGCAGTGGACAGGCCAGGTGCCGCCATCGATGGCGAAGTGCGGGGTGCGCGGCGGGTGCCAGTCCTGCGTGTAGAAGACCCGGGCGCCGGCGGCCACCGCGGCCGCCACCTGGGCGCTGATGAGCGGCACGACCGACTCGCCGTCCGCGACGTGGAGCGAACCTGCCGGGTCGGCTGAAGTCGTTCTGGACGTCGACGACGATGAGCGCCGTGGCCGGGTCGTAGTGAGGCACGGACCGATGGTACGCGAGGTGCTCTAGCATCGGAGGCTCCGTGCCACTTCCTGCCCGACCCCCCGAGACCCCGGCCGCCCCAGCTGCAGCTGCCCAAGCCACGACCGACACGAGCTGCGCCCCGAACCTTCGCGCGGCCAGTCGACGACGCCGGTACGTGGGGGCTCTTCCTGCTGCTGTCGGCCATCTGGGGCAGCTCGTTCCTGTTCACCCGGACGGCACTCCAGGACGGGGTGGAGCCACTCACGCTGGTCAGCCTGCGAGCCGGCTTCGGCGCGCTCTTCCTGGCGGGCGTCCTGCTGGTGGCGCGACAGATCGCTGCCGCGCGGGCGTGCCGTGTGGCTGCGCCTGGCGTTCCTGGGGGTGTTCAACATCGCGGTGCCGTTCACCCTGATCGCCTGGGCGCAGCAGTCCATCCCGAGCGGGGTGGCTTCCATCCTCAACGCCATGGTGCCCATCTCCACGATGCTGCTGGCCGCCATCGCGCTTCACGACGAGCCCATCACGCCGGCGCGGCTCGGCGGGCTGGCGCTCGGCTTCAGCGGCGTCGTGCTGCTGGCAGCTCCCGAGCTCGGCGCGAGCGACGCGGAGCAGGCGGTCCTCGTGGTGGCCTCGATGCTGGCCGTCCTCGCGGCCGGGGTCTGCTACGCCACGTCCAGCGTCTTCACGCGTCGCCAGCTGAACCGCGTCGCCCTGGTCCGCACCTCGGACGGCCAGCTGCGACCCCCGACGGCCCTTGAGATCGCGCTCGGCAGCAGCGTCGTGGCCTGTCTCGTCATCGTGCCGTTGGCGCTCCTGGTCGAGCGTCCCTCGGAGGGCCTGCTGGCCCTGCCCGAGTCGGGTGTCGGCTGGTTCGCCGCGGCCTGGCTCGGCATGCTCGGGACGGGCCTGGCGTACCTGCTTCACTTCCGCCTCATCGAACGCTGGGGGCCGACACGGGCCTCCCTGGTGACCTACGTGATCCCCGTGGTCGCCGTGGTCCTGGGCTTCACGCTGCTCGACGAGCGACTGCGACCCATCGAGCTCGTGGGGGCCGTCCTCATCATCGGCGGCGTCGTCCTCGTCAACGGCTCCGTGGGCCAGCGTCCGCTGTTCCGGGGCGCAGGACGCGCGCGCTCTACCCTGTGAAGGTGACGCGCGAACGAGGACGACTCCTGGTCGGGACGAGCGGCTTCGCGTACCCCGCGTGGATCCCGCGCTTCTACGCTCCAGGCAAGGCGAGCCGGAAGCTCCTGGCCGCCTACTCCGGTCGCCTCCCGGCCGTGGAGCTCAACAACACCTTCTACCGTCGGCCGGACCCGGAGGCCGTGGCGCGCTGGCGGGCCCTCACGCCGCCCGACTTCCGCTTCTGCCCCAAGGCCCAGAAGAGCGCCACCTGGCGGGTCTGGACGCCCGACGCCGTCGGCGAGGCCATGACCTGGCTGACCGAGGCCGTGCAGCCCTTCGGCGAGCAGCTCGGCTGCGTCCTGCTGGCCGCGCCGGGCACGCGGCAGCGCGACGAGGCGGCCCTCGCGCGGCTGCTGGAGGCGAAGCCAGCGGACCTGCCCATGGCCATCTCGCTGCCGCATCCGAGCTGGGCGGCGGACGAGGTCCACGCGCGCCTGGCCGCGCACGACGTGGCCCTCGTGGCCACCGACCGGGACGGCGCCGATGAGCCGGACCTTCGACGCCTGGGCCCCTTCCTCTACCTCCGACTGCGACGCGATCGATACGCCGAGGCCGACCTGGACCGCTGGGCGCGCCGCCTGGAGCCCTTCCTGGCCGACGGCCTGGACGCCTTCGTCTTCTTCCGCCACGACGAGGACGGCGAGTCGGGACTCTGCGCGGAGGCGCTGCTCGGTCGGCTGCGCGAGTTCGGAGGGCCCGTGGCACCGCGGGCGTAGGATGCGGGTATCGACCCAGGTACCCAGCACCGCGCGCGAACAAGGAGCTGCCATGAACGCCAAGACCCGCAAGACCGTCGTCAAGGACCTGCAGGCCACGCTGGTCGAACTCATCGACCTCTCGCTGCTCGGCAAGCAGGCGCACTGGAACGTGGTCGGTCCCAACTTCCGCTCCATCCACCTGCAGCTCGACGAGATCGTGGACACCGCCCGCCTGGCCTCCGACCGCGTGGCCGAGCGCATCGCCACGATCGGTGACACCCCGGACGGCCGCGCCGGCTCCGTGGCCAAGTCCAGCGGGCTGCCCGACTTCCCGGCCGGCCAGGTGCCCGTCACGGACGCCGTGAAGCTCGTCGGCGCCACCGTGGATGCCATGTCCGAGCGGCTCACGGCGCGCATCCTCCGACTGGCCGACACCGACCCGGTCAGCCAGGACATCCTCATCGGCACCGCCGACGAGCTGGAGAAGCAGGCCTGGATGCTGCGCGCGCAGCTCCAGATCTGATCGAGCGGCGCCTCGCGGATCGTCGGCCGGGCGGAGACGAAGGGCGGGCCGGCCAGCCTGGATGAGGCTGACCCCGTCGTCGCGGCTCGCGCCGTGCGACGCGCCCTGGCCGCGGCCGGGCGGAAGGCCGTCGAGGTCGACGCACTGTGCGTGGCCGCGCCCTCCGCACCGACCGCGGAGGCCTGCCGACGGTTGGCGCGCCGGGCACTGGGGCCGCACGGTTCGCAGGTCCCGGCACTGGGGGTGGCGGTCGCCGACGTCGATGCCGAGGCCCTCGCCCTGGCCGCCGCGGCGTTCGTGGAGGCCGCAGCCGCCGTCGGAGCGAGGCGCCGCTGCGCCGAGGGCTGGGCGCTGGCGGTCTGCGTCGGCCTTGGTCCGGACGGCACGACCGTGGCGCTCTGCCTGGTCCGGTGACACCGCCTTAGGTCGGCAGCGCCCGCGCCACCCACCCGATGATGGCCCCGCCGAGCAGCAGCGGGACCGGCCCGACGCGACCGCGCAGCAGCAGCACGAAGGCACCCAGCGCCAGGGCCGCGGCCAGCAGGTCGAGGCTGCCCTCCGCGAAGAGCGCGTCCCGCCCGAGGAACACGATGGACGCCCCGATGAGCCCGACCGCGGCCGCGTTGAGGCCGTCGATGGCCACCGAGATCGTCTGGTTGGCGCGCAGACGCGGCAGGTAGGGGTGGGTCGCGCCCACCAGCACGAAGGAGGGCAGGAAGATGCCCACCGTCGCCACGATCGCGCCGGGGATGCCGGCCAGCAGGTAGCCGATGAAGGTCGCCGCCGTGAAGACCGGCCCGGGCGTGAGCTGGCCGATGGCGATGGCGTCGAGCAGCTCCTGCTGGCTGATGTAGCCGGGCTTCACGAGCGCGTCGCCCAGGAAGGCCACCAGGACATAGCCGCTCCCGAAGACGACGATGCCCAGCTTCAGGAAGGTCAGGAAGATGGCCCCGAGACCGAGGCTGGCCGCCACGGCGCCCGCGGGCACGACACCGGCGGCTCCACTCCACGGCATGAACAGCGCTCCCGCCGACCCGCCCCGCAGCAGGGCCGGTGCGCGGCGCACGAGGAGCAGCAGGAGCGCGCCCCCGAGCAGCACCGCGAGTGGCTGCAGGATGACCAGGGAGGTGTAGAAGCCCGCCACGGAGGCCACGAACGCCGCCAGGCCGATGAGCCACGTGGAGCGGTCCGTGAATGCCGTCGGAGCGAGCCGGGTCATGGCGTGGGCGATGACCGCGAGGACGACCGGCGCCATGCCGTACAGCAAGGCATGCACCCCAGAGACCATGCCCACCTCGGTGTAGAGGATGGCCAGGGCCAGGACGATGAGCGTCGCCGGCAGGACGAAGCCGAGGCCGGCCAGGAGGAGGCCCGGCCAGCGTCCGCGCTCGAAGCCGATGCCCAGCGCCACCTCCGTGGAGGTCGGGCCGGGCAGCAGGCTGGACAGCCCCAGCAGGTCGACGAAACGCTCGCGCGAGAGCCAGCGGCGCCGCTCCACGAACTCGCGCTGCATGAGCGCGATGTGGGCGGCCGGTCCGCCGAAGCCGGTCAGGCCCAGCCAGGTGAACGCGCGTGCCAGCTCGCGGAGTCGGGCGGGCGCTGCTGGATGTCCGGGCGGGTCCGGATGCCCGAGCGGGTCCGGATGCCCGAGCGGGTCGGGCAGCGAAGGCGGTCCTGGTGTCAGCGGCATGTCGGGCCGGCTGGGCTCGAGGTCGGTCACGTCTGTCGGCCCAGCATCCCATACCGCCAGCCATGACCAACGGCGCCTTGACACCAGGACGCTCGCCGCCTACTCTGCGCGCAGATGAGCATCTCTTTGCACGATTGCGCACGATGATCGCGACGCCGCCACGCGCCGCGGGTGACGTCGCCCCTGGTGACACGCGCCTCATGCTCCGCGCTGCGCAGCTCTACTACCGCCTGGACCTGACCCAGGACCAGGTCGGCAAGCGCCTCGGCATCAGCCGCTTCAAGGTCGGCCGCCTGCTGGACCGCGCCCTCCGGGAGGACGCCATCCGCATCGAGATCGTCCACCCGGCCGCCCGCCTGGTGGCCCTGGAGGACGCGCTCGCCGACCGGTTCGGGCTCCGCAGCGCCCTCGTCGTGGACGTGCCGGCCACGGGCTCACGCCCGGATGACGAGCAGCTGGCCCGGGAACGCGTGGGAGCCGCGGCCGTCAGCCACCTCACCTCGCTCCAGCCCGGCGGCGCCATCGGCGTCTCGTGGGGCCGCACCATGCTGGAGCTGGCGGCCCAGCTGCGTCCTGGCTGGACATCGGCCACGGAGATCGTGCAGCTCAACGGCGCCATCTCGCGCTCGGCACGGCCCACCCGCTACCAGGAGGTCGTGGAGCGCTTCGGGACCACGAGCGGCGCTGCCATCCGCCTCATGGCCGCCCCGGCCATCGTGGGCACGGCGGAGCTGCGCCGGGCCCTGGAGGCGGATCCCGCGGTGGGTGAGACGCTGGCCGCGGCGCGGCGCGCGCCCAGCGCGGTCTTCGGCATGGGCGTGCTGGGCCCGGAGAGCGTCCACGTCGCCTCTGGCTACCTGGATGACGCGGACCTGGCCGACCTGAGACGGGCTGGCGCCGTGGGTGACGTGCTGGGGCGCTTCCTGACGCTGGAGGGCCGCATCGCCCTGCCGGCCATCGACGAGCGCACGGTCGGCCTGCCCATCGATGACCTCGCCACCAAGTCCCTCACCGTGGGCGTGGCCGCGGGCCCCGGGCGTGGCCCCATCGCGCTGGCCGCGCTGCGTTCGGGCTGCCTGCGCACCCTGGTCACGGACGAGTCCACCGCGGAATGGGTGCTCGCACATGGCTGACCCTCGGACGCCCAGCCCGGACGAGATCCGCGCCCTGGTGCGCCAGGTCGTGGACGCCACGCTGGCCGGCGGCACCCAGGGGCCGTCGGGCGCCGTCGACGGCCGGCAGCGGCACGAGCAGCTCGGCGGCGGCCACGCCGACGGCCGGCTCCGGACGGCCGCGTGGCCGTCGCCATCGGCTCCGACCACGGCGGCTGGCAGCTCAAGGACACCATCGCCAAGCAGCTCACGGAGGCCGGCTACGCCATCCACGACTGCGGCACGAACGGTCCTGCCGCGGTCGACTACCCGGACATCGCCCACGCCGTGGCTCGTCTCGTGGCAGATGGGACGTGCCGCTGGGGGATCGTCCTGGACGGCGCCGGCATCGGCTCCGCGATGGTCGCCAACAAGGTGCCCGGCATCCGCGCCGCCAACTGCCACGACCTCTCCTCGGCGCGCAACAGCCGCGAGCACAACCACGCCAACGTCCTGACGCTGGGCGCCCGCTTCCTGGGTGAGGGCCTGGCCCTGGAGGTCGTGAAGGTCTGGCTGGGCACGCCCTGGGGACCCGGCCGCCACGCCGACCGCATCGAGAAGATCACCCAGGTGGAGCAGACATACGCCACCGGAGCGCCCCGGGGAGGAGCCGCATGACCGACACCCTCGACCAGCGAACGGCCCTCGTGGAGGCCATCACCGCGGAGGTGCTGGCCGCCCTGGGCGTGGGCGGCGCCCCGGGAACGGGCACGGACCCGTGCGCCTCGTGCCTGCGCGGCTGCGCGGCGCAGTGCAGCGTGAAGGTGCGCGAGATCGTGGCCGGCGGCGCCTCTCGCGTGGAGTTCCGCGGGGCCGCGGCGGACGTGCCCTCGGACCTGGCCCGCTACATCGACCACACGCATCCTGCGGCCGGACGCGGCGGCGGCGGATGTCGACAAGCTCTGCGACGAGGCGGCCGAGTTCCACTTCGCGTCGGTCTGCGTGAACCCCACCTGGGTGCGCCGCTGCGCGGAGCGCCTGCGCGGCAGTGGTGTCGCGGTGGCCTCGGTCATCGGCTTCCCCTTCGGCGCGGGCACCCCGGACGTCAAGGCCTACGAGACGCGGCGCGCCATCCGGGACGGCGCCCGAGAGATCGACATGGTCATCAACATCGGCGCCCTCAAGAGCGGCGCCCACGACCTCGTGCGCGAGGACATCGCCCGCGTCTCGGACGCATGCCACGAGTCGGGCGCCATCAACAAGGTCATCATCGAGGCCGCCCTGCTGACGGACGAGGAGAAGGTCATCGCCTGCCGCCTCGCCCAGCAGGCCAAGGCGGACATGGTCAAGACCTCGACCGGCTACGCCAAGGGCGGCGCCACCGTCTTCGACGTGGCGCTCATGCGAGAGACGGTCGGTCCCAGGATGGGCGTGAAGGCGGCCGGCGGCATCCGCACGGCCGCGGATGTGCAGGACATGATCGCCGCCGGGGCCACCCGCATCGGAGCCTCGGCCGGTGTCAGCATCGTGAGCGGAGAGAGAGGCACGCATGGGCAGTATTGACCTCCGGGCCTACGTCTTCCTGGACAGCCTCCAGGCGCAGTACGCCGCCTTCCTGGGCACGGTCGCGCAGGGCTTCCTGCCGCTGGCCGGTGACGCCTCGCTCTCGATCGAGGTCTCCCCGGGCATCGAGATCAACCGACTGACGGACGTGGCCCTCAAGTCCACGGCCGTGAAGCCGGGCATGCAGATCATCGAGCGCTACTACGGCATGCTGGAGGTGCATTCGCCGTCGCAGGCGGAGGTGCGCGCCGCGGGCGCCGCCATCCTGGCGGAGATCGGCCTGACGGAGACGGACCGCATCAAGCCGCGCGTGCTCTCCTCGCAGATCATCCGCCGCATCGACGACCACCAGGCGCAGCTCATCAACCGCACGCGCCACGGCCAGATGCTCATCCCCGGCCAGACGCTCTACGTCCTGGAGCTGGAGCCGGCGGCCTACGCCGCGCTGGCCGCCAACGAGGCGGAGAAGGCAGCCCACATCAACATCCTGGAGGTCCGCGCCTTCGGCTCGATGGGCCGCATCTACCTCGGTGGCGAGGAGCGTGACATCGACGTCGGGTGGCGGGCGGCCATGGCCGCCATCGAAGGGCTGGAGGGTCGCGACGCGAAGGCATAGCGGCCCCCACGGCCACACCGAAGGACCAGGCAACAGCGAGAGTCAGCAGCACAGGAGTACGGAGCGATGGCAGAAGCACTCGGGATGATCGAGGCCCGCGGGTTCACGGCGGTCGTGGAGGCCGCCGACGCGATGGTGAAGGCCGCCAAGGTCGAGCTGGTCAGCTACGAGAAGACCGGCGGCGGCTACGTGACCGCGGTGGTGCGTGGTGACGTGGCGGCCGTGAAGGCGGCCGTGGAAGCCGGCGTCCGCAACGCGGAGAAGGTCGGCGAGGTCGTCTCCAGCCACGTCATCGCCCGGCCGCACGTCAACGTGGACCTCGTCCTGCCGCTGGGTCGGCTGGCTGAGGCCAAGGCCGAGTCCGGCCAGAAGTAGGAGCGGGTCAGGCGCGCCGGGCGTCCAGCGCGGCGCGCCCCTCCCCCACGGAGGCACGTACAGCGATGCTCCTCGGACGAGTGACGGGAACGGTGGTGGCCAGCCGCAAGGAGCCGCTCATCGAAGGCTGGAAGCTCCTGGTCGTGCGCCAGCTCGACGCGGAGAACAGCGAGACGAACACCTACGTCGTGGCGGCTGACGCCGTCGGCGCGGGCGTGGGCGAGGTCGTCCTCTACGCGAGCGGCAGCTCCGCGCGCAACACGGAGGCGACCCGTGACAAGCCCTGCGACGCGGTGATCATGGCCATCGTGGACACCTGGGAAGTCGGCGGCAGGGAGGTCTACCGCAAGTAGCCGCGGAGGCGGCCACGAGCGGACAGCAGAGCATGGACGAGCGCGAGATCGCCGAGATCATCGAGCGCGTGCGCGGCCGCGTGGCGTCGGCCGGCGGTGGGCGCCCCGGACCCGGCCTGCAGGCCGCGGCCGAGCTGGCCGCAGCGGAGTCCGCCGAGCTGGGCGACGGACTCTTCGCCAGCGTGGACGAGGCCGTGGCGGCCGCGAGCTCGGGCCTTCCGGGCCTTCGGCGACCACGGCCTGGCGGCCCGCAAGGTCGTCATCGAGGCCATCCGGCGCTCCATGCTGGAGCACGCGGAGCACCTGGCGCGCATGGCCCACGTGGAGACGCACATCGGGCGCTACGAGGACAAGGTCCTCAAGAACCGCCTCGTGACGACCAAGGCGCCCGGGCCGGAGGACCTGGAGGTCCAGGCCGTCAGCGGGGACGCCGGCATGATGGTCATCGAGTGGGCGCCCTTCGGTGTCGTGGGCGCCATCACCCCGGTCACCAACCCCACCTCGACCATCATCAACAACACCATCAGCATCATCTCGGCCGGCAACGCGGTCGTCTTCAACGCCCACCCCAGCGCCCGGGCCTGCTCGGCGGAGACCATCCGGCTCATCAATCGGGCCATCGTGGCCGCCGGCGGCCCGGCCGACCTCGTGACCGGCGTGGCCCGGCCCACCATCGACACCGCGCGGGCCCTCATGACCCACCCCGGCGTGCGCGTGCTGCTGGTGACGGGCGGCCCGGCCGTCGTGCGCGAGGCCCTGCGCACGGACAAGCGCGCCATCACCGCCGGCCCGGGCAATCCCCCGGCCGTCGTGGACCAGACGGCGGACGTGGAGCGGGCCGCCCGCGACATCGTGCGCGGCGCCTCGTTCGACAACAACCTCGTCTGCATCGACGAGAAGGTCGTGCTCGTCGTGGACTCCGTGGCTGACCGGCTCCTGCGGGCCATGAGCCAGCACGGCGCCTACCAGCTCAAGGAGCACGAGCTGCGCCGGCTGGAGCGCGTCATCTTCAAGGAGCTCGGGCAGCCGGGCAAGCCCGGCGTCATGAACCCGGCCTGGATCGGCCAGGACGCGGCCCGGATCCTCGGCGAGATCGGCGTGCAGGTGGAACCGGAGCCGCGCCTGCTCGTGGCCGACGTGCCGCGCGACCACAGCCTGGCCTGGACGGAGCAGATGATGCCGGTGCTGCCGGTCGTGCGCGTCAACAACGTGGACCAGGCCATCGACCTGGCCGTGCGCATGGAGCACGGCTTCCACCACACGGCCTCCATCCACTCCACCAACGTGGAGACCATCACGCGCATGGCACGGGCCATGAACTGCAGCATCTTCGTCGCCAACGGCCCCAACCTGGCCGGCCTCGGCGAGGGCGGCGAGGGCTTCACCTCGTTCTCCATCGCCAGCCCCACCGGTGACGGCATGACGCGGCCCCGGACCTTCTCGCGCGAGCGGCGCGTGACCGTCGTGGGCGCCCTGAGGATCGTCTGAGATGCCGACCGCCCGCCGGTCCGCGCGCCAGTGCCGCAGCCGCGCGCGCCATCGAGCCCGCCCTGGGCCTCCTGGAGCTCGATTCGATCGCGGCCGGCATCGCCGCGGGCGATGCCATGGCCAAGCGCGCGCCGATCGAGGTCATCCGGGCCGGCACCGTCCACCCCGGCCGCTACCTCGTCCTCGTGGGCGGCGCCGTGGCGGACGTGGAGGAGGCGCTGGAGGCCGGCCGCGAGGCGGCCGCGACGTCCCTCCGCGACGTGGTCTTCCTGCCCAACGTCCATCCCGGCGTCGTGGCGGGCATGCGCGGCGTGCGCCACGAGGCCACCGCTGAAGCGCTGGGCGTCATCGAGACGGACACCGTCGCCTCGACCATCCGGGCCGCGGATGCTGGCCTCAAGGGAGCGCGGGTCGACTCCTGGAGCTCCGCCTCGCCGACGACCTGGGTGGCAAGGGCTACCTGCTCTTCGGCGGCCCGGTCTCCGAGGTGGAGGCGGCCGTGGAGGCTGGAGTCGGCGCTGCAGAGGGCTCGGGCCGCCGGGGCGGCCGACGACCGACCTGGCGAGTCATCGCCCAGCTCCACGCGGAGATGGCGGAGAACCTCGCCGCGGACGCCCGCTTCGCGGCTCGGCTGCGGGAGTAGCGGCATGCAGCTGGCACGCGTCACGGGCACCGTCGTCGCCACCGTCAAGACCCCCGGCCTGGCCGGCGTCAAGCTGCTGCATCGTGCAGCCGCTGGACCGTCACCTGCAGCCGGTCGGCGGGCAGGTGGTCGCCGCGGACGCCGTCCACATGGCCGGGCCGGGCGAGCTCGTCTACATCGTGGCCGCGCGGGAGGCGGCCCAGGCCATGCCGGACACCTTCGTGCCCGTCGACCACGCCATCCTGGGCATCGTGGACGCCGTCACCGAGCTGCCCGGCGCGGGCGAGCGCCAGGCGGGCCGGCCCCCGCGGCGTCGGCCGGCCAAGGCGAAACGGCCATGAAGCTGGCGCGCGTCGTCGGGAACGTCGTCTCGACCATCAACAGCCCCGCACTGGACGGGCGGACCCTCCTGCTCTGCGACCTGCTCGACCCGTCCGGCCGGCCGTCCGGCGGCTACCTCATCGCGGTCGATGCCATCGGCGCCGGGGCGGGTGAGATGGTGCTGCTGCTCGACGAGGGCAACGGCGCCCGACAGGTGCTGCGCGCGCCCGGGTGCCCCCATCCGCACCGTCGTGGTCGGCATCGTGGATGCCGTGGAGGTCAGCGCCACCTGAGCCTGGCAGCAAGCCGGCTCATCCCAGGCACCGGAGCTCCGAGCAGTCCGGCGCAGGACCCGTCCAGACGCGCATGAGCGCGACGATGCCCGCATAGGCATCCCTGGTCAGAGCCGACTTACCGGGGCAGTCGCCGGTATGTGGCTCTCGGAGCGACGCGCCACGCGGACGACGATGACGACCCGTTCGACTTCCTGGACGTGGTAGACGACACGCAAGTCACCGATCCGCAGGCGCAGATACGGGCTACCCGCGATGCGAGCCGAACCGGCGGGTGGGGCTCGAGCGCCAGGCTCAGGATCGGCCGCCGGAGGCGTGCCGCATCGTCCGCGCGAAGCCTGTGGAGCTCCCGCTCGGCTGCCGGAGTGAAGCGAACCGACGTACCGCGCCGGCCCGGGATCGTCCGTCACGAACCGCGGGGTCGTACCGGGCGGCATGCTCCGCGACCAATCGCTCGAAGACCTCATGGGCGTCCTGACCGCCATCGCGCTCGTACTCCGCCATGGCCGCCTCCGCGGCTGCCAGGTCCTCTGCATCCTCCTGCGCCTCGATCCAGTACCGCAGCGCCTCATCCACGACGTCCTTGACCGAGCGGTCCGTGCGGGCGGCCTCCACCCTGATGGCGCGATAGAGGTCGGCATCCAGGTCGAAGGTGGCCTTCATGTGAGACAGGATACCAGCAACCCAGCATCCTGGCTCGACAATCAACCCCGCACTGCGAGCTGCCGATTCCTTGCCGCGGCTCGGTCTACGTGGGACGCCGGGGTGACGGGCGCCTCGGCTGGGTCGTTCGCGTTGGCGTCGCGAGCCGGTGCTCGTACTCGTTGAAGATCTCGAAGAGGTCATCAGCGGCCCAGGCACGCGCGTAGCGGCCCTTGGTGATCTGACGGACGACGCCTCGCTCCTGGAGTGTGTTCAGCGCCAGTCGGACGGCCTCATCTGAGCCTCCGATCGCCTCATGCGCGCTCGCGACGCTCACGATCGGCTGGCTCGGCAGGATCGCGATGAGCCGGGCTGCTGCCGAGTCGCGGCGTGGCCGCACCTGGCGTCGCCACTCCGCCTGGAGCTCAGCGATCCGCTCCGCCAACCGCTCCGACTCGGTCGCCGCTGATCTGCACGCGATGGCGAACGAGTCGCACCAGGCCATGACGTCGCCCTGTCGGAACTCGATCAAGGCGCGGACGTAGGCCCGCGCGTTGGTCGCGAGCACGACCGACACCGGGGGCACGAAGCGTGGCGCCAACGCTCGTCGTCGCAGAACGACATGGATGAGGCACCTCCCGACCCGACCGTTTCCGTCCGCGAACGGGTGGATCGTCTCGAACTGCGCATGGACGATGGCCGCCTGGACGACGGCCGGCAGGTCGTCCCGATTGACGAACGCTGCCAAGTCATGGAGAAGAGGCATGACCTCTTCCGGGGGCGGCGGCACGAACTCGGCATCGAGCGGGCCGTCGTATCGTCCACCGATCCAGTTCTGTCCCTCCCGGACCTGCCCGGCGATGTCGTCGTCGACACCCATGAGCAGCACCTGGTGGATGTCGGTGATGTCCGAGACTCCGAACGCGCGGACTTCGGAGCCGATCTGGATGGCCGCCTCCATCGCCTTGACGTTGCCGGCGACGGCGCGCGCCGTGCCGCGCGCAGCCTCGGGGTCGAAGAGCGCCCGCGCCAGGTTCCGCTGCGAGATCTCGAGTCCTTCGATGCGCGATGAGGCGACGCTCTCTGCGCGGAGCAGGAGCGCGCCGACCGCTTCGAGCCCACCGCTCGTCGCGCCCCGGTTGAGCGCACGGATCTCTGACTCGGCGCCGCTGACCCGGAGGGCCGTCTCGCCGGGCAGGCTGAGCTGAGCATCGCGGATGGGGTCGGGGATGAAGGCCTGGTAGTCGTAGCCCGTCCGGCTCCGTCGATCGCCGTACGCGTTCGGATCGCCCTCCCAGCGGAGCGTCACGGATCGTGGCATGCCTTTCTCCCCGGAGCAGATCCCAAGCTTGTGGTCCTTGTCTTGGAAACCAAGGATATTCGTTGAACTTTGCAGTCACAAGCACCAAATCCAAGGACCCATGCGGCCACGAGCGACGGCTGCGCCTGGGCGAAGGTTTCACGCCCAGACCGCGTGCGCACCACCGGGCCCGCCCGCGATACTTGCCCCATGACGCCCTCGGAGTTCGCGGCCAAGTGGACGGGTAGCCAGCGAGCGGAGCGGGCCGCGGCACAGGAGCACTTCATCGACCTCTGCCGCCTGGTCGGGGTGCCCACGCCCAATGAGGCCGATCCCACCGGCGGGCCTGGTACGCCTTCGAGAAGGGCGCCGGCAAGGTCGCCGGTGGCGATGGCTTTGCCGACGTGTGGAAGAAGGGCCACTTCGCCTGGGAGTACAAGGGCAAGCGCAAGGACCTCGCGGTCGCCTACCAGCAGCTCCTGCGGCTGCCGCGATGCGCTGGACAACCCGCCCATCCTCGTCGTCTGCGACATCGACCGCTTCGAGGTGCGCACGAACTCACGAACACCCTGATACGCCTCTACTGACGCTCGATGGCGGACTTCGCATCACCTGACCCAGTATCAGAGACTTCCTGACAACGGGGGTATTGCGACATCGAGGAAGTGTTGTGCGGGCCGTTCGATGCCCTGGGTTGGCAGCAGTCGCCTACTCGTAGCGAGTGTCGCCCTCGTCGGCAGCACGCCGGAGCGAGCCCGCCGGCCACTCCATCCGGCTCAGGATGAAGTCACGCGTGGGTCCATCAAGGAAATGGACATAGCAGCCCCTCAGGCCGCGCGTCAATAGAACGCGGTACGTGTTCTTGACGTAGCTCGTGAAGTCCTCGCGCGAGACCTTCCCGCTGCTCACGATGCGGTCCTTGGACTCCTCAGGCTGCCCGACCCAGCCCGCTCCCGGACGGTAGACGAGGTCGCGGCCGACGATGACGCCCACGTAGTCAAACTCAAACCCCTGTGCCGTGTACACGCAGCCGACCTGTTCGATGCCACCGGCCTCAGTCGCCCAGTAGTCTGACTTCGGGATGCCAGCAGCCAGTCGGCCTGCTTCTGCCCGCGCGTTCCACGGGCGCGCGCCAGTCGCCGATGACAACGTCGGGCACGAGGTCGCCAGAAGGCTCTGGGTCGGACCATGGCCAACAGAAGCCCGCCACCAGACGGGCTGTCGCTCCCATGACATGGCGCTTCCGGATGAGACGGTCCAAGTCTCCGACCGTATCGACGACTCGGACATCGAAAGGATCGTCCGCCTGCCAAAGCACCTGCGGTGTCCGCGCCACTTCCAACGTGTTGTCGACCCACTGGATGAATGCATCGGAACCGTTGGCTCGGAACTGGGCCTCAAGTGGATACTCCCGGAGCGCAATGCCTCGCTGGCCGACGGCGCGTCGGATGAGGTCCGTGCTGCCGACCTCACCCGGGCGCACGACTTGGCGGTCGTCGATAAAGAAGACAGAGATGCGTCCTGCATCGAGGATCTCCTCGATCTGCGGTTTGCCATTCCTGTCTCTCAGCGGCGTGAAGCGGCTGGTACTGACCTCACGGATGCGGTGTGCTTCGTCGAGGATCACGACGTCGAAGGGCTCAGGCATCGAAGCCAGATTGCGGAAGTAGTTGAACAGCGCACTGGCGCGCGTGCCGACCCTCTTGCGGAGGTTCTCGGTGAAAGCCTTCGACCCAGTGGCGTAGATGGAGCGCTTGCCCATGGCGGACAGCTCGGCCACCAGATTGACTGCGATGACCGACTTCCCGGTGCCCGGCCCGCCCTCGATGAGGAAGGCGACTGGAACCTCGCTCTCGCCAGCCGAGCGGACCTCGTCGAGGATCGCGTTGAAGGCCACCAGCTGTTCGTCTAGAAGCACGAACGTCGGCTCGTTCCTGATAACGCGGGCAACGTGGTCGAGGAGGCGTTTGTGCGGCCGGAAGGTGGCGCTTGCGACCCGGTCGAGGATGGCCCCCTCATCTGGCCCGTTGACCCGGTCGTCGAGGAACGTCGCCAGAGCGTCGACCTGATCGCCAGTGAAGGCGGGGAACTGCGCGACCAACTCCGAGAAGACCGGGTCGAGCAGGGGCGATGACACGTCGTGGATCGCGTTGTGGAGATAGGCGCAGCTGTCTACCGCGATGGCGCCGTCCGAGAACGCCGGGTGGGTGTCCTGCAGGTAGCGCTGATAGCGCTCGACCTGGCGCGACGGGATGCAGCCGGTCATGCGCACGGCCGCCCATCTCGACCGTCACACAGTCGGTGACGTTGGACCGTCCCGACCGATGACCACTGCTTGAGCTCCACGACCACTGCGCCATCACCTCGTTGGGCATCAGACCCGGTGATCAGGCAGTCGAGGCGACGTGAGGTGAGGGGAAGCTTGCAGTTCGACGAGGATGCCCTGGTCGGTGAGATCAGCCAAGCGGAGGACGTCCGCCATCGCACGCAGCGAGTTCTGCCACGAGGTGACCTCGGACGGCGATGGCCGATAGCGGAACTCCTGGAGGAATCGCGCCGAGAGCTGCGATGCGAGCGGATTTCGGACAGCGTCACCGATGAACTGGTCGGTGCGGCCGCGATAGAGGTGCATCGTCGGCTTCAGCCTAGCGCAGGCGTCTGGGACGAGGAGGCTTCTGGCGCACCCCGAACAGGGTCAGTCGGTGCGGCCCACCGGCCAGCGCCGTCAGCCCCGGGCGGTCGCACCAGGGACCGCTGGCGAGCGGCGCGATTCACCCTCCCAGGCGGCTGGACGAGCTGCGTCGTGGCTGGCTGGACCCGCACGGTGCCAGCGAGTCGGAGCTGAAGGCGCGCACCCTGACCAACCTCTACAACGAGCGCTCCGCCTGGCTGCGCGACATCCACGCCCGCCTGGACGGCGCCGTCCTCGATGCCTACGGCTGGCCGGCCGACATCGCCACCGACGACCTCCTGGCCAACCTCCTCGCCCTCAACTCGAGCGCGCCACCGGACGGGCTGTCAGTCGGGTCTCGTACGGGGACGAGTCGGCGGGCTCCCGCTCCTGAGGCCATACCGGATCCCAGGTCCACCCCGGCCCTGATCGAGCTCCTCGACGATCTCGTCCTCCCGACCGAGGAGCAACAAGCGAGCCCTGGCGAGCGATCTGACACGGAACTGATGACTCGTCAAGATCGCATCACCATCAGTTACCGCATCGGTTGCAGCGTAGCCATCCTCCAACGGGGCGATGGCCGCATCGTGTCCATCGAGTTCAAGCTGGTGCGGACCGTCAGCGACGAGGACGTGCGGCACCGGCGGTGGCTGCAGGACGGCATCGCCGTCGTCCCGGCAGCCCTGCTGGGGCCGTAGACCAGGCAGCGGCCCCGCACAGTCAGTCGGCTGGACGGGTGTCAATGCAGGTTCGGGCCGCCGGTGAGGTTCTCGCGCTCCTCGAAGGGGCGTGCGTTGAAGGCCTCGATCCAGGCCTGGACCGCGGCCGGATCGGAGAAGTCGACACCGTCGGCCTGCATCTGGGCGGCCACGGACTTAGCTGGTCCGAAGGTGGATGCATCCTGCATGGCCTTCCGGAAATCGGCCGCGTATTCGTCCACGGCGTCCAGCATCTCCACGGTGAAGCGGTCTTCGAAGCCGCGCTCCTCGCCGACGAAACGGAGCCATGAGCGCAGCACGCCCGGCAATCGCTCCACCTCGTCATCGACGAGCGAGACCTTGCGCGGCAGCCACTCCGTGAGGAAGAGCTCCACGACGATGGCGCTCCAGTGCAGACCATCCAGGTAGTAGTCGGAGCCGTAGTCGATGAAGAGGCGGGCCAGCTGCGTATCCCGGCCCAACGCCCGGCCGGGCTCGGATCGGCGGAACGCCGCATAGAGTCGGTCGCGGGCCGCCTGGCTGACCTCGCGCCGCTTGATGGGCTTGGCGCGGGGAAGGAAGATGCGGCGAGCCTCGAGCAACGGTCGCAGCATCCGGGCGTCCTGGGTGGCGGGTGGAGATCCAGGTCAGGTCGAGGCAGGCGAGGCCATCGGCCAGGCGATCGGCGTACTCCTGGGCGCTGATGTCCCGCGTTGAGAGCTCCGGCTGCTGCTCCCAGCGGCCTCGCAGATCCTCCGTGGCCAGGACGAGCCCGACGTCCTTGACGATGTCGTTGATGTTGTGGTCGATGAGCACGCCCACGTCGTGAGCGACCTCCCCAAGGTAGCTGAACCGCCCCACCAGGAAGTCCTGGTCCCCGAACGGGTCGGTGCTCACCCAGGCGGACTCCAGCCGCGCCCGACCCGCGAGGCTCCTCCATGACGGCGACACCACGCCCGCTTCGGTCAGTCGATCGGATGGCACGGTGCCGCTCGAGGGTCGTGCCTGGAGCGTCCAACGCGTCAAGGCTGAGCAGGAGCGCCAGCGCATCCGGGGTGGCGCGTTCCTCCAGGAAGGCGGTCATGGCACGGGCGAAGAAGGCCGCCGGGTCAGGCTGGCCGACGAGCTCCAGGCCTGACCAGAGCGCCAGCAGGCTGCTGGCGACCATCTCGCCTTGAAGGGGATCCTTCGATCGGGAGAGTCCCTTGGCCTGGCGGAATGCCATCTCCAGCACTTGTTGGAGCGACTCAGCGAGATCCGCGAGGTCGTCCTCCATCACCGGCTTCGTCACGCTGGCGGGACGGGGGCGCGTCCCGTGCCTGCTCTTCTGGCGCTTGCGTGTCCTGCTGCTCACGAGGGCATGGTAGCGGTGCGGGCCGCTGCCGCGGACGTCCGCCGGCCTCAGCCACCGTGATCCGGGCGGGTCATCGACTAGCATTCCCGCCGTTGGCGCAGGGGCTGTCGCGGGAGCTGGAAGGAGCCGGGCATGGAGACCATCAGGCCGCGCTGGGAGTGGCGCACCTTCGGCCGGCGGTTCGGGCCGGCCGAGGCCGCCTTCGCCGCACTGGAGCCGACCGGCGTCCAGGAGAGCGACGAGCTGTACCTGCTGTCCGCCGCGGGCGACAACGTCAAGGTCCGCGACGACCTCATGGACATCAAGGTGCTCCAGGAGACGGACGCGAACGGGCTGCAGCGCTGGACACCGGTCATGAAGGCGGCCTTCCCGCTGCGCGCGGCGGACGCGGGCCGCGTCGTGGAGGCGCTCCGGCTGCCGCCGACGACGCTCGGTCCGGGAGGACTACAGGCTCGACCAGTTCCTGGCCGAGGTCGTCGCGCCGGCGGGCACCATCCGCGTGGTAAAGGTCCACAAGCGACGCGTCCGCTACACGGTGGATGGCTGCACCGCCGAGGTCTCCGAGGTCTCGGCCGAGGGACGCTCCACGCGCACCATCGCCATCGAGGACGAGGATCCGGCTGCCGTGGTGGCCGCGGTCCGTGGCGTCGGCCTGGGCGGCTACACCAACGTCGACTACCCACGCGGCCTGGGCGCCCTGCTCGATGACGCGCCCGCACGCTACGCCGTCATCGACGTCGGCACGAACTCGGTGAAGTTCCACGTCGGCGAGCGAGCCGCCGATGGGACGTGGCGGCCATCGTGGACCGCGCCGAGATGACTCGCCTGGGCGAGGGGCTCGACGCCAGCGGCACGATCTCCGATGGGGCCGCGCAGCGCACCACGGACGCCATCGCCGCCATGGTGACCGAGGCGCGTGGGCTGGGCTCCCTCGCCATCGCCGCCGTGGGCACGGCGGGGCTGCGTGCCGCGAGCAACGCGGAGGAGGTCATCGACGCGGTGGCTGCCCGGACCGGCATCCGCATCGAGGTCATCCCCGGCGAGGAGGAGAGCCGGCTGGCGTACCTCGCCGTGGAGCAGGGGCTGGGCATCGGCGGGGGCTCGCTGGTCGTCTTCGACACCGGCGGGGGCAGCTCACAGTTCACCTTCGGACGCGGCGGGCGCGTCGAGGAGCGCTTCAGCCTGCCCGTCGGCGCCGTCCGCTTCACGGAGCAGTTCGGGCTCGACCACGCGGTGAGTCCCGACGGACTCAAGGAAGCGATGGACGCCGTGGCCGCCGACCTGGTCGACCTGGACGGCCGCGCGACCCCCGATGCCCTGGTGGGCATGGGCGGCGCCATCACGAACCTGACGGCCGTCATGCTCGGGCTTGCCCGCTACGACCCCGACGCGGTCCAGGGCAGCGTGCTGACGGCGGCGGAGGTGGACAGCCAGATCGAGCGCTACCGCGCCCTGGACGCCGCTGGGCGGCGTGCCATCGTGGGCCTGCAGCCCAAGCGGGCCGACGTCATCCTCGCCGGCGCCGTCATCGTGCGCACGGTCATGCAGAAGCTGGGGCAGGACTCCCTGACCGTGAGCGACCGCGGCCTGCGCCACGGCGTGCTCCTGGAGCGCTTCGGCGCCTGACCCGTGCCCGGACGGTCGTCCGCCGGGGCGGCCGTGGGTCCGACAGGGACCTCAGGCGCCGGCTGGCGCGGGTCCCCCGGCCATGAGCTCGTCGAGGCGCTCGAGCCAGGCATCGCCGGCGCGCTGCCAGGCCAGGATGGCTCCTTCGCGCAGGCTGGCGTCCGACGTCTCCACGTGCGGCAGGTCGTAGCAGTCGAGCGTGGCCTCGATGAGGCTGGCGCCGGCGGCCATCTGGACGATGCGACGCTCACGCAGTCCGTAGGCCTCCACCAGCTGAGCCGAGGGATGGTGCATCACGATCCGGATGGCCCGTCCGATACGGATCTTGTCGATGAGCCAGTCCTCTTCGTCCGCATCGGCCGCCTCGGCCGTATCGGCGTCCTCGTCGGGCTCGCCCGACGCGTCGGAGTCGTCATCTGCCGTCAGACGCACGAGATTCGTCCCCGAGCCACCCACCACGATGCCTCTGGTCGGGTGCCCGACCGGCATCCCGGAGAGGAGATGGTGCGCCTCCGTGCGCAGTGCCTGGATCTCCTCGGCCGTGGGCGGATCGTCCTCGACGAAGGCCGCCGTCAGCCGCGCCGAGCCCACCGGCATCACGCCGATGACGGGATCGGCGCCGGGCTCCAGGAGCACCAGCTCCGACGAGCCGCCGCCGATGTCCAGCACGAGCGTGGGCTCCGAGGGCGGCTCACCGTCGAGCACGCCCAGGACCGTCAGGCCGGCCTCCTCCTCGTGGCTGAGCACGTGGAGGCGCAGGCCCGTCGCTTGTCGCACGAGGTCGCAGACGTGCGACCGGTTGGAGGCCCGCCGCAGCGGCTCCGTGGCCAGCAGGCCGATCCACTCGGCGCCCGCCTCCCGTGCTCCCTCCGCGTAGCCGCGCACGAGCTCGACCACGGTGGCGGCGAGGTCGTCCGGGATGCGGCCCTCCATGTCCACGACGGCGCCCAGCCCGAGCAGCTCCGATTCGTCGCGGATGACGCGCCGCTGCTGGCCCTCGATGGCGACCACGAGCAGGTGGACGCTGTTGGACCCGACGTCGATGGCTGCCCCGACGCGGCTGTCTTCGCTCATGGCCTGCGCTCCCTCATGACGTGGGTGGAAGGGTACGCGCTCCGGCCACCAGGTAGTGGACGAACCAGTCACGGATGCGCTCGAGGTTCTCGACGCGACGGAAGGGCGAGCCGCCGCGGGTCAGCTCGTGGCTCTCGCCGGGGGTGCGCATGAGCCGCACGGGTCGGCGCAGCGAGCGCAGGATCGAGAAGAGCTCCTCGGCCTGCGTGATGGGACAGCGCAGGTCCTGCTCGGCATGCTGGATGAGCAGCGGCGTGCGGATCCGGGTTGCGTAGGTGATGGGCGAGACCTGCCGGTACAGCTCCGGGTCCTCCCAGGGTTGCACGCCGAACTCGTAGCGACCGAAGTTGGGCCCGCCCTCGTCACCGCTGAGCATCTCCGCGGTCATGTCGTAGACGCCGCGGCAGGCCACGGCAGCCGCGTAGCGGTCGGTGTGGCCGACCATCCAGGCTGCCAGGTATCCGCCATACGAGCCGCCCGTGACGCCCAGCCGCTCGGGATCGGCCCGGCCCTCCGCCACGATGGCGTCCACGCCGGCCTCGATGTCCGCCATGGGCCCCTCGCCCCAGTCGCGGTGGTTGGCGGCCGCGAAGGCCTGCCCGTAGCCGGTCGAGCCGCGCGGGTTGCAGGCGTAGACACTGATGCCGGCGCCGACCAGCACCTGCCACTCCCACATGAGGGACCAGCCATAGAGCGTGGCGGGTCCGCCGTGGATCTCCACGACGAGCGGCGCGGGACGGCCGCGTCGACGGGGGGCCTCGTAGAGCCAGCCCTGGATGCGCCGGCCGTCGACCTCGTGCCAGCGCTCCTGCGGCGCCACGAGGGTCATGCCCTTCCAGGCCTCGGCCATGAGGTCGCTCAGGCGGCGCATGGCAGCCTCTGTCACGGGCTGCGCCGGCGCCGCGCGCAGCGGTGGCACCTCGAAGCTGACGACGTCCGGCGGCTCCGTGGCCGAGCCGCGGATGGCCACCGCGCGCACCCCGCCGCCGTGCGCCGCCACGTCAGCGCCGCGGAGCATGTGACGGCCGCTCGTGAGCCGCTCGACGCGGCCGTCCTCGAGGCGCGCTCGCCACAGCTCGTACGAGCCATCGATGGGCGCCGCGAAGAGGACCGCTCGGCCGTCCGGCGTCCAGCGAGGACCGGCCTCCCCGAAGCCGAAGAGGTCGCTGTTCATCATGGCGTCCACGAACAGGTCGCTGGCCGCGGTGAGGTTCCGACCCTCCTGCGCAGGCTCCGGGGCAAAGACCCAGATGTCGTCACGCGTCGGACCGAGGGCCTCGAAGCGGTGGCCCATGGCCGCGATGAGCGACCCGTCCGGGCTCCAGGCGGGATGCCGGAACAGTCGCTCCTTGCCGCTGGTCACGCGGGTGGCCGGGCCACCCTCGACCGGCACGACGTAGACGTCCGAGCGCCAGGCCAGGTCCGCGCCCGCTCCGCGATTCGAGACGAAGGCGATGCGTGTACCGTCCGGGCTCCAGGCCGGCTGCCCGTCGCCACGTGAACCCGAGGTGATGCGCCGCGCGTCACCTGAGGTCACGTCAACGATCCAGAGTCGCGGCGGGTGCTCGTAGGTGAAGCCGACGCCGTTGAGCTGGTAGTCCAGCTCGTCGATGAGGCGCACGTCGCGGCGCGGCGGCCCAGCAGCGCGGTCGCCCGAGGCCCGCGCGCGCAGTGGTCCCTGCCGGCGGCCTGGTGGTCATGGCGCCGGAGACGACGCAGAGGCGTGAGCTGTCCGGGCTCCAGGTCAGCTCGCCGACATCGACCGGCAGGTCCGTGAGCTGACGCGCCTCACCGCCGCTCACGGGTAGCAGCCAGACCTGGGTATCGCCGCGAGGGATGTCCCGGCCGACGAGGTCCTTCAAACCGGTCGGGGCCGCGCTGGCGCGCCGCAGGTCCTCCGTGTCGCGCGGTGCGCCACCGGCCCGCAGCACCGCGCCGCGGTCGGACAGGAAGGCCAGCCAGCGACCATCGGGGCTCCAGCGCGGAGCGGCGTCCTTGCGGGCTCCGAGCGTCAGCTGGCGGGGTGCGGCTGATCCATCGACGGGCACCAGCCAGAGGGCCATGCGGTAGCCGGCCTGGTCGGGCGCGGCCTCCTTGACCACGAAGCAGGCAAGCTGACCGTCAGGCGAGAGGCGGACATCGGTCGGGACACGCAGCGAGGCAAGGTCGCTGGGCAGCGGCATACGGGGCATCGGCCAATTCTCAGTGTCCCCGTTCCTGGAGGGCCGCCCATCGCGGCAGGCCGACGCGACCGGGGCCGCCGCGGTCAGGCCGTGGCGACCGGGGTCGCGGCCTGGTGGGCCTCCTCGGTGCGCACCTTGAGGGCCTTGGCACCTTCCGCCACGGCGAGCACCGCCAGCGAGGCCACGATGCTGATGACCCACTGGTCAGCGTCGAGGTCCTCCGTCCCGAGGAGGCGGTTCAGCACGCCGAGCTCCGTGGCCGCGATGGTGGCGAGGAGCGCGAGGCCGGCACCCTTCAGCAGCGTGGCGTTGTCGAAGACACCCCCAGAGAACACGGATCGTGTCGGGTCCACGGTCTCCAGGGCGAACCAGACATTGGCCAGCGAGAAGACCGTGAGGCCCATGGTGCGGGCGACGCTGTCACCGTGCGCCCCGGACGCCCACCAGATGACAGCCAGCGTGCTGGTGGCCATGACGATGCCGATGACCACGAGGTAGGTGAACAGGTACGAGGGCAGGATGGGGTTCTCCGGGGGCCGCGGCCGCTCGGCCATGAGCCCCTCGCGCGGCTTGCCGTACCCCAGGCCGACGGCCAGGAAGACGTGCACGGTGAAGTTGACCCAGAGCGTCTGGAGCGGCGTGAAGGGCACGCCCTCGGCGATGAAGAAGAGGCTGGCGCCGAGGAACGTGGCGATGAAGCCGAAGAGGCCGGCCATCTGGAAGCGGATGTAGCGGATGAGGTTGTCGTAGAGCGCCGCGACCGAGCTTCACGGCCTTGACGATGGTGGCGAAGTCGTCGTCGGTCAGGATCATCACGGCGGCCTCCTTGGAGACCTCCGTGCCGGTGATGCCCATGGCCACGCCGATGTCCGCACGCTTGAGGGCCGGGGCATCGTTGACGCCGTCGCCGGTCATGGCCACGACGTGGCCCTTGCGCTTGAGGATGTCCACGAGGTGGACCTTGTCCTCCGGCGCCACACGGGCGATGACGCCGATGCCATCGATCTCGCGAGCGACCTCGCTCGTCGCTCATGGCCGCGAACTCGGCGCCGGTGATGGCCCGGCCCGTGATCCCCAGCTGGCGGGCGATGGCCTCCGCGGTCACGGCGTGGTCGCCGGTGATCATGCGGACCTGGATGCCGGCCGCGTGCGCCGTGGCGATGGCCGCCTTGGCCTCCGCCCGCGGCGGGTCCACGATGCCCACCAGGGCCAGCAGCGTGAGGTCGGAGACGAGGGGCAGCAGGTCGGCGCCCGGGGTCGAACGTAGCCGGGTCGAAGTCTCGCTGGGCGGTGGCCATGACGCGCAGGCCCTCGCGGCCCAGGCGCTCGTTCTCGGCCAGGTAGGCGTCGCGCAGCTCGGTCGATGGGCACGTGTCCGCCGCTCCCGTCATCGGCCGACGCGGCCCGTGCCAGCAGCTGGTCCGGGGCGCCCTTGACGTAGGCGCGGATGACGTCCGTGCCAGCCTCGTCCGTCATGGCATGGAAGGTGGCCATGAGCTTGTAGGCAGCGTCGAAGGGGACCTCCGCCAGGCGCGGATAGCGCTCGCGGGTGAGCACCGCGTCGACGCCGCCCTTGGCCGCCAGGACGACGAGGGCGCCCTCGGTGGGGTCGCCCACGAGGTCGCCATCGCGGGCCACGGCGTCCGCGCAGAGGGCCATGGGCAGCAGGTAGCGGTCCAGCGGGACGTCCCTCTCGCCGGCTGCGTGCGCGATCTGGCCGACGGTCGAGTAGCCCTCGCCGCTGACGCTGTAGCGACGGCCGACGACGGTCATCTGGACGGCCGTCATCTGGTTGAGCGTCAGGGTGCCGGTCTTGTCGGAGTTGATGGCGGAGGTGGAGCCCAGCGTCTCTACCGAGCGCAGGCGCTTGACGATGGCGCCGGCAGCTGGCCAGCGTGCGCGTGCCGTCGGCCAGGATGGTGGTGACGACAGCCGGCAGGCCCGTGGGGATGGCTGCCACGGCGAAGGCGACGGCCGTCAGGAAGAGCTCGCTGAAGGGCAGGCCGCGCCACAGGCCGAGGCCGATGGAGAGGATGAGAGCCACGCCGGCGATGACGAGGATCTGGTTGGTGAGCGGCGTCGAGCTGCTGGGTCAGAGGCGTCTCCTCGGCCGTGGCGCCCTGGAGCATGTCGGAGATGTGGCCCACCTCCGTGGCCATGCCCGTGCCCGTGACGACGATGCGTCGCCCGCGCCGCGCGTCACCTGGGTGTTCATGAAGGCCATGTCCACGCGGTCGCCGAGCGGCGCGTCGGCCGCCACGGGCTCCACCTACTTGGGCACGGGCGCGCTCTCGCCGGTCAGAGCGGCCTCGTCGATCTCCAGCGTGGCGGCACGGATGAGCCGGCCGTCAGCCGGGACGAGGTCGCCCGCCTCGACCATGACGATGTCGCCCGGCACGAGGTCCTCCATGGGGACCTGGCCGACCTCGCCGTCGCGAAGCACGCGGGCCGTGACGACCATCATCGACTGAAGGGCCGCCACGCTCGACTCCGCCTTGCCCTCCTGGTTGAGGCTCATGAAGGCATTGAAGAGCGTCAGGACGATGAGCAGGACGCCGGTCCAGAACTGGCCCGGCAGGAAGAGCGAGATGACGCCGGCCACCAGCAGCACGATCTGCATGGGGTCGCGGTACTGGCGCAGGAATGCCCTCCAGCGGGCCTCCCCGGCCGACTCCGTGAGCCGGTTCGGCCCGAAGGTCGAACGGCGCGCGGCGACCTCTGCCGCGGAGAGGCCGATCGCCGGGTCCACCGTCTGCCGCGCGAGCGCCTCGTCGGCGCTCAGGGCGTGCCAGGCCGTGCTGGTCACGGACGTGCTGGTCACCGACGTGCTGACTGCCGGGCCCTGCTCTGCCGTCATGTCCCGCTCCTCGATCATGTCCCTACTCGACTCGCCGGCGGACCCCATCCGGACGCCGGACGACGGGCTGCCGTCCGACCGGGCGGGGGGTCTACGACCCCAGCGAGGCCACCATGACGGCCTTGATGGTGTGCATGCGATTCTCGGCCTGGTCGAAGACGATGCTGGCCGGCGATGAGAAGACCTCGTCGCTGACCTCCAGGCCGTCCTTCATGCCGGTGGCCTCCATGATCTCCCGACCGACCACGGTCTCGGCATCGTGGAAGGCGGGCAGGCAGTGCATGAAGCGGACGTCCGGGTTGCCGCTCTTGCCCATCAGCCGGGCATTGACCTGGTAGGCCTTGAGCAGCGCCACGCGCTCCTTCCAGACCTCCTTGGGCTCGCCCATGGAGACCCACACGTCGGTGTGGATGAAGTCCACCCCCTTGACGCCCTTGGCCGGGTCGGTGGTGATGGTGATGCGCGCGCCCGTGCGCTTGGCGATGTCGCTGGCGATGGCGACCACGTCCTTCGGCGGCGCCAGCTCGCTGGGCCCCACGAGTCGCACGTCGCTGCCCATGAGCGCGCCCATGACCAGCAGCGAGCGGCCCATGTTGAAGCGCAGATCCCCGATGAAGGCGTAGGACAGGTCGCGGTACTCCTTGCCGCTGGCCTCGTGCATGGTCAGGAAGTCGGCCAGCATCTGGGTGGGGTGCCATTCATCGGTGAGGCCATTGAAGACGGGCACGCCGGAGTGCTTCGCCAGGGCCTCCACGTCGGCCTGGGCCTTGCCGCGGTACTCGATGCCGTCGTAGTAGCGGCCCAGCACGCGCGCCGTGTCGGCCACCGATTCCTTGTGCCCCATCTGCGAGCTGGCGGGGTCCAGGTAGGTGACGTGGGCGCCCTGGTCGAAGGCGGCCACCTCGAAGGCGCAGCGCGTGCGCGTCGAGGTCTTCTCGAAGATGAGGGCGATGTTCCGGCCGCGCAGGCGTGGCTGCTCGGTGCCGGTGGCCTTGGCCTCCTTGAGGTCGGCCGAGAGCTTGAGCAGGAAGCGCAGCTCCTGGGGCGTGAAGTCGATCTCCTTGAGGAAGCTGCGGTTGCGCAGGTTCAGGGGCATGCGTAGGGCTCCTTGGTGGGCGCTGGGCCGCGGTGGCCGTCAGCCAGCGCGGTACTCGATGCCGGGCTGCTCGACGCTGACGATGGTGCCCTTCGTGCCCGCGAGCATGTCGGAGATGTCGTCCAGCCCGCCGATGGCGGCCCGGTGACCGCTGCTGCGGGCGAACTCGCAGGCGGCCTGGATCTTGGGCAGCATGGAGCCAGCGGCGAACTCCGAGGCAAGGGCATCCAGGGCGTCGGGGTGCGCGCGGGCGATGGCCCGCTGGTTGGGCTTGCCGAAGTCCACGTAGGCGGCGTCGGCGTCGGTGGCCATGATGAAGTAGTCGGCGTCGATGCCGGTCGCCAGCAGGCCGGAGGCGTGGTCCTTGTCGATGACCGCCTCGACGCCCACCAGCTGGCGGTCGGGACCGCCGTCGATGGCCGGTCCCTGGTGGTCGGCATACATGACCGGGATGCCGCCGCCGCCCGCGCAGATGACCACGGCGCCCTTCTCCAGCAGCCAGCGGATCTGGCGCAGCTCGAAGATGCGCATGGGCTTGGGCGACGGCACGACGCGGCGGTAGTGGCTGCCGTCCGGCTTGAACGTCCACTGCTTCTCGGCTGCCATGGCCTCTGACGTGGGCTTGTCGTAGATGGGCCCGATGGGCTTGCTGGGGTTCTGGAAGGCCGCGTCGTTGATGTCGACCTCGATCATGGTCAGCATCGTGGCCAGGGGCTTGTCGAAGGGCAGCAGGTTGCCGAGCTCCTGCTCGACCAGGTAGCCGATCATGCCCTGCGTCTCCGCGCCGAGGATGTCCAGCGGGTAGACCGGGACCTCCGTGTAGGCGGCGTTCTGGAGCGCCAGGAGTCCCACCTGCGGCCCGTTGCCGTGGGCGATGACCAGCTCGTGCTGGGCGGCCACCGGTGCCAGCTCGCCGCAGGCGATGCGGACGTTCTGGCGCTGGTTCTCGCTGGTCATGGCTTCACCCCGGCGGAGCAGGGCATTGCCGCCGAGGGCGACGACGACTCTCATGCTGGTGTCTCCTGAGATCTGGGCGGGCGCCAGCCGCAGCCGCGCGTGGTCGCGCGTCGCGTGGCGTCCCGGTAGTGGGAGAGATGATGATGGCAAGGCCGCGCGGATGCACGCCCGGAGCCGGTGCACACCCGGGCTCCACTCATGTCATCTGCCCACCTGTGGCACAGTCGCCCCCACGATGGACGACTACCTCAAGGGTGGCGAGTACCTGGCGCCGCGCACCATCCATGCCGACCGGCCCGACCGCGAGCTGCGCATCGAGTGGGGCGACGGCCACCGCACGGTCTTCGACTTCACGACCCTGCGCTGGCTCTGCCCCTGCGCCTTCTGCCGTGGAGAAGCCGGGCAGCCTGGCTGGCTCGACTCGAACCCCACCCTGACCGACGAGCAGGTGACCCTCTCCGACGTCTCGCTGGTGGGCCACTATGCGCTGCAGCCCTGGTGGGCCGACGGGCACAGCAGCGGCTTCTACACCTTCGAGCACCTGCGCGGGCACTGCCCCTGCCCGGAGGACCGCGCGGGAAGGCCCTGATAGCATCACCTGAGCGTGACCAGCATCGGAGTGCCTGCCAGAGCCACCGCCCGGGGTCGCCGGACCCTGCCGCGCTCTGACGTGCCCTTCATCAGCCGCGAGCTCTCCTGGCTGGACTTCAACGAGCGCGTCCTCTACCAGGCGGAGGATCAGCAGCAACCCCCTGCTGGAGCGCGTCCGCTTCCTGGCCATCTTCGCCAGCAACCTCGACGAGTTCTTCCAGGTCCGCGTGGCCGGTCTCAAGCAGCAGGTCGCCGCCGGCCACTCCAAGCCCACCCCGGACGGGCTCTCGGCCGGCGAGAAGCTGGATCGCATCCGGGTCCGCGTGCTGCACCTCCAGGCACGCCATGCGGAGCTGGCGACCGCCATCAGTCGCGAGCTGGCCCAGGCCGGCATCCGCATCCTGCCGCCCGGCGGACCGACCAGAACGCCAGGTGGAGCTGCGCCAGCGCTTCATGGATGAGATCTTCCCGGTCCTCACGCCACTGGCCGTGGACCCCTCGCACCCCTTCCCCTACATCAGCGACCTCTCGCTCTCGCTGGCCGTCACGGTGCGCGAACCGAACACCGGTCAGCGCCGCTTCGCGCGGGTCAAGGTGCCGCCCGTGCTTCCCCGCCTCTGGGAGGTCGCCCCGCGCACCTACATCCTGCTTGAGCGAGGTCATCGGGGCCAACCTCGACACGCTCTTCCCGGGCATGGAGATCGCCGCGCAGCACCTCTTCCGCGTCACCCGCAACGCGGACGTCAACGTCGAGGAGGACGAGGCGGACGACCTGCTGCTGGCCATGGAGGAGGAGCTTCGCCGGCGCCGCTTCGGGAACGTGGTGCGCCTGGAGGTGGAGCGCTCCATGCCGCACGAGACTCGCGCCCTGTTGCAGCGCGGCCTCAACCTGGACGCCTCCGACGTCTACGAGGTCGACGGCATGCTCGACCTGCGGGGCCTGGAGCCCATCGCGGACCTTGATATCCCGAGCCTGCAGCCGGTGCCATGGTCGCCCGTGACCTCGCCGCGCCTGCTGCCGCGCCACGGCGACGACGATGACGAGGTGGACCTCTTCGCGCGCATCCGCGAGGGTGACATCCTCGTCCACCATCCCTACGAGTCGTTCAGCACCTCCGTGCAGCGCTTCATCGAGCAGGCCGCCGCGGACCCGGACGTGCTGACCATCAAGATGACCCTCTACCGCACGAGCGGCGATTCACCCATCGTCCACAGCCTCATCCGCGCCGCGGAGAGCGGCAAGCAGGTCGTGGTCATGGTCGAGATCAAGGCCCGCTTCGACGAGCGCGCCAACATCGTCTGGGCGCGGGCACTGGAACGGGCCGGGGCCCACGTCGCCTACGGTCTGCTGGGACTCAAGACGCACTCCAAGAGCGCCCTGGTCATCCGTCGCGAGGCGGGCGGCCTGCGCCGCTATGCCCACATCGGCACGGGCAACTACAACCACCGCACGGCCCGCGTCTATACCGACCTGGGCCTGCTCACGGCGGACCACACCCTGACCGCCGACGTCACGGACCTCTTCAACGTGCTCAGCGGCGTGGCCCGCAAGGATGGCTACCGCGAACTGCTGGTGGCCCCCGTGACCATCCGCCCCGGCATCGAGGCCCTCATCGAGGCGGAGGCAGAGCGCCACCGTTCACACGGGGACGGTCGCATCATCATCAAGTGCAACGCGGTCGTGGACCCGGACATGATCGCGGCCCTCTATCACGCCAGTCAGGCCGGCGTGCCCATCGACCTCATCGTGCGCGGCATGTGCTCGCTGCAGCCCGGCGTCCCCGGCTTCAGCGACTCCATCGAGGTGCGCTCCATCGTGGGCCGCTACCTGGAGCACTCGCGCATCTTCACGTTCGGCCAGGGTGAGCGTGAGCGGACGTTCATCGGCTCTGCGGACCTCATGGAGCGCAACCTCGACCGACGCATCGAGGCCATGGCGCCCATCAAGGATGCCGCCGTCCAGGCCCGCATCCGCGAGATCCTCTCCATCATGCGCCGTGACGATCGGCGCGCCTGGCGACTCGGCTCGGAGGGTCACTGGTCGCGCGTCGAGCCGGCCGTGCCGGGCGAGCCCCCGGTGGACACCTTCGAGACGCTCATGGGCCTGGCCGCGGCATCGGCGCCGGCGGTCACGTGATCGACACTGACGGAGGGGGCCAGACCCCCCTGCCCTCGACGCCCAAGCGGGCCCGCAAGTCCGCCAAGCCCCGCGAGGTGGAGCTCAAGTACCTGGTCCGCGACCTGGAGGCCCTGCGCAGCTGGCTGGCCCACGAGTGGGGCGGCGCCCTGGCCGGCGTCGAGAGCGGCAACGAGCGCACCGTGGAGGTCGAGGACCGCTACATCGACACGGCCTACGGCGCCCTGGCCCAGGCCGGCTTCGCGGCCCGACTGCGACGCGAGGACGGCGGCCCGGTCAGCGTCACGGTGAAGTCGACCTCGCGAGACCGCCCCCCCGGCAGCTCGGCCGAGGCGAGCGACACGGCGGACTCGGTGGCCCTCTCGCAGCGCATGGAGGTCGAGGGGCCGGCCGACGAGCGCCAGGATCCGGACACCTGGCCAGCCAGCGCCGCCCGCGAGCTCATCAACGAGGTGCGGGCCGGCGCCCGGCTGCGCACGCTCTTCACCATCAACCAGCGCCGCGAGCGCCGCACGCTCGCCCTGGATGAGGGGCCCGTGCAGGTCACGCTCGACTGGGTCGCGGTGTTCCGGGGTGCTCGCCCGCTGGCGTCCTTCTCCGTGCTGGAGGTGGAGGCCAGCAACGGCAGCGGCGCCAGCCTGGCCCGCCTGGCGGGTCTCGTGGAGGCCACCGGCTTCGTCACGCCGGAGCCACGCTCCAAGGAGGAGATCGCCCGCACCTACGTGGCCCAGGCGACGGACGACCCACCCACCGCCTGCCCGTCGTGCCCACCTCGCCGGGCATCAAGGCGGACGATTCACTGGGCGAGGCCGGCCGCAAGGTGTTGCGCATGCACCTGGCCCGCATGCTCGCCTTCGAGGCCGGCACGCGCTCCGGCGAGGACATCGAGGACCTCCACAAGATGCGCGTGGCGACACGGCGCATGCGTGCGGCCTGGCGCGTCTTCGACGGCGCCTACCGGCCCAAGCTGCAGCGGCGCTACGTGGCGGAGCTGCGCACCATCGCTGACGCGCTCGGGGAGGTGCGGGACATCGACGTGCTCCTCGAGCACCTCGATGGGCACGTGACACGCTTGCCGGCGGCCGGCCAGGAAGCCATCGAGCCGCTCCGGGGTGCCTGGCGGCGGCAGCGGGAGGTGGCCCGTGGGCGCCTCATCGCACGGCTGGACTCCAAGCAGTACCGCTCCTTCGTGGAGGACTACCTGGACTTCACCGAGTCGCCGGGCGCGGGTGAGCTGCAGACCCCCATGGGCCAGCCGAGCCTCGTGCGCGACACGGCCGGTTCGCGCATCCTGGCCGCCTACGAGCGGGTGCGCGCCTACGACACCATCATCACCTGGGCGGACGTGCCCGCGCTTCACGCCCTGCGCATCGAGGGCAAGCGGCTGCGCTACACGCTCGAGTACTTCGCCGAGGTCATGCCGGTCGGCGCGCGCAAGCTCATCGCTGGCGTCACGGAGATGCAGGACCACCTCGGCCTGCTCAACGACGCGGACGTGGCGGCGCACATCAGTCGCGAGTGGCTGAACGTCAACGCCCCGTACCTGCCGGCGGCGTCCCGGGAAGCGGTGGGCCTCTACCTCGACTCGCGAGAGGCGGACGTGGAGCGCCTGCGCCGCAGCTTCCGGCCCGTCTGGCGTCGCATGACGGGTCCCGTCTTCCGACGCGCGCTGGGCTTGGCCATCACTCAGATCGGCTGAGCACCCGCCTCCCCGGCGGACTTCTTCGCGGGCGCCTTCCGTGCGGGCGCCTTCTTCGCGGCAGCGGGTGCGGACTGCTGTGGTCTCCGACGTGCTCTCCTCATCCGCCGACTTCGGCGCTGCGGCGCGCTTCCTGCGGGCGGACGGGGGCGTCTCGGCCTCCCGGGTTGCGGCGGCATCCAGCTCGGCAGCCTTGTCAGCCTCCGCGAGCTGGGCGCGGATCTCGTCGGCGATGATGCTCAGCGCCTCCACGCGGGCCTGCGCGCGGTCGCGCTTCACCTGCGCATCCGCGAGCTGATCCTCTGCCTTGCGCAGCCGCTTGCGCAGCTGCCTGGGTTTGCTGGTCTCGGCGAGGTCGCGGGCGGACCGCTTCCTGGGCATGCTGTTCTCCTCTTCGTCCCTGGCCACGCCGCCTGCGGGTCCCCGACGCTCCGCTCCGACGGGCTGGGACATTGTGGCAGGCTCGTCGATGTTCGGCCGCGAGGCGCCGTCTCGCATCATCCGGACGGGTCGATGCGCTGGCCGGGATCGACCCGCGCCGTTAACCGAGCGTTAACGAACCCGCAACGGGCTGTTCACGTCTCGCCGCGAGGCTCTGACGCATCACGACGGGACCGGCCTGGTCCCAGCATCGAACCGTGGAGGGAACCCAGCATGCGCACCAGCACGCGCCTCGGCGCGGCCACCATCTCGACGGCGGTCCTGGCCACAGCCATGGCCGGATCGGCCCTGGCCCAGGACGTCGAGGGCACCGTGGATATCCACGGTTCGTCGACCGTTGCCCCCATCTCGCTGGCGGTTTCGGAGGCGTTCTCCGAGCTGAACCCGGGCTTCGGCTACTTCGTGGGCGAGGAAGGCACTGGCGACGGCTTCGCGCAGTACTTCTGTGTCGACAACGCCGACATCTCCGACGCTTCCCGACAGATCAAGGACGAGGAAGCCGCCCTCTGCGCCGAGAGCGGGGTCGAATACGCCGAGCTGAAGATCGGCTATGACGGCCTGGCCGTCATCACCTCCCCGCAGAACCCCGTCGAGTGCCTCAACAAGTACGACCTGTGGGCCACTCTTCGGCCCCGAGTCCAACGACATCAAGACCTGGCAGGACGCCGGTGCCTTCGCCGCCGAGATGGGCTCGACCACGGTCTTCCCGGAGGGCGACATCGCCATCACCGCCCCGGGCACCGAGTCCGGTACCTACGACTCCTTCGTGGAGCTGGCCCTCAAGCCCGTCGCCGACGAGCGCGGCGTCGAGGCCGGTACGCGCGACCCCGTGCCGCCGACCTACGTCGGGGCAGCCAACGACCTGGTCATCATCCAGGGCGTCTCCCAGTTCCCGACCTCGATCGGGTTCGTGGGCCTGGCCTACGCGGAGAACGCCGGCGATGCCGTCAAGATCGTGCAGGTGGACGAGGGCGAGGGCTGCGTCGCAGCCAGCCCGGAAACGGTCGCCGACGGCACGTACTCCCTGAGCCGCCCGCTCTTCATCTACCCGGCCCTGAACCGCCTGGCCACCAACCCGGCCATCGCCCCGTTCGTCGACTACTACCTCTCCGACGAGGGCATGGCCAAGGTCTCGGAGGTGGGCTACGTGCAGCTGCCGGCCGATGAGGTCGAGGCCACGCGCGCCGCCTGGGCCGAGGCGACCAGCGCCGCCCAGTGACCATCCCGTAGCATCCCTCTCCCAGGCCGTATGAGGACCGGACCCGCGTCCCAGGGTCCGGTCCTCCGGCCGTCCTCGAACCAGCTTCCCAGCGGGGGGAACACCGGCAGCCATGGCACAGCAGACACAGCCGCTTAGACCGGAGGACCTGCAGGTCGCCCCGGCGCGGGCGAGGACGCAGCGCATCCTGCGCAGCCTCTTCTTCGTGGCCGCCAGCCTGGCCATCTTCATCTCGGCCGGCATCCTCCTCTCGCTGCTCTTCGAGTCCATCACGTTCATCACGAACGTGGACCTGGCGTCCCTCGTCAACGGCATCTGGGAGCCGCGCAGCCTGCGCTTCGACATCCCGACGCTGATCGCGGGCTCCGTCGTCATCGCCGTCATCGGCATGGTCATCGCCGCGCCCCTGGGCCTGGGGGCGGCCATCTACCTGGCCGAGTACGCCAGCCCGCGCCTGCGCGGCTGGCTCAAGCCCATCCTGGAGATCCTCGCCTCCGTCCCGAGCGTGGTGCTCGGGTTCTTCGCGCTCACCGTGCTCAGCCCCACCCTCATCGACCCCATCTGCCCTGGTCCGACCATCCCCTTCAACATGCTGGCGGCCGGTGCCGCGGTGGGCATCCTCATCACCCCGCTGGTGGCCAGCATCGCCGAGGACGCTCTCTACGCGGTGCCCAGCTCTCTGCGCGAGGCCTCCTACGGGCTGGGCGCTCGCAAGCGCACCACGACGCTGCGGGTCGTCTTCCCGGCGGCCGTCTCGGGCATCGTGGCGGCACTCATCATCGGCCTCTCGCGGGCCGTCGGTGAGACCATGATCGTGTCCATCGCCGCGGGCGGCACCGGGGGCGCCGCCTTCAACATCAACCCTTGCCTGCCGGGTCAGACGATGACGGCGGCCATGGTCTCGCTGGCCATCGGGTCGGACCAGTCGCGCGCCGGCGAGGTGAACCTGCCCTACGAGTCCCTCTTCTTCGTGGGGCTCCTGCTCTTCGCCATGACCCTCGGGCTCAACATCATCAGCGAGTCCTACGTGCGCCGGGCACGCCGGAAGGGAGCCATCTGATGGCCGGCCGACTGGCGACCCTGGGATCGCAGCCAGAGACGACGGAGGCCGTTCGGCGAGCCCTGGAGGGCCACGGGCAGGACTGGCGCAGCCGGGCCTGGGAGGCGTTCCTGGTCGCCTCGCTGGCGATCTCCTTCGGCTTCCTGCTGTGGCTCCTGGTGAGCATCGTCATCGAGTCCATGCCGGTCTGGCAGGAGCGCGGCCTGTTCGACTTCCTGTCCAAGCCACTGGCCTCCAAGCCTGACAAGGCGGGCATCTCGCAGGGCCTCTTCGGCTCCTTCGTGCTCATGATCCTGGTGGCCCTGCTGGCGCTGCCGGCCGGCATCGCGGCGGCCATCTACCTGGAGGAGTACGCGCCGGACAACCTGGTGAGCCGGACGCTGAACACCGTCATCCGCAACCTGGCCGGGGTGCCGGCCGTGGTCTACGGCATCCTGGGGCTCTCGTTCTTCGTCCTCGCCCTGGGCGGCTTCACCGGCGGTCGTACGGTCATCGCCGGCGGCCTGACGCTGGCCGTCCTGGTGCTGCCCATCACCATCATCGTCACCGCGGAAGCCCTGCGCTCCGTGCCGGCCAGCATCCGCGAGGCCGGCTTCGGGGTCGGCGCCACCCGCTGGGAGGTCATCCGTTCACACGTCCTGCCCTACGCCGCTCCGGGCATCCTGACCGGGGTCATCCTGACCCTGGCCCGCGCCTTCGGGGAGACGGCCCCACTCCTCCTGGTGGGCGCCGCCGCCACGGGCTTCGCGCAGCCTGCCTCGGCGACCATCCTGGACCGCCTCACGGGGCCGTACACCTCGCTGCCGACCATCATCTACAGCTGGTCGCGTCAGCCGGACCCGGGCTTCCGACACCTGACCTCGGCGGCCATCGTGGTCCTCATCGTGGTCATCCTGCTCGTCAACGCCATCGCCATCATCCTGAGGAACCGGTATGCAAGAAAGTGGTGAGACCATGACCGCCGATCCGGGCGGGGACGCCGCCGCCACGCCGGAGAGCGGTGCGCACGAGGCCGGCCTGCGTGCCGAGTCCATGCAGCGGATGAAGGTCGAGGTCGGCGAGAGCCAGGTCTCAGCCGGCGGCAGAGCCGTCTTCGAGGTGCGCGACTTCAGCGCCTACTACGGGGCCTTCCGGGCCATCAGGGACATCAGCCTGGACATCCCCATGAACCGCATCACGGCCTTCATCGGGCCGTCCGGCTGCGGCAAGTCCACGCTCCTGCGCTGCTTCAACCGCATGAATGACCTCGTGCCGGTGGCCCACAACAGCGGCAAGATCTTCTACCACGGCGTGGACCTCTACGATCCCAAGGTGGACGCGGTCGAGGTACGCCGCCGCATCGGCATGGTCTTCCAGAAGCCCAACCCCTTCCCCAAGTCGATCTACGAGAACATCGCCTTCGGAGCGCGCATCTCAGGCTACAAGGGCGACCTTGACGAGCTCGTGGAGCGGAGCCTGCGCCGCGCCGCCATCTGGGACGAGGTCAAGGACAAGCTCAAGCAGCCGGGCACGGCACTCTCCGGCGGCCAGCAGCAGCGCCTCTGCATCGCCCGTGCCATCGCCGTGGAGCCGGACGTCATCCTCATGGACGAGCCCTGCTCGGCTCTCGACCCCGTGGCCACCCTCAAGATCGAGGAACTCATGTTCGAGCTGCGCGACGAGTTCACCATCCTCATCGTCACCCACAACATGCAGCAGGCTGCCCGGGCCTCTGACGAGACCGTCTTCCTGACCATGGGCGACGACCGCGCCGGCTACATGGTGGAGAAGGGCCCTACCGCGAAGATCTTCACCAACCCCAGGAACCAGCTGACCGAGGACTACGTCTCCGGTCGCTTCGGATGAGGAGGCCACGATGACCGACCCGACCGGACGACACCACGACGAGGTCCCACCGCTTCGGCCGAGCCGCTGGACCCTGACGCCCCGCTGCCCACCGACCGCGGACTCCATCCGCTGGCCGCGAGCTCCCCAGGCCGCTACATGCGCGGAGCAGCTCGAATCGCGCGAGCAGGCCATCAAGGACGGCATCCTGCGCATGGGCAGCATGGTCGCCGAGCAGATGCTGGCCGCCATCGACGCGCTCGAGCGTCACGATGCGGAGGCCGCCACGGCCGTCATCGACGGCGACGACGCCATCAACCAGGAGCAGCAGCAGCGTGGCCGCCCTCGTCGCCCAGTCCATCATCCGCGACCAGCCCGTGGCGCGCGACCTGCGCTTCCTGCATGGCGCTCGGACCACGCCGCCTACGACCTGGAGCGCATGGGGGACCACGCCGCGAACGTCGCCAAGCAGGCCCGCAAGCTGGCTCCGCTGCCGCCGCTGGACGACTACCTCGGGCTGCCGGAGCTCGGCCGGGCCGTGGCCCAGCAGGTCCGCGACGTCCTGTCGGCCATCGTGGACGTGGACGCAGGAGCGGGCACGGACGGTGGCCAGGGCGGACGACGCCATCGACGACATGTACCACCGGCTCTTCGCCCGGGCCCTGGAGGCCATGCGCGCCGACCCGGCCAACGTCGACCCGGGCACGCGCATCATCTTCGCGGCCCACTACATCGAGCGCACCGGTGACCGCGTCACGGACATCGCCGAGGACGTCGTGTACCTGGCCACGGGGGCCGTGGAGGAACTCAATTGATGAGCGAGGCGCTGCGGGCAGCGACGCGGACCCGGCGCCGGCGGCGAGGTCCCACGCGCGTGCTCTTCGTGTGCACCCACAACTCGGCGCGCTCGATCATGGCGGAGGCCCTGCTGCGCAAGAAGGGCGGCGCGGCCTTCGAGGTCGCATCGGCCGGCACGCAGCCCGGGCAGATCCGGCGCCTTCACGCTCCAGGTCCTCGAGGAGGCCGGCCTGCCGACCGCGGAGCTGCGCTCCAAGTCGGTGGCGGAGTTCGCCGGCCAGGCCTTCGACTACGTCATCACCGTCTGCGATTCGGCCCGCCAGGACTGCCCCGTCTTCCCCGGCGAGGGTGAGCGCCTGCACTGGGGCTACGACGACCCCAGCGCCGCGGAGGGCACCGACGAGGAGCGCCTGCAGGCCTTCCGGCGCGTCTTCACGGCCATCAGCCAGCGCATCGACCTGTTCCTGACCGTGGAGCGGGGACGAGGCACCGACCGACGCCGTCCTGAAGCCGCGGAGGCATCGACCGGCGCGCGCCGTGCCAGCCGGGTCGCGGCGACGGGCGACAGCCGGCTCCCTCGACGTGCGACCCTTGCGCACATGCGCAGCGATGCACTTCGATGAGGAGCCGGCCGTGGTGCGGCTGCACCTGTTGCGCCACGCCCACGCCGGTGACGCCTTCGAGTGGCAGGGCGATGACGCCCGGCGCCCACTGACGGGCAAGGGCCGCAAGCAGGCCGAGCGACTGGGCCGCTTCATGTGCGAGCACGGCATCCGGCCGGACGTCATCGTCAGCAGCCCCCTGCTGCGGGCGCTGCAGACAGCGGAGATCGTGGCCACCGAGCTGGGCATGACCGTGCGGCGGGACGCGCGCCTGGGCAGCGGCTTCGGCAAGCAGGAGCTCTGGGCCCTGCTCGACGAGCTGGGCGCCCGCGAGCCGCTCCTGGTGGGCCACGAGCCCGACCTCAGCGCGCTGCTGTCCTACCTCGTCGACGCGCCGGGGCTGCCCATGCGGAAGGGCGCCCTGGCCACGGTGGACCTGGAGACCCGCCTCGGCGACGGCGAGGGCGTCCTGCGCTGGCTCCTGCCGCCCGAACTGCTGGGCTGAAGGGCCGCGGCGGCCCGGTCGCGGCTCGGCGGCAGCGGCTACGCGTAGGGCACGGAGAAGCTGAAGGTGGAGCCCTTGCCCTCGGTCGAATTCGAGCCAGAGGCGGCCGCCGTGCGCCTCGGCGATGTGCCGGGCGATGGCCAGGCCCGAGGCCGGTCCCGCCCAGGCCGCGCTGGCGGGCCCGGTCGACCTTGTAGAAGCGCTCGAAGACGCGGTCCTGGTCCTTCCTGGGGATGCCCATGCCGTGATCGGTGACGGAGACGACGACGCTGTCGGGCTGCTCGTCGGTGGTGATGGTCACCGTGCCGCCCTGGCGGCGAGAACTTGATGGCGTTGTGGAGCAGGTTCATGAGCAGCTGGTCGAGGCGCTCCTCGTCGCCGCGGACGGGCGGCAGGTCGTCTGGCACGAGCTCGACGAGCGACGACACCCTGGCGCTCGGCGAAGGTCCGCAGCCGCTGCAGGGTGCCGGCCACGAGCGGCGGCAGGAGCACCTCGTCGCGGCGGACTGGGTCGCGGCCTGCTCGATGCGCGAGAGGTCCAGCAGCTCGTTGACCATCTGCACGAGGTGACCGGTCTCGACGTCGATGGTCGCCACGCGCTCGCGGGTGCGCGCTGGGACCTCCTCGCGCTCCAGGTCGTCCATGAGCATCTCGGTCAGGAGCCGCACGTTGGCGAGGGGCGTGCGCAGCTCGTGGCGAGAGGTTGTCGATGAACTCGCTGCGGATGCGCCGCAGGCGCTGCAGCTCGGTGACGTCCTCGAGGGTCACCCAGGCGCCCCCGCCGGCTGCCGGGCGGGCCCGCACGATGATGCTGGCGCGGTCGACCGGCTCGAGCTCCCGCCAGCCGGCCTCCCCGGCCGCCGCAGCGCGCACCAGCTCCTCCAGGCGGTGGTCGACGAAGGTGCCCATGAGCGACTTGCCGAGGAGGCTGCCGGGCCGCCGCTCGAGGGCGCGGTGGGCGGCCTGGTTGGCGAGACGGACGCGGCAGCGAGGCGTCGAAGCGGATCAGGCCGATGGAGGCGTGGTCGGCGACCAGGGCGAACTCGGTCTCGGAGATGGTGGCGGGCTGCTCCTGGGGCATGGCCCTAGGATAGGCGCGCTCCCGGCCTCCGGGGCTGTCCGGTGGAGGACCGGGGACCGCTCCGAACGCGAGGCCGCGCGAGGCGGCGCAGCTGGTCCGTGCAGCCGTCGGGTGCGGCGAGACCGCACCCGGCACGGCCTTCACCGTGGGCCCTGACGGCGGGTGCGCGAGTGAGGCGCCCCGCTCCCGACGCGCGCGTGAGCGCTCCGAGCGCCAACCCGCAGGGAGTCGTTGCGGGTGGCGCCAGGAACGCTGGAGGAGCCAGGCGCCTGGTCGCAGTCTTCGGGCGGGGTCCACGAGGTGCGGGGCCCTGGCTGGGTCGAGCGGTCACGACCCCGAGGATGGGCACGCATGTCAACCGGCGTCATCGCCGCGTCAACGCTGCGTTATCCGTGGCGCGTCATCCGGTGTCGTGGCCGCTGCGAGCCGGACGCCCGGGACTGCCCAGACCGTTAAAGTCGCGTTAACAGGCAGCTCGGCGTCGCCCCGCGATGCCGCCCTGGGGGATCCATCGTGCCAGGTGAACTGACGCTCGCGCTCGTCGTGGTCGTCGTGCTCGCCGTGGTCTTCGACTACGTCAACGGCTTCCACGACTCGGCCAACGCCATCGCCACGTCCGTGGCGACCCGCGCGCTGCGCCCCTCGTGGGCGGTGGCCATGGCGGCCACCATGAACTTCGTCGGCGCCTTCGCCGGGACGGCCGTGGCCAAGACCATCGGCTCGGGGCTCGTGGACGAGCAGACCACCACCGAGGCGGTCGTCGTGGCTGCCCTGGTGGGCGCCATCACCTGGAACCTCATCACGTGGTGGTTCGGGCTGCCCAGCTCCTCGTCCCACGCCCTCATCGGCGGGCTCCTGGGGGCGACCATCGTGGCCGCCGGCACGAGCGCGCTGAACGTGGAGGGCATCGTCAACAAGGTGCTCATCCCCATGGTCACGTCACCGATCATCGGCTTCCTCGTCGGACTGCTCCTCATGGCCCTGCTGGCGCGCCTCTTCTTCCGGGTCGCGCGGAAGCCGGCGTCGGCGGGGTTCCGCAAGGCACAGGTCTTCTCGGCCGGCTACATGGCCTTCGCCCACGGCTCCAATGACGCCCAGAAGACGATGGGCATCATCACGCTGGCGCTCTTCGCGGCCGGCGTCATCCCGGACAACACGGTCCCGACCTGGGTCATCGTCGTGGCTGCCACGGCCATGTCGCTGGGCACCGCCGCGGGCGGCTGGCGGATCATGAAGACGATGGGGCAGCGGGTGGTGGAGCTGGAGCCGGTCCACGGCTTCGCGGCGGAGACGACCGCCGCCTCCGTGCTCGTCGTCACCGCCCACTTCGGCATGCCGGTCTCCACGACGCACGTCATCTCCAGCGCCATCACGGGCGTGGGCACCACCAAGGGCGCTCGGCAGGTCCGCTGGGGCGTGGCGCGCTCCATCGTCACGGCCTGGATCATCACCATCCCGGCGGCCATGTTCGTCGCCGGGCTCACATACCTCGTCATCTCGACACTGGGCTGGCGATAGCGGGAGGAATGACGATGGTCTCCATCCGGCTCATGCCGCGCGACGAGAAGTTCTTCGAGATCTTCGTCAGTGACGGGGAGAACCTGGCCTCCGGCGCGCAGGAGCTGGCGGCGCTCATGCAGACCTACGACCGGCTTGACGAGCGCGTCGCCAGGATCCAGGCCATCGAGCACGCCGGCGACGAGCTGGGCGACGAGATCATCGAGCGGCTGGAGCGGGCCTTCATCACGCCGGTGGACCGAGGCGACATCCACGAGCTGGCCCGGCGCATGGACGACGTCCTCGACCGCATCCAGGAGATCGCCGAGACGCTGCAGATCTACGACATCGCGGCACCCACCGAGGAGGCCAGGCGGCTGTCGGCCATCCTGGCCGAGCAGACCACGGAGATCCTGCGCCGCGCTTCGCAAGCTGGAGTGGATGAAGGGCCTGGACGCGCACCTCAGGCGCGTCCACGACCTCGAGAACGAGGCCGACGGCCTCTCGCGGGCGGCCATCGGCCAGCTCTTCCGCGACGGGCAGGACGCGCTGGAGGTCATCAAGTGGCGCGACATCTACCTGTCGCTGGAGGAATCCATCGACGCGGCCGAGGACGTCGCGGAGATCATCGCGCGCATGGTGCACAAGAACTCGTAGGCGCCGACCGTTCGCGGGCGCGGCCCTCAGGCGTCGACCGCGGACGGGAAGGCGCAGCACGTAGCCGGTGCCGCGGATGGTCTGCAGGTAGCGGGGCTGGCCGGGGTCGGCCTCGATGGCCGAGCGGAGCCAGTGCACGTGGACGTCCACGGTGCGCGTCTCGCCCGCGTAGTCGTAGCCCCAGACCCTCTCCAGGAGCTGGTCGCGGCTGAAGACCTGGCCCGGGTTGCGCACCAGGAAGGCCAGCAGCTCGAAGGCCTTGGGCTTGATGGGCAGCACCTGCCCGTCACGCAGCAGGCGGTGCCCGGCCAGGTCGACGGTGACCGCCCCCAGCCGCAGGGGCTCGGGCGCGGCGCGCGAGCCCCTCGGCGTCGACCCGAGGCCTGTGGCTCTCGAGGCGGCGCAGCTGCGCCCGGATGCGCGCCAGCAGCTCGCGCAGGCTGAAGGGCTTCGTGACGTAGTCGTCGGCGCCCAGCTCGAGCCCCACGACCTTGTCGATCTCGCTGTCCTTGGCCGTGAGCATGATGATGGGCACCGCCGACTCGCGGCGCAGGATGCGGCAGACCTCGATGCCGGAGACCTGCGGCAGCATGAGGTCCAGCAGCACGAGGTCGGGAGGGTCGGCGCGGAAGCGCTCCAGGGCCTCCCGGCCGTCGGCGGCCGTGATGACGCGCAGCCCGTCCGCCTCGAGGGCCTCGGCCAGCGTCTCGCGCAGGGTCGGCTCGTCGTCGACGACGAGCACGGTGCGGGTCATGGCGCGTGCCCTCGGTGGCGTCATGGCCGCCGACCCGAAGGCGCGTCCACGGCCGCCCGGAGGCGGGCCAGGGTGCGCTCGTAGCCGATGGCCACCATGGTGTCGAAGAGCGGCGGCGTGGCCGTGCGGCCGGTGATGGCCACGCGGATGGCCATGAAGAGGTCGCCGACCTTCCAGCCGCGCTCCTCGCAGAGAGCCCGCAGCGGCGGCTCCAGCTCGTCGGCCTCGAAGCTGACGCGGCCGCCGGCCTCGATGACCCCCGCGCAGCCTCCAGGCCCGCGGCCGTGGTGGCGGCGTCCCAGCGCTTCGGGACGAGCAGCGCCGGGTCCACGGCGAGGTCCTCGACGAAGACGAAGTCGAGCATGGGGCCGATGGCATCGAGGCGCGGCAGGCGCTCGGCCACCATGGGCAGCAGCGGCGCCAGGTCGTCCGCGGTCGGCGAGCGGGTCGCCCGGCCCGCGGCGGCCTCGGCGGCCAGCGAGTCGGCCAGGAAGGGCAGGGCGCGCTCGATGAGCTCGTCAGCCGGCAGGCGGCGGATCCACTGGCCGTTGAGCCAGTCGAGCCTGGCCAGGTCGAAGATGGCGCCGCTGGGTTGCACGCGGGCCAGGTCGAAGCGCGCCACGAGGTCGTCCAGGCTGAAGACCTCCTCGTCGGAGCCGCTCGACCAGCCCAGCAGGGCCAGGTGGTTGACGATGGCCTCGCGGATGTAGCCCTGCCCGCGGTAGGCGTCGATGGCGGTCTGGCTCTTGCGCTTGCTCATCTTGGAGCGGTCGGGGTTGAGGATGAGCGGCAGGTGCGCGAAGACGGGCGGCTCCGCGCCCAGGGCGCGGAAGAGCAGCACGTGCTTGGGCGTGTTGGAGAGGTGGTCCTCGCCGCGGATGACGTGGCTGATGCGCATGGCGATGTCGTCCACGACGACCACGAAGTGGTAGAGCGGCGAGCCGTCCGAGCGGGCGATGACGAGGTCGCCGCCGAGGGCGCTGGTGTCGATGCTGACGTGGCCGCGGACGAGGTCGTCGAACTCGACGCGCTCGCTGCCGACGCGGAAGCGGATGACGGCCGGGCGGCCCTCGGCCCGGCGTGCCTCGCGCTCGTCCTCCGTCAGTCCGGCGCAGCGGCCGACGTAGGCCGGGTCCTGCCGGCCGCCTGCTGCGCCTCGCGGTCGGCGGCCAGCTCCTCGGCGTGCAGAAGCAGGGGTAGGCCATGTCCTCGGCCAGCAGGTGGTCGATGGCTGCCGTGTAGAGCGCCCTGCGCTCCGACTGGCGGTAGGGGCCGTAGGGTCCGCGGGCGGGCTGGCCGGCCACCTCCGGCCCCTCGTCCCACTCGAGGCCCAGCCAGTGCAGGCCGTCGAGGATGTCCCGCTCGTAGGCGAGGGTGGAGCGCGCCTGGTCGGTGTCCTCCAGGCGCAGGATGAAGGTGCCCCCGTGCTGCCGCGCGAAGAGGAAGTTGAAGAGCGCCGTGCGGGCCGTGCCGATGTGCAGGGGGCCGGTGGGGCTGGGTGCGATGCGGCAGCGTGGCGTCATGGGCGGGGGCGCTCCTCCGGAGTCGGCGGCTGGCGGGCTGGCGGGACCGTCGTCGGCCCGTGCCCCAGTGTGGCGGGTGCCGGTCGCTCGTGCGTCCGGCGGCGGGCCTTCCGCGCCGGCGCGCCGGAAGTGGCGCCGGGCGGCCATGGACCAGGCAGCGCCGCTGGAGCGGCTGAAGACGTCGGGGTCCAGGCCCGGTGCGGCAGGCCGGCGCCTCATCCGGGCCGGCGGACCGGCCCTGCCGCCCGCGGTCGGGCGGCCGCTCAGACGACGGGCGCGGCAGGCTCGCCGTCGCGAGGCGTCACGCGGGCTGAAGTCGTGCCACCAGGGGACGTGTTCGGCCGACCAGGTCCTGGTGCGCACACCGGGCGCCGGCTGCGGCCGCGCGGGGCGAGCCGGGCGCTTCGGCATCGGACGACCCGGTCGTCGGGCCCGTCCGCGTGGGGCGGCGTCCGCGCGGGGCGGGTCTGCGAGGGACGGGCCGGGGCCCGTTGGGCGGGCATCGGACCTGCCGCGTGGCGGTGATCCCAGTCGCGACGTCGCAGCGGGTCGGAGAGCAGCTGATAGGCCTCCTGGACGGCCAGGAAGCGCTGCTCGTCGCCCATCGAGCCGTCCGGGTGGAAGCGCTTGGCCAGGCGCCGATGGGCGGCCCTGATCTCGTCGGGCTCCGCCCCGCGAAGGATGCCCAGCGTGCGATAGGGGTCGTCGATCGGCCTGGCCACGGTCCGTCGTCCTGCCCGAGCCGCGCCTACGCCAGCTCGCCCAGGGGCGCCAGCTCGAAGACGGGCGAGGCGACCGCTGCTTCCGCGCCCTGGGGCGTGCGCGCCGTGGGATGACGGAAGGCCGCCAGCTCGCGCAGGTCGCGGTCGTCCAGCACGGCGAGCTGGGCCAGGGCCTCCACCGTGGCGGCCTTGATGGCTCGGCGCGAGAGGTCGCCGTCCTCGATCTTGATGGCCAGTCCGCTGGCGGGCGGGCCGCCCTCGCCGGGTCCGGTCAGCAGGCCGACCGCCCGCAGGCCGTCGGCACCGGCCTTGGCCACCAGGCGACCTGGGCAGCGGCGCATGAGCTCCGTGTCCAGGCGACTCGCGGGTCCCGCCGACCATGTCCGGGGCGGCCATCATGGCGTCGCGGATGCGGATCAGCGCCGGAGCCGACCGGGCCCGGGCAGCATCCGGCGCCGAGCCTTCCGGGTCGGCCAGCAGCAGGTAGGCGCGCGCCAGGTCCACGAGCGTGACCTCGTAGGTGAGCACGCCGCAGTTGTCCGGGCTCGTGCGCAGGGACGCGGGGCGCCGACCGAAGAGGCGTGCCACCGCGTCCCGGACGGCCACCTGGCTGGGGTGGGCCGGGTCCGTGTAGTCGGCCAGCGGCCAGCCCGCGAAGGCGGAGAGCAGGATGCTGGCTGCGTGGAAGCCGGAGCAGCTGTGCCGGATGGGGCTGGCCGTCTCCCCGTCGCGGACCAGTCGGGCGGCAGTCAGCGTGTCCGCCGGAGCGCCCTCCGTGCCGCAGCGCAGCAGGGCCTGGCTGACGCTGGCCCGGCGGAAGAGGCCCTGCAGGGTGCGCACGTGCTTGTCCTCGCCGGTGTGCGAGGCGCACATCACCGCCAGTTCCGCGGGCGTCAGGGCCAGGTCGTCAGCCGCACCCGACTCGACGAGCGCCACGAGGGCGAAGGGCTTGACGGTGGACCGCAGCAGCACCGCCACGTCAGGCGTGCCGGCGGCCCGGATGACTCGGCCGGCGGCGTCCACCTGCACGACGTGGCCGCGGTGGCGACTCTCCACCGTCCCGCCGCGCTGCACCTGGACGAGGACCGGCGGCGGCCCGCTCGATCGCACCGTGCGTCGCACGCTGCGTGGACGCCGGGGCGAGCCGGGAGTGGCGGTGTCGGGCGGAGAAGCGGTCTCGGGGGCAGTCGCGGTGTCGCCGGGGGCGGCGACGGGCAGGGGCTGGGGCACGAGCCGATGGTATCGCGCGCCGCGGCCGGCGACCACCGCTGGACTGGCTGGCCGGTAGAATCCGGACTCGCCATCCAGATCGCATCCCGGAGACGACCGTGCCCGACCACCCCAACCTCTTCGTCTCCCGGCACCCCGCGGTGCTCCACAAGCTGGCGCTCCTGCGCTCGGAGTCCACCGAACCCAAGAAGTTCCGCGAGCTGGTCCGCGAGATCAGCTGGCTGGTCGGCTACGAGGCCCTCGCGGACGCGCGGGTGGACGAGATCAGCGTCCGGACGCCGATGGAGGAGACCGTCGGCCACGAGCTGGCCGAGCGCATCGGCCTGGTGCCCATCCTGCGCGCGGGCCTGGGCATGGTGGACGCCTTCCTGGAGCTCTTCCCGACCGCGCAGGTCTGGCACCTGGGCCTCTTCCGCGACGAGCGCACGCTGCGGCCGGTCGAGTACTACAACAAGCTGCCCGACCACTCCACGGTGGACACCTGCCTCATCCTGGACCCCATGCTGGCCACCGGCGGCTCTGCGACGGCTGCCATCGAGGTGCTCAAGGACTGGGGCGCCACCCGCATCAAGCTGGTCAACCTGATCGCCTCGCCGGAGGGCGTCGCCGCTGTCAGCAGCGCGCACCCGGACGTGGCCATCTACTGCGCCTCCGTGGACCGGCAGCTCAACGAGAAGGGCTACATCCTGCCCGGCCTGGGCGACGCCGGCGACCGCCAGTTCGGCACCGGGCGCCCCTGAGGTCCGCGCCGCAGGCGCGCGTCGTTCAGGCGAGCGAGGCTGGGCCTCACGCCCCCGCCCGCCGCGCCGCGTGGTGCGAGCGGTCACCGGCTGCGGGTCGGGCTCTGCCCGCCGCGCTGGGAGTCAGGACGTTCGTAAGGCCATGGCCTCGCCAGGGCGAAGAGTGCGTCGCAACGCCTCGCCGCGGGGCGGACGCGCGAGGAAGAGGAGCGGTGGCTGCGGGCGACTGGTCCGGAGGCGGACACCGTCACGACCGCGCCGTCACGATCGGGGCGCCGTGACTACCGTGCGGTCGGCTGGTGCGAGGGTCAGGGCCGCGCCGGCTTCTACCCACATTGGGTCGAGCGGCTGCTCGCTCGGCATCCCGGACGTCCACGAGGTCCATCCGAGCGGCACACCCGACCGGCGACCTGATGCGCACGAACCGAGACATGGGCGGCAAGCCGAGGGCTGGCGGCGTGCCGCGACGGCGCTCGACGTGTCGGAGCAACAGCCTGCCAGCCGGCACCTACGCGTCGTCCTGCAGCACGACGACACGACCACCCGCTTCACGTCGCGACGGGCGGCGTGGAGCGACGCGAGTGGCTCCAAGGTGCTCGTAGAGCCGCCCAGTACAGGAGACGGGCTCATCGGGGGACCAAGAGCGAGCGAGCGCCGGCGACGGGCGGGCGGGCGAGCGCGACCGGCGAACGGCGCGGCCGCGCGCGGACCAGGGACGGGGGAGAGAGGGAGGCACCATCGATGGACGGCCCGAGCGCGGAGAGGACGCCGCTCGACGCCCGACCGCGTCCCGGGTTCCGTTCGCCACGGCCGCCGTGGCACCTGCGGGGGGAGCACGCCAAGGAAGTGCGCGGGGAGATGCCGGGCGACGATGTGGTGCGACGGGCCAGTTGAACGCGACCCGGGCCGTCACGACGACGCCGCGAGCCGTGGGCGGCGGCAGCGGGCTACGGCAGGGCCGGCCACACCTACGACTCACGACAACGCGAGCCAACCAAGTGCCGAGCGCACCTGGAGGAGTACAGCACCGGCCGGCGGCGACTGTGCCGAGTCAAGGAGCTGAGGTGCCTGGCGATCGCATACGGTGACCGCTCCGAGACGACCAGTGGAGGTCGGGTCCACCGGCCGCACCCGACCGAGAAGCCCGACAGCACCTGGACCTGGCGCCGACACCGTTGGCCGCCGGCGGGACTCGGCTCGTGACGCGGATGAAGCAGCACCGATGGGAGACGCGAGCCTGGCGATCTCCGCTGAGTCCACATGGAGATGAGCGACGCCATGGTACGCCGGGTGAAGGGATCAGCGACGCGCTGAATCGGCCGAGCAGCGACCCGCGAGGCGCGCGGCGGGCGTGCGGTGACGCAAGGCCGCGCCGGGCCCGCGCCGCCGCCCGAACATCGACGTCGACTGGCGCGCATCGAGGCTGGCCAGCGGCCGCGAACCACGCTGCCGGCGCTTCGTGGCCGACGAGCTCTGCTCCCTCCGCGCATTGTCTCCCTTTTGTGCTTAATCGCGCTTCCCGGTCCGCCCCTCTTTTTCTCGCTTTCCTGCCGCGCTCCGCGATCGGTTGCCACATCCGCTGAGGCTGACCCCCTCGGCCCCCGTATCATCGGGCGGTGGAGCAGCCTGAGTCCCGAGCCAGCGCGCGGGCGCCGGTGCAGCCGTCGCGTCCAGCGCTGCTGTGCATCACGCCCAGCCCGGCCATCGACCGCACGGCGCACGTGGGGCGCATCGTCCACGGCGAGATCCTGCGGCCCATCGAGCTGGTGGCCCTGCCCGGGGGCAAGGGTGTCAACGCCGCCCGCGCTGCTGCGCGGCTCGGGGGTCGGGTCATGACCACGGGCATCGCCGGCGGGCATGCGGGTCGCTGGATCGTCGACGCCCTGGCCGCAGAGGGGCTCGACCCGCACTGGGCCCCCGCCGAAGCCGAGTCGCGCACGACCTACGTCACGGTCGACCACGGCGGCACCTCGGTCATCGTCTACGAGCGGCCCAGCGCGGCCAGCGACGAGGAGTTCGCGGCCTTCCTGCGACTGCTGGAGGATGAGCTGCTGCCCGAGTGCGGCCGTGCCGTGGTGGCCGGCAGCGTGCCGGCCGGCATCGAGGCCTACGGGCACGCGGCCATCGTGGAGGCCTGCCGCCGTGCCGGTCGCCCGCTCCTCGTGGATGCCTCCGGGCAGGGCCTGCTGGTGGCCCTGGGGGCAGGGCCGGACGTCGTCAAGGTGGGTCGCGAGGAGGTGTTCCAGGCCGGGCTGGTCGAGCCGCAGGCGAGCTCGGAGGCGGCCGCCATCGCCCTGGTGGACCGGGGTGCCAGCCTGGCCATCGTGACCGACGGGCGGCAGCCGGTCGTGGCCGCTGACGCCGGGCACATCTGGCGCGTCGACGTGCCGCAGGTGGAGGCCGTCAACGCCGTCGGCTCGGGCAATTCGTTCAACGCGGCCTTCTCGCTGGCGCTCATGGAGGGCGCCCCGCTCGCAGGTCGCGCTGGCGCGCGGCGTGGCGGCTGGCTCGGCCAACGCGCTTGCGCTGGGCGCCGCCATGCTCGACCCTCTGGAGGCGCGACGGCTGGAGGAGGAGGTCCGCGTGACAGTGGAAGAGGAGGCCACAGGGCTGATGGACCGACTCGAGGGCCGCGGCATCATCGTCACGGGCGCCACCGGCATCGCCGGCGCGTCGGCGCGGCTGTTCGCGACCGAGGGCGCCGCGGTCGTGGTCGTCTCGCGCACGGAGTCGCACTGTCGTGACCTGGTGGAGGCGATCGAGGCGGACGGCGGCCGGGCCGGCTTCGTGGTCGCGGACCTCACCGATGGGGCGGCCGCGCGAGCGGGCAGCGGAGGCCGCGGTCGAGCGGCTGGGTCGCGTGGACGGCCTCTTCAACGTGGCCGGCGGCTCCGGCCGACGCCTGGGCGACGGTCCGCTGCATACCCTCACCGTGGACGGCGTACGAGGCCACGATGCGCCTCAACGCCACCAGCCACGTGGCCGTCTCCGCGCCGGTGCTGCGGGCGATGCTGGAGCAGGAACGTGATGCGGACGGCCTCCGCGGCGCCATCGTGAACATGGGTAGCGTGCTCGCGTCGCGCCCGGTGCCGGACCTCTTCCCGACCCACGCCTACGCCATGTCCAAGGGTGCCATCGCCTCCCTGACGCTGACCAGCGCGGCCTACTACGCCGCGCACGGCATCCGCGTCAACATGGTCGCGCCGGCCCTGACCATCTCGCGCATGTCAGAGCGGGCGGCCGCGGACGAGGCCACGCAGGCCTTCTCGCGGCGCAAGCAGCCCATCGCCGGCGGCTTCATCGCCGCCGAGGACGTCGCGGACGCGGCGCTCTATCTTCTCTCGCGTGACGCCCGTTCGGTGACCGGCCAGACGGTCACCGTCGACGGCGGATGGTCCATCATCGACGCCACCTGACCATCCCGACCGCCGCCGCGGCCTGCGTGCACCCAGCCAGCCCAGCCCCAAGCCCCAGGCCCAGGAGGAAGACGATGTCCCTGCCCTACCAGCCCAGCGCCCTCTCCACGTCGGTCTGCGGCTCGCACGCCCACCCGGCCTGGCTGGACCTGGCCGTGGCTGCCACGGAGCGCGGTGAGCTCGGCCCGGCCGACATCCGCGAGGTCCAGGACGACGCCGTGGACCTGGCCCTGCGAGACCAGGAGGAGGCCGGCATCGACGTCGTGACCGATGGCGAGATGCGCCGCGTGGGCTTCTTCACGGCCGAGTTCTATCGGCACCTCAGCGGGGTGGCACCGCTGGAGTCGCGGCGGCGGCTGGGACCGGGCGGCCATGACCAACAGCACCGCTTCACGGTCCTCGAGCCCATCGCGGCGCCCGCGGGCCTCGGCGTGGTGGAGGAGTTCGAGTACGCCCGCACGCGCACGACGCGGCCGCTGAAGGTCACGCTGCCGGGTCCCTTCACCCTGTCTGGCCGACTGACCTACGGTCCCGGAGAGGTCTACGCCGATCGCATCGCCACGGCGCAGGCCTTCGTTCCGATCCTGGCCGCGGAGCTCGAGCGGCTCGTGGCGGCTGGAGCCACCTACATCCAGATCGATGAGCCCTCCCCGGCCATCCACCCGGAGGCCTCGGACGAGTTCGCGGCGCTCTTCAACGCGGCCACGGCCGGCGTGTCCGGCCGTGTCTTCCTGGCCGCGCACCTCTGCTTCGGCAACTACCTCGGCCGTCCGCTCTCGAAGCGCGCCTACCGTCCGGTCCTCAGGCAGGCCCTCGCCTTCGACGTCGGCGAGCTGGTACTCGAATGGGCCAACCGCGAGATGTCCGAGCTGGACGTGGCAGCTGACGTGACCGCCGCCGGCCGGCACCTCTCGGCGGGCGTCATCGACGTCAAGAACTACTACCTGGAGACGGCCGACGACGTGGCCGAGCGCATCGAGAAGCTGCTGGCGGCTGGCGTGCCCGAGGAACGACTCTCGCTGGTGCCCGACTGCGGCTTCAGCCAGACCGCCCGCTGGGCGACGAAGCCCAAGCTGGCGGCGCTGGTGGCCGGCCGGGACCTGGTGCGCGGCCGCCGGTCGTAGGACGCCTCGTCGTCACCCCGGTCGTCGGCCGCCGGTCGTCGGCGCCCGCGGCGCGCCGCGCCGGGCAGGGTGACCGCTCGTCAGGCGCGGACGCCCTGGTCGGCGATCTCCAGGGCGCCGTCGATGATCTCGAAGCCCTCCGCCAGCTCATCCTCGCTCACCGTCAGGGGCGGGTTGGTGAGGATCATGTGGTAGCGCAGGAAGGCGTACAGGCCGTGCTCGCGAAGGTAGCGATGGATGGCCCGCATCTCCGCGCTCGTGCCGTCGAAGGGCGCCATCGGCTCGTGGGTGCGTCGGTCGCGCACGAGGTCAAGGGCACCGAAGAGGCCCAGGTTGCGGTGGCTGCCGACGCTGGGATGGCGTGCCATGAGTCGCTCGTGGTGGCCCCGCATGACCTCGCCCAGCCGGGCCGAGCGCTCCACGAGCCCGTCCTGCTCCATGACATCGATGACGGCCAGGGCCGCGGCGCAGCCCATGGGGTGGCTGTTGTAGGTCAGGCCGCCCACGTAGGCCCGCTCCCGGAAGGCCTCCGCGATGTGACGGCGCATGGCCACCGCGCCGAAGGGGATGTACGAGGACGTCAGCCCCTTGGCCATCGTCAGCAGGTCCGGCACGACGCCCCAGTGCTCCACGGCGAACCAGCGGCCGGTGCGGCCGAAGCCGGTCATGACCTCGTCGGCGATGAGCAGGATGCCGTGGCGGTCGCAGATCTGGCGCACGCCCTGGAGGTAGCCATCGGGCGGGATGAGGATGCCGTTGGCGCCCACCACCGGCTCCAGGATGAAGGCGGCGATGGTGTGGCCGCCCTCGTACATGACCACGTCCTCGAGCTCCTGGAGGGCTCGCTCGACGGGCTCCGGCTCCGGGCGACCCCACTTGTGGAAGTCGGGCGCGCGGACGATGCCGGAGACGCCGGCCTCCGCAGCCCAGCGGCGCGGATCGCCGGTGGCCGCGATGGCCACGCCCGTGGCGCCGTGGTAGGAGCGGTAGCGGGCCAGGACCTTGTGGCGACCCGTGACCTGGCGCGCCAGCTTGATGGCGTTCTCGTTGGCGTCCGCGCCGCCGTTGGTGAAGAAGGCGACGTCCAGGTCGCCCGGCGTCAGCTCGGCCAGCTTGCGGCCCAGCCGGGCGCGCGGCTCGTGGGCCAGGAAGGGGCTCGTGAACGCCAGGCGCTGCGCCTGGGCGGCGATGGCATCGATGACGCGCTGGTCGCCATGGCCGATGTTGACCGACATCGACTGGCTGTTGAAGTCCAGGAAGCGGCGGCCGTCGGGCGTGTAGAAGTGGGAGCCCTTGGCGGTGGCCACGGGGATGGGGTCGGCGACGTCCTGCGCCACCCACTCGTAGAGCGTGAACGCCTTGGAGAGCGTCACGATCTCGTCCGCGCTGAGGGGCCTCTCATCCATCCCGTCGCGAACGACATCGCCGCTCATCTTCAACCTCATCTGCTGCGGGGACCGCGGGCCGCGTCGGCGTGGATCTGGCGCCCGGCACCGCACGGCGCGCGCACCGAGTGTGCCACTGGTCGGCCCAGGACGTGGGACCTGCCCACGATGCTCGAGGCCCGGCGGCGGGGTGCCGCGGCGCTCAGCCGAGAGCCGCGAGCGCTTGACCTCGACCAGCTCGCGCAGCGAGGCGATGCGGGCGTCGGCGAGATCGAGGATGGCAGGGCCGGGATCGGTGCTCGGATTGGGGACCGCCACGACCCTGGCACCAGCGGCCTTGGCGGACCTGATGCCAGCCCCGGAATCCTCGACGACAGCGGTGCTCGTCGGGTCGAGACCCATGCGTCTCATCAGTTCGAGGTAGACATCTGGAGCCGGCTTGCCGTGCTCGAGCTCATCGCTCGAGATGAGCGCCTCGAAGAAGCGGGCCCACCCCGCACCTGTCAGGCAGGCTTCGATCAGGCGGATCGGAGAGCCCGACGCGAGCCCGACGCGGTATCGGTCCGCGCACGCGGCGATGGCCTCGTCCGCACCGGGCATGGTCGGGACCTCGCCGCGCTCGTAGTAGCCGGCCATGCGGTCGATGATCCCGTCGAGGACCTGATCGCGGCTGAGCTGGCCATCGAGCTTGTCGCTAAGCGCGTCCACCCAGACGTCGGTGTGCACGCCGGCCATGGCCAGCTGGTCGGCTGCGGTCCACACCGTCCCGTGGCCCTCGAGCAGGTCGACGCGGGCTCGGTACCAGGCCGGCTCGCTGTCGACCAGCAGGCCATCCATGTCGAAGATGACGGCGTCGATCAATGGGCTCTCCCTGTCGTTGTCTGGGTCACGGTGGTCGCGACCTGTCGAGGCGGTTCCAGGTGTGCCACTCAGCCGTCGGTCGCCGTCTGCGCCTCCAGCTCGTGGCCGAGCTCTTCCGTCCGGCGGTATGCCGCCCAGACGGCCTCCGAGAGGACCGTGCGCAGGCGTCCCTTCTCCAGCTCGGCGATGGCCGCCGCGGACGTGCCGGCGGGCGACGTGACCATGTTGCGCAGCTGCGCCGGATGGTCGCCCGTCGCCTGCGCGAAGAGCGTGCCGCCCAGCAGCGTCTCGATGACCAGGTCGTGCGCGATGTGGCGCGGGAAGCCCAGGTGCACGGCCGCGTCGATGAGGGCCTCCATGACGAGGAAGACGTAGGCGGGCCCGGTGCCGCTGACCGCCGTGGCCATGGCCACGAACTCCTCGTCGCCGACCTCGAGCTCCTTGCCCAGGGCGCCCATCAGCTCCGCCGTGTGCGCGCGCTGCACCTCGCTCACCTGCGGCGTGGCGTGCCAGACCGTCATGCCCTGCCCGAGCTGGGCGGGCGTGTTGGGCATGGCGCGCACGATGGCATCGTGGCGCAGGGCGTTGCGCAGGGCCATGGTCGTGGCGCCGGCGAGGATGGAGATGACGAGCTGCTCCGGCTGCAGGCACGGTGCGATCTCCGGCCCGACGCGTCGCAGCATCTGCGGCTTGATGGCCAGCACGACGATGTCCGCTGCCTCCACGGCCGCGACGTTCGACGCGGTGGTGCGGATGCCGTGCCTGGCGGCGAGCTCTTCGCGCCGCTCGGCGCGCGGGTCGCTGGCGATGACCTGGGCAGCCGTGAGCCGCTCGCCCTTGAGCAGGCCGGCGATCATCGATTCGGCCATCACGCCGGTGCCCACGGTCGCGACGGTCGTCCCCTTCAGTGACACGCTCGCGAGTATAGGTGGCATGGTCGGGCCGGGGACGCCGTGGGCGGTCGGCCGTCAGCCAGGCCCGATGCGCAGCGGACCGAGCGGGATCCAGGCGCCAGCCGGTCCGGCGCCGCCGAAGCCCTCCGGGTCGAGGAGCTCCGCCATCAGCGCGATGGCCTCGATGATGCGCGGGCCGGGACGCAGCAGCAGGCCGTCGGCATCCACCGCGAAGCAGGCCCCCTCGCGCACCGCTTCCAGCTCGTCGAACCAGGCCGGCAGGGCCGTCGCGTGCAGGATGCCCGCGGCGGCCGAGGCGTCGCAGCCCTGGAGTGCCAACACGAGGATCTCCGGGTCGACGTCGCGGACGCGCTCCCAGGTCGTCACCTCGGCGTCCTCGCCCTCGCGACCGAGCAGCTCCCAGCCCCCCGCACGACGCACGAGCTCAGGCACCCAGAGCCCGGCCCCGACCAGCGGGTCCAGCCACTCCAGGATGACCGTGCGACGTGAAGCGATGCCCTCCAGTCGCCGTTCCAGCACGGCGTTCTCCAGCCGGCCCAGCCGTTCGCGCAGCAGCTCCACGAGGCCGATGGCCTCGTCCTCGGCCTCGGCGAAGGCACCCACCGTCGAGATGGTGTTGAAGATGCCCTCCAGGGAGCGCGGGTCGAGCCCGACCACGGATGGCTCGAGCCCGCGGGCGCGCAGCCCGTCGCGCACGGCCGATGCATCGCCCGGGGCAGCGTGATGAGCTGCGGTCAGCACCAGGTCCGGCTCCAGCTTGGCGATGAGGTCCACGTCGACGCGCCCGCCGAGGGATCCCGGGGCCGGCGAGCCCGTCATCGCGCCGGCCGAGGTCACGACCGCCGAGGTCACGACCGGGACGTCCACGACCTCCTCCGGATGATCGCAGCGGTGGCTGCGACCCGACCAGCCAGTCCCCCAGGCCAAGGGCGAAGACGATCTCGGTGGCGGAGGGCTGCAGGGAGACGATGCGCATGGCCCGGCCATTGTCCACCTCGCCGACCGCGACCGTGCGCACGACCCCATCTGGGCCTCGCGCCATGAGGTAGCCTCCGACCATGGTCCCCGCTCACATCGCCGCAGAGCCGCGCCGACGATGCCGCCGTCGACGTGCGCGGCGTCTGGAAGCGCTTCGGGGACACGGACGTGGTCGCGGACCTCTCGTTCGACGTGCGGCACGGTGAGGTGCTCGGCTTCCTGGGGCCCAACGGGTCGGGCAAGACCACGACCATGAGGATGATCCTGGACATCGTGCGACCGGCGCGCGGGGAGATCCGCGTCTTCGGCGGGTCACCGGGCGTGGAGCATCAGGGTCGCATCGGCTACCTGCCCGAGGACCGCGGACTGTACCGCGACGTCAGGATCATCGACACGCTCACCTACTTCGGGGCCTTGCGCGGCCTGTCCGAGGCAGAGGCGCGCCGACGCGCCGGAGCGTTGCTCACGGAGATGGGCCTGGGCGATGCCGCCGACAAGCGCGCCGCGGAGCTCTCCCGGGGCATGCACCAGAAGGCGCAGCTCATCGCCACCATCCTCAACGACCCCGACCTGCTCATCATCGACGAGCCCTTCCAGGGCCTTGACCCGGTGAACGCGGACCTGCTCAAGGGCGTCGTGCGCGACCAGCGCGACCGCGGGGCGGCCGTGATCATGAGCACGCACGACATGGGCGACGCCCAGGCCCTCTGCGACCGCATCCTGCTCATCGACAAGGGCCGGCGGCTGCTCTACGGGACGGTGGACCAGGTGCGCAAGGCCTTCAGCGACGGCGCCGTGGAGGTCATCGGCCGCGACCTGCCGCGTGACACGGCCTCGCTGGCGAGCGTCACCGACCTGCGCGAGGTGGACGGCGGCGTCCGCTACCTCATCCGCGACGGGGCGACGCCGCAGGACCTCTTCCGGGAGCTGGCCCAGGCCGGTGCCGCCGTGGACCGCTTCGCCGTGCAGGCACCCAGCCTGGACGAGGTCTTCATCCGAACGGTGGCCGGCGACCCGCGTGCGGAGGCCGTCCGATGAGCGCGGTCGGGTCGGGCGGGGGCCCCGGGAGTGGGCGGATCGGCCGCTCGTGCCGCATCCTCGGGCCGGCTGAGGCTGGTCTGGCTGGTCGCCAAGCGCGACTACCTGCGCACGGTCAGGCGGCGCGGGTATGTCTTCGGGACCCTGCTCCTGCCCCTCGGCGTGGCGGCCCTGATGGCCCTCTCGGCGTTCCTCTCGGTGAACGAGCTGGACGGCGGCCGTGACAGCGGGACCATCGTCATCGTCAACGAGTCGGACGTGCCCATCGCCGACGTGAACGAGGAGCCCGTTCAGATCGCGAACCTGAGCCAGGACGAGGCTGACGCCCGATTGCAGGACGGCAGCCTGTCCGAGTACTACCGCGTGCCGGCCGACATCCGCAGCGCCGGGGTGGTGATGCGCGTGCAGCAGGAGGCGACGCCCGGCTTCGACCAGCTGGAGGCGCTGGAGACGAACAGCTCGCTCATCGCCTACGTCATCCGCGATGCGCTGCTGCGTGAGGCTGGCGTGCCCCCGGACGACCGCGGACCGCATCGTCGCTGGCGTCACGGTCACGACCGTGGACACCACTGGCGCCGAGGTGTCCGGTCTGGACATGGCGGCCGGGATCGCGGTCCCCATCGTCTTCGTGGGTCTCTTCATGATCAGCATCTTCATCACCAGCGGCTACCTGCTCCAGTCGGTGACCGAGGAGAAGGAGAACCGCGTCGTGGAGATCGTGCTGAGCTCCATCCCTTCCCTGCCGCTCATGGCCGGCAAGATCCTGGGCCTGGGCGGCGCCGGCTTGACCCAGGTGGCGGTCTGGGTGGCCACGGCCCTCGTGGCCCTGCCACTGCTGTCGAGCCAGCTCCCGGACCTCTCCGCCATCCAGATCGACCCCACGATCCTGTTCCTGGCGCTCGTCTACTTCATCCTTGGCTACCTGGCCTACGGCGCCATCTTCGCGGCCATCGGCGCCATCGCACCGGGCAACCGCGAGGCCCAGCAGTACTCGGGCTTCCTGGGCTTCTTCGCCGCCATCCCCTTCATCCTCTTCTCGGTGGTGGCATCTGACGTGGACTCGATGGTGACCCTGGCGCTGGCGCTCTTCCCGCTGACGACGCCCACCACGATGCTGCTCGTGCTGGGCGTCTCCCCGGAGATCCCCTGGACGCTGGTCGGCGCGTCGCTGGTCAGCCTGACGCTGTTCGCACTGCTCGCCACGTGGGCGTCGGCCCGCATCTTCCGCGCGACCGTGCTGCTCTACGGCGTGCGGCCCAGCCTCGAGCAGCTGCTCAAGGCGGTCCGCTCACCGAACTGACCAAGGCACAGCCAAGCGTGCCCCGAGGCACGGCGGGGTCATGGCCGGGAGGGCGCGCCCTCAGGCGCGGCGAGTGGTCCCTAGCGGGGGTTCCACTCGTTGATCATGGCCCGGGCGGCCTCCTTGTCCTTGAACCAGAGGGCGTTGACCTCGGTGTACTTGGTCTGGTCGGCCGGCACGGAGTCCTCCGGGAAGATGGCCGACACCGGGCACTCCGGCTCGCAGGCGCCGCAGTCGATGCACTCGTCCGGATCGATGAAGAGCGTGCGGTCGACACCGGCTTCGTAGTGGATGCAGTCCACGGGGCAGACCGAAACGCACGCCTGGTCCATCGTGTCGACACAGGGCTGGGCGATGATGTAGGTCACCTGGACGATCTCCTTGCTGTCGCTGACTGTCCGGGGCCACTGGCCCGGCGGCAGGGTATGGGTCGCGGAAGCGATGCCTCGCCATCTTACTCAGGCGCGGATGGCCGTGCGGGTCGCTGCGGCGCCCCCGGACCGGGAGCGCTCCGGATCACGGGCTGATGGTCACGTTCCGCAGCTCCACGGCGCCCACCATGCCCTTCTCGATGTGGCCGGGGATGTGGCACAGGAGGGCCAGCTGCTGTCCGAGCGGCACGGTGTACTCGACCACGGCCTGCTGGCCGGAGCCGAGCAGGACACGCAGACCGCCGGTCTCCGGGGGGACGCTCGCCGGCGGGGCCGTCGCCAGCAGGGAGGGCGGCGTGGCGGCCGCGTCCGCGGCGTGCCAGGCCCGCTGCACCGCTTCATCCCCGATGACGAAGTCGTGGTCGATGAGACCGCCGTTCAGGATCGTGAAGCGCACCGTCTCACCGGGCACCAGGACGACGGGCGTGGGGTCGAAGCGATAGTCACGCATGATGACGGTCACGTCCCGCGGCTGGGCCGGGGTACCCGCCTGCGCGATCTCCACGTCGGGCGGCGGTTCTGAGGGCCGCTGCATGCCGATGAAGACCAGCACGCTGGCGACGACGCTGAAGACCACGACGACGAGGACCGGGGCACGGGAGGCACGTGGTGGTTGCTGCACGTGGGCAGCGTACGACGAAGACGCGCCTCAGGCCGGAACGACCCCCACGGGCGGCCCGCGGCCGCGGCATCACATGCGCACGTGCCAGCGCAACGGCGCCGAGACGAGCGGCTCAGGCGCTGGCAGCAGGTGGCCGCCGATCATGACGACGAGCACGACGAACAGCGGCGAGGATGACGAGGCCTCCGGGCCGGCCGAGCCGGGCCGCGATGCGGCCGAGCTGGCAGGCGAGCCCTGATCCGATGTCCATCCCTGTGCCATCCCTTTCTCTGCCTCGCTGCTGGATGGCATGAAGGCTAGGGAGGCGGCCTTATGCGGGCACTTAGTCGACGCTTCGCCGGCTTCCGGCATGTGGATAACGGTACGGACGTGGCAGGGCCACCCGAGTGCGCATGCGGGAACGGGCACCGGCGACCCCCCGGCACGGCCCGGCTGGACGACACAGAAGAGGCGCCCCCCGAGGAAGGCGCCTCTCGTCAGATCCGTGGTGACCGCGACCCCTGGTCGCGGTCTCATCGCCTAGCGGCGAGCGCGGAAGCAGTCGTTGCAGTAGACCGGCCGGCTGCCGGTGGGCTGGAAGGGCACCTGCGCGGTCTTGCCGCAGTCGGCGCAGACGGCGTCGTACATCTGCCGCGGTGCGCGGTCGTAACCGCCGCCGCCACCGCCGTAGCTGCTGCCGCCGCCGCCGTAGCCACCGCTGCTGTACCCGCCGCCGTAGCTGTCATCGCCGCCGTAGGACGGCGAGTTGCGCTGCTGCTTGCGGGCCTGCCGACAGGTCTTGCAGCGCTTGGGAGAGTCGCTGAAGCCCTTCTCCGCGTAGAACGCCTGCTCCGACGCAGTGAAGGTGAAGGGCTGGCCGCAGTCGGCGCAGGTGATGGTCTTGTCCTCGTACACGAACGAACGAACCTCCGGGTTCTGTGATTTGCCAGGGACGTTCGATCGGATACGGGATCACGGGAGCGTTCCTGAATTGCCACGGCGAACTATAGCGACCGCGTTCACGGTGCGCTACCACTTTGTTGCGCCGACGCGCCACCCGCCACGCGATGCCCCGAGGTGGCGGGGTCCGGCTACATCGAAGGGATGTACCCGGGTGCCAGGATGCGCTCAGGGTCATCCTCGAACTCGAGGCGACAGCCCTTGCCGCAGAAGTAGTAGGTCGTGCCCTGGTACTCGCTGACGTGCTGGGCGCCCTCGATGACCACGGTCATGCCGCAGACCGGGTCGATGGCCGTCCCTTCGGTCGGTTTGATCTCGTGATGGTCCATGCGGCGCAGTGTACGGGCCACCGGCCGATGCCGGCAGCCGGAGCGGACAGCCGTCGTGACCCGCGGCCGCCTCGGCGCGTATCCTGCGCGGGTGACCGACCGACCCACCCACCGATCCCCGGGCACGGCTGAGGATCGCAAGCTGCTCATGCAGCGGCCCTATGCCGACCCCTCGTTCCTGGAGTCGGACGCCTGGCGCGCCCTGCGCATCATGGGCGAGTTCATCGACGGCTTCGATGCCCTGGCCCGCCTCGGCCCTGCGGTGAGCATCTTCGGCTCCGCGCGCACCAAGCCCGCCGACCCGATGTACGAGAACGCGCGACTCCTTGCCCAGCGCCTCTCGGAGGAGGGCTTCACGGTCATCACCGGCGGGGGCCCGGGCATCATGGAGGCCGCCAACCGGGGAGCGCAGGAGGGCGACGGGGTCTCCGTCGGCCTCGGCATCGACCTGCCCCACGAGCCCGGGGTCAACCGCTACGTGGACCTGCCGGCCTACTTCCGCTACTTCTTCGTGCGCAAGACGATGTTCGTGAAGTACGCCCAGGCCTTCGTCATCTTCCCCGGCGGCTTCGGGACCTTCGACGAGCTCTTCGAGTCGCTGACGCTCGTGCAGACCGGCAAGATCGACCACTTCCCCATCATCCTCTTCGGGAGCCGCTACTGGTCCGGCCTGCTGGAATGGGTGCGCACCACGGTGGCCGAGGAGGGCAAGGTCGATGAGGCCGACCTGCGCCTGCTGCGCATCTGCGGACGACGTCGAGGAGGTCATCGCCCTCGATCAGCGAATCGTTCCGCACGCTGGAGACCAACGGCTCCGGCGAGCGGCCCAGCGGAGAACCAGCCTGATGCGCCTCGCCGTCGCCACCGATCACGCCGGCCTGCCCCTCAAGCGCCTCGTCGCCGACTGGCTGCGCGAGCAGGGCCACGAGGTCGTCGACTTCGGCGTGGACACGGACGAGCGCGTCGACTACCCCGATTACGTGGCCCCCGCCGCGCGGGCCGTGGCCTCGGGCGACTGCCGCTTCGGCTTCGTCTTCGGCGGCAGCGGCACCGGCGAGCAGATCGTGGCCAACAAGGTCAGGGGCATCCGCTGCGTGCAGGCCACCGAGCCGGTCACGGCCCGCCTGGCGCGAGAGCACAACGACGCCAACATGATGGCCATGGGCGCCCGCATCGTGGGCTCCCAGGTGGCCATCGGCTGCGTGGAGGCCTTCCTGGCCGGGGTCTTCGAGGGCGGCCGGCATGTCGCCCGCGTCGAGAAGATCAGCGCCCTCGAGCGCGAGTAGGCAGCCCGACGCTCCTGGTCGGCCCAGTTGCCATCGCAGTTCACGCGCTCGGCGATGCGGTCCAACAGCGCGCTGGGGCCGCGGTCCGGCGGGCCGTGGCGGGACGCTGGCGCCTTCCCGGTCCCTTCAGGACAGAAGTCGGTGCTGGCGTCCGTATCCGCCGACGATGGCCGTTCTTCATGACAGGTGTGCGCGGAGGGAACCCTGATGGCCGGAGAGGCCGTGGCACCGGCGCTTCCGCACAGCCGGAGACCCAGGAGCAGGTCCGCGCCACGCTCGGCGCGGATGGCGCAGACGGTCAGCCGTCGAACCTCGCCGTCGCCGACACCAGCGGACGTGTCCAGGAGGACGCCCAAGGAGGCCGTGGGAGCACTTCTGTCCCCCATCTCGCCTGTTCGCCGGCCGCCGCACCTCGCTGGGCTTGCTGCCGAACGCAGCCAGCCGATGACAAGCGTCTCGCCTCAGTTGCCGGCGGACGGCACCTGCAACTCGGCGGCGATGGTCTCCGCCCAGACCGAGATCTCCGACCAGGGGCGGAAGTCGCCGTACGGGGCTCGCACCAGGGTCACGAGGGCCTTCTCCGCCAGGCCCAGCTCGTCACCCTCGATGCGTCCACCGAAGAGCCGGTGGCTGCGCGCGCCGAAGCGCTTGATGAGCGGGGCGATCTCAGCCGGGTTCTCCGCGGACTTGGGCGGGTCGCCGACCGGGCCGCTGGAGAAGAGCCACAGCGGTCGGCGCACCAGCTCCGCCTCCCAGGCGTCCACGAAGACACGCGCCCGGCGCAGCCAATGGCCGCCGTAGACGCTGCTGCCCAGAACGACCGCGTCGTAGCCGTCCAGGCTGGTGACATCCTCCACCTGGCGCGTGTCCGCCGTCGAGGCCGCGGGCCCGAAGCGTGGTGGCGACGACCTCACCGATCTGCAGGCTGGAGCCATGGCGGGAGGCGACGGCCACGAGGACACGCATGTGGGTGCTACCTCCGCGCAGGATCGCCGACGACAGGGCTCAAGGATGCTGGTCGCACTGGACGCGGCGTAGTGCCGAGCGGACTCTCTGCGCGGGCCGCTCGGGGAGAGCGTCGGGCCGAGTGGGCGCCGTGCCGGCCGACCCCAGGGGTCGGGCTCGGCGCGGTCAGCGACCGGCGGTCAGCTATCCGCGCACCAGTCGGCTCAGTGCGCGGCCGACCAGCCAGATGGCGGCCGCCCACGCAAGCACCAGCTTGGCGTCCTGCCACGGCTTCTGGAGCGGCACGAAGGAGGCCCCTGCCCGGTGACCTCGATGTAGCCCACGGGACGCGTCAGGGCCCCACCGCCGGCGCCGCTGCCGGAGCCATCCTCGTCGGAGGTGCCACTCCCGGCGCCGCTGCCCCACATCGTCTGGGCGACGGGGATGACGGTATGGCCGTCCTTCTCCACCGGCTCGCCGAAGACGGCGCTGACGCGCGCCGTCGCTCCGACCTTCTCCGCCATGCTCGCCAGCAGGCCCGGGACGCCACCCTCGGCCGCCGATCGCGCGTCCTCGTGAGCCTGCTCCGCCGCCTGCCCATCGGTGCCATTCGTTGCCTTGCCAGCCATCGTGAGGTCCTCCCGGTGCGCGAGTCGTGTGTGCTGACCATAGACCCGTCCGGACCCGAGCGCCAGAGCGGGACGGACCCATCCTCGCCTGGCAAGCGCCCTACCATCGGCGCATGATCGATCCCCGCAATCGGCCCGCGCTCTACGGCTCGCTCATCGCCGGCGTGGCCGCCTTCGTCGTCCTGTGGCTCGTCGGCCTACCGCCGCTGGTGGCCTGGATGGTCGGCTGGTCGGTGCCGGCATTCGCCATGTACGGGATCGACAAGCGCCAGGCCCAGTCGGGTGGCTGGCGCGTGCCGGAGATCGTCCTCCATGGCCTGGCGCTCATCGGCGGGGTCGTGGGCGCCTGGGCCGGCCGTGACGTGTTCCACCACAAGACGCAGCACGTCGTCTTCACCGTCGTCCTCGTGGCGGCCAGCGTCCTGTGGGCCGTCATCGTGGCCTGGGCCATCCTCGGGTAGGCTCCGGCCCGACGCGACCCTCGGCCGCGCGCTGCGACCACGCCGATCCCGAGCGTACGATCGGGACATGCGATCGACTCCCAGGGCCGTCACCCGGCTCCCGTCCGCGCTCGCCACGGCGAGCCGGCTGCTCCTGACAAGCCTGCTCCTGCTGACCGGCGCGACCCCGGTCGCGGCCCAGGAGCCACTGACCATCACGGACGTGGACGGCAACGAGGTCCGCATCGAGGACACCTCGCGCGTGGCCACGCTGGGCGGCGTCTTCACGGAGACGGCCTACGCGCTCGGCGCGCAGGACCAGGTGGCCGCCGTCGATGCCTCCAGCTTCTACCCGCCGGAGGCGCTCGCGGAGAAGCCCAACTTCGGCTACTACCGCTTCCTCTCCGCCGAGCCGGTCCTGGCCCAGGCGCCCAGCCTCATCATCGGCAACGACGAGACAGGCCCGCCGGAGGTCGTGGCCCAGCTGCGTGACGCGGGCGTGCCCATCCTGCTGCTTCCGGACAACAACGACGTCCAGGCGGCACGGGATCTCATCGACACGCTGGGCATGGTCTTCGGCAGGGAGGAGGCCGCCGCCGACCTGGTGGCCACCCTGGATGCCGATGTCGCGGCCGCCCAGGCCCTCGTCGCCGAGGCGACCAGCCGGCCGCGGGTGCTCTTCATCCTGCAGCCGCCGGAGGCTCCCCTCCTCGTGGCCGGCGGCGACACGGCAGCCGGATCGATGATCGACCTCGCCGGCGGCGAGAACATCTACCCGGGCTTCGGCTCCTACATCCCGATGACCCCGGAGGGCATCGTCGAGACCGCGCCGGACATCATCCTCACCACGGACGCCAGCCTTGAGCGCCTCGGAGGGCGCGAGGCCTTCCTGGCTGCGCCGGGCATCGCCCAGACCCCGGCAGCGCAGGCCGACCGCGTCGTCTCCATGGAGGACCTCTACCTGCTGGGCTTCGGGCCGCGCACCGGCAAGGCCATCGCCGACCTGGCGCGGCTGCTCCACCCGGAGCTGGCGTCGTAGGCGGGCGCGGCTGGCGGCTCGTCGCCCTGGCGGTCGCCCTCGGAGCGGCCATCGTCCTGGCCGTCGGCGTCGGCGCCGTGGCCATCGCGCCCACGGAGGTGCTGGGCATCCTGGGCGCGCAGCTGGGCCTCCCGCCGCCCTGGCCCTTCAGCGAGCAGCAGGAGACCGTCCTGCTGGCGATCCGCATCCCGCGCGTGCTCGCCACGGCACTGGTGGGCGCTGCCTGGGCGACGGCCGGGGTCGCCATGCAGGGTCTCTATCGCACGCCACTGGCGGACCCGGCGCTGGTGGGCATCGGCGCTGGGGCAGCCCTGGGCGCCGCGCTGGCGACCGGGCTGGCCGTAGCCCTGGGCATCGTGGCGCAGCTCGCGGGCGCCATCCTCGTGGCGGCCGGCGCCTTCGGTGTCGCCCTGCTGGCGGCGGCCGTCGTGTACCGCGTGGCCACGGCCTCGGGCCGCGTCGTGGTAGCCACCATGCTCCTGGCCGGCCTCGCGCTGAGCGCCTTCCTGGCCGCCCTGACGGCATTGGTGGTGGCCGCAGGGCGCGTCCCGGAGATGGGCAGCGTGGCCTTCTGGACGCTGGGGTCCTTCGCCGGCGTGGTCGGCAGCGACGTGCTCCTCGCGGCCCTGACCATCATCCCGGCCATCGCCATCCTGGCCTGGCTGGGACCCCGGCTGGACGCCCTGGCGCTGGGGGAGCTGGAGGCAGGGCACCTGGGCGTGGACGTTGCCCGGCTCACGGTCGTCGTGACGCTCCTGTTCACACTGCTGACCGCCGTGGCCGTCGCCGTGGCCGGCGTCATCGCCTTCGTGGCCCTGCTCGTGCCGGGGCTCGTGCGGCCGTTCCTCGGCCAATCGCACCGGGTCGTGGCCGGTCGGGTCAGCGCTCCTGGGCGCGACCCTGCTGGTGCTGGCGGACGTGCTGGCGCGCAGCCTGTTCTCACCCGTGGAGCTGTCCATCGGCGTCATCACCACGCTGGTCGGCGCGCCCTTCTTCCTCTGGCTGCTGCTGCGGGACCGGGGCCTGCTGGCGCGATGACGTACGCAGCCGTCGACGTGGAGGTGCGGGTCGGCACGGCCGTCCTGCTGGCGGACGTCTCGCTGGAGGTCGCGACCCGGCGAGATCGTGGCCGTGGCCGGGCCGAACGGCGCCGGCAAGTCCACGCTGGTGGCGACGCTGGCGGGTGACCGGCGGCCGCAGCGGGGCAGCGTGACCCTGGCCGGCCGACCCCTGGCCGACTGGCCCCGCCTGGACCTGGCCCGGCGACGGGCCGTGATGAGCGCCGACCGGAACGTGGCCTTCGCCTTCACGGCCGAGGAGGTCGCCCTGCTTGGCCGGCTGCCGCTGCACGGCGGCGACCCGACCGAGCGCCGACCGCGCCATCGTGCGCGCCCTCCTCGAGGCCGTCGACTGCGCCCACCTGGGCGGCCGGGTCTTCGCCAGCCTCTCGACCGGCGAGCGGCAGCGCGTGGCCCTGGCGCGCGCCATCGCCCAGGTCAGTGAGGCTCCGGGGGGCGACCAGGCGTCGCCCGCCGCACCGAGCGGGGCGCGCTACCTGCTCCTGGACGAGCCCACCTCGAGCCTGGACCCGGCCCACCAGCACCTCGCCATGGGGCTGCTGCGCCGCCGGGCCGACGCCGGCCTGGGCGTGCTGGCCGTGCTCCACGACCTCAACCTGGTGGCCGCCTATGCCGACCGCGTGGTCCTCATGGCCGCCTCGCGCGTCGTGGCCTCAGGGCCACCCACGGAGGTCCTGCGACCCGACCTGCTCGAGCGCGTCTTCGGCATCCCCATGCTCGTGCTGCCGCATCCCCACGACCGCCACCCCTGGTCATCGCCGAGCCGCCACTGGGCGGCGAGTGAGGCATCGGCTCGGGCGTCCGAGACGTATGCTACCGTGTATGTCATGGAGCGAACGACCGTCTACCTGACGTCGGCCATGCGGGTGGCTCTCAAGGAGACCGCCCGGCGGCGGCGCGTCTCGGAAGCTGAGCTCATCCGCGAGGGTGTGGCGCTCGTCACGGCGGAAGAGCCGCAGCCCCGACCGCGGTTGCCGCTCTTCCGGAGCGCTGATCCCACGCTGGCGGAGCGAGTCGACCAACTCCTCGACGGCTTCGGCGAGTCGATCGTCCTCGACACCAGCGGCCTCCTCGCCGCCATCGATGGGAGCCAGCGCCACCACGCAGCGTCGGTCGCCGCGCTGGAGGCGGCGAGGCCACCGCTGCTGCTTTCGCCGTTCATGCTGGCGGAGCTGGACTACCTGCTCGCCAAGCACGTCGGACCGCACGCCCAAGGGGCCTCCTGGACGAGGTCGCTCGGCAGGCATACCAACTGGAGCCGTTCGACTCGGAGGACGTCGCCGAGGCCCGGCGCATCATGGAACGCTACGGGGACCTCTCGATCGGCCTTGCTGATGCGTCCCTGGTCGTCCTTGCCATGCGCTACGGCGTGACCGACCTGCTGACGCTGGACGAGCGGCACTTCCGCGCGATCGCGGGGCCGCGTGGCGCGCCCTTCCGCCTGCTGCCCGCCGACGCAACGTAGACCCGTCAGCCGCATGATCGGACGCGCTGGGACGGCCACGATCATGGCGGAGGTTGCCAAGTGCGATATCGTATGTGCGAACTGCCATCGCGATCGCACGTTCCGTCGACGCGAGGCGGGTTCCCCGAGCGGGAGTAGCTCAGTTGGTGGAGCGCTAGCCTTCCAAGCTGGATGTCGCGGGTTCGAATCCCGTCTCCCGCTCCAATCCCTTCCTGTGACGCTTGTCACGGCACGAAGAGTCGTGCTGGTGCGGCCAGCCAGTCGGGCGGCCGCCCCGGACAGACCAAGAACGGCGGCCTGCAGGTCGCAAGCCGCCGTCCCAGGCGCTTCCCCGGCCGTCGCCGGGCGACGCTGTCGTCGATGGGGCTACTTGGCGAAGTCGGCCACGTTCTCGGCGGTCACCAGGGTGACCGGCATGTAGACCTCGCGCTCCTCGGCGTTGCCGAAGGCAGGCGTCTGGCCATTCAGGATCTGCTCCGCCAGGTCGACCGTCAGGACGCCCATGCCGTACGGATCCTGTGCGACGGTGGCCGACAGCTCGCCGTTCTGGATGAGCGTGATGGCCTCCGGGTCGGCGTTGAAGCCCACGGTCACGATGTCGTTCACCGGGTCCTTGCCGGCGTCCTTGATCGCGTTGACCGCGCCGCCGACCATCGGGTCGTTGCAGCTGAAGATACCGGCCAGGTCGGGATGCGCGGCGAGCGCGTCCTTCATGACCGTGTAGCCCTGCTCAGCCACCGAGTTGCCCGAGAGGTCGACCACGACGTCGTAGCCAAGCTCCTTGATGCGCGTCTCGAAGGCGTCGTTGCGCCGCGCAGCGAAGACCGCGTCGGGCGGGCAGCTGATGGAGACGACCTTGTTGCTGGGCGAGCCGTGGGCCTTGATCTGCTCGTCCATGAAGTCGGCGGCCATGGTGCCACCGCCGGCGTTGTCGGAGAGGACGATGGCGTCATACGGGGTCCCGCCACCGCCGATGTCATCGACGACCACGGGCACGCCCTTCTCCTTGGCCGCCGCCACGATGGGCCCCAGGGCATCGGGCTTGTTGGGGCTGATGATGAGGACGTCCACCTCGTCGAGCAGCGCCGTCGCGCCGGTGACCATCTCGTTGACGTCCGACTTCTGGTCATGCAGGACGTAGGACCAGCAGCGCGACTCCGCGGCCTCGCGGGTGCCCGCCTCCATCGCCTGGAAGAACTCGTACTGCATGTCCCAGACGGAGAAGCCCACGCGGAAGGCGGTGGGATCGCAGCTGGCCGGAGCGGTGGACTCGTCCTGGGCGGCGGCCCCGGACCAGGCGGACGCGATGAGCGCGGTCGCGCCGAGGGTGGACAGCAGGATGCGCTGGTGTCGCATGGTTACCCTTTCCTCCATGTTGGATCGGCCGGGATTCGGACGGCCGATATGAGCGATGACGGCGCAGTGTTCACTGGGCCAAGGGCATCACCTCCGTGCGGCGGCGGCGGAGCCGGCGCCATGTCGCGGGACGAGCGGATCCGGTCCGCAGCCCGTCGATGGCCAGTGCCGTGATGAGCACGGTGCCCAGGACGATGCGCTGCCAGCTGGCCGGCACGTGCTGGCTGACGAGGAAGTCGTTGAGACCGGCCAGCAGCAGCACGGCCGCGAAGGACCCCAGCAGCGTGCCCCGGCCGCCCTTCAGGCTGGTGCCACCCAGGACCACGGCCGCGATGACCTGCAGCTCGTAGCCGTCGGCGATCCCGCCGTCGGCCGTCCACACGCGGGTGACGAAGGTGAGCGCGGCGATGCCCACACTCAAGCCGACGAGCGTGAAGACGAGGAGCCGGATGCGGTCGGCCGAGATGCCGCAGAAGCGGGCAGCCGCGGGCGAGGAGCCGAAGGCGATGATGCGCCGACCGGTCACCGTGCGACGCAACAGCACCCACGAGGCAGCGTAGACCAGGATCATGAGGATGAAGGGGACCGGGATGCCGGCCACGCTGGCGCTGCCGATCTGCACGAAGGCGGACCCGACCTCCGAGTAGGGCAGCGTCTTGGGCCCGTCCTGGGTCAGCACGTAGGTGATGCCGCGGAAGAGGAAGAGCGTGCCCAGGGTCGCCACGAACGGCGCCACGCGCAGCCGCGTGATGATCAGGCCGTTCGTCAGCCCGCAGGCCAGGCCCGCCGCCAGCGCGGCGAGGATCGCCCCCACCGTGCCGCCGGTCGCATAGCCCATCAGGGTGATGGAGCTGATGAGCGCCAGCTGGCCGCCCACCGAGAGGTCGAACGTCCCGTTCATGATGGCGAAGGTCATGCCCGCCGCCGCGATCCCCACGTAGGCGCTCTCGCGCAGGATCGACTGGATGTTCGACGGGGACAGGAACTCCGGGTCCACCACGGCGGCCACGCCGGCCAGGACGAGCAGCACGAGGGCGATGCCCCACTGCTCCCAGAACCGGCCCAGCGAGCGAGTGCGTGGCGGGGTCGGCTCGGTCGGCTCGATGACCAGGGCGCCCGGCTCGTTCACGGCCGCCACCCGGTGTCCACGGGCCGCCTGGCGCAGGGCCTGGATCCGTCGCTCTGCGCTCATGCCCGGCCCTCTCGACCGGTCCGACCGCGCAGACCCAGGAGGGCCAGGGCGGCCACCAGCACGACGCCGACGCTGATGCGCTGGTAGGCGGGCGGCACGTTGAGCAGGTTGAGGCCGTTGCGCATCGTCTCCAGCATGAGGGCACCCAGCACGGTGCCGGCCACCGTCGCCCGTCCGCCCGTCAGGCTGGTGCCGCCGATGATCACCACGGTGATGGCCGTCAGCTCGAAGCCGATGCCCAGCAGCCCGGAGCCCTTCTGCAGCTGGGAGCTGATGAAGAGGCCCCAGAGGCCGGCCCCCAGGCCGACCAGGACGTAGACGAGCACTCGCGTCCGGTCGACCGGCAGGCCGGTGACGCCGGCCGCTTCCCGGTTGCTGCCGATGGCGCACACCCAGCGGCCGAAGCGCATGCGGTTCAGGAGCCACCAGGCCAGCGGGATGATGATGCCGGCGAGCACGATGGGCATGGGGATGCCCAGCGGACGAGCGCCCACCAGCAGCTTGAAGGCGGGGTCCGAGACGATGACGTCGTGCCCGTTCGTGTAGACGAGGGTGAGTCCGCGCACGATGACCAGGGTCGCGAGCGTGGCGATGAAGGGGGTGACCCGCAGGCGCGTCACGACCACCCCATTGAAGAGGCCGACGCAGGCACCAGCGAGGAGCCCTGCGCCCATGGCCAGCGGCGTCGGGGTGCCACCCAGGATGAGCGTGCAGGTGATGGCCCCGCTGAAGGCCACCACGGAGCCGAGCGAGAGGTCGAACTCTCCCATCGCCAGGCACATCATCATGGCGAGGCTGGGGATGGCCACGATGCTCGCCTGGACCAGCAGGTTCTCCAGGTTGGCGGGGGTCAGGAAGGCCGGCGCGGCGATCGACAGGACGATGAACAGCGCCGCCAGCGGCAGGAGCAGAGGGACGGCGCCGACGGCCTTGGCGATGCGCTGCGGCAAGGGCCGGCCCGCCCGGCGTCCCGGAGGCGGGCGAGGCCTCGATGGTGCTCACGCCGACACCCCGATACGGGCGCCAGTGGTGGCGCAGGCGATGACGTTCTCGTCAGTCAGGGTCGAGCCGACCAGGCGACCTACGACCCGGCCGCCCGAGAGCACCACCACGCGGTCGCTCATGCCCACCAGCTCCGGCAGGTCGGAGCTGATCATCAGCACGGCCGTGCCGGACTTGGTGAGCCGATCGATGAGCACGTGGATCTCGGCGCGGGCGCCGACGTCCACGCCCCGCGTCGGCTCGTTGAGCAGGACCACCTTGCCGCCCGGGGCCAACGCCCGGCCCAGGAGGACCTTCTGCTGGTTGCCGCCGGACAGCTCGGCCACCGACTGGTCCGGTCCGCGGGCCTTGACGCGCAGCCTGGACATCTCCTCGGTCGCCAGCTCACGCTCGCGGCGCATCGAGAGCAGGCGCAGCAGTCCCTGGCGGATGCGCTCGAGCACGGAGATGCTGATGTTCTGCTGGACCGACAGGTCGGGCAGGATGCCGGCTCGTTTGCGGTCCTCGTGCAGGAAGCCGATGCCCGCGTCGAGCGCCTCGCCAGGCGTCCTCGGCCGGAACGGTCGGCCGTCCAGCTCCATGCTGCCGGCCCGGATGGGCAGCGCACCGAAGATGGCCTGCGTCAAGTCGGTCTGGCCGGCGCCTGCCACGCCGCCGATGCCCAGGACCTCGCCGCGGCGCACGTCCAGGTCGATGTCGCGCAGCAGGGACCCGGCCGAGAGCTCGCTGAGTCGGAGCATGACCTCGCCCGGCTGCGATGCCTCTCGATGCGCCAGGGTGGCCACGTCCCGACCGACCATGAGGCGCACCAGCTCGCCTTCCGTGGTCCCGGCGATGGACAACGTGGCCACGTTGCGGCCGTCCCGCAGGACGGTCGCTCGGTCGGCCACCTGGAAGACCTCCTCGAGGTGGTGGCTGACGTAGATGACGGCGCGGCCCTCGCCGCTCAGGTTCCGCACGACCCCGAGCAGACGGGACACTTCCGTGCTGTTGAGCGCGGCCGTCGGCTCATCCATGACGATGACGCGGCCCTTCGTGGAGAGCGCCCTGGCGATCTCGACCAGCTGCTGGGCGGCCACACCGATCTCGGCGACGCGAGCGTCCGGGTCGATGTCCACGCCCAGCATGCCGAAGACCTCCCGGCAGCCTTCCCGCATGCGGGCGTAGCGGATACCTCGCGTACGGCCCGAGATGGGCTCGCGGCCGATGTAGACGTTCTCGGCCACGGTCAGGTCGGGGAAGAGCGTGAACTCCTGGTAGATGACGGCGATGCCGCCGGCGATGGCGTCGCTCGGATGGGCGGGCGCGTACTCGGCGCCGGCCAGACGGAGCCGCCCGCGGGTCGGCGTGTAGACGCCGCCCAGCACCTTGAGGAGGGTGGACTTGCCCGCACCGTTCTCCCCGACCAAGGCATGGACCTCGCCGCCGTGGACGTCGAAATGGACGTCGTCAAGGGCGCGGACGCCGGGGAACTCGACCGTGACATGCTCGACCTCGAGGATGGCCGCAGCGGCGGCCCGCTCAGGCACGGATGGCGACGCGGTCGACGCGGGCGCGGGCGCTGCGTGAGACCATGCCGGCGAGCTTCAGCTCGTCCCTGGCGGGCCTGCGCCTCACGCGCTCCATCCCAGGCGGAGCTTCAGGTAGTCGATGTACTCGCAGAAGTTCCCCCAGGACACGTTCGGCGGCACGCTGTGGTCGATCTCCGGGATGTAGCCCCCCTGGTCGACCAGCGGCACGATGCGATCGACCTCCCGACGCATGCGTGCGCCACCTTCCACGAGCACGCGCTTGTCCAGGCCGCCGACGATGCCGAGTTGCGTGCCGTATTCGCGGCGTACCTCCACCACGTCCATGCCCGCCTGCACCTCGAACGGCCACAGGTGATCGATGCCGGCCTCCAGCCACAGCGGGATGAGCTTGGTGATGTTGCCGTCGCTGTCGAGGCCGATGTGCTCGATGCCCTGTCGACGAAGCCAGTCGCAGACGCGGCGGTAGTGGGGAAGCGCGAACCTGCCGAACAGCTCGGGCCCGACGAGCGGGCCGCCGTTGTAGGCCATGTCCTCCCAGAACCAGAACACGTCGATGCGGGTGTGCTCGAGCACCGCGCCCGTGATCTCGATGATCCGGTCGGCCCGCTCCTCCATCATCCGTTCCAGCAGGGCGGGCTGGTCATAGAACGCGAGGCACAACCGTTCCCAGCCCATCAGGTTGCGGAGTGCACCGAAGAACCCACCCCAACGGTCGGCCCAGCACTTCCGCGGCCATTCCTCGGCCGCCGGCAGCGGGCTGCTCGTGGAGTGCTCCTGTTGGCTCAGCTCACCCCGGCCGACCGACGCCTGCACCCGCCCGGCAGCGACCATGGCGCGCCAGTCCGGACCGAGCCGCTCGGCTGCGTTGAGCGCCAGCCGCTGCGCCGCGAATGCCTCGAACTCCTCCGCGCTCTCGACAGGGAACTTCACGAACTGGGGCATGCTCCGATCGTGCTGCAGCTTGAACTCGCGCATCACGATGCCCTCGTGGTTGACGTAGGTGACCGTCTCGTCGTCCTCGGTCACGACCTGGTACTCGAACTCCGGGACCGGCCCGTACCACGGGTCGACGCGCAGCAGGCGGTCCAGGCCGAACAGGTCGTCCAGCGGGGTGCCGTCCCAGCCTTCCTGCTTCCAGCGCTCGACGGTCTCCTCCCACAGGAACGCTCCCCAGCGCATCCAGGGCCTGGCGACCGGACGGAAGTCGAGGGTGTCGAGGAACCGACGGCGGGAGGTCGGTGCGTCGGCCACCGTCTGCGTGGTCGGCTGTTCATGCATGACGGGCATGGTTCGGCAAGCACCCGACCGTCGGAAGGGCTGGAGCGCCCCCTCATGGGAGGCCGTCGTACCTGTCGCCCCGGCGGATCCGGCGCGTGCGCGACGGAAGCTCCTACCATGGCGCGGATCGGGGTCGATGCCCCAACGCCACCCATGGTCGGCGCCACAGGCCCGGCCGGCATGACGAGGAGCCTGACGATGAGCGAGGCTGTCGGTGAGTCCCCGCGCCTTGAGCGTCGGCGCCATCGGGCCGTCCGGATCGGCCTGGTGGCCGGGGGCCTGGGCGCCTACTGGCCGCAGTTCCCCGGACTCCTCGAACAGCTCCAGGAGTCGGCGAGGTTCGTCTCGGAGCGACTGCAGCAGATGGACTGCGAGGTCGTGGACGTCGGCTTCATCAGCGACCCGCGTGAAGGCGCCGCGGCCGCCGAGAGGCTGCGCGCTGGCCGACTGCGACATGGTCGTCATCTACCTCACCACGTACCTCACCTCGAGCATGGTGCTGCCCATCGCCCAGCGGGCCCAGGCGCCCGTGCTGGTGATCGACATGCAGCCATCAGAGCACATGGACCACGCCAGCTTCGATACCGGCAAATGGCTGGCCTACTGTGGCCAGTGCCCACTGCCCGAGGTCGCCAACGTCTTCCGTCGCAGCGACATCCCCTTCCGCTCCGTCTCGGGCCACCTTCACCACGAGGCCGCCTGGCAGCGCATCGAACAGTGGGTGAACGCGGCCAAGGTGCGTCAGGTGCTTCGCCACGCCCGCCACGGCCTCATGGGACACCTGTATCCCGGGATGCTCGATGTCTCGACCGACATGACGCTCGTCTCCTCCCAGCTGGGAGGGCACATGGAGGTGCTCGAGTTCGACGACCTCCGCGTCCGCGTCGACAGGGTCCGTGACCAGGAGGTCGACGAGCGCAAGGAGCTGGCCCGCGAGATCTTCGAACTCGCCGACTCGGTCAACGATGAGGACTTCGACTGGGCCGCACGCGTATCGGTCGGGCTCGATCGCCTCGTCGAGGACTTCAGCCTGGACTCGATGGCCTACTACCACCGAGGCCTCGAAGGCGAGGTCCACGAGCGCCTGGGTGCCGGCATGATCCTGGGCGCGTCGCTGCTGACCGCGCGGGGCATCCCGATGGCAGGCGAGTACGAGGTGCGCACGATGCTGGCGATGCTCATCTGCGATCGCATCGGGGCCGGCGGCTCATTCACCGAGCTCCAGGCGCTCGACTTCAGCGGCGGCGTGGTGGAGATGGGCCACGACGGGCCCGCCCACCTCGCCATCAGCTCGAAGCAGCCACTCCTGCGCGGCCTGGGTGTCTATCACGGCAAGAGGGGCTGGGGTGTGAGCGTCGAGTTCGACGTCACCCATGGTCCGGTGACGACGTTCGGCGTCGGCCAGGAACGAGACGGCACGCTGACGTTCATCGCGTCCGAGGGCGAGACGGTGCCGGGTCCACTCCTGGAGATCGGCAACACGACATCGCGAGTCGACTTCGGCTGCGACCCGGGCGTGTGGACGGACGCCTGGAGCGCGTCCGGCGTGGGTCATCACTGGGCACTCGCGACCGGCCACCACGCGGCCGACTTCCGCGCCGCCGCGGATCTGCTTCAGCTGCCCTTCGTGGAGATCAAGGTCTGAGCGATCCGCTCGTCGAGGTTGGTGGCCAAGAGACGCTGCTGAGCTTGAGGGGGTGACGCGTTGTCCGGTCGCCGATGGGCTCAGGCCCCGGTCGATGATCCGGGCTGCAGGCGCGGGTGGGTGCCGAACATGTCCGCGGGCGACGTGGCCGATGTCAGCCCCGTGCCATCCGGGAAGATGGTCGACATGCGCACGTTCTCGAAGGGGGCGTCCTGCTCGACGAAGATGAGGCGACTGCCGTCCGGGGTCCACGTCGGCTGCAGGGCCTGTCGCCCATCCTCGCCAAGCGTGGTCGCACGGGCAGGATCGCCACCGGCCGGATCGATGGTGTACAGGTCCGACGGCCCATCCGGGACGGCTGGATCCAGCGGGGCCTGGAAGACGATCGCGCCACGGGGACCCCAATCCGGATACGCGGCATGCCGGTCGAGCGGCAGCAGCTCGCGAAGAGCGGGGGTGCCGCCGGCGGTCAGATCGACGATCGCGACCGTCGTCGAGAGGACGACGCTGGCATCGAGCCGACCGCTGTCGAAGCGGTCGATCTCTACGACCAGCGCGTGCATGTCCGGCGCCCAGCGGGGGCCGTAGAAGTACTCGCTCTCCGCGCCGGTGGCCAGGGTCCTCAGGGTGCCTGAGTCGAGGTCGAGCACGTCCACGCTGCCCACCCCCATCCCAGCACCACCGGCGGCCGCCCCTCGCTGGAGCAGGATCGAGCCTCCGTCGGGCGACCACGCGGGGTCGTCAGCCCAGGCGCAGGGAGCCGCGCAGTCGTAGATGCGCTCGGCACTCGAGCCGTCCGCGGGTCCCATCCAGAGGTCGCGGGTGCCGTCGGTGTCGTCAGCGGCGAACACGACGGACCGCCCATCGGGTGACCAGTCGGGATGCCACTGCTCACCGGGCGTCAGACCCTCGAAGACCGCGTGGTCGTCGGTCCCATCGGCGCGCACGACCCGGATGCCCGAGCCGTCACCGACCGGGCCGTTGTAGACGATCATCGGCTCGCCCGGAGCGGCGGCCGGCGCGGCCGGCGGCGCGGCACCCGCGACCGTCGTGGCCGCCATCACGCTGGCCAGGAATGCGCTGACGGCGGCTGCGGACGTGCTTCGGGGAGTGGCCACCGTCGCGTCCCTCTCGAGCGCCCCCCGGAACCGGGCGCCGCACATCGGACCGCCCACGGTCGCCGGAGTCTGACAGCACCCTTCAGACAGCACAAGGGGAAACACCGCTTGACAAGTGCCGCCCGATTGTCGGAGTATCGATTTACTGAAACGATTGACTGGGCCGGTCGAGCGAAGCTCCATCGGCCCGCGACGCGAGCGTCTGGGGGATGGCACGTTGATCCAGGACCGTTCGGTCAGGGAAGGACACGGACCGGATGCGGCGTTGGGCGCCACCGACCCGACGGCACAGTCGAGGAGGCGCCAGCGAGCGCGCATGGCTGACGTGGCCGCGGCCGCAGGTGTCTCGGTGACGACCGTCTCACTGGTGTTGAGCGGCAAGGCCGGCAGCCAGATCCCGGCCGCGACCCAGGATCGCGTGCACGCTGCCAGCCGTCAGCCTGGGCTATCGCGCCAATGTCGTGGCGCGCAACCTGCGCACGCAGTCCACGGACACCATCGGGCTCATCTCTGACGTCATCGTCTCCACGCCCTTCGCGGGGGCCATGATCCACGGCGCCCACCAGGCCGCCGCGGCGGCCGGCAAGTTGCTGCTCATCATCGACACAGAGGGCGACCCGAAGGTGGAGGCGGCAGCCATCGACACGATGCACGCCCGCCAGGTGGACGCGCTCATCTACGCCACCATGTTCCACCGCATCATCGAACCGCCCAAAGGGCTGGGGGAATGCCCCTGGGTCTTGCTCGACTCACGCACGGTCGATGTGCAGGCCTCGTGGGTCGTGCCGGACGAGGGAGGCGGCGCCTTCGCGGTGACCCGGTACCTCATCGAGGCCGGCCACCGGCGCATCGGCTACCTGAGCGACATCAATCACTGGCCTGCCGACGTGGAGCGCCTGGAGGCCTACCGGCGCGCGCTCTCGGAGGCTGGCATCGCGTTCGATCCGGAGCTGGTGGCCGAGGATCAGGACAACCCCTTCGGCGGACACGCCGCTGCTGCCCGACTTCTCGAGCTGGCCGACCCGCCGACGGCCCTGCAGTGCTACAACGACCGCATGGCCATGGGCGCCTATCGCGCCGCCCGCCATGCCGGCCTGTCCATCCCGGAAGACCTCTCCGTCGTCGGATTCGACAACCAGAGCCAGATCGCGCCCTACCTGGATCCCCCGCTCACCACCGTCCAGCTGCCCCATGAGGAGATGGGTCGCTGGGCGGTCGAGCACCTCACCAGAGTCCTCAGCGGCGACACCGAGGGACCGCGGCAGCAGCGCATGGCCTGCCCGCTCGTGGTCCGCGACTCGGTGGCGCCGCCCCGCAACGGGGCGGGACTGCCGCCCCGCCTCGAGCGGGGGAGGTCCACGGCCGGTTGACCCCGGTTCGGTCGCGGATGTTCGGAGACGGGGCAAGGAGGAAGGACATGATCCACGTCAACACCAGGCGCAGGTTGGCCTTGCTGGCCTCTGCGGGCCTGGTCGGTCGCCGCGTTCGGTGCCACGCCGGTGGCGGCCCAGGGCGATCCCAACGTCTGTGACGGCGTCATCGAAGGTCCGCTGACCCTCGACATGACGATGCACACCGGGTCGAACCCCGGCGCCGAGATGGCCACCGTCGAAGCGTTCAATGCCGGGCCCGGCGCCGAGCTCGGCGTGACGGTCAATGTCATCCCCATCGGCGAGACGGCCTATGAAACGGCCATCACGAGTGCCGCGGCGGCCGGCGAGATGCCAGCCCTCGTGGACATGGACGGCCCGACCCTGTATCCGTTCGCCTTCAATGGCCTGCTGCGGCCCATCACCAGCTGTGCGAGCGAGGAGAAGCTGGGCTACTTCCTGAACTCGATCATCCAGCAGGGCACCTACAACGGTGAGCTCTACTCGCTGGGCAGCTTCGAGTCCGGCATGGGCATCTGGGCTCACAAGAGCATGCTCGAGGACATCGGGGCCCGGATCCCGACGGGCATCGACGATGCCTGGACGGCTGAGGAATTCGATCAAGATCCTGCGCGACCTTCAGGCCGCCGGTTATGGCGCCAATGGCCCGCTCGACACCAAGTGGCATTACGGTGCGGGCGAGTGGCGCGCCTATGGCTTCGCGCCCATCATCCAGTCGGCCGGCGGTGACCTCATCGACCGCTCCACCATGAAGAGCTCCGACGGCGTGCTCAATGGCCCCGAGGCCGTGGGTGCCATGACGCAGTTCCAGACCTGGGTCAAGGACGGCCTGATCGACCTCATCGCCGAGGACGACAACAACTTCACCGTCGGTCCTGACGGCGCGCCCAACAGCGGCGACGAGACCCCGCTTTCGTGGGTGGGTCACTGGATGTTCACGCTCTACGATGAGAACCTCGGAGATGACCTCATCCTCCTGCCGCTGCCGGACTTCGGCACTGGCAGCAAGGGCGCCATGGGGTCCTGGAACTGGGCCGTCTCCAGCGGTCCTGACGGCGTTCCTGGCAGTGGCGACGAGGTCGACCTCGACGCAGCCTGGGCGTTCATCGATTACGCGACCAGTCCGGAATCGGTCCTGCGTTTCGTGAACGGCTACGGCGCTGTTCCACCGACACCCGACCTGACCGACTTCCCCGGCTTCCAGCCGGGCGAACAGCGGGCCATGTACATCGACTACCTGGCCAACGCGATGTCCGACCCACAGGCCACGAAGAATGGCTCGGTCGCTCGGCCCGCGACGGCGGCGTACCTGTTCATCCGTGATCGCTTCTCCGAGGCCTTCGCGGACATCGTGGCGGGCGCGGATGTCCAGTCGACGCTGGACAACATCGTGACGCTCATCGACCAGGAGATCGCGGACGTCGGCTACTAGCCTCGAGCTGTCTGCCGGGTGCAGGGCCCCGAGTCCTGCGCCCGGCCGCAACACCCAGATCCGCAGACCGCATGGACCAGGTGAGAGAGGGAAGCCCATCCATGACCGCAGTCGCAGGGGGGAGCGGGGGCGTTCGTGCCAGCCGCTCCGTCGGTCCGGCCAAGGCTCGGAACGGACACCATCACCGGATGGCTGTTCTCCGCCCCGGCCCTCGTGCTCATGGTGGTGTTCATCCTCGTGCCGTTCGTCCTGGCCTTCTACTTCTCCTTCACCAACGAGCGACTCCTGGCCCCGCCGGGCCGGCAGACCCAGTGGATCGGCCTCGACAACTACGTGCGGGTCCTCGAGAACCCGCGCTTCTGGACGGCCCTCACGAACAACATCGTCTTCAGCCTCGTCGTGGTGCCGCTGCAGACCTTCTTCGCGCTGTTCCTGGCCATCCTCGTGAACCAGAAGCTGCGGGGCGTGGTCGTGTTCCGCACCATCTTCTTCATGCCCATCACGGTCGTCATGGCCGCGACCGCGGTCATCTGGATCGTGCTGCTGAACCCCGAGGGCCTCGTCAACGCGTTCTTCGAGATCATCACGTTGGGCAACTTCTCACCCGACTGGCTGGGCGACCCCGCCTACGCGCTCGCGGGCATCATCATGGTCTCCATCTGGGCCAGCGTCGGCTTCCAGATGGTCATCCTCCTCGCGGCGCTGCAGGACGTGCCCGAGTCGCTCTACGAGGCGGCACGCCTCGACGGCGCCAACAACTGGCAGCAGTTCCTCCACGTGACCCTGCCCGGCATCCGCAATCCGCTGCTCTTCGTGCTGACCATCACCACGATCCTGGCGTTCCGCCTGTTCGACCAGGTGTGGATCATGCCTGACCGTCCGGGTGGTCCGCTCGATGCCACGCGAACGCTCATGGTGGACATCGTCGACACCGGCCTGAACCAGCAGGCGGTCGGCCGCGGCTCCGCGCTCTCGGTCATCTTCCTGTTGATCGTGCTCGCCGTGACCATCGTCCAGAGACGCGTCGTCAAGCAGGAAGGAGAGGTCCGGTGAGCGCCGCCACGAAGGCCTCGAGCGCAGGCCATGGCACCACGCTGGAGCAGGCCAACGCCGCCATCCGCCGCCAACACCTCCGGCGCTACATCGTCTCCTACGGGGTCCTGATCCTGCTGGCCCTGTTCTTCCTCTTCCCCATCGCCTTCATGGTCGTCGGCGCGTTCAAGGCGGACACCTCGGTCATCGCCGACAGCGGCAGCCTCCGCGCCTTCGTCCCGGTGCCGTTCGTGGGCCTGGAGAACTTCCAGCAGGCGGCTGAGCGCGGCAACTTCTGGATCTCGTTCCGCAACTCCGCGATCATCTCCGCCGGCATCGTCGCCGGGGGGCTGGTCGTGAACAGCCTTCTCGGCTACGCCCTCGCGCGCGTGCCCTTCAGGGGCAAGGGCCTGCTGCTTGCTGCTCGTCGTGGCACTCATCATCGTGCCCTTCGAGACGCTGGCCGTGCCGTTGCTGCTGATCATGGCCGAGCTCGGCTGGACCGACACGCTGCACGCCCAGATCCTCCCGTTCCTCGCGCAGCCGCTCTACATCTTCCTCTTCTACTCGTTCTTCCTGGGCATCCCCAGGGAGCTGGAGGAAGCCGCGCGGATCGATGGCGCCGGCGCAGCGACGGTGTTCTTCCGGATCGCGGCGCCCTTGGCCAAGCCTGCCTACGCGGCTGCCGGCATCCTCATCTTCCTCGCCTCGTGGGGACAGTACCTGTGGCCCGTCATGGTCACGCGCAGCATCGAGGCACGGCCGCTGCCGATGGGCATCGCCGAGTTCCAGGGTCTGCCGCCGCGCGACTGGGGCGACATCATGGCCTATGCCGCCATGATGGTCGTCCCGCTGCTCGTCGTCTTCATCATCTTCCAGCGCCAGTTCGTGCGGGGCGTGGCGACGACCGGGCTGAAGGGCTGATCGGGGCGCGAGGCAATGCTGAGACTCGAGGACCGCTGGGTCTGGGACTGGTGGCTGGCGGACGACGGCTCCCGGTTCCACGTCTTCTACCTCCAGGCACCGAAAGCGCTGGGCGACCAGCACCTGCGGCACCGCAACGCGACCGTGGGACACGCCGTTTCCGACCGACTTGCGAGACTGGCACATCCTGCCCGATGCCCTGAGGCCGGGTCCGGCCGGCGCCTGGGATGACATCGCCACCTGGACCGGCTCCACCATCGTCCACGCGGGCACGTGGCACATGTTCTACACGGGCACTTCGACCGCGGAGAGCGGCCGCGTCCAGCGGATCGGCCTGGCCACATCGCCGGACCTCGTGACCTGGACCAAGCACCCCCGCAACCCGCTGTTCGAGGCGGACCCGCGCTGGTACGAGATCGAGGATCCGGGGCCTGGCGCGAGACCGCCTGGCGAGACCCCTGGGTCTTCGCCGATCCAGCTGGCCATGGCTTCCATGCGCTCATCACGGCCCGCGCGACCCAGGGACAAGCCGATGCCCGTGGCGTCATCGGGCACGCCTGGTCGGCGGACCTGACGAGCTGGGAGGTCCGGCCGCCACTCTCCGACCCGGGCGAGTTCGGCCACCTGGAGGTACCGCAGACCGAGATCGTGGATGGCACACCAGTCCTGCTGTTCTCGTGTGCTGTCCCGGACTTCAGCGCCCGGCGACGTGCCCGCGTGCCCGATGAAGTGACCGGTGCCTTCATCACGACCGGGCGAGTCCCTGCTGGGCCCGTGGGACATCCCGGCTGCGCGGGTCCTGCCCGTGCCGGACCTCTACTCAGCGCGCATCGTGCGCGACCGGGCTGGGGAGTGGCAGGTCCTCGGCTTCATCGATGGCTCCGATCGCGACGCGTTCGTGGGCGAGCTCAGCGATCCCATCTCCCTCGAGTCGCTCGGCCTGCCCTGAGATGACGCGGTGCAGCACGGATCGGACTGCGAGCTGATCAGTCGCGACTCCCGTCTCCTCGCCCCGCCCCTCCTCACGTGCGGCCCGGCTATCGTTGGTGCAGCCATGAAGGACTTCGCCGGGCTCACCGAGGTGGGGCGCGCCCGCCGACTGCGGCCCCTCGCCCTGACCGCTCTCGAGGCCTACGACCTCGACGTCACCGGCCTGCGCCTCATCGACGACGGCTGGAACTGCGTCTTCCGGGTCGAGACGCCGGACGGTCCCCTGGCCCTGCGGGTGACGCGACCCACGCCGGGCCGCGAAGCTGCCGCCGTCCACTCGGAGGTGGCCTTCATGGTCGCCCTCAGCGAGGCCACGGACATCCACGTCCCGCGCGTCATCCCGAACCGTGCCGGCGACCTGGTGACGATCGCCGAGCGCACCCGGCGTGCCGGAGCCGCGCGCCTGCGTCGTCTTCGGCTGGCTGGGCGGCCGGCTCCTGGGCGAGCAGGTGACGTCCCGGCGCTGGCACGACCTGGGCGACCTGATGGGCCGCATGCACCGGTTCGCCGAGGAGTGGACGCCGCCCGACGGCTTCGCCGCGCCCACCTACGACTCGGTCCTGCCATACCGCGAGCCGCTGGTCATGTTCGAGCCGGGTCGCGCCGACCTGCACGGCGCCAGCCACCTGCTGCAGGAGGCCTACCACCGCACGGCCGAGCGGATCCGGGCCCTGCACCACGAGCAGCCGCGCATCGTCGTCCACGGCGACCTGCACGCCTGGAACGTCAAGGTCCGTCGCGGCGTCCTCTCGCCCTTCGACTTCGAGGACCTGCTCTTCGCGGTCCCCATCCTGGACGTGGCCACGTCGCTCTACTACGTGCGCGACCGGCCCGACTATCTCTCGTTGGCCGTCGCCTTCCGGGCGGGCTACGAGCAGCACCGTCCCTGGGTGGAGCGGGAACCGGGGGAGCTCGACCGCCTGCTCATCGCGCGCGGCCTGGACCTGCTCAACACCACCATCCTGGGTCCCGACCTGGAGGTCGACGACTGGGAGGCGTTCATCCGCCGTCGTGTCGTGCTCGCGCGCGTCGCCCTCGGCGAGGAGCGGGCCATCAGGATCCCGCACGCGGCAGCGCACACCGCGTAGTCGCGCGGCGACGACCGGGGCCGGTGCGTCGCCCTCACGACCCGCCGCACGGGCCGTTTGGCCATCGTGCGCCCCGGGGCGCTACGCCAGGGCGCCCTCCAGCGACGGCTCGGGCGCGTCCTCCGGCCGGCGCGACGGCAGGTGGCCGGTGAACATGAGGGCCGCCAGGGCGATGCCGGCGGCCACCAGGAGGCCCGTCTTGAGCGCCTGCAGCTGGGCGTCCTCGTAGTCCTCGACGAGCGCGGCCGTGGTGGCGGCGTCCAGGCCCGCGGCCGTGGCAGCAGCCGCCACCTGCTCGGAGTCCACGAAGTCGATGGTGCCATCCACGGCCACGCCGACCTGCTGGCTGACCTCGTCGTCGATGCGCGGGTCGTCCTCGATGTTGGCCACGAAGCTGCTGGCCAGGCCGGCGATGACGATGGCGCCGATGAGCGCCACGCCCAGCGACGATCCGAGCTGCTGGGCGGTGTACTGGAGGCCTCCGGCCTCGCTGCGTCCGGAGGCGTCCACGGAGGACTGCACGACGTTGCCGAGCTGCGAGGCGAGCAGGCCCATGCCCACGCCGAGGAGGGCCATCGAGGCGAAGAAGGCGATCCCTTCGAGGGTCGGGTCGATGCCCGCGATCATGAACAGGACCGCGACGGCGGTGATGACGAGTCCGGCCCGGATGATCGTGCGCACCGGGTAGCGCTGGCTGATGCGCGAGCCGAGGGCGGAGGCGATGAACATCGTCACTGACACCGGCAGCATCTTGATGCCGGTCTCCAGCGCGTCCAGGCCCAGGACCAGCTGCAGGTACAGCGGCACCACGAAGAAGATGCCCATGAGGATGAGGTTCTGGGAGAGCAGGTTGGCCAGCCCCGCCCGCAGCGGCGGGATGGACATCAGGTCCAGGTGCACGAGGGGTCCTGCCCGGTCGCCTCGCGGTGGCGCTGCCATCGCACGAACGCGTAGAGCAGCCCCACGCCAGCAGCCAGCAGCCAGATGGACAGCGAGAAGCCCAGCGGCGTGATGGGCGAGGCGTCCGTGGGCTCGATGAAGCCCCACGTGCTCGCCTGCAGGATGCTCAGCACGATGGCCCCCAGGGCGCTCGCCGAGAGGACGATGCCCAGGACGTCCAGCTTGGGCTTGGCGCCCTCGCGGACGGCGTCCACGATGTACCGCGAGAGGGCCAGGATGATCAGCACCAGGACGACCTCGCCCGCGAAGACGACGCGCCAGCTGAGCTCGGTGGTCGCCCAGCCGCCCACGATGGGCCCCACGGCGATGCCCGCGCCGGCCACGCCGCCGATGATGGCGTAGGCGGTGACACGCTCGCGGCCCTCGAAGTTGCCGGCGATGAGCGCCGCCAGGGCGGGCAGCACGAGCGCCGCGCCGATGCCCTCCAGGATGGACCAGCCGAGGGTCAGCACGAGCACGGACTGCGAGATGGCCGTGAGGCCGGAGCCGATGCCGTAGATGACGAGGCCGACGACGAAGGCGCGCCGACGGCCGATGATGTCGCCGATCTTGCCGCCCGCCAGCATGAACATGGCCATGACCAGGCAGTACAGCGTGATGACGCCCTGGATGGTGGTCACCGTGGTGTCGAAGTCGTCCACCAGCTGGCTGATGGAGACGTTCATGACGGCCTGGTCGAGGACCATCACGAACTGGGCCAGCGCGAGGGCCGACAGCGGCAGCCAGGTCTTCATGGGCAGGTGCTCCAGCTCGCGTGTGCCCAGTCCGGGTGGCCGGGCGCCACGCTCCAGACGATACCCGGTGACGGTGCGGCCCGCGGGTCCCCCGAGCCAACCATCGCTATCCTCGGAGACACGACGAGCCGGACCCGTGGCTCGCGTCGTTCCTGGAGGGGACCATGACGAGCGCACTTGACGACCGAGCCTTCCACGTCCAGCTGGACGTGGACCACGCGACGGCCCTGGCACGGACCAGGGACGCCCTCAAGGCGGAGGGCTTCGGCATCATCAGCGAGATCGACATGAGCGCCACGTTCAAGGAGAAGCTCGGAGTCGACTTCCGGCGCTACACCATCCTGGGCGCCTGCAACCCTGGCTTCGCCATCCGGGCGCTGACCGCCGACCTGGAGATGGGCCTGTTCCTGCCCTGCAACGTCATCGTCTTCGACTCGGCGACCGGCACCGGCAGCACCGTCTCGATCGTGGATCCCGTGGCCATGCTCGGCGACATCACGGACCCAGCGCTCCATGAAGTCGCCGGCGAGGTCCGCGACAGGCTGTCAAGGGTGGCTGAGACCCTGCGCGCCTGACCGCAGGCGGGAGCGGCGAGGTGACGGCGAAGGCCGCCCGGGGACCGACGCTGCGCTCGGTGGCCATGCCGGCCGAGCACGGCGGCTGGGGCCTGACCCTGGAGCCCGGACTGCTCGGCCTGCTCGTCGCGCCCAGCCTGGCCGGCCTCCTGCTGGCGATCGGCCGCACTGCTGGCCTTCCTCGTGCGCACGCCGCTCCGCCTGCTGCTCATCGGACGGCGGCGCGCCGGCCAGGCTGAGGCACCCCGCAGCACGATGGGCGCCGAGCGTCAGCGCCTGGCGACCCGGGTGGCGGCCCTCGAGTCGGCCGGCTTGGCGGCGGCCGTCGTCCTGGCGCTCGTGCTCGCGCCCGGCAACGGGTGGTGGCTGCCCGGGCTCCTGGCGGCTCCCCTCTTCGGCGTGGCGCTCTGGTACGACCGGCGCTCACGGAGCCGCCACCTCGTGCCGGAGGTCGTCGGCTCGCTGGCCGTCGCCAGCGTGGCGACCATGGGCGCCCGGGCCGGAGGCGCGGACTGGTCGCTGGCCATCGGCCTCTGGGTCATCCTGGGCGCGCGGATCCTGTCCTCGATCCCGCACGTGCGAGCCCAGGTCCTGCGCCTGCACGGGCACGCCGCTCCGCCGCGGCTGACTGCGGCAGGTGACGCGGCCGCACTGGTCGCGGCCGCCGGCTGCCGTCGTGCTCGACGTCGAGCTCCTGCTCGGGGCGCTGGCCATCGTCGGGCTGGTCGTCGTCCAGCGCATGACGCTGGCACGGCCGCCCCGGCCGGCGAAGGTCCTGGGCATCCGCCAGATGGTGCTGGGCTTCTCGGTCGTGGCGCCACGGCGGCAGGAGCCTGGCTGTCCTGATCGCGAGGCGGAACCTGGGCCCTCGCATCTGACCTGGGGCTTCGGCGTCGGTCCGGGCCGCGAAGGGCAGGCGGCCCGCAAGCAAGAAGGCCGGCCCCGTCGTGGGACCGGCCTCCAGGACTGGCTGCGCGTCAGCGACGCGCGGTGCGGACTAGGTGAGGCGAACCTTCTGGGCCTGCGGGCCCTTGGCGCTCTGCCCGATCTCGAACTCGACCTTCTCGCCGCCGCTGAGGCGGTCGAAGTCGGACGAGGACTCGAGCTCGTTGCGGTGGAAGAAGTATTCCTTGCCGTCCTCGGCAGTGATGAACCCGAAGCCTCGATCCGAGACGAGCTTCTTGATGGTACCGGTGGCCATATCGACCTCCTTGTCGATCCCGAACGAACGATGCAAGTACGCACGGTCCGTTCGAGAAGGGGTCGACCACGCGGGCACGCTGCGACATGCAGCCTTCGTACACGTACCACGGCCGGCCTCCATCACGTGCCGTCGGGACGCGACCGTCGCGCACGGACTCGCCGGCATCCGCACCCCCTCGAGGCCGCAGTTCCACGACCCGGTCCAGCTTGGCGCCCGCGGGTGGCGCGTGCCCGATGACCAGCACCGTGCGACCCGCCAGCCAGGGGTCCAGGGCTGCCCAGAGCGCCTTCGTCGGTGGTGGCGTCGAGGTCGGCCGTGGCCTCATCGAAGATCGACGACGGGCGCCCCCTTCAGGATGGCCCGCGCGATGGCCAGCCGCCGCCGCTCCCCGCCGCTCAGGCGCAGGCCGTTCTCGCCCACGACCGTGTCGTAGGCGGCCGGCAGCGCCACGACGGCGTCGTGCAGCTGCGCGATGCGACAGGCCGCCTCCATCTCCGCGTCGCCGGCCTCGCCGTCGGCCACGGCCAGGTTGTCACGCACGGTGGCGTCGAAGAGGTGCACCTCCTGGGGGACCACGGAGATGCCGGCGCGGACATCCTCCTGGTCGCATCTCCCGGATCTCGCGACCGGCGAGGCGGATGCTGCCCTGCTCGTAGTCCCAGAAGCGCAGGAGCAGCGCGAGCAGCGTGGACTTGCCGCAGCCGCTGGGACCCACGAGCGCCACGCGCTCGCCGGCGTCGACGCGCAGGTCCAGGTCGCGCAGCACCCAGGGCCCGTCGGGCGCGTAGCGGAAGCTGAGACCGTGGATGTCGATGGCAGGCGCCAGGGCCGCGCGCGTCGGATGGCCAGGCACCGGGACGCCAGGCGCCGGACGCCAGGCGCCGGGATGCCAGGCGCCGCGACGCCGCCCTTCGGGACGCTGGTCGAGCCATCGGCGCCCGGAGCGGCCGGTCCAGGGGGGTCGCTCACGGCCGGCGGCGCGTCCACGATCTCGAAGAGGCGTCGAGCCGAGCCGCGCGTCGTGTCCAGCAGCTGCAGCGAACGCGCAGAGGGGCTGCACGGCCTCGAAGGCGGCGATGGCGGCGAGCGGCAGGGCGGCCAGGAAGACACCCTCCATCTCGCCGGAGGTGACGAGCGGGATGGCCAGGAGCAGGATGCAGAGCCCGGCCAGCGCAGCCACGAGGCCCCCGAGCGCGTCGCTGACACCCTCGATGACCCCCAGCCGTCGCCGCACCGCGTCCAGCTCGCCGGCCCGTGCCAGCAGGCGTGCACGGTGGCTGGTCCGCCGCGTCCAGGGCCGCGAGGTCGGCCGCGCCCAGCAGCTGGTCGATGACGAGGGCCCCGGTCTCGCCCCGCAGCTCGGCCAGCGAGAGCGCCGGCTGCCGCGACAGCCAGCGCGTCGCGAGCGGCAGCAGCACGCCCGTCAGGACCAGGAAGCCCAGGAGCAGCAGGCCCATGGCCGGGTCGAAGAGCCCGTAGAGGAGGCTCATGACGGCCACCACCACGGCCGCCACGAGGGGCGGCACGAGCACGCGGACGTAGAACTCCTCCATGGCTGTCCACGTCGTTCACCAGCCGGGCCATGAGGTCGCCGCTGCGGAGGTGCACGAGGCGGGCCGGTGCGAGTGGCTCGACAGCGGCGTAGAACCAGACCCGGATGGTGGTCAGGATGCGGAACATGGCGCGGTGCGTCGCGTAGCGCTCCAGGTAGCGGAACCCCGCGCGGGAGATGGCCAGCACCCGGACCCCGGTCACCGCCAGGGCGAGCTCGGCGACGCTGCTCGCGACGGCCGCCTTGGAGATGAGGTAGGCAGAGAGCCCCATGAGGGCCACGTTGGAGCCGATGGCGACGACGCCCAGCAGGCCGCCGAGGGCCAGCCAGGGCCAGTGCGGCAGGACGAGCCGGAGCAGCCGGCGAAGGTCACCGGCGCTCGCCGGGCGGCCGGCACCACCCGCGCCACGCGGTCCTCCAGGGTCCTGCGCGCGCCCGGGACGGCTCGCGCGCTCGGCACCGAGGTCGCTCACGCCATCGACCCTCGACCCGCCGCCGCGTCCTCCACGAGCCGGCGATAGGGCCCCTCCGCGGCCAGCAGGTCGGCCGGGGCTCCCGACTCGACGACGCGCCCGGCGTCCAGCACGACGACCTGGTCAGCCCGCGCTGCGAGGTCGAGTCGGTGGGCGATGACCAGCACCGTGCGACCTGCGGCCAGGCGCTCGAGCGCGTCGGCGATGGCCGCCTCGCTCGCCTCGTCCTGGTGTGAGGTCGGCTTCGTCCAGCAGCAGCAGGGGCGCATCCCGGAGGAAGGCCCGCGCGATGGCGATGCGCTGCCGCTGGCCCGCCGCTGAGCCGCGAGCCATCCTCCCCGACCGGCGTCTCGTAACCGTGCGGCAGCCGCTCGATGAAGCCGGCCGCGTTGGCTGCTCGCGCCGCCTGGGCAACGGCCGCGTCATCGGCGTCGGGCCGCGCCAGGCGGATGTTGTCGGCGACGCTGCCGGCGAAGAGGTGCGGGCGCTGCGGCACCCAGGCCAGCGACGAGCGCCAGGTCGGAGACCGGGATGCCGGCCAGCGATCGGCCGTCGACCACGATCGTGCCGCTCGGTCGGCTCGATGAAGCGCAGCAGCAAGCTGGCGACCGTGGACTTGCCGGCCCCGCTGGCGCCAACCAGGGCCAGGGATCGACCGGCCGGCATCTCGAAGGAGACCGCCTGGAGGGCCGGCGAGTCGCGGCCCGGATAGACGAAGTCGACGTCGGCGAACCGCAGTGACGGCGGATCGACGCAGCGCTGCCGGGGCGGCATCGGCCAGCCCGGGCTGCAGGCCGCTCGCGACCGTGCCTGGCATCGCGGTCGTGTCCGCCGTCCGGTCCGACCACCGGCTCGTCCAGGATGGCGAAGGCCCGGTCGAGGGCCGCTGCGCCGGCAGTGCCCACGTGGAAGCGCACGGCCAGCAGGCGCAGGGGCAGGAAGAACTCGGGCGTGATGAGCAGCACCGCCAGCGCCCGGTCGAAGGCGATGCCGTCGTCAAGCAGGCGCAGCCCGACCTCCACCGCGATGAGGGCGATGGCGATGGTGGCCCCCCACTCCAGGACCAGGGAGGTCTGGAAGGCCGTACGCAGCACGTCCATGGTGGCGTCGCCGTAGCGCCCGCTGACGCGCCGCAGGTTCTCCACCTGCTCGTGGCTCCGCCCGAACATGCGCAGCGTCGGCAGGCCGCGCAGGATGTCCAGGAAGAAGGCGGACAGGGTGCGCATCTCGAGGAAGCGGCGCTCGGTGACCGTCCGCGTGCGCCCGCCGATGACGACCAGGAGGAGGAGCAGCAGCGGGCCCGTGAGGAGCAGCACGACGACGGACGGCGGGTCCAGCGCCAGCACGACCACCAGCACCAGGGGCGGCACGACGACGGCCAGCCAGCGTGCCGGCAGGTAGACGGTCACGTACTCGTCGACGGACTCCAGGCCGCCCAGCAGGAGACCCCCGATCTCGCCGCTGCGCTCACGTCCCAGCCACGTCGGTCCCAGCCGCGAGCAGCCGCCCGGTGAGGTCGAGCCCGCAGCGAGCTCGTGACACGCTCGGCGGAGCGGCGTGCGGCGACCTCGCGCAGCGTGACACACAGGGCGCGCGCACCGAGCAGGGCGAACGCCACGAACAGCAGCGGCAGCACGTCCTCCAGCGTCCGGCCGTCCTGGAAGACCCCGCTGACGACGAGCGCCACGGTCGCGAGCTGGATCGACGAGGGCCACGACCGCGCCGACGCCCGCCAGGATGGCGACGATCAGCCAGCGGCGCGCCTGCCGATCCAGCGCCAGCAGCTGCCGTTCGTGGCGCGGTACCCCGGCGGCGGTGGGCCGGTCCGGGTCGACGCTCGCGCGGCCCGCGGCAGACCCCGCTCGGCTAGTAGCTGTCAGGCTCGACCCTGACCTTGCCGCGGAAGACGGTAGTAGACGCCCGCCGTGTAGAGGAGCACGAAGGGCATGCCGATGAGGGCGATGACGAGGGCCACGGTCAGCGTGTTGGCCTCCGACGCCGCGTTGAAGATGGTCAGGTCGATAGGCCGGGTCGATGCTCGACACGAGCAGGTTCGGGTGCATCCCGTAGGCGGCCGCCACGATGAGGAGCAGGATCATCGTCGAGGAGGCCACGAAGGCCGGGAAGTAGCGGGCCCGCTGCGCGAACCACCAGGTGGCACCCATGGCCGCGAGGGCGGCGGCCGGGAAGATGATGGGCCAGATCTCCTCGCGGTAGCGCGCCGTGAAGGGCTGGTCGAGCAGCAGGCTGGCGACGACGACGAGGGTGTTCAGGGCCACGAAGGTGCCCATCAGGTAGGGCAGCGACCTCCTGGCCCGTTCCTGGACGGCCCCCTCGGTCTTCATCATCAGGTAGATCGCGCCGTGCATGGCGAACATGGCCACGGTGGTCACGCCCAGCAGCAGGGCGAAGGGTGTCAGCAGCTCGAAGAGGTTCGTGACGATCTCCTGGTCGGCGCCCAGCGGCACGCCGCCCAGGATGGCGCCGAAGGCCACGCCGAGCAGCAGCGCCAGCACCAGCGACGTGGTGGCGAAGGCCGCGTCCCAGGCGCTCCTCCAGCGCGGGCTGGGACGCTGGGAGCGGAACTCGAGCGTCACCGCCCGCAGGATCAGCACCACCAGGACCAGCATGAAGGCCGCGTAGAAGCCGGAGAAGAGCGAGGCGTAGGCGAAGGGGAAGATGGCGAAGAGCACGCCGCCGCCCAGCACCAGCCAGACCTCGTTGCCGTCCCACACCGGACCGATGCTGTTGAGGAGCGTGCGGCGCTCCACGTCGCTGCGGGCGAGCGGCAGGTGCAGGATGCCCACGCCCATGTCGAAGCCGTCGAGGATGAGGTAGCCGGAGATGATGACCACGAAGAGGATGAACCAGATCTCGTTGAGCATCAGCGCGTCCTCCTCCCCTCGCCGGCGCCGCGCGCCCTGAAGATGTCGCGCAGCGTGTCAGGCAGTTCGCCCACCGGCCGGGCCTCCAGGGACTCCAGGGGCTCTGGTCCGTGCTGGATCTTCTGGTTCAGCAGGTAGATGAAGAGCACCAGCAAGACGCTGTAGAGCAGGATGAAGCCGCCCAGCGAGACGACGATCTCCTCCGCTGACACCACCGGGGAGGTCCCGCTGGGCGGTCAGCAGCACGTCGTAGACGATCCAGGGCTGCCGGCCGAACTCCGCGACCCACCAGCCGGCGGTGATGACGAGCAGCGAGACGAAGACCGTCGAGACGAGGATCCAGAGCGCCCAGCGGTACTCCAGGAGCTTGCGCTTCCAGAACCAGAGCAGGCCGGCCAGGGCGGCGAAGGGCACGATGGCAAAGCCCAGGCCGACCATGAGGTGGTACGACTGGAAGGTCAGGTTCACGACCGTCGGCGGCGTCTCGAAGGAGTCGATGCCCTCGATCGTGGCGTTCGGGTCACCGGTGGCCAGGAAGCTGAGCAGGCCTGGCACGGCGATGCCGGTGGTCGTGCCGGCCTCCTCGTCCACCCAGCCCACCAGGTAGGCCGGCGCGGCGGCCTCCGTCTGCCAGGTGCCCTCCATGGCCGCCAGCTTGGTGGGCTGGTTCTCGGCCACGCTGCGGGCCGATTCGGGGCCGAAGACGAAGGCGTTGGCGGCGGCGAAGACGACGAAGAAGGGCACGGCCACCGCCAGCGACGCCCGACCCAGGTCGGCGTGGCGGGCCTTGAGCACGTAGTAGGCGCTGACGCTGGCCACGAAGGCCGCGCCGGCCGTCCAGGAGGCGAAGAAGACGTGCAGCAGGCGCGGCATGAACGACGGCGTGAGGACGGTGGCCCAGAAATCGGTCATGACCGCCCGCGTCGGCTCGGGCACGGCCTGGATGTCGTAGCCCGCGGGCGTCTGCATCCAGGAATTGGCCGCCACGATCCAGATGGCCGAGAAGTGGGCCCCGATGACGACCATGAGGCTGGCCAGGAACCACATGCGCGGCCCGAGCCGGTTGCCTCCGAAGAGCATGAGGCCCAGGAAGCCGCCCTCGAGGAAGAAGGCGAAGACGCCCTCCGCTGCCAGCAGCGAGCCGAAGACATTGCCCACGAACCGCGAGTAGTCGGCCCAGTTCATGCCGAACTCGAACTCCTGGACGATGCCCGTGGCCACGCCCATGGCGAAGACGATGCCGTAGACCTTGACCCAGAAGAACGAGAGGCGGCGCCACTTGGGGTCCCGGGTGCGCAGGTAGAGGCCGCTCACCACGAGCAGCATCAGGCCCAGGCCCATGCTCAAGGGCGGGAAGATGAAGTGATAGCTGGCGGTCAGCGTGAACTGCAGTCGCGCCAGCAGCTCGGCATCCAACGCATGTGCCTCCGACTCGGCCTGAACATGACGACGGCGCGGCCACCCGATCGCGGGGGGACCACGCCAGTCGCCAGTGTCGAGCGTCGCCGGCCCGCGAGGCGCGTGCCATCGGTCGGAGCGCGGCGGGCCGTTCGGCAGCCCGGCGACGGGCATGCGGCAGCGCTCAGGCTGCGGCGATCGTCGTCTCGCCCTCGCGCAGCGGCGCCGTGACCGTGCCGCCGGCAGGAACGCCCCGCACCAGCGCGTAGGTGACGGCCACGCCGTCGTCCATGATGAAGCAGCCGCTGCGCACCGGGCAGCCGCCGCAGTCCGCACCGTCGAAGCGCAGGGCTCGCAGCCGGCCGCGCGCCACGAGCGTCTCCAGCATGCCCTCGAGCGCGGAGCTCTCGATGTCCAGCTCGCGCCGCAGGTCCGCCGCGCAGAGGGGCCGCCCGGCCGCGTCGATGGCGGCCAGGATGCGTGTCAGCATCAGGCCATCCCCAGGGCGCTGCCGACCTGGAAGACGATCACTGCCAGCAGCCATGCCAGGCCCAGCTGGTAGGCGCCGGAGAAGGCCGCCCAGCGCCAGCCGAACTCGGACTTGATGGCGCTCAGCGTCGCCACGCAGGGCGTGTAGATGAGCACGAAGACGACGAAGGCGATGGCCGCCAGGGGCGTGAACGCGGTCGCCAGCGCCGCGCTCAGGGCGGTGTCCTGGGGTGCCTGCTGGCCAGGCGGTGCGAGGTCCACGCCCGGGATGATGGAGAGCGTGGAGCGGACGGCCGACCCCGTGGCCGCCAGGAGGCCCGCGCCGATCTCCTGCAGGTCCTCGGCCACGCTGGGCACGACCGCCGCTGCGCCCGTGCCGCTGGCGGTGCCCTCGGCCGGCTCGTCCACGTACGCCTGGGCCATGCTCGTGACCACGACCTCCTTCGCGATGAAGCCGGTGACGAGGGCACCGGCGGCCTGCCAGTTGCCGAAGCCGGCCGGCTCGAAGGCCGGCGCCACGGCCGCGCTGACCTGGCCGAAGTAGCTCTCGCGCTGACTGCTGACGCCCCACGGCAGGCTCATGACGAACCACAGCAGCACCGAGACGGCGAAGATGACGGTGCCCGCCTTGACCACGAACTCCTTGGTCTTCTGCCAGGTGTGCGTCGCCAGCGAGGTCAGGGTCGGCACCCGGTAGGGCGGCAGCTCCAGCGCGAAGACCGAGTCGCTGCGCTCGCGCAGGATCGTCCGCGAGAGCACGATGGCAACGACGGCGGCCAGCACGATGCCCAGCACGTAGAGCCCGGTGATGACGGTGGCGGCCGCGGTGCCGAAGAAGGCCAGCCCGAAGACGACGTAGACGGGCAGGCGCGCCGAGCAGGACATGAGCGGCACCAGCAGGCTCGTGGTGAGCCGCTGGTTGCGGTCCTCCAGCGTGCGCGTGGCGTACACCGCCGGCACCGCGCAGCCGAAGCCCAGGATCATGGGCATGAAGGACTTGCCGTGCAGGCCGGTGAAGCGCATGACGCGGTCCATGAGGAAGGCCACCCGGGCCATGTAGCCGCTGTCCTCGAGGAGCGTCAGGAAGAGGTAGAGGACGACGAGCCCGGGGATGAAGACCAGGACGGCGCCCACGCCGGCGATGACGCCGTCCACGGTCAGCGAGACCAGCCAGTCCGGTGCCGAGAGCATGGCCAGGAAGCCGGTCGACCCAGCGCGTCACGGGCCCGCTGATGACCGCGTCCACCCAGTCGAGGAAGAAGGCCGAGACCTCCACCACCAGCTTGAAGACGACGAACATGACGGCCAGGAAGATGGGCAGGCCGAGGAGTCGGTTGGTCAGGATGCTGTCGAGGCGGTCCGTGCGCGTGTAGCGGGAAACCGCGGAGGTGTCCACGACCTCCCGCACCACGCCGTGCACGTACCCGTAGCGAGCATCGGCGATGGCCAGGTCCGCGCTGTCGCCCAGCCGCGCCCCGATGCGCGCCCGCGACGACTCCGCCGCCGCCACGATGGCGTCACCGCCCGCGGCCCGGCCCACGCGCGCCATGAGGTCGGCCTCCCCTTCCAGGAGCTTGACGGCCAGCCAGCGCGGCTGGGAAGGCGGTCGCCAGCTCCGGGTGTGCGCGCGATGCGGTCGGTCAGGGCGCCGACCTCCGGTTCCACGTCTCGCCCGTAGTCGATGCGGAAGGTGGGCGTCCAGGTGGCCCCCAGCTGAGCCGTCATGGGTCAGGCCACGACCCGCAACAGCGCGCCGTCGGTGCCCACCAGCCCGATGGCGGCCTCGATGAGCTCGTCCAGGCCGCGCCCGCGATGGCCCACGGTCTCCACGATGGGGGCGCGCCCCAGCAGCACGCCGAGCCGCGGCACGTCGATGCGGATGCCCTGCGCCCGGGCGCTGTCGCTCACGTTGAGCGCCACGACCATGGGCAGGCCAAGCTCCAGCAGCTGTGCCGTGAGGTAGAGGTTGCGCTCCAGGTTGGTGGCGTCCACGACGTTGATGACGCCGTCCGCCTCGCCGCTCAGGAGGTAGTCGCGGGCGATGACCTCCTCCGGCGAGAGCGCGGAGAGGCTGTAGGTGCCCGGCAGGTCCACGAGACGGCCGACGAGGTCGCCGTGCCGGAACGTGCCCTCGTGCCGAGCCACGGTCTTGCCGGGCCAGTTGCCGACGTGCTGGCGGGAGCCGGTGAGCGCGTTGAAGATGCTCGTCTTGCCGGCGTTCGGGTTGCCGGCCAGCGCGAGCGTCAGGAGGCCGCTCATGCGGCGGGCTCCTCCGCCGCCAGGGCTGCCGACCCCAGGCCGTCCGACGGCTTCACACCGGGCCCGGCCAGCGCCTCGACCGTGATGGTGGCCGCCTCCCGCCTGCGCAGCGAGAGGTGGTAGCCCTTCACCACGTACTCCAGCGGGTCACCCAGCGGCGCGGCCCGCCGGAACGTGATCGTCTCGCCGCGGACGACACCCAGCTCGAGCAGCCGGCGCTGGGTCGCGGGTCGGCCGCCGACGCGCAGGATGCGCGCGCTCTGCCCACGACCGAGCTCGTCGAGGCTGACGATGGCGGCGGCGGCCGGACACCACCTGCGGCATCGCGCGGGCACGGGACGCCCCAGCGCCAACGCGCGCGTGAGCACGTGACACGTGCGGTGCTCGCAATCCTGAGTCCGTGGGTCGGGGTCCACGTCGCCATTGCAGCCCATGGGGGGCTCGGCTGGTAGTGACCTGTGGCCAGTCGACGGGGGCCTTTACGCCCCAACACGGGCGGCCTTGCCACTTGTCCTCAAGGAGACTTGATGCCTCAGCCGGTCATGTCGTCGGGCGTGGGTCCGCCTCAGGCGCCGGGCACGGGTGGCCTCAGGCGCCGGGCGGGCCAGCTCCTGACGTAGCGCAGCTGATGGGGAAGGGAGAGCGTGTGGTCGCGAGCGGCGTGCACTCGGTCCACGGCCTCGTCGGCCGGCAGGCCGGCTTCCCTGAGCAGGCAGCCCGCGGTCATGCCCGTGCGGTCGAGGCCGCCCCGGCAGGCGATGGCCACCCGGGTGCCGCCACGGATGCGCGCCGCGAGGTCGGCGATCGAGCCGGCGATAGGCCGCGTCGTCTGCGGGCAGCTCCGGGTCAACGATGGGGAAGCGCAGCAGCTCCACCCCATGAGCCGGGAGCACCTCGGCGATGTCCATGACCCGGCAGCGCCGCAGCTCCTTGTCCTCGACGAGCAGGACCAGCAGGTCGATGCCCTGCCGCCGCAGGCTCGCGGCATCGCTGTCCAGGTCGCGCCAGTGCGGGCCGCTGTAGTAGCCCAGGTAGCGCTTGCCGGGCAGGAAGGTCATGCCGGCCGCCCCGCCGCCGCCGAGGTCGGTGTCGGACAGGTCCAGGAAGTCGACCTCGCAGGGCCCGCGATCGGGAGGTGCGCCAGGGCGTGCCGTCCCACTCGGAAGCGTCGGTCTCCACGAGGCGGTCAGCCAGCGCCTGGGGGATGTGGCGGTCGCGGAGACCGTGCTGCCAGGCGCCGGGGATGCCGTCGATGCCCCAGTAGATGCCGGCCAGGCCGCCGGCGATGGCGGCCGTGGTGTCCGTGTCGTTGCCGTAGCGCACGGCGGCGATCACGGCAGCGGGGTAGTCGGGCGCCGCGGCGAACGCCTCCCAGGCCGACCAGAAGCTGTCCACGACGCGGCCCCCGCCCCGACGCCCGGTCCAGCCCTCGAAGGCGTCCAGGGCCGCGACGGCCTCCGCGGGTGCGGCCGCCTCGCGAGAACCGGGCAGACCGGCCTCGGCCAGCACGGAGCGCAGGTTCGCGCGGGCACCGGCCAGGGCGGCGGCGCGGTCCTGCTCCCCGTCCAGGAGTCGCCTGGCCACGAGGACATAGAGGGCGCAGGCGACCTGGGCCTCAGCGCTGCCGTGCGTCACCCGCGAGGCGCGCGCCGCCATGGCTGCCAGGTCGGCGTCGTCCGCCTCACGCTCGACAAGGGCGACCGGCAGGATGCGCATGAGCGAGCCGTTGCCCAGGGCATCGGTCGCCCCGGCTTCCTCTGGTGGCGTGCCAGCCCGGAGTCTCGACAGGGCCGCGGCCGTGGCGTTGCCGATATCGAAGACGTCGCCGCCCGGCGCATAGGCGCCGGCCTGCTGCCAGTCGAGCGCCCGGCGGGCCTGGTCGGCCGTGTCGAACCCGGCCGTCAGCAGCGAATCGAGGAGCGCCAGCATGAGGGCGCCGTCATCGCTCCAGGTGCCCGGCGGCTGGTCGTAGGTGCCGTGGCCGCGCCATGTCACCTCGCCGATGCGGTCGGCGGGCTGGAACTCGTAGGGCACCCCCAGGGCATCCCCGACCAGATGCCCGTAGATGCCGCCCATGAGCCGCTCAGGCAAGCAGCATGCGAGCCTCCCTCCCGCGTGACCGCCACGCCTGCCGCATGGCCGTGCGCCACGGCGTACGGCGCATGCGCGACATGAAGATGCGGAACTCCGAGGGGCGCTCCTGTCCGGTCACGGCAGGGCAACGGCGCGGTCTACAGCTCCTTGGGGACCTGGCCGAGGAGCCGGCAGGCGGAGCCGAAGAAGCGGTGGAAGCCGTCCGATGTCTTGCCGTACCAGAGCGGGCAGCTCACGAGGGCCGTGATGCCGTTGGCTCGGCAGAACTCGTGGGCCTCCTTCGAGTAGGAGCCGGCGCCGAAGTTCTTGTGGAACCAGACCCGCTGGACGCCCAGCTCCTTGCATTCCTGCGCCACGGACAGCGAGACCGCCGGGTTGGTGGCGATGACGACGCCGTCCACGCCGCCCGGGATGTCCTTCAGGCTGCGGTAGCAGGTGTCGCCCATGACCGTGTCCGCGTTCGGGTTGACCGGGAAGACCTCGTAGCCGCGCTCCTTGAGGCGCGTGTAGATGCCGTTGCTGGCATGGGTGCCGCCGGCATTGCGCGAGACGCCGGCCACGGCGATGCGCTTCTGGGCGAGGAAGTCATCGACTGCCTGTTCGACCGTGGGCATGGTCACCCTCCTGGGTGCGGCTGCGAGGCGCGGATCGATCGGTCCGCCTGACGGGTGAGCGGCCCGTCCATGGCGACCTTGTCCGATGGTGGGCCGTCGAGACAGTGCCGTTGCGACCGCATCACCTGTGCCGTTGGCCGGGTGTCCCAGCAGTGGATGCCACACGGCTCTGGTGCCGGACGGCTGGCGATCGTGGAATCAGTGGCCAGGGAGGATCCCATCGAACCGTGACCGGCCTTCGCCCAGTGCCGACCCCACGGCAGCCGCCCGCGCCACGGCAGCCGCCCGCGCCACGGCAGCCGCCCGCGCCACGCGACCGCCGCGCGCCGAGCCGCCGCGCCGGCCGCCGCCATGCCGGCCGCCGGCCGCCAACGAGCCGACCGCCTACTCAGCAGCTGACGTACCAGCAGGCGCCGACCTCACGCAGCCGTCGTCCGGCAGGCGCCAGGGCCACGGCCCCCGGCGCCGCCGATGAACCAGCCCTCCGCTGGAGCGTCCCCGCCAGGGGCACCTGAGCCACCAGGGGCACCAGGGTCGGCGCGGCCACGTCGCCTCCGGCGCTCGGAGGACGATCGCGTCATCGCCGGCGTCTGTGGCGGCATCGCTGCCTACCTCGGGTCGGACGCCACCTGGGTGCGCATCGCCTGGGTCATCGTCACGCTGCTGACGTCAGCCGTGCCCATGGTCGTCATCTACATCCTCCTGGCCGCCATCCTGCCCGCGGCGCCGAGCACCCGGGGAGCCGGGGACCAGGAGCCAGTCGACGCCCTCCGCGAGCCATCGGCATCTCGGGAGCAGCGGGCGTCCTGACTGGCCCATCGCCTTCGGCATCCTGTTGCTGGCCGTGGGCGGGATGCTGCTCATCGCCCAGTACGTGCCACTGAACTGGGAGGTCCTCTGGCCGGTCTCGCTCATCGCGCTGGGCATCGCCGTCATCGTCATCGCCGTGCGACCACGGTTCGGCAGCCGTCGCTAGCAGCCCGCCGATCAGCCGGGTGAGAGGCCCAGCTCGGCGGCGAACGCGTCAGCCATGACCCGAAAGCCCAGCACGTTGGGATGCCGGTCCGGACCGAGCGGCGGCGGCATGCACTGCCACGTCCGCTCGCAGAGCAGGGCCAGGTTGCGGGGCACCAGGTCGTGCCCGGCCAGCGGCACGAGTGTCTCCCAGTCGTCGATGGCGAAGGCAGCCTCGACGTCGGCGACGGGGATGCCCGCCTGCGCGTAGGCCCGCTCCATCGACTCGTTGATGAGCTGCATGGCCACGACCGACTGGTGCGCCAGGGTGCGGTCCGCCTCGTCCCCCCACCAGAGCGTCAGGAAGGGGTCGTAGACGTTCATGCCCACGATGGGCACGCCCGGGGCGGCCGCCTGGAGATCGGCCAGGATGGTCGGGAGCCGCTGCTCGATGCGCTCGATGCCCGGGAAGAGACAGGCCAGCGCGTCGCTGCAGTCGAAGTCGTTGAAGCCGATGTCGATGGTGATGAACGCGAGGCCGTCGCGGTGTGCCTCGATGAAGGCGAGGGCCTCGTCCAGCTGGCTGCCAGCCGGGTAGTGGCAGCGCTCGTGCGCGAGCCGGATGGTCTCCGTGGATTCGCCCGGGCAGGCCAGGTTGACGAGCTCCAGGTTCGGGTACCGCGCGCGGGCCATCAGCCAGAGCTGGTCCGCATAGCCCGCCCGCGTGCGATGGTCGTCCTCGGGGCGGCCGATGGGTTGATACCCGGCAGCCAGGGAGTCGCCCGAGGGCCAGGTACCAGGTCGGCACTGCCGGGCACCACGACCGCAGGGTCGGCGGCAGACGGCCGGGCCACCCGGTCAGCGCGACCAGGAGTGCGGTCGCAGCGGCCAGCCGAAGGATGCGCATGGGTCACCTCCATGCGCCAGCGTGGGCCTCGATGCCGCGCGCGGCAAGTGTCGGACGGCCCTGGGACTCCGGCGCGTGCAGGTTCTGGCAGCCTCGCCTCAGCCGACCGGCGTCGGGCGATGCTGCCTACCGGCGCGGCCGATGACGTCGCGGCTCACCGGGCGGCCGGTTCGGCCTCGCGGCGGAAGAAGAGCTGCCACTCGAGGTCGCCCGTGTCCTCCACGGAGAGCACGACGGGCGCCGTGGGCATGGTGACGTCGAAGGACGTGAAGTCGACGGGCAGCGTGCCCACCACGACGACCACGTCGCCCACGCGCTGCCCGGTCAGCGGGATGTCCACGTCCTGGCTGATGCCTCGGATGGTGAGCGTCCCGGGCAGGGTCGCCGTGAAGGGCTCACCATCGACCGGCACGGCTGCCAAGGTCCACCGGCTCCGCGCGTCGCGAGCGTGGCGGTCGGGAAGGTGACCGTGTCCAGGGCTCGCTGGATGGCCGGATCGCGACGAGGCTGGTCGCTCGTCACGGTCGTGAGGTCCACCTCGATGACGGCGCTCTGGATGGTCGAACCCTCCGCCTCCAGGGTTCCGGTCACGACCGGCGTGCGGCCCACCGCGTAGACATCGCCCAGCCCCTGCAGGACCTCCGCCACGCGGAAGCCGGCCCATGAGCCGCTGTAGTCGGCGAAGTCGCCGATCTCCGTGTCGATGGTCCAGGTGCCGTCGATGCCGCCAGCCATAGTCTCGTCAGCGCTATCGACCGCTGCCGGTGACCCGACGGTCTCCTCGGCTTCCTGGGCCCAGGCGGGACCTCCGCTGATGGCCAGCGCGCCAGCCAGCACCAGGCCGCCGAAGAGCAAGCCACGTGCACGCCGAGACTGGTCGATGAGGGGAAGACGCAGGTCGGTCACGTTCTCTCCTTCGAGGGGAAGGGGTCTGGTGACGCAGCATATCGGCCTCGGCCCGAACACGCGGTGCGCGCCGGCCAGCGGGGGCTGGCGGGTACGCCATACTCGACGCATGCTCGTCGGCGTGGACTGGGGTGGCACCAAGATCGAGATCGTGGCTCTGACGCCGGATGGCCAGGAGCACCTCCGACGTCGCAGGGACACGCCGCGTGGCGACTACGACGCATGCCTCCGGATCATCGGCGAGCTGGTCGAGGACGCAGAAGAGCGGGTCGGGCGTATCGAGCGTGTGGGGATCGGCATCCCGGGCTCCATCGACCCGCTCACCGGCCTGGGCAAGGGAGCGAGCTCGACGTGGCTGATCGGACGCCCCGTCGAGCAGGACCTGCGCAGCGCGCTCGGCGGTCGCGGCATCCGCGCCGCCAATGACGCCGACCTTCTGGCGGCCTCGGAGGCGCGTGATGGGGCTGGGGCGGGCTACCGTGTCGTCTACACCCCGAACCTCGCCAGTGGCGTCGGTGCCGGCGTGGCCATCGATGGGCGGGTCCACCATGGCCCCAACAACAACGCCGCCGACTGGGGCCACAACCCCTTGCCGTGGCCGAGGGACGACGAGGTACCCGGCCCGTCGTGTTGGTGTGGCCTGCCGGGATGCATCGAGACGTGGGTCTCGGGACGAGCGTTCCAGGCCCAGTTCGAGGCAGCGGCCGGTGAGCGGCTTCACGGCAGCCAGATCGTGGGGCTGGCCCGATCCGGCGACGCGCTCGCGTCCGCGCTGCTGGATCGCTACGTCGAGCGTCTGGCTCGCGGTCTCGCCGTCGTGGTCAACACGCTCGATCCTGACATCTTCGTGCTTGGAGGGGGGATGTCCAACGTGGATGAGCTCTACGAGCGACTGCCAGCCCTGATCCTCAGGTACGCCTTCACCACCGTGTTCACGACACCCATCGTGAAGTCGAGGCACGGCGATTCCAGTGGCGTGCGAGGTGCTGCGTGGCTGTGGGCCGACGACTGAGCCGCTCCTGATCGGCCCTGGCTCGACGCGGCTGGCGCGTCCTGTCGCGGCTGGTGCGTCAGGCTCCCGGCGACGGCGGCGTTCCCGCCTGCGACCTCAGGCAGACTCAGGTGCAGACGATCCAGTCGGGTTCCGTGCTGCGGTCCATCACCAGCCGCGCGTTGGGCATGTCGTTCAGATCCAGCTTGGCCCGGATGCCGGTTTCGTCCATGTCGATGTCCACCCAGCGCTGTCGATTGCGGGCGGCGAGGGTATCGATGTCCGTCATGATCAGGACGGTCCGGTCGAAGGAGGGTCGCAGCGAGTTTAGCCCGCCAGCTGCGCTGCCGGTCGTGCCATCTCCTCGTCCGTCATGGTCGGTTGGACCGCACCGGTCATGATGGCCACGGCCTCCGACATCGAATGCGACTTCGGCGTCACGACCGCGACACGCTTGCCGAGCCGATGGATGTGGATGCGATCCGAGACCTCGAAGACATGCGGCATGTTGTGGCTGATGAGGATCACCGGGATGCCGCGGTCACGCACGTCCCGGATGAGCTGGAGGACCTTGCCGGATTCCTTGACACCGAGCGCTGCGGTGGGCTCATCCATGATGATCACCCGCTGACCGAAGGCCGCGGCCCGGGCCACCGCCACGCCCTGGCGCTGACCGCCCGAGAGCGTTTCCACGGCCTGGCTCATGTCCTGGATGGTGAGCAGGCCGAGCTGGGACATCTCCCTGCGTGCGTCCTCGCGCATGCCGCCGAGGTCCAGCATGCGGAAGACCGAGCCGAGGATGCCCGGCTTGCGCCGCTCACGGCCAAGGAAGAGGTTGGTGCCGATGTCCAGCGCCGGACACACCGCCAGCGTCTGGTAGACCGTCTCGATACCGGCCGCCATGGAGTCGCCGGGCGACTGGAGGTGCACGACGCTCGCCGCCGATGCGGATCTCGCCCTGATCGGGGATGACGGCGCCGCTGAAGCACTTGATGAGCGTGGACTTGCCAGCGCCGTTGTCGCCGATGACGCCAAGGACCTCGCCCGGATAGAGCTCGAGGTTGGCACCGTCGAGAGCCACCACGCGCCCGTAGTTCTTGACCAGGCCCGTCGCTTGCAGCGCCGGCGTGGGATGGTCGCTGCTGGCAGCCAGGGTCATGCGCTCACCCTCCGGATCCACTGGTCGACCGTCACGGCAACGATGACGAGGACGCCGATGGTGAAGTCCTGCCAGAGCGGGTCGAAACCCGCCAGGCTCAGGCCATTGCGAGCCATGCCCACGATGATGGCGCCCAGCAGGGTGCCGATGACCACGCCCCGCCCGCCGAAGAGGCTGGTGCCGCCGATGACCACGGCCGTGATCGTGTCCAGGTTGGCGCCCAGGCCGGACTGTGGGCTGGCGGCGCCGATGCGGCCCATGAGGAACCAGGCACCGATGGCGTAGATGAAGCCGGCGACCGCATAGACCGACACGAGCACGCGATCGACCTTGATGCCCGTGAGGCGGGAGGCTTCCGGGTCGTCGCCCGTGGCGTAGATATGGCGACCCCACGCCGTGAAGCGCAGGACGTACGCTCATGATCGCGTACATGGCGAGCATGCCCAGCGAGCCGAGCGGGATCGGCGTGTCGATGATCGGCAGCATCAGACTGCCGTGCTTGCCCGCCGTCGTGGTCATCAGCGGGTCCATGTCCGATCCCCGAATGGTCGTCGACGCGGACACGTACAGGTTGAGCGCGAAGAAGATGCTCAGCGTTCCCAGCGTGACGATGAAGGGTGGCAGTCGAAGCCGGGTGATGAGGAGGCCGTTCAGGAGGCCGCAGGCGGTGCCGAAGGCGAAACCGATGAGCAGGGCAGCGACACCGGGGACGCCGTAGTCGGCCGAGAGCTTGGCCATGATCACCGAGACGAAGACGGTGATGGCGCCGACCGACAGGTCGACGCCGGCGGTCAGGATGATGATGGTCTGCCCGATGGCCAGGGTGCCCACGACCGTGACCTGCTGGATGATCAGGCTCATGTTGAACGGCTGCAGGAACCGGTCGGACATGAAGCTGAAGGCGACCAGCATGGCCAGGAGGAAGAAGAGAGGCCCCAGGGCCGGGTAGCGATGCAGGACCCGCTGGATGCGCTGGACGGCCGTCGGGTCCTGGCGGTCGTGCTCGCTGATCTCGCCGACCACGGCCACTGCCGTCACCTCGGCCGAGGCTGCCTCGCGACCGTGATCCTCTGGGCTACTCATGTGGGGACCACCTCCCGGTCCGGTCCGTGCGCCACGGTGAGCGTCGTGATCGTACATAGACGAACGGGGTGGCCGCGGCGGCCACCCCGTTCGCGACTGCGCTAGGTCCTATTCCCCGCGGAAGTTGCCCCAGCAGATGTCACGACCAGCAGTCGTGTCGATCGAATCGACGCCGTCCTGCGGATCGTTGGTGATGAGCGTGGCGCCGGTGTTGTAGATGTCCAGACCCTCGGTGTAGTTCGGGCTGTCCTGAGGGGTCGGGATCTGACCGGTCTTCGCGAACTTCACGGCCCAGTCGACGCCGAGCGACGCCATCAACGACGGATACTGCTGCGAGGTCGCGTCGATGATGCCGTCCTCGATGTCCTGCATGGCCTCACAGCCACCGTCGACCGAGACGATCATGACATCGTCGGTGGTCTTGCCGAACGTCTCGAGCGCCTGCACGGCACCGCGGGCGGTGGGCTCGTTGATGGTGTAGAGGACGTTGATGTCCGGGTTGGCCTGGAGCAGCCGCTCCATGGCGCCGACGCTGTCTTCCTGGTTGCCATGGCCGGCCTCGGCGCCGACGATGCGCGGATCGGTCTCGTCACCGATGAGGTTGACGTCACCGACGTCGATGCCCATGCCCTGCAGGAAGCCCTGGTCGCGCTGCACGCCGACGACCGGCTCGCCCTCGGCACCCACGATGTCGATGAGGCCGATCTTGGCATCCTTGGCAGCGTCGCCGAGCTTGGCCTTGGCCCACTGGCCGATGAGCAGGCCCGCCTGGAAGTTGTCCGTCGCGAACGTGACGTCGACGGCATCCGGGGGATCGGTCTTGGTGTCGAGCGCGATGACCATCGCGCCGGCTTCACGCGCCGCCTCGATGGCCGGGGTCACGCCGGCATTGGCCGGTGCGATGAGGATGGTGGTCGCGCCGCGCGAGAGTGCGTTCTCGATGCAGGCGGTCTGTCCCTCGGGGTCCGGGTCCGTCACGCCCCAGCAGGCGTGCAGATTGGCACCGAGCTCCTGGGCGCGGGCCTCCGCGCCCTGGATCATCCACACCCAGAACGGGTTGATGTTCTCCTTGACGACGAGCTCGATATCGACGCCCGTGCCGTCGAGCTCCTCGTCCTGGGCCACGACAGCGGCAGAAGCGAGCGTTCCAGCGGTCAGCGCCACCGTCGCGGCGATCACGGTCAGCCGCATGGCGCGGCTACGGACAGCAGTCATCGATCTCTCGAGCCTCCTCATCCTTCCCTGCACTGCCTGGTTGGCAGCGCCTCACGCTGTCGGTGACAACGTTGTCGCGCACCCTAGACCGACGCACACGGCGGTGTCAAGGGTTGTGGTCGGGACGCTCATGACCTAAGGTTCGGGCGGTGACCCGCGAACGCCTGACAACGTTGTCAGACCCAACGCCGGGGAGGAGGGCACGCGTGGGCAGTCGTGCCACCATGCGTGATGTCGCGGCACTCGCGAGCGTCAGCATCAAGACCGTCTCCCGCGTCGTCAACGGCGAGGTCGGCGTATCGGACGAGCTGACCGACCGTGTCGAGCGTGCCGCGCGGCAGCTGGACTACCGACCCAACCTGACCGCCTCCAGCCTGCGACGAGGAGGACGCGGCCCGGGCGTGCTCGGCCTCGTGCTCGAGGACGTGGCCAATCCGTTCTTCGGCGCGGTCCATCGCGCCGTCGACGATGCCGCGGCCGAACGGGGACTCGCAGTCATGGCCACCAGCCTCGACGAGGACCCGGTCAAGGAGCGTGAGGTCGCCCGTGCCCTGATCGCCCGGGGCATCGACGGACTCGTCATCGTGCCGGCCGGCTTCGACCATTCGTACCTGCACAACGAGATGCAGGCTGGCCTCGCGGTGGTCTTCGTGGACCGCCCACCGCGCTTCCTCGATGCGGACACCGTCCTGGCCACGAACCGGTCGGGAGCGCGTGGGGCTGTCCAGCATCTCGTCGCCGCGGGGCACCGTCGGATCGCCTTCCTCGGTGACCAGGCCGACATCGCCACGGCCGGCGACCGCCTGGAGGGCTACGCCGACGCTCTGCGCTCGGCTGGCATCGGCATCGACGAGCGGCTCGTCCTGCGCGATCTGCACTCGCGGGCGACCGCGGAGCAGGCGGCCGAGCGACTGCTGCAGCTGCCGGCAGACCAGGCCCCCACGGCCCTCTTCGCGAGCCAGAACCTCGTCACCGTCGGAGCCATCCATACACTGCATCGCCACGGCCTGCAGCACCGCATCGCCCTCGTCGGGTTCGACGACCTCGATCTCGCCGACGTGCTCGATCCGGGTGTCACGGTCGTGGCCCAGGACCCCTACGCCATGGGTCGCGTGGCGGCGGAGTCGATCTTCGCCCGCCTTGACGGCTACACCGGTCCCAGCCAGCACCGCACCATCTCGACGCGGCTGATCATCCGCGGCTCCGGTGAGATCCCGCCGGGAGAGCGCCCTGTGCGACCGCTAGACTGACCGCTGCCCATGCCTGAGTTCGACCGCGCCGCATTCACCGCGCACGTGCATCGGTACTGTGACGGTATCCCTGCTGGCGAGCGGCGGATCGTGGCCATCGCCGGGCCCCCGGCATCCGGCAAGTCCACCCTGGCGGCCGAGCTCCACGAGCGGCTCAACGATGCCTTCGCGGGTTCCTGCGCGCTCCTGCCCATGGACGGCTTCCACTACGACGACGAGGTGCTGGCCGCCCGCGGCTGGCTGTCACGCAAGGGCGCGCCACACACGTTCGACGTCGGCGGCTACGCCGCCGCGCTCCGCCGACTGCGCGACAACGAGGAGGAGACCGTTGCTGTTCCCCGCTTCGATCGGTCGATCGAGATCGCGCGGGCCGGTGCCATCCTCATCGAGCGCAGCGTCCGCCTCATCATCAGCGAGGGCAACTACCTGCTTCTGGGAGACGATCCGTGGCCGGGCCTGCGCGCGTCCTTCGACCGAACCGCACTGATCGTCAGCGACCTGGAGACGCTCGAGGCGCGCAACCGGCAACGCTGGGTGGACATGGACAAGGACGAGGACTTCATCACGGCCAAGCTGGAGCTGAACGACATGCCCAACGTGCGGCTGGTGCTGGAGCGCAGCGTCGACCCGGACTGGGTCATCCGCACCTGAACCACCCCACCGGAGGCCGTCATCCGATGACGGTCAGGCCCTCCGTCCGCGCCGCCCGTGTCCGGTCGATCAGTCGATGACCACGAGGCCCTCGGCCCCTGCAGCTCGCGCGAGGGCATGGTCCCGCGTCGCCAGGTCGCCTTCCAGCTCCAGGGCCAGCGCGAGATACGCGGCGTCGTAGACGCTGAGGCCGTGACCGGCCGCCAGCTCGATGGCATCCACGAGCCCGATGAGGCCCCGATCGACTACCTCGACGCCGGCGCGGAAGAGCTCACGGAGCCGGGCGGCCACGTCGTGCGCATCCAGGCGCAGGCCACGCAAGAGCGCGTTGGCGACCTCGGTCCCGAAGTGCGGCGGGGCGAGCAGCATGACTCCGGCTTCCTGCCACTCCCACAGTCGCCGTGTCCAGACCGGATCGCCGATGACGACCTCCACCATGGCCGAGGCATCCACGATCACGACCCGAGGGCCGCGGCTGAAGGTCATCGGCCAGTGCCGTGTCGGTCGCTGACCAGGGCGTCGATGTGTGCCTCGCGCTCGTCACGCGACTCCCGGACCGCCCTGGATGCGTCGGACCCGACCGCTGCCGGACGCTGCCGTGCCATCCGCCGGAGCATCTCCAGCGCCTCGCGCTTGCGAGCCAGGGCGCGGGCGGGGTCGAGGTGCTCCAGGTCTTCCAGGGGCACCAGGGCCGCCCGCGGTTGACCGGCACGCTCGATGACGATGCGCTCGCCAGCGGCGGCCTCATCGAGCAGCTGGCCGAAGCGTCGGCGGACATCCAGAGCACTCACGGTCTTCACGTTGACCATGATAGTCCTATCAGAGCACGATGATGGTCGCTGCCGTGGGGCGTCGATATGGGCGCCGAGCGGACGCAGGCCTCCCCGGACCGGCGGTGGTCCGCTTCGGTGCCGGATGGCCCTACCGGCACATGGACCCGGCTGCCTATGGTCGAGGCCCGCAGGACGAGGATGGGAAGGAGGCTCCGATGACCGCCGACACCGCCAAGGGCGACCGCATCAGCGTGGATTCCCAGAAGGCCGGAGAGCCGCCGCGCCAGGGCACCATCCTGGAGGTCATCGAGCACGAGTACGGCACCAGCTACCGTGTCGCCTGGGACGACGGGCACGAGTCCACGTTCCGGCCCACGGCCGGGACGGTCCACACCCTGCACCCGTCGGACGCGAAGGCCTGAGCCGGCCGACCGCGACGCCCGGAGTCGCCCGGCGCCCAGGTCCGAGGCGACTCGGCGACCCCGCCGGCACCTGATCGAGGCGATACGATCGGGGAAGGCACCACCTGAAGGAGGAGAGGCTGTGAAGCAGCATCACGTCACCATGCTCGGCACGGGTCTCATCGGCGACTTCTACACCATGACCCTGCACGGGCAGCGTGGCCAGGATCGCGTCCGCGTCGTCTACTCGCGCTCCGCCGGTCGGGGTGACGCCTTCAGGGAGCGGCATGGCGTCCCGGAGTCCACGACGGACATGCAGGCTGCCATCGAACATCCCGAGACCGATGTGGTCGTCGTGGCGCTGCCCAACTTCCTGCACGAGGAGGCCGTCACGGCGGTGGCGCGCGCCGGCAAGGCCGTGCTCGTGACCAAGCCGCTGGGGCGCACCGCGGAGGAGGCCAAGCGCATGCTGGACGCGGTGGAGAAGGCCGGCGTCTTCGGCGGCTACCTGGAGGACCTGGTCTACACGCCCAAGTCGCTCAAGTCCATCAAGGCCGTGCAGGACGGGGCCATCGGCGACGTCACCTGGGTGCGCGCCCGCGAGACCCACCCCGGCCCGCACTCGGCCTGGTTCTGGGACCACCGCCTGACCGGCGGCGGCGCCATCATCGACCTGGGCTGCCACTGCATCGAGATCGGCCGTTGCTTCGTGGGCAAGGGCAACCGGCCGGTGGAGGTCATGTGCCACACGGACACGCTGGTGCACCCCATCGGCGCCGAGGACAACGCCATCGCCCTGGTGCGCTACGAATCGGGAGCCATCGGCCAGTTCGAGGTGAGCTGGACGTTCCGCGGCGGCATGGATCTGCGCGACGAGGTGGCTGGCACCCACGGCACGATCTGGATCAACCACTTCCTGCGCACGGGCCTGGAGATGTTCACGGCCGGAGGCGGCAAGGGCTACGTGGCGGAGAAGGCAGAGACGAGCGCGGGCTGGCTCTTCCCGGTCGGTGACGAGGTCTCCGAGCTGGGCTACACGGACATGTTCACGGACATGTTCGACGCCATGGACGCCGGGCGTGAGCCCATGGAGACGCTCTACGACGGCTACGTCGTGAACGCCATCATGGACGCCTGCTACCGCTCAGCGCAGTCGCGCGCCTGGGAGCCGGTCGAGATGGAGTGGCGCGGCGGCGAGACACCCCGCATCAGCAAGTCGCCGGAGACCTACGAGGGCTTCGTCGTCATCAAGCGCGAGCTGCTGCCGGACGGCCGCCACAAGCTCATCCTCAAGGATCCCGCGACGCGGCGACTTCAGCGACCGCGTCGTCTCCGCGTAGCGGCGAGCGGGCCGACACGCCCGTCAGCCGACCTGGCTCCCCGAAGCGGGGAAGTCCGGTCGGCAGAGCAGATCGTCAGGCCGTCGCTCGATGGTCGAGCGCGGCCAGCCTGCGTCGGGAGCCAGGTTGCCTCAGCCGTGTTGGCCGAGCAGGTCAGCCCGTGGCTCGAGCAGCCAAGCGTCTCGGCGACGTTCGAGACGTCGATGGACAGGCCGATGGCCTGGGATCGCTGTCGGAAGTCCTTGCGAGGTGGCGCAACGCGCAGGCTCTCACGGATGAGCGCGTTGACGGCCTCGCTCAGGCCCAGCGCCCGTTCGCGTCGAAGCCGCTCGATGAGGGCAACGACGTCGTCATCGAGGTTGACCGTGGTGCGCATGCGGCCAGCTTAGCATCGCGATGCCACGATACGCGCATCACGATGCGACGGCTCCGCATCAAGGGAGCGCCGCGACGACCTCCTCGAGGCTGGCCTCGTCGGCCACCAGGAACCAGGCGACGTCACCGCTGGCGACGCCGTAGGCGACCTGCGCCGGGCCGCCCTCCACGGTGAGGTCGTAGCGGACGACCTCGCGGCCGGCCACCGTCTCAGTGGTCGCGGTCATCTCATCGCCGACGCCGAAGATGAGCCGGGCCAGGACCTCCTGCGTATCCGCAGCCGGCACGTCCGGGATGGTGACGGCCACGACCGCGGCGAAGGCGTCGCCAGCGGCGCCTGAGGCGCGGGCGATGGAGAGCTGCTCGAGGTCGGTGCCGTACCCTGCGGCAAGCGCCTCCAGCTCGGAGACGACGGCTGGGTCCGCCTGCGGGATCACGACGCTCGAATCGAAGGCCGCGCGGTCGGTCAGCGCGATGTCAGCGACCGACTCGGGGAGCTTGGCGGCCAGGTCGGCCGCCGCCAACTCGGACGCCGTGGGCGGCTCGGGCGTGGGCTCCGCGGGCAGCTCCACCGGCTCGATGGTGGCTGACTGGATGCGCACCGGATCCTCGACCTGGTCCGAAGCCGGGCCACGCGCCACGATGGCGTCCACGACGTCCATGCCCTCCACGACGCGGCCGAAGATGGCGTACGTGCGCGCCGCGTCGAGAGACGCTTTCGCTGCATCGTCGAGGACGACGAAGAACTGGCTGCCCTGCGAGTTCGGTGCCGGCGTGCGCGCCATGGCCACGATGCCGCGGCCGTACTCACCCACGACCTCCTCATCCTGGATGGTGTAGCCGGGGCCACCGGCCCCGGTGCCCGTGGGGTCCCCACCCTGGAGCACGAAGCCGGGCGCCACGCGGTGGAAGCCGACGCCGTCGTAGTAGCCGGACTCCACGAGGTTGAGGAAGTTCTCGGTGGCGACCGGCGCCGATTCGGTGAAGAGGCCGATGACGATGTCTCCGAGGTCGGTCGTGAGGCGCACGCCCGTGCCGTCACCGGTCGGGGTCTCGAAGGCCACGGGGTTGGGCGTGGCCTGCGGCGGCGCCAGCGCTGGCGCGGTCCCCGGGGTCCCGGGAGCCGACGTGGCCACCGCCGCAGATGGCTCCGCGGCAGGGGACGCGTCCTGCGCGCCGGCGGGCGCGGCCAGGAGCGCGCTGACGAGCGCGAGGGTGGCAGGGATGGCCAGGCCGAGCGAGCGGGGCATGTGCGGATCTCCGTTGCGGGATGGGCTGCCGAAGGCCACGATCGACCCTCGACGAAGCGCCCGGGCGAGGATAGGCCACCTCCCCCGAAGGCGCCGCGGCCGCGCTGCCGAACGCTCAGCCGATGATGCGCACCTTCACGCCCAGCGCGTCGTAGGTCGGCCAGGCGCGCCGGTCGCGGGACAGCAGTGGCAGACCGTGGGCCCGGGCAGCCGCGCCCACGAGGGCGTCGTAGACGGCGCCGCCGGCCACACCCAGACGGGCCAGCTCGGTGCCCAGCGCCGCCAGGTCGTCAGGCCCCAGGTGCCGCGTGGCCGGGAAGTCGTGCTGCAGGAGCGCGTGCACGTCCCGTGGCGAGCGGCGCGAGCCGGGTGGCAGTCGGGTCAGGACAGAGTAGGTCTCGAACCAGGCGTGACCGGCCAGACCCAACCGCAGGCCCTCCACGGCGGCCATCGTCTCACCGTGGCCCTCGTGGTCTGCCAGCACGATGGCGATGGCGACGCTGGTGTCCACGAGCGCCTCCGCGATGCCGCTATCGCTGGTCGGCAAGCCGAAGCTCCCGTACGGCATCGTCGTCGATGGCCTGGCCGGTGGCCGGGATGACCAGGTACGCACCCTCCGCCTGGAGGTCCAGCCCGGCCCGCGGCTCGATGAGGATGGCCGCGCCCTGCACCACCACGTCCACCTCCCCGCCGTCCGCCAGGCCCACCTGGGCGCGCAGCCCGCGCGGGATGACGAGCCGGCCGGCTCGATCGATGGTCGTCTTCATACCACGAGCCTACCATGCCGATGGCAGTGGATTGGTAACCAGGTCGGGGCGGCTGGGCGAAGGCCTGCGCCGCGCAGCGTTCAGGGGGCGGCTGTCGCCTCTGGCGGCCAGGGCGCCATGAAGAAGTCGATGAGGTCGGCCATGCCGCCGATAGCGTCAACGCCGAACTCCTCGCGCACGCCGGGAGCGAGGACGTACTTGCCGGTGGCCTCTGGGTCGCTCGCGTAGACGGCCACCCAGTAGCTGCCCGTCACCGGCGCCACGAGCGAGAGCGAGCCGTAGTTGGTGAAGCCGAGCCCCCCGTGGACCTCCAGGGGCGGCTCCGCGGCGGGTTGGAAGACGACCGCCCCATCGACGCCGGCCGCCTCGGCGAAGGCGTCGGCCTGGGGCCCGGCAGTCCGCGGCGGGCGGCAACCCGGGACCGACGAGCGTGAAGGTGGCAGCCACCGCACCGGCGGCGTCGGGCGCCGTCATGCCGACCACGAGCGGCTCGCCGGCCAGCAGGTCCAGGCGATACCAGTCGACCTCGCCGGGCGCCTCGATGGTGGCGCCGATGGCGCGCGAGAGGGTGGCGTCCTCGAGCACGATGGCTTCCTGCGGCGACGATCGTGGACCCCTCGATGACCGAGGGCGAGTGGGCCACGACGGCAGCGGGCGATGACAGGACGGCCAGCAGGACGGCCACGAGTGGCAGGCGTGTCATCGGTCGCGCTCCGTGATCAGGTGTCATGTGCCGGACAAGCCTACGGCCCGGGTGTGACGGCGGCGTGTCAACGTCGAGGCAGGGATGGAGCGTGGCCGGCTTGGTGGCCCGGTTTGACCGGGCGCCTGCGCCTCGGTACATTGTGCCGGGAGCCATCTAGCCGTCTAGATGGCTCATCGTTTCTGGGGAGGAGCACATGGGGCACTTCAGCGAGATCGGCGCGGCCGTCATCGGCAGCGGCTTCATCGGCACGGTCCACATCGAGGCGCTGCGCCGGCTCGGCGTCCAGGTGCGGGGTGTGCTGGACGTGGACCCCCAAGTCGGCGAACAGGCCGCCCGGCGCCTGGGCCTGCCGAAGGCGTACCCGTCCCTGGAGGCGATGCTGGAGGACCCCGGCGTGGACGTCGTCCACGTCACGTCGCCGAACCAGTTCCACTACCCGCAGGTCAAGCAGATCCTGGCCTCCCGGCGACACGTCATCTGTGAGAAGCCGCTCGCCGTGACCTCCGAAGAGTCGCGCGAGTTGGTGGCCCTCGCGGCGGCCTCCGACCGCATCAGCGCGGTCAACTTCAACATCCGCTTCTACCCGCTCAACCAGCACGCGCACCAGATGGTCAAGGACGGCGGGCTTGGCGAGCCGCGCCTCCTCACGGGCCACTACTTCCAGGACTGGCTGCTGCTCCCGACCGACTGGAACTGGCGCCTGGAGCCGGAGAAGGGCGGCACGCTGCGGGCCGTCGGGGACATCGGCTCGCACTGGATCGACCTCACCAACTTCATCGCGGGCCAGACGGTGCAGTCGGTCATGGCGGACCTGACGACCTTCGTGAAGGTGCGCCAGCGCCCAACGGGCGAGGTGGAGACGTTCTCGCAGGAGCGCGCCAAGGACACCATCCCGGTGGAGATGACCACCGATGACGCGGCCCTCGTCCTGCTGCGCTACGAGAGCGGCGCCCGCGGCTCGGTCGCCATCAGCCAGGTGAGCGCCGGGCGCAAGAACTCCGTGCAGTGGGAGATCGACGGCGCCGACGCGGCGGCGGCCTGGGACTCGGAGACGCCGGACCACCTCTGGATCGGCCATCGCGGGCGCCCCAACGAGATCATGCAGCGCAGCGCCGAGGTCATGAACGCCACCGGGACCGCGGCCGCGAGCCTGCCGGGCGGGCACGTGGAGGGCTTCAACGACACCTTCTACGCGCACTTCCGCGAGGTCTACCGCGCCATCCTGGCCGGCCAGGCTCCAGCAGATCCGCTGTATGCGACCTTCGCGGCCGGCCACCACGAGATGGTCGTGGGCGATGCCATCGCGCAGAGCGCCCGCGAGGGACGCTGGGTGGACGTGGCGCCCTGACCGGCTGTCGCCTCGCCGACGTCCGATCCGTTAGCAGCGCTACACAAAGGAGGAGCACGTGAAGCTCGGGTTCCTGACCGCGCCGTTCCCGGAGACGCCCCTCATGGAGGTGGCCGACTGGGCGGCCGAGGTGGGCTTCGAGGTCCTGGAGATCGCCTGCTGGCCGCGCAGCAGCGGCGCCACCCGCAAGTACGCCGGCACCTCGCACATCGACGTGGACGACCTCTCCGATGCGCGGGCCAGCGAGATCAAGGCCGAGATCGCGGCCAAGGGCCTGGACATCTCAGGGCTGGGCTACTACCCCAACCCGCTGCACCCGGACCCCGCCAAGCGGGCCGCGGCCATCGACCACCTCAAGAAGGTCATCGTGGCCACCGCGAAGATGGGCCTGCCGGTCACCAACACCTTCTGTGGCGGCGACGCGTCGAAGCACGTGGACGCCAACTGGGAGGAGGCGCTGGCGGTCTGGCCGGACATCGTGCGCTTCGCCCAGGATCACGGCGTCAAGATCACCTTCGAGAACTGCCCCATGATCTTCAGCTACGACGAGTGGCCGGCGGGGCACAACATCGCCTACTCGCCCTACATCTGGCGGCGCATCCTGGAGCAGTGGGGCGGCACGGTCGGGCTCAACTTCGACCCCAGCCACCTGGTCTGGCTGATGATCGACCAGGGTCGCTTCATCCGCGAGTTCGGGGCGCACATCCTGCACTTCCAGGCCAAGGACGTCCAGATCGACCGCGACGGGCCTGTACACGCGCGGCTCCATCTCGGCCGGCATCGGCTGGCAGGTCCCGCGCATCCCCGGGCTCGGCGACGCCCCCTGGGCCGAGATCTTCTCGGCGCTCTATCGCAGCGGCTACGATGGACCCATCATCATCGAGCACGAGGACAAGGTCTTCGAGGGCACCGACGAGAAGGTCAAGCGCGGCTTCCTCGTGGCGCGCGACGTGCTGCGCCCATTCGTCAAGTAGTCACCACAAGCAGGACGGGGAGCGTGACTGACATCAACGGCAGCGTCGCCTGGTTCAGGGAGGCGGAGGCGCTCCTGGAGCGCATCATCACCAGCCAGGCGGAGGCGCTGGAGGCGGTCGCGCAGGTGTGCGCGGACAGCATCGCCGCCGACGGCCTCGTCCACCTCTTCGGCACGGGTCACTCACGCATCCCCGTGGAGGAGATGTTCCCGCGCTACGGCAGCTTCCCGGGCTTCCACCCCATCGTGGAGCTGTCGATGACCTACCACACCGACGTGGTGGGCTCCAACGGCCAGCGCCAGGCCATGTTCATCGAGCGCGTGCCTGGTCTCGCAGAGGTCATCCTCGACAACTTCAGCTTCGGAACGCACGACGTGATGATGGTCTTCTCCGCCAACGGCCTGACCGCGGTGCCCGTGGAGATGGCCCGCGGGGCGCGGCGGCGGGGCCTCAAGGTCATCGCCGTCACCGGCGTCCAGCAGTCGCTGGCCGGCGAGCCGGACCCGGCCGTCGGCGGCCGACTCCTGGATGAGGCGGACCTGGTCATCGACCTGTGCACGCCGGAGGCGGACGCCATGGTCCTCGTGCCCGGCCTGGACACGCCGGTGGGTCCCGGCTCGACGCTGGCCTACGTCGCCATCGTCAACTCGCTCAAGGTGCGCATCGCCCAGCTCCTCACGGAGCGGGGCATCAGGCCACCGGTCATCACGCGAGCCTCTGTCGTCGGCGCTGAGCGCTCGCGGGCACTCTTCGACAGCGCCTACCGGGAGCACGCGCGACGCGTGGCGCGGACGATCGTCCGCGAGCCCGATGACGAACCAGGCAGTCCAGCACGATAGGAGGAGGTGCACAGCGAGGACGACCACGAACCGTCCCCCCGGCCTCGTCCTGGCGCTCTCGGCGTCAGCGAGGTGTCACGTCATCTTCATGTGAGGAGAAGAAGGAGTCACATGGATCGCAAGTACGCGAAGCTGTTCGCAGGCGCCGCCGCGGTCGCGCTCGCCATCTCGAGCGTCGGCTCGGCAGTCGCCCAGGATGACGGCTACGTCATCGGCGTTTCCAACACCGTGCAGGGCAACGGCTGGCGCGAGGAGATGATCTGCTCCATCAAGGCGCAGGCCCTCGCCTCCGGTGAGGTCGCATCGCTCAACATCGCCCACCGCAACACCGACCCGGCCGGCCAGCTCGAGGACCTGCGCAACCTCATCGCCGCGGGCGTCGACGCCATCATCATGAACCCGGCCGACCCCGAGGCCCTCAACTCCGCGGTCAAGGAGGCCACGGACGCGGGCATCCCGGTCATCACCGTCGATGCCACGGTCACCGAGCCCTCCTCCTACATCATGACCAACGACCAGGAGACCTACGGCTACCTGGGCGCCAAGTGGCTGTTCGAGCAGATGGGCGGCAAGGGCGCCTTCTTCTACATGCGTGGCCTGGCCGGCCACCCGGCTGACGATGCCCGCGACGTGGGCATCAAGCGCGCCATGGAGGAGTACCCCGATATCACCATCGCCAACGAGGTCTTCACCGGCTGGCAGCAGGATCAGGGCACCAAGCAGATGCTCGACATGATCGCCAGCGGCATCCCCTTCGACGGCGTGTGGACCTCCGGCATCGACAACGTCATCGTCGACGCCATGGTCGATGAAGGCGTCATGAAGCCCATCGTCGGCGCTGACAACTCGCAGTTCGTGCAGTACCTCGGCACGGTCGAGGGCCTCCAGGGCGCCGCGGTCACGAACCCCGGCTCCGTGGGCGGCGCAGGCGTCACCCTGGCGCTCCAGATCCTGAACGGCGAGCTGCCGGTCACCCCGGCGGACGAGGCCTCCCGCATGGTCACGGTCGACCCGGTCGTCTGGGAGAACGTCACGCCCGAAGGCCTCGAGCAGGTCAAGGCGGCGGCGGACCCGGACCTCGACAACGAGTGGCCGGTCCTGATCTCCATCCCCGATTGGACCACGTACAGCAAGGACCAGATCCTGGCCTGCAAGGGCCCGGGCGAGTAGTCCGAACCCCAGCGAGCCAGCAGTCGAGGGGTGTGGGGCTGACCCCACACCCCTCGCGCATCCGGCTCGACCCAGCACCGAGGGACCGATGAGCAGCCGCAATGGACACGAGGGCGAGGGCCTCATCCTGGAGGCCCGCGGCGTCGTCAAGACGTACGGTGCCGTGCAGGGCGCTGCGCGACGCCTCGCTGTCCGTCCGCCCGGGCGAGGTCCACGGCCTGCTGGGCGCCAACGGCGCCGGCAAGTCCACCCTCGTCAAGGTCCTCACCGGCGTGGTACGCCCCGATTCGGGGAGCATCGTCGTCCGCGGCCAGCCGCGCGAGGTGCACTCGCCGGCCGACGCCCGCAAGGCCGGCATGGTCTCCGTGTACCAGGAGCCGGCGCTCATCCCCGACCTCGACGTGACGGCCAACCTGCGCCTCACAGGCGCCCCCCTGGAGCCGTTCATGGCCTGGGTGACCGAGCTCGGCGTCCCCTCCCTGGACCGGCACGCCATGGTGCGCGACCTGCCGCTCGCCGTGCTGCGCGTCCTCGACCTGGCCCGGGCACTGGCCATCGACCCGGACGTCCTGCTCCTCGATGAGATGACCGCGGCACTGCCCGCCGACCTCGCCGAGCGGGTGCTCGATGTCGTGGGCCACCGGCGTGAGACCGGCAAGTCGGTCATCTTCATCTCCCATCGCCTGCTCGAGATCGGCGCACTCTGTGACCGCGCCACCGTCCTTCGCGACGGTGAGACGGTGGGGGTCGTGGAGCAGATGGGCGCGGGCGCCGAGGAGCGCATCGTCGAGCTCATGCTTGGCCCCGCGAGTGAAGCCGAGGCGGCCGTCCACGAGCGTGTCGCGACCAGGACGACCGGCGGCGCGCCGCTGACGTCAGCCGTCACGCCGCGCCTCGAGCTGCGCGAACTGAGCCGTCGGCACGAAGCTCACGAACGTCTCCTTCGAGCTGCGCGCTGGCGAGGTGCTCGGCCTGGTGGGCCTTGAGGGGCAGGGGCAGGACGAGCTCTTCGGCATCCTCTCGGGGGCCAACAAGCCGTCAGGCGGCACGCTCCTCGTGGATGGTGCCGAGGTGCGCTTCCGACACCCGGCCGATGCCATCGCGGCCGGCCTCGTCTATGTGCCCGGGAATCGCGTCCGAGGCCCTGCTCATGCAGCGCTCGGTCCGCGAGAACATCGCCCTGCCCGAGCGGGCGCGGGTGCGCCGCTGGGGCGTCATCGACATGTCCGCTGAACAGCGCAGGGTCGAGGGCGCCATCGAGCGGCTCCAGATCGATACGCGGGCCAAGGGCGAGGTGCGCCGCCTCTCCGGCGGCAACCAGCAGAAGGTCACCATCGCGCGCTGGATGGCCGATGATGTGCACACGCTCCTCTGCTTCGATCCCACGCGCGGCATCGACATCCGCACCAAGCGGCAGATCTACCACCTCTTGCGTGAGGTGGCGGCGGCAGGGACGGCCGTGCTCCTCTACACCTCTGAGCTGGAGGAGGTGCAGCTGACCTGCGACCGCGCCGTGGTCATCTACAACGGCCGGGTCGTCGCGGAGATGCCCGCCGGGGAGGCGGATGAGCCAGCCCTGATGCGGGCCGCCCACGGCCTGCCGATGAGCGAGGCCGGCCCGCGGGTCGCCGAGGCGGCAGCGACCACGGGGGCCTCGGCATGAGCGCGACGAGCGCCTCGGCCGCGGGCAGCCTGGGCATGAGTCCATCAGGAGGCACCCTGGCGCGCTTCGTGCGGCGCAACTCCTGGGTCCTGGCGCTCTGGGTCCTGCTCGGCGCGATGCTCGCCTTCACGGTGGCCATCCAGCCCGGCTGGGGCGCCCCGCAGCTGGTCATCCTGGCCATCGCCGCGCTGCCCTACGCGTTCGCGACGGCCGGCCAGGCGATGGCCGTCATCATCGGCGGCATCGACCTCTCGGTGGCCGCCATGATGACGCTCACGAGCGTCACGGCCGCGGTCCTCATGGAGGGTCAGGGCGAGGAGTTCGGGATCGTGGCCGTGGCGGCGACCCTGCTCCTGGGACTCGGGCTCGGCACCGTCAACGGGCTATCCGTGGTGCTGACGCGCGTGCCGGACATCGTCGTCACGCTTGCCTTCTTCTTCATCTGGGAGGGCGTGGCGCTGCTCATCCTGGATGCGCCCGGCGGCTCGGCGTCGACCTGGCTGCGCGACCTCATCATCGGCCCCGTGGGCGGCTTCGTGGTGCCGGCAGAGGTCGGCGCATGGCTTCCCAAGGCGCTGCTCCTCCTGGTGGTGTGCCTCGGCGTGGTCTGGATCCCGCTCAAGCGCTCGCGCCTGGGACTCTGGATGTACGCGGTCGGGTCCGACCGGCTGGCGGCCTTCCGCAGCGGCGTCCCCGTGGACCGCACGAAGGTGGCGGCCTACGCCTTGTGCGGCCTCTTCGCGGCCATGGGCGGACTCATCCTGACCATGAACACCGGCGTCGGGCACTCCCATCCAGGGTCCCTACCTGATGGCCAGCGTGGCCGCGGTCGTGCTCGGCGGCGTGAGCCTGGCCGGCGGACGCGGCGGGCTGGTGGGCCCCATCGTGGCCGTCTTCATCCTGCGCCTGGCGCGCCAGGACCTCACGCTCCTGTCCATCGACCCCAACGTCGCGCAGGTCGTGGAGGGCCTCATCATGGTCAGCGTCGTCCTCGTCGGCGCCCTGGTGGCCCTGCGGAGCCGCCGCTCATGAGCAGCACCGTCCAGGCGACCTCATCGCGACCCGGCTGGTTGACCGAGCGTCGGCCTGCGCAAGCTGCTGCGCGACCGGCCCATCATCCCGCTCGTCGTCCTGCTGCTCGCACTCGTCACCGTCCTTGAGGTCCTGCAGCCCGGCATCGTGAACGAGCGCTGGATCAGCAACACCGTCAAGTTCGCCATCCCGCTGGCCATCCTGGCGGCCGCGCAGACGCTCACCATGCTGACGGGCGGCATCGACCTCTCGGTCGGCGTGGTGGCGACCATGACGGCCTTCGTGATGGCCACCCAGGTGGCGTTCATGGACCTCGCCATCGGCGATCCCCCTGGCACTGGCCTGCGCGGCCCTGGCCGGACTGGCCAGCGGCATCGGCGTCGGGGTCTTCCGGGTCCACCCGCTGATCATGACCCTGGCCGTGGCCCTCGTCGTGGAAGGCCTCCTGCTGGTCTACCAGCGCCTCGTGCTGGGCAGCAGCGTGGATCTCCCGGAGGCCATCACCTGGCTCGGCGCGGGACGCTCCTTCGGCAACATCCCCAACGCCCTGCTCGTGTTCATCCCGGTGGCCCTCTTCATGGGGCTGCTGCTGCGCCGGACCGGCTTCGGGCGACTGCTCTACGCCATCGGCGACAACGAGGGCGCCACGCGCCTGGCCGGGGTGCGCTACTGGCAGGTCATCATCGTCCTCTACATCCTGGCCGCGCTCCTGGCGGGCATCGGCGGGCCTCCTCTACGTCGGCCTCATCAAGGCCAACACGCTCTCGTTGGCGGTGCCGCTCGTGCTGCCATCGGTGGCCGCGGCGGTCATCGGCGGCACGTCCATCTTCGGTGGGACGGGGCGGCTACTCCGGGACCATCGTCGGCGCCATCATCCTGCAGGTGCATCGCCACGATGCTCCTCGTGCTCGCAGGTGCCGGAGGGCACGCGCCGCGTCGTCTTCGGGCTCATCATCCTGGCCGTCACGGCAGCCTACACGCGCATCACCGAGGAGCGGTGAGGCCGAGCGGCATGGCGGACACCACGCGCCACATCGGCCTCGACCTGGGCGGCACCAACATCAAGTGGGTGCTGGCGGAGCACGCCGATGGCGACTGGCAGACGCTCGACCAGGGCCAGGTGCCGACCGACGTGTCCGGCGGCGAGAAGACCGTCGTGCCGCAGCTGGCCCGGCTGGCCATCGAGGTCCGGGACCGGGCGGGCGGACCTGTCGACGAGCCTGGGCGTGGCGGTGCCCGGCCTCTACATCCCCGAGACCGGGGTGGTCACCTTCCTGACCAACGTGCCGGGCGACTGGTCGGCGACGCCGGTCGGGCGTCCCCGTCGCCGAGGCCACGGGGCTGCCCACGGCGCTCATCAACGACGCCCGCGCCTTCGGCCTTGCGGAGCTGCGCTTCGGGGCCGGCCGCGACGTGCGCAACTTCGTGGGCCTCACGCTGGGCACCGGCATCGGCGGGGTCTTTGCCATCGACGACCAGGTCGTGCAGGGCTACCGCGGCCAGGCCGGCGAGCTGGGCCACCAGACCATCGATCCCGACGGGCCCTGGTGCGGCTGTGGCAACCGTGGCTGCGTGGAAGCCTACGCCCGGGCCGACCAGGTGGCCATCGTGTGCGGCACCGCGGATCCACGCGAGGCCATCGAGAAGGCGCGCGCCGGTGACGAGAGGGCGCGGGCCGGGCTGGCCGAGATCGGCCGCTACCTGGGCATCGGCATCGCCAACGCCATCACGGTCCTGACCCCTGAGCGCATCATCCTCGGCGGCGGCTGGGCCAACGCCGGCGACCTCATCATCGAGCCCATCAAGGCGGAGATGCGACGGCGCGTCATCACCACGCCGGTGGAGCGCATCGACGTGGTGCAGGCGGAGCTGGGCACCTGGGCCGGCGCCATCGGCGCGGCCGTGCACGGAGCGCGCACGGCGGCGCTGGTGGCCGAGCGCCCCGCGGGGCGGTCCCGCATCGGGCGCATGACCGGGCCCGTGTCCGCGCCGCGGTACCGCGAGATCGAGACCGCGCTGCGCGAGCGCATCGCCACGCTGCGGCCGGGACAGCGCCTGCCGTCAGATGCTGAGCTCTGCACGGAGTTCGCGGTCAGTCGCATGACCGCGCGACACGCCATGGCGCAGCTCGCCGAGGAGGGGCTCGTCCGGCGCGATCCCGGCCGGGGCACGTTCGTGGCCGAGCCGCCCACCCACAGACGGGCCAACTTCCTGATGACGTTCTCGCACGAGATGCGCCGCCAGGGCCGGGTCCCCACCTCGCGCATCATCCGCCGCCTGCTGCGCCCGCCCACGGAGCCGGAGCGCGCGGAGCTGCGCGTGGCCCGCGGCGAGGAGGTCGTGGAGCTCTGCCGGGTGCGCCTCGCCGATGGCGTGCCGGTGGCGCTGGAGACCGCCGTGCTGGCACCCCGATGCGCCCCCGTGGTCATGCGGGCCGACCTTGAGACGGGCTCACTCCACGAGGCGCTCATCGGTGCCGGCATCCTGCCCTCGCGCGGGAAGGCCTCCATCGGTGCCGAGGCGGCCGGCCGCGAGGATGCCCGTCAGCTCGGGGTCCGGCCGGGCGAGCCGATGCTCGTCGAACGGCGACTCATCCTCGACCAGCGGGCGCGGCCCCTGGAACGCACCGAATCGCGCTACGCGGCGTCACGCTACGGATTGAACGTCGGCTTCTCGGTGGAGGACAGCGGTGCCATCACCGTTGCCCCGAGGGCCTGAGTCGCCGGCTGGCCCGGCACAAGGGAGGAACATGGAACCACGCGACCGGGTCCTCACCGCGCTCGACCACCGGGAGGCTGACCGCGTGCCGCGCGACCTGGCCGGGACACGCTACAGCAGCATCCACGCCGAGGCCTACGCCCGCTTGCGGCCGGCCATGGGCCTGCCCGAGGCGGAGATCACGATCGTGGACACGACACAGGGCCTGGCCCACGTTCACGACGACGTGCTCGACCGCTTCGGTGCGGACGTGGCACTGGTCGCCAGCGGCTCGCCCTCCGGGTACCGGCGGGAGGTCGTCTCCGACGGCGAGTACGAGCGCTTCGTGGACGAATGGGGCGTGGTGCGCGCACGACCCATCGGCGGCCTGTACTACGAGTCGAGCACGGCACCCCTCGCGGGCGTCATCGGCCCCGGGGACGTGACCGCCTTCGCCTGGCCGGACCCGCAGGACCCCGGGCGCTTCCGGGGCATGGCCGATCGCGCCCGGCACATCCGCGAGGTCGAGCGGCGTGCCGTCTTCGTGGGCTCGCTCTGCGCCGGCGTGACGGAGATGCACTTCCGGCTGCGCGGCTACGAGGACGGCTACATGGACCTGGCGGCCGACCCGGCCCTGGCGCGGCAGATCATGGAGAAGGTCACCGAGGTCAAGCTGGCCTACTGGGAGAAGGTCCTCGACGAGTTCGGCGACCTCATCGACATCGCTGCCGAGGCCGACGACCTGGGCGCCCAGTACTCGCCGCTCTTCTCCCCGCGGACCTACCGCGAGATCGTCAAGCCGCTGCATGCCGAGCTGATCCGCTACATCAAGAGCCGCTCACGGGCGCGCTTCTTCCTGCACTCCTGCGGCGCCATCCGCGACCTCATCCCGGACCTCATCGAGATCGGCGTCGACTGCCTGAACCCCGTGCAGGTCTCCGCCACGGGCATGGACACGGCCACGCTCAAGACGGAGTTCGGCAGGGACATCACCTTCTGGGGCGGGTCCGTGGATCCCCAGGGCACGCTGGCACGGGGCACGCCGGACGAGGTCCGCGCGGAGGCCCGCCGGCGCATCGGCGACCTCAAGCCGGGCGGCGGCTTCGTCTTCGCCAGCATCCACAACATGCAGGCACACGTCCCGGTCGAGAACATCCTGGCCCTGTGGGAGGCGCTGGACGAGGCCGGCGCGTATGGTGGCTAGCGGCCGGTCGGTCGTCTCGGGCCGCCTCGTCCTGGCCGACGGGGCACGGCCCGGCCACGTCGTCATCGAGGATGGACGGATCGCGGCCGTCGAGGACGATCCGGGCGCTCCGGCCGACGTCACCATCGTGCCCGGCTTCATCGACGTGCACGTCCACGGCTGGGGCGGCCACGACGCCATGGGTGGGCCGGAGGCGCTGGACGGCATGGCGCGCGCCCTCGCGCGCCGCGGCGTGACCTCGTTCCTGCCCACCTCGGTGACGGCTTCCTTCGAAGCCCTCACGTCATTCGCGGATGCCGTGCGCGGCTGGATGCCGGGGGCGCCGGCCGACGGCGCAGAGCCGCTCGGCTTCAACATGGAAGGGCCCTTCCTGGCCGAGAGTCGCAAGGGCGCCCATCCGGCAGGGCTGCTGCGCCATCCGGCCGACCTCGACGAGGACCGCCTGGCCACGTTCACCGAGGGCCTGCGCGTCATCACCATCGCCCCGGAGCTGCGCGGGGCGCCGGAGCTCATCGGCCGGCTCACGGCGCGGGGCGTGCGGGTCTGCCTCGGCCACTCGGCAGCCTCCGTGTCGGAGGCACGGGCCGGCTACGCCGCGGGCGCCGTCTCCACGACCCACCTCTTCAACGCCATGGGCGGCGTCAGCCACCGCGACCCCGGGCTGGCGCTGGCGGCCCTGCTCGACGACGCGGCCTGGGTAGAGCTCATCGCTGACACCCTCCACGTGGACCCTGACCTGTGGCCGCTCATCTGGCGTCTCAAGCCGGCCGACCGGGTGCTCCTCGTCAGCGACGCCATCGCCCTGGCCGGCTCCGGCAGGACGCGCGGCTGGCTGGGCGAGCTGGAGGTCGTGGTGGATGGCGAGCGCGTGACGCTCGTCGAGGGCGGCAACCTGGCCGGCTCGGTCACGGCGCTGGACCGCGAGCTCGCCAACGTGGTGCGCGCCGGGATCCCGCTGACCGATGCCGTGCGGGCCGCCAGCGGCAACCCCGCGGACCTGCTGGGCCTGGCCGACCGGGGTCGGCTGGAGTCCGGCTGCCGCGCCGACCTCGTGGAGCTGGGCGCCGACCTGGGGGTGCGCCGCGTCATGCGCGGTGGTGACTGGATCGTGGACCACGCCGCCTGAACGTCAGGGGCCGGGCGGCGGCAGCACCAGGGCCTCCACCTCCCGCTCCACCGCCGAGCCTGAGGCGCCGGGCCCGAAGCGCGGACCGCGCAGCGCCAGCCACACCAGCAGGCCGCCCGTGAGCATCGTGAGCATCGCGGCCACGAAGAGCGCGGCTGAGCCCAGGCGTTCATAGACCAGGCCGCCGGCGACATCGGCCACGATGGGCGCCAGGCCGGCGTAGACCAGCCACGTCAGCGACTGGCCGATGGCGTGCAGGTGGACCGGGAGCAGGGCACCGATGATGACGACCATGGCCATGTAGCGCAGCGCGTACGAGGTGCCGTCCAGGGTCCGCAACGTGGTCACCATCCAGGGCTCCGGCGCCAGCGCCACGAGCAGGGCGAGGAGCGCCGCGATGAGCGCACCCCAGACGTACATCATGCGCAACCCGAGCCGGGCGAGCAGCCGCCGGGAACTGCCGAAGACGGGGATCTCGACGAGGGCCGGCAGCGCCGCAGCCAGTCCCACGAGCATGACCCCGCCCCCCTGGTCGAGGATGCGCAGGCTCACGAAGCGCCACGAGGCATGCTCGCCGATGGAGGTCACGAAGAGGCCGACGAGGAACCCCGCGAGCACGGGCGACGCTGCAGCCAGGAGCTGGGAGGGCAGCCTGCCCATCGTCCGGGCGGCCGGCGTCGCGGCGTCGGCCGGCATCGAGGCATGGATCGGCGTCGCGGCATCGGGCCGGCGGTCCCTGTGGCTGCGGGCGGGGCACCGCTGGTGCGCGGCCGCGGGTGGGCGGCGTGAGCACCAGGACGGCCAGGCCCACGGACGCGACCGAGAAGGCCAGGAAGACCGGCACCGGGCCCGTGACCTGCCAGGCGGCGCCGCCGATGATGGCCGAGGCCGCCCACCCCAGGGAGGCCCAGGCGCGCACGCGTCCGTAGCCCGTGGAGGGCTCCGCGAGCTCGCGAAGCGCGAGCGAGTCCACGAGCGGGCCCCACGGCAGCGCCCCGAGGATGGCCACCGAGAGCGCCACGGTGAGCAGCCATCGGATCGCTGCCGGCGAGCAGGATGAGCAGGCCGCCGGCCGCAGCCGTGGCGCTGGTGAGGGCGACGGTGCGGCGCCGACCGAGCCGTCCGTCCGCGATGGCGCCCCACGCCGGATAGGCCACCAGCGAGGCGACCCCGGCCACCCCGAGAGCGACGCCGATGGCCGCGGCATCCAGCCCACGCTCGTCGAGCAGCGGCACGAGGAAGGGCATGAGCAGCCCGAAGGCGATGCCCTGGGTGGCGAAGACCGCGCGCAGGCGGGCGATGGTCATCGACCGAGTATGGGTGAGCGGTCCTGCCACGGTCCGGCCGATGGTCCGCTTGCCGGGTTCGCCATCTTTGGGTAGGGTCCGCACCACACCTGACCGCACCATCGACTATCAGCGAGGAACGTCCCATGTCGTCCGGGGCCTGCCGCGCCCTCGTCGCCGTCCTGCTCGCGCTCGGCGCGACCCTTGGTCTCGCGCTGCCCATGGCGGCGGAGGCCGAGCGCCTGGTCGAGCAATCCACGGCCATCTACAAGGTCGACCCTGCCAAGGGCAGCATCGACGTCATCCTCGTGGTCAAGCTCACCAACAATGCGCCGCAGGCCTACAACCTGGGTACCTGGGGCCCGCTGGTCATGGAGGACCTGGTCGTGCCACGGGTCTCGAAGGGCTTCGCCGTGGGTGACTCGCGGGACCTGCCGGGGCTGTGGCGGGCCGTGGATGTCTCCACGCCGGTCATCGACGGGGACGGCGGCAGCGTCAACCTGCAGGTCGCCTACACCATCGACGCGGCCATCGACCAGAACGAGAGCCGCGCCAGCCAGACACCGGCCCGCGTCGGTGAGGGCTACATCTACTTCTGCATGGTGGGCCAGGACACTGACGTGGGCCTGGTGCGCGTGGAGATCGCGGGCAAGGACCGCTTCAAGTTGACCCAGTCCGGGACCGTCATGGAGCCCACGCCCAAGGGCCTCAAGTCCGCCCGTTCCGTGGAGCCCGCCGAGCACTTCACCTGCGTGGAGGGCACGGTGGACGCCAACCTCGCGACCTCCACGTTCGTCGGGCCTGCCGAGCGCGAGATCGTGCTGCAGGCCTGGCCGGAAGCGGACAACTGGCTGGACGCTGCGGAGGCGAACGCCGAGCCGACGCTGGACGCCATCCACGCCTTCCTCGGTCACGACATCCCGGGCGAGGGTCCCGTCATCGTCCGTCAGGCCCCGCCCCGGTCGCTGGGTGGCTACGCCAGCGCGCACGACACACCCGGCATCGTGCAGCTGGACGAGTCGGCCGGCATCGACGGCGCAGAGCACGAGCTGGCGCACGCCTGGTTCGGGACGGACAACTTCACGGAGCTCTGGCTTCGCGAGGGCATGGCCGAATGGACGGCCACGAGCATGGCCGGGTCGACCTGCCCCGCGGCGGCCAGCGGTCCCTCCGCGCTCGACCTGTCCGACTGGCAGGTGCTGCGCCCCACCGCCGACGCCGAGACGATCGACACGGTCATGGCCGACCAGCAGGCGGCCGCCTGCGGCATCGTCAGCGCCATGACCGAGCGCATGAGCGAAGAGCAGTGGGGTACGGTCGTCGGCTCGCTCCTGGACGGCGAGACGAAGTACGTCGGTCGCGATGAGCCGTCGGCAGCCTCGAGCACCCGCGTGGACTTCCGGGAGTGGCTGGACGCCGTCGACGAGCGCGGTCTCGTGCCGGCCGGCCAGGCCGACCCTGCCTTCGCCGCCAACCTGGACGAACTCGACTTCGCCCAGGACCTGCTCGCGGACTACGGCATCCCCACCGACCCGGCGGAGTTGGAGAAGCGCTCCGAGGCCCGCGCCCGCTACCACCAGTTCCTGGTCGATGCCGCGCCGCTCGGTGCCCCGCTGTCGGTCCGAGAGGCCATGGACAACTGGCTCTTCGACGACGCCATGAGCGACCTGGACAAGGCCTACGAGGTCCTCGACGCGCTCAAGGCGGCCGATGAGCTCCTGCCCGACGCCGGCCTCATCCCCTTCGTGCAGCCGGGCTTCGAAAGCGCCCGCAACGCCAAGGACCTCGACGACGTCCTGGCCGAGACGCAGCTGCTGCTGAAGTCGGCCAACGAGGTCTTCGAGCCGCTCAGCCAGCTGCAGGCGGCCTCGCCCGAGGGCTGGGGCCTGCCGGGCGCCGTGCGCAACGCCATCACCGGGCAGCGCTTCGGCGACATCCTGGCGGCCGTGACACCGGCGCTGCAGGTCGTGACCGATGTCTCCGCCGCTGACGCGGCCCTGCCCACGGCCGGCCTCCTGGACGCCTACCGGGTTCGCTATGAGAACGCCGCCGATGCCGATGCCCTCACGGAGCTGGCCACCGCGGCCGCGGCCGACCGGGCCGCCGCGGAGAAGGTCGGCGCCGCCCTGGGCGTGCTGGCGAGTGAAGCGGGCGACTGGCAGATCCCGGCCGTCGTCACGACGCCCGTCGGCAGCGGCCAGATCGAGTCCGCCATCCCCATCGTCGAGGACGCCCGGGCCGTGGTCTCGGCGGCCCGCGCCGCGGACGGGGCACTCCCTGAAGCCGCCCTGAGCGAGGACGTCCGGCCACGATTCGAGGCCGTCACGAGCGCCGAGCAGATGGCCGAGCTGCGAGCCGACGCCGAGGTCCTGCTGTCCCAGGCGGAGACCGTGGGCGGGGCGCTCTCGTCCCTCAAGACCCTCGTCCCTGACTGGCAGATCCCGGCCGTCATCACGACACCGATCGATGAGCGTGATTTCGCGGCGGCGGCGGAGGTCGCCTCGGCGGCCCAGCTCTGGATCGAGAACGCCGCTGAGGCTGACAAGAAGCTCCCGGGCATCGACGCGCTGGCCCGAGTGAAGACGCAGTTCGAGAGCGCCGCCAGCCTGGCTGACCTCCAGGCGGGAGCAGACCTGGCGGTGGGCTGGAACAGTGCCGCTGACCAGGTCCAGCTGGCGGTGGAGAAGGCCCGGGCACCCCGGGACCTGCTCACGGAGCTGGGCATGCTGGGGACCGACGTCCAGCCGGACGTGGATGCCGCCATCGACGCCGCCGTGGCCGGCGAGGTCGACGTTGCCCTTGAGAAGGCGGCCACGGTCATCGACACCATCAACGGCGCATCGTCGGTCGGCGGCCTGCGCGTGGCCGGCATCGTCTTCTTCGGCGTCGCCCTGGCCGGCATCATCGGCATGTGGATCATCTTCCGGCGCCAGGCCGGCCCGCCATGGGCTCGCCAGTCGAAGCCGCACTGGCTCAAGGGTGACCGCCGCCGGCTGGGCAGCGGGAAGAAGTAAGCGGCCCAGGACCCGGAGGTCGACGATCGGAGGTCGACGACGCGGAGATCGACCGGCCACGGGGCCGCAGGACCCGGACTCGATCGGACGCGAGCCCGGCGGTTCAGCCCGCCGCGAGGGTCACGAAGCCGTCGATGGCTGATGGCTGTGCCCGTGCTGTCGGGGTGGCTCGTGCCGGTCGCCTCGAGCGCGATGCTGGCCGACGCACCGGGCTCCAGGTCGACGACGTGGACGAGCTCGGGTCCGCCAGCCACGGGTGCGTAGAGATCCACCAGGCCGACCGCCTCGCCATCGACGAGCACGGCGGCGCGACCAAGGTCGGGGCTGCGGCGGGCGAGGATGCCGACCTGCCGGCCCTCCACGCCGGCAGTCAGGCTCCCCTCGCCGGAGACCGGGACGATCGTGGCCACGATCGTGTCTGCCGTCGTCTGCGTGGTGTTTCCGGCGCCGTCGCGAGCGATGACGGTGACCTGGCAGGAGGCGTCCGGGCTGACCTCTCCGGGCGCGGACCAGGTCGCGACCTCGCCCGGCTCGGCCGAGCCGGGCGCGTCGTTGAGCGCGGCCGCCCGACCGTCGCATTCGATCGAGAGCGTCGCGTCGGCAAGCCCCGCGACCGCGTCGCTGGCCTCCCAGCCGACCTCGATGGGGATGGCCGTGGCAGCACGGGGGCTGGGGGCGACCGTGTCCGGGCTGCGGGGCGACCGCGTCCGCCCCTGTTCCCAGCAGCCCGAGGCGCAGTCGGACGGTCGGCGCGGAAACCTGCGGCCCGCTCGTGTCAAGGGCGATGCTGTCGCTGAAGACGGGCGACTTCAGGCCGGCCCCGTCGCGCAGTTGCACGTGCAGGGTGTGGCTGCCCTCTCCGGAGCCGAGCTCCGCGCGCGGCGTGCCGCGGATGGGCGACCAGCGTGACCAGGTCCGGCCATCCGGCGAGGTGCGCATGTGGGTGCCGCTGCGACCGCCGAGGTCGATCTCGACCTCCCGGCTGGCGGTGGCCACGGCGCCACCCTCGATGGCCAGCGGCCTGGATCGGAGCGCGTCGAGCTCGTCGAGGCTCCCGCTGAAGAAGTTGCCGTCGAGCGACCCGACGCCAGGGATGCGATCGATGCCGGTCTGCCAGAACGTCCAGCCCTGCCAGCCGGGCGCGATGGAGGGCGGCGCCTCGCAGTCCCAGCAGGCGGCCCAGAGCGGCAGGTCCTCGAAGCCCTCTGCGTTGCCGACGACCTCCTTCCACATGTGCACGGAGGTGTAGATGACGGGCATCCGGCCGGTCCGCTCGTAGACACGCTCCACGAAGTCACGCAGGCGTGCCGTGGAGACGGCGTGGATCGAGAGCCCGATGGGTGGCCAGCACTCCACGTCCACGACCGGTGGAAGCGCGCCGTCCAGGGCGCCGGCAACCTCCAGGCGATCGAGGAAGTGGTCAGCCTGGATGTCGCCGTCCAGCGTGTAGTCGAAGAAGTGGTAGCCGCCCGCGGCCAGCCCGGCGTCCCGGGCGCGGGCCATGTTGGTCACGAACATCGGGTCGATGAAGTCGTTGTCCTGGGTGGTCTTCAGGAAGACGAACGCGTAGCCGGCCTCACGGACCCGTGCGAAGTCCACGTCGCCGTTGTGGTGGCTCACGTCGATGCCGCTGACGAGCGCATCGACGTCCGGCAGCTCCGGGCTGGGAGCTGGCTCCGCCGGGTCGACCGATGGTCGGACGGACGGGTCGACCTGGGCGACCCGGATGCCGGCAGCCGCGAGGAAGGTGGTCGGCGTGTCCGCGGCAGCCGTGGCCGAGTCGAGCCGACAGCGTGTCGCCTTCGGTGGCCGCAGGCTCCGTCGATGCAGAGGAGGCAGCGTCGGCCGGCGCGGATGCGGAGGGCTCGAGTGACGGCAGCGGCGTCGGTGTCGGCTCGGCGCCTGGAGGCCACGGCGGGTCGCCGGGGGTGCGAGGCCCGCGGAAGCGGTCCGCGCCCGTCTCGCAACCGACACCCGATCCGGTCGCGGCCAGCGCGGGGACAGGGCCGCTCGACTGGGGCCCGGGCACGAAGATCATGATCATCGCCAGCGCCTGGGCCAGCGCGACGACGCGTGGGATGGTCATGGTGACCGGTCGAGAGTACCGGCGCCGGCCAATTCGCGCAGGCGGTGAACCTCGTCCAGGGCGCCAAGGTCCGAGGCGAGGCTTCGCCGGGCGGCATCGATCAAGACGGTGGCCTGGCCAAGGCTGGACCTACCCGGGTGGTCGGTCTCCTGGCGCGCTCGGGGGCCGGCGTCGTGCCCGGCACGGGGTCCGGCGGCAGCTGCGGTCGCTCCATGGACTGCGGTGGCACCACGGCGGGCGGGGGCGGCGGCGTGCCCGGCGGCGGCTCGGTCCCCAGCGGGACCCGTGCGGGCAGTTGCGCCCCGGGTGGTGCCGATCCTCCCTGGGGCGGCGGGGCGGCTGGGGGTGGTGGAGACGAGGGGCCCGGACCAGGCGGCTGAGGCCCTGGCCACGGCGGCGCTGCGGTGGGTCTCACCGGCATCGGCGGCCGGGGCATGGGAGGAGGAGCGGCGGGCAGCGGCGGAGCCTGCAGCGGCGGAGCCTGCAGCGGCGGCGGTCGCAGAGCGGCGGCGGTGCGGCAACGGTGGCAGGCCGCTGCGCCAGTCCTGTCCGCCAAGCTCCGAGATGCCGCGCTTCACCGGCTCGCGCATGGGCGGCGGTGCGACCTGAGGGCTCCCCGCCGTGCGCGCACTCTCGATGGGCTGGTCATCCTCAGCCGTGAAGGCCTCGAAGACGCCGGCGCCCCTCTGGGACTCCACGGGGTCGCGCGCGGCGAGCTCCGCGACCCTGGAGAGGTCCACGCTGACCGCCACCCGGGGCTTGCCGCCCACCTGCCCGTACTGGTCATCGAGCAGGGTCGGGCTGGGCGGTCTTGGCGTGCGGCACTTGTAGCACTTGTTGGCGGGCATGTCGTTCAGGCTCTTGCAGCCGTCGCACATCCACCATCTGGCCTTGGCCATGCGCACAGCATACCGAGCCCGCAGGTCCCGGAGCTGCCGATGCGCCAGGCTGGCCGCAGGTCCAGCCCGCGCTCAGGGACAGACGGGCAGGCTGGCGGTGTCCGCGAGCCGCGAGACGCTCTCGCGGTCGGTCCAGAGCAGCTGCGTCACGCTGGTCCCGGACTCAGCGTCCGTGATGACCAACTCCAATGGCTCGTCCGTGATGGCCGCGGCGACCGTCCAGTACGAGCCGCTCAGGTCGCAGCCGTCGACGATCTGGACCTTGGCCGCGTCCGACCCGTACTCCCACAGCTGTCCGTCGCCGGTCCCGCCCTGGAAGGGACCGGTCAGCGGCAGCCGGGTGCTGGTTCCGTCCGCCGTGACGAGGTCGACGGTGAAGCGCTCGGGGACGAGCTGGGGGGGCTCCAGGGGCGCTCCACCCTCCTCGATCCAGCCCGCTTCGGCGAGGTAGGCATCCGCGCCGGGCGTGTCGAACTCCAGGCTGACGTGGTAGATGCAGTCCACGCCGCCCAGGCCCAGGTCGTTCATGAGCGGCTTGGGGACGGTCCAGCCCTTGGCGGCCTCGAAGGCGCGCCGGACGCGAGCCTTGGTGATGTCCGAGAGTGCCTTCTCCAGGGTGGCCTGGTCGGGAAGCATGCCCTGCGGACCGCTGAAGCGGATGCCCTCCACCTGCCTGGGCGTGCGTCCCTCTGCGAGCAGGTGCAACTCATCCCACTCGCGGCTGTCATCGACGATGGCGAGCGGGCTGTCACTGATCAGGCGATCGCGAACGGTGCCATCGCGGATGAGGGCGCGGTAGCCGTCCTCGCGACCCTCCGCGAGGAGCACGATGGACTCCGTGCGATCCTCGCAGCGCGGTGACACGGAGGTGTAGGTAGCGACGCCGCCGGCCTCCGGGAGGCCGCCCGTGGGACCCTCTCGACAGATGGCCAGGGCCTCAGGCTCCAGGATCGTCCCGATGGCACCACCGGGCTCGTAGGCGGGCAGCACCGTGCGATGGCTCTGGCCGGAGCGCTCGTCGAAGACCGTGAGGGGCACTGCCGCAGCGCCCAGCCCGGCCCCGAAGATCCAGTAGTGTCCGTTCACGGCGCAGCCGTCGATGGCCTGGACGAGGAAGGGCGCACCTTCCTCGTCGAAGAAGTGGAGGGTGCCGGCCTCCAACGGGAAGTCGATGTCCCCTTGCGGGAGCTCCAGCGTGGCCTTGAGCTGCGCGTCGGTGGCCGCCAGCGCACTGGCCGGCGCCAGTGCCGATACCGCCAGCAGCGCCACGAGCGCGGCGATGCAACAGACGGCCCGGAGGCGACGCGCGGCGGCAGCCAGACCGATCATGCCGTCAGGCTAGCCCTCCGCGTCAAGCGGCGCCAGCCGCTTCGGCATCGATGAGGATGCGAGGCCGCGGGCAGCGATGGATGAAGGTCGCCGGCCAGGCCGGGTCGAAGTCCGGCGCGGCCAGGATCCGGGCGGCGCTGGCGCGCTTGGCCTCACCCACGAGCACCATCACGACCGCTCGCGACAGGCTGATGATGGTGCCCAGGCCGACGGACACGCCCAGGTGGGGAACGTCATCCAGTGAGGCGAAGTCCGGGAACGTGGCCATGTTGTCCTGGCGGGTCTGCTCCGCAAGGTCCAGGACGGACGAGCGGCCGGCAAGGTCGCCACCCGGACCCACGAAGGCCACGTGACCATCCCCGGCCCCGCTGGCGGCCAGGAAGAGGTCCACGCCGCCGGCGTCTTCGATGCGCCGGTCATAGGCGAGCGGGTCGGCCGGGTCCGGACCCCAGACGTGCTCCGGCAGGATGCCGCGGCCGGGTGGTCAGGGCGGCGTTGATGGGGCCCACGATCTCACGCTCGGCGAAGCCGGCACAGCTGCAGTGAGCCCCTGGGTCGATGCGACGCGGCCCCGTCGGGGAGTCGATGACGTACTCGTCCATCATCACGATGACCAGGCCAGACAGGTCAGCGTCCGCCGGCACGAGCCGAGCCAGGGCCTGGTAGGTGGAGCGCAGGCTGCGGCCGCCCGGACAGCCCAGCAGGTAGAGCCGGCCCGGCGGAGTGGCAGCGAGGCCATCCAGGATCTCGTGCGCCAGCGAATCACCAAGCTGGTCTGCGTCCGCGTAGACATCGACCGGCGTGCCGGCCACCGATGACCATGATCCGGCCGATCTGCTCCCCCATGCGTCGCTCACCAGTCGATGATGCCGTCAAGTTCGCCGTCGCGCATGTCCATCATGGCGAGGTCCGCCTCTTCGTCCCGGTTGCGGACGCACTCCCCGCACATGGGCAGACCGTCCACCCCGCCATCGGGCTCGTCATCCGGATCACCCAGCAAGGGCGAACCGCACCGATGGCAGTCCAGCCCACCCGACGCCTGGCTCTCGTACAAGGATCGTGGCCTCCTGCTGATCGAGTCAGCCCGGCCAGCGACCGTGCGCCGGCCGGACCTCGATACCTGCGACGTTGCCTGTCGCCCGTGACAGCTTGGCTGGCACTGGCCGCCAGGCAAGCTGACGCCCAGCCCACGTCGAGCGCACCGGACGGCGCGTCAGACCCCGGGGGGACCTCGGATATGTCCATAGTCGACTGGCGGCCCGACGGGTAGCCCGGAGCCTGGAGCGTGGAGCCCGACTGGACACGCCCACGGAGCGACGAGCGACCCATCGAAAGGGTGACCGAAGCCACGCGCGCACCAGCCGGGCCGGTGCCATGGTGAGTCCCGCCCACCACGAACCCTGAGGACCCCGTGAACATCGACTCGACGCTCCTGCTGCTGATCGTCCCCATCATCCTGATCCAGCTGGGACTGCTCATCTGGGGCATCTACGACCTGACGCGCCCGGAGCGGAAGGTGAAGGGTGACAGCAAGGTCCTCTGGGCCCTCGTCATCATCTTCATCAACATCATCGGCCCCATCGTCTACTTCCTCTTCGGTCGCGAGGAGGCATGAGCGTCGCCGCCGGGACGGGCGCCTGCGGGCTGGTCGCGGTCGCACCCGCCGACGCGGCAGCCGCGCCAGCCATCGAGGCACGCGGCCTGACCAAGCACTACGGCTCGGTCGTCGCGCTCGACGGCCTGGACCTGGTGGTCCCGACCGGCTCCGTCTTCGGCTTCCTGGGGCCCAACGGCGCGGGCAAGACGACGACCCTGCGCCTGCTGACCGGTCTCGGGCACCCCACCAGCGGCACGGCCATGGTGGCCGGCATCCCCGTCGCCGACGGCAGCCTCGAGCTGGCGCGCCACATCGGCTACCTCGGCCAGGAGCCCCGCTTCTACGGCTGGATGAGCGGCCGCGAGCTGCTCGAGCTGGCCGGGCGGGCCTACGGCCTGGCCGGCGACGCCTTGCGCGTCGCGCGTCGATGAGGTCCTCGAGATCGTCGGCCTCGCCGACGCGGCCAAGCGGCGCATCGGCGGCTACTCGGGCGGCATGCGCCAGCGGCTCGGCGTGGGCCAGGCCATCCTGCCGCGAGCCACCGGTCATCTTCCTCGATGAGCCCGTCAGCGCCCTCGACCCCGCCGGCCGGCGCGACGTGCTGGAGCTCATCGGCAGCCTGCGTGGCAGGGCCACCATCCTCATGAGCACGCACATCCTCAACGACGTTGAGCGCATCTGCGACCGCGTGGCCATCCTCGACCACGGCCGGCTCGTGACCGAGGCGCCCATGGAGGAGCTGCTGGCGCGCCACGCGCGACCCATCCTCGAGCTCGACCCGGAGCCGGGCCAGGACGCTGCCGTCGGGGCGCTCATGGACCAGCTTCGCACCGCCTCCTGGAGCCAGGATGTGCGCGTCGAGCACGGCGTCGTCCGGGTGACGGTGCACGATGCCGAGCTGGCGGCGGCGGAGACGCTGCCCATGGTGGTCGCCGGCGGCGTCCGGCTGGCCCGCTTCGAGCGCGTGCGGCCGACGCTCGAGGACGTCTTCCTGCAGCTCGTGGGCGCGGACGTCCCAGCGCCCGGCGCCGAGTCGGAGCGGGCGGCGTGAACGGCCTCGGGCTGCTCGTCGGCAAGGAGCTGCGCGAGCAGGTTCGCACCCTGCGCCTGCCCGTCATCGTCATCCTCTTCGCCATCCTGGGCATGATCTCGCCGGTCTTCGCGCGCTACATCAAGGAGATCATCTCCGCCGTGGGCGGCGACCAGCTCACGGGCATCGTGCCCGACCCGGTCGTCGGCGACGCGGCCGTCCAGTTCACCAAGAACCTCGGGCAGTTCGGCGTGCTGGCCGCCATCCTCGTGACGATGGGCTCGGTGGCCGGCGAGAAGGACCACGGCACGGCCGCCTTCCTGCTCACCAAGCCGGTCACGCGCGGCGCCTTCCTGGGCGCCAAGGTCATCGCCATCGGGGCACTCCTGGCCCTCGCCACCGCCGTGGCCGGCGTGCTCTGCTGGGTCTACACGGCGATCCTCTTCGAGCCGCTGCCCGCAGGCGGGTTCCTGGCACCGTCTTCCTGGTGTGGCTGTCGCTGGCGGTGTTCGCGGCCATCACCTTCCTGGCCTCGGTCGTGGCACGCTCGGCCCTCGTGGCCGGCGGCATCGGCATCGCCGCCCTGCTGGTGGCCGGCATCCTCTCGGCCCTCCCGGTCGTGGGCCCCTACCTGCCGACGGGACTCTGGGGCGCCGCGGACGCACTGGCCGTGGGCACCGTCCCGGACCCGCTGCTGGGCCCGATCGTGGTGAACGTGCGCCATCATCGCGATCGCGGTCGGCCTGGCCTGGTGGGCCTTCCGTCGCCAGGAGCTGTAGCCGCGCGACTCGGGCGTCAGGGCTGCGCGCGCTCCGCATGCGGGATGGACAGCGCATCGTCAGCGATGATGGCGCCGACCTCACCGTGGGTCGGCTCTTGAGAGGGGTTGTGACGGTCGTCCCTGCCGGCTCGAACACGGCCCGGGCCTACCCTTCCAGGTGCTCCTGCCAGCGGCATCGACCGGTCTCACAACGAGACTGCAGGGTCCAAGCGGAGCAGGTCCAGTCCATCGCGGTCGAGCGCGTGGGACCCAGGATCGGCACGTTGCCGGCAGCCGCGCAGAACGCCGACGTGTGGCCCCGGGAAGAGACACGGCCGTCTGCGTGCATGCCGCCGTCGTGATGGCCGCGGCTGATCGCTGACTTCGTCGGCCAAGGGAGGTGGGTGGAGGGTGGCAGCTTGCCGGCCAGTCGACTGTGGGCATATCCGAGTCTCCCTGGGGCATGGCCGATCCGCTGCGCAGCCCGGCAACCCTGGCAGCGCCGTGACCGGGCCGGCTTCAGCGCACCCCTGGTGACACGGTCGCCATGCCAGCAGCAGCTGCCGCCTCGGCCAGTCGGGCGTCATAGGTCACGAAGGCCTCCAGGTCCAGGACGAGGTCCAGGGCCGTGGCCAGGTGGATGGCGTCGAGTGAGCGGAGCGCTGGCGGGGCGAGACGCCCGGCGGCAGAGGCGAGCGAGGCGTCCAGCTCCCTGGTGATGAGCGCGCCGAGCACCCCGTCGACTCGCTCGGGGTCTACCGATCCGCCGGAGCGGGCGACCGCCCGGCGTACCTCCACCTCGCTGATGCGGCTCGTGATACACACCGGACGGCCCGCGAGGTACGCGGCCAGGTCCCCTGACCCTGTCTCATCCACGATCAACTTCACGACGGCGGACGAATCCAGGTAGACGGCGCCAGCTGCCGTCACCCGAGATCCTCCTCACGCATGCGAAGGAGGGTCTCGGTCAGGCCGGGCTGCCCGTGGCGAGCTGGGCGGTGGGCCGAGGGAGGCGAGATCGCGGGTCGGCGGCGTCGCCCGCCCCTCAGCGATGAGCCGCTCGATCGCCGTCATGGGCTGTGCGGGTCGTGGGCCAAGGCGGGCGACCGGATGACCATGCTCGGTCACCTCCAGTGTTTCACCAGCCTTCACCCGGTCGAGATACACGGACAGGTTCTGCCGGAGCTCCCGCACCCCGATCCTCGACGGCTGGGCGCCACGCTCAGTCATGACGCACAAGGTAGCACATCCGGCCGGGCCCCTCGCTTGATACAATTTTTTTTTTTTTTTTTTTTTTTTTTTTTTTTTTTTTTTTTTTTTTTTTTTTTTTTTTTTTTTTTTTTTTTTTTTTTTTTTTTTTTTTTTTTTTTTTTTTTTTTTTTTTTTTTTTTTTTTTTTTTTTTTTTTTTTTTTTTTTTTTTTTTTTTTTTTTTTTTTTTTTTTTTTTTTTTTTTTTTTTTTTTTTTTTTTTTTTTTTTTTTTTTTTTTTTTTTTTTTTTTTTTTTTTTTTTTTTTTTTTTTTTTTTTTTTTTTTTTTTTTTTTTTTTTTTTTTTTTTTTTTTTTTTTTTTTTTTTTTTTTTTTTTTTTTTTTTTTTTTTTTTTTTTTTTTTTTAGCATCTGGACCGCGATTTTTTTTTTTTTTTTTTTTTTTTTTTTTTTTTTTTTTTTTTTTTTTTTTTTTTTTTTTTTTTTTTTTTTTTTTTTTTTTTTTTTTTTTTTTTTTTTTTTTTTTTTTTTTTTTTTTTTTTTTTTTTTTTTTTTTTTTTTTTTTTTTTTTTTTTTTTTTTTTTTTTTTTTTTTTTTTTTTTTTTTTTTTTTTTTTTTTTTTTTTTTTTTTTTTTTTTTTTTTTTTTTTTTTTTTTTTTTTTTTTTTTTTTTTTTTTTTTTTTTTTTTTTTTTTTTTTTTTTTTTTTTTTTTTTTTTTTTTTTTTTTTTTTTTTTTTTTTTTTTTTTTTTTTTTTTTTTTTTTTTTTTTTTTTTTTTTTTTTTTTTTTTTTTTTTTTTTTTTTTTTTTTTTTTTTTTTTTTTTTTTTTTTTTTTTTTTTTTTTTTTTTTTTGGGCCAGGTCGCGATCGAAGGTGAAGAGCGGAACGGCGCTGGCATCCCGCACCGTCGCCGCCACGAGCGCATCCGGCAGCGGCGAGCCCGTCAAGTCGCGGGCTCTGAGCGGATGGTCAGTCGCCGGTCAGATGCTGGAGCGCGCCGGCTCGACGCGCGACGTGAACGTCGCCGACGCTCCGCAGGCAACGGAAACCGCCATCAGCTCGTTGACGCGCCGCTCGAACTCCGGCACGGTCGCTCGGGATGGTTACGCAGACTCGCGCAGAGCGGTCTCCAGCTGGTACCAAAGGTCGCCTTGCGAACTCGTAGAGGGGGTAGCGTGAGTTGATGACGACCGACGCACGCCGTCTCGACACATCGCGCTGCGCAGTGCGGGTAGCGCGCGGATGACGACTCGCGATGCGGAACGGCGCCGCGTGGGTCGCTCGTCGGAGGCGGGACGACGGCGCAGCGGCGCCTCAGGATCGTCGGTGGCGGCTCGCCTCGGCGTCCTCCCGCGCGTCACCGCGGCTCGCGCGCTCGGCCCCTGCTCGTCTCGACGCCCTTGTGCCGCTCCGCCTCATCGGTCGCTGCGCGACGTAGCCTCCAGCGTGGCTCCGCCGCTCCCGGCGCCGGACCGACCTCGCTCTCGAAGAGCTTGCCGACTCGACCAGGTGAGGGCTCGCGCAGGATGCGCGCACCTGGTCGGCGTGCGCAGCGCTGGGGGCTTGCAGGGTGGCCTCATAGCCGGTCAGTGCCGGCGTATGCTGGCGGCCCGAAGGTGCATCGCGTTCGACGGCTTCCACTCCGGGCTGCGCGCTCGACGTCGCTCTCGTTGAGCGTGACGGTCACGTGCGGCAGCTCCACCTCGCCGATGAGCCGATTGAGCGCCGGGTGGACCGCCGGGCCGGGTGGCCGAACCACTCCGGCGCCCCCACGTGCCGACCAGGTGGTAGAGACGCAGACCGCCCTCGATGGCCGCGGTGGCGGGTCGCCAGCAGCCGTACCAGCCGCGGATGAGTCGGCCGCCGGCCGGACGTTGAACTCGTGGCGTTCTTCGACCGGCCAATCACCGGCACGACCGGCGCCGGTCACGCGCAGGACGAGCTCGCCGAGCGCCAGCAGCGGACGGTAGGCATCACCCACCCGTGCCGCACGCGCCGCGCTTCCAACTCCCGATCGACCTCGCCGATCTCGATGCGCACGTATCCCAGGTCGGCAGCGACAGGCTTGGGATGCTCGCGGAGCTCGTAGGTGCGCAACCGGCGACGGTCGCGATAGGCCTCGTCGACGAAGCCCCAGGCCTGCGGCTCGCCGGCACGGGAGGCCGTGATGGCAAAGCGCGCCCGAGGTGGCCGATGGCCGCTTGCCGCTTGCCGTAACGCCGATGCGCTCGCCGGCTCGCTTGCTGCGAGCCGCCCAGCGCAAGTACTCGCGCTGCAGCTCGCGCGGACCCATGCCGTCCCGCCACGACCGTCAGGCTGATCGTGCTGGGCGCAGGGCAAGGTCCACCTCCAGCGGCCGCTAGGGATGCGCAAATCAACGGCGTTGTCGAGCTGCTCAGGAGGGCGTCGACGGGCGCGCGGTAGTTGGAGAAGAGGGCCGCGGTCAGGCGCGGGTCGATCCGCTCCCGAACGACGCGCCCGTCACCGGCGCTTCCCGGTCATGGCCACGACCTCCTCGACAGGGCGGGCGGACTACTCGACATGCTGGTCAACTCTACCGACTCAGGCCGACGGCACCAACGTCAGGCCAGGGACGTCATCGAAGTCGCCGAGGTTCAGTGTCCAGAGCAGCGCTTCCCGACTGACGGCATGCGCGGCGATGGCCAAGTCCACTTCACGTCCACGGGGCCCGTTCACGAGTCCATGGAGTCGGCGGCGGCCTCCGCCTGCTCGGTGCCGAACGGGAGCGCCGCCTCGCTGGGGAAGAGCACCTCCTGGCCGCCAGCTCCTCCGGCCATACTGCGGCCGTACTACCATACCGACCTGCCGTGGTCGGCCAGGAGCGAAGCGGCGTTGCGCTCTTGGCTCGGAGGCACGGCATCCTGGCCGCGACCGATGTCGCCGAAGCGAGGTACCGCATGGTTGGCAGCGAGGGATTCAGCGTCGACGAAGCAAGGGCGATCGGGACCCGCATCGGCATCGCCTGGGAGACGAGCCCGTTCGATGTCGAGGAGTTCCGGGCCGGCATGAACGTCGAGCTCGAGCATGGGATGCACGACCCAGAGACCGACGTGACCGGGAGCGACCCGGTCGTCACGGGCAAGATCGCCTGGGCACACCTCAAGGAGTTCCCCGACTACTACACGCGCCTCAGGAAGATGGAGGCCGAAGCCGAGGGAGTCGCGCCTGCGGGCGACTAACGGGGCTTGAAGAGCCGCTCCTAGCCCGGCACCCGCCTCCTCGCCGGAGTCCAGGGCCCCACGACATCGGTATCGGGGCCACCGTCAAGGACCCCAGCCAGCCGGGGCTCGTCAGGCCCCGTGCTACCCTCCCGCGGTGAGCGAACCGAGCAGCGTCCCCGCGGCACCGACCCGCAAGCGCGCCACCTTCGTGCTGGCCGACATCTCCGGTTACACACGCTTCCTGGAGGACGTCGGCGCCGCACACCCCCTCCAGCTCGAGATGGGCGAGACGCCGGCCGCCTATCCCCTCATGACGACCCTGCTCGAATCGATCGTGAACAAGCTGGTGCCACCGTTCAGGCTGGCCAAGCTCGAAGGTGACGCCGTCTTCGCCTACGCGGACGACCCCACGCTGGAGATCCGGGGTCCTGCCGTGGCCGACTGTTTGCAGGCCTGCTACGCCAGCTTCCGCGACCACCTGAAGCGCACGGAGGCGGGACTCACCTGCACCTGCGACGCCTGCAGCAGCGGCGCCAAGCTCGACCTGAAGTTCGTGCTCCACCACGGCAGCTACGTGGCCCAGTCGATCGCCGGCAACACGGAGCTGCTCGGCCCGGACGTCACGGCCGCCCACCGCATGCTCAAGAACGATGTCACCGCCATCACCGGTTGGCAGGCCTACGCTCTCCTCACGAGGGCCGCCGCCGATCATCTCGAGGTCCCGGCAGACGTGGGGACGGCGATCGACCTGACCTACGAGCACGTCGGCCACATCGAAGCACTGGTCCTGCCGCTGGGATCCACCGTCCCGTAAGGCGCAGTGAAGCGCCGACCACGACCATCGCCCCAGGAACGGTTACCCTGAAGACGCGCGCCGCGATGAGCGGGGTGACGTTGCGCGAACTGGTCCAGGGCCTCATCGAGCACGGGCTGAGGCAGCGCGACGCGACCGCGGCGCGAGCCGGAACAGGCCGCGCACCGCCACCCGTGGCGATCGCAGCCCAGGAGGATCCCGGTCTCGCTCACCGCGGACGACGTCCGCCGCCAGGTGGACGAGGAAGACCTGGAGCGGGATGCCGAGAACTTCTCTGGTCAGTCTCGACGGGGACTTCAGCCGCTATCCGGGCCTCTCCTGGTTGCACCTCGAGGGCTGACCGCTTCGACGGTGGCCAGGATATCTTCGCCGTACTTCGCCACCTTGGCCGGCCCGATACCGGGCACGGCCAGCAATTCCACGTCGGTGCGTGGCCGCCGCTGGGCGACGGCCGCCAGCGTGGCGTCCGTGGCCACCACGTAGGCCGGCACCCCGTCCTCCGCCGAGCGCTGCCGACGCCATGCCTTGAGCGCGTCGAGCAGCGAGGTGTCGAGCAGCGGCCCGTCAGCCTCGCCTCCGGCCCGCACCCTGGCCTGGCCGGGCGCGGGGACCCTGGCCCGGGCGCCGGCCTTGACCCGCTCGCGAGGCCCGCCGAGCGCCCCCAGGAACCGCGATGGCGTGCGCGTCTGCGGCCTTCCCGTCGCTGAGAGCCGCTGCCGGGCCCACGACAGCACCAGGTGACGGCGCGCTCTCGTGATGCCCACGTAGAGCAGCCGACGCTCCTCAGCCAGCGCCTGCTCGTCGTCTGCGGCCTGGCCCACCGGCAGCAGCCCCTCTTCCAGGGACGGGATGAACACCGCATCCCACTCGAGACCCTTGGCTCGATGCAGCGTGAGCAGCTCCACGCCATCGGCATCCCCCTGCGCCTCGCCCGCGGCGCGCTGCGCCAGCCCAGCCAGGACCGCATCGCGCGAAGGGACGGCCTCCGACCCGTCCTCGCCGGCCAGCTCGGTCACGAGCGCCAGCAGCGCCGAGAGGACCGCGTGGCGCTCCCTCGACTCGCGCCCGTCCGGCTCGTCGTCCGGGTCGAAGCCGAGCGTCTCGCGCCAGGCCGCGCGGGCGGCGGTGACAAGAGCATCCCCGTGGAGCTCACCGGAGACTCGGCCCAGCGAGCGGATGGCCTCGCGTACTTCACGGCGCTCGAAGAAGCGCTGGCCACGCACCCGGAACGGGATCCCCGCACGCCGGAAAGCCGCCTCGAACGGTTCGACCTGCGCGTTGAGCCGGACGAGGACGGCGAGCTCGCGAGCCTGGACGCCGTCAGCCAGCAGCTCGCGCACGCGCTCGACGATGAAGGCGAGTTCCGCCTCCCCGCCAGCGAGGACCGTGATCGTCGGCTCCGGCCCATCGGGCAGCGTGGCCACCAACCGCTTGGCGGCGCCGGCCGAGGCCAGGAGGCGATTAGCCACGCTAAGCACCTGTGGGCTCGACCGATAGTTCTGTAGCAGGTCGATGACCCTGGCATCCGGGTAGCGCGTCGAGAAGCCGCGCAGGTGCTCAGCTGACGCCCCGGCGAAGGTGTAGATGGTCTGGTCCTCGTCACCCACGACGCAGAGGTCCCGACGCGCTCCCAGCCACAGCTCGAGCAGGCGGGCCTGGAGCGGCGTGGTGTCCTGGTACTCATCGACCGTGAACCAGGAGTAGCGCGATCGCACGGTCGAGGCCGCCTCCTCGTCAGTCTCCAGGAGGTCGGCCGTCAGGCCCAGGATGTCGTCGAAGTCGATGAGGCCGCGCCGGCTCTTGGTGCGCTCGTAGTCGCGGAAGAGGCGCACGAAGAGGTTCATGGGGATCGGCGGCGTGCGGTCGCCGCCTTCGCGCTCGTAGGTCTGGGGCGTGAGTCGGCGGCTCTTGGCCCACTCGATCTCGTCCATGAGGTCCTTGCTGGGCGTGAAGCGGTAGCCGCCCGGCAGGGCCCGTGCCAGCGGCGCGACGATGCGCCACTTGTCCGCCATCACCTCTGGCAGCGGGCTGCCCTCGTGCCGCAGCGGCCAGAAGTAGCGCAGCTGGGCCAGGGCGGCGGAGTGGAACGTGCGCGCCGTGACCCGTGCCAGGCCCAGGCCGCGGACCCGCTCGGCCATCTCCGAGGCGGCCTTCTCCGTGAACGTCACGAGCAGGATCTGCCGCTCGTCGACCGCGCCCCTGGCCACGGCATAGGCCGCCCGGTGGCTGACCACGCGCGTCTTGCCGCTGCCGGCCCCGGCCACGATGGCCAGCGGCCCGGAGACCGTCGTCACGGCCTCCCGCTGTGCCTCGTTCAGCCCGTCCAGGATGCGCGCCGTGTCGACGACCGGCCGGCCCTCCGACCCGGGCATCAGGCGTCGAACAGCGAGACGCCGACTCTCTCCGCCGCGCGATCAAGGTAGGCAGCGTCGTACGCGGTCAGGTGGTGTGCTCGGGCAAGGCGTACCAGGGTCGGCGTCTGCGAGCCGACATCCCCGTGGTCCAGGGTCACGTAGGTCTTGGCTTCGAACGCCCCGGTGGTCCGTATCATCTGGTTGACAAACTAGTCGCTTCGACTCCCACATGCACGGCCGACCGCTGAAGCTACGGAAGACCCGTCCCCTGCGCCACGCCGTGGTCGGTCGACTCGTCGTAGCGACGGTTGACCCGCTCGAACCGGTCGTGCAGGCGCGTCGCCGCCGCGTCGGCTGCCCGCCCGACCTCCGCGCAGGTCGCAGCGGTCATGCCCCCATCGAACAGCTCGTCGATGGCGTCGGCGCCCTGCAGGGCGATGGTCACGTGGCCCAGCTCGTGGATGGTGAGGTCGTCCATGAAACGTTCCCAGCGGCGCACGACGCCTGGGTTCGCATCGGTCGGGGGGCGCCACTCCGGGTACGTGATGCGGACGCGCAACGCCACCTCGCCCCCGGTGACGTCGCACGAATCGCCGGAGTCCAGCCAGCCGAAGCGCCAGGTCGTCCGCCAGTCGGCGTAGGCGGCCCAGCCATCCTGGGCCTGGTTCGCCTGCGCTGCCAGCTCGCGGATGGTGCTGCCACGCACGGGATAGGACCGCTCCACCACGTGGTACTTGAGGTCGGGGTCTGCCAGCGGCTCGACGCGCAGGGTCCATTCGTCGCAGGTGGCGATGAGGCGCAGGGACGCGTTGGCGTAGTCCACGACCGCGGCCGTCTCGTGGCTCGTGACCGTGTGCGGGCCGGTCGTGACGACTTCGCTGGCCAGCAGTCCATCGGCGTCGGCCGGGTCGGCGCGCGGGTCGGCGTCGGCTGCAGTCGTCCAGCGCCAGGAACAGGCCGCACGGTCGTGAGCCTCCGCTGACCGCGGTGTGGAGGGTGACCTGGTCAGCCCCGAAGCGGACGTCGTCCCACGTGTAGGCGCCGGCACGACCGGACAGCTCGAGTGTCGCCGGGCCGGCGAAGAGCGGGACGGACGCGGTCGCGCGGGGGATGACCTCGAGCACGGGACCCGGGGTTGCCCGGGCGCGAGGAGCGCTCGCGAGCCCGGGGGCAGGTGCGATCCCCAGCACGAGGACCAGGCCGATGGCGAGGCCGAGACCGACCGCGAGCAGGTTCCGACGATGGGGCTCGGGGCACCGATCGGCGCCTCGGACCTCCGGCGCGAGCGCGGGTTCATCACCACCCCAGTCTGCCGCGGATGCCCGGATCGTGGTCAGGGGTCGAGGCGTGCCTCCGTCGACGGCGTCGGCAGCGCCACCGCGCCGGGCAGGAAGGACGGCACGTCCGTGAGGAGCCGACGCATCGTCCGGACCGGGATCCAGGACGTGGCCTCCGCCCGCTCCACGGTCACGACCCGACGCTCCACGGTGGATGCGTCGGCCAGGCTCACGGCCGCGAGGCGGCCCGCCTCCATCTCTGGCGCGGTGGCTGTGGAGGGCAGCCAGGCGACGCCGAGCCCGCGGGCGACCAGTCGACGGGCGGTGTCCACGCTGTCCACCTCGATGACGCCGTACGGCGTCACCGCGGCCTCGCGCAGCAGGGTGCGGACGAGCTCGTCGTCGCCCGAGGCACGGTCGAAGAGGATGAGTGTCGCGTCCGCCAGGCGCGCCAGCCGGATGGGACCCTGCGCCACGAAGGGGTGGTCGGGGTGCGCGGTGAGCAGCAGCTGCTCCGCGTAGAGAGGGGTCGACCGCAGGCGCGGGTCACGCGGCTCACCATCCTCGCGCACGAGGCCAAGCTGAGCCATGCCGAAGGTGACCTGCTCGGCGACGCGCTCGGCCGAGCCGGTGTGCACGTAGAGGTGCACACCGGGATGGAAGCGGCGGAAGCGCGCCACCAGCTCCGGCACGAGCGAGGCGTTGATGGCCGAGGCCGCCGCGATGACCAGCTCCCCCTCATCGCCCTGCTCGACCTGGCTGACGGCCGTGCGGCCCGCCGCGACCGATTCGAGGACGCGCTCGGCATGGGGCAGCAGGGCGCGACCGGCCGAAGTGAGGCGCACGCCACGCTTGCTGCGCTCGAAGACGCGCGCCCCGAGTTCGTCCTCGAGCGTCGCGATGCGCGCGGAGAGTGCCGGCTGACCGAGGTGCAGCGAACGGGAGGCGGCCCGCATGGAGCCGAGACGCGCGACCTCCAGGAAGGCCTCCAGGCGTGGGACGTCCATCTGCTGCTCGAGCTCCTCCAGCGTGAGTGAACGTGATGGTCGATCACTAGAGTCGCATGTTTCGATTGGACACGCAGCAGCGGCCCGGGCTACGCTCGGACGACCGAACCAGCCCGCACACGGCCCGCCTCGACCCCCGGAGGAGACGACGAATGACCGCCACGATCGCCGACACCGTTCCCGACCGGCCGGTGCTCGATGGCTCGGGTCCGAGCACCGACGAGGGCCGACTCATCGACCCGCGCGGCCAGCGCTTCGGGGCGGCCCTCAGCGTGGCGCTGCTGGCCATCGGGTTCGCGGCCGGCCTGCCCATCGTGGTCGCGCTGCTGGCCCTGGCCCTCGGTGTGAGCGCGCTCTTCGGGACGCGCTACTCGGTGCTGGGACGTCCCTGGCCCACCGTGCGCCGGGTCCTGCGCATCGCGCCCCCGCGCGAGCTCGAGCACGAGTTCCCGCCCCGCTTCGCACAGGCGCTGGGTGCGCTGGGGCTGAGCGTCGCCACGCTCCTCTTCCTGGTGGGCTTCGGGACGGGCGGCTGGGTGGTGGCCGCGGCGGTCGGCGGGCTGCAGGCCGTGCTGGCCGCGACCGGCTACTGCCTGGGCTGCCGGCTGTACTTCCTGAAGTGGTGGGTGCCGGCCCAGTTCCAGAAGCTGGCCCGCCGCACGACCCTCGCGTAGGGCTGGGCGCGGTCCCGGCGGCCTCGGCGGCTCAGGGCGGCTCGGCGGCTCGGCGGCTCGGCGGCTCGGGAAGACTGCCCCCGTGTCTCAAGTCGACTACGGGCATATCTCAGTTCCCCGGGGGCATCGGAGCAGGTCACCGCCGCCCCGAACCACCACTCGCGCTCGATGGGGACGGGCGACCTGACCGGGACCCCGTTGGCATCCAGGCGCTCCCAGGCACAGTGATGGTCGTGCGGGCAGAACGCCAGTGGGAGGCGCAGGCCGAGCGCCACGCTCATCTGGACGACGATGCGCAGCGCGGCCCGCGGCGCCATGCCACGCTCGAGCCGCGAGATGGTCGACTGGGACACACCTGACAGCTCCGCGATGGACGCCTGGCTGTGGCCCGCCTGGAGGCGGCAGCGCCGAAGCTCCACCCCGAACCGCCGCATCATCTCCTGCTGGCTCGCGCTCTCCGGCCCCTGGTATGGCATGGCGACAGTCAAGCAGCCGGCGCTTCGCTGTCACTTCACTGCCACTTGACCCTGATGACGTGCAGGCCCTGGCCCGGGCGGCAGTCTGGCTGAAGGCGGCAGGCCTGGCCGCACGTCTAGCGCCCATGCCCCCGGGGCGACTCGGGACATGTCCGAAGTCGACTGGCCCTCGGGGGCTGGTGTGCCGAGGACTACGGGTCGACGCCACCGGGAGCTCGGAAGCCGACGTGCCGGTGAGTCGACGGGCCGATGTGCCGGGACGCCCGGGAGCCGACCGCACGGGCCAGGCAGCCCCAACGAACCTGGGAACCGAACCGACCCCGGCGACGTCGAACGGGGGAGCCGAGCCTGCGACGGCCGACCGAAGTGACACGTCGGCGACTGGCATGCGGCCATCCAACCCCGTGAGGGACACAAGGAGGAACCACGACCGTGACCACCATCTCCGTGACTCGCCCCGGACTCCGCTGGCTCGCCGGCGGGTTGGCTGTCGGGCTCCTGGCCGCCGCCCTCGCCGGGCCGGCCGTCGGCGCCGCCCAGGCCCAGTCGGACGACCAGGACACCGTCCGCTCCATCAGCGTCAACGGCGTCGGCCGCGTCAAGGCGGAGCCGGACGTCGCGGACATCAACCTCGGCGTGACCAAGCAGGGCGAAGACGCCAAGGCCGCGTCCGCCGACGCTGCCACGACCATGGACGCGGTCATCAAGGCCCTCATCGACGCCGGCATCGCCGAGCAGGACATCCAGACCTCCTCGATCAGCCTCAACCCCATCTACAACTGGGACAACAACCCGCCCACGATCGAGGGCTGGGAGGCCAGCAACCTGGTCAACGTGACGGTCCGTGACATCACCGCCGTCGGCGACGTCGTCGATGCCGCCACCGCGGCCGGCGCCACCAACATCAACGGCATCACCTTCCGCGTCGATGATCCGACCGCGGCAGAGGCGGAGGCCCGCGCCGCCGCCGTCGCAGACGCCAAGGCCAAGGCCGACCAGCTGGCCGCCGCCGCCGGGGTCAACATCGTCGGCGTCATCACCATCACCGAGTCCGGCGGACAGCCGCCCCAGCCGCTCTACTACCAGGGCGACACGATGGCCATGGGCGCGGCCAGCGCAGAGATGGCCAAGACGCCGGTCCAGCCGGGCCAGGTGGAGCTCTCCATCACGGTCTTCATCCAGTACGAGATCGAATGACCCCCAGCGGCGCCGGCGCCCATGGGCAGGCGCCGGCGCCGCACCGACGCGCCAACGGGCCGGGAGCGATCCCGGCCCGTTTCACTGCTCCGAGCCCGTCCATCTCGGCGGTCGGAAGCCAGGTTGGCGACCGCGGCCCGGTTCGCTACGCTGCACACATGCGCGTGGCCGTCTTCAGCACGAAGCCCTACGACCGAGCGTCCCTCGCCGCCGCCGCGGAGGGCAGCGGCCACGACCTGGAGTTCTTCGAGGCTCGACTCTGCTGCGACCACGCGCCGCTGGCGGCCGGCTTCCCGGCCGTCTGTGCCTTCGTGCACGACGAGCTGGACGCCAAGCTGCTGCGCGATCTGGCCAGCGGCGGCACGCGCCTGGTGGCTCTGCGGGCGGCCGGCTTCAACAACGTCGACCTGGCGCGTGGCCCGGGAGGTGGGCATCCGCGTCGCCCGCGTGCCCGCCTACTCACCCCACGCCGTCGCCGAGCACGCGGTGGCCCTCATCCTGAGCCTCGTGCGGCGCACCCCGCGCGCCTACAACCGCGTCCGCGAGGGCAACTTCGCCTTGGACGGGCTGCTCGGCTTCGACCTCCACGGCCGCTGCGTCGGGATCGTGGGCAGTGGCCGCATCGGGACGGTCTTCGCGCGCATCATGGCCGGCTTCGGCTGCCGACTCATGGCCTACGACCCCTTCCCCAACGACGAGATGCGCTCCCTTGGCGCCACCTACGTGGACCTGCCGACGCTCTTCGCCGAGTCCGACATCATCGCCCTCCACGCACCGCTGACGACCGCCACCCATCACCTCGTCGACCGGGGGACGCTGGCCCTCGTCAAGCCGGGCGTGATGATCGTCAACACCAGCCGCGGCGGTCTCATCGACACCGAGGCCGCCATCGAGGCCCTCAAGGACGGCCGCATCGGCTACCTGGGCCTGGACGTCTACGAGGAGGAGGATGCCCTTGGCTTCTTCGAGGACCTCAGCCAGGACATCATCCAGGACGATACCTTCGCGCGGCTGCTGACCTTCCCCAACGTGCTCATCACGGCACACCAGGGCTTCTTCACGGCCGAGGCGCTCCAGAACATCGCCGAATCGACCATCGCCAACATCACGGCCTTCGAGCAGACCGGCTCGCCCGTCCACGAGGTCACGGCCGACGCCGTCAGCTGATCCACGGGCAAGGAGGGACACCATGCCAGCCTTCGAGATCCGCTCGGTTCCCCGCCAGGACACGGCGGTCATCCACCTGCGCTGCCGGCCGGATGCCATCAGCGCCACCATGGGCGAGGCGTTCGGGAAGGTCTTCGCGGCCATCGGGCAGGCCGGCGCGATCCCGGCCGGGCCCGTCTTCTCCCGCTACTTCGAGTTCGGCGCGGAAGCCGTCGACTTCGAGGTCGGCGTGGCGGTCACGGCGCCCTTCACGGGAGTCGGTGAGGTCGCGCGCCGGCGAGCTCGGTGGTGGCGAGGCGGCCGTGGGCCTGCACGTCGGCCCGTACGACACGCTGCACGAGACCTACAGCGCCATGCAGGCCTGGATCGTGAGCCAGGGTCGGCGCCCCTCGAGCTTCATGTGGGAGGTCTACCTGACCGACCCGGAGCAGGAGCCTGACCCGGCCAAGTGGCAGACGGAGATCTACTGGCCGGTCTGGTAGGCGGGCTGGCCGGGCGGCGGCGCTCGGCGGGCTGCGGCGGTCGCCGGCGCCGACCCTCCTCGGCGGCCAGCTCGGCGGCCGCCTCGTCCGGCATGAGGAACCAGCGCAGCGCTTCGAAGTCGGGCCCCACGGCCAGGTCGCCCGAGCCCTGCGGAACGGTCGGCGGGAGCGGGGGACGCGCCATCAGCGCGCGAGCCTCCGCCAGGTAGTCGGCCAGCCGGGATTCGGGCTCCTGGTGACGATGGGTCGCGTAGCGCATGGCGCCGCCCGCGTAGCGGACGTCGTGCAGCGAGAGCGGCGCCTCCACCTGGCCACCGGCGTGACGCCAGCGGCCGGTGGCAGGCTCGAAGCGGTACTGCGGCAGGAGCCGCCAGCCGTGGCGCGCCACCAGCTCCACGGCCTCGAGGATGAAGCGGAAGACCGCCTGGCTGATGAAGTAGTTGAAGTTGACGCGCACCCAGCCGGGCTTGATGCCTTCACAGCCACGGGTGATCTCGCGCTCGAACTCGTGCGAGGTCTGAAGGTCGATGCCCAGGAGCCGGTGGCCGTAGGGCCCGGCGCAGGAGCATCCGCCACGTGACTGGATGCCGAAGAGGTCGTTGAGCAGCGCCACCACGTAGTCGTGGTGCAGGTAGCGGTCGCCGTGACGGATGACGAAGCTGACGATGGAGAGCCGCCGCGCCCGCAGGTCGCCCAGGACCTCCAGGCCGGGCACGGCCGTCCAGGCCGCCAGGGCGCGCTCGATGAAGGCCTCCTCGCGGGCACGGATGGCCTCCGCACCGACCTGCTGCTTGAGCTGGAAGACGAGGCCGGCGCGGATCGATTCGATGATGGCCGGCGTGCCGCCCTCCTCGCGGTGCTCGGGGTCGTCGAGGTAGACGTGCTCGAGGGGGTTGACGTAGGCGACGGTGCCGCCACCCGGGACGGTGGGCACGGAGTTGGTGAGGAGGGCCCGGCGCACCACGAGCAGGCCGGGCGTGCCGGGCCCGCCGATGAACTTGTGGGGCGAGACGAACGCGGCGTCCTTGTAGTCGAGGGCCGCCGCGGCCGCGTCACCGTCCGGTGCCGGGCGATGCGAGGTCATGTTCATCTCGAGGTAGGGCGCCGCCGCCCCGTAGTCCCAGAACGCCAGCGCCCCGTGCTGGTGGAGCAGCACGGAGATGGCCCGCGTGTCCGAGTGGATGCCGGTCACGTTGGAAGCGGCCGAGAAGGAGCCGATGCGCAGCGGCCGGTCGGCGTGGCGCTCGAGCTCCTCGGCGAGGTGCTCGAGGTCGACGTGGCCGTCGCGGTCCTCGCGGATGGTGACGACGTCGGCGATCGATTCGCGCCAGGGCAGCTCGTTGGAGTGGTGCTCGAAGGGGCCGATGAAGACGACCGGGCGATCAGCCGGGCGGGATGTGGGCGCGCAGGCCGTAGCGACGGTCGAGGTCGGCCGGGATGCGCAGGTTGAGGATACCGACGAGCTTGTCCACGGCGGCCGTGGACCCCGAGCCACAGAAGATGACGGCGTACTCCCCGCGCGGGGCGCCCATGGCCGCCCGGATGATGTCACGGGCGTCCTCCCGGAAGCGTGACGTCTGCAGACCCGTCCCGGACGATTCCGTGTGCGTGTTGGCGTAGAGAGGCATGACCTGCTCGCGGATGTAGTCCTCGATGAAGGTCAGGTTGCGTCCGCTGGCGGTGTAGTCGGCGTAGGTGACACGGCGGATGCCGAAGGGCCCGGCGACGGCCTCGTCGTCGCCGATGACGCTGGCCGCGATGAGCGCGATGAGCTGCTCCGGGTCGGCGGGCGACGAGAGGAGGTCGGGGCTGACGGATCTGGCATCGCCTGCGCATCGTAGCGGCGTGCTGGGCCATCGACTACATCCGACTCAACGTCACCGCTCGCAGGGGCTAGTCTCACGTGATGGATCAGCTCATGAACCCCGAGGTCTGGCTGGCGCTCCTGACCCTGACCGGGCTGGAGATCGTCCTCGGCATCGACAACATCATCTTCATCTCGATCCTGGCCAACAAGCTGCCGGATGACCAGCGCGACAGGGCCCGCCGGGTGGGCATCGTGGCCGCCATGGGCATGCGCATCCTGCTGCTGCTCGCCATCAACTGGGTCGTCAGCCTGACCGAGCCGATCGTGGAGATCATGGGCCACGAATTCTCCGGTCGCGACATCATCCTCATCGTCGGCGGCCTCTTCCTGGTGGCCAAGGCCACCTGGGAGATCCACGGCCGCATGGAGGGCGACGATGAGGTTCGCGACGTCGGCGTGCGGCGCGTCTCGTTCTGGGGCGTCATCGTCCAGATCATGCTCATGGACATCATCTTCAGCCTGGATTCGGTCATCACCGCGGTGGGCATGGCCAACCAGCTCTGGGTCATGATCGCCGCGGTGGTCATGGCGGTGGTGGTCATGCTCGTGGCCTCCGGGTACATCACCCGACTCATCGACCGCCACCCCACGCTCAAGATGCTGGCCCTGGCCTTCCTGCTGCTCATCGGCGTCACGCTCGTGGCCGACGGCCTCGGCCAGCACATCGACAAGGCCTACATCTACGTCGCCATGGGCTTCTCCGTCTTCGTGGAGGCGCTCAACATCCGACGCTCATCGAAGACCGGCGAGCCGCTCAAGATGCACGACCCGTACCACGAGGCCGGCGAGACGCCGGGGGCGGCGGGAGGGGCCGGGTAGGCAGGAATCCGGTGGCGACGGCATGATTCGATCGATGCTGCGACTCGGATACAAAGCCTCGGCCGAGCAGTTCGGCCCGCGCCGGCTCCTGGACCTGGCCATCGCCGCGGAGCGCCACGGCTTCGAATCGGTCTGGACCAGCGACCACTTCCAGCCCTGGCGCCACACGGATGGGCACGCACCCAATGCCCTGGCCTGGCTGGGTGCCGCGGCCGCCTCCACCCAGCGAGTCACCCTCGGCACCAGCGTCCTGACGCCGACGCTGCGCTACAACCCCGCCGTCGTGGCGCAGGCGTTCGCCACCCTCGGCTGCCTGGCGCCCGGTCGCATCATCCTCGGCGTGGGCACCGGAGAGTCGCTCAACGAGATCGTCGTCGGCGCGCCCTGGCCGGAGCAGAAGGAGCGCTTCCACCGCCTCAAGGAGTCCGTGCTGCTCATGCAGCGGCTCTTCCGCGAGGAGTTCGTGAGCTTCGAGGGCGACTTCTACCGGACCCACGATGCCACCCTCTACGACCGGCCTGAGCAGCCGGTGCCCATCTACGTCGCCGGCTCGGGACCAGCCGCGGCGCGCCTCGCGGGGCGCATCGGCGACGGCTTCGTCGCCACCTCGGGCAAGGCCAGCGAGCTCTACACGGAGCAGCTCCTGCCGGCCGTGGCCGAGGGCCTCGAGAAGCGCGGGCAGCCCGACGCTGCCGTGGGCGGCGAGGAGGCCGACGGACCGGGCGTCTGTTTCGAGCGCATGATCGAGATGAAGGTCAGCTTCGACACCGACCGCGCACGGGCCATGGCGGACACCAGGATCTGGGCAGCCCTGGCCCTGACCGGCGAGCAGAAGGTCGGCGTCGAGGACCCGCGCGAGATGGAGCGGCTGGCGAAGACCGTGGAAGACGTGGCTCACCGCCGCTGGCTCGTCTCTGATGACCCCGAGGAGCACGTCGAGCAGATCCGCCCCTACCTCGAGTGGGGCTTCGACCACCTCGTCTTCCACTTCCCCGGCGACGACCAGGAGCGCGCCATGGCGCTCTACGCCGAGCACGTCCTGCCGCGACTGCGGGCACGCTTCGGGGCCTGACGCCAGGCTACCCGCGTCGAGGGCCTCGAGCAGCGGGGCCAGGGCGGCCACGCCGGCCGGCGTGATGGGATCGATGACCAGCTGCACGTGCCCGATGCCCTCCGCGGCCAGGTCGCGCAGGGCCTCCGCCATGCTGCTCGGGCGAACCCTCGAGGGGCGGCGCCGCGGGGTCAATCGGCGCGCGCGCCCAGGGCTCCGGGCAGGCGCAGGAAGACGGCCACCGTGCGCTCCACCTCGACCGGGTCGCGGCCCACCTCCCGGCAGGCGGCATCGACCAGCTGGCGCTGCGCGGCGATGCCGGCCGCGGTGTTGCCATACGTCAGGTACCAGGCGTTCCAGGCCTGCGCCCACGGCATCGTGATGCGCAGCATCCGCGGCCCGCTGGAGCCGATGAGCAGCGGCGGGCCCCCCGGCCGCGGGCCGCGCGGCAGCAGCTCGCAATCGCGCGCCTGGTAGAAGCGGCCGGCGAAGTCGATGCGGCCCTCGCGCAGCAGCGTCCGGACGATGGTGAAGGCCTCCTCGAAGCGGGCGACCCGCTGCTCCAGGGGGAAGCCGAAGGCCGCGAACTCCACGTCGTTCCAGCCCGCACCCAGGCCCAGCACGAGCCGACCGCCGCTGATCTCGTCCACGGTGGCAGCCAGCTTGGCCAGCACGGCCGGCTGGTGGAAGGCCGTGGCGGCCACGAGCGGCCCCAGCGTCACCCGCGAGGTCACCGCGGCCAGGGCTGCCAGCTGCGTCCACGCCTCCCACGGCCCACGCGAACCGGCGGCATCTCGATAGAGGTAGTGGTCGCCCACCCAGATCGAATCAAGGCCGACCTCCTCCGCCAGCCGGGCCATCGCGGCCAGGTCGGACCAGCGCGGCTCGTACTCGACCTCGGGCAGCTGGATGCCCACCTTCAGTGGCCTGCTCATGGTCGTCTCCCTGTGTCCGCGGCATCGGGGCCCCGACGGGGTCCCGTGGCGGCGGGATGCCCCGCGGTGCCGTCATCTTCCCGTATCGAAGGCGCGTTACCGTTCGCCCCATGCAGGACGAGACCAAGAAGCTGGAGGTCGCCAGGATCGAGTCCGTGTGGGACTACCCCCGACCGCCTCGCGTGGAACCCTCGAGGCGCCACGTGCGCGTCGTGGACCGAGGCATCACGCTGGCCGACTCGTTCCGGGCGGTCCGCGTCCTGGAAACGAGTCATCCGCCGTCCTGGTACATCCCTTCCGAGGACGTGCGCATGGATCTCCTGGTCCTGGCGACCCGACGGACGGTGTGCGAGTTCAAGGGTGCGGCCAGCTACTACCGCTGGGCTGGCGACCGTGCGCCTCACACCGAGCTCGCCTGGACCTACCTCGATCCCATGCCAGGCTATGAGGCCATCCGCGGCCACCTGTCCTTCTATGCCGGACGCGTCGATGAGGCCTGGGTGGACGGAGAGCGCGTCGCGCCACAGGAGGGTGACTTCTACGGCGGCTGGATCACCTCCGAGGTCCGCGGTCCCTTCAAGGGTGGCCCCGGCACTCGCGGCTGGTAGTCGGCGTCCTGGTGCGCTGACGCAGGCGGTCACCGTGGGGCACATCGAGTGCGGCGCGCCGACGCACCGCCCTCGTGCGCAACGGACCGCATCTCCGATGGGAGGCCCGTACGCGGGGTGGCCGTACGACCGAGGGATGGGACGCGGCCGGCTGGGCGGCGAGATTCGGGTCAGAACCCTCCACAGCGGCACCGTTCCACTGCACGGCCCCGATCGAGTCGGCCCCTCTCCCACTCGGACGGGGGTGGCACAGGTGACGCGGCATCATCGCCCGGTGGCAAGGTCGGACCCCTCCTCCCGACCTCGCCACCGGGTTCCTTTCATGGCCCCGGGCGGGTCAGTCCACGACCTCCGGCACGCCGATGATGTTGTAGCCGCCGTCCACGTAGTGGATCTCGCCGGTCGTGCCGCGGCTCATGTCGCTGCAGAGGTACACCGCGGCGTTGCCCAGGTCATCGATGGAGAGCGGCCGGCGCAACGGCGAGATCTCGTTGAAGAGGCGGTGCATCTTCTTGAAGCCGGTGACGCCGGAGGCGGCCAGCGTGCGCACGGGGCCGGCGCTGATGGCGTTGACGCGGATGCCCTCCTTGCCGAGGTCCACGGCCAGGTAGCGCACGCAGGCCTCCAGCGAGGCTTTGGCCACGCCCATGACGTTGTAGTTGATGACCGCCTTCTCCGCTCCGTAGTAGGTGAGCGTGAGGATGGCGCCGCCGTCGGTCATGAGCGGCCGCGCCTCGCGCGCCAGCGCCACCAGCGAGTAGGCGGAGACGTCGTGGGCGAGCCGGAAGCCTTCCCGGGACGTGCGGATGAACTCGCCCCCCAGCTCGTCCTTGTTGGCGAAGGCGACGGCGTGGATGAGGATGTCCAGGCCCCCGTAGGCATCACGCCAGCGAGCGAAGACCCGCTCGATGTCCGCGTCGCTCTGGACGTCGCAGGGCTCCACGAAGGTGGCCCCCAGTTGCTCCGCCAGCGGCCGGACCCGCTTCTCGATGAGCATCTCGACGGATGAGAAGCCGACCGTGGCCCCCTCCCGATGGAGCGCCTGGGCGATGCCCCAGGCGATGGAGTGGTCGTTGGCCAAGCCGAAGACCAGGGCGCGCTTGCCCTCCAGCAGACCCATGAGCGGCATACCTCCTGCGACGGCCACGAACTCGTGCGACGGGGCGAGGTCCCCCGACGCCGCACCCTGCCGCGCCTAAGGATGCACCGTCCAGGCAAGACGCGGGCAGATGGCTCGACGGCCCGCCTCCACGCTCGCGTCGCGCACCCGCCAGTCGGACCACCACCGATGGACCAACGGGTGGTACTTGCGACCTGCCGGAGCCCGCAGCATGCGGACACGTTCGAGGGGTCATGCAGAGCGGCGATGCTCGGAAGTCGCGCTGCTGGCCCCTCGACCGCGTTCCGCGAAGTTGTCTGGACTTCACCGTCCGAATGTGGTGTTTTCACGTCGGTCGGCTACCCTAGGACGTTCAAGCGCGTAGTCGGAGAGAGCGTGTCCCTGGGTCGGGTCCCGCGAGCCTGGATCAGCCTCCTGCTCTGTGCGGTCGTCCTCTCCGTCCTGGTGCCCGGCTCGGTCGCCGCCGCCCCGAGGGAGCGTGGCCGCACCTACATCGTCACGCTCGCCACCGCGGACGCGGGGGAGACCATCCGGGTCAGCAACCGGTCCGGGCGCGAGCGCATGCGTCAGCGGGTCGCCGTCACCCGGTCCGTCACCAACCGCCTGGTCCGAGAGCACGATGTCAAGGCGCGCCACCGCTACACGACGGCCATCTCCGGCTTCTCGGCCCGACTGACCGCCCGCGAGGCGGCCTCGCTGGCGCGTGACGCGCAGGTCGCCAGCGTGCGGCCGGCGCGGCGCTTCCGGCTGGCCGTGGAGACCCTGCCGCCCGGCGTGCGGCGCGTCAAGGCGGCCCCGGTCAGCAGCCCCAGTCCTGATACCGACGTGGACGTCGCCATCATCGACACGGGCATCGGGCCGGTCGGCGGCAACGAGCTGAACGTGGCCGGCGGCGTCAACTGCGCGGCGGACGGGCTGCCGGCGGACCAGTGGCAGGACCTCTACGAGGTCGGGCACGGCACCCACGTGGCCGGCACCATCGGCGCCCGTGACGGCAACGGCGTGGGCGTCGTGGGAGTCGCTCCCGGCGCCCGCCTGTGGGCGGTGCGCGTCTTCGACCAGAGCGGCTGGGGCGATGAGTCCACGGTGCTCTGCGGCCTGGACTGGGTGACCTCCACGCGCGTCCCCGGTGCGGCACCGCCCGGCTCGCAGCCCATCGAGGTCGTCAACATGAGCATCGAGGGCTCTCGCTTCTCCTACATGGAGGAGTGCCTGCCCGGCGACCCGGACCCCATCCACGTAGCCGTGTGTGCGGCCAACGCGGCCGGCATCACGGTGGTGGCAGCGGCCGGCAACTGGCGCCACGGATGCCAGCTCGGTCGTACCGGCCGGCTACGACCAGGTCATCACCGTGGGCGCCATCACCGACTACGACGGCGCCGGCTGGGCTGAGGCCGCGGATGGCTGCTCGGGCGAGGGTGACGATTCCTACGCCCCCTACAGCAACTACGGCGCGGACGTGGACATCCTGGCGCCAGGCACCTGTGTCGTGTCGCTGCGTCGGTCGGACAGCGGGTGATGCCACGAAGCGAATGACCGGGACCTCCATGGCCGCCCCGCACGTGACGGGCGCCGTGGCGCGCTACCTGGCCGGCCACCCGGGCACGCCACCCGCCCAGATGCGGGACCTCGTCCGTGCCGCGGGACGCATGGATTGGGAGATCGCGTCGGACCCGGTCTGGTCTGGCGTGGCCGACCCGGACGACCCGCACCGGCTGCTCGACGTCGACGCCCTCGTGGGTCCCCCGGCACTGCGCGTCTGGCTCTCGACAGACAGCTTCACGGTCGGGGAGGACGGCGCCAGGCGGCAGGCGCGCGTCGATCTGCAGCGCGGCGGCGGCTACGGCGGCCTGACGCAGCTCAGCCTGGCGGGCCTGCCGCGGAAGGTCGGCCGTGCCACGTTCGACCAGCCCGGCGCCAGCCTGGCCGGCCTGGACGGCCTGGACGCCCGGCTCGACCTGCGCATCGAGAGCAGCGCCCGTGACGGCCGGCGGCAGCTCAGCGTGGACGCTGCGAGCGCTGAGGGCCTCGTCGCGAGCCGACCAGTGGAGCTGGTCGTGGATCGCACCGGACCGAAGATCCGCGACCTCTCGCCGCGCGTCCGGGACGACGGCGTCGGCATGGCCGCCAGCGGAGCCGCGCAGGCCGTCTTCAAGTGGACCGCGGCAGACCGGCTGAGCGCCATCCGGACAGCTGGCCTGCAGCGGCAGGTCGGCAGCGGGCGGTGGCGCAACGTGGCCGGCGGAAACGGGAGCGCCACGGTCACGATGACGCCCGGCCGCCGGGACCGCTTCCGGGTGCGCGCCACGGACAGCCTGGGCAACAGCTCGGTCAGCAAGCCCCTCGCGGTCGGCCTGACGGTCCAGGACTCCGGCTCGTCAGCCTGGCGATTCGCGAGCACGGGATGGCTCACCAAGCCATCCCCGGCAGCCTTCGGCGGCTCGCTGCTGGTGCCCGGGGCGACGCCCAAGGGCCTCATCAGCGAGTTCCGCGGTGAGACCGTGGCCATCGTGGCGCCCGTCGGTCCGACGCGCGGCACCATCCGCGTGCGACTGGATGAGGAACCCTGGCAGGCGGTGAGCCTGGCTGGCGCCGCCAACCAGCAGCGCCGGGTCGTGTTCAGTCGCCGACTGGCCGACGGCCCGCATTCCATCAAGATCCAGCGCGCCAGCGGCCAGGTCGCGGTCGACGCCATCCTCTTCCTCGACTGACCGCCCAGCGGTACGGGCGGTGCCCGCCACCGGCGTCGGGTGGCTGGCCACACGTCGCTTCTCCCGCGGGCGGCTGACCCGTCAGCCGGCGATGGCGCGCTGGTAGGCCATCTCGTACTGGCGTGCCGGCACGGACCAGGAATCGTCACGGGCCATGCCCTGCGCCTGGATGCGCCGGAAGCGCGGCTCGTCGCCGTATGCGGCCACGGCCCGGCGAACGGCCTCCACGAGCGCGCCGGGGTCCGCCGGACCAAAGACGAAGCCCGTCCCGGCGCGCGGGTCGTCGTCGGCGTCGACGACCGTGTCCGCCAGGCCGCCGACGCGGCGCACCACGGGCGGTGTCCCGTAGCGCATGGCGATGAGCTGGCCCTGCCCGCAGGGCTCGAAGCGCGAGGGCATCAGGAAGAGGTCCGAGCCGGCGTAGATGCGGCGCGCCTCGTCAGCGTCGAAGCGGTCGAGGACCACCACGCGGTCCGGTCGCGCCAGCGAGAGCGCCACCAGCCCGGCGACGATCTCCCGGTTGCCCGTGCCCAGCACGATGAGTCGGGCGCCCATCTCGATGAGCGCCGGCGCCGCGGCGGCCACGAGGTCGAAGCCCTTCTGCGGGTCCAGCCGCCCCACGACGCCCAGCAGCGGGCCGTCGGCGTCGAGCCCGTGGCGGATGACCAGCTCCGCCTTCACCTGGGCCTTGCCGGACAGGTCGGCCGCGTCGTACGTGGCGGCGATGACCGGGTCCGTGGCCGGGTCCCAGAGCTGCGTGTCGATGCCGTTGATGATGCCGAGATAGCGGTCGCCCCGATCGCGGAGCGCCTCGTGGAGGCCGCCGCCCGCTGCGGGGGTCAGGGACTCCCGGGCGTAGGTGGGGCTCACGGTGTTGACGATGTCGGCGGCGTAGATGGCCTCACGCAGGAGGTCCACGCCCTCCGGGTAGCCGACGCTCGCCGGCAGGTCCAGCTGCCAGGCCTGGTCCCGCGGGGTCCAGCCGTGGTAGGCGAGGTTGTGGCAGGTCAGCATCGTGACCGAGCGCGCCAGCAGGGGATCGATGTCGTAGCGATGGCGCAGCGAGAGCAGCGCCGGTCCGGCCTGCCAGTCGTGGCCGTGGATGACGTCGACCGGCCGCGCCTCGGCACGGATGGCCTCCAGGACGGCTCGGCCGAGCAGCGAGAAGCGCGCGGCGTTGTCAGGGTAGTCAGCGCCAGCCGCCATGTAGAGGCCGTCGCGGTCGTAGGAGGCGGCGTGCTGGACGAGGCGCAAGCGATAGCCGTCGGCCTCGCCGCTCCAGAGCGTCACCGCCTCGTAGCGCGGCCCGTCACGCCCCGGGCTGCCGACCGGCACGCGCAACTCAAGGGGGCGCAGGCCGGGAGGCGGCACGAGGCCGCGGTACCAGGGCAGGTAGACGTCGACCTGGTGTCCGAGGCCGGCCGGCGCGGGCGAGCCCAGGGCTCGCGACAGCGCGTCGACCACATCGGCCAGGCCCCGGTCTTGGCCCAGGGCTCGCACTCGGAGGCGACCATGGCGATACGCATCATGGCTCGAATGGTACGTCGCCCGGAAAGCCGCCTGGCCGTCGTCGGCGACCCGGAGCGGCGTGGCCGAGTGATGGTGTGTAGCATTCGGCAGTCATGTCGTCACTTCCTGCCATCCCCACGCTTCCCTATCCCGACCTGCGCCTGCCGCCCCGGCTCTCCGGCCTGGCTCGCCTCGCCTACAACCTCTACTGGACCTGGCACCCGGAGGTCCGGGGGCTCTTCGCCCGCATCGACCGGCAGCACTGGGTCGGCTACCGCAGCACGGTGGGCGTGCTGAAGGCACCCCTGGCCTGGTCCGAGCTCCTCGACGACACCGACTTCATGGCCCGCTACACCACGATCCTCGAGCAGTTCGACGCCTACATGGCCAACGGACGCACGCACTGGTTCGCGCGGCACCACGGCGACGAGCTGCCCGGCCCCGTGGCCTACTTCTGCGCCGAGTACGGCCTCCACGAATCGCTGCCCATCTACTCGGGCGGCCTGGGCGTCCTGGCCGGCGACCACCTCAGCGCGGCCTCGGACATGGCCCTGCCGCTCATCGGCGTGGGTCTCTTCTACCGGCGCGGCTACTTCCGCCAGACCATCGACGCGGACGGCCACCAGGAGCACGACTACGTGCAGCTGGACGCGGAGCGACTGCCGCTCCGGCGGGTCGTGGACCGCGTCGGCGAGCCGATGCTGGTGCCCGTCGAGCTGCCCGGCCGGATCGTCCACGCCGCCGTCTGGCTGGCCGAGGTGGGCCGGGTGCCGCTGCTGCTCCTGGACACGGACATCCCGGAGAACGACGAGGCCGACCGGCCCATCACCCACATCCTCTACGTCCGCGGCCGCGAGATGCGGCTCCACCAGGAGCTCGTCCTGGGCGTGGGCGGCGTCCGTGCCCTGCGCGCCCTGGGCATCGCACCGTCCGCCTGGCACCTCAACGAGGGGCACTCGGCCTTCATGCTCGTCGAGCAGGCCCGGGAGCTCATGGCCACGGGCGCCAGCCAGGAGGCAGCCTTCGAGCAGGTGCGCCGCTCGGCCGTCTTCACCATCCACACGCCGGTCCCGGCCGGCAACGAGCGGTTCTCCGCCGACCTCGTGCGCCGCCTCGCGGCGCCGTCGCTGACGGGTGCCGGCATGGACCTCGAGGACGTCCTGGAGCGGGGTCGGCCGGTGGACGGTGACGTGGGCCAGTTCGACATGACGGCCTTCTCGCTGCGCAACACGTGCTGCTCCAACGGCGTCAGCCAGCTGCATGCGCACACCGCCAACGAGACCTGGTCGGGCGTCATCGAGCAAGCCCATCCTGGGCATCACCAACGGCGTCCACCCGCCGACCTGGGTCGGTGAGCCGCTGCGCGGCGTCTTCGCGGAGATCGGCGGCGACCTGGACCACCTCGAGGACGAGTACGAGGCCGACCGCTTCTGGGAGCGCCTCGACGACGTGCCCGACGGCCGCCTCTGGGGAGCGCACCTGGAGCAGAAGCAGCGCCTCCAGGAGTTCGCGCGGCTGCGCCTGCGCCGCCAGCTGGCACGGCACGGCGAGGCGCCCACCGTCCTGGCGGAGATCGAGTCGGTCCTGGACCCGGCCGTGCTGACCATCGGCTTCGCCCGCCGCATGGCCACCTACAAGCGTGCCGCCCTCCTCTTCAGCGACATGGACCGCCTCACCCGCCTGCTGAGCGACCCGGCCCGGCCGGTGCAGATCGTCTTCGCCGGCAAGGCCCACCCGGCCGACCGGCCCGGGCAGGGGGTCATCCAGACCATCTTCGAGCGCAGCCGTTCCGAGGCCTTCCGCGGCCGGGTCTTCATCCTCGAGGACTACGACATGCGCGTGGGCCGCTACCTCGTGCAGGGCACCGACGTCTGGCTCAACAACCCGCGGCGCCCACTCGAGGCGTCTGGCACGAGCGGCATGAAGGCGGCCATGAACGGCGTCGTCAACCTCTCCATCCTGGACGGCTGGTGGGACGAGGGCTACCTCGACGACAACGGCTGGGCCATCGGCAGCCGCGACCGGAACCCCGACGAGGGCGCCCAGGACTGGGCCGACGCCCAGAGCCTCTACCGACTCCTGGAGGAGGAGATCGTGCCGCTCTGGTACGCCCGCGATGAGCACGGCCTGCCGGCCGGCTGGCTGGCGCGCATGCGGCGCGCCATCGGCAGCGCTCTCTGGCAGTTCTCGACCTCGCGGATGCTCGTCGAGTACGTCGAGCAGATGTACCTGCCCGCGGCCGCCTCCGCGGCCTTCGGCAGGCAGCGTCAGCGGCGGCTGAGGCAGTCGGCAGGAGCCCCGTCGCGCGCGAGCGCGCGTCAGGCGCGAGGTCGCGGGTCCTCCGTGACGAGGTAGCGGGACCAGGCGAAGGCGCGCTCGAAGCCGAGCCGCGAGTAGACGCGCCGAGCGGCCTCGTTCTCCTCCTGGACCGAGAGCCACACGAGGCGGTTGCCGAGCGCCAGGCCGGCGCGCGTGGCGACCGTCGTGACGAGCGTGCCGAAGCCCTGGCCGCGGCGGCCGGGCACCACGCCGACCCCCTGGATGGCGGCCACGCCGTCGCCCTGCGAGAGCCGCGCCACGGCCACCGGCTCGTCACCCAGCCAGACGATCCAGGCGCGCAGGCGGCCGTCGTCGAGGTTCGCCAGGAGGCGGTCGCGGCGGCGTTCGGCGTGGCTCGCGGCGATGCCGAAGATGCTGCGCTCGAGCGACTCGTGCGTGGCCACTGAGCGCGGCTGGACGGCCTCGATGCGCAGCGCCGGGTCGAGGTGCGGGAACGACGGAGGCACGCCCCACCCACAGCACCGTCTCGGCGAGCGCGCGGATCCAGCCCTGCTGCTCCAGCTGGCGGTCGAGGCCCTCGGGCTGGTCGAGGCCCTCGCACCAGAGCAGCGACGGCCAGGCGCCAGCGCCGCGCATCCGCTCGCCCAGCAGGCGCAGCCGGTCCGGCCAGGCCTCCGCGCCCCAACGGGGCATGGCCGCGTAGCTGGTGTCCGGCCCGTGGCCGGGCCCACGCACGAGCGTCACGCCGAGCTCGTCGTCCACTTCGGCGCGCGCGCCCTCCCACACGGGCAGCGAGACGAGGTGCCGCTGGATGGCCGCCAGCTCAGCCGGCGACGGCGGCTCCACCTGGGGCACGGGCGCCTCGCGCGGGCGTGCCGTGTCAGGGCGCCGGACCGGCGAGCCCTGGCGCGGCTCGCTCATGCGAGGTCGGTCCGACCAGGTCGGGGGCGGCGGCTGCGAGGTCCGTCACGCCACCTCGCCGAGCAGGATGCGGCGGCACCACTTGATGGGCGGGGTGCCGTGGCTGATGACGGCCTCCAGGTGGGCACGTCGGTCGAAGCCGGGCGTGTCGCCGAGCCCGCCCGCCACGCGCTGGGGCGGCACGGCGTCCGCGCCCGCCCCGGCGGCCACGGCTGCGCGGCGGCGCACCTCGACCTCCAGGTCCCACATCTCGAGCGAGCCCACGTAGTAGGTCGAGAGCTGCGTGGAGCTGATGCGCGCCCGCAGCCACTTGCCTCGGGCTTCATCGGGCTCCTGCCAGGCGCCGCGCACCATGAGGTCGCAGGGCCTCCGCTTCGGTCATCGCGCCGGCGTGGGTCTCGACATCCAGGATGGCGTTGACGACCGCGCGCAGGTAGAGCTTCCAGTGGGTCAGGGCGAAGCCGGGGTCGTCCGCCCCGTAACCCAGGTCGACCATCACCTGCGTGACGTAGACGGCCCAGCCCTCCGCGAACATGCCGTTCGTGAAGACCGTGCGCGCCAGCGACGGGCAGCGGTTGGAGGCCGCCAGCTGCAGGTAGTGGCCCGGGATGGCCTCGTGGATGCTGAGGTCCCGGAGCATGCGATCGTTCTCCTCGCGCAGGTACGACTCGACGGCCTCCGGGCCCAACGACGCATCTGGCGGCGTGATCCAGAAGTGCGAGCGCTGACCGCGGTCGAGCGGACCGGGGCTGTCCAGGAAGGCCCGCGCGTGGGCGCGCAGGAAGGCGGGCGTCCACGTGATGGTCAGTGGCTCGTCGGGCAGGCTGATGACGTCGTGCTCGCGGCAGAAGGCGGCGATGCGATCGACCTCCGCCTGGCAGTAGTCGAGGAGGCGCATCGGGCGACTGGTGCTCCGCGGCGATGGCGTCGAGGACACGCTTCACGAGGGCGGCCTCGCCATCGGCGTCGCCCTCGGCCACGTCGGGGAGCGGTTCGCCCGGGAACCAGTGCGGACCAGGTCTCGCGGGCCAGGCGCAGCATCTCGCCGCGGACGGCGTGGTAGTCGGCCCAGGCACGGCGGCGCAGCTCGTCCGGGGCCAGGTCGCTGCCCAGCGTGAGGCGCAGCTTCGGGCGAAGAGGTCCGGGCCCAGGCGTCCCTCACCCTCGGCGCGGGCGCGGACCTCGCCGTCGAGCGCGGCGCGGAAGGCGTCGAGCGCCCGGTGCGCGTCTGCCGCGGCGACCTCCATGGGGCCGACCAGCTCCGCGGCCTCGCCCTGGCCGGCCCGCGTGCGCGCCTCCGCGACGGCTTGCCTCCACCAGCTCGCTGATGCCCTCCAGCTGCGACAGCGCGGTGTCCAGCTGCAGCAGCGCCACCGGGCGGCCGGGCAGGCCGGTCAGGCCGGCCAGGGCCTGGCGGAGGAGCTCCGGCAGACCCTGGAGGCGGGCGAGGAGCGCCGTGCCGCGCTGCGCCCACGGCGCGTACTCGCGCGAGAGGATGCCGAAGAGACCGCTGCCCATGAGGGTCACGAGCTCCAGGGCGTCCCAGGCCTCGCCGCGCAGGACCTCCTCGCCGAAGAGGACCTTCTCGATCTCCTCGAGCAGGATGTGCCGGTCGACGCGCTGGTCGAGGGACAGGGCGGCCTCGTCGAAGGACCCGAGGCGGGCGGCGTGCTCGCGCAGCATCGCCAGTCGGGCCTGGCGGCCGGCCTCGGCAAGGTCGGGCCAGCGGCCGTCCACGGCGTGGTAGCCGGCATCGGTGCCCCAGGTCGGGTAGGCCGCGAAGAGGTCGACGAGCAGGTCCACGACGGCCGACTCGAAGGCATCGACGCGGCTCGGGCAGGCCGTCAGGGCGCAGTGTCTTGGTCACGGATCCCCTCCGATGGGCTGCGCGGGCGGCGTGCTCACCGTGCGCGGCATGGCTGTCGCTGGTGATGGGCATCCTACGATGCCGGGACGGGGCGCGGTACCCTGTGGCCCTGCATGAGCGCCTCGATGACCTCGCACGCGCGCCGCTCCTTCGCCGCGCGGCTCGCCGCGCGTCCCTTGCTGCTGGACGGCGCCATGGGCACCCTGCTCTTCAGTCGGGGCGTGCCCCAGCGCGCCTCGCTCGACGAGCTGGTGCTGAGTCGCCCCGAGCTGGTCACGGCCGTGCATCGCGAGTACATCGCGGCCGGCGCCGAGATCATCGAGACCGACACCTTCGGCGCCAATCGCGTCCGCCTCGGCCCGCTCGGGCTCGCGGAGCGGACCGCGGCCATCAACCGGCGGGCCGCCCAGCTGGCGCGCGAGGCACGCGAGGTCTCCGGGCGCGACGTGCTGGTGGCGGGCTCCATCGGCCCGGTGAGCTCTCCCCTGCACGGGCCCAGCCACCTCTCCGACCGGGTCGCCGGCTCTTCCGCCGCTCGAACAGCTCGAAGGCCTCCTGGAGGGCGGCATCGACCTGGTCATGATCGAGACGGCCAGCGACGTGGGCCACCTGCTGGCGGCCGTCGAAGCCGCCCGGCGTGCCTGCGACCTGCCCATCCTGGCCTCGCTGAGCTTCGACGAGGAGCTGCTCGTGGCGGACGGACATTCGGCCGCAGAGGCCGCGGCCGCCCTTCGAGAAGCCGGCGTGGACGCCCTGGGCGTCAACTGCGGCTCGGGGCCGACGGCCGGCATCGAGGTGCTCGAGCAGATGGCGGAGGCCGCGGGCGGGACGCCCCTGCTGGTGATGCCCAACGCCGGCCTGCCAGGCCGCGTGGGCGACCAGTTCGTGTGGGCCGCCACACCCGCCTACTTCGCGGAAGAGGTGCCCCGCTTCCTGGCAGCCGGGGCACAGCTCGTGGGCGGCTGCTGCGGCACGACACCCGAGCACGTGGCAGCCATGCGCCAGGCCCTCGATCGAGAGCTGGCCCGCCGGGGGAGTGGCGCATCTGCCGCCGGCGGGGTCGGCGACAGCGCGACGGCGGTACCTCCGGGGTCGGGACTGCGAACGGCTCGGATGCCCCGGGGTCGGCACGGGTCACCCGGCCAGCCGGGGAGTCGTCCGGGGTCGAGGTCGCGGCGCCTCCCCCGACCGGCCTCGCGACCGCCATCGCGGAAGGGCGCTTCGTCGTCAGCGTGGAGATCGACCCGCCGCGCTCGGTGAACATCGAGCGCACGCTGCAGTCGGCCGAGCTCATCCGCGACGCAGGCGCGGACCTGGTGAACATCAGCGACAGCGCCATGGCCCGGGTGCGCATGGGCGCCATGGCCGTGGGCTTCGCCATCCAGCGCGACGTGGGCCTCGAGTCGCTCATCCACTTCACGACCCGTGACCGGAACCTCATGGCGCTCGAATCGGAGCTGCTGGGCGCCCACGCCCTGGGCGTCCGCGACATCCTGGCCCTGACGGGCGACCCGCCGAGCGTGGGGGACTACCCGGGCGGGACGGGCATCTGGGACATCGATTCGGTGGGGCTCATCGGCATCCTGCGGCGCCTGAACCGGGGCGAGGACCAGGCCGGGCGGCCCATCGGAGCGCCCGCCGGGTTCACCATCGCCTGCGCCCTGGACCCCACCGCCGCGGACCTCGATCGCGAGATCGAGCGCCTGGCCGGCAAGATCGATGCCGGCGCGCATCTCATCATGACCCAGCCCATCTACGCCGCGGCCCAATGGCAGCGCTTCATGGAGCGCGCCTCGGCTCGCTGGGGCGACCGCCTGCCGCGGCCGGTGCTGCTGGGCGTCCTGCCGCTGCACACCTCGCGCCACGCCGAATTCCTCCATCACGAGGTGCCCGGCATCACCATCCCCGACGAGGTGCGCGCCGCCATGGCGGCGGCCGGAGAGCGGGGCGCGGAGGTCGGCCTGGAGGCGTCCCTGGCGCTGCTCCACGAGATGCGTCCGTTCGTCCAGGGCACCTACATCATGCCCAGCTTCGGGCGCTACGAGCAGTCGGCGGAGCTGGTGCGGCGCGTCCGCGCGGAGCTGCCCGGGGCCTCCGGCGCTGTGGTGCCCGGGACTGCCGGCGACGGCGCGAACGGCCTGGCAGGTTCATGATGTCGGTCATGGGCATGCTCGTTGCGCCTGCCGACACTCGGTCGCGCGGCGGCTGGCCGGGCTGCTGGCCGTGCTCGCGACCCTGCTGCTGACCCTCGCCCCGCTGGCCGTGGCCCAGGTGGAGGAGGAGCCCTTCCCCACCCGTGGAGAGGGCGTCCACATCGTGGACGAGGCCAAGATCATCAACGGCGTGGACGAGGCCCAAGTGGAGGCCGACCTGCAGGCGCTGCTCGCCGACACCGGCATGGACATCGTCGTGTACACCCGCCAGCAGGACCGCGTCGGAGCGCGACGCGACGCACGCGACGATGCCGCCCGACTGCTCGAGGAGTGGCAGGTCGGCGGGACCGCCGGCACGGGCGCCGTGATGCTCTGGAACATCAACGCCGATGGCGACGTGGCCCGCAGCGGGGTGGCGCTCGGGTCGGCCTACGCAGCCCTTGACGAGGGCGACATCGACGAGGCCGTCAACTCCGCGGTGCAGCCCGGGCTGCAGAGCCAGGACTGGATCAGCGCCCTGCTCACGGGACAACTGGAGTTGCAGTCCCGACTGAGCGCCGCCCCGGCCGCCACGCCGGCACCGCTCCAGACGCCGGCCCCCGGAGCCACGCCCACCGTTCGGCGTCCCCCGACGAGCGAGGGGCGGCGGCCAACGAGCGGTCTGTCACCGGAGGCCGGACCGGCCTTCCCCGACCCCATCAACGGACTTGCCGTCTACGACTACGCGGAGGTCATCAGCCCGGCCGTCATCGAGCGCCTCGGTCGGACCATCGCCCAGATCGAGGAGCGCACCGGCGCCGAGGTCGTCGTCTACACGCAGGTCAAGCCGAGCGCTGATGACCCTGGGCGTACGGAGGCGGACGCCATCGCGCTCATCGACCAGTGGGGCGTCGGACGCGAGGGCTTCGACGACGGCCTGGCCATCTTCTTCAACCTGCGCGAGGACCTCTGTCACGGCCAGGTCCAGCTCTACGCAGCGCCGGGCTTCCGGGCGACCTACCTCACCAACAGCGAGCGGCAGGCCATCTTCGAGGAGCAGATGCTGCCGGCCCTCAGGCGCTGCGATTTCGACTCGGCCCTCACCGCGGCCATGGAGCGCATCGATGCAGCAGCCACCGCGGAGCACGCCGGGGCCCTGCAGCTGGCACGCCAGGTGGATGCGGTGGCCGGGCTCATCGTGGCGCCACTGCTGCTCATCGGCCTGGTGGCCTGGTCAGGCTGGAGCTGGCTGCGCTACGGGCGGGACCCCGTCTACCTCGACAGTGTCTCCATCCTCATGCCAGCACCGCCGCCGGGGCTGACGCCGGCTGCGGCGGCCGTGATCATGGACGGCCGGGCCAGGCGGCGCGCCCTGACCACGGCCCTCGTGGACCTGGCGTCCCGCGGCGAGATCGCCTTCCGCGCCTCCGAGCAGGACCCGCGCAAGATGGACATCGACATCACGGTCCCCGACCAGCGCGACCCGCGCCTCACGCGCAATCGGCGCCAGCCCATCGGTGACGCGGAGAAGTACGCCCTCGACGAACTCAAGCGCCTCGGCGGCGCGATCCGGACCATCGAGGCGACGGACGTGCCGGACTTCGCCAAGAGCGTCGGTGCCTTCGACGACCGACTCGAGCAGACCGTGGCTGACAGGGGCTGGTTCCGCGAACCGCCCAGCGATTCGACCGAGCGCTGGTCGCGCCGAGCCGCCGTCGTGCTCATCGCCGGCATCGTGGGCATCTTCGTGAGCTTCAACCTGCCGAGCAACGGCCTGCTGCTGGTCTCGGTGGCCGGCGTCGTGGGGGCCGTGGTCATGTTCGTCATCGCCCGGGTCATGCCGCAGCGGACGATGGAAGGAGCGCGCACCTTCGCCCAGCTGGCTGCCTATCGACGGACGCTGCAGAAGACGCTGGAGCAGTCGCGCACCATGGACCAGGTCGTTGCCAGCGGCGTCCTGCCCTGGGTGGACACGCCCGACCAGGCCGTCGTGTGGGCCTACGCACTGGGTCTGCACGAGGAGGCCGAAGAGGTCCTCGAGCGCTCCATGGAGGACGTGCGCACCGGTGCCGCCTCGCCGACGCGCACCTACTTCCCTCTCTGGTACGGCATCGGCGAGCGGTCGGGGGGGCGCATCGGCGGCGCCGCGGGCGCTCGGGCGCCGACGGCAGGGCTCTTCTCCAGCGGCGTCGTGCCCGACTTCACGTCCATGACCGCCGCCCTGTCCACCATCGGCAGCCCGCCCGCGTCGTCAGGGGGCGGCGGCTCGGGTGGCTTCAGCGGCGGCGGGTCAGGTGGTGGCGGGGGCGGCGCCGGGGGCGGCTTCTAGGCCGGGGCAGTAGCCCGGTCAGCCGATCGATCCGGCCGCCACGGGCGCGGCCGGCGTCGCACGGCAGTCAGGGCCCAAGTGCACTAGTCTGAGGTCATGGGTGCCACCGACACGATGGAGGTCTTCTTCGAGAAGCTCAACGGCGGCGACCGCCAGGGCGCCGTGGAGCTCATGGACGAGCGGGCGGAGATGCGCGTCCACGTGCGCGACAGCTCGCGCACGCTGCGCGGCGTGGCCCAGGTGGGCGGCTGGTTCCTGCGCGCGGATGCCGGCCTGAAGATGGTGCCGGCGGACGTCCGCGAGACGGGCAACACCTACGAGGCCGACCTGCTCGTGCTGCGGCCGGGCGCGCCGTCCCAGCACATCGACGCGGTCTTCCGGGTGGAGGCCGGCCGCATCACCAGCATCAACTTCTCGTCACGCTGAGCGCCTGACCACCACGAGGTATCCGCCCCGGCGCCTCCACTCCGGCGTCTTCACCCCGGTCCCGGCGCTGTCCGGGCGGGCTCCTACGGCTCGAGGGATGGCGCCGGCGACCCGTCCGGGCGCCGCCAGCCGGGCGGGCAGGCATAGCCGTCCGGCGGCACGAGCAGCTCCTGGCCCAGGGACAGCACGTCCGGGTTGACAAGCTTGTTGATGCACTGCAGCAGGCGGATGTTGACCTTCACCTTCGAGGCGATCCCGGAGAGCGTGTCACCCGGCTTGACCGTGTAGGTTCGGATCTCCGGTTCGGGCGTCGGGCTCGGTGACGCACTGGCGTCCGGTGTCTGCAGCGGCGCACGGGTGGGCAGGACCCGGGCGGGAAGGCCCGGTGATGGTGACGCCGCGCCCGCGGTGCGGCCGTCACCGCCGCCTCCGCCGAGGAGCGTGGGCAGCAGGAAGACGACGAGCGAAACCAGCAGCAGCCCGAGCACCGCCAGCAGGATCGGCGACCCGATGCCACCGCCACGTCGGGCCAGGGACTCCCGGGCAGGCGGATCGGCGTAGAGCCACTCCCCCGAGCCGTGCGTGCGGATGGGCGAGCTGGGCGGGCGCCGGCGACGCATGGGCAGTGCGGCCGGCACCCTGGGCGCCTGGAGTGCCTCGACCGGCTCATCCTCGACGTCCTCGCCGGCCAGCACGGGCAGGTCCTCAGCCAGGTCGAGATGGTCCTCGGCCTCGTCCTCCACCTCATCCTCGTCGTCGAGGTCCGGGTCCCAGGGTGCCTCCGCCCAGGCTGAGGCGGATACCCAATCAAGCAGCTCGGAGGGAGGCCGCGCCGGGCCCGTCTGCGCGGGATCCGGCAGACCGAAGAGCCCGCTCTCCGGTGTCAGCCCAGCCAGCCCGGGAGGCTGGGGACCGCCGCTCCCTGGGTGCCGCTCCCCGGCAGTGAAGCAGCGCCCCATGGCCAGTCCGCATCTGCGGCAGCATCTCGTGGCATGCCCATGTCGCGGACGACGCCGGGGTCGGGCTCGGATAGCCCCGACCCCCAGGCACGCTGGGCTGCCTGGCTGACGAAGGCAGGCTCGGCGGCACTGCGGGCCGCCCACGCCAGGAAGACCGAGCAGGCTGCGAACTGCGTCGTGTAGCAATACTCGGCCTGGTGGGCCAGGTCGCGCCGGCGCGGCGCCTTCTCCGCGTAACAGCGGTTGCCCTCGTCAGGCGCGTCAGCACGCCGGTCGCGGTCCTCGGCCAGCGCCACGAAGGGACAGACCAGGGAGCCAGTGCTCGGTGATGATCCGGCGTCGGTCACGAGGCCGATGATACGGCCGACCGACCCGGCCGGCCGTCCGACAGCCGGTCAGGCGAGCTGCGGACGGCGGCAGGAACCTGGAGAGCGAAGGGCGGGTGCGCCCTGGGTCAGGCGGCTTGCCCCTCCGCCTCGGACCCCTCGGCATCGAGGTCGATCTCCGCCTCCGGACCGGTGCGCACGACCATGCCGGCACCGACGGTGTCCTGGGTCGTCTCGTCGATGAGGACGAAGCCGCCCGTGGCACGGCTGAGGCGGTACTCATCGAGCAGCAGCGGCGTGCTGGTGCGGAGGCGCACGCGCCCGATCTCGTTGAGCCCCAGCTCGGAGGCCGATCTGATCACGCTGCAGCGTGTTGACGTCCATGCGGTACCGCATGTCCTCGATGATGGCCCGGCCGGTGCGCGTGGTGTGCTTGATGGCGTAGCGGGCACCCGGGGCGCAGCGGCTCGTCGGTCATCCAGCAGACCATGGCCTCGAAGTCGCTGGAGACCTCCGGCTGGTTGTGCGGCCGGCAGATGACGTCGCCCCGCGAGACGTCCAGGTCGTCCTCGAGCTGCATGATGATCGAGAGCGGCGGCGAGGCCACCTCCAGCTCCCCGTCGAAGGTGGAGATGGACTTGACGCGGGAGCGCTTGCCGGAGGGCAGCACGATGACCTCGTCGCCCTTGCGGAAGGTGCCCGAGGCGATCTGGCCGGCGTAACCGCGGAAGTCGTGGTGCTCGGTCGACTGCGGGCGGACGACCCACTGCACCGGGAAGCGCACGTCGATGAGGTTGACGTCCGAGCCGATGTAGACGTGCTCCAGGTGGTAGAGCAGCGAGGGCCCCTGGTACCAGGGCATGGCCAGTGAGCGCTGCACGACGTTGTCACCATGGAGGGCGCTGATGGGGATGAACTGGATGTCGTGGACGTCCAGCTTGGCGGCCCAGTCGGCGAACCGCTCGCAGATGTCCTCGTAGACGGCCTCGTCGTAGCCGACCAGGTCCATCTTGTTGACGGCCACCACGATGTGCGGGATGCCCAGCAGGGCCGCGATGAAGGCGTGGCGGTAGGACTGCTCGAGGACGCCGAGGCGGGCGTCGATGAGCACGATGGCGAGGTCCGCGGTGGAGGCGCCGGTGACCATGTTGCGCGTGTACTGCACGTGGCCCGGGGTGTCCGCGATGATGAACTTGCGCTTGGGCGTGGCGAAGTAGCGGTAGGCCACGTCGATGGTGATGCCCTGCTCGCGCTCGGCACGCAGGCCGTCGGTCAGGAGGGCCAGGTCGACCTGGTGGTTGCCGCGACGCTGGCTGGTGCGCTCGATGGCCGCCAGCTGGTCCTCGAAGATGCCCTTCGAGTCGTAGAGCAGCCGCCCGATGAGCGTCGACTTGCCGTCGTCGACCGAGCCGGCCGTGGAGAAACGCAACAGATCCATCTAGAAGTAGCCCTCTTTCTTGCGGTCCTCCATGGCCGTCTCGCTGAAGGAGTCGTCCGCGCGCGTGGCGCCGCGCTCGGTGATGCGGGCAGCTGCGACCTCCGCGATGATGGCCTCCACGTCCGCGGCGTCCGAGCGCACGGCGCCGGTGCAGGTCATGTCACCGACCGTGCGATAGCGCACCACCATGCGCTCGACCGACTCGTCCGGGCCGTGGGCCAGGTAGGGGCCGGTGGCCAGCCACATGCCGTCACGCCGGAAGACGTCACGCTCGTGGGCGTAGTAGATGGACGGCACCTCGACGCCCTCCCGGGCGATGTACTGCCAGACGTCCATCTCCGTCCAGTTGGAGATGGGGAAGATGCGCATGTGCTGACCGCGCCGGATGCGGCCGTTGTAGAGCGCCCACAGCTCGGGGCGCTGCGAACGGGGCTCCCACTGGCCGAACTCGTCGCGCAGCGAGAAGACGCGCTCCTTGGCGCGGGCCTTCTCCTCGTCGCGGCGGGCACCGCCGAAGACCGAGTCGAAGTTGTGCTCGGTGATGGCGTCCAGCAGCGTCGTGGTCTGGAGCCGGTTGCGCGACGGGTTGCCGGGCTCCTCGCGCACGCGGCCCTTGTCGATGGACTCCTGCACGGAGGCCACGATGAGGCGCTCGCCCAGCTCCGCCACGCGGCGGTCGCGGAACTCCAGCACCTCGGGGAAGTTGTGGCCCGTGTCGATGTGCATGATGGGGAAGGGGAACTTGGCCGGCCGGAAGGCCTTCTCCGCCAGGCGCAGCAGCACGATGGAGTCCTTGCCGCCGGAGAAGAGGAGCACGGGTCGCTCGAACTCCGCGGCCACCTCGCGCATGATGAAGATGGACTCCGCCTCCAGGGCGTCCAGGTGGCTGATGCGGCGACGCCTGGTGCGCTCCGTCAGCGGTCTCGTTTCGATCATCAGGGAGATCCGACCTCTGCTAGGGATCCGATGACTGCCGGCGATCCGGACGGCCGGCACCTCACTGCGACGACGAATGCAGGAGCGGTGCGGCCCGGCAAGCCTATGCTAGGCTTTCCCGACCGAAATGATAGACATTATCGGGAACGTCAGGTAAGGCGGAGTATACCCAGCCAGCCGCCTCCGCCGCTGTCGCACGCTCTGGGCCGCGGGGGCGCATGAACGGATCGCGCAACCACTGGCACCGGACGACGTGGCCGGGAGCGGCGCCTCCACGGAGGGTGCGCCAGGCAGGCAGGCCAGGGCCAAGGGCTGGCACCGGCAAGAGCGGACCTGGCAAGGGTCCGCGGCAGCCCCGGCGGCGGCGCATCGCGGGCATGACCCTGCGGCGCTTCCTGGCCAACGTGGTCCTGCCGGTCATCGGCATCGTCGTCATCGTGGCTACCCTCGTGGCCGCCCCTGCCGACGAGCGCACGCTCATCTTCCTGGCCAGCCTGGTGGCCATGGGCGCCGGCCTGGCGGCCACCTCCATCGGCGTCTACGGCGGCGTGCTGGTCCCTGGATTGCTCCTGCTGGGGGTCGACGCTCGGTTCGCGGCAGCCGCCTCGCTCTTCCTGCAGCTGCTCGTCATCCCGCTCGGGCGTGGGCGCCCACCATCGGCTCGGCAACGTCAACCGGGCCATCGCCACGCCGCTCATCCTGGGTGGCATGGCCGGTGCCTTCGTGGGGCCCTTCTTCGCGGTGGCCCTGCCATCGGACGTCATCGCCCGTCTGGTGGCCGCCATGATCGTGTTCGTCGGCGTCATCGTCCTGGCCACACTGAAGTGGGGCGGTCTCGGGGATGTGCGGCCCATCAATGATGTCCCCAGGGCGCGCATCGCGGGCGTGGGCGGCGTGGCCGGCTTCAGCTCCGGCATCTCCGGGGCCGGCTGGGGGCCCATCGGGGTGAAGCTGCTGATCCTGCTGCGCATCGAGCCCAAGGCGGCCATCGGCTCATCGCTCCTGGGTCGCGTCTTCATGGCTGCCGCCGCCGTGGTCGGCTACCTCATCACGGCCACGGCCTTCGAGGGCGTCGAGCCTGACTGGTTCTTGCTCGTCGTCCTCTTCTTCGGCTCCGTCATCACGCTCATCCCCGGGATCCTTCATGGTCTCCCGGCTGGGCCGCGAGACAGCCACCATCTTCATCACGCTGCTCTCCATCAGCCTGGCCCTGCCGACCCTCATCTGGGGCGCCCACTAGGATCCGGCGGGAGCGGATCGGGGGCTGGCTCAGGCGGCCGCGAAGACCTGCTCGTGGCGCGAGCGGACGGAGATCGTCTGGCCCTGCTCCAGCGCCAACCGTTCTGCCTCGTCGCGGGGGACCTGCACCCAGACGCGCAGGCCGTCGTCACGGGTCAG